>CAYWGH010000033.1:0-64318 GCA_964457925.1 uncultured Cytophagia bacterium
AATCCCACAACGCGGCACAGCTTGTTTTACTACTTTAAACCGGACAGCAGTGATTAAGCATATAAAATAATGCCGCAACGCTATTCATTTTTGGCAGATACACATTTCAGCGCACAATGTCAAGCATTTCCAACTGACAGGGTAAAAAACTTTTTGCGATCAAACGGCAGATGGAATCGCAATCAGGCGGGGTCAAAACCCCAAAAGCCTGCCACCCATGATTGTCGTCAGATGCCGGCTTCTTTGATCAGGCTTGGACAATCTCAACCTGCGTAGCATAGCAAGCGCGGCGCGGAATAACAACGGAGCAACTTCCCGCATGAATCTTTCTTTCTACACCAGTGAACTTCTAGAACGCTTCGCCCCGGCAACATTTGATTTGTTTTCCTGTAAAAACAGATGTATTTTTCTCAGCGCGATTTTAGACCACTCCCATCATGACTCATCCGGAGAATTCATGGAACGCATGACAACTGCTCGCCTCTTGCTGCTCACCGTACTCGCCGTGGCCGGTTTGGCGCTCGGCGTCTACTTCATGCCTAAAATCAATCCTTATTTTGCTAGCCGGACGGAAATCACCCGCAGCCAGGCGGCGGCCATTGCCGAGGCATGTTTACAGCGCAACAATTTCGACGCCAGCAGTTTTTTTTGCGACGGCATTTTTGTATACGACGCTTCGGGAATCGAATATTTGATGGGCGAATTCGGCGTACAGCCAATCATTGCGCTCGGCCGCGCCGACAGCCTGCCGTTGTCATATTGGCGATTCGATTACTACCGCAATGTGCCGAAAGATCAGCAACGCGAGACCTATCAAGTGCGCGTTTCTCCGACGGGAAAGTTGATCGGTTTCCATCATTTTCTCCCGGATTCAGCGGCCGGCGACTCACTCAGCAGCGATGCTGCGCTGCAGCGCGCCCAGGTTGCCGTGCAGAACTGGCCTGCAATTCGAGCAAGCGATTTCAAATTAGAACGATCTGATCGTTTCGAAAAGCCACGACGCGCGGATCACAAGCTGACATTCGCGCGCCAGAATGCCGCCACTCTCAAAGAAGCAACAGACGTCATCGAAGTCTATCTCAGCGGCGCGGAGTTGTCGGGAGTTATGCGTTACGTGCGGGATCCGCAGAACTTTCTGACAACTTCCGGCGTGGTGAGTTCGACCAACATTTTGTTCAACACCATTTCCGTCATCGTCTATCTTGTCCTGCTCTTCGGCTCGCTCATCGCATTCTTGCGCAAATATCATGAAGGCGAGGTCGGTGTGCGTACGGGCCTGTGGCTCGCGGGACTCGTCTTCGTTGCCCTACTCTTGTACGCCATTAATGGCTGGGATCGCATGGGGGTCGGCGTTGGCTTCGGCGCCGTCAGCCAGTTAATCAGCAAGTTTATTCATCTGGGCGTCTCCACCGCCTTTGGTTACAATCTCATCGCATTGATGGTGTTGGCCGGCTGGACGGTCGGCGAACAAACGTTGCGCACGGAAGCGCCGCGCCGGCTCTCCGGCATCGACAGTGTTTTCAATCACAAATGGCTTAGTAAAAATACCGGGCGGGAATTGCCGGTCGGTTTCGCGTTCGGGTTGGTCATTTTCGGTTTGGTGCAGGGCGTGATTTTTCTGCTGGTCAAACATCTTGGCGTATTGCCGCGGTTGAGCATCAACAGTGGAGCGCTTTTCGATCACTCGCTTCCGGCTCTCAGCGTGATGATCAACATGCTCACGACGGCGCTTTTCGGCGAAATCGTTTTTCGACTTTTGCTGATATCGTGGCTGCGCCGGGTGCTCAAATCAACGGGTGGGGCGATCCTTGGTGCGGCGGTGTTGGAGGGATTTTTTCAGATCTTTTTTACGGAGACCTACAGCTTGCGGCCGGCTTACTTTTTATTGATTCCGACAATCGCAACCGGGTTATTGCAGGGTTTCATTTTTTGGCGATATGGCTTGCTGGCCTCCATGACTTCTGCCTCTGTCTTGGCGGCGTTGAATGCCATAGGCCCCTTGCTCGGCAGCGCTGCGCCATTTTTTGAAGCGAACGCATTCGCATGCATTGGTTTGTTGGCGGGTATTCTGATCGTGGGCGTCATCGGCGCCATGCGCGGAAAAGAATTCGAGTACACACCGGAAGATGAGCCGGCGCACATTCGCCGCATCAAAGAACGCGTGCGTTTGCAAAAAGAGCTGGAAATCGCGCATCGCGTGCAACTCGGATTGCTGCCGAAAAATCAGCCAAAAGTCGCGGGCTTCGACATTGCCGGGGTATGCGTGCCGGCGCTTGAAGTGGGCGGAGATTATTTTGATTTTGTCGAGTTGCAGGGCGGCAATCTCGGCATTGCTGTCGGCGATGTTTCGGGCAAAGGCATACCTGCCGCGATCTACATGACGCTGACCAAGGGGATTCTACAATCCCATGCCGGCGAAGAAAGCTCGCCGAAACAAGTATTAAGCAAGGTCAACAATTTGATGTATCGCACCATCGAGCGCAATTGGTATGTCAGCATGTTCTATGCGGTATTGGACAGCCGGCAGCGCGCCCTGCGTTTTGCGCGCGCCGGACACAATCCCGGCATCATTTTTCGCAGCGGTGAAAGCCAAGCGCGGCTTTTGCAAACCGCCGGCATTGGGTTGGGCCTCGATTCCGGTGACGTGTTCACGCGCACACTGGTGGAAGGCGAATTGCAAATGACGCCGGGCGATACCCTCGTGCTCTATACCGATGGATTCACCGAAGCCATGAACAGTCGACAAGAAGAATTTGGTGAAGAACGCTTCCTGGAATTGTTGCAACGATACAAACACAGCTCAGCGCAGGAATTGGTGCGTCATATTTTCAATGATGTCCGGGAATTTGTGGGCGAGCATCCGCAGCATGATGATATGACACTCGTTATTTTGAAAACGACATGACAGAAGGATAGCGGAAAATATGGCTTGCCTTTGGCTGACAGGCCCAAAAATAAACCCGATTCGTTTTGAGCGGGTCCGCGTTTCATTACCAGACAGGCTCTTCGATGACAGTTAGCGCCCTGTTGCCTTAATTTGTGGCGGGGGTGCCGCTTGAAATGTCATCCCGGAGCGATCTTGTGAAATTCTAGGCCCAATGCCGGGTACTTCACAAGATTCCTCCAGGATGATCTTCAGGGTGGGGTAGACTTTTCAAGGTGACAGTTCACTAGATGAATTGTATCTTATGAGTTTTGTCGTTCACGTTCAGTAATGTTCAGCCAGGGCTTGGCGCGGCTGAACAAAACAGAATTACCGATTTTAATTGTCAAATTCCACAAGGCAGTTCCTGAGTGTAGCACACTCGGTTGCATTACAACCACCAATTCGCGCAAAGGGAGCAAGCCCAATGATAAGATTAATCGGGAAAATGACGATTGGCATCGCTTTATTTGCGGCAACGCCGTTCCTGCATGCACAAACGCAACCGCCCTCCTCCCCGCTGACCCTCGAAGATTTACAGCGCCAATTGCACGAGTTGCAGCAGACACATGTCAACGAACTCGATAATTTGCGCGCACAAATCGAAGAACTAGAACAACGGCTTGCCGAAGCCACGCAAAAAACAGCGGCGGCGCCGCCACAATCAGCCAATGTTTTTAACCCCCGCATCACGACCTTTGGAAATTTTATCGGGCGCTTCGACAATCAACAAATTGCACTGGAAGAAGGTGCAAGGATTGATGATCGCTTCAATCTGCGTGAGGTGGAAATTGATCTGCGCGCCGCTATCGACCCCTGGGCGGATGGTTTTTTGATTGTAGCCGTCGAATCCGAAACACCCAATGAATTTGCCACCGGCATCGAAGAGGGTTATCTTGTGCTTAAAAAAGTGCCCTTGCTCAACACTGCCCCACTCGGGTTAAAATTGAAGGCTGGCCGCTATCGCCCGGAGTTTGGACGATTCAACAAAATTCACTTACACGATTTGCCGCATACGTCTTATCCTCGCGCTCTACAAACCTTTCTCGGTGAAGAAGGTTTTCTGCAAAATGGGATTTCCGCTCAATTCTTTCTTCCCTCGCCGGGCGCTTCGAATACTCTTGAAGCCACAATAGACTTGCTGAATGGCGGCAATATTCCGATTGCCGCAGAAAGCTCCGCCGATCATCTCGCGGGGCTTGCGCATGTGAAATGGTTCTGGGATCTCGCCTCCGGCCACGATCTCGAGCTCGGTGCAAGCGGCTATTGGGGAAAAGCCGGAGGCGAGGATGGCCTGCGCAGCAAACTTTACGGCATCGATCTCACCTACAAATGGCGGCCCAAAACCCACGGAGAATGGCATTCGTTTCTCATCGGCGGAGAGCTGTATTGGACAACGTTGACCGTGCCCGGCGACTCACGGTCACAACGGCGGCCGCTGGGCTATTATGCCTGGTCGCAATATCAATTCAATCGCCGCACGTATTTGGGCGTGCGCGCTGAAATGACGGAGGCGTTAACTGACGTGAAGTTGCAGACGCAAGCCTATGCGGCATTCCTGAGCTATTATACCACCGAGTTTCTGCGCTTGCGCCTCGGCTTTGAGCATGTTGAGAGTGAGGCGGCATACGATGGTCTAAACACAGCATTTCTTGAGATTAATTTTGTGTTTGGCTCGCACCCGACCGAGCCCTATTGGGTAAATCGTTAACGGAAACGGTTCTTCCTGGCAATTTTGTGGAGGCTCACATGAGATGTGCTGGTAAATTTTATTTGATGATTCTAATGATCGTTTTCATCAATCCGATAAAGAGTGAAAAAATTTATGCTGCGCCCAACGGCAAACTCAAAATCGTCACAACTCTGCCGGTATTGAAAAACCTTGCGGAAGAGGTGGGCGGAGACAAGGTGGAAGTCGAAGCGCTGGCTGACCCGCGCGAAGATCCCCATTTCGTACAACCGCGCCCGACATTGATGAAACGCGGCCGCGAGGCGGACGCCTTTATCGAAATCGGCCTGCAGCTTGAATTATGGACCGAAAACTTGATCAACGGTTCCGGCAATCTCAAAATTCAAAAAGGCCAGCCGGGGTTGATTATTGCATCGACAAACGTACCGACGCTGGAATTACCGCAGTCGCTATCGCGCGAATGGGGTGATGTGCATCCCTACGGCAATCCGCACATTTGGCTGGATCCCATCAACGCCAAGCAAATCGCGGAGAACATTGCCAACGGCTTCAAGGCCATAGACCAAGCCAATGCGGCATACTACGAACAACGCCTGGCAGCATTCCATCATAAACTAGACGACGCGCTTTTTGGCGCCGATTTGGTGCGTGAGGTCGGCGGCAGCAAACTCACCCGCCTGGCGCGGCAGGGCAAATTGCTCGAGTATTTAAAAACACGCAACCTCGACAACAAGCTGGGCGGCTGGCTCAAAAAAGCAGAGCCGCTGGCCGGACTCAAAATCATTTCCTATCACAAAACCTGGATTTATTTTGCGCAGCGCTTCGGCATTACGATTCCGCTCGAACTCGAAGAAAAGCCGGGCATTGAGCCTTCGGCGCGCCATCGCGACCGTGTCATCGAAGCCATGAATACGCAAAACATCAAAACAATTTTAGTTGAACCTTTTTATAAACGAACCGCGGCAGATTTTATCGCCGAGCAAACCGGTGCACGCGTGGTAGTCGTGCCCATCGATGTCGGCTCAACCGCAAGTACGCAAACCTACTTCGATCTCATCGATTATCTAATCGCGAGCCTGTTGCCATGATTGTGGATTTTTTTCGCACCATGACCTATCCGATGTTGGCGTGTTTGCTGCTGGCCGGCATTCATGTTTATCTCGGCATCCACGTGCTCGCACGCAAAGTCATCTTTGTGGATCTCGCGCTGGCGCAAATCGCCGCGCTGGGAGCGGTTTATGGCGTTTTACTCGGCTATGATCTCGACGCCGATCAATGGAGCATCAAGTTTTTTTCTCTGCTCTTTGCTTCCGTCGGCGCGTTCATCTTTTCGCTCACCCGCATGCGTCATGAGCGTGTGCCGCAAGAAGCCATCATTGGCATCACGTATGCCGTTGCACTCGCGACCACGATTTTAATGACGGCCAGACTGGCGCACGGCTCCGAACAGGTTGAAACCCTGCTAGCCGGGAGCATTCTCTGGGTGCGCGGATCAAACATCGCCGCAACGGCAGCGCTGTACGCGGCCATCGGTCTTTTTCATTATAAATTTCGCCGAAATTTTCTGCTCATTTCACAAGACCCACTGCGCGCTGAAGCCGAAGGCATTTCGGTACGTTGGTGGGATTTTTTATTTTACTTCACGTTTGGTTTCGTCGTGACCAGTTCCGTGGCAATTGCCGGCGTGTTGCTGGTTTTCTGCTTTTTGGTGATTCCCGCGGTCATTGCCGTGTTGTTTGCCGATCGCATCAGCGCCCGTTTGGCCATCGGCTGGACGGTGGGCGCGTTCGTCAGCTTGCTCGGCGTGATCATTTCCTACACTTCGGATTTACCCTCGGGCCCCACCATTGTTGTTTGCTTTGCCGTATTTTTGATTGCGAGCGGCGTGTTGTGGTATCTTCTGCATGCACAGCAAAAAATCTTGGCGCTGGTTCGTGTGCTGGCCGGAGGCCTGGCGTTCGCGGCATTCTTTGGCCTGACCTCCTTGTTCGAGAAAAAAAACGATTTTGATGCATTCAAACTGCTGTCCAGTTCAATCAAAAATGAACGGCTCATCGGCCTGCGTTTGCTGCTGGGTGATTCCACCGCCTCTTCCGCAACCCTTTCAGCAATCTTGCCTTTGTTGTCTGATCCTGAATCCGAAATACGCAGCCAGGCGCTGCGCGCCGTGATGGTCCACAAAATTTCGGGAGCCTTGCCTGAAATACTCAAGCTGCTTTCTGATCCCGAAGATTTGGTGCGCGAAGACGCCGTGCGTGCAGTAAAAACGCTGGGGAATGCCAGCCTCACACCACAACTACTCGCGGCAGCCGCCGCAGAAGACGACGAGTACATTCGCGTGGAATTAGCGGAGGCTGCGCTTGAGTTCGGGGAAGCCCGCGGGCTGGAAATATTAATCGATATTATGGATCACGGCGAAGCCAGCGATGTACGTAAAGACGCTCACGAACATCTGATCGCGCATGCGGAAATAGACTTTGCCTTTCCCGCCGAAACGCCCGCAGAATTGAATGATCAAGCCATTGCGCCGTTTCGTCAATGGTGGGAAACCCATCGGCACAGCCTGACTTGGGATTCGCAGACAAAGATATTCACACCCTAATCTCGCTGCGCGACAGCAGCGCTAATTTCATATATATGTCATGGATTATGGATCACCAATATCTGAATGGCGGGAAACCCTGGTGGGAAATTTTTGGCAATCAAAATCCCATCAACGTCGATCTCGGCTGCGGTTATGGGCATTTTCTCGCGGCCATGGCGCAAAACCAACCCGGCGCCAATTTCATTGGTATCGATGTTTATGCCAAGGGAATTCAACGAGCACACCAAAAAATTCTAACACAGCAATTGTCAAATGTTCGCTTATTGCAGATGAACGCCCATGCAGCTTTTTCGACGATTTTTTGTTCCGGTCAAATTGAAGAGATTTACATCAACTTTCCGGATCCCTGGCCCAAACGCCGCCACGCGCGGCGCCGCATGCTGCAGCCGGAATTGATCAAATTATTGCACAATTGTTTAGTTGTTGGCGGACGGATTGTGATTGCCACGGATTTGAGGAATTATGCCCAAGACATGCTGCGGCTCTTGCTGGCGCAGCCTGGTTTGCAAAGCCGAATTCCCGAAGGTATCTGCAACGAACTGGCTGATCGTGTTCCAACCTTATATGAGAAAAAATTTCGCCGGCAAGGTTTGCCAATTTACTATATCATTGTACAAAAACTGCAATAGAACACAACTTGACAATCAAAATCGAAATTTGCTCTGCCACGGCTTTGCCGTGGCATCTTTGGTTATGAGGCCACGACCAAACTTTGGCTAATCCTCACAGGACTTGAAAGTCGGAATTCGCATGGCGACTCGAGGAATACGTGACGAGATTTTAATGAAGATTATTACCAGCCAATATGATTACATGTTGTTCGACGGCGATTGCGGCATTTGCAACCTGTGCGCCCAACACGCCCGGCGCATGGCGCAAAACGAAAAATGGCAAATCCATCCCTATCAAAGCTATCTGGAATCCGAACTAGAGACTTTTGGCGTCACGCATGCGCAATGCGCCAAACAGCTTCACGTCATTTCGCGGCAGAGGAAAGTGCATCGCGGGGCGTTGGCTTTGAATTATTTTCTGATGCGCCGTTTTCCCTGGTCGCTTTTAATCGTTTTGATCTATGCCTTTCCCGTGCTTCTATTGTTTGAAATCATCGGCTATGCTCTCGTCGCCCGCTTTCGGCAACGACTTTCACACTGGCTCGGCCTGACAGCTTGCCGTATTGCAGGCGATGCTGAAATCGCCGCTTCCGCAAATGGCAAAGAGTAACGATTCGATTGATATACAGTATTTTCTTCGTTATCACCCTGCTGCATCATTTCTTTGTGTATTCAAATCACGAGGCCGATATGCTGAAAAAAAATTATCCTTACTATCTCGCCAACAAACCGCGGCAACCCAACACCGATCTCGAAGTTACCGACAAATATACCGGTGAAGTCGCCACACGCGTGGCATTGGCCGATGAAAAGGCCATTGATGAAGCCATTGCAGCAGCCGCGAGTGCTGCTGAGCCGATGGCCGCACTGCCGAGCTACAAACGCCAGGAGGTGCTCAATCATTGCGTCAAGCGCTTCACCGAGCGCGCCGAAGAGCTGGCCTTAAGCCTTTGCATCGAAGCCGGCAAACCGATCAAAGACAGCCGCGGCGAAGTGAGCCGCTTGATTGATACCTTTCGCATTGCTGCGGAAGAATCCATGCGCATGACAGGAGAAGTTTTGCCGCTCGACATTTCCGCGCGCGCCCGGAATTATTCCGGCATGTGGAAACGCGTACCAATTGGGCCTTGTTCGTTCATATCACCCTTTAATTTTCCGTTGAATTTGGCGGCGCACAAAGTCGCGCCAGCCCTGGCCGTCGGTTGCCCTTTCGTGCTCAAACCTGCAAGCCTCACGCCCATTGGCGCTTTAATCATCGGTGAGGTGTTAGCTGAGACGGATTTGCCGGCCGGCGCTTTTTCGATTTTGCCTTGCCCGCGTGAGGGCGCGCGCTTGTTCACCGAAGATGAACGATTAAAACTGCTGAGTTTCACCGGTTCGCCGGAAGTGGGCTGGGATTTAAAAAAACGCGCCGGCAAAAAGAAAGTCGTGCTCGAGCTGGGCGGCAATGCCGCCGTGGTGATTGACGAAGATGCCGATCTCGATGATGCCGTCAGCCGCGTCATTTTCGGCGCTTTCTATCAATCCGGGCAAAGCTGCATCGGCGTGCAGCGCATCATCATTCATGAAAAAGTCTATCAGGCTTTCCGCGACAAGCTGGTGGCCGCTACAAAAGCCCTGCCCATGGGCGATCCCAAACAGGAAACAACTTTCATCGGGCCGCTGATTTCTGCCAAGGAGGCCGAGCGCCTGGAGAATTGGATCAACGCCGCCGTTGCGCACGGAGCGAAATTGCTTTGTGGCGGTAAACGACAAGGCGCGATGTTGGAAGCAACACTGCTCGAAAATGTGCTCTCTGACGAAAAAATTTGCGCACAAGAAGCTTTTGGCCCGGTGGCGGTGCTTTCCACATTCACTGAATTTGAACAAGCATTGAATGCCGTCAACAACAGTGTTTATGGATTACAAGCCGGCATTTTTACGCGCGACATTTACAAGGCGCATCGCGCTTGGGACAAGCTGGAGGTCGGCGGTGTGTTGATCGGGGAAGTCCCGTCGTGGCGAGTCGATCATATGCCATACGGCGGAGTTAAAGAAAGCGGTCTTGGCCGCGAAGGCATTCGCTTCGCGATGGAAGATATGACTGAAATTCGCATGCTGATTCTGCGAAAAATATAACGCGCACCGTGATCCATGAAGTTTGAATGGAGAGGCTGTGAGGATCGTTGAGAGAAAAACAGGCAAGTACAAAATAAAAAGGCGCGCTTCCGATTTATGCTTCGACAACCCGGTTCAAACTTACGAGACTGGGGGGGGATCTCGTAGTTTGTATCGAAACCAACCGTACTGCGCGCCATTATTTTCGTTTTCTAAAGCGGCGTAAATATAAAGCAAACGTCTCGCAAAGTCAAGGTGTTTTTCAAATATTTTTGCTCTTCTACCGTACTCTCAAGTTCAAAATTTTCTTAGTTATATGAAGCCTTCCCACCGATAGGCGATAAAAATACATTCCCGCAGGAAAATGTGCGATGTTTAACACCGCTTGATGATCGCCGGCCGCTAGTTTTCCATCAACCAGCACCGTGATTGTTTCACCTTTCAAATTAATAATGTCTAGTTTAATATCTGAGGCTTGCTTTAAATGAAAGGGAATGATGACACGGTCCTGGGGTGTCGTTCGCGCAGCCGAAGAAGCCGAAACAGGATTAGGATAGCTTTGCATGAGTTCAAACCCGGCAGGTGTGGACGCACTTGCGGCGGCATGATGCACAACGGTGCCGGCGCCCGGATTATCAAACAAAAAAATTAAATCATCCTGCTCGTCAATCCCAGTCAAATCAAGATCGCCGTCGCGATCGCGATCGTGCAACACGGCACAAGAGCCGGCGCTTTGCGCACGCAAGCGGTGAGGATTTCCAAATACACCTGTGCCATTGTTTTCAAAAATCATAAAATCGGCGGAGGAAAAATTGCCGGTTGCCAAATCCAGATCGCCGTCGCCATCAAGATCACCGAGATCGATGGAAAGCGGAAATGATCCGGTGTTGAACGTTTGCACCAAACTCAGTTGCCCGGCGCCGTTGCCGCGCAGCACGGCAACCTGATTCTGCGCAGCGTTGGCAGAAACCACGTCGACGTTGCCGTCGTTATCCACATCCCCGGCCGCAATCATCCACGCCACCCCCTGACAATTCACCTTCGTGGAAAAATTCAGATTGCCGTCACCATCGCCCAGCAAAAGCGCAATCTCTCGTGAATTGAAGCCGCCGATAAAAACGTCCATGACGCCATCGCCATTGGCATCTGCCACCGCGCAAGAGGTTTCGCCACTGACGCCGGTCTCCAACGGCACGCTCGCCAAGAACGTGCCATTGCCTTGGTTGATTGAAAGGGCGATCGTGTTGGCAACGCGACAGGCGGTCACCAGATCGGGCGCGCCGTCGCCGTTCAAATCTATCACACCAAGCCCGCGCGTTCCGGCGCCAACGGCATAAGATTGCAGAGAAGTCAAGCCGCCGTTGCCGTCGCCGAGAAACACGCTGACCGTGCCGCCGCTGATGTTGCCCACAGCGAAGTCGAGCAAACCATCGCCATTAAAATCCGCGCCTTCATTGGTGCTGGGCGTCGAATTGGCCGGCAGATCGAAATCGGCAAAGGAACCGTAGTCGCCGGCGCCGTTGTTGAGAAAAACGCGAATATCATCGCTTTCTTCATTCGGTAGTGTGATGTCATGAAAGCCATCGCCGTTCAAGTCACCGGCATAAGCGCCATAGGTTCGAATGCGGCCCTCGCCCTGACGCCGGACATTGATGCGACGAATCTCCTGCAACTTGAGTGAACCCGGCCTAGTCCTCGTCCAAAAATTCCAGGCATAACCTTTTGTCATGTTCTCGCCGCTTGCGCTTTTAACATGCTTTGAAAGCGAAACGGTGATCCACTCGCCTGCGGAAAACGCCTTAGCCGGTCTGAAGCGAATCTGCCGGTTTTCTTCCTCGAAAATATACTCGCCGGGACAAACGCCAGTCCAACGGCCAAAAACAGCCAACGAACGCGCATCGATGCTGGCGGGATCAATGGCAACGTCGAATTCAATCACGATTTCCAGATTGTCGGGAGATACCATCGCTTGCGCGCCGGGTTGAATGGCGACGACCTGCGGAGCAGTGCCTGCGGCAAGCAGCGAAACTGACAATAGGAGAAAAATGGCGGCAGACTTGATGGGGAAATTGCGTGAAACCGGCATGTCATGTTCCTCGAAGTTGATGCAAGAAGTCGCTTGTTGCGGTATTGGCTTCGTTGCTTTCAAAGACAGAATAACCGGCAAGTATGTTGCATGCGTGAGGGCGGGAATCGGCAGGCGCAGAGATACTCAACTATGCGTATCTCACCTTGTCATCCCGCACGGCGGGATCTTGTGAAGTTCCAGGTCATTGCCGAGTACTTCACAAGATTCATCTGAATGACAGGGAAAATATTCATAAAAATTAGGGTAACAGCCCACAAGTCTACTGGGCCGCTTTTTCATGCAACCACGACACCAGCTTTTGCACCGCGAGATCAAGCTGCTTCAAATCGCCGTTGTTTTCAACAACGTAATCCGCGCGTTTGACTTTTTCTTCGAGGGGGAGCTGATTGCCCATGCGCTTGGTGGCGCCCGCTTCATCGACGCCGTCGCGCTGCATGATGCGTTTGATGCGGTTTTCCATCGAAGCGCTCACCACCACCATGGCATCCATGGCCTCGTGCCAATTGACTTCGTAATGCAGCGCGGCCTCGACCACGGCAATAGTCTTGCCTTCTTCCTGCCACCCTTCCAGCATGCGTTCGACCGTGCTGATCACGCGCGGATGCACGATGCCGTTGAGGATTTCGAGTTTTTTGCGGTCGTTGAACACGATGGCAGCCAGGGCTTTGCGCTGCAGACGTCCATTCGGGTCGTACATCTGCTCGCCGAATTCTTCCTTGATCGCGCGCATGATCAACTCATTGGTGTCCAGCAACACTTTGGCGAGCGTGTCCGCGTCAATCGCATCAATCCCGGCTGCTGTCAGCCGGCGCCGCACTTCTGATTTGCCGCAACCGATACCACCGGTCAATCCCACAACGAGCATAAGACACCGCCTTCCTTGGACTAGTGAGTTCGATTTGACAGGAACGTGGATTTGCACCGATATCAATCTCTACACAGAAGCTATCTTACAATCACAAACTTCACCCACGCCGTTTGCGAGCCGGACCTAACATAACACACATACACCCCCGAAGGCAACAGATTTCTTTCTTGATCGCGAGCCTCCCAGGCATAGCCGCCATTGCCGTCGGTTTCGGCGAAGGTTACCAGCACCCGGCCTTGCAGATCGAGAATTTTAATGGCGGCCGCCGGCGTCAATCCGCTGATGGTGAGCCTGTCATGCCGGCCGGCAATGAACGGATTGGGAAACACTTTCACCTCCTCCAAACTTGCGGCAGCCGAAACAAATCCTGCGGCGTCGCCTTCTCCTTTGATCAGCGGAATTCCGCTGGCGCTGCGCACGCCGTGAACGGTTATAAGGTATTTCAGGCCGGTGGCCGCGATATAACCCTCGCTCAGCAACAGGCGCACACTCGCAGCATCATCAGCGAGTGTTTGCGCGCTTTTTATTGTTGGCTGCAATGCGGATTCATTTTGTATGCGAATGCTGTAATTCTCCAGCGCGCCGGCGCTGCTGGCATCGACCGGCAGATTGAAGGTGAGCCGCACGCTTTTGGGCGACTCCAGCCGCGCTGAGCTGAGATAAAAGCGCGGCGCAGCTCCGGTTACCTCAAAACGCGCGGCCGCATAAAGCGAGTCCAGCGCAACTTGATCAGTGTCGAATGCGTTCGTCACCTCAATTTCATATTCACCAACAGCCAATGCGTCTTTGGCAAAAGTCAAAATCACTTCGCTGTTCGAGCGGCTCAACACCAGGCTCTCCGGCGTGCGGCATGAAAGCGAGTCTTCTGAAACTCGCTGCACATAAAAACGGCCGTTAACGCGAATGGTCTCGTGCATCGGTTCCGAGAACCTCACAGCCACTTGTTGCGGTGCAAAGAATGCTGCGTGCAACACGCGCGGGGCAAGAGAGGGGCGCGCAATCACCTCGCGCGAGCGCGGCCCCACAATCTGCACGCGCTGGCTGTCAATCGTGGCGATGGCATAACGATAAGCTTGTTCTGCCGTCAAATCCGTGTCGAGATATTCGTTGTCATTGACGATGGCAGTGAAATCATCTTCGCTGTCAACTTTGCCGCGATAAACAACATAGCCTTCGGCCTGCGCGACCGGTTGCCATTGCAAGTGCATGCTTGCGGCGTCTCGCGGGCGAGCCTCAATATTTCCTGGGGGCGGCGCGCCGGTTTGGCTGCCAAGGGGCTGAAAGGCGCGCAGGTTCATTCCATCCGAAAAACAAAAAGCATGCGTTTGAGATTGGCCCAGATTTGTAACGACTGTGGTGTTGCTGGCCACCGGCGTATAATGCCAAATCACGCGCATGCCATTTTGGGCTTCGTCGTAATCAACGACATAACCATCTGGAAAGAGATTGAGAAAAAGCTCGTCCACGCCGTCGCCATCAACATCTCCCGCGCCCAGCCCGGCGTCGAAATTTTGCGGCGGTTGAAATCCGAAGAAACGCTGTTCCCACATGACCTCAAAGCGATTGTCGCCGCTGCTGCGATAGATGCGAATGAGCCAGTGCCGGGCATCGAACTCATGCTCAGCGTTCAATTCCGGGTTGGAGTGGCAGCCTGCGGCAAAATCCCTGTAGCCGTCGCCGTCAAAATCGCCGGCGCGAATGAAATCAATGCTGTCCACCAGCGGCAGGCTGTCGCTCCAGATCGCCGCAAACCTGTTGTTGTCCACCGTTTCATAGATGTACAAATCGCCGTCCGCGTCACCGAACAAAATTTCCTGCTGGCCGTCGCCGTCAAAATCGCCGATTTCGCTGTGCGGCACGCCGACGAAATTCGAGCCGGCGGTGAAATTTTCAAATGTGAAGATCAAATCATAAACGTGATTGCCGCGATGTTCCCACAACATGAATTCTGCGTCGTCACGCGCAACGATTTCAACGCGATTATCGCCGTCCAAATCTGCAAAGCGGCTTGCCCAAAATTCATTGCTGTCCGCCCAAACCAGTTGCGTGGGAAATGCGCCAATCACCGGCGCTTCATAAATAAAACTCTTGGGGCCAATGCCGGCGAGCAATTCGAGTTTGCCGTCGCCATCGCTGTCGCCCACATCGCGCGGAATAAGCGGGCGCGAAGAGCCGAATTGCGGCGTAAAGCCTTCGCGGTTGCTTTCGAAAATCTTGAGCAATCCGATGGCATTGTTTTGATCATAAACCGAGAGCAGCAATTCCGCGTTCCCATCCGCATCAAAATCTGTGGCACGCGGCAGCAGCAAACCTGCGGGAATTTGTGCGGCCGGCGCGAATGGGATTTCCACAAACGAAAACGAGGCAATTTCCGGTTGATCGAGCCGAAATAAAAAATACTGCCCGTTGTTATCATTTATCGTCTGCAAACCGGCGCGATTGACCGCTTCGACATAAAACTCGATCTCACCGGTTGCCAATGCTTGTGAAAAGTTGATGCGATGTTCTTCAGTCAAATAGTTCAACGCGAGCGGCGCGAACGCGGTATTCGCATGGCGGCTGCGCCACCACAACGTCGCGCGCGACAGATCGTCGGTGGCGAATTCAATCAACACGCTGTGATGCTTGCCGTCGATCATCGGCGTTGTTTTGATTTGATCGATTTGCGGCGGGGTATGATCAAGAAAAATGCGGATTTTGTCTTCATGCGTTCGGCCGTTTTGTTGATGCGCAGCCAGCCGCAACGTGTAAATGCCGTCCGACAATGCTTGCACCTGCCACAGGCCGAGTGAATCATCCAGCACCTGGCGCGTCATCCCCGAGGCAATAACTTGCCATTCCGCCGGATTATCGCCGGCGCCGAACGACAATTCATATTCTTTGAGGAAAGCGCCCAGCACCGTGCCGCGAACAACAAGGCTTGTACTGCCGTCGAAACCGGCATCCATTTCCGGCGCATGAATTTCGCAGCGTGAGAGCTGTTCCAACGCCAATGCAGCCGCGGCATCAATTCTACCGGCGCCGAAGGAACGATCCCAACCAGGCTCGTCCAAATCAACAGCGCTGTTTTGCAACGCAGCACGAATCATTTCATTGTTCCACTCTGGCGAGCGCGACAGCAACAAGCCGGCGAGCGCGGAGACAAACGGCGCGGAGGCCGAGGTGCCGCCAAATGGGGCAAATGATTTTCGCAGGGTTGTCGTCCAAATTTCCGTGCCGGGAGCAACCACGTCAAGCGTTGTCCCAAAATTTGAGAACGAGGCCAGACGATCATCGGGCGTACTCGCGCCCACGGCAATCGTTTCCGCATAAGCGGAGGGATAGTGCGGCGCATCCGTGGCCGAGTTGCCCGCGGAAGCCACAAGCACAACGCCGCGGCGATGCGCAAATTGTATGATGTCGCGCAGCATTGGCGAGACCACCACATCGCCAAAACTCATGTTGATCACAGCCGCGCCGTTCATCACCGCATAAACAATGGCCGAGGCCACATCATCTTCTTCCAGCAAACCCTGGCTGGTGCCGGCGCGCAAAGCCATCACCCGGCAATGCGGTGCGAGGCCGGCAATGCCGAGGCGATTGTTCGCCCGCGCGGCAATGATGCCGGTCACGGCCGTGCCATGGCCGTTGTCGTCCGAGGGATCATTGTCGCGCTCCAGATGGTCGCCGGCATCAGGAAAGCCGGGCGCGTCGGTGAAATCCCAGCCGATGATATCGTCGATGAAACCGTTGCCATCATCATCAACGTTGTTGAAATCGGTATGCTCCGCCCTGCCATTGCCGTTCAAATCTTCACCGGCATTGATCCACAAACTCGCCTGCAAATCGGGATGATCCAGCTCAACGCCGGTGTCAATCACAGCAATCAACACCTCAGGCGCGCCGGAGGTGATTTGCCAGGCTTCCGGCGCGCGCAATGTTTGCAGCGCCCATTGCCGGGAATAAAGCGAGTCGTTGGGAGCATCTGCCGGCGCATGTTGCAGCAGAGTTGCGCCGTCACAACGAAAGACATGATTGAATTGCGCATATTCGATTTCAGGAGAATTGGAAAGCGAGGCCAATGCCGCCGCCATATCGATATCAGCATCATCAAAACGCAGCAACACGAAGCGATCAATTTCCGCTTCACCGGATTCGGGCAAGGCTGCCAGCGCGCGGTAATTTCCCAAGGCGCTCAAGCGAATATGAAGTTGGCTCGCGGAATCGAATACGATCTCGCGGCGGCTTTTTTTGAGCAGGTTCGTCGCAGCACGCACTTTGAGAATGATTTCTCCGGGCGCTGTTACAGAGGCAGGCGAAAGCGTTTGAGAAAATGACTCTCGCACCCCCAATAGAATCATCAGAAAACCGATAAAGAGGCAGTAGTTCAGTCTAAAGTAATAATGTGAAATTAAAATCATCATAAAACAGGTTGCAAAAATTCATTGATGTGAAACTCCCGCCAATTTGCGCCATGAAGAGACCAAATAATATGCGATAATGCGCACCAACGCAGTCAAAAGAAACAACGGCCACAACGACACAACAAAAATACCTTCCCAGAATGACCGGCGATACTTCAAAAAATAACGCCAAAAGGAAACATGCGAGCTCAAGATTGCGGCAGGACGTGCCTGTTTAACACTGGCGCCGAGCGCGTGATAGATTTTGACCTCGTTGCTAAACCGAATCTTCCAACCCGCCTGCCAGACGCGGCGACACCAATCGACATCGCTAAAAAACAGCGGAAATCGTTCATCCCAAAGCCCGACTTGTGCGGTGACTTCCGGGCGCGCGAGCAGGCACGCGCCCTGCGGTTGATCGACTGTGCGCGACGAGCGATGATCAAAATCGCCCATCTTCCAGCGATTGCACATACTTGATTTCGGGAACAACCGCGACAGGCCGGTGAATTCAAAGAACAAATCAGCATATTGCGGAAAACGCCGGCACGAGGGTTGAATTGTTTCATCCGGAAAAGTTTTCGCTGCCTCATGCCCAGGTTGAGAATCGGCGCCTGCTGTTGTTTTCAAAAAATGCAATTGCGGCGCAATCACACCGGCATCCTGGTGTGCATAGAGTTGTTCGAGAAGCTGCGACAGGCTCGAGGGCGGGAAGATGGTATCGGGATTCAAAAACAACACGGGCACGCCGGCGGGAACATGCGCCAAGCCCTGATTCAGTGCGGCGGTAAAGCCGCGATTGGTGCGATTCTGAAGCAGCGTGGCATGAACACGGGTTTTGGGAAAATGGCGCACGGCCTGTGCAACGATATCCATGGTATGATCGGTTGAGGCATTGTCAATAAGAAAAATCGAAAGCCGGCGGCGGGCATCCGCTTGCGGCAGTGAACCCAGGCACGCACCGATGTGTGCGGCGCTCTGATAGGTGACAATGATAATGGCGAGATGATCGGGCGGCATCGCATGTCATTCGACGCAAATCAACTCGCGCGTCATTGGCGTCAGCACTTCCGCGCCGCTTTCCGTCACCAAGACATCGTCTTCGATGCGCACGCCGCCGAGCTCGGGCAGATAGACGCCCGGCTCGATTGCGACCACACAGCCGGGTGGAATGACATCCTTGCTTTCCGGGCCGAGACGCGGCAGCATATGCACGTCCAGGCCGAGGCCGTGGCCAAGCGCATGATTGAAGTGTTCGCCAAAGCCTCTGGCTTTGAGATGTTCGCGCGCGACTTTGTCGAGGTCAACGGCGTTCATGTTGGGCCGCAGCGCAGCATAGGCCAGTTCGCCGGCTTCTTTGACGGCGCGATACACCTCGCGCATGTGCGCGGTGGGTTCGCCCACGGCGATCGTGCGGGTGACATCCGAAGCATATCCTTCGAACACGCAACCGTAATCGATGATGACCATGTCTCCGGGTTGCAAGCGCCGCGCCGAGCTGCGTCCATGCGGCAATGCCGAACGCGGGCCGCTGGCCACAAGCGGCTCGAAGGCATCCGCTTCTGATCCGGCTTTACGGCCGCGATAAATAATTTCCGCCGCAATATCGGCTTCCCGCACACCCGCATGCAAATACGGTTGAATCTCGTCCCAAACCCTGCATGCCAGACGCGCCGCTTCGCGCATCGCGCGCAGTTCCCCGGGTTCTTTGGGCACGGCAAGCTGGATCAATAAGCGATCGGTGACCGCGAGTTTGATTTGGGGAAAATGTTTGCGAATCTGTGTGATCAAATGATACGTCAGGTGATGCTCTTCAAAGCCGACTCGCACACCAAACGGCAACGCATTTTTTTCCTTGAGCGGAACGAGGAGATCGCGGTAGGCAATCAAAATCTCAGCGTTATGCACTTCGGCGCGGGATTGATCGCGATAGCGCCAATCCGTCACCAGAAAGCATTGTTCGGGCGTGACCACCCCCAGGGCATTCGAACCGGTGAAGCCGAAAAAATATCGGAGGCTGGCGGGCGAACTGATAATCATTGCGCCAAGCTCCTGCTCGCGCAAACGCTGCCGCAAGCGTTCGATTCTATCCGGCATTCTGGGTCTCTTGCAGACGCTTTTTCAAGTAATCGATTTTGTCGCGGTATTGCCGGTTGGCGGGATCTTTTTTGCTCAATAATTCAAACACGCCGATGGCCTTGGCATATTGCCCCTGCGCGGCGTAAATCTCGCCGAGAGTGGGCGTGACGATTTTGTCGCGCGGCTGCAAATCGGTGCTTGCCGGCGCAATACTCTCACCCAATTGTTCCATCATACGCACAGAGGTCGGCCGGCGGCGGTTGGGCGCCGGCGCAGTTTTAAGAGTGCGTTCATCGACGGCTTCCTGCGGTGCGACGTTGTTCGCGGCCACGACGGGCGTCGTCTTGCCAAAATCAAAGTCAAAATCACTCGCACGCGCCGGTATGGTCTGCGAGGGCCGCGAGGGCGGCTCTTCTTCGGCTTGGTGATTATTGGCTTCGCTTACCAGACTTTTTTCCGGCTCGCGCACAGGCGTGGTTTCACTCACCACGCGCTCGCGTGGCAAATCTTTCTTGCTCAACGGCTGAATTTCGAAATCATCCTCACTTGACAATGATTCGAGGGGCGGAGCCGGGCGGGCGCGATCATTCTCCGGAGCAAAGTAACGTTCCGTCGTATCTTCCAAAACTTCGTCGTTGAAAATGTCATCGAGAATGGAGGAGAAACGCGCTTCGTCGGATTTGGTGAGCGGGCCGGTGATAGTTTGCACGTGTTCTGCCGGCGTTTCGTTCGCCGCGGCCGGCTCCTCTGAAGGATCGATATCAGCTTGCGGCTCAACCGGAGTCACCGGCTTCGGCGGGGGCTCTCTTCGTTTTGAAGAGGTATCCAGAAGCTCTTCATCGGTGATGGGCAGCGCGGTTACCGGCGCTTTAGCCGGACGCGCGGCTGGTTTCGCCGGTGTGGCGGCAATGTTATCGACGGCAGCGATTGGCAAGGGTGCAGGAGTAGCTTGGCTTTGTCGCGTAAAATCATCAACCACGGATTGTACATAATCGTCAAGCGGATCAATATGCAAAATTTTGCGATAACTCATTTCACAGGTGTTATCCCATTCAATCTCGCGCATCAGGTCGCCATAATGGCGTAACGCCGCGATGTGCTTGGGATCAAACAGCAGGACCCGCTTGAATTCCTTCTCCGCCAGGTCATAAAGCTTCTTCTGGCGATAGCATTTTCCGAGCACGAAATGGCCTGTGACATAATACGGGTGCCGGCGTACGCCTTCTTCACAAATTTGTATCGCCTCGTCGAGGCGTTCATTGCGCATCAGCGCCTCTGCCACACGCGCAAAGGTGAGGGAGTCCGGGTTTTGCTGCAGCAAAACCTGCAAGGATTCCAGGCGCTCGGTTTCTACTCTAGTCATGACAGCTTCCTTGATTCAGAACGTCCTGCATGACGCCGCTTCGGGGCGATATCCGCGGCGTCAAATTTAATGAGGTTGCAAAACCCCTTTGGTTCGTCCGGCCAGCCAAAGCGGCTGGTTGAATCGCGCGCGCAGTTGAGGCAGAAGCGTATGCTTCACGGATAAAAATCCAATATATCCGTAACCGCAGCAAAACAGGCATTGAAACGGCACGGCGGCAAATTCGGCGTAGCTCAACGAGACGACGATACCCACGAAACTATAGAGGGCAAGCAGCAATTCGACAATGCCCCAGTTGGTAAAACGATTCTTCGATCCGCGCAAATTGAAATACTTTTTGTCGAAAAAATGATCGCGGTTGCTTTCAATGCGATACTTCGGCGTTCGCTGGAATTCGCTTTTGCGATTGCACAGCCCTTGCATGATCGCGCGCGTGTTGTTGAACGCCAAGCCCATGCTGCCCGCCATAAAAAGCGGGAAATAAAGAATGCGCCTGCGCCAATCGGGATAAAGCTCTTTCTGCGAGGTGACGTACATCAAAAAAGAACCCAAGAAAGCCAGCAAAAAAATCGAGCTAACCGTGAAATACAAACTGTAATCGTGCGCGCTTTCATTCTTCAACAGTATCAGCGGCAAGTTCAGCAAGCTGACAATAAAAATAAACGGGAAAACCAGATTATTGGACAAATGAATCGTCGACTGCAATTTGACGCGCAACGGCATGGCCGAGCGCCAGACTTGCGGCAGAATTTTTTTCGAGGTTTCGATTGCGCCCTTGGTCCAACGAAACTGTTGCGACTTTAACGCGCCGATTTCCGCGGGCAATTCCGAAGAACAAACCGCATCCTGCAAATATTTAAACTTCCAGCCGCGCAATTGCGCGCGATAACTGAGATCGAGATCTTCGGTCAGCGTGTCATCCGACCAGTTGCCGGCATCGAGGATGCAGGCTTTGCGCCAAATGCCGGCGGTGCCGTTGAAATTGATGAAAAAGCCTGCGCCGTTGCGCGCAGTTTGCTCAATCGCAAAATGGCCATCGAGGCCGATGGCCTGGGCGCGCGTGAGCAGCGAGAAATTCGGATTCAAATGGCCCCAACGTGTTTGCACCATTCCCACACGCTCATCTGCAAAATAAGGAATCGTGCGCGCCAAAAAATCCCGCGGCGGAATAAAGTCGGCATCAAAAATTGCAATAAAATCGCCCGTCGCCTGCGCCAGCCCTTCTTTCAATGCGCCGGCCTTGAAGCCGGTGCGATTTTCGCGGTGCAACAATGAAATATTGTATCCGCGGCTGCGATATTCATGAACACATTTTTGCGAGAGGTTCAGCGTCTCATCCGTCGAATCGTCCAGGACTTGAATTTCCAAACGATCGCGAGGATACGTCATGCGACAGACCGCATGAATCAAGCGCTCGACCACATAGTATTCGTTAAAAATTGGCAATTGAATCGTGACTTTGGGATGGTGCTTGAGCGGTTTCGGGCGCAAGCCGATCACTTGCCGGAATTTTTTGAAGTAATAAACCATCAAAAAACCGTGCGCGCCAAACACGAACAAAATCACGAGAGCCACAAAATAAACCGAAAGAACGATGTACTCTAAAACAGTTAGCATAACTTTTACGTTCACCGCCGCCGTTTGCTATTATTGCGGCTGCGGTTGAAACCTACCTCCTTAAAATCTTTTCATCTTGAGAAATACGGCGAGGATTATAAGTAAATCAAATCTAAAGCGCAACTTTTTTATTGGGTTATCATAGGTACACACACAAGAGTTGCAACAATGTAACATTACCAGCCGGAAACCGTGCGATTGAGTACTTCCGTGGCAATCTTTTCCACGGCTTCAGCGATCGCGCTTTGGCGATCACCGGAATTCGCGCCGCCCGGCGAGTAAGCGCCAAATTGCGTGAGTTCTTCTTCCCACAAAACTTTGCGCTTTTTGACATCATCACATTTTATTTTTGCCGTCAGATAAACGCGAATCTCCTGCACTTGTTCTTGCGAGGTATATGCGCCGGCTTGCTCGTTCAGGCGCAAAATCGTGCCGGCAACGATCACATCCGCCACGCGGCGGTCGGCAATTTTCAACGTGTTGTCACGATTGAAGCTCGCGATAATGGCATTTGTCAGTTGTTCCTTAACGCCGAATTCCGCGGTTTGATCGTCAAAAATCGGAACCGCGACAGTCTTCAGATGAGGATTTGCCGACCCGGAAAACGAATAAACGCCGCAACCAAGCATTGCGAACATCACCATGCACAGCACGCCTGCCAATCTATTCAGATTGCCGGCGACCGACTTGATACGTCTCGCGGCGCCGAGGGCAACCTCTTGCCTTCTAGCTTGAAAAAAAATTCTGTTGAATGACATTTCAGAAGGTGAATTGAGCATCGCTAAAACGGCAAATTATATTCTTTGATTTTGCGATAAAGCGTGCGCTCGCTGATTTTGAGAATCTTGGCAGCTTTGCGGCGATTGCCGTTGGTACGCTGCAGGGCTTCGTAAATCAGGCGTTTTTGCATGCCTTCGATCGATTCCATGTCGTCTTCCTCGTTGCCGACTTCATCGGCGCTCACGTCCTGCACGACATCCGTCTCGACAAAGCCGCCGGGTTTAAGCCGCCGCATCGGCGAAACATAACGCCCGACAATCAACTCGCGCAACTGTGCAATTTCGTTTTTAAGATCGATGAGCGCGCGATAAATAAACTCGCGTTCGACTTCTTCGCTGCGGCGGTTCAACGGCACGGGCAAACGGCGATCATATTCCGACCGGCGCGGCAAATGCTGGCGCACGATATTTTCATCGACGCGCCTGCCGCGTTCAATAACAATCAACATTTCGACAAAATTCCGCAGCTCACGCACGTTGCCCGGCCAATGATAGTCCTGCAACGCACGAATCGCGCCCTCGGACATGCCCTCGAATTCGATTTTGTTTTCATGGCAGAAATCAGTCACAAACTTTTTGACCAGCACCGGAATATCCTGCAAGCGATCGCGCAAGGACGGAATGCGCAGGCGAATCGCATTCAAACGGAAAAACAAATCTTCCCGGAACCGGCCATGCTCAACCGCTTCGCGCAAATCTTTGTTCGTCGCGGCGACCACACGCACGTCCACGTTGCGATTGCTGCTGCCGCCCACGCGAATAAAATCCTTGCCTTCCAGCAAACGCAAAAACTTGACCTGCGCCGTCAGCGGCATGTCGCCGACTTCGTCGAGAAACAAGGTGCCGCCATCGGCCTGCTCGAAATAGCCCTTGCGCGAGCCAATCGCGCCGGTGAACGCGCCCTTCTCATGCCCAAATAATTCCGACTCGATGATTCCTTCAGGAATCGCGCCGGCATTAACCACGACGAACGGCTTGTCGGCGCGCGGGCTGAGGCGGTGAATCGCGTTGGCCACCAGTTCTTTACCGGTGCCGCTCTCGCCGAGAATCAATACCGGGATGTTCGTGGGTGCAACTTGCTGGATCGTTTCGAGCATCTGCCAGATTTCCGGCGACTCGCCGACCAAGCCAATCTCGTCGCGCAACGTGCGTAAATCATCTTGCGCGCCGTTAACCTTCCCCGGAAGAGCATTCATGGAATTCGATTGGTTAAGATGTTATCTCTTGCTTGCCGTAATCAGCGCTTGCTCTGAAACCATTGCACCGTTTGAGCCAGCCCCGGTTCAAGCGCAACTTTGGGCCGCCAGTCCAACAGGCTAGCAGCTTTATTATATGACAACACACTGCGCAATTGTTCACCGGCTTTCGCCTCACCGTGCACCTCTTTCACGCGGCTGCCCGTGGCTCGATTAAGAATGCGAAACAACTCATTGACATCTGTTTCAATGCCGGTGCCGACGTTGAAATAATCGTTTTTCGGATAGTCGAGCGCGCGCAGATTGGCCGCCACCACGTCGCCCACGTAAACATAGTCGCGCGTTTGTTTGCCGTCGCCGTTGATCACGGGTTGCTCGCCGCTCAACATGCGCGAGGTGAAAATCGCAACCACGCCGGCCTCGCCATGCGGGCTTTGTCGCGGGCCGTAAACATTGGCGTATCGCAACAAGGCATACTTGATGCCGTAATTTTGGCCGAAAAAAACGATATATTTTTCGCATGCCAGCTTCGTGATGCCGTAGGGTGAAGCCGGCCAGGTGGGATGCTCTTCATCTGCCGGAAACTGCACTTGCTCGCCGTAAATCGCGCCGCCGGTGGAGGCAAAAATGAATTTCTTTACGCCGGTCTTCTGCGCCTGTTGCAACAGGTTCAAAGTGCCGAGAATATTCACTTCCGCATCATAACGCGGATCGGCGACCGATTTGCGCACATCCATCTGCGCGGCTTCGTGATAGATTACGTCAAAGCGCTCACGGCTAAAAATGCCTTCCACTTCCTGGTCGCGAATATCAACGTGATAGAATTTTGCCTGGGCATTGAGATTCTCTTTGCGCCCGGTGATCAAATTATCCATCACGGCAACGTCGTGTCCCTGCGCAATCAATGCATCAACAATGTGAGACCCAATAAAACCGGCTCCGCCGGTGACCAAAATCTTCATGCTTCATCCTTTCAGGGTTAATGACTCTTCCTGACTTATTGAATACCTTTAGTGCATGTTTTGCCAGCGCGTCTACAAAGAACCGCTTTCTGATTGTAGTCGAAACGCCAGCCACCTTCTGACTTATTTCAAATGTTTCACCGCTTTCGCGCCAATATCGCTGCGATAGTGCGCACCCTCAAAAGAAATGCGGCTCACGCCCGCGTAAGCGCGATCATGCGCCTGCTCGAAAGTATTGCCCAAGCCTGTCACTGCCAGCACACGTCCGCCGCTGGTGACAAGCCGGTTTTCCGAATCGCGCGCCGTGCCGGAATGGAACGTCAAGACATTTTCATCGTCGCTTGGGCCCAAGCCCAAGATGGCTTTGCCTTTTTGATAATCACCGGGATAACCTGCTGATGCCATCACAACGGTCAGCGCCCATCCCGGATTGCTCGCCTCTTCAATTGCAGGCAGCGCACCGTGCAGCGTGCGCCACATCAACTCCGCCAAATCCGCCTTTAGCAAAGGCAAGATCACCTGCGCTTCCGGATCGCCCAAGCGACAGTTGAACTCGACGACTTTGGGGCCGCCGGCAGTGATCATCAAACCGGCGTACAAAACGCCGCGATACTTCCGGCCTTCCTGCGCCAGGCCTTGGATTGTGGGTTGCAAGATTTCACGCTCGACACGTTGCTGTAGATCTCGATTCATGATGGGCGCGGGAGCATATGCGCCCATGCCGCCGGTATTCGGGCCTTCATCGCCGTCATACACGGCTTTGTGATCTTGCGCCGGCGGCAATGTGATGAAATTTTCACCGTCGGTCAGGCACAAGACGGAGACTTCTTCGCCCGGCATGAATTCTTCAATTACAACGCGCCTGCCGGCTTCGCCAAAAATTTTTTGGGTGAAGATGGCGGCAATGGCGGCATTGGCTTCCTCGCGGGAATTGGCCACGATCGCGCCTTTACCGGCGGCAAGGCCGTCAGCTTTGATCACAATTGGAATTGCACAATTGGAAAGATATTTGCGCGCGGCTCCTTCCTGTTCAAAAATTTTAAAATCAGCCGTTGGGATGCCGTGCCGGCGCATGAACTCTTTTGCGAAAACCTTGCTGCCTTCGATCAGCGCCGCGGCCTGCGACGGGCCGAAAATCGCCAAGCCCTGCTCTTCAAAATTGTCAACCATGCCTGCCACTAACGGCGCTTCAGGCCCAACCACAGTCATGTCGATATTGGCGGTTCGCGCAAAATGCCGCAGTTCCGGGGCACGAACCGGAGAAATATCGACACATTCCGCCAATTGCGCAATGCCGGGATTGCCGGGGGCGCAATAAATTTTATCCACCAACGGACTTTGCGCCAATTTCCAAACGATCGCATGTTCACGCCCGCCGCCGCCGATGACGAGAACACGCAAACCTCTCGCAGAAAGTTGATCTGCTCTTAGGTTTCTCATCATGAAATAAAATTATTTCGAAAGACAAGGGCCGAGGACAATAAAACGCCCGCGGTTTTTACAATTCTCTCTTTTCCATTCGCAAGCTTCGCCTCATCTCCGCCGCGGCTTGCTTTTCTTAACCGTGTAGGCTGCGACAGCTTTCTTCTTCTGGCCGGTTTTCAAGTGCTCGATTTCATTGCGTAATTCCGCGGCGCGTTCGAATTCGAGGTTTTTCGCCGCGTCCAGCATTTGCTGTTCGAGGCGATCAAGCAATTCTTCACGTTCGAACGGCGACAGTTTTTGCCAGGCGGATTCGGAGATTTGCGCCGGGGTTTCACGATTGTATTTGCTGTCGGCTTTGACGTCTGCCACTTGCGTCGAGCTTAAAATTTCTTCCGTGCTTTTGTAAATGGTTTTCGGCGTGATACCGTGTTCTTCATTATACTTTCGCTGAATCTCGCGACGGCGATTGGTTTCGTCAATCATTTTGCGCATCGAACCGGTAATCGTGTCGGCATACATGATCACTTTTCCATTCACGTTGCGCGCGGCGCGGCCGCCGGTTTGAATCAACGATCGTTCGCTGCGCAAATAACCCTCTTTATCGGCGTCCAAAATCGCGACCAGCGAAACTTCCGGCAAATCCAGGCCTTCACGCAACAAATTCACGCCGACAAGCACATCGAACTCCGCCAGACGCAAATCCCGCACGATTTCCACGCGATCGAGCGCATCGATTTCCGAATGCAAATAGCGCACACGGATGTCCAGCTCCGCCAAATAATCCGTCAAATCCTCGGCCATGCGCTTCGTGAGCGTCGTCACCAACACGCGTTCCTGCTGCGCGACGCGCCGGCGAATTTCGCCGATCAAATCATCGATTTGATTTGCCACTGGGCGCACTTCGACTTCGGGATCCATCAAGCCGGTCGGGCGAATCACCTGTTCCACAATCACGCCGCGGCTCTTCTCCAGCTCGTAGGCTGCCGGCGTTGCGGAAACATAAATCACCTGGTTCATCATCGCCTCATATTCCTCGAACTTCAACGGCCGATTGTCGAGCGCCGAGGGCAGGCGAAAGCCGTGCTCGACCAGCGTTTCTTTGCGCGAACGATCGCCATGATACATGGCCGTAATTTGCGGAATAGTAGCGTGCGACTCGTCGATGATCGTGATGAAGTCTTTCGGGAAATAATCAATCAATGTGAACGGGCGTTGCCCCGCCTGGCGACCAGAGAGATGACGCGAGTAGTTTTCGACGCCATGACAGGTGCCTATTTCCTGCAGCATTTCGAGATCAAAATTCGTGCGCATTTCCAGGCGTTGCGCTTCCAGCAATTTGTTGTGCTGCCGGAACCATTCCAAACGTTCAGCCAGCTCGGCTTGAATCGCTGCAATGGCGCGCAGCACTTTTTCCCGCGGGGTGACGAAATGCTTGGCCGGGAAAATGGCAACGCTATCGACTTCGCCCAAAATTTCGCCGGTTAAGGTATTAATCTGCGAGAAGGACTCGATCTCGTTGCCGAACATTTCGATGCGATACGCCTCGCGCTCATAAGCCGGAA
Organism: uncultured Cytophagia bacterium; assembly: GCA_964457925.1. GTDB lineage: Bacteria > Zhuqueibacterota > Zhuqueibacteria > Zhuqueibacterales > Zhuqueibacteraceae > Coneutiohabitans. The sequence goes on from CAYWGH010000033.1 coordinate 28,249, forward strand.
TGACTTCAACGACATCGCCGCGCACGCGAAACGTGCCGCGGCTGAAATCGAAATCATTGCGCGTGTACTGCATATCGACCAGCCGCTCTAAAATGCGGTTGCGTTCGATGCGCTGGCCGCGATTGAGCATGAGCAGCTCGGCTTTATAATCTTCGGGATCGCCCAAACCGTAAATGCACGACACCGAAGCGACGATCAAAACATCTTTGCGCGAAAGCAACGCGCTGGTGGCCTTCAGGCGCAGCCGGTCGATTTCATCGTTGATCGCCGTGTCTTTTTCGATGTAGGTATCCGTCGTCGGAACGTAAGCTTCCGGCTGATAATAATCATAATAGCTAATAAAATATTCCACGGCATTGCGCGGAAAAAAACTCTTGAATTCACCGTAAAGTTGGGCCGCGAGTGTTTTATTGTGAGAGATGACCAGTACCGGGCGATTCACTCTTGCGATGACGTTTGCCAGAGTGAATGTCTTTCCACTCCCGGTCACCCCCAACAAGGTTTGGTGCTTTTCGCCGTTTTCGAGGCCTGCCGTAAGCTCTTGAATCGCTTGCGGCTGATCACCGGTGGGTTGGTAGTCTGAAACTAATTCAAATCGGTCCATAGATTAAAAAGATTAGCCATCTCACAACTGCAAGATGGCTTGATCATCATTTCCGCGCGATGGTGCGTGCAAATTTGCCGCCGCACCAGAGCACGAATGTCAACTTGTCAAAACCGAGCGGAATATACGTTCCCTCACCAACAATGTCAAGCGGCGCGCCAACTTGGCGACCCGTTGCATTTCCGTCATCGAAGGCAAGGGAATCTTCGCGCGTATGATTAAAGTTGCTTTCATCTTTTATCGCAGCACGCGATTGCGCGATGAACCGCCACACCCGGCTTGTGCGTGGCATGATCTTTTGGGAAAAACACCTTGCAAATCATGGCGCATGGGCTTATATTTCACGCTTGTAATTTGTACACATAACCGCCATACCGGCGAGATTTTGAAATAATCTCTAAACTTTCGGAGTGTTTTTTATGGGCATGATGCAAACCATGCGGGGATATACCAAAGTGTTGTTCTATGGCTTGATTTTGGTCTTTGTCGGCACCATTATCTTCGACTGGGGCATGAATGTGACCGGACTCAGCACCGCAGATTCCACCATTGCCCAGGTGAATGGTGAAAAAATCTCACTAGCGGAATTCGATTTGGCCTGCAATCAGGTGCTGGAGAATTACAAACAAAGCGGCGCGGAAATAGATGACAGCCAATTGAACTCCATTCGCAATCGCGTGCTGGATGATCTCATTCAGAGCAAGCTTGTTCGCCAGGAAATCAAAAAGCTGAACATTCATGCGACGGACAAAGAGATTACCTATTACTTGTGGGATCGTCCGCCGGATTTTATCCAGCAAATGTTTCGCACCGAACAAGGGCAATTCGATGCCGCGCGCTATCAAGCTGCACTCAAAAACCCCGAACTCGATGCCGCCTGGATCGGCGTGGAAGAGGAATTGCGCAACCGCCTGCCGGTGCAGAAGCTGCAAGATATGTTAAGCGCTTCCGTGGTGATAACGGAGAGTCAAGTCCGGGATGAATACCTCAAGCGCAATCAAAAAGCGAGTGTTCGCTATGCGCAATTCCCGGCGGACAAGTATCGTTCCGCCGCTGTCACGATCGCGCCGGCGGAGCTGGAAAAATACTACAAAGAACATCAAGAGGAGCTGAAAGAAGCGGAAAAACGCAAGATTGATTATGTGATTTTCTCGACGCAGCCGACGCAACGGGATTCTCAGGCGGTGCGGGACACCGCCGCAGTGGTTTATCAACGCGCGCGCGCGGGCGAAGATTTTGCAAAGCTCGCGGAGATTTATTCCGAAGATGAATCCAACAACATGCGCGGCGGCGATTTGGGCTTTTTCCCTCGCGGCCAAATGGTGAAGCCGTTCGAAGAGGCGGCGTTTTCCGCCAATGCCGGCGAAATTGTCGGTCCGGTGGCAACGAATTTCGGTCTGCACATCATCAAAGTTGAAGAACGCAAAACGGAAAATAACGAAGAAAAAGTGCGCGCCAGACATATTCTGCTGCGCTATCAGGCTTCGGCGCAAACCAAAGACACCGCCGAAAGCGATGCCCGATTTTTTGCAGAGCAAGCCCGGCAAACCTCCTGGGCGGAAACCGTCGCCAGCGAAAAGGTGCAAGCGCAAACCAGCACGTTTTTCGTCAAAGGCAACGGCTTTGTTCCGGGCTTGGGGTTGAATAACGCCGCCTCCCAATATATTTTTCGCAATGCCGTGGGCAGTATCAGCGATATTTTTGAAATTCCGCAGGGCTATGTCGTGGTGCGTGTGGCCGACATTCAAAAAGAGCATACCAAAACGCTGGAAAATGCCAAAACGCAAATCGAAACGACGTTGAAGGAAGAACGTTGGAAACAAATGGCGCAACAGGCGGCGGAGAAATTTTACGCCGAGCTGCTCAAGTCCGGTGTAGAGTCATTTGAAGCGTTGGCGCAGCGGGATACTGTCACGATCAATTCCCCCGAGCCGTTTACACGTTCGGGTTTTATCTCAGGCGTGGGACGCGATCAGGCCTTCATCGGCACCGCATTTTCACTAAAGCCGCAGGAATTCTCCAAGCCGGTCAAGGGCATGCGCGGCTCTTATATCATTCAGCTCTTGAGTATCGATCCCTTCAATGAAGCAGACTACACTATAAAGAAAGATGAAATCCGCAGCCAACTGACGGATCGCGCCCGGCAGGAAGCCTTCGAACAATGGCTTGCGGCGTTGAAAGCGGGCGCCAAGATCGAGGATGAACGCGAGAGATTTTTCTAAAATTTTATTCTGAAATAAAAGCTCCCTTGTAACGGGAGCTTTTTTGTTTTCACACGGCGCAAACAAATCCCCGAGACATGCTGGCAAAAATTGGTTCTGCTTTTTATCAAGCTCGAGTTGGCCGAAGGGCTGCGGATTTCAGCTTGCCTGCAAATCGTTGCAGACCCTGACCAGGCAAAATTCCGTTAGGCCTCGGCGTTCGTGCCTGCTCGCAGAGAAACCTCACCCCGTAATCTCACCGGTTCTGTTTCGCGTGCGCGTATGCGCAAATTCAACATCTCGACGAACACGGAAAATGCCATGGCAAAATAGATATAGCCCTTGGAAATGTGCTGGTCAAAACCCTCGGCGATCAACGTCACCCCGATTAACAACAAAAAGCTGAGCGCCAGCATCTTCACCGTGGGCCGGCGGTGGACAAATTCGCTGATGGCGCCGGCAAATACCATCATGAACCCGACGGCGATGACAACGGCCGTGACCATGATGGCGACGCGATTTGCCATGCCGATCGCCGTGATCACGGAATCGAGCGAGAAGACGATATCGAGCAGCATAATCTGAATCAACACGCTTGCGAACGAGGCTTTCAGTTTAGCCTTTTTGTGTTCCTCCTCGCCTTCGAGTTTTTCGTGAATTTCAAATGTGCTCTTGGCGAGCAAAAACAACCCGCCGACGATGAGAATGATATCACGCCCGGAAATTTCATTGCTCAAAACGGTAAACAACGGTCGGGTCAATCGCATGACCCAAGTCAACGAAAAGAGCAGCACAATGCGTGAAATCATCGCCAGCGCCAGGCCGAGTGTGCGTGCGCGCTGCTGTTGCTCGTGCGGCAGTTTGCCCGCCAAAATCGATATAAAAATGATGTTATCGATGCCCAGCACGATTTCGAGCGCGGTCAACGTGACCAGCGCAACCCAGGCTTGCGGATCGGTCAACCAATCCATTGTTCGTACTCCCTCTCTGATGTTAGTTCGAGTTTAAAAACTTAAAATGGTGGGTGTCATGAGGCAGGAAATAATATCCTGATGGCCGTGCCGCGGCCAAGCTCGCTCGCCACTTGAATCATGCCGCGATGCGAACGCACGATGCCGCGCACCGCCGCCAGCCCGAGGCCTCGCCCGGTGAATTTCGTGCTGAAAAATGGTTCGAACATGCGGCCACGCGTTTCTTCCGTCATACCGCTGCCCGTATCGCGGATTTCCAAAAAAACGTACGCCTCGTGCGGCGACGCTTCTGGCTGATTGCCGGCTTGCGCGCCGCCGTTCGTTTGTTGCAGGCCCGTCGTCACCGTTATCTCGCCCTCCTGGCCGTTGATCGCATCCGAAGCATTCAAAAGCAAATTTGAAACAACCTGCTGGATTTGCGCCGCATCAGCCTGAATGTCCGGTAAGTCGGCTCTTAGCGCATAGCTTAACGTAATGCGCTCGGCAACCAGAGTTTTCAACAGCGGTTGCATTTCGGTGAGCAGCGTGGAAAGATTCAGAGGTTGCGCGTCAAAACGCGCCTTGCCCGTGAAAGCCACGATTTGATTCGTCAGCTCTGCCGCGCGCAACGCGGCGGCCTCGATTTGCTCGATCTGGTCACGCAATGGCGTGTTTGCCGGCACGTCTTGCAACGCAAGATTCGCGTTGCCTAAAATAATTGTCAATAAATTATTGAAGAGATGGGCCATGCCGCCGGCGAAATCATCCAAACCTGCGGCGGTTTGCGCCCAGGAAATTTGACCGTCTGGCGGGAGATGAGAGGCGCTCTCCGGTTGGGAGGCGCCGGTATCATGCAACAGTGAACCGGAGCGTATCGGAGGCTCAGCATTTCGCCGGGGCGGCGCAAGCGAAGTATCCGCGCGCGCGACATGATTTTCAAACAGTTTGCGATAGCGATCCTCGCTTTCACGCAGCGCTTTTTCGACACGCATGCGTTCCATGATCTCCTTCTGCAATTTTTGATTGAGCGCTTCCACGGTTTGAGCGCGCGTCTCGGCTGCCAGCGCGCGCAGCCGCGCTTCTTCGGCCTGTTTGCGCTCGGAAACGTCGCGAATGAGGGTTCGCATGGCAACGGGAATGCCGTTTTTGTCCAACACGAACGAGGTTTGCGTCTCTGCAGGAAAAACTGAGCCGTCTTTTTTACGCATCATGAATTCGTAAATATCCTGCCTCCCCGAGCGCGAGTATTGCTGTTGTTGCGCACGGCTCTCGGCAACATAGGATTTAATAAGCGCCACCGCGCGATCAAACTCATGTTCGGCGAAAAGCTGCGGAAGCTCGATGCTGCCACGCGCAAAATCCTCTTCGGAATATCCAAACAAAATATGCGCCATCCGATTCATGTAAGTAAGATGCGGCACGACGATATCGATTTCCAGCAATGCTTCCGGCAAATAGTACAGAAAATCGTTGAACTGATCGCGCAAACTTTGCAATTCTTTGATCAAAGAGTCCATGAATTTCCTGCAAACGAGATTGAGAGCATGGAAGAGAGTGACATTAACCAATGGCCTTGAATTGGCCGAGCTTCTGAATGAAAATCCGGTGCATGGCATACGCTGTTCGGCCCGGCAAGTTGGTGTATCATGCCGACCGCCCCCCAAATCTCACGAACACCGGCGCGCACTACATCAAGGCGTCAATCTTGGCAGCCAAATCAAAGTCGCGCTGACTGATGCCGCCGGCGTCATGCGTGGTCAAATCGATGGCAACACGATTATAAACATTCGACCACTCCGGGTGATGATTCATGGACTCTGCGATGAGCGCGACGCTTGCCATAAACCCGAAGGCTTCGACAAAAGAACCAAAGTACAAACTCTTGTGCAATTTGCCGTTCACCAAAGCCCAACCGCGCAAGGCTGCCAGGTTATCTTCGATTTCGGCCTCGGATAATTTCTTGATGGCTGCCATCCGGCGCCCTCCTCGATGAAAATGATCTTAATCCCGGGAATTTTCCAAAAACGTTTTGCCTGAGAGTCACAGCTTCAAATACGCCAAAATATCATCATAAATCCCGCCTTGATTGGAATACAAGGCATAATTGCGCGCGGTGGCAAACCATTCTTTGGTGGTTGGTTTCAGCGAAGCAATCGCCGCCAACAGGCCTTTTGCCGTCAACGGCGCGGGCATTCCCTTTTGCATGGCCTCGCGCAGCTTGCCTTCCACGGCAATATCAACCACCGCCTTCAAATCTGCTCCGGAAAAATTTTCCGTTTTCTTGGCAAGTTGCATGTAATCGATTTCTTCCATGGGTTTCCCGTGCAGAAGAATTTTGAAAATCGCCGCGCGCGCGGCGACATCGGGCGGGGGCACAAATAAAATGCGATCAAATCGGCCGGGGCGGCGGAACGCCGAGTCCAGATGCCAGGGGGCATTTGTTGCCGCCAAAATCAACACGCCCTCATTCGAGGCCTTCGCCCCATCCAATTCTGCGAGAAACTGATTGATCAATTGCCGGCCCGCACTTTTGCGCATGTCGCTGCGGCTGGCGCCCAGCGCATCGACTTCATCGAAGAACAACACGCACGGCGCATGATTGCGCGCATGCTCAAAAACTTCGTGCAGATTCGCTTCACTTTGCCCGATCCACATGTCGAGCACATCGTTGATGCCGACCGCTAAAAAATTCGCATTGACCTCGCCGGCAGTGGCGCGCGCCAAGTAGGTTTTTCCGCAACCGGGCGGGCCATACATCAAGATACCGCCGCCCACGGTTTTGCCGTAGGCCTTATAAAGCTCCGGCTGGGTCAGCGGAAAAATGATCTTCATGCGAATTTCATCTTTGAGTTTGTCCATGCCGCCGACATCTTTGAAGGCAATGGCCGGGCGTTCGAGCGTGGTATCCGGAGATTCCGGCAGATCGCCGGCCGGTAGACGATCGCGCTCACCGTTTTTTCTCATCGGTTCAGATTTGAGATAAGGGCCAAGCCGTTCGGCAAGCTTGGCATCTGCCAGCGTGGCATCCAGCTCGAGGGCGCGACGATAGGCGGCGGCGGCCTCTGTCATTTCACCAGCAGTCAATAGAAGACGGGCGTGCAATATGTGGGCGCGCACGGGCGCCATGGGATTTTTCAGAATGTCTTCAATAATTACCAAGGATTCCGAAATTTTGCCTTGCTCAAAAAACGCGCACGCCAGGCCGATCTTTAGCATAAGATTTTCGGGAGAGAGCGCCAGCGCGGCGCGATATTCCTTTTCAGCTTCGCCGGGCCGGTCGTTATCCAGGAGCGTATCCGCCAAATGCATGCGCAAGGAAACATTATCGGGCGATTGCCTCACCGCCTCGCGCAATGCTTGAATCACGTCATTCGTCGGCGTCATAAGGGCTGCCTGCTTGCTTTTTGAATTCTAACAATTTGTTTGAGATGATGCCGCAGATGTTCAGCCATCCAAAACAGCCCCTGCGCGGCGGTGAAGCGCCCGGCAACCGGATGGCCGCTGAGCGGCAAGCGCATCATGTCGGGCGTAATACTTTCCAGTGTCGTGCGCCATTGTTGGCGCAAATCATCCCACACGGTTTGCAGCTCGCGCAAACTTTGCCCGGAGTTTGGTATGACGGACTTAACCGGCGCTTTGAATTTCAGCGGCGAGCGCAGCGCACAGGCCAGAAGAAAGCAACGCCAAACAGGGGCAACTCGCCCAAGTTTCTTGAGCGAGGCCAAATCGCTGCGCTTTTTGTGAAGGTAAGACAGCGACGCGCGTTCCACGAGAATGAGATGCTCGACTACGTCAAGAATCGACCAAGTTTCTGGTGCAGACTTGAAAGCGAGCTGCGACTCGTTAAGAGGTTCTAATTGCTTGAGAAGCTGCACGCGGACATTTTCCAAAGCTGAGAAACGTTTTTGCAGAGTTGGCAGCATAATTCGCGTTTCGAGTGTATAATTTACGCCTTTGAAATGGCACAAAGATACGCAATTCCCTTTTAAAAGCAAGCCCGAGTTCACTTCAAATCGCAGTTTCACCTTTGAAATCATCGCTCTGGTTTATATTTTCAGCACTGCGCCGTTCGCATATTTTGATCTGATGCGTCAATATGATGCTCAACCGCAAACACCGCAAAGGTAAAACACCCGAACGGCTATGATTTGCTGGCAATTTCACCCACAAACAAAACGCCATGCTCGCAACGATTTCGTTTCATCCGGTTGTTGAAAAATGGTTCAGCGACAACTTCACTGCGCCGAGTCCGCCGCAGGCGCAGGGCTGGCCGGTGATTGCCGCCGGTCAACACACCCTTATTCTCGCGCCCACCGGCTCGGGCAAAACACTTGCCGCATTTTTGTGGTGTATTGATGATCTCTTTCGCCGCGGTGTGCAGACTGACGCGAAAGAGTTCAGCCGCAATGCCGGCGGGATTCACACGCTTTACATCTCGCCGCTCAAAGCGCTGAACAACGACATTCACCGCAATTTGCAAGAGCCGTTGCACGGCATCAAAGCCGCCGCAAACGCGATGAATCTCACGCCGCCGGCGATCCACGCGCTTGTGCGCACCGGCGACACGCCGCCGAACGAACGCCAGGCCATGCTTAGACGGCCGCCACACATTTTGATCACGACTCCCGAGTCTCTCTTCCTGTTGCTCACTTCGCGGCAGGGCCGCGAAGTGTTTCGCGGCTTGCGCTATCTTATCGTTGATGAAATTCATGCCATCAGCAACAACAAGCGCGGTGTGCATCTCAGCCTTTCACTCGAACGCTTGATGCATGTTTGTCAAAAAGAGCCGGTGCGCATCGGGCTCTCGGCAACACAAAAACCGCTCGAACGCATTGCGGCGTTTCTTGGAGGGCAATGTTTTGGCGAGGGCCGCCATCAACCATCGCCGCGTCCTGTTACAATCGTCGATTGCGGCCAGCGCAAAGCGATGGATTTGCAGGTGATCTCACCGGTGGAGCATTTCGGAGATCTGCCCGAAGCCACTGTCTGGCACGCGGTGATCGACAAGCTTTACGAGCTGATTCAAAGCCATCGCACCACGCTGGCATTCGTCAACATGCGAGCTCAGGCGGAACGCATTGCGCGCTTGTTGAATGAAAAGCATCACGCTGCCAGCGGCGATCCCGAGGCGGAAATTGCGCTCGCCCATCACGGCAGCCTGGCGCGCGAGCGGCGCTACGAAATCGAAGCTCGGTTGAAAGCCGGTGAGATTCCCGCGGTGATCGCCACGGCTTCACTCGAACTCGGCATCGACATCGGCAGCATCGATCTGGTGGTGCAGCTCGAATCGCCGCGCACGGTTTCTGCAGCCCTGCAACGCGTCGGCCGCAGCGGCCACTTGCTCAGCGCCACCAGCAAAGGCCGGCTCATTCCGCTTTATCCCGGGGATTTGGACGATGCAGTCGCGATGACGCGCTGCATGCTCGCAAGCGACATTGAAGAAACCATCGTGCCGGAGAATTGCCTCGATGTGCTCAGCCAGCAAATCCTCGCTGAAGTCGCCGTGCAGGAATGGTCACGGCTTGATCTTTTCAAACTTGTGCAACAAAGTTATTGCTACCGCAATCTTTCGCTAATGATGTTCGACAGTGTGCTGGAGATGCTGGCCGGGCGTTTTGCCGACACCACGATGCGCGCCTTGCAGCCGCGCCTCACATGGGATCGCATCAACGACCGCCTCATCGCCCGCCGCGGCGCGCGCCTGCTCACCGTGATGAACGCCGGAACAATTCCTGATCGCGGCTATTTTGCCGTTCACCTTGCGGATAGCAACACCAAGCTGGGTGAAATGGAGGAAGAGTTCGTGTTCGAATCGCATGTGGGTGATGTGTTTTATCTCGGCAGCAACGAGTGGCGCATTGAGGAGATTGGGCGCGACCGCATCATTGTTGCTCCGGTGCGCGCGAACAAGCCGCGCCCGCCGTTCTGGAAGGGTGATAGCTTGTATCGCGATTATGCCACCAGCCTGAAAGTCGGCGCATTTCGCCGCGAATTGTTGGAGCAGATCGAGCGCGGCGCGGGGCCGGCCTGGCTCATGCAACACGGACACAGCGATGAAGCCATTGCCAAGAATCTTGCGGACTATTTGCAACGCCAGCGCAATTTCACCGAAGCCGTGCCGCATGATAAACAAATCGTGGCTGAGTGGTTTCGCGATCACGCGGAAGAGCCACACCTGGTCGTGCATGCCATTTTCGGCAGTCGCGTCAACGGCGCCTGGGCCATCGCGTTAAGCCGCGCGATTGAGAAACGCTATGGCGCCGAGGTGCAATTCAGCTATAATGATGATGGCATGGTCATGCGTTTGTTCGATGCCGCCGGGCAGATTCCCATTGAAAAACTGCTGCACCTGCCTGCAGACGAAGTTGAGCATCATCTGTTGGAAGCGTTGAGCACGAGCGCATTGTTTGCGACGCATTTTCGCTACAATGCGGCGCGCGCTTTGTTGTTACCACGCTCGCGCGCCGGTAAACGCATTCCCCTGTGGCTGCAACGGCTGCGCGCAGCGGATTTGTTGCAGGTGGTGCGGCAGTTTCAAGATTTCCCCATTCTCATTGAAACGTATCGCGATTGTTTGCAGGAAGTTTTTGATCTGCCTGCTCTGCGCGAGGTGCTGATGCGCGTACAGGCAGCGGAAATCAAGCTGCATGTCGTCGAAACCGCCTTTCCTTCGCCCATGGCCTCCGGCTTGATGTTTCGTTTGACGGCAGAAAATTTATACGAATACGATCGCAATCGCGCCCCCGGCCAGGCGGCGGACGTGAGCAGCGCGCTGCTTGCGGAAATTCTGGCGCGCGAAACGATTCCTGCCCTCGTAACCCCGGAGATCGTCACAGTCGCGCAAGCACGCTGGCAATGCTTGGCGCCTGAAACCCGGGCAAAATCTCAGGAAGACTTGTTCGTAATCATTGAAAAGCTTGGCCCGATTGCGGAGGAGGAATTGCGACGGCGCAGCCAGGGCGAGAGCTCGGATTGGTTGCAAAAGTTAGCGCAAGAAAAGCGCATCATGCATCTGCAAGGCCGGTTTGTGGGTTGGATCGCTGCGACGGAGGCCGGGCTTTTCTCTGAGCCGTTCACTGCACAACATGCAAAAAAAATCTTGCAGCAGATTCTACGAGCCAATGGACCCTTAACGCTCGCTGATTTGCAACAGACAAACATCCCGCCTGATCTCCTGCAATCGGCGCTTGCGGAGTTGCACGCCCGGCGTGAAGTCGTGCGTGGCCGGCTCGTGATGGGCAGCCGCGACGAGCAGTGGTGTGATCGCCATAATTTCGCCGAACTTTATCGCCGCGCCATTGTGTTGCGGCGGGAGGCGCTCGCGCCCGCAGATCGCGCGACGTTTTATCGTTTCTTGCTGTGTTGGCACAAGCTCGGACTGTCCGGGCAACCATTGGAGGAATTGCTCAAACGCTATCGCGGCTATCAATTCCCGCTGAGAGTATTTGAACGTGAAATTCTGCGCAGCCGCGTGGGGAGGGAACAATTCATCACAACGTTGCAAGATTTTCATAATAAAGTGACGCGCGGTGAAATCATCGCGCTGGCGCAGCGCACCAGCGAAGATAGCCGCCCCTACCTCAGTTTTATCTTGCGCGGCGAGGGCAACATCTTTTTTACGAAAGCAGAACTGGCGGCGGCGGCCGAACGGCTCGACGAATCCGCAAAAGTCGTTTATGCATTTCTGCGAGAGAATGGCGCGAGCTTGACGCGCGATCTCATGATCGGCGCCAATCTCTCCGCCACCCAAATCGAAAACGGCCTTGCCAGCCTGGCACATGCGGGTCTGGTGAGCTGCGATAACTATCCTGCATTCTTGCTGCGTTTGCAACCTTCATCTAGTCAATCTGAAGCGAGTTCAATGCCGCACGCTGAGAGCATACCGCGGCCGGCATGGTCAGGGCGCGATCGCCAACGCCGCTACCAGCCCACGTTTCGCCGCGCAATACGCGAGCGGGTTGCGTTGACGCAAACCGAGGGGCGCTGGTTCCTCACCAACTCCTTCGGCGTCATGGGAAAAGAAAGCAGCTCCCAAGAACGGGCAGAACGCCAAGCGCGGCTATTGCTGCAGCGTTACGGCATTCTGGTGAAAGAATGGTATCGCCGCGAAAGCGGCTTGCTGCCCTGGCCACAACTTTTTCACGTGCTCAAACGCCTGGAATGGCAGGGCGAAATTCGCCGCGGCTATTTCATTGCCGGGCTGTCCGGCGTGCAATTCGCGCTGCCGGAAGCGATTGAATTGCTGCAAAAATTGCAAACGGAACCTCAGCCTCCAACAACACCGCCATTGTGCCTGAGCACGATTGATCCGGCATTGCCCTTCGGCGGTGTGGTTGACTGGGATTTCAATGATATCAACGGAAATAAAATTGCCGTTACGCGCGCCGCTTCGAATCACTTGTTGTTTTGGAATGAAGAACCGGTGGCCTATTGCGAAAATTTTGCCAGCCGTTTGTGGTTGGGAGAAAAATGGACTGATGAAATAAATGCGGCATTAATCGACATGATTAAATCCTGGTTGCAAATGCCGGCGGCTCTGCGTTCACGTTCACGCATCGAAATACAGCAAATCAACAGCGAAGATGCTGCAACGAACAAACGTTCTGAAGCATTTCTAAAAAATGGTTTTGAGACTGAGAGTGGAAAATTAGTCTTGTGGCCCTCGGCAGTGTGAGAGTCGCGACGGTTCGGGAATAAAAAAGGCCGCAGGCGAATGCCCTGGGGCCTTGCTCATTTCACAATCAATTTGCTTCCGGCTGCAGCGAGGGCAAAATCACATGCGGCTTATGAGGACACGCCTTGCGCGACGCCCTCGGTGGGTGTCAATGCAATAACGCTTAGAATGCGGCTTTGCTCGTCAACGGAAAGCCCTTTTTCCAAAGCATCCCATACACGATCCTGGCGATCGGCATCTTCCATGCCTTCAAAATCTTGTGCCACGATGAAGCCGGATACATGTTGCCCTTCATGATCCACGTCCAGCTTCAGTGTTTTCGCGTCCGGAAACTCATCGTACAAAACGGTGCGCACCTGCCTCACCAGACGATCCCAATCGACGTTGTCATTATTCGTATGACGGGCGCTTTTTTCTTTTTGTAATGTATCGAAAATGTCCTGCCACGACGAGCCGTCGCTCATTTGCGTTATGATGTGCAAGGCTTTTTGTTTGGGCGTATCCAATGAAACCTCCTCGAAAATGCGATTTTTGATGTTTATGATTTTTTGTAGAGATATGTGACAAATTCTTCGTGACCGTTGTACTGCAATGCCAACGATCGCATTGATGCTGTTATAACCGTATTTCAACGGCCATTTGAGCGCCACTCATGACGCCCGGCAGCATATTGGGCTTTCCTTCAAAACACAGGTGGAATTTAATCCTCTGCCGGACAAATGCAAGTGAAAATCCAGATGCCAGATAGACCTTTTGATTTGCTGTCATTTTTAGGACAACATGTTTGGGGGGGCATGCGGTTCCTTCCGAGAGAGAAAATCACCGGTGCAAAGAGCTTGTGTTGTCGCCTTAAATTCAAAACTCAGGTTAAATTCGAAACTCAAGTTCGCAAATTAAGGTATTGACATTTGATCAATTAACATGTATAATTTTTCAATTATTTGATCGCTGGCGCGCGAAACACAATTCATCCTGCCGTTGCAATTAGACCATGTTAAAGATTTCTATTTCATCGCAGCCTGAGCTTGTCGAAGGTTGAGCTTGTCGCGGCCTGATTATTGATTTGCAGCCGTCACAAAACTCAGCGCACGATCTACCCGGATTTTCACACCATCGAATACTCCTGAAAGGACAGCACAGCAACCATCCAAGGCGACAACCGGCTTAGGACGAACGAGGATGGTGCAATTGGGGGCTTGAGCCATGTTCGATCAATCAATCTATCTTCGGTTTTCGGCCGCCGGCGAGCACCAACGTTGCTGCACGAGCGGAAAAAATTCTGACAACGAGCTGCCACATGTCCTACATTCTTCCCGGAAACGACTCCGAACAACGCTTATTTCAAAACAAAGATTTCAGAAACCTGACACACAACGAACTCATCAAGCAGCTCGCGCATGCACCGGGTGAGGAAAGGCTATGGAGTGAATTCATTAAACGTTATGATAAACACATTCAACGCACGATTTTCGTAATGTGTAAACGCATGCGCTACCACGGGGTGGCGCAAACAGAAGACCTGGCTCAGGACGTCTATCTAAAATTAAAAGAAAAAAATGGCCACCGGCTGAAGGAATTCGAGGGACAACACACCAACTCGATTTTTACTTATCTCGAAACGATAGCGGCAAACGTTGTGCGTAACGCCTGGCGCAACGATCATGCCCAAAAGCGCCCGCCTGCGGAAAAAGGCCTCGCACTCGATCAACCGCTCTATCCTGACAGCGAAGGCCGCGGCCTCAATCTCGCCGAAATTCTGCCAGCGGGAAATTGGGATGACGAGGTGAAGCGCCTGGAGTTGGAAGATGCGGTGGGCTACTGTCTGGAAAAAATTCTAGGTGACAAGCGCCACGCTCAGCGGGACAAACTTCTCTTCAAATTATATTTTTATGAAGATTTTTCCGCGGAGCAAATCGCCCAAATTCGGCAAATCGGGCTGTCGGATAAGCGAATCTACGGCTTGCTCAAAACGCTGTCCGAAAAAGTGCGCGAATGCCTGCGCCGTCAAAACTAATATCATCGAAATTTTTTAGAGACTTTTCAGGTGATTTCGTGTCCATAAGAACAGGATGATGGAAAATGAATTCTGGGTGTCCAGAACACGGAACAAACCACGAGTCACCTGTTTTATGAGGAAGGAAGTTACATTATGTCAACCGTTACGCCAGAAACCAAGCGCGAGGGCCGCAATTTCTCAGAAAGCCATCTTCAGGAGGCCCAAATTCTGAGATTTCTGGAAGGCACCCTCAGTGAAAATGAAGCAGAGAATGTGCAGGTCCATATCGATTCCTGCCGCGATTGCTTTGATTTGTTCTCCTCCGCCATGAAATATTCGCTTAACCCGCCAACCGAGGAGGAGGTGGCGGAGTTTGAGAAAATTTATGTTCCAAATCCTCAAAAACAATTGGAACGGCTGTTTCCAGAAGCCGAAACGGCAAAAGTGCAGCCAAAACCTCTGGCGGATTTGCCCAAACCTTTCGTGCCGAAAGCGCCGAACATTCCATCTTATTGGAGACCGATTCTGGTTGCGGCAGCAGCAGTCTTCCTCGGAATATTCATCGGCATGCCGCAATTTGATAAATGGCGGAGCAATCATTTGACGGAACAGGCTTTTGCCGAGCTTACGGCGGGCATCAATTTCGACAGTGCGGAACAACTTCGTCCCGCGGGAAGATTCAACTATGATGAATTTAAAATAGTTCGAAATCAAGAGCGCGTTTCTCAAAATCAACCGGTGCTCCAAAAGTTGCAATCTGCTCTCGCTGTTAAAGAGGACAATCCCAGGACGCATCAATATTTGGGAACTTATTATTTGCTCGCCGAGCACGATTTGCAGAAAGCCCAGGAACACTATCATCGGGCCAGTGTTTTGGCGCCAAGCGATGCCAGCATCCTGAATGATCTTGGTGTTTTGGCATGGCATAAATTGCAATATGAAGACGCGCTGGGCAAATTCACCGCGGCCCTGCAGCAGAGCCCTCAATTCGCAGAAGCACAATACAATCTTGCGACACTTTATCAAAAACAGGGGAAGCTTGCGCAGGCGGAGAATGCCTGGGAAAGATATTTGCAGATTGATTCGACTTCAACGTGGGCAAGCGTCGCGCGAGATCAGTTGGCGACTCTTCGAGGGCAATGATGTCAACATTGCGCAGAAAGCGTGAAATCAAATAATTCCTCAACACGAGAGGCGATTGACCGAGAGGATGATTCATGAGAGCAACCGTTTCATCGAAAGTCAGCATTCTCCGTCCCAAACTGTTGGGCTTGGCATTGGGATACTTTTGGGCATTCCTGGTATTTGTCAAAACATGGATTGCCATTCTCAGCAAAGAGCCAAGCAAGCTGGTCGATTTCTTTGATGCTATTTATCCTGGTTACCAGCTTACGGTGTTGGGCGTGATTTGGGGCGCGTTGTGGGGATTTATTCATGGCTTCATATTCGGGTATTTGATCGGCTGGATTTACACCCGGCTGACCAGGAAAAAAGTCCGTGCCGTCGAAGAGGCCGTTTTCACACTGCAATCCAATCATGTGATTCAGAAAGGGAGCGGATCAAATCCCTACACGATCGTTTTTGTCGCCAATCCTCGCATCCTGAAGGAAGACAAGACTCTTGAGCGTGATCCCATCATCGACAATCAGGAATTGTTTTTCAGAGTGGTCACGCGCTGCCTCAAAAGCTTTGTCAATAACGAGCTTTTGAGATTGCCGGAAATTTTTCCACGGCTCAGACTGCTGGCAATCTTCCAAGATGAAGAAACAGCGCTGTGTGAAGAGGTTGCTGCCGGGATTGAAATTCTCGCGCCTCTGGCCGAGGTTGCAGTGATCCGGGAATTCGTGACGAAAACCGTGGAACCGGCGGACAAGCATCAAAATGTGGACATAGTTTTCGTCGTTTCCGCCTCCGATTATCTGACCCGCTCTTCGGCGCGCTTCACCCAGGATCGTTTCAATGAGGGCGACCGGAATTTTGAACTGACCTTCTCGCCGAACCTCACAGCTTTCACAACCAAGAAACATGCGGCGCAGGCCGAACTTCCCGGCGTTGCTGCAATTTCCGCGTGGGATGAACGGCTGAAGACGCCCGTACATGAATTCGCGCATGCCATGTCTTCATTGGAAAACGGCGCCATCGTCGATGAGTATGTCGACAAGTATCACCCCAAATCTGAAATCTTGTTGCGAGGCAATATGATCAACCGCAGAGATCGTACCGCTCCCAACGAGGCCATCATCGATGTTTTCGCCAAATACCGATACGATAATGAATTGGTAGAGTATTATTCCGATCGCTATCGCAGCGACAAGGATTCAAGCTGGACCTCCTATGTGCCGGAACGCATCGACATTGGCTGCTCGTGTGTCATGGACATCGCTTATTACGAATTTCGCTGGGACAAATTGATCTTCGATTTCATGTATGATCGTTTGTTGGCAAAATTAAACCGATCGTAGCGCCAACGCTCTCGAACAAATTTATGTGGAGAGATTTATGACGCCCCTACACCCAAAATTACGAGGAGCCCTTTTGAGGGATCCCCTGCATCGTGATAGAGGATTAACCCCAAAGAAGCTGATTGAATATGAAGCCTTGTTGACGCAATTGTATTATCTCGTCTACTATTCCCGAGGCTTTGAAACCACCGACAAAGATATGCTGGTGAGGCAAATTCTGTCGTTTCGCGATCCGAAATCTCCAACTTCGTTTATGCCTAATTATGACAAAATCTATCGGTCTTGGATAGAGGGGCAAAAAAAGGCGCTTACCAGACATTATCATGGCCCGTCCTTAAAAGGTGTTTGGGAATTCATTCAGAACTGGATTTCAAAGGTATTTCGGATGGTTTTGAGAAGAGATCAGAAAAATGCGAAGCCTCGCTAAATTCGTTTACCCGGGCATAGCCATTTTGGGTATTCTCGCTGTCTTAGTATGGTCTTTTCCCTTCTTCGCATCTGACAGTGTGCCAATGGGTCAGCTTGAGAAAGAGTTGGGCCGAAGTACGCTCACGGCTCAGGAAGAAGAACGGCTGAACGAATTTGCCTCGCATTGCCAGAAAACCGGGCCCCAACAGGCCGCTGCTGTGATCTTAAACCAGCGGTTTCAATTTCGCGGGATTTTTCAAAAACTGCTGCAGCACGCGCTTTTTTCCAAGCTCAAGCCAGAGGCCGACAAGGCCAGCGAGAATCTTGCGATCGCGGCCGCAATCGCACAAGTCTATCGGGATAGTCTCGCTGACGGTTTTTTGATGAACGAATTCCATTTCAGCAACAACCTTACAACCGCACAACTGCGCCGCAAACTCGAAGCTGATTATTTCTTCAACAAGGGCATGGCCAGTTTTTCACAAAGTGATTCGGCCGTGTACTATTTTAAAAAATCACTGCGTCTGAGCCGTCAGATCGGCGATGAGAAACGAACGGCGGATAATCTTTTGATGTGGCAGTATGCTTTATATCAAAAAGGCGCATATGAAGATGCTCTCAAAATTGGTGAGGAGCTGCTCGAAATCGTACGCCGGACAGGCTATCTCCACCGCGAAGCCGGCGCGCTATACAATATCGGGCAAATCCACATTGAGTCCGGCGAGGTTCGAAAAGCGCTGGACTGTTTTGAGCGTGCATTGGCAATTCATCGCAATTTAGGCAACAAACATGGTGAATTACAGCTGCTTGGAAGAATTGGCATTGTATCGAATCGCTTGGGGCATTTCTCCGAAGCACTGGATTTTTTCAATCGCGCCCTGGAACTGAGTTCAGAGCTAAACTATCGTGCTGAGGAGCTCAGAGTACTTAATGACCGCGGCCACTTGTTTAAAAATATGGGAGATTATGGCAGGGCCAAAAAGGATTATTATGAGGCTTTGGCAATTGCTGAAAAGCAAAAAGATGGTCCCAACAAAGCGGCTGTCTTGAACAACCTCGGAATACTCTATCGTATTTTGGGTGATTATGAACGATCTTTCGATGCTCTGTGGAGCGCACTCGCAATCGACAAGGCACAAGGGAATCCCTATGATGTTGCCCGCACACTCAAGAATGTCGGGGATGTTTACAGAGACGAAGACAGCCTAAAGCAGGCACAAGAACACTTTAAAGACGCGTTGGAGAAAATCAAGAAGAATGCAGAGATTGACAATTCGTTTAAACCGCAGCGTCTGGAAGCGGAGATTCTGCTCAGTATCGGAGATATTGAGGGTGAACAAGACAATTGGAGCGCAGCTTTGGAACGGTACCAGCACGCTATATTCGCTTTCAAAACGATCGGTTTCAAAGAAGGCATTGCTGCCGCTGTTGTCCGTGCGGGAAACGCATCAAGAGAAATGAACAATCCTGAAAAAGCGCTTGAACATTTTCGTGAGGCCATTGCTGTTGCTGATTCACTTGAAGATCCGTTGCATCAAATAAACGCGCTTTACGGCGCCGGGCTTGTATATCGCGACAAAAATGAATTCGCTTCCGCGGAGCAGTTTTTTGCACGCGCCATCAGAATGGCAGAAACGACCAGAATCCATGCGCAGAGCGATGATAGAATCAGCTACTTTGCAACGATTCAAAATCTGTTTGACGAGATGATCATTTTGCAGCGCAGACAAGGTAATGACGAAGCAGCATTTGCCTATTCCGAGCGAGCGCGAGCGCGAGCATTCCTTGATATTTTTCTCGAGAAAGAACATGCCACGAAATCGCGCCCGGCAAAAAGTCTTCTTCCGTTGTCTCTCAAAGAAATTCAAAGCTTCCTAGATGAAAACATTATCGTAATAGAATATCGCGTCACAAGTGATCATCTTGTTGCCTTTGTCATCGACCATCAGTCGTTCACGGCAATCGATATACCAGTTTCCCGTCAGGAATTGCGCCAGGAGGTGCTTGGCTTAAGGGAGACCATTGAGAAAACTGATCCGGAGTCTTACGAAAATTTTCGGAGATCCGCCAAGAGACTTTATACAACATTGATTGAACCGTTCCAAAGCCAGTTTTTGGCTGGCAAACAGGTTTACTTTATTCCCGATGACATCTTATACAGCTTACCCTTTGCGGCTTTGGTGGCATCAGATAACGGCGCAGAAAAATTCTTGGTAGAGCAGTACGCTATTGCGTATGCCCCAAGCGCCACTATCCTGAGGCATGGTCTTGATCGTGCGAAACCCCTGATTTCCAAGAACCAGTTGAAGTTTTTCGCCGTTGGGAATCCCGTCGGTGACCTAAAGTATGCACAGGCAGAGGTGAGAGAAATTTCGAGCAGGTTCTACCATCCTGACACTCTGATTGGCGCAGAAATACACGAAGATCAAGTTTTACAAAGCATGCACAAGAAGTTCAATGTGCTTCATTTTGCCACTCATGCTTTCATTAATAACAAAAGCCCAGCGGCTTCTTATCTTGTTGTTGGCCGGGAGAACGGTGAAACGTTACAGAATCACCAAGAATCACGTCGGGGTAACGATGGCAGGTTAACCGCTTATGAAGTTTACGAGCTCAATCTTTCCGAGGCTCAACTTGTTACGCTTTCAGCGTGCCATACATCCGGCGGGCGTTTTTTTCGGGGAGAAGGGGTCGTGGGATTTACCCATGCTTTCATGAAGGCGGGAACGAGTTCGATCATGACAACACAATGGGATGTTGTTGATAAGTATACCAAAGAAATTATGACTTTGTTTTACGACAACTGGATTAATCAGAAAATGACTAAGGCCCAGGCCTTACGCGAAGCTCAACAAAAAACAATAATGAAAATGACCAAGAGAAACGTGACCCACAATCTTCCTTACCCTCACGCATGGGCCGCGTTTACTTTGATTGGTGATTATCGCTAAACTTTTTGTCGACATGGCAACCTGGCATCTCAATCTTGAATTCTAAATTTATTTAAGGAGGCGAAAAATGAATGGCTCCAATCAAGAAAACATCTTGCTTTTATCTGATGCGGATTCCAAGGGCGGGCCGCCGGCAACCGACATATTTTATTCTGAAAGAGCATTGCTGCGATCGGGACTCTTCGACAGTGTCAAACTTGGAGCGGCCCTCGGGCTGGCATGGGCGCTCATGTTCCTGCTCATGTCACTCATCGTGCTCTTTTCCGGGCAGAGCGCGGTCTTGCAGTTGTTCGAGCTTATCTATCCCGGGATGGATTTGCAGAATTCCTTTACGGTCGTTTCCGTGGGGGTGGTCTTCAGTTTCGTTTACGGCTTTCTTTTCGGGCTCATTACCGGCGTGATTTACAATAGCTTTGTCCGCAAGAGCGTGCTTGAAAGTGAAAGTTTTGAAACATTCGTATAGTTTCAATCACAACATCCCCTGCCGTCTGCGGATAAACCATTCCAGCCCCAGGGTGAGCAGCAGAATGACCAACACCGAAGGCCGGCCCCACAGCGCGAGGTTGTAGGATTCGACTTTGGTGGCGGGTTGCAAGGGCAGGCGGGAAAGATAGTCGCCCAAACTATCCGGCGCGACATATGCACCGCCGGTGAGTTGCGCCATCTGTCGCAACAACGGTTCGTTGTAGCGCGTGTCTAGAAACTCCAAACTAAACGGCTCGACCGAGAAACGGCCGCTATCTTCGCCAAGTGTTCTCTCACCCGCTTCGGCAGTACCCTTGTAAACGTATTCTCCGCCGCTCAGAACTTGCAAGCGCGCGCGATAAAGGCCGCTACCGGCATCTTGCAGGATGATTTCTTGATTGAATTGTGGCCCGGTCAACTGCGCCTTCACTTGCGCGCCTTCGACGGGTCGATAATCTTCATGATATACCTGTGCCAGCAACTCAATCTGTTCGCCGCCGCGATAGATTTCTTTGTTGCTCTCAAAGCGTACGAGCTTGGCATCTTCTTTTGTCACCAGCCACCGCACCAGGCCAGTCATCATGCTTTCATAGGCCTCGGTGTTTTTCCCCACTGCTTCCAATAGACTTTTCCAGCGCCAAATGCTGTAAGTAAAAATGGCGAGAGTTTTGCGATTGGCACTCTTCTGCGCGAGCCAGAGCGGCTCCCAGCGATTTCCTGCGCCGGCAAGTGTCTCCGCGTTCGGCGAGGGCTTCAGGTTATAAACATTCGAAAATAACGGCGGCAATTCATCGGTGCTGAGTGCCGTGGCCTGTCCGCTGGCCGATTTTGCGAAACGATTGGTTAATGCGCGCGTCACGGGATGCGCAAGGCCAGCCGGGGTGAATTGTACCGCTAGCATTTGTTCGCTCATCGCGTTCGGCAGCGCGGTAAGCGGCAAAACGCCGCGCAGTTGTCCGAGCAAATTCAAATCAACGCCAGGGCCGTGCAAATAGAACAACGGCTTGGCGTTTTCTCCCAACTGTTTGCTTAGCATCTCAAGCAGGCTGCGGTCGCTGTCACGCCGCGGAAAATCAATTAACACGATGGCATCCACTTGCTGCCAGTCCTCCGCCCGGCGAAATGCGGGCAATGCCTGCGCTGCAACGGCATAAATACTCCCGCCTGGACGTTGCACAAACCCGCGCACTTGAAAATTGGGGTCATGGGCAATGGTGCGCTGCAGAAACGCAAAATCTGCCGAAGGCGCGCCTGCAAAAATCCAGACATTGAGTTTGCTCTTCAAAACCCGCACATAAAATGCGCGGCGATTGTTCTCCGTGGTCAACTCGCCTTCGAAGTTGTCCAGGCTCGCCGTGTATCGTGTCAACCCGACCCGCTGCGGCAATAATGAAACCGAAGCGGTGACCTGGGTGTTATCGGAGGGTAACACGAGAGTCTGCGTTGCCACTTCCTGCTCGCCTTCATAAACGCGCAAACGCGCCGGCTGTCCGGCCAAACCCGATGCTGAAACTGAAATCTCCACAGGCAGTTTCGTATCAGCATATGCGATTTCATTAGTAACCACTTCCGAAATCAGCGCGTCACGCGCGTCACGGCGCGCGCCGATTTTTGTCGTGATGATGGGCAGGCCGTAGCTTTCCGCCACCCGGCTGGGATTGCTGCCGATATTGTATGCGCCATCACTCAACAAAATTGCGGCTCGATATTCGCGATGAGCAAGCCGTTGTTTCACTGTCGTCAAAGCACTGGCCAGGTTGCTGCCGTCGCCCTCAAACTTCAACCCGGCAATCGAATCAAAAGCGAGTGTTTGCAAGGTATCGCCGAATGAATACAAAAACACCTCGGCCTGCTCACGCAACTGCTCCAGCCACGGGCGCGAGAGTGCTTGCTTGGCGAGGTCGGCGCGGCTTCGTGCGGAATCCGACAATGTCATGCTGGCAGAACGATCGAGCAGAATCGCGACCGCCGATTTTTGCGATTGCTTCACAGCCAAACTCAGTGTTGGCTCGAATAAGAGCAACAACGCAGCGGCAAGCGCGATCGTGCGCAGAATTGCCAAGACTCGCCGTAGCAGGGTCGATACGCGCGGGGTGGTGGTGCGATAAACGAAAAGCGTAAACGCAATTCCCAATACCACAAGGAGGAGAGGGTAGAAAGCCGGTGCGGCAAACTTTAAATCGAGATTCATGAGGTTGCGGTCAATTTCAGGCCCGGGTTCGGTGAGAGATCTTGTTTAGAATCCGCAGGCGCGGAAGGGTGATGGGCAAAATAAAACATGGCTGCTCGTGCGATCATGGCGGCGTTGTCCGTGCAGTACATCGGCGGCGGATAAAACACCCGACAGCCGCGCTGCCGACCCAGTTCGGTCATCGCCGCGCGCAACGCTTTATTGCAGGCGACACCGCCGGCTAATGCGACAGCCTTAACCGGAAAACGTTCAAGGCCACGCGCGGTGGTTTCAACCAAGGCTGTGATCAAAGCCTGCTGAAACGAGGCGGCAATATCTGCTTGGCCGGCATTATTTGCGCCATGCTTGCCCAATTTCTGCACGTGATACAAAACAGCGGT
This sequence comes from uncultured Cytophagia bacterium, assembly GCA_964457925.1. Taxonomy (GTDB): domain Bacteria; phylum Zhuqueibacterota; class Zhuqueibacteria; order Zhuqueibacterales; family Zhuqueibacteraceae; genus Coneutiohabitans. The sequence goes on from CAYWGH010000033.1 coordinate 51,531, forward strand.
TTTAAGTCCGCTAAAGCTAAAATCAAATGGCGCATCTTTCAGGCGAGCCACAGGAAAATCAATTGCGGCAGAATTGCCGGTGAGCGCGAGTTTTTCGATTTGCGGTCCGCCGGGGTAGGGCAGGCCGAGGATGCGCGCGACTTTATCGAATGCTTCGCCTGCGGCATCGTCCTGGGTTTCGCCCAGGATGCGATAGCTCGTCCAACTTTCCACTAGCGCGAGAATGCTGTGTCCGCCGGAGACAATCAGCACGAGAAACGGCGGCTCCGGCCCATCCGATGAAATGTTGTTCGAAACAAGATGGCCTTCAAGATGATTGATGCCCAACAGCGGGATGCCGAGATCAAGCGCCAACCCTTTGGCAAAATTGATGCCCACCAACAACGAGCCCACCAAACCGGGGCCGCGGGTGACGGCAAGGGCTTCCAACTGCTGCGGCGCTAGCTGCGCGCGAGCTAGCGCAGTTTGCACCACCGGCGCAATTTCTTCCAGATGCGCGCGCGAGGCCAACTCCGGCACAACACCGCCATAGCGATGATGAATCTCTTGTGAGGATACGACATTCGACAACAAACGGTCATCCTCCATCACGGCTGCGGAGGTTTCATCACACGAGGTTTCAATTGCGAGCAGACGCATGATTGCCGCGCTCCATCATAAGTTTAAATGTGGCCGGCTTGACGTTGCGATAGCTCACGCCTTCCGGGACGCTGATGATCGGGACATAATCTTCGTGATCGAGCAAACCTTTCACCTGTTGAAAATCGATGGTCGCGTTTATGTCCTCACGTTTAAGGCCGAGCAATAACTGTTCACCGCCTTCCAGCGTGAGCGAAAGGGTTGAGGGCAGAGGCGTCACGATGAGATGGCGCGGCGCGTTTCGGACGCGAATCGGAATCTCCGGCAAAGTTATTTCAATGAGTTTTTGCACATCAACAGCCACGGTGGCCGTCCGGCTCGACAAGTTAATATTCAAAGAATCCGGAAAATCCTGTAACGGGACTTCTTGCACAAAGCGTGACCGTAAATTTCGCGCCTGCACTTGTGTTGTTGCAATTGCGCGAATCGGCCTGACCAGCGCCTCGGGCCCGGAAATTTTTATGGAATCCGGTGAGACTTGAATTTTTCCCACAACAGCATAACCCGGCAGCGTGGTGAGATCGGCGACCGGAACAATTGCCACTTCTTTGGTAAGCAGATTTGTCAGTTGAATCTTAAGCTCATGCGGGGCTAAAATTTGCTTTGCGGTAATCGGCAATCCCCAGCGCCCAATTTGAACATGATCGCGCTGCACCTGCACGGTTTTGGAAGAGCTGCTTTCAGTAAGATCAATCACCAGCCGCGCTTCGCGCTGAAACAACAAAGCAAACAGGGCTTTGCCCCGCCCTTCAAAACGCACACGCGCCTGCTGCGGCAGTTTACCGATCACCGTTTTTCCCGGCGGTACGTTGACCAGCACCAGCGGGACATCCATATCATATTCGTAGACATTCTCCGTCACGACGGCAAACCAAAACACGGTCGCAATCGTGACCACGATGATCTTGATGCGATAATTTTCCAAGAAATTGCTTTTTAGCACTCTAAGCTGCATTTTTCCAGACCGGCAATAAAAATAGGGCATCAACTGTCCTCTCGGCTTCCGCGCTCGGCCAAGCGCGTGAAAGCTGCAGGGCGGTCAAGACCCTATTCGTGAAGAACGCGCCCGGTGACGCATTCGGCAAATTTAGTTTTCTCTCAGAATGATTGCGTCGGCTCCAATCACAGTGCTTGACGTAGCGTGACCACCGAGAACCATTTACGGCCAACGCTAACTTCAGCCAACTTTTCAGTATGCTGAGTGGCAACGTTTCGGCGCGCCGATTCCATCGTGAATCAATCAGGTTTCACGCAACGCGCAACTACACGAGTAGAGTAACAGCCTTGCAGGCGCCAAACGCCATGCACAATTCGATACCGCGCGGGCAAATTAACGCGATCGCGGTTAAAAGTCAACCCTGAAAAACGCCAGGCGCATAAACAAAAAAAGTGGAGCATGCTCCACTTTTATATCAACATCCATTTGAGCGCTTATTGTTTGACGACCCACAACTTAATTTTGCAGTCAACTTCGCTGTGCAACTTAACAGGTATCTCATAGATACCCAGGGCGCGGATCGGCTCTTCCAGGGTGATTTTACGCTTATCGACCTCATACCCTTTCGCCGCGAGCAAATCCGCAATATCTTGACTCGTGACCGAACCGAAGATGCGATCGTCTTCGCCGACGGGCATCGCGGCTGTGATGGAAACGCCGTCCATCTTGGCGCGCAGCACTTCCGCGGATTTCTTCTCTCTCAGTTTCATGGCGGCGCCGCGCTTCTTCTCTTCTTCAAAAACGTGCAGCTTGCTGGGCGTGGCTTCAAACGCAATGCCGCGCGGAATCAAAAAATTGCGCGCATAACCGTCTTTGACCGAAACGACCTTTCCGGCCTCGCCAAGCGTGGGAAAATCCTGCCGCAATAACACTTTCATGATTTTATATCCTCGCCTAAGTATGGAGTGCACGAAACAGATTAACGAACCTGATCATAAACAAAGGGCATCAGCGCCAGAATGCGGGCGCGCTTGATCGCGGTGACCAGCATGCGTTGATGCGTGGCGCAGGTGCCAGAGGTTCGCCGTGGAATGATCTTGCCTTGCTCAGTGACGAAACGCATCAACCGCTTTTCGTCTTTATAGTCGATATAGATTTCGCGTTCTTCGCAGAAGCGGCAAATACGACGTTTTTTCAACATAGGATATTCACTCACAATTTGAGGTTATCGTAACCAAAATTGAATTCACTTTTTTGCGCCGGAGGCGCGGGAGCTGGCGCCGGCTCGACAACTTCGGTATGGCTGCGAACGGGTTCTTCATGATCGTCCATCGACACATTATCGAATTCCTCATCTGAAGCCGTGGCTTCTGCCGCTTCGCTGCGGCGATTGAGAAATTGAATCCGCCGCGCTTTGATCTCGACGACATTGCGGGTGGTGCCGTCCTCATTCTTCCAGATGCGGCTTTGCAACTCGCCGTCCACCAAAACCGCGCTGCTTTTGTGAAGATTCTCCGCGCAGCTTTCCGCGAGTTTGTACCATGCGACCACGCCGACGTAGCAAACATTTTCGCGCCATTGCCCGGTATTGTCTTTAAACCGGCGATTGGATGCGATATAAAAATTTGCCACCGGTGTTCCATTCGTCGTTCTGCGAAACGAAGGATCACTCGTGAGATTGCCTGCAATCATTACCGAATTGATATCCGGCATTTTTAATTCTGCCATAGAACTCACTCCCGGCATCAAGAGGGGCAAATCGATTAAGAATTAGGCGACCCCGTTAAGCTCTTCCGACAATGGCTCTCCAGAAAAATCACTGTCATGGAGGGCCGGGGGCTGGTGATCTGCTGCTACTGCCGCCGCTTTTTCCTGGCTATCGCGCTCTTCTTTTTTGAGGGCGCGGGGATCAATTTTAATGGTCAAATAGCGCAAGACGGATTCGTTCAGGCGATATTCTTTTTCCAGGAGCGCAACCATCGCGGCCGGCGCGGTGAAGCGGACATGCAGGTAATGTCCATACTGTTTCTTTTTGATCTCGAAGGCCAGGCGGCGCTTGCCCCACTCTTCAATTTTGACGACTTCGCCGCCGTTATTTGAGATAAAACTTGCAACGCGATCGCTGAATCCTTTGAGATCCTCGGCGCGCAACGCCGAATCGACCACAACGGTGGTTTCGTAAAGATGCAACGTCAACTCTCCATTTTGCTGGTTCAACGTTTAGTCATAAATCTCGTATCAGAAGCGGAAATGATCGCCTGGAAGGGCGTTCATTGCTCACGTCGGTTGGCCGCTTTATTGACGTTGATACACGGCCATCTCATGATCGGCCGAACGGTCGTGAGCTTCTGCCCGAGAGGGGATTACATCAGTTAGTGCGCATCGATCTTGACGTGCTTTCTCTAGTCAAAGATCGCCGCTTTTGACATTATAATGATTCATCGCATAGGCAACGCCGTGCGTGCAAAAGTCAAGTGCGGCATCGGCAGCCTTTTCCACCAGACCGGGCAAGGCCTGACGCTCGGCCTTGGAAAAATGTGAAAGCACAAAATGCGTGGCGTCTTGATTCAACTCGTTGCCGATGCCCAAGCGTAATCGCGCAAAGGCGTTGGTGCCGAGATGCTGAATAATCGAACGCAAGCCTTTTTGCCCGCCATCACTTCCCTTGGCGCGGATTCTCAGAGTGCCGAACGGCAATTGAAAATCGTCGAGTATGATCAACATGTGGCGCAAATCAAACTTGAAGTATTGCGCCACTTCCCGCACCGCCACGCCGCTGTTGTTCATATAGGTCAGCGGCTTGAGCAAGACAATCTCTCCGGCCCCGCCGGGGATGGGGGCCGGGTCGGACAGCCGATAATCGCCTTTGCCGGCATGCAGTGAAACGTGCAGGCGCTCGGCGAGGTGATCAATCACCATGAAACCGACGTTATGCCGCGTGCTTCCATATTCTTTGCCGGGGTTGCCGAGGCCGGCGATCAGGTATCTATCCGACATAGGAGCATCCCTGGCAAAACGGAAATTTATTTCTTCGCGGCTTCTTCTTTTTCTTCTTCAGCCTTCTTACCGCGCTCAATGACTTCCGGCTCAGCCGTTTCTGCAGCAGGCGCCGGGGCCGCTGCTTCTTCCAGACGCGGCGCCAGCACGGAGACTACGATTTGTTCAAGATCATTCAAAATTTCGATCTTCTCGTATTTCAAATCCCGCACATAAATTGCATCATGAATGTTCAGGTTACTAACATCCACATTGATGGTTTCCGGAATGTCGAGCGGCAAGCATTTGATTTCAAGCGTGCGCAAAACTTGTTGCACAGTTCCGCCGTCCTTGACGCCCGCAGCCGAGCCAACGAGAAGAATCGGAACCTCGACCGTGACTTCTTCCGTCAGTCGAACGCCCATCAAATCGACGTGCAAGGGCACCCCGCTTACCGGATGCCACTGCACTTCACGAATAATGCATTTAGCCGGTTCTGCCTGGCCCAGGTTCACATCCAGAATGCTCGATTTGTGTGTTAGCGCAGTGCGCAGTTCTTTGGCGTTCACACTGAAGGGAACAGGATTTTCGCCATGAATGTAGTAGATGCCTGGCACTTTGCCGTCGCGACGGATGCGTTTGGCAATTTGTTTGCCGGTTTCTTTGCGAATTTCAACGTTTAAGACGCTCATAATCCAACTTTCAATTTTAAGGTAGTAGGGGAATTTTTTCGGGTTATATTCTACATCAGATTTCAGGCAAGCTGAAATCCGAAGCCCTGTGGGCAGCATCGGAAAACAAATTTTTTCCAACGAATAGAAAAACCCAACGGTAAGAATTTTATCCGCTGTTTTTTTCTATTCACTGGAAACAAACTCAGATTTTTTTTCTAACTTTCACGGGCTAATGACTTAATCAAACAACGAGCTAATCGATTCTTCATTGTGTATGCGCATGATCGCGCGACCGAAAAGCTCGGCCACTGTGAGGACTTTGATCTTGTCGATCATCTTATTCGGATGAATTTGCACCGTATCTGTGACGATCATCTGATCAATCGGCGATTTCATGATGCGTGTAACTGCCGGGCCGGAAAGAATCGCATGTGTACATGCCACAAAAATCTGCTGCGCGCCCATGTCCTTCAGCCGGGCGGCAGCGTTGGTTAAGGTTCCCGCCGTATCGCAAATATCATCAATGATCAAAACATTCATCCCCTCGACATTGCCGATTACGTTCATCACTTCAACCATGTTGGGACCGGAACGACGTTTATCAACGATCGCGATGGGCGCTTGCAAGCGTTTGGCGTAAGCGCGCGCCATATGCGTGCCGCCCAAATCCGGAGCAACGACGACGAGATTTGGAATCTTGATTTTCTGCAAGTACTCGACAAACACGGTTGCAGAATAAAGATGATCAACGGGAATATCAAAGAACCCCTGCAACTGCGGTGCATGCAAATCCATGGTCAGGATGCGATCTGCGCCGGCCGTTGTCAGCAGATTGGCGACCAGCTTGGCCGTGATCGACACGCGCGGCTGATCTTTACGATCCTGGCGCGCATAGCCGAAGTATGGAATCACGGCGGTGATCCGCCGCGCCGACGCACGGCGGGCGGCATCGAGCATGATCAACAGCTCCAACAGATTGCGTGCAGGAGAATTCGTCGGCTGAATGATAAACGTATCCTGCCCGCGAATGTTTTCAGAAAATTTAACCCAGGTCTCGCCGTCGCTGAACTCGCGAAATTCGCTTTTGCCGAGCTCCAGATTCAAGTAATTGGCGATTTTTTGCGCCAACTCGGGGTGCGCCCGACCGGAGAATATGCGTGGATGTTGAAGCAGGGCATTCATAAACGGCAAAAAAAATGACGATTTTTCCGCTTCTCGGGTTACAGGTACGACGAGCAACTGAGCGGAACACTCGCCATTCGAACATTATTCTCAGCAACTTTGATCTGAATTAAAAATATGCTGGGGCGGAAGGACTCGAACCTTCGTATGCAGGAACCAAAGTCCTGTGCCTTGCCAACTTGGCGACGCCCCAATGGCAAGTACTGTCACAATTAAAAGAACTCGTCGTCGTCCTTACTCGGCCGGCGGCCATCACGGCGAGATTCCTGTTTATATTTCTCTAACACCGCCTTTTCTAATTTTTCGCGGAATTCATTCGTGATGGGATGCGCAATGTCGCGAAACGTACCGTCATTCATTTTGCGGCTCGGCATGCTCACAAAATAACCCGTCACGCCTTTGATCACTTTCATCCCCCGCACGACAAAACAATCATCGAACGTTACATTAACAAACGCTTTTAACTTATCTTCATCACGGACACTGACCGTGATTTCAGTTATTTCCATTCCTCCCTCCTTAAGCATTGAATTTGACAGGGCACCCCCCGAGCCTCAGACCTACACACCAGAAACGCTCTGCAGAACATAATCGTCAACTTCCTTTTTTCCCCATTTCAGTGGTCGCGCTAAAAAGGATGTATAGTTGAACTGAAAACGCTGTTGATTCTGTTGAGCAAGCTCGAATGAACGAAATAAGCCATACATTGTCGATCCGCTTCCTGTCATATTGGCAGCGAAGGCCCCTCCCTTTAACAATTCTTCTTTAATTATAGCTAATTCAGCATACTTATTGAAGACAATTCCCTCAAAATCATTCTCTCCCCACCATTTAGCGCTGTTCTCTTGAAGCATTTCTTTTTTGAAAGCGCTGAATGTACTACTCTTTTGTTCGTTTGTCAAGCCGAATTTCAGATTTTGATAAGCCCAAGCGGTTGAAATGGATACATTCGGTGAGACAAGTACGATCCAGAACTCCGGCAACCTGTCAATGGGTGTAAGAATTTCTCCGCGGCCGCGGCCTTCGCAGAATCCTCCGCGGAGAAAAAAAGGGACATCCGAACCAATTTTTTGTCCCAGGCGATCTAAGGCTTTCAGATCTAAATCAAGATTAAACAAAGCGTTTAAGGTCATCAGCGTTATCGCCGCGTCGCTGCTTCCACCTCCCAAACCTGCTCCCGTTGGAATTTTTTTTTCAATATGAAGCTTAAGGCCAAAACGGCGATTGGTAAGTGACTTCAAAAGATCATAGGCGCGGCTGCAAAGATTCGTCTGGTCACAGGGAATCTCCGGCCAGTTGCAGCTTAGCTCGATTTCATCGGTCTCTCTTTCTTCGAAGAACAACGAATCAGCCAGGCTTATTTGCAAAAACTTTGTTTCAAGGTTATGGTAGCCGTCGGCACGCCGCCCAAGGACACGAAGTCCCAAGTTGATTTTGGCATACGCGTCGACTCTCACTTTTTTCATGCGCCGGCAGAACTCTATTCCAAAAAATGGCACGCCTCTTTTGGCAGAGGTGCGCTGCTTTCATGAGCATTGAACAGCGGAGATAAAACAAAGGCGTCATCAGTGACGCCGGTAAGTTTCGATGAGGAGTTGCTCGGGGTGTGGCCGAAAACCCCTTTTATTGCATATTCGACGAGATTAACCATCGGTTTTCGAGTATGTGCTTTGAGCGAAAACAGGCTTTCCGGCCACCCCCTAGGCGGGATATGAAACTGGGATTATAGCAGATTATCCATCCCTGTCTTCTCAAGCATGCAAAAATTCAATTTACTTAAGCACGCAATTTTGCGCGTTCTTCTTTGGAATACAAATTCACTTCGACGTCTTGATGCGGATTGGCAATGATATGCGTCGCCGTCACTTCACCGACTTTCGCGGCAGCTTTAACACCGGCTTCCACCGCTGCCTTGACGGCGCCAACTTCACCCGCGACTTTGATTGTCACCAATGCTGCATCTGTGATTTCTTTGCCCAACAACACGACATCAGCGGCTTTACTCATGGCGTCTGCCGCTTCGAGCGCAGCCACCAAGCCGCGGGTTTCAACCATTCCCAGCGCACGCTCAGCCATGGCGGTCAAGATTCACTGACCAGCTCGGTCCGTTTCGGAAGAATCAATTCGACATCGGCATGCGGCCGCGGAATGACATGCACCGAAACCAATTCACCGACTTTCTCTGCGGCTGCCGCGCCCGCGTCCGTCGCGGCCTTGACCGCGCCGACATCGCCGCGCACCATCACGGTCACGTAGCCGCCGCCGATTTTTTCCTTGCCGATCAACGTTACCTTCGCCGCTTTCACCATGGCGTCAGCCGCTTCGATGGCGCCTACGAGTCCACGCGTTTCGATCATTCCCAGCGCATCAAGGCTCATGTTTTCAAGCTCCTCTGCGGATTAAAACTTCATATGCGTTCAGCGCGATTTAAAACAACCAAAGTGCGGCGAATCTACTAAAAATAATTTTCGTTGTCAATTCATTTTTGCCTCGGCGTTAGCACTAAACCTTGAAAAACCTTGAAGAAACGCCGTTACAATTTCGCCGTCGCGGAGCAGAACATTTGTGGGGAGATAGTTGCATGTTGGAAGGAGAATATGTAAATTGCCCGGCCAAAACAAAGATATCCGACGATACAGCGCGTTTAACTCACATAAGATTGCCGGAAAGCGCGATGGCTTTGCTGTCACATCATTTCAACACCAATCGAGGAGATGCCGCAATATTTTCTTTTTTCGGACGCCCATTTAGGCGCGCCCGGTCGCCCAGACGATCAGCAGAGAGAGCAAAAAATCATTGACTTTTTGCAGCATGTCAAGCAAGTGGGCGAGGGGTTGTTCATTGTCGGTGATTTGTTTGATTTTTGGTTCGAATACCGGCATGCCGTTCCCAATCGTCATTTTGCAATTCTGGCAAAATTATATGAGCTGCGGCAAGCCGGCATGCCGATTGATTATCTGGCGGGCAATCACGACTTGTGGGTGGGAGATTATTTTCGCACACAAATCGGCCTTACCCTTCATGCCGAGGGTATTACGCGTGAGTTATGCGGGTATCGCTGCTTTATCACGCACGGCGACGGCACGGCCAAACGCGATTCCGGCTACCGGTTGCTGAAACGGATTATGAAACATCCGATCAATATTTTCTTGTATCGCTTATTGACCCCGGACCTGGGCGTGCCGCTCGCGAAAAGCATGTCTCACACCAGCCGCACGCTGGTGCAGAATGATGCGCGCTGGGAACGCGAATACCGCACGTATGCCGCCAACAAGCTGGCAGAAGGTTATGATGTTGTATTGATGGGTCACACGCATCAACCTAAAGTGGAACAAATCAACGGCAAAACATTCATCAATCTTGGAGATTGGATGACTCACTTCACCTACTGTAAAATCGATGAGCACGGGCCGCAATTACTGAAATGGAATGAAACGATTGCTGCATCGAGCGAGGCCTCGCGGCGTATCATGCAAGCATGAAACAAATCTCAGATCGTATCGTTTTTTGTCAAGTAAACGAAGGTGCCAACAATGACTGATTCTTCCCGCACTCTCGCCTCCAAAACGACGTGGATTATTTTGGGTGCGCTCGTTTTTCTGCTCGGCCTGCCGACCGCCATATTCCTATACGATCTCAGCCAGGATCTGCCTGATCCCAGCCAATTCGAGAGCTATAAACCCAAGCTGGGTTCAGAAGTCTACTCCAGCGACGGCAAGTTGATCAAAGAATTTTTTGAGGAACGCCGCTCCTTCACGCCGCTCAATCAAATCCCGCCACATCTCAAACGCGCGCTGTTGGCCACGGAAGATCGCAACTTCTACAATCATTGGGGCGTGAACACCTTGCGCATCGCGCAGGCTCTCGTGATCGACTTGATTTATCTCGAAAAACGCCAGGGCGCCAGCACACTGGCGCAGCAACTCGCGCGCATGATGTATTTGACCGCGGAAAAAACCGTGACGCGCAAAATTAAAGAAGTGTTGACGGCGATTCAACTCGAGCGAACTTACACCAAAGACGAAATTATCGAGATGTATCTCAATCACGTCTACCTCGGACACGGAGCCTACGGCGTGCAAATGGCGGCGCAACGTTATTTCGGCAAGAATGTGCAGGAGGTTGATGTCCACGAAGGCGCCACGTTAGTGGCCTTGGCGCAACGGCCCGAGCCGCTGTCACCGATCCGCAATCCGACGGGATGCCTCGCGCGCCGCAACTTAGTGTTGCGCAACATGTACACCACCGGCGCACTGTCAGCCGCAGATTTGCAGCGCTATCAAGACATGCCGCTGGGCGTGCATTCGACGCTGTCAAACGAATATTACGGCACGGCGCGATATTTCACCGAACATGTGCGGCAATTGCTGTGGCAAAAGTACGGTCGCGATATTCTCACCGAGGGTTTCAAGATTTACACCACGCTCGACACGCGCGTACAACACCTCGCCGATCAGATCATTCAAAAACATTTGCGCGAAGTGCAGAGCCAGGTCAACAAAAATTTGATTCGCAAGCGCGAACATTTGAAAATAATCAATCCGGCGATGCTGGATAGCCTGGGCTTAACGATGCAGCAGTTCGTTGCCGATTCCACGGCGATCAACAGTTTTCTCAGCAGCAAACGGCCGGTGCAAGTGGCGTTCGTGTGCATTGAAACCAAAACCGGCTATGTGCGCGCCATGATCGGCGGCCGCGATTTTGACGAAAGCAAGTATAATCGCGTGATTCAGGCGCAACGCCAACCCGGATCTGCATTCAAACCTTTCGTTTATGCCACGGTCATCGACAATGGGTATCTGCCGACCTACGAAGTGCTGAATCAACCCATCGTCGTCAAACAAGCCGACGGCTCGGAATGGCGGCCGCAAAATTTTGACGGCTCCATCGGCGGTTTTGTGACATTGCGCGAGGCCCTGGCGCGTTCGCTGAATCTGCCGACAGTGCGGCTCGTGCAGCAAATCGCGAATCCCGCAACCGTGGTCAAATATGCCAAAAAAATGGGATTGACCACCAACATTCCGCCTTATGAGTCGATCGCGCTCGGTGCGGGCGAGGTGATTCCGATTGAAATCACCTCGGCTTATTCTGCCTTTCCCAATCAGGGCGTGCGCATGGAGCCGCTGTTCATCACACGCGTCGAGGATAAAGACGGCAACATCATTGAAGACAATCGCCCGCACGGCAATGAAGTCTTGAGCAAGGAAACCGCCACCATCATGACGGACATGATGCGTTCGGTGTTGGATTATCATGCCGGGCCCGGCCGCTTTGGCACCGGCGTCGGCGCGCGCAGCAAATACGGTTTCACCCGCCCGGCGGGCGGCAAGTCCGGAACCACCAATGATTATCGCGATACCTGGTTTATCGGTTATACGCCGCAATTGACAACCGGCGTCTGGGTGGGATTTGACCGGCAGGATATGTCGTTCGAAAAGGGTACCGGCTCTTCCATCTGTTTGCCGATTTGGGCGCCGTTCATGAAAGTTGCGCACGACACCCTTGGGCTTCCTGTGGTGGATTTTAATCAACCCCCAACGGTTTCACGGCTGGAAATCTGCACAATCTCGAAAGAGTTGGCCAATGAAGAGTGCCCGGGCACAACCTTTGCGATTTTCAAAGCCGGCACCGAACCCAAGACACGCTGTCACATTCATCAAGGCCGTGAACGAACGCCGCGGCGCCGCTCAGCGCATCGCACGTAAGCAAAACTATAATGCCCGCTTTTGAGGTCATCAGAAGCGGGCATTTCTGAAAACACCGCTTTTCAATTCTCGCTGATATGCTCATGCACGAGCTTCCAGCCGTTCTCATAAACCCACACACGCGTAACTTTGCCTGAGCCTTCCACGAATTTCTCGCCAAGCTTGCCTTCCGTCATGTAATTGTAGGTCACCAGCAACACTTCTTTATAAACCTCCCCGCTCGAATGAATCACACTGGTGGCGCCGATGGTTTGCTCCATCTGGCTTTTGACGCGTTTCATCACCTCTCCCGAGCCATCGATGCGGAAAGGCAGTTTGGGCTGAAAACGCGAGGTTTTAGGATGAAGAAACTCGCCGTAGCCTTTATCGTCTTTTTTTGAAAGAAATTCGTCTAATTTTTTATTGTGGCTCATGGCGTTCTTCTTCCAGGTTTCTCGATCTTCCTTCGTCACTTTGGCTTTCTGGAAGTAAGCTCTGGCAAGCAGCGAACCGCCAATCAAAATGATGAGAAAAATGAGAATCTGCAGTAACAAACTAATCGAAACGATAGGACACCTCCCGGTCTCAATATTAAGATAAACTGTTCCTCCGTCGTGGAGCGCCGCAAAAATTATGGGGAAATATCACTGCTGTCCGGTTGAGCGCATTTCGTATAGCCCAAAGGGCAAAAAGCGC
>CAYWGH010000034.1:0-52285 GCA_964457925.1 uncultured Cytophagia bacterium
CCCGGCCGGTTGTGGCTTTTTTATCGCACCAGGCTCATCTTCCTCACCTGTGAAAATTCGCCCGCGCGCAGTTGATAGAGATAAACACCGCTGGCCACCGGTTTCCCGGTCCCGTCGTTGCCATCCCAGTGAACGCGGTGATGACCGGCGTCGAATCGCGCCTGCGCCAGCGTGCGAATCTCTTCACCCAGGGTGTTGAAAATTTTCACAGTTACCTGGCTGGCGTGCGGCAGTTGAAAACGAATGTCGCTTCCGGCATGGCCGGCGGCTTCGCCGGCGCAAAAGGGATTGGGGTAGACGGGCTCGAGCACGAAACGTGACGGCCATGAGGCGTTTTCGGAAACGCTTACAGGCGTGACCACGGCTTCATTGCTCTTGGCGCTGCGGTTGCCATGCACGTCGAGCGCGAGAATGGCATAATACAGGTTCGTATTCGCGGGAGGCGCAACGTCGACGTAAGAAGTGTCGGTGCGGATCGCGAGCGGCTGCAGCGCCGCGGGATCGAAGTTGGGCACGGTGCTGCGATACACTTCGTAGCAGGCGAAATCCTGCTCGTGATTGGCGTTCCAATGCACGAAAACATTGTTGCCGCTCATGCTCGCGATCACGCCGCCGGGCGCCGCGGGCGCGAGATTGTCCACCGAGTAACCGGACATCGGCTCAGAATCCCAAAAGAGACCGGGATCGTTGGTATGCGTGGAGACCAAAAAGTCATGCCGGCCTTTGGTGGCACCGGAAGAATCGAAGAGCGTCGGCACGGCAAGGGCATACACGGGAAAATTGTGCCGCGGTTGACTGGCGATCCACTCCCAATACGACGGTTGATACGGCGCGTAGACGGAGCGCCACACGGAATAATACTGCACCGCCTCGTTGCCTGCAACGTCGAGATCGGCCGCCTGCCAGCGCACGAGCACGCGGCCGCCCTGGTCATGCGGCACGTCGGTCACCGCAAGGATGGCGGGCTTGGGCACAAGATCGCCGCGGCCGCCGATGCGTTGCGCATAGATATCGCTGCCGCCGTTGCGTTCATCGTGCCACACGGCAATTGCGCCGCCGGCCCCATCGCTGATGGCCCGTTGCCACTCCTGCTTTCCTGTGGCCGTGGTCAGAGTGAGGCCGGCATCGGTCCACAATCTCTGGCCCTGCGCATCAAGGTGTTGCGCAAAAATGTAGTCCCGTTCGCCGCGCTCTTCGCGCCACGTGATAATGGCGCCGCCGGCGCCATCGCTCACCATGGCGGGGTCGTACTGCTGGTAAGGTGATGTCGAAACCCGGACACCCGTGGCTCCCCACAAGACCTGGCCCGCAGCATCGACTCGTTGTGCCTCGAGCAGGTTCTGCCCATTGGAATCGATGTCCCACACCACGATACCGCCTCCGGCGCCGTCACTGATGAGATCTTCCCACATCCCAAAAGTTGGGCTTGGGTCTCGAAGCACAACGCCATTGCTATCCCACTGCGCCGCACCCGCTGCGTCGAGACGTTGCGCAAATTTGGTAGACTCGTAATCAAGAGTGCCTGCCCACATAATGATCGCGCCGCCCGTGCCGTCGCTGATAATGCTGGAAGACCACTGATTGCCTGGCGCCATGCCAATTCGGATGCCGCCCGCAGCCCATTGCGGGTTGCCGTTGGCATCGAGGCGTTGCGCGTAGACGTGCATCGTGTTTTGGCCGTCGCGGCCATCATCCCAAACAATGATCACGCCGCCTTCATGAAGCGCAATCTGGGAGGGCGGCGGCCATTGGTATCCTGGCACAGAGCAGACAGCCACCCCGTTGGCGGTCCATTGCGGTACTCCGCTGGCGTTGAGGCGTTGCGCGTAGATATCAGTCTGGCTGATCTCATAGAAGCGCCAATCCAACCACGCAATGACGGCGCCGCCGGCGCCGTCGCCCACAATCCGAGGAGCCTGTTGCGATGATGGCGCTGCGGCTGCCGCTACCCCATTGGCGGCCCACAGCATCTGGCCGTGGGCATTCACGCGTTGCGCATAGATGTCTCCAAAGTCGTTGCGGCGATCCATCCAGGCAATCAGGGCGCCGCCGGAACCGTCGCCTGCAATTGTGATTCCTTCTTGATTGGCTGGCGCGAGACACACGGCCACGCCGTTTTCAGGCCACAACGCTGCGCCTTTCGCATCAAGGCGTTGCGCATAAACGTCGGCATTGCCGTTGCGGTAGTCGTGCCAAACGATGATGGCGCCGCCGGCGTTGTCGCTGATGATGCTTGAATACATTTGATCGCCGGAGACGGTGCACACCGGCGTGTTCGTATTGCGGTCATTGGTCCACTGCGAGAAGACAAGGCTGGTAATACCCCAGCCCATCAGAACGGCTGGAACCAGCACTCGCATCAGGCGCGCAGGTCCGTGAGGGTGCGTACAGAATTTCATATAACCTCCTGCCTGATTATTACTTGTTGGTTGACTCAACGAAAATGCGGATTATGAACCGTAACCATCATTCACAGGTTCGTCTGCTATTGTGTTTTTTTGCTATTGAAACGGTGTTCAATAGCGCTTTGAAAATTCCTCCATCGTGGCGCATTACGTCACGGTTCGACTCAACTATCTTTGGAAAGATTTGATTTTCGTTCTCTAACAGCGCAGAGCAAACCCGCTTCACAGCGGAAGCGATTTCAATGATTTGGCGCTTCCCGACTTGTGAATGCTTGGCTCAGAAGGTGCTGGATAATTTGAAAAAGAAACATGCGCTACACTTAGGGCGGCGGCTCCGCGCATTGTTCCCACCAGCGCGTCGCGCTACGGATCATGACATCATAGGGTTTGAGGGTGTGAGTGTACTCGTCATCCGAGGTAGATATTTCGTTCGGATTGGCAGGATCGCCGCAGGAACTTTTGGTTTGAGATGTTTTACTCCCCGCTGGTGTTGCACCGGTGTCAGGCAGTCCCAACAAGACGATTGAAGGTGATAAACAATTCATGGCCTGACCTCCTTGCCGCATACAACTTGAAGGAGGTGGGATAAAACAGACGGGCTAATCTTGCTCCGCGAATATTTGCTGCTGCAATATCACAAAGTAAAAAAATCTCCATGCTATTTTATCTCGCCTTCTTAAAAGACTCAAGTCTCACTTTGAGCGCTGGTTTGGACTCCTTTCTCCCATTCCCTTATGCCTTCCTGCACTTCTGCTGCTGACAAACGCAGCGCTTCGCGTTCCTCGGCAGTCAGCTCGATTTCGACAATTTTTTCAATGCCATTGCCTCCCAGAACAATCGGCACACCGATGAAAACGTCGTGCAGGCCATATTCGCCTTCGAGTAGAACAGAGGCGGGCAGCACGCGGCGTTCATCGCGCACGATCGCCTCCACCATTTGCGCCGCCGCAGCCGCCGGAGCATAATAAGCGCTGCCGGTCTTGAGCAGCTTGACGATCTCGGTGCCGGCGTCGCGCGTGCGCTCCACGATCTTTTCGATCGCGTTGGCCGGCAGCAACTGCGTCAGCGGAACGCCGGAAACCGTGGCGTAGCGCGCCAGCGGCACCATGGCGTCCCCGTGGCCGCCCAGCACCATGGCTTGCGTGTCTTCGACCGAGACATTGAGGGCGGTGGCCATGAAATAGCGAAAGCGCGTCGAATCCAGCACGCCGGCCATGCCCATCATGCGCTGCTTGGGAAAACCGGAGACTTTCCAGGCCACATAGCTCATGACATCAAGGGGATTGGTGACCATCACAACAATGGCATGCGGCGCCAGTTCTGCGATTTGGCGCATGGCCGTTGTAACGATCTCGGCGTTCTTCATGAGCAAATCCATGCGCGTCATACCGGGTTTGCGCGCCCAACCGGCGGCCATCACGACAACCTCGGAATCCATCACATCCTCCGCTTGCGTCGTGCCGGCGATATTGCTGTCAAAGCGATCGACCGGGCTGGCTTCAGCCATGTCAAGCGCTTTGCCTTCCGGTATGCCGGGAACAATGTCCACCAAGACAATGTCGCCAAGTCGTTTTTGGGCGAGCAACAAAGCCGTCGTCGCTCCCACGTTGCCTGCGCCGATAACAGAAATTTTCATGAAGCTGCGCTCCCTTCATAAAAACGACTGCCGTCCGCCTGGTGGCTTTTAGAGGATCGACGATTAACTTGATTACGTCAGATTCACCGCTGAGAGGCAGAGTTCGCTGAGAATTCAAATAAATCTTACTCTGCGATCTCCGCGCCACTGCGGTGATTTTTAGGATGTGACATAGTCGAGTTAAATGACTTTCCCGATCTCCAACCGCGAAGAGACGCGAATCATCGCGAGTTTAAAAAGCATAGCGCCATTCGCGTTGATGAGCGGTTGAAAGAAAATACGCAAGTTGTTTGAATGACGATCCCCAGGTGTTCCTCAGTTCCGGCTGGCCATCACACGCGCCAGCGCGGCTTTCAATTCCGACAAATCTGAAGATTTTGTGACAAACGCATCGGCTCCCCACAAATGGAAATTATTGCGCAACTGGCCGTAGGCGGTGTTGATAATAATGGGAACGTGACGCTGCTTTGCCAATATTTCATCGAGCAGGTCAATGCCCCAATGATCCCACAGCCGGAGGTCCAATACGACAGCATCTATCTTTTCCTGTTCCAGCTTTGCAAGGGCTTCTGCTTCCGATTCGGTCAGAACCACATCATAACCTTCGCTTCCCAGCTCATGGCGATAGAGCAGGCGTAGATTGGCCTCGTCATCGATTACCATGACGCGTGCCATGAGTTTACTCCTTTGCGGTTGGTTTGGATTGATTGATCACTGGATTTCAGCTCTGCCGGTTGGTTGCGGCTCGCCTGAAATCCACCATTCCAGCCCTCCGCCCAAAACATGCGTCCTTAATGGAGTGATGGAGTTTTGCGTCATGGAGGGTCGTTGCACTGTAACAACCGCTTCACTCTCCTTTACTTCATCCATCTCCCTCAGACTCCATCACTCCGATGCTCCTGTGTGATTACACTCTTTTTTCGATGGGCACATAGTTGCGTTTTTCCGCGCCGAGATAAATCTGGCGCGGACGCGCGATCTTTTGCTCGGCATCGAGCAGCATTTCCTGCCATTGCGCAATCCAGCCGGCGGTACGCGGAATCGCGAACAACACGGTAAACGCATCGGTCGGGAAGCCCATGGCCTGATAAATGATGCCGGAGTAAAAATCCACATTCGGATAAAGTTTGCGCTTGACGAAATAATCATCTTGTAGCGCGATGCGCTCCAATTCCAGGGCAATGTCGAGCAACGGGCTGCGGCCGGTGACTTCGAAAACCTGGTCTGCGGTCTCTTTGATAATCTTGGCGCGCGGATCATAGTTTTTGTAAATGCGATGGCCAAAGCCCATCAGCCGGCCCTCGCCCGCTTTCACGCGCTTGATGAAATCCGGCACTTTGTCTTTCGTCCCAATTTCGCGCAGCATGCTCAGGACTTCTTCATTGGCGCCGCCGTGCAGGGGGCCGTACAGCGCCGCCGCAGCTCCCGCCATTGCGGAAAACGGATCGGCCAGCGAGCTGCCGATACTGCGCATCACGTTGGCGCTGCAATTCTGCTCATGATCCGCATGCAAGATGAACAGAATATCCAGCGCGCGCTCCAGCACCGGATTCGGCTTGTATTTCAGCTCCGTCATTTTGAACATCATGTTGAGGAAATTGCCGGTATAGCTCAATTCATTGTCCGGGTAAACATACGGCAAACCCATGCGATGGCGGTAAGCAAAGCCCGCAATCGTCGGCATTTTGCCGATCAAACGATAGATTTGCAGTTTACGCGTTTCGGGATTGCGAATATTTTTGGCTTCCGGATAAAACGTGGACAGCGCCGCCACCGTGCTGATGAGCATACCCATGGGATGGGCGTCATGGTGGAATCCTTCCATGAATTTTTTTGTATTCTCGTGCAGCAAGGTGTGATTCATGATATTGTGAACCCAATCCTTGGGTGCGCCTTCAGTGGGCAGCTCGCCATTGATGAGCAGGTACGCCACCTCAAGATAATTGCTTTTTTCCGCAAGCTGCTCGATGGGATAACCGCGATAGCGCAAAATTCCCTTGTCGCCGTCGATAAACGTGATCCGGCTCTGGCATGAAGCGGTGTTCATGAACGCCGGGTCATAGGTCATGAGGCCAAAATCTTCGTCGGAGACTTTGATTTGCCGCAAGTCCATGGCTTTGATCGTGCCATGGACGATGGGGATTTCATACTTTTTCCCTGTGCGGTTGTCAATAATGCTGAGAGTGTCAGGCATGGCAGGCTCCTTTGAGATGGTTTGGATGTGACTAAAGTAAAAGAGGAGCACCGCCACTTTACCCCACGGTGAGACTGCAATCGTGTTCGAGGCGCTCAATAGGATGAAAAAGTCAACGACCGTAATGTCGAAATCGCCGGTTTTTCGCCTGATCCCTGAAAACGGTAGAAAGAATTCACCCATTTTTCCTGCGAAAAACCGCGCTTTCGATGAGCAAGTAGCGACGTATTCCTCTCGTGAAGAGAACTCAACTACTATGCCGAAATTCGACGGCAAATTCTTACATAATTTTTAAGTGGTTATGGTAAACTCAAAGCGAAGTTCTCACTTTATTTTCCCGATTTCGCGAATTTACTCTATGATTATCGCATAACTGAGAAAGCATCTTGCCGCTAATTCCATGTTTTGTGAGCGTCGATATTCAGCACGAATTTTGCGTCATCCGAAGCGGAGTAAACCGAAAAACTTATTTCACTGGAATCGCCGCTTTACCACTCCAGATAAGGAGGCAGATCATGGATCATCCCTATTTGGTCATCGCAGCGATTACCGGATTAGCCGCGTTATATGTGGCTTTTCCAGTAATCCTCAACACGTTCATGACCTACCGTAAGAGCCGGCGAGTCATCTGCCCGCTGGATTCAAAACCCGCCACGATTAGTATTAATGCGCGGGCAGCAGCATTGGCATCGGTAGTGGGTAAGGTCAATGTTCGGGTTTGTGCATGCTCCTCATGGCCTGAGAGAGCCGGCTGTAACCAAAGCTGTGTGATGAAGTATTTGAGGCGCGAGACCCGGGCAACGGTTGGCGCTTAACCGCAAAGTTTTTCCGGTTTGACTTGAAATCTATTCGCTTGCGCCAACGATTCCGGCCAAGTTTTCGATGGACTCAGAGTCACACTCGAAATAGAGCAAGTCGAGGTGCGAAAAACTGGGCCATGGAAGGCATTGCATTAGCCTGGTCTTGGGTAAGGGGCTCTCCGGCGCTTTATTTGTACTTTCCGTATGATAGAGGTAAATCACAAGATCAAAATCTCGATCACCTTAAAGGTTGCACATACCAGCGCAGCAGTTCTGCCTCCACCTCAGTTTTCAGTTTGATCGCAATTCCAACTCAGTATGCTCTGATTCTCCCTGCACCTGCTTGGGTGGTATCTTACTCATCGCCCTCTCACTCAACGCCATGATGGTAAGCGAGGGATTGACGCCGGGATTGGCGGAGATCATGCTGCCGTCGCAGACGTACATATTCTCATAACCGAACACGCGATTGTCTTTGTCGATCACGCCCTCTGAATTGTCTTTCCCCATCACTGCACCGCCGAGAATATGCGCGGTGGTGGGGATGCCGAGTAATGTTTCCGTCGCCAGCGCAGTAGGTTTGCCCTGTACGATCCTGGCATAGCGTTCCGCCAGGTCTTTCGCTTCTGGAATAAAGGCCGTGGGGGCTGCGCCCTGATCCAGCGAGGACTTCATCCCGAAAAATCCCCGCGAAAAACGCAGCGTACTGTCGATTGTGCGCATGAACAAAAGAATCTGCGTGCGTTTGGACCAATCATCAACCCAAAACGCGCGCAGATTGTCTAGCGGATGCCGCAGAAGATCCCACGCCACTTTTGCCGCGCGTACCAGGGCATTGCCGCCATAAACCAGCGGGGACATGAGCAGGCGCCAAAATCCCGAACCGGCAGAATAACGCACCGGTTCCAAATGGCTGTGCTCGTCCGTGTGCAAAATCGACCCGATGGCAATGCCCTCTGAAAAAACGGTTTTCTTGTCGAAAACCGTGACCCCGATCAAGCTCTCAGAATTGGTGCGGATGCCGGTCCCGACTTTGTCGGAAAGACGCGGTAAAGAAGTCTGCTGCAATTGCAACAGCAGCTTCACCGTGCCCAACACGCCGCCGGCAAACACGATTCCACGGCAAGTGAACTCGCCCCGGGTTTTGAAGAATGAAGTCGATGATTGCCATTTAACTTGATAACCCGCAGAGCCATTCGGCTCCGCGAGCGGAACAACATCATAGACTTCGGATTCGGCTTGTATATTGACGCCGTTCCGTTGCGCAAAATACAAATAGTTTTTGTCCAGCGTGTTTTTGGAATTGTAGCGACACCCCAGCATGCATCCGCCGCAAAAAATGCAGCCCGTGCGGCTCGGTCCCTTGCCGTTAAAATAAGGGTCGGGATGCGTGACGCCCGGTTCGCCAAAATAAACGGCAACCTGTGTGGCATTCCAATGTTCTGCCTTGCCAATTTCTTGCGCCAGCTTCTGCAAGGCGCGATCACCCGTTTCCAGCCGCGGATTCACTGCGGCGCCCATCATCTGCAATGCCATGTCATAGAAATCTCTCAGCTCATTTTCCCAATCGGCAAGATGCGCCCAGGTCGCCGCCTTAAAAAAGCTTTCTTTGGGGACCGGCAGCGTGTTGGCGTAAACTAAAGACCCTCCTCCCACCCCAACGCCCGACAAAATTGCAACATGCCGAAAAAGTGTAATCTTGAACAAGCCAAAAAATTTCAACGCGGGCAACCAAAGCCATCTCTTCAAATGCCAGTTGGTTTTGGGGAAATCATGCGCTCTCAGCCATTTGCCTTTTTCGAGCACGAGAACTCTGTAACCCTTCTCCGACAAACGCAATGCTGAAACCGAGCCGCCAAAACCCGAGCCGACAACGATGTAATCGTAGTCAAACCGGAATGGTTTGCCCGGGTTGTTTTTGGCCTGCGGGCGCGGCGCGGTAGCTGGAGTTGTCAACTCGCCTTTCCTCTCGCAAATTATTTTCGGTGTACAGCGCTTCGATCTCCTGGCGGTACTTTTCCGCCACCAAGTTCTTCTTGATTTTGAGCGTCGGTGTCAGTAAGCCATTTTCAATGGTGAATTCCGGAACAATCTTGACTTTCTTGATGGTCTCAAAGGGCGCCAGTTCTCTATTCTTTGCCGCCACTTCGGCTTCAATTAAGCGAATGATGCGTTCATTGCTGCGCAGCTCATCGAAATCCTTGTAGCGAATGCCATTTTCTTGCGCAAAAGCTTTAATATTGTCCGCATTCAATGCCACCAGCGCGCAGAGGAATTGACGCCGGTCGCCGAGCACACAGGCCTGGCTCAGATATTTGGACGTCAACAACAGATTTTCAATGGGTGAGGGCGCGATATTTTTGCCGCCGGCCGTGATGATGAGTTCTTTTTTCCGTCCGGTGATGCGGAGAAATCCTTTGTCATCAATCAGTCCCAGATCGCCCGTGCGCAGCCAACCATCAGCAGAAATCACCTCGGCTGTTTCTGCCGGCATTTTGTAATATTCCTTCATGACATTGCGGCCGCGAAACAAAATCTCGCCGTCTGCTGCGGATTTCTGCTCGATGCCCGGTCCGGGAGGGCCGACCCAGCCAAAACGGTAATTGTCGCGGCGATTGATGTTGGTGAAAGAGGAGTTCTCCGTCATGCCAATGCCTTCGAGTATCAAAATTCCGGCGGCATGAAAAAACTTGGCAATCGCCGGATTGAGCGGAGCGGCGCCGCTCGCGCACCAGCGCAACCGGCCGCCCAACGCTTCCTGCAATTTGTGGAAAACCAGCCTGGTCGCGAGTTGATATTGCATCTGCGTGAATACGGGAACCGGCTGATGGTTCAGCCGGCAATCACTCACGCGATTGCCCACGTTGCATGCCCACCTAAAAATTTTCAAGGCCAGTCCGCCTTTGGCTTCCGCGCCGCTCACAACTTTGCTATAGACTTTTTCAAAAACGCGCGGCACACTTCCGAACCAATGCGGGCGTACGACTTTAATGTCTTCAATGATGGTGTCCATACTGCGGCAAAACGAGGTGGGAATGCCGGCAAGCAACGAGGTGTAAACACAAATTCTTGCAAAAACATGCGCCAGAGGCAGGAAAAGAAAATGTTCGTCATCTTTTTGGATATCAATGCTCGCGAGCACGGACTGCGCAGTAAACGTCATGTTGTCATGTGTCAACACCGCGCCCTTGGGCACGCCCGTTGTGCCGGAGGTATACACAATCGCCGAGGGATCGTGCGGCGCCGGCGCCGCCGCGCGTTGCATGAATTCTGCATCCGTTACCTCCTTGCCCAAACGCATGAACGTCTCGAAGTTGATCACCCAATCATCGCCGGAATAGTCGCCATTGAACAAAATCACTTTGCGAATTTTGAAAATGTCTTTTCTGATTTCCAGCAATTTTTTCAACTGGGTTTCATCTTCAGCAAAAATGACAACCGCATCCGAGTGATTGATGATGTATTGACAATCTTTCGGCAAATTGGAATGATAAATGCCCACCGTGCATGCGCCCGCGCTGGCAATGCCGAGATCACACAACATCCAGCGATAGCAGGAATAACTGAAAATATTGATCTTGTCATTCGGCTTCACCCCCAGAGCCATCAGGCTTTTCGCAACCTGCTTGACTTGTTCATAGAAGTCCGCCCAGGTGATCGACTCCGTGCGTCCGGCCTCCGGAAACCAACGATAAGCTGGCTGCTGCGAACAGCGCTCAACCGTTTCCTTGAGCATCGCATGAATGTTCCGGTAGTCTTTGATTTGCATACTCCGTCTCCTTCTCTCAACGCCAAACACTTTTTCACCGATTGCGGCCATATTGTTCATGGCTGGATACCCATTCCGCCGAGGAAATGGCGCACGCCAGCGATACTTCGCCCGCCAACACCACGCCTGCCACGATTTCGGCAAGCTTGTGCACTTTGCCCTTGCCGTAGCAGCCCAACACCTCCAAACATTCACGCTGGGTCGCCAGGCCGGTGCCGCCGCCATAGGAGGCGACAATCAACGAGGGAATCGTTATCGAAAGGTATAAATCCCGCTCCGGCGTCAGTTCGCTGTAAATAATTCCCGCCGAGGATTCCGCGACGTTGGCAACATCTTGTCCGGTGGCAATAAACATTGCAGTAATGCCGTTGGCCGAATGCAGGCCGTTGTTGTTCGCGCCGGAGAGCAGCGCCCCGATGTTCGCCACGCCGTTGTGATAGGCCAGGCTTTCCGGCTCCACGCGCATTTGTTGAATGAGAATGTCGCGTTTGATCACGGCTTCCGCGGTGACGCGCTTGCCGCGGGTGCGCATGATATTAATCTGTGAATTTTTTTTGTCAGTTGCAAAATTGGATTCCAGGTAAAAATGCTTGATTCCAGCATAATGATCGAGAATCCAACTGCACGCGGCGAAGGTGGCGCGGCCCACCATGTTTTGGCCGGCAGCGTCGCCGGTAAAAAAGTTGAAACGCAGATAAACGAATTTGCTCGCCAAATAGGGATCAATGTGTTGCAGTTTGGCGACGCGCGAGGTGGCCTCGGCTTCTTCACGAATCCGGTCGAGATTCGCTTCCACCCATTTCAAAAAATCGCGGCCCGCGCGCGCATCTTCAAACACGAAAACCGGCGCGCGCTGCATTGCATCGCCCACTACGCTGCACTTTACGCCGCCGCAAAGATTCAACAACTTCATGCCGCGGTTGTAAGAAGCCACCAGCGTGCCCTCAGTTGTTGCCAGGGGAATCAAAAATTCTCCCTGCGCGTGCTCGCCATTCACTTTGAGCGGGCCGGCAAAACCCAGTGGAATCTGGGCCACCCCGGTAAAATGCTCGCAATTTCCTTTGGCAAGGTGCGGGTCGAAAGAGTATTGTGTCACATGATTCAGCTTTGTTTCGGAAAACTGCTCGACAAACGTTTGCCGCTTTTTGATCATGCCTTCCGCATAATCATCTTCATCATGGCGAGGAATCCGCACGAGATGATTATCATTCTCCGAAATGGCGCAATCGACTTTGAGTTTGAGCCGGCCAAAAGGCTTGGTTTCGAAAACGATTTCGATGTTGTGCTTGCCCTCCGCCAACGCCGTCACACCGGCAATAATGTCCAGTGATTTGCGCAGCGGAAACTCCAGCGGGTTGCTGTGCGAAATTTGATCCGGCCCGAGCAAAAGATTATTGCCGAAGTTCAGCTTGATGGCCTCGCGCGGCACCTCATGGCCATTGAGTTTGAGACTCTGAATACCGGTCAGCAGCGCATCGCTGAGACGATTCTTGATCGAGAATTTGATGCCACCCTCGATATTCATCAAGCTGCCAAAAGTGTAAAGCTGCTTGAGCAACAGGCTGGGTATCATCGACATGACGGATCCTCCGAGAGATTGTCCCTCACATGCGTTTGCGGCAGCGGGGCAGAACCCGCGGATTCATCACCGGGCAAATCGAAGTTCGTGCTGCTTGAAGTTCCTTGCTGCCGGTTAATTCATTTAACGAATGGCATCAAGAAATTTCATGGGCCTTCACCGCAGGTTAACTGGCAAAGGCCCGTCGGTTTCCGCCGCGCCGCCCGCATCCGGCATGTTTATGGCATAAGTTGAGCAGCGGCCATCTATTATTCCAAATGGTTTTACGGGCACGGCCCGATAACATCGCCATGCTGCAAGTGGCCTGCAAGCGCCTGAATTGGGATCACCATCGTCTTTTGCGCCGGCGTGCCGGGTTTATGGCAAATCGTTACCTTTGCGTCATCTTTACACAGGCCCGCGCTCCCGGCTGCAAAAATGGCCTGAATTTCCGCGGCCGCCAGAGCACGATCATAAACCCGAACTTCATCGATCAAGCCTCTAAAGAACTCGCTTGCTCCCCGCGAGCCAATGGAATAATTTCCTCCGTTTTGGCTATTGAATGATACCCCATACGGAGATGATGAATCAAGAGTACCATCCAGATAAAAACAAGCAGTGAACCCATCATAAGTAACGGCGATGTGGCGCCATTCGAAATCAGTAACCGTTCCCCCTGAGCCGACATTGGAATAGCAAGTATATGTCAGCCGCACGGAGTTATCGCCGTCGAAATAAACACCCCAGCCTCCGCAATCGACAGGCATCAATAGTCGATCAAAACCGGGCACGCCAATTCTGTCACGCTTAACCCATGCTTCAAAGCTGAAGCTATTCATGTCGAGGTTGGGAACAGAGACATAATCGTCGGTTCCGTCCAGGCTGAACGCCAGCCCGACCATTCCCGGTGCAAATGTTGTCCCGTTTTGCAAGATTCCGTGATTGTTGCCCACGATATCGATTGCGTCGCCGTCACCCGGCCACCAGCTTACCAGACCAGTGGGAGGCGCAACACATTTCCCGGGTTTTGGAAGTGAAACACTGGTTGGTTCACTAAACGTATTCTCAGGAGCCGCAGGGCGATCACTAACATAGCATCCAGCAATAAAAATGCTTGCTAAGAACGCCCCGATAACAAGTGTACGTGTATATGAAGTTTTCATGCAAAGCCTGCCTTCACCAAGTAACAAAAATTTTTGAGCCAGATACGGCTTAGCGGGAGGTTAGAAAAATTCAGGCCTTTGAGTGGCAGCGTGTAATAAGTCGATAGAAAATTCTTAGCCTCCCGCTAAAGCCTAAAGACAGTTATCAAAAAATTTCCTTCACTTGCTCAACCACCTCCATCGTTAATTGAGCCGAAACGTGGTCACCATACTGGCCTTTGAATTCGGTGGGATTCAGCTTCGGAATCGCAAGCTGGAACGCGGCATTGATTTTTTCAATGAAGGCGTTGGCCATAATGGCATAGCCGCCGTCGTTGGGATGCACGCCATCAAGGCTAAACGCCGTATTCGCCGGATCCAACAAAACAAACCGGCCCGAAAATCCTTCTGTTCCGGAACTGTTCAACTTCGAGAGCATCGCATTGGCATCGACGAGCGGAATATGAAACTGCGCCGCCAGCGCTTGCATCGTGCTGTTGAAACCATCGACCGCCTGTTTAATTGTGAAATTTTCAGTGGCCGTGAGCGACATCGTGCCGGGCAAAGGCTGGCCGGTGGGATTCAAGCCGGCGGCTTTCATTCCCTGTTCCAACGCCTGCGCTTGCGCTTCCGGTAATCCCATTTGCATTAACGCTGCGGCATTCGGTATGCCCAAGCCGGTTTGATAAGCGCTCAACGCCGGCAGCGTCAAATGTGCCACGTTTTTCTCTTCGGTCAACAACGGCACATACAAAAAGTTGGCGGACGCATCAAAATCGACCGGCTGAAACATTGCATCAAACACCACCGGCACGGATTGCGAAATGCCCAACGCCGGAATCGGCCGGAAAATGATGTCCATCGTATTGAAGTAAGGAATGTCGGTGACGTACGGAATATTCGCCATGATGATTTTGGCGTTCGTCTTGGCATGCAACTCCGTGAGCAGCGTGGTGAATTGTGTTTGAAAATCCGCTTGCGGCGTAATCAACGCCGGATTGCCGCCGTTCACGGCTGCGCCCAAAACATCGTTGTTGCCAATCCACAACAGCACCAGCGAGGGATTGAGGGTGATGGCTTGCTGCAACTGCGTGGTGTTTCCCAAATTCGGATTGCGCAAGACAATATTGAAGAAGGAATTCGTTTTGGAAGCAGAAGTCGCCGCATCCGTGGCATGCAACACGTCGCGCAACATGGCGCCGGGAACGCCGAGGTTGTCATAAGGGCGCGGCAGGGCCGCATTTAGCAGCATGGCCTGCGGAGGCTCGGTCAAATCAGGCGCCACAATCCTGCCATTCACCAGATGCAGATGGCCTTTGCCCGGAGTGCTGCCAATGCCAGGCTCATGTATAATCGGTTGTTGAAATTCCTCCGCAGCTTTGCCCATTTGGCGCGCGATGAGATTGGGGATGCTTTGCGGCTGCATACATTCACACAAGCCGCTGGATTGAAATCCAGCGGTCAGGCTGTTTCCCAACGCCACCACTTTGCTAAATGTCTGCATTTGCGGTTGCTCAGGCGTTTTGACGTCGCAGCCCGGCCATGCCGAAAGGCCTATCATCATCAAAAGAAGGATCAACTTTTTCATATCAACCTCCAATTCAACTTTGCACTCGGAGAAGCGGGAAGAAACGCGCAGCGCTCGCGCGTCAGCTTGTCGATGAACAGTGACACACCACAGGACAAAGCGACAAAACTCTCTTAAAAACTAATGCCGACACTGCCATAGATCAAATCCGCGCGAGAATTGTAAGCGCCGTTGAAACCGTCGCGGTTCATCCCGACACCGCCCTCGACAGTGCTGCGCTCGCCAAAATCGACCAGCATGTAACCAAGATCCAACTGGACCGCGCCGAAATTATACCCGAAGCCAAAGCTGAAGTCGTTGCGCGTATTGTCCGGCAGCAACGGGCTGACCGAGTCAATCGGTTGCGGCGTCTTGTCATACGTGTATCCGGCGCGCAACGAGAGGGCCTCGGTCAACTCATAATGCGCTCCCAGGCGAAATTGCCAGGAGTCTTTGTAGTTTTCCGTTATGGTTTGATCCAATTTGTCCTCGGCAAAATCCAGTTTGATTGCTTTGAAGACGGACCAGTTAAACCACATGTAATCGGCTTCCACACCGAATTTCTTTGTAAATCTATAGTAGACGCCGGTGGAGAGGAAATTGGGGAAGTCAATCGCAGTGCGGGCTTTTTGATCTTTCACATAGCCGGGAATGAGCGCCGCGATATTGGGAACGGAGAGATTGTCATACAGCGTGAAATCGGCGTCGCCGTCTTTGAATTCATTCTTGATGGAATGCCGATAGAGAAACCCCAGTCCGAGTTTTTCCGTGCGATACATGGCGCTCGCTGTGAAGCCGAGCGCGAGTTTGGAAGTGCCCTTCAGCGCAACTTCGCCGATCTCATACCCTTTCCATTCATTCGGCACATCAAACAGGGTCACGCTTTTTTCCAACGTCACTTTGGTAATCACGAAATCCGGGCCGCCGCCAATGCTCAAGTTCGGCGTGATTTTGTAAGCCACGGCCGGAGAGACATAAAACGACTGCAATTGGGAATTTCTCGAAACCGCGCGGCCGGAGAAGTTATCATGCCATTCGACCCCCAGCCCAAATGGATTGGTCAAGCCAATGCCGGCGCCGAGTTTTTCCGTAAATTTGTGCGAGAAATAAACGCCGATCGGTGTGAAGTAAGCGTATTTGGTTTTGTGGGCCTCATCACTGAAAATCGGGTAAGCGCCGATAAAACGGGTGTTGGGAAAGATCAGGGTCGTGCCGCCATAAAACTGTGTTCCCTGCAGAAAAGCCAAACCGGAAGGATTATAAAAAATTGTCGAACCGTCCCATGCCCGGGCCACCATTGCCCCGGCCATCGACGATCCGCGCCCGCCAAACTCATAGATGTTGAACCCGCTGGCCAGCAAAGAGCCTGCGGCCAAGAAGGACAACCACAAAAGTATCAGACCTTTTCGCATAAGTCCTCCTTCTCATCAGAAATTGTGTATAGAAATTTTGATAGGATGAAGAATTGGGCAGTGCTCGAATTCCAACCTCGGCGCCCCCCGGCGGGGCGAGACGGCTGTTCGCCGAAATACGCGAGAACCTGTGGAAAACCCGTTCAACCGAGTTTCATTAAGTTGGGCATTCCTTGCCCTTCGTATGGCATTCGCGCCTGGAATAAAAAACGACGCTGATCACGCCGCACCTCGCGTGTGGGAATGTGAGGAAAAATGGGATTGTTTTCTCGTGCCTGCGCAGTGCGTCATGATTTAATCAGATTCTCAAAGAAGGGCGTTTATATCATTATTCAATATTTGTTCCATGCTCTAGTATGCAAATCTACTTTTCTAGAATAAATACCGTTTTAATCAACTTATTGACTGTTTATGGGTTAGCGAAAAGCAGTACGAATGCCCAAAAATTAGTTTTGCAGGAATGTTTAAAAATTTCTTACAATTACGAAAACACTTCGCGAGATTGAGAATCTATTCAGATTTGTGCAACCGGCGTTCTCGCATACCGAACACTCAGCGCCCCAAGCGCCCTGAATTTCTTGATACTTCCGCCTCGCGCGCTCTTCGCGAAAACGTTGCAGCACGCGTGGCACCGTGCTTGATGCTTCAGCAAAGCAGTCCAGGGTCAATTCCCAATTAGGGCCGATAAATCTTATCAATACCTGCGGGATACAATTGCTTTACTGGCATAAAGATGCTCGTGCAGCTTTAACTCTCATCGAGGTATTCTTATGATGAAATGGCTGATTTACACAACTCTCGCGCTTGGCTTTTGCGCCGCGAGCGCATGGGCGCGGCAAGAAGACGGCGTCGAACGCGAAATTCTGTTGGGTAACCAGGCTTATGCGAAATTTGACAATCAAAAGGCGTTGCAGCATTTTCTCACGGCATTGGACATGGATCCCAACAACTATCAGGCGCTGTGGAAAGGGGCGCGCGCCTATGCTGATGTGGGCAGAACATTTGAGAAAGGCGAAAAGAACCGGGCAAAGATGATGTATCATCAGGGCGACAGCCTGGCGCGCAAATGCGTGGCGCTTTATCCGGATTCTGCTGACGCCCATTTTGCGCTGGCGCTGTGCGTTGGGCGCGTTGCGCTGTTTGAAGGCGGCAAAACCAAGATTCGCTTGTCGAAGGAAGTCAAACAAGAGGCGGATTTGGCGCTGGCCTTGCGACCTACTCACGACGCGGCTTATCACATTCTTGGCCGCTGGCATTACAACATTGCGACGTTGGGATGGGCGTTGAAGGCGGTCGCGAAAGTTGTTTATGGCGGTGTGCCGCCGGGCGCTTCTCTAGCAGAAGCCGCGAAAATGTTTGAGCGCGCGCTCACCCTCGACGGCGAAAAACCCGTGCATCGCCTGGAATATGGCCGAACATTGATTGCGCTGCAGCGGTATGACGAGGCCAGAGTGCAACTGCAAAAGTGCATTGATCTGCCGCAAGCCCAATGGGATGATGCCGTAAGCAAGGCCGAAGCCGCGCGTTTGCTAAAGACGATTGCCGGCAAACACGACAAGGGAGATGAAACGTAGAAGCGAAATTTAACCAAATACCAATGCAACCAAACCGCGAATCAACAATTAAAAACATTTCGTAACCGGATTTTACAGTACCCGGAGGCCGAAAAAGCGGAATCCGCTTACCACAACATCCGCTTACCGCAACATTCGCTTACAAAAAGCTGCGCCTCGAAAGCGAGGTTAGCGCCGGCCGTAAATCTCGAATTCCGGAGAAAACGCCAGGTGCAGCTTGAGATGAACGCCATCGTGCGTCAATCTTAGCTCATGCTCGCCGTCGTCAATGTTGGGCGCAATGCGAAACAGAAATTTTTGTTTGCCAATGTCGAGGTTGATCGGCTCCAAATCGTTGACTTTTTTTCGGATTTCATCCAGGATACTCTCCAAATCGAAATTGAGGGACTTGCCGAGGTTCGGCAAAAAGCTCTTGTTGATCAGTTCCCGCACGAACGTTTTGAAAAATCGCGGAATCACCGGCATTTCGATTTCTTTGATGGTCGCCTTTTGCAGCATCAATTTATTGTGCGCAATCACCGGCTGACAGGTCAGAACCAGCCGTGTTCCGCCGAATTTAAAATCGCCTCCCGGGCTTAACGCGATTCTGCCGGCCAACTGCATGGCAATATGCAAATGGTGGCCGGCGCCGTACTTCAAAGACAATTTCACCGCACTTAACGGATCCGAGGGATGCTGCATGTAGCGAAAGCGCTTGAACAAACGGATTTCGCCCGGCTCCAGTTGAATGACGATGCGCTCGGGAACCGGAATCTCTTTGTAATCGAGTTTTAAGGCAAGATGCATCGAAGCGTGGTGCATAGTTGCGTCTTTCGTCTATCATCCTCGCGCGGGCCGTTTGGCAACAGCAATTCACTCCGGCGAGGGCGGAGGCGCCGCCTGATTCCCAGCGCGAAACAAGGGCGCTTGCTCTTTCGGCTTGCTGGTATAGCCGCGCCAAAGAATGGGAATCCAGCCCAAAATTGGCAGAAAAAAGGCAAAGCTGAGAGGCCGCTTTAAAAAAGCCTTAATGCCTGAAAGCAAACTCAAATTCCATTGGCCGTTGTCATTTTCACGGCTGCGGCGCTCCACTTCGGCAAACAAAGAAGGCCAGAAAAACGGCAAAAAATAAGGGAATTTTTTCACATTTTTGCCGCAGTTGACAAAAAATTCCTTCGCGGCGTAAGGCCTGCCGCCGTATGTTCTCACCGCCTGCGTCAATTCCTCCTGCATTTGACGGCGCACACGCTCGGTCAAATCCTGCACCTCTGCTTCCGTGATTTTGTCCAGCGGTTTGTCGAGCATCTCGTAAGGCTTGATGCGTTTGCCCATCACATAGGTGAGCTTGGCGGGAAAGCCAAAATAAAACAGCCAGGGCTGAAACGGAATGAGCGCCGTCATCAGGCCGAGGGGCAAAAACGGTATGCCGATTTTGTTGGCGATTTTATTGACGGCGGCGGAATGATAGGCATACGGGTTGATGTATTCGCCGTTGACCGTGGCGAAAGGAATGATGTCCGTGCGATATTTCAGACTCACCCGCACAAACGAAGTCGCGAAGCGCTGTAATCGATAACGCTTGTCAAAGCCTTTGCCGATACCGGGCACGCCTTCGGGATAGATCAGCACATGAGTGTCGTTATCGTGCATCATCGTTTCAACATTCAAAGAAGTGGCATCAACGCTGCCGACTCTTTTCCAAAAATCGGCGACCAGAAACGGGTTCATCAACGTGGTTTGCGAGAGCATGGGCGCGGTCAGCGCACGCACGGACCGTGAAAAATCGAAGCCATTGCGCTTTAACAATTGCGAGGTAAAGATAATACCATCCCATGGAAAGGCCATGCCCGCATGATTGCTGGCGAAAATCAACGGCCGGTCCGGATTATTGCGCTCGGGAAACGGATCAAAACCGATGAACTCCGAGCGGAAGTAGCATTGATCAAGCGGGTCCAGCACCTGTTTGACTAAATTGACGGCAAATGCGCGGTCGGTAAGCTGGGTCACTATCTTTTGATTTGCCCGCACCAACGCATTCACTTCTGTTTCAGTTAGGGCGATCGTATATTTTTCCATTCTACCTCCTGCTGAAACAGAGATCAAGCTGACATGACTCGTTGGAATCGAATGGCCCGTTTAAGCAAATTTGCAACAATCACGCCGCCGGCAATAACCAATATTTTGTACAGAGTCGTTTTTCAAAAAAATGACAAAGCAAGTCGTGACCGCTTTTTTAGCTAAATAAACCGAGTGAATAATTCAGGATAAAAGTGAGAAACAGCTTTTCCTCGTGTCCTGATTTTTTTATACAATGCGTCATAATTGCCTTGCTTTAGATAACGCATTGTGCTATAATCCCATGAAATTTCAGATACGACCCCAAAATTATGCGAAAAATTAGCACAAATCACGAATGTCTCATTGCGTAATAAATTTACGCAATGCGTTAAATTTTACTTGACTTTTATAACGCGATGTGTTATAATGGAGCAACCAATGAGCCGAATCATCAAACGCTACGAGAACAGAAAGCTTTATGACACGACAGAGCGGCAATACGTTTCCTTGGAGGAAATTGCTGCTCTGATCCGCAATGGTGTCGATGTTCAAGTTGTTGACAATACAAATGGTGAAGATATTACCACACAAACCCTCACCCAAGTCATTTTTGAGGAGGGTAAAAAGGGCCGTAATCCGCTATCAAAAGATATTTTGCATGATTTGATTCGCTTGGGCAGCAATATCATCGACGGCGGCATTCAACAAATGCGCCATGGCATTGATATGCTGGTGCCAAGCTCGATCAATAAAATTTTTAGCTCCGATCATGCCGAGGATTTACGGCAATTGCAAAAACGGGTTGAATCGCTGGAGAAAATCATCAAGGCCCTCGCCGAACAAAATATCAATGAAAAAACGGGAACCTGAGAGCCTTCGTCATTTATGATAATTGCCAAAGGTTGTTTTCTTAATCGTGAGAAAATCCGTCAACTAAAACATGTTTTACTTGACGTAAACTTTATAAAATTCGCCAGACCTTTTGTTTAAATCATGGCCTGAGTATTGCAAAATATGAGGCGGTGCAGTGTTCGATTTTTGGGAATGTGAAATTCGTCCGGGCGGATGGTAACCTAACGCGTGTAGAACGGTAGTATGCTGTTTGCAGTCAAGCCGCCCGGACGAAATTTCTGTGGCCGTCAAGCAATGCCATCACGCGGTTGTGATAGTGAAGGTGTTGGCGATTTTGGCATGAGGACGATGCCAAGATCAACATGAGGACAGCGCGAAGCGAATGGTCCACTGGAAAGGAGACCGTCATGACATCGGAAAAAGAGGTTTTCGAGCACAACCCCATGGAGAAGCTTGTTGACGAGGCGAAAGGAACCCTGGAATTGCTGCAAGAAGGGGTCTCAAAAACGTCTCGTGAAATTTGGCTGGCAGGGTTGGGGATTTTTTCAACCATTGACAAAGAAGGTGTGAAGTTGTTCAACAAGTTTGTCGAGCGCGGACGCGATCTGGTCGCGAAAAATGGCAAACCCTTGACGGCTGCAAAAAAGAACGGCGAGCCGGCCCCCACGTATGTCAGCGAGAAAGTCGATCAATTCACGCATGACGTTTTCTCACGGCTTGATGATGCGGCCGAATTCATCCGCAAGAGAGTTTTGGGACCGTCAGAACCCTCGGGCGAAGTCACACATGATGAGGTGAAAATCTTGTCTGAAAAGGTCGACAAACTTACCGAAAGCGTGGCATCGTTGGTACACCGATTAGATGATGCGACAAAAACCGGTCCTCGGGCAAAAACCACTATGTGATATTCTACTTGAGCGACCGAGAACATACATGCTAACCGGACGGTTTTTATATGAGAGTCATAAGGACTTTGGTAGGGTATGCTTAAGCTGATCCAAGCACCGCCCGGTTAGCGTTCTCGGAAAGGTGGATAAAGTATTTTGCCTATGAGGTCGGAGATTTGCAGAAAAAGCTGTCATTCATAAGACAGCTTTTTCTGTTTTCACAGGCCAGGGATGATGGAAACAGCCACGCACACGCCTGCACAAAATACTGCCTTGCTTTTAGAGCAGGAATCAGTACTCCGGCAGAGAACCAATCATAAACCTATCATCGCGTCACGGCAAACCCCCTTAGAGCCGCCGTTGGCCGCTTCCCATGCCCCTCCCTATCGCCGGAGAGTATGGCATCGTTTTTTTTTACTGTATCGCCATGTGCTCGGTTTGCTCGCGGGCAGCCATCTTGCATACGTCAACAATCTCTCATCTGACAAGCGCAAATTTTTGCATTCCCCCGGTGCGCGTTTGCTGGCCTTTCTGCTGCGGCCATTCATCAAGAAAGAATTACGCGACCAACCCTTTGCCGTGCAGTTGCGCCGGCGGTTGGAAATGCTTGGCCCGACCTACGTCAAGCTCGGCCAGATCATGGCGATTCGTGAAGATATTCTGCCGAAAGAGATTACCGACGAGCTGAAGCAATTGTTGGACCGGCTGCCGGAAGTTCCCTTTGCGTCAGTTCGGAAGATCATCGAAGCCAGCCTGGGCAAACCGTTGGAAGATTTGTTTTTAGAAATTCACGAAAGCCCCATCGGCTCCGCTTCCATCGCGCAAACCCATCTCGCGAAAACCAAACTGGGCGAAACCGTTGTGGTCAAAGTCATTAAGCCCGGCATTCGCGAGGCGATTCTTTCGGATATTAAGTTGTTACAACTGCTCGCCCGCGTGCTGGAGTGGCTCATTCCGCGCTATCAGCCCGAAATGATCATCAATGAATTTTGCGCTTATACCGAGCGCGAGATTGATCTCACTTATGAAGCTGATCACGCCGAAATTTTCGCTGCCAATTTCGCGCATCAACCTGAAGTGGTTTTTCCAAAAATCTACCGTGCACTCAGCTCGCGAGATGTTCTGTGCATGGAATATTTTGACGGGTGGAAGCCGAATGATCCGCAGGTGCGCCAGTTCAGTCAAAGCGATATTCAAAAAATCATTGATCTCGGCACCGGCGCGATTATCAAAATGTTGTATGCCGACGGCTTTTTTCACGCCGATTTACACACCGGCAATTTGATTGTGCTGCCCGGGCCAAAAGTCGGGTTCATCGATGTCGGCATGGTGGGCCGTTTCGATGAAAAAATGAAGCTCAGCATGCTCTACTATTTTTATTCGCTGGTCAACGGCGATATCGAAGGCTCGGCAAAACATTTGATGGCCATGGCGCGCATCGGAGCAGGCGGCGATGTTGTCGGATTCAAGCGCTCGGTTTCGGATTTATTTCGCCGCTACCTGCTGCACGCTTCCGACGGCAGCCTGAGCCTGGCGCAACTGATTCTCGCCTCGCTGAGAATCGGCGGAAAATACCGCATCTTTTTCCCGGTAGAAATGACCTTGATGGTCAAAGCCCTGGTGACGTTCGAAGGCGTGGGCCTGCAACTTGACCCCAATCTCGATGTGCCCGCGCTGTCGCGCAGACATATTCGCGCCATCTACAGCGAGCATTACGATCCCATGCGCCTGTTTCAGCAATTCATGAGCGGCCTGCCGGAAATGGTCGATGTCATGGTACGCGTGCCGGAATTTATTTCTGACGGTTCGCGTTATTTGCAGCAAATCTTCAACGCCCCGCGCCCGGAAAGTCCGGTGATCGGCCTGCGCAGCGGCCTGATGGCCGGCTCATGCATCATCGGCGGTGTGATCGCGTTCGTCGCCGGCGCGACGGCGCTGCTCTGGGTCGGGTTGTTTGCATCAAGCGTGATATTTTTTTTCCTGAAAAAATAGCCATGAAATCGAATTACCCCATTATTCTCGCGCACGGAATTACCCGTCCGGATTACCTCATCGATTTCATCATCCGCAAATTGAATTTGCACGACTTCAGCCGGGTAGCGGATCGCCTGCATTACTTCAAGGGCATTGCCAGTCACTTGCGCAAACATGGTTTTGAAGTTTATACCACCAGCGTCAGCTTTGCCGCTGATGTCGAAACCCGGGCAAAAGATCTCGCCCGCGAACTGCAAAGAATTCTGGCGAACACAGGCCAGCGCAAAGTACACATTATCGCGCACAGTATGGGCGGCTTGGATGCGCGTCACATGATCGTCAATGAAAACATGGCGGATCACATTGCCAGCCTCACCACAATCGGCACGCCGCATTTGGGCGCCAGCGTGGCCGATTGGCTCATGCAAAATGGCTTTTCCAAAATTCTCGACACACTGCGCAAAGTCATCAATCTCGAAGGATTTAAAAGTTTGACCGGCGAGGCCTGCCGGGCATTCAACGCCTCTGCACGCGAAGCCGAGGCCTCGAACAAGGTTGTGTATCAAACCTATGCCGGCTGGCAAAAACGCGAATTGACCTTCCTCCCTTTTCAAAAAACCTGGCAGATCACGTATGAGCGGGAGGGCGACAACGACGGCTTGGTGTCGAAAACCTCGCAGAAATGGCAGGAATGCCTGGTCGCCGATGACGGCACGACCAAAATCATCGCACAACATGATTTTCCCGTAGCGGCGGATCATGTGAATCAAATGGGCTGGTGGCATCTCAATGGCATCGAACGCGCGGAATGGTGGGATTGGGGCGTGTGGAGAGAAAAAAAGCAATATGAAACAACCATCAAAAACATTTACCTGAGTATCGCCACGAATATTACCCAAGAAGAGGGCAACAGAATCCTCACGGCCTGTGCGTGAACCGGGGTTACGCACCGTATAATTTCTCCGAGGTTTGGCCTCAAAAGCCGTTTCGTCCAGCGCAGACGAGGCGGCTTTTGTTTTTATCGACGCCGCAATTTTTTCCCGCCCTGTTGTGTTTGGGCATTTAATTTTTTATTCTAAATCCGTTGCCATGATTGTTGCGGCAAGCCGTAATCCGCCGGGAATGAACCGAACGTCTTCCATTGACTTACCATGCTCTCGCTAAAAACCCTCATTGTAGACGATGAATGGCTGGTGCGCTCGGAGTTGAAGACGATGCTGGCCGGCTATCCGGAAATCACCGTCATCGGCGAGGCCGCTAACGTCACGCAGGCCATTCCTCTCATTCAAAAAAATCCTCCGGATGTAATTTTTCTGGATATTCAAATGCCCGGCGCTTCAGGTTTCGATCTGCTCGATCAAATTGAAACTTCGGCGCGCATTATTTTCATTACCGCCTATGATAAATACGCGTTGCGCGCTTTCGACGTCAATGCGCTCGACTATTTGCTGAAACCGATCAGCAAAGAACGCCTGGCAAAGGCCGTTAAAAGGCTGGGTTCGAATGAGCCTGTTTCTGCGCAGCCGGGCAAAAAAGCCGCTTATGACGATGTGATTTATGTCATTGTCAACGGCGCGCTGAAATTCATCAAGCTGCCGTTGTTGAAGTGCATCACCGCTGAGGGCAATTACTCGTACATTTTTTATGCCGACAAGCCCCGCGCGCTGGTTTCAAAAACATTGCAGGAATGGGAAGAGTTGCTGCCCGAAAAGCATTTTGTGCGGATTCACCGCTCGGCCATCGTTAATTTCGATTATGTAGAGCAGGTGAGAAAGTGCAAAAATTATACGCAGGAGGTTTTTGTTCGCGGCCTGGAAAAGCCGTTCATGATGAGCCGTCGCTATGCCTCCAAGCTGAAACACCTACTGCCTTTTTAGTCTTCACAGCGCATTGCCTTTCCCTTCAGAGATTCACCTTCAACCCGTCAATCTGGCGGAGGCATTTCCAGACAACGCATAAAAAAATGTATTCAGCAATGATTTACGGTAGCATTATCATTTTATGGAATCGCGCCGGCCTTCATTATGCCCCTCATCTGTATGAAGCCGAGTTTTTCCATGTCGTGTGATATGCGCGCAAGTATAAATTTCCTCGGACCCGTTTAAGGTAAACCTGCTTCGTGCGTCAATGCTGAAACACCGGCAGGTTTCATGGCCAGACGTTTTGCTGTTTTCTGGCCATTTTTTGCTGCCTCATATTGAATTCTTATTTTGGAATGCACCCACCCATTCTCTTCATACAATTGAAACGCATATTGCTCGCCAAACATGATCTCCAGCCTTTGTTTGATATTCTCCAGGGACGTGCCGTGCACCTCCTCCCTCCCGGTCTCCTCGAGAGCATGCTTGACCAAAGCCCCGGTATTGGAGACATCGAGCGAGAGCGTGCCCTCCTGCAAAACAATCGCCACCAAGACTTTGAGCGGCAGCGGACTGGTTTGCATACCGTATTTGATGGCGTTTTCCACCAGCGGCTGAAATAAAAATGCGGGCACGATGCATTTGCGCGCGGCTTCATCGATTTCGAATGATACCTCCAACGAATCGCCAAAACGGATTCTCTCGATGTGCAAATAGTTGTTGACCGCCTTGATCTCTTCATCAAGCGAAGCCGTAACCTTGTTGAAATTGAGCAATGTGTAACGAAAAAACTCTGACAATTCCGTGATCATTTGCCAGGCGCGCTCTTTGTCAAGCAGGATCATCGAACGAATCGAGTTATGCGCATTGAACAAAAAATGGGGATTCATCTGGTAGCGCAACAGCTTTAACTGTGCAAGATTGGCCAGAGAGGTGGCATGCAATGCGTTTCTTTTTTGCATTTGATAATCATAAAAATGCTTGATGATCAACAACAACAGCGCGAGCCCCAACAGCTTAAACCACCAGGTTTGCCAAAACGGCGGGGTAATCGTCACCAGCAAGGTGGCGCCCTGTTCATTCCAAACGCCGTCATTATTTGCGGCTTTGACCCGAAACGTATATTTGCCGGGATTA
This sequence comes from uncultured Cytophagia bacterium, assembly GCA_964457925.1. GTDB lineage: Bacteria > Zhuqueibacterota > Zhuqueibacteria > Zhuqueibacterales > Zhuqueibacteraceae > Coneutiohabitans. The sequence goes on from CAYWGH010000034.1 coordinate 26,804, forward strand.
AGATTCGTGTAGGTCGCGAAACGCCGGTTTCCCACCCAGTTCCAATCGTCATCGAATCCTTCCATCTTGTAGGCATATTGATTGTGCGCGCTGATGGCATAATTCAACGCGGCAAATTCAAACGAAAAAACCGAGTGGCGATGCGACAGCGTGATTTCTTTTGTTTCGGTGATGGATTTTTTCAATATGCCGTCAGGCCCGCCGATGTCCACCGCTTTGTTGAAAATGTTCAAGCGCGTGATCACCACCGGCGGCACATACGTATTTTCGCGGATATTCTCGGGATAAAATGCCGTGACGCCGTTGATGCCGCCGAAAAACATTTCACCGTCTCGGGTTTTCATGAACGCATCATAACAAAATTGATCGCTTTGCAAGCCGCTCGCCTGATAGTAGGTTTTGATCGCCCCGGTTTGCGGATTGAATTTGACCAGACCATTGGTCGTGCTCAGCCAGAGATGCTGTTGTTCGTCCTGCAAAATTCCGTAAATGACGTTGCTCGGCAAACCATCTTGCATCGTGAACGCTTTGAAGGTTTCGTCCGCTCGATTGAAATAATATAAACCGCCTCCCGTCGTGCCGATCCAGAAATTTCCCGCGTCATCTTCAAAAATCGGCCGAATCTCAATAGTGACGATATTTCTGATGGGAAGCTGATAGTGTTTGAATTCCCGCTTTTTCTTATCCCACCGGCCCAGGCGCCCGCGATTGGAGCCGATCCAAATATTGCCCTGGCGATCCTGCATCAACGCGCTAATCATCCGATAGCCGGGCATGTCGATCTCGTCAAAAAAATGTCTGAACTGGCCGGTTTGTTTGTCAAGAATATCCAGGCCGCTTTCGAAAGTACCGATCCAGAGTTTGCCGTCATCGTCCAACAGTAAGGCCATTACATCGTTGCCCGCCAAACTGGCGGCCTCATGCGGGCGATTCTGATAGTGATAAAACCGCTTTGTTTTGCGGTCAAAATAATTCAGCCCGCCTTGAAACGTGCCAACCCAAAGATTACCGCTTTGCTCTTCGAGAACCACCTTGATGTTATTGACGCTCAAGCTGTACGGATCACGGCTATCATGTTTATAGTAAGTGAAGAGTCCGGTTTTGCGATCGAGATGATTTAACCCGCCTTCCTCCGTGCCGAACCACAGATCGCCCGCACGATCTTCCAAAATCGCGTAAACGACTTTGTTGTTCAAAAAACGCCGGTCATATGCTTTCGCTTGGTAATGCACAAAGCTGCCGATATTGGTGTTGATGAAATTCAGCCCGTCGCGTGTTCCCACCCAGAAATCGCCCTTGCTGTCTTTAAAAAGGCATTGTACGGAATTATGACTCAGGCTGTAAGGATTGTTGGGATCGTGCTGGTAGTGTGTGAATCGCTGCGCCGCAATTTCGAACTTATATAAGCCGCTGCGATTACCAACCCACAAATGGCCGTATTCCGCATCGAGGATTGCTCGAATAGTATTGCTTTCGGAGTGATTCTTCTGCGGAAAAAATTGGCGAAACGTTTTTTTGGTGCGATCAAAAAGATTCAAGCCGCCAAACGTCGTGCCGATCCACAAATTGCCTTGCGCATCTTCGTGAATCGAACGAACATCGTTGTCACCCAAGCTGGCAGGATTGTTGGGATCGTGTTCATAACAAACGAAATCCTGACGGTCACGATCAAACAGCCAGAGTCCGTGATTCTGCGTTCCCGCCCACAAATGGCCTTGCCGATCTTCATAAACGACGTTAACGATCTTTGCACGCGCCGGCGCCTGCGCGAGGTGTGCCGGCGCATAATTGGTTGCTATTTTGTTGGCGAAATCAAAAAGATCAAGGCCATTGCTGGTGCCCAACCACAAATTGCCGCGCCGATCCTCGATGATGGCATTGACATCCTGGCTGCTGATTTTAATTTCAGAAGAAGAATCCGAAGTAAAATGCCGAAACGAGTTGGAGTCGCGATCAAAAAGATTAACGCCTCCGCCCTCTGTGCCGATCCAAAGATTGCCCCTGCTGTCTTGCATCACCACGCGCACAAGCTGCGCCGACAAACCCCGCGCCTCATTGGGTTTCCAGCGATACGCGGTGAATTCATAACCGTCAAATTTATTCAAGCCGTCGTTCGTGCCCAACCAGAGAAAACCGCGATCATCTTGAAAGATGCTATTGACCTTGCTATGCGACAGTCCGTCATCAATGGAAAAGCATTCGAATTTTAAATCGTTTTCCTGGGCTTGAAGAAGTGAGCAGAAATTCAAAGCCACGAGCAGGGTAACGATGCCGGGCATGTGTCTTGTCTGCGAAGGCCTTACCATTCCCAGCGCCATATGACACGCATTCCTGCAAAAGACTCTTTTGATATTCAAGCTGGTGAGCTTTTCGCCACCCCTAATTTTCCCAGGCGTGCGATTGGGCTGCGCCGAATCTGTTTTCAAAATCTTCCGTTCGTTTATCATGGTTCTACCCATTTCTACGTAGCCGCGTTGTGGCGGACAATTTAACACTTTTTCGAGTGATGTCAATGAATTCTCCACGTCCAACTTCCAGGACTCATTGACCGGTCGATACAAGTCCACCATTCTTCACCGAGTGCACGATTGAAACGATGGCCATTTTCTGTTGTTTGAAAAAAACAATCCCGATGTCCGAAGGAAGCGCTGACCGTTCACCAGAGCAATTTGCCGCTCACATGTTCATTGTTGCGCCGCCGTCACGGTTTTGTTACGTTGCGCCGCCATTCTGTGCGAAATCCTCACCAGCCGTCGCAGGAGTAGCGGAGTGCAGCAACCAGGATAAGTCATATGAAGACATTCAAAACGCTCATCGTCGATGATGAGTGGCTTATTCGTTTGGAGTTGAAACGCTTACTGAGCGACTATTCCAATATCAACATAGTTGGAGAAGCCGCAAACCTGACGGAGGCCGTTCTCGCCTTTCACGAAAAGAAACCTGATCTCATTTTCTTGGATATTCAAATGCCCGGAGGATCGGGTTTTGATTTTTTGGAACAAGTCAAGGGTGATTTTAAAATTATTTTTGTAACCGCTTTCACGCACCACATCACTAGGGCGAAAAAATATAAAGCAGTCGATTACTTATTGAAACCAATCAGCAAGGAAAGATTAGCCCGCGCCATGCAAGAATTGGTGAATCCTGTTCGAAACCGCGAATAGACGTAGAGATTGCCAGCAGATTTAATGTCCCCCCCTTCGCGTGCCTGACCGGCCACGCCATGCGGCCGGTCAGGCAATTACGACTTGTGAGGAAACACTATGAGAACATTGCCTGCCATGAAAATCTGGATGTTGCTATTTCTCCTGATTTCGACGACGGCCTTCGGGCAAAGCATTTTGCGCGGCGTGGTAAGCGATTCGGCCACAGCAGAAAAACTGCCCGGTGCAAACGTTTATCTCGTGGGAACGGCTCTGGGAAGCGCGACGAACCTGGAGGGCGCTTATCGCATCGATCGTATTCCGGAGGGAACCTATACTCTCCGCGTATCTTACATCGGTTATCGCACGCGCGATCTCGCCGTCAGCATTCAAGCGAATACCTCCACCACGCTCGACATCAAATTGTCCGCAGAGATTCTGCAGGGCGCGGAAATCGTTGTCACCGGACAGGCGGTTGGCCAGGCGGCAGCCATCAATCAACAACGCACCTCCAGCACGATTATTAATGTCGTTTCCGAAGAAAAGATCCGGGAATTGCCGGACGCCAATGCCGCGGAGTCGGTGGGGCGGTTGCCGGGCGTTTCGATCATCCGGTCTGGCGGCGAAGCCAGCAAAGTCATTCTGCGCGGTCTCGAAGATAAATTTACCAACATCACTATTGACGGCGTGAAAATTCCGGCCACTGATCCCACCAGCCGCGGCGTCGACTTGAGCACACTGTCGCAAAGTTCGCTGGCGGGAATAGAACTATATAAAGCGTTAACGCCTGATCGCGACGGAGACGCGCTGGCCGGCAGCGTCAATCTGGTGACCAAAAAAGCGCCGGAAACCAGAAACCTTAAAGCCGATTTGAAGGGCGACTACAATAAGTTGATGGAATCGGCGGATCAGTATGATTTTTCGCTGAATTACGGCGAGAGATTTTTTAATAATGTTCTCGGCGTGCAACTGGCAGGGAACATTGAAAAACGCATACGGAGTAATGAAAGAATCAATGTCGATTACGCCAATCTCCAATATCAGAGTTTCTATATCAACGATTTTCTGCTCGAATTCACCGACGAAATCAGAAAGCGAGACGGGTTCAGCGTCTTATTTGATCTCAACACACCGGATAACGGCACGATTCGCTTCAACAATGTTTTCGGCCGCACCAAAAGGGATTACCTCTGGTCCACCAGGGATTATCCGGCGGTCGGCGGCGGAAGCGAGTCCGGCGCGCCGGTATATAATTATCGCGACCGCGAGCAGGAAATCAACACGTTCAGCAGCTCGATGCGAGGCGACAATAGCCTGCTTGGAATGAATCTGACCTGGGGCGCTTCGTTCGGGCAGTCAGAGTCCGATTATCCGTTTGATTATGAAATGACCTTCGTCGAGCGGCCGGGGATGCGTCCGACGCCGACCAATCTGCAAGACAACCCGGAGCGGCTGATTGATTACGCCCTCAATGATTTTTCTGCAGCGGGATTGTCCTGGGCTTACTACCGCAAGCAGCGAAATTATGACAAAGAGCGGACGGCTTTCTTAGATGTTGCCAGAAAATATCTGCTCAGCAGCAAGATATCGGGTGAGATAAAAATCGGCGGAAAATATAAAGTAAAAGACCGGTCGAATGTTCGCACTGAAGATTTCACGCCTTATTATCTGGGCCGATGGCAGCGGTACGAATTACTTCCGGATGGGACGTTCCGGCCCAAAGATTTCACCGGCACCCCTTTCGAAAACTGGCTGAATGCCGGCGGCGGCGGCTTTACACCCATGTCGTTGTTCTTTAGCAATCCTGTTGCTCGCGACGTTTATGGCTCCTACAGTTTGAATCCGCTCATCGACAGAGAGCGGCTGCGGCAATGGTATGAGCTGAACAGATACGGCATCGACGTTACTCGAAATCAACTCGAAGTGTGGACGAATCCGCTGATCCGATATGATGATTATGATGTCACGGAACGCGTCGGCGCCGGTTATATCATGAACACGCTCAATCTTGGGCAAAACGTAACCGTGATCGGCGGATTGCGAGTTGAGAATGAAGACAATGATTATGCTTCCAAGTACGTGCCGCAATCGGTAGGCGGTTTCCCCGTCACGTCCACCTCCATTAAAGACACGACTTCCTCGGCCTCTCAAACCGTGCTTCTCCCCAATCTCAATCTCGCCATTTCTCCAACCAGTTTCATGAAAGTGCGTGTCGCCGCCTACAAAGCGCTGGCGCGTCCTGATTTCAATATGAGATTGGAGAGATACATTGCCGGCCGGCCGGCCGAGGTCGGATCGCAATTGCAGGTCTTTGTCGGCAATCCCAAGCTTAAGACGGCCCGGGCGTGGAACTACGAGCTGAACACCTCGTTCTTCGACAACATGATCGGGCTGATTTCTTTGTCGGCGTATTACAAAGAAATCGACGACATGTATCATATGCTGAACAATTTCAACACGACCGCGGTGCGTGATAATCAAGGTGTGATACAAGATACGCTGATGCAGCGCTTTGGCATTAAATGGCCAAGCCAGATGGGAACGTCGCCCTACAATTTAACCCTTCCCTACAATTCACCCAAACCCACTAAAGTGTGGGGATTCGAATTCGAGCATCAGATCAACTTTCGTTTTCTGCCGGGTTTGCTGAGAAACATCGTATTATCCTACAATGCTTCGATTGTACGGTCGGAGGCGTTCATCTGGGTGTCGAACATTGACTCCGTTTTCTATGATCCTCCCGGACCGATTCCCCCGACGTGGAGAAAATTTACGGTGCTCGCGGAAAGAAAGCAAAAGCTGGAGGGCATGCCGGAATTCTTTGGCAATGTTGCACTGGGTTATGACATGGGCAGATTTTCGGGAAGGGTTTCGGTCTTTCATCAAGGTGAGCACAATGTGTCCTATTCTGCCGGTGGCTTGTCCGACCAGATTACCATGGCTTTCACGCGTGTTGATTTGACCCTGAAGCAGGGAATCACCGATAATCTTGCCTTATTCATCAACCTCAGCAACGCCACGAATTTAGAAGACGGCAGCCTGATCAATAACAGCTCGCCGGATCAGGGAGTATTTGACCGCAGACTCTTCAATCAAAGCGAAAAATACGGCATGACCGCCGACTTCGGTTTGACATTGAAATTAAGATGACGGGAGGTGAAGCCAGAAAAGCATGCTTGAATGTCACAAACACATCTTTTCACACTAATCAACCAGAGGAGACTCTAATGCGTCACTTGAAATTGGAAACGATTTTGGTTGCGGTGTTCCTTCTGGCCGCGTCTCTCTATGGCCAGGATGTTGTCGTTCCCCTGACGCCCACGGACGGCACAGCGGCGACCCACGTCAATACTCAGATTTTGGCGGATACCGTCATTGCCGGCGGTTTTAAAGCCAACCGTGTCTATGAACTGCAACGGGACGGCGTTTATCTGCACAATGCCGTGGTCACCGTTCCCGCGGGACAGACACTGCGGCTGCGCGCAGCAGCGGGCGCCGGCAAGAAGCCGATCATCTATCTGTGGGAAACCGGAACCGGAGGAACGCCAACCAGACCGCCAGGCAATTTTGTGGTGTTGAACGGCGGCCATTTGGAAGTCAAGGATGTGGCGATTGCCGGTTTTTATGAACCGGAGCCGGACCGCGTCGACGGCGTGCAAGGCGGCTTGATCAACACCACCGCGGTCGGCTCTTCAATTGTTCTGGATGGTGTGGTGTTCTCAAATATCAACGGCCAGCACGTTCGCACGGGTTTCAACACCACCAAAGTTTCAATCAAGAATTCGATTTTCGCGAACATGGGCGCGTTGACCACCTCCAATCTCGGCGCCGGCAAAGGCGTGGATTTGCGCGAAGCGGCATGCGACTCCTTTATCGTCGTCAACAATACCTTTGTCAATTTTCAGGATCGCGCCATCCGGCATTATAATTTTGCCAATCCGCAAGCCGGCACCGGCGAAATCAAGTATGGTTTGATCGACCACAACACCTTCATCAACGGCATGGGCTTTCACGGGCTGCTGTCGCTCGGCAATGTCGGCCCCGACATTATCATCACCAACAACCTGTTTGTCGATGCCTTTGCGCTCGGCGAAGATTCCACCGATGCCACTCGCGCGGCGGAATGGGCCAACACCGGTGAAATCTATCCCAACGGCAGAAATCGCATCACCTGGATTTTCACCGCGCCCAATACCACGACCAACTGGAAGGTCAGCAACAACTTTTACGCGATCAGCGATTCGGGCTGGGCTTTCCTGAATGATTTTGGCTACCCGCCAGGCTCGCCGCTTTCGTATCACATCAACAGCCGGCTGGGCGCCGATTCCGTGAAGGCCTTCACCATGACCAACCTCACGCTGGCCAACACCCCGCGGCTGATGACGAACATGATGCGCTGGTATGAAAGCCCCACGGGCGGCAATCGTTCGAAAAACACCCCGGGCGCCGTCTTCAACCGCAACACCGATGATTATGATCGTCGCCCCATCGAGTACTATCGCGACGAATTGAATGCAACTTATTCAACCTCCTCAGCGGCCTACACCGGTGCCGAAGACGGTTACCCGGCAGGCGATTTGAACTGGTATCCAGCTTTGAAAGCCAGATGGGAAAATGGCGAGGTTCTCAATCAGGACGTTGTCGTTCCATTGACGCCCACCGACGGCACAGCGGCGACCCACGTCAATACTCAGATTTTGGCGGACACCGTCATTGCCGGCGGTTTTAAAGCCAACCGTGTCTATGAACTGCAACGGGACGGCGTTTATCTGCACAATGCCGTGGTCACCGTTCCCGCGGGACAGACACTGCGGCTGCGCGCAGCAGCGGGCGCCGGCAAGAAGCCGATCATCTATCTGTGGGAAACCGGAACCGGAGGAACGCCAACCAGACCGCCAGGCAATTTTGTGGTGTTGAACGGCGGCCATTTGGAAGTCAAGGATGTGGCGATTGCCGGTTTTTATGAACCGGAGCCGGACCGCGTCGACGGCGTGCAAGGCGGCTTGATCAACACCACCGCGGTCGGCTCTTCAATTGTTCTGGATGGTGTGGTGTTCTCAAATATCAACGGCCAGCACGTTCGCACGGGTTTCAACACCACCAAAGTTTCAATCAAGAATTCGATTTTCGCGAACATGGGCGCGTTGACCACCTCCAATCTCGGCGCCGGCAAAGGCGTGGATTTGCGCGAAGCGGCATGCGACTCCTTTATCGTCGTCAACAATACCTTTGTCAATTTTCAGGATCGCGCCATCCGGCATTATAATTTTGCCAATCCGCAAGCCGGCACCGGCGAAATCAAGTATGGTTTGATCGACCACAACACCTTCATCAACGGCATGGGCTTTCACGGGCTGCTGTCGCTCGGCAATGTCGGCCCCGACATTATCATCACCAACAACCTGTTTGTCGATGCCTTTGCGCTCGGCGAAGATTCCACCGATGCCACTCGCGCGGCGGAATGGGCCAACACCGGTGAAATCTATCCCAACGGCAGAAATCGCATCACCTGGATTTTCACCGCGCCCAATACCACGACCAACTGGAAGGTCAGCAACAACTTTTACGCGATCAGCGATTCGGGCTGGGCTTTCCTGAATGATTTTGGCTACCCGCCAGGCTCGCCGCTTTCGTATCACATCAACAGCCGGCTGGGCGCCGATTCCGTGAAGGCCTTCACCATGACCAACCTCACGCTGGCCAACACCCCGCGGCTGATGACGAACATGATGCGCTGGTATGAAAGCCCCACGGGCGGCAATCGTTCGAAAAACACCCCGGGCGCCGTCTTCAACCGCAACACCGATGATTATGATCGTCGCCCCATCGAGTACTATCGCGACGAATTGAATGCCACTTATTCAACCTCGTCACCCGCATACACCGGCGCGCAAAAGGGCTACCCGGCTGGCGATCTGAACTGGTATCCTGAACTGAAGGCGAAGTGGGAACAAGGCATTGATGTGGGAGTGGCGGACAGGCCACACATGGCAATCGACACTTATCAATTGCACCAGAATTATCCCAACCCGTTCAATCCTTCGACCAGCATCACCTTCGCGCTTGCCAAAGCCGGCGAGGTGAAGCTGGAGATTTACAACGCGCTTGGACAGAAAGTCGCAACCCTGGTCAACGGCAAACTGCCTGTTGGCCATCACAATATTTTTTGGGATGCGAAGAACGTGCCCTCCGGAATTTATTTTTATAAAATCGAAGCCGGCACGTTCCGTCAAACGCGTAAAATGGTTTTGATGAAATAAGGTCATTTGGCCTGATTGGAAATCGCGTCATTTGATTTGTTTCTTCACGTCATGGACCCGACGTTCAGCTGTCAGGTCCATGACGTAAGTTTTTGTGTTGTCCGGCGCGGGTGGAGCAAAACCCAATCCCGCCCGATGTCAAATCCTTTGTGAAGAAAGATAAAGCGAAACCCAGGCGATTTCACGAATTGATTGCTAACGCGACGCAATCTCACTGCACCCATCGGCATTCTGCTTGTGGGCAACAGCGGCTTTCATCCATTTTTGTTGTTTTAGCCATTTTGCTCGTGAATGTGATGGCCACCGCAGCACAGCAGTTGGCGTTCCCGGGCGCAGAGGGTTTTGGCCGCTTCACCAGTGGCGGCCGCGGCGGCGAGGTTATCGCCGTCACGAATTTGAATGACAGCGGCGCGGGCAGTTTGCGGGCGGCCATTGCGGCGCGCGGCGCCCGAACCATTGTCTTTCGAGTATCTGGCACCATTGCGCTGCGTTCCGCCCTGCGCATCAAGCATGGCGATCTCACCATTGCCGGCCAAACCGCGCCCGGCGACGGCATTTGTATTCGTGATTATCCCCTCATCATTACTGCGGATAATGTCATCATTCGTTATCTCCGCATTCGTCTTGGCGACGTACACAAATTGCAAGAGGATGCAATCTCGTGCATTGGCCGCGCCAATATCATGATCGATCATTGCTCGATGAGTTGGGGCATCGATGAAGTGGCTTCGTTTTATGACAACGAAAACGCCACTGTGCAGTGGTGCCTTGTGAGCGAGAGTTTGAATGATTCCTATCATTCGAAAGGCAAACACGGTTACGGCGGCATTTGGGGCGGCAAAGGCGCAACGTTTCATCACAATCTTCTGGCGCATCATTACAATCGCAACCCCCGTTTCAATGGCAGCCGCACACACGGTGAACCGGAGAAAGAGATTGTCGATTTTCGCAATAATGTCATTTATAACTGGGGCGAGAATAGTTCCTATGGCGGCGAAGGCGGCAAGCAAAACGTGATCGCAAATTTCTACAAATATGGTCCGGCGACCGGCAACACAAAGAATCGCATTGTCGAACCGTATGGCAAAAAGGGCAAATGGTATGTTGCGGATAATTTTGTGCACGGCTTTCCCGAAGTCACGGCAGACAATTGGGTCGGTGTACAGGGCAAATTTGCCGCGCAGGGCAAAACGAACACGCCGCATCCTTTTGCGCCGGTGGTGACACATTCCGCAGAAAAAGCTTTTGCATTAGTGCTGGCTTATGCCGGTGCGGTAATCCCAAAGCGGGACACGGTCGATGCGCGCATCGTCGCTGAGGCGCGTAGCGGAACCGTAACATTCGGCCGGAACGGCTTGGGCATTATAGATTCGCAAAATGAGGTTGGCGGCTGGCCTGCGCTGCATTCTGCGCCTGCGCCCCAAGACGATGACCATGACGGCATGGCCGATGAGTGGGAGCGTAGCCATGGCCTCGACCCCACCAATCCCGATGATCGCAACGGCGATTACAACGGCGACGGGTATACCAATTTGGAGAAATATTTGAACAGCCTGGCGCTTCCCGCCGGCCCCCTCTCCACAACAATAGCTGACAGTACGGCAAATGCTCACGGTGAAAACAAATGAAAACCTCAACAAGTGCTTTTGCTTTACTCTGCCTTATTCCCGGTATGGCTTTCACTCAGGCGAATATGAACATCTCAAAGAACAAACTCATCGTACATGCCGATTCCGGCAAGTTCATCATTAGCCGGCATATTTATGGGCAATTCAGCGAACATCTCGGCCGCGGCATTTACGAAGGCATTTGGGTCGGCGAAGACTCGCCCATTCCCAACACACGGGGTATTCGCAACGATGTGGTTGCGGCATTGAAGCATATCAATGTTCCCAACCTGCGCTGGCCGGGCGGCTGCTTTGCGGATGAATATCACTGGCGGGACGGCATTGGTCCGCGCAGCCAGCGGCCCACGATGATCAACACGCACTGGGGCGGCGTCACCGAGGACAACAGTTTTGGTACGCATGAGTTCATGGACCTGTGCGAGCAACTGGGCACGGAGCCGTACATCTGCGGCAACGTCGGCAGCGGCAGCGTGGAAGAAATGTCGAAATGGGTGGAGTACCTCACGTTCGACGGCGTCAGTCCGATGGCCGATCTGCGGCGGAAAAACGGCCGCGACAAACCGTGGCAGGTGAAGTATTGGGGTGTCGGTAATGAAAATTGGGGCTGTGGCGGAAACATGACGGCCGAGTTTTATGCCGATCAATATAAACGTTACGCCACTTACTGCCGCAATTATGGCGGTAACCGGCTTTTCAAAATTGCCGGCGGCGCTGCCGGTGGAGATTTCAATTGGACGGAAGTATTGATGAAAAAAGTCACGCGACACCAAATGAACGGCCTGTCGCTGCACCACTATTTTGTGAACGGAACCTGGGAGAAAAAGAAATCCGCCACTGTGTTTGACGAGAGTGAATACTTCACCTTGATCGAATCGTGTCTGGCGCTCGAGGGCTTGCTGGCTGGCCATATTAAAATCATGGATCAATACGACCCCGAAAACCACATTGGCTTGATGGTGGATGAATGGGGCGTCTGGCATGACGGTGAACCCGGCTCGAACCCGGGATTTCTTTATCAACAGAACACCTTGCGCGATGCCTTTGCCGCGGCGCTCGCGTTCAACATTTTTCATAAGTATGGCAATCGCGTTCAAATGGCCAATATTGCCCAGACCGTGAATGTGTTGCAGGCGATGATTCTGACGGATAAAGAGAAGATGATTTTGACGCCGACATACCATGTTTTCGATCTCTACAAAGTACATCAGGATGCGCTTTACCTGCCGGCAGAACTGCAGACGGAAACTTACGAATACAACGGCAAGAGCATGCCCGCGCTCAGCGTCTCGTGCTCGCGCGCGCAAGCGGGCGGCATTAACATCAGTATTGTGAATGTGCATCCGCGCCAAAATCTGCCTTTAGATTGCGAGTTGCGCGGCATGAAGGCGTCCCGCGTCTCTGGAAAAATTCTAACGGCGGCAAAACTGAATTCCCATAACACCTTCGCCGAACCCGAGAATGTGAAGATCGCCAATTTCGCCCAGGCCACGCTGAAGAACAATGTTGTGAAAATCGAAGCGCCGCCGAAGTCGGTGATTGTTTTGCATGTGAATTAGCCGGAATGAAATCCGCCTGAGCGAAGATGCGCAGATGAAGAGTTCAGAGCCCTGGTCTTGGCAACAGGAGAGAGAATGATAAGCGTAAGTTACTTGGGCCGTGTCGCAAAGAACTGGAGTCCTCCTCCAAGCAGACATCATCACCTGCCTCGACTGGCGAAATACAGCCTGTTGTCCGTGCTGGTGACCTTTCTGCAGATGAACACGGTCGCGGCGCAAAATGTTGGAAAGATAGCCGGCACGATTACAGAGGCGGCAACCGGCAATCCTCTGCCTGGAGCAAACGTCACCATTGTTGGCACAAGGATGGGCGCGGCTGCGGATGCCGCTGGCGAATACTTCATTTTGAATGTCCCACCCGGCAAGTACGATCTGCGCGCAAACCTGATTGGATTTGAAGCGACAGTCGTGGTTCAGGTGATCGTGAATGCCGGCCGTACCACCACCATCGATTTCAAACTTAGAGAAGAAGTGCTGGAGGGCGAAGAAGTGGTGGTGCAGGCCATCCGGCCCGATATTGAGCTGGACAAAACTGCCACCAGCGCCATCGTGCGCTTCGACGACGTACAAACGCTGCCGGGCATTCGCGACATCAGCGATGTCATTAGTCTCGCGGCGGATGTGAGCGACGGGCACTTCCGGGGCGGGCGTGTGGGCGAGGAATATTACATGCTGCAAGGCATGGGCATTGTCAATCCGCTCGATCGTTCGTCGGCGTTCCTGCCGATCATGAGCGGCGTCGAAGAGGTCGAAGTGATCACCAGTGGCTTCGGCGCGCAATACGGCAATGCGCAATCCGGTGTGGTGAATATCTCGATGAAGGAGGGCGATCCGCAAGCCTGGCGCTCACGCTTTGAATCACGCGTGCGCGCACCGGGGAAAAAACATTTCGGGCCAAGTGTATTCGATCCGAACGCCAACGCTTACATCAAGTTGCTGCTTGATGAAAAGGTTTGGCTGACCGGAGATCCGAGCGCCGACCAAACACAACCCTACTATGGCTCGATGGCTTCTGGTCTCACTAGCAGCTTTGCTGGAGACACGCTGGTGCAGCTTGCTGTGGCGCAAGCGCTTTGGCAACAGACAAGACGGGACATCGGGCGAACCTACGGAGACGAAATCGATTATTCACTCGAAGCGGCAACCGGAGGGCCAATCAACAACCGCATGCGCATGTTTATGGCCTTGCGTTCGAACCGGCAAATGCCGGTTTTCCCGACGGAACAACGGAACGCGGAGTATCAAGCGATGGGCAACATTGTTGCCGATCTGGGCGCCGCCGCCACGCTTCGTTTCAGCGGCGGTTTTACACATTTGACCGACAACGTTTTTCCCGGCTCGAACAGCGTCGGAGGGTATCAGCGTTGGCTGTGGGATCGGATCACCGGCATACGCGCGAGAAAAAGAGTCAACACGCAATTAGGCGCGCGTTTTACCCAGGCTCTCAGTCCGCGTACCTATTACGAGCTAAAACTCAATTCACTTTTAACCAACAACCGGCTGGGTGCGACTCCGGTTCCTGATGCGCTTCCGGAAGCGGTGGATTTCAACTGGGTGGTTGGAACCATTTCCTACCCGAACAACAATTCTCCGGATCGCTTGAGCTATCAAGCCGGATATGACACGTTCACTGAAGAAAAAACCCGGACCCTGTCCTTTGACGGCGCATTTACCAGTCAGCTTACAAACGCGCACTTGTTTAACGCGGGGGCGCAGATCAACTCCTATCTCATCGAGGTGTCGAACTTTCTGAACGTGCGCGCGAGCCGGCAGCTTGAGCGTTATACCGCCCATCCCTTCGAAGCAGCAGCCTATGTGCAGGACAAGATGGAATTCGAGGGCCTGATTGCCAACGTGGGATTGCGCTTTGATATGTGGTATTCGGGCGTGGACTACTATGTTGATCTCTACACGCCGTTTGGCGCTCCCGATTCATTGGGCCGATTCAATCCCGCCAATGCACAACGGAAAAAACCGCCGGTGTACGCACGCCTGCAGCCGCGCCTGGGTTTTTCCTTTCCGATTTCAGCCAACACAGTGTTTCACCTCAACTACGGCGCATTCATGCAAAGGCCGTCATTTCAGTATATCGTGTCCCAAAGGGTTGGACAACGTCTGAATGATCCTCTCATCTTGGGCAATCCCAAGCTCGAACCCGAAACCACGAACAGCTATGATATCGGCGTGGTGCAGGCGCTGGGTGATGGTTTCACGCTGGATGTCAGCGGCTACTACAAGGATGTCAAAAACCTCATTCAACAATCAAATTTCATCGACGACAGAGCCGGTTATCAAGTCAGCTCCTATTTCAATCTTGATTATGCCGATATTCGAGGATTCCGCGTCGCGTTGAGCAAGCGCAGAGGCGCGCTTACCGGTTCAATCAACTATCAATACGGCTACGCCACCGGCAAAAGCGCGACCGCCACGGCTGCCACCCCCATTTTTAATCGCGACACGCTGGGAGTCGTGACCACAGACTTGACGAACGTCCCAACGCGCGACATCCTTTTGGATTTCGACCGCACGCACAATGCTGTGATCACCGCCGGCTATGTGACGAGAGATGGTTGGGGGCCGTCTGTTTCCGGCATTCATCCGCTGGCAAACGTGAATGTTTCCGTTTATTCTTTGATTCGGAGCGGCAGGCCCTACACCTCACCCTCCGATATTCGGCTCATCAATGTGAAACGCGCGCCAATGGAGTTCAACACGGATTTGCGCGTGACCAAGTCAATCCGCAATTTCTTCGGCGTTCCGGCGAGTTTCTACGCGGAAGTATTCAATCTGTTTAACAACAAAATCCTCAATTACGATTATCTGTTTCAACGGCCCACGGCCACCAATCCCAATCTGCCGCTGCAATATTACGAGCAATTTCCTGTCGATGACAAGGAAAATGGTATTCGCTACTGGTGGGACAAAGGCAGGCAAGGGCCGTTCAGCGTCGATCAATCGTTCTTGATTTACGATAATCAACCGAGATCGTTCAGCCTCGGTGTCGTTCTCGAATTTTAGCGATGCGCTTTGGCAGAATAGTAAAATGCAGAATGATTCTTTTCTTGCCGACATCAAGCAGATAGCATCATTCTGCCAATCATCATTTTGCCATAAAACCCATTGGTAAAAAAAATGAAAAGACTTGGAATCACCATTCTTCTCTTGGCCCTCTTGCTCGGCGAAGGGGATGCGCAGCAGCGTGATTGGCGCGTGCATCGCCGCGGCATGCTGCACCAGGCCGTGTATAACACCGGTGAATTGGGCAGAGCCTACAATGCCGGCGGCACGGTGCAACCGGGCAGCCCCTCCATGGAATATCCGCCCAATTCCAGCATTGTACTCGATCGGGTCAACTATCCGGGCCAGCACAACTCCTTTGGCAGCGGAATTTGGATCGCCGGCACGCGCACCAACGGCAGAACCTACGCCTTCTGCGGTGCAGTATCCAATACCAATGGCGATCCGATTACGGTTGTCGGCGTGTACAGTACGCCTCTCGAATTGAGGAAGATTGAGAACTTCCCCGTGCTGGGCAGCGGTGAATTAAATCCGGCATTCAATCCGGATGAAGCAGAAGAAATCATTATCTCGCGTTGGGATACGCCGGTGGGGATCAGAGTCACGCGCACCAGCCGCGCCTGGAGCTATCCCGGCTACGACAGCTTCATCATCTATGAATATGAATTCGAAAACGTGACGAGCGAAACGATTTCCGATGTGTTCATCACCTTCGCGAACACCTTTGGCCCTTCGATGTTCGGCTATCAGCGCAATCACGGCGCGTGGTCGGAAAGCGCGTTTCGCGGCCAACCGCCGGCGGGCTTGGGCGATCATTTCGCGCGTTTCGATCTCAAACGCTGGATGAGTTACAATCATGAACGCGACGGACTGCCGGATCCCAATTTCTTCGAGACCTGGTCCACGCCGGGCAATCGCGGCGGCTTGAACTCGCCGCAGGCCGTGGGCGTGCTGGTGCTGCATTATGACTATGAGCATCTGAGCCGCAGAGATCAGACGCAGCAGGTTTTCCTAACGGCGGCCGACAGCGCGGGCATGTGGGACGCTAATGGCAAGGCCAAGCAACCCTTTTTGCTTCGTTATGAAAATGGCAATCTTCCGGCTGAAGCGAAAACGATGACGTGGATGGATCCCACCACACAACGCAAGACCGGCATTTGGCAGGGCGTCACCGATTCCACCCGCTTTCGCAATCAATTCGAAGCGGAACTTTGGCCATACTGGAAAGGGCGCACCAAAAGCTCGGCAAATCTTTCGTGGTGGCAGCCGGTCTCGCGCGGCTATGGTTTCTATCCCTATCTGCTTCCGGCGGGCGACAAGATGCGGTTTGCCGTGGCGGAGGTGGCGGGTTATGGCCCGGGCGTGGCGAGTGATCGGAAATATAAAGATCTCGGCGGAACCGTGCGCGCCGGCGTTGATGCCGGCGCATGGTTCAGTCCCGTGCCGAGTTGGTACGACACGCTGCAATATCCGAATCTGGGGAGCAAGAATTTTATCGGCAGCACTTATTTGCAGAATCATCCGCTGCCGTGGTACGTGACGCCCGGCGTGGTTTCCATCCGCGATGTCGCGGATCGCGCGATTGCGATGTACACCGGCAGGCCGTTGGTGAAGCACGACACACTGCAATACAAGCCGGAAGAAGCGCCTGCAACCGGGCGCTACAATACCATTCCCATTCCATTTCCAGCGCCCGCCATTCGCATTGCAGACACGCGTGCAGCGGCCAACCGGATCGTTTGGGGTCCGCAAGTCGAAGCCTTCACCTCACCACGATTGCGCGCGGCTTTCAGCCATTACTTGGTGATGCGCGCGCCACATCCCTTGGGGCCATGGGCCATCATTGATTCCGTGTCGGCGCGCGATCCGCGCTACTTTCGCAATGGCGAATATGATGTTCTCGATCCCAACAGCAATCTGGGCGACAATGTCGCGTACACTGTGGTCTCGGTCGATCAACAGGGCGGCAGAAGCGGCATGACGAATTTGACGACACATGAAACACAAGCGCCTCCGGCTGAATCTCTCGGAAAGGTTTATGTCGTGCCCAATCCGCTGATCGTGACGAGCGGCTTGGCGGGATCTGATCCGGGTGGAGAAATCAACGATCGCATTCAGTTTTTGGGGTTGACGAAGCGTTGCACCATCAGAATTTTCTCTTACACCGGGCAGTTGATCATCACGCGCGAGCATGACCGGGAAACCTACGGCAATCCCTGGTATCAACTCAGCATCAACAACCAGATGATCGCCTCGGGCGTGTATTACTTTGTCGTCGAAGACCGCGACACCGGCGCACGGTCCAGCGGCAAGTTCGTGGTCATTCATTAACTGCAGAAAAACAGAAGGCAAAACCATTAAGGACAAAACCATTTTGAGAGTGAGGTGGGAACGATGCCGATTCGGTTGGGGGTTCAGACAAAGCCGATTTCCTGTGACGATTTTCACACACTGGATTATAAAGTAATGGGAATCGTTTTTTCAATTCATCGTGACCTCGGAAGGTTTTGAGATGAAAGGATTTATCAGAATGAACTTGCTTATAGGTGCATAAGAGCCGGATTCGAAAGAGTTGCAGTTGATGCTCCAATATACGTGTTATTCAATGACTTCACAAAGATTTATAAAATCGATTTGCTGATCGATAACGGCATCTATGAATTAAAGACGGCACAGGCTCTCACCGGCGAACATGAGAAGCAAACAATTAATTATCTCCTGTTAGCCGGACTCAATCATGGCAAGCTCATCAACATGCGGCCGCCCTCGGTTCAACATCGCTTTGTCTCCACCAACTTGACTCCCGAGAGTCGCTATGTTTTTCGTATTGACGATAACCATTGGCAAGAGGTTGAGGAAGACAGCATTTGGCTCAAGCGAACGTTTAGACATCTTCTGGAGGAGTGGGGTGCGTTTCTTGATTTTAATTTATTCTATGATGCCATTGTTCACTTGCTTGGTGGCGAAGCAAAGGTAATAACAGAACTCGAAATTAAGGATGGCTCGCGCGTATTGGGCAGTCAAAAGGCTCATTTGCTCAATTCAAGTGTCGCGTTCAAGATTTCGGCTGTGACCAGGGACGAAATGTCCAATGAGAAGCATTTGCGGCGATTCCTTCACTATACCTCGCTCAAAGCTGTTCAGTGGATCAACTTTGATCATGATCGCGTGGTTTTTAGAACAATTCTCAAATGAAGCCTTTAATGGATTTGCCCCAAATGGTTTTGCCTTTTTAACCAATACCGAGAATCATCATGAATTCTCTCAAAATGCAAATTAGCGCTGCTCTGATAGGCGCTGGCGTCCTCTGCCTCCCCGCCGCTCATGCGCAGAAGGTGGGTAGCACCTCGATGCAGTTTCTGAAAGTGATGCCCTCGGCACGTGCCACGGCGCTGGGTGAAGCCTATGCCGTGTGGGCCACCGGCGCCGAGGCGATCTTCTGGAATCCTGCAGGACTCGCTCGGCTTGACAACCTGGAATTGACTTCCACCTACACCAACTGGCTTTTTGATTCACAACAGGGCGCGCTCGCCTTCGCGTTTGCCATTGACGGATTCGGCGCGCTCGGTTTGCAGGTCCAGTATGTCGATTTCGGCGAGTTCGAGGAAACCACCAACGCGCGCCCCTACATCAGCAATCCCGAGGGCCCGGGGCTGACGGGAAGAACGTTCAGCCCTTACAGCTATGTCGTCGGCGTCTCGTATGCGCGCGATCTCACCGACAAGTTTTCTGTGGGTCTCGGCATGAAATACGCGCATGAGTCGCTGTATGATGGCCGCCGGCTCACGGCGCAGGTGCGGCAGGGCGTACTCGAGGAAGTTGACACTTGGGCAAACGGTTTGCTGTTCGATTTTGGCATTCGCTACAACACGGGTTATCGCTCGATTCATATCGGATCGGCGGTGCAGAATTTCGGTGCCGATGTGAAATATGCCAAAGAGTCGAATCCGGTTCCGTTGCTGTTTCGTTTCGGCATTGGCGCGGATCTCATTGGGCCGGAGGGGCTGTTGCGTTCCGGCAGCTCGCCGGGCCGGTTGAGCGCAGCGCTTGACATTTTCCATCCCAACGATTATGCGCAGCAGATTCACGCGGGCGTGGAATATGAGTTTGCCGGTGCGCTTGCTTTGCGCGGCGGCTACAAGTTCAACTATGATTTCGACGGATTGACGCTCGGCGGCGGCGTCACGCACGCGCTCGAGGGCGTCCGGTTGTCGGCAGATTACAGCTACGGCGCGATGGGCACCTATCTCGGCAATGTTCAGCGGATCAGTTTAAGGATTGCGCTACCATGAAAAATTTCATCGTTTGCACAAAAAGGAAAAACTCTCACGCATCGGCGCAAAGACGCGGAGAAATCGCTAAGCAAGAACTTTGCATATTCCCTGCTGCTCTGCGGTTTTGCGTGATGCTTTTTCTTTTGGCGCGATCACTTTTCGCGCAAGGCAACGGCGGCGCGCTAACGTTTCAGGGGGTTGATCACTACTCGCTGCATTCCGCCGCAAGTCGGGCCATGGGCGGCGTTACCATCGGCGTAAACCAAGATGCCGGCTTGATGTTTCAGAATCCTGCCACGCTTCAGATATTAGCAGGAATACACATTTCACTCGGAGGGCTATGGTTTTCACAAGACTTGAAACAAGAACAAAATTATGCGCCGGTGAGATACTACCCGAATCTCAGTCTCCTTCTGGAAGGGCTGACTGCTAGAATTCCAAACCCGGACACGACACTCGTCGGTTTCACCGCGCAGGACACCGTACAAAGACCGTACGACAATATTGGCCCAAACTGGTCGCGCTCGAAAAATCGCGGTACACCGTTGCAAGCGTTCCTGGCTGTACCGCTTGCACTCGGAAATGTCAAAATGACGGCTGGAATCGGCGCCGTCAATTATGCTGATTTGAATCATTATTATCAAAACAACAACGTCCTCTCCCCTTCGATCTTGTCGCAACGCCCGCTACCAACACTTCGCCCGGGTGATGATAATCCCCTGCCGGTGAATTGGTCGCAGAGGATTCGTTCTCGGGCAGGCTCAATACAAGGCTACGGCATTGCCCTGGCCGGCAGCGTGAATAAAAACCTTTCCGTCGGTTTCAGTGGGATGATCTTGGACGGCAGCAGTGATGACCTTGAACAAGAGACCGCCCGAGGAAAACTCACCTTTTACTCAAATGCGTTTCGCGCGGATTCGATTTACCGCAGAATCACCAAGACGGGCACTTCGGATTTCAGCGGCACGGAACTTACTCTGAGCAGCATTCTCACCGGGCGGTTCGTCAGCGTGGGTTTTTCCATTAAACCGCCGGCAACAATCACGCGAAACTATACCATGCAGGTGGCAACGGATACCACGGGCACGCCGGCGATTTCTACGATTCAAGGCGAAGAAGAATTGCAACTGCCCTGGCGCGGCAGCATCGGTCTTGCGCTGGCGCCAAAAGAAAATTTGACTCTGGGCCTCGAGTATGCGTTTCGTCCTTATGATTCCGCCAAATATCGCGATGCGAGCGGCGCTGAAACCTCGCCCTGGCTTTCGGCCTCGCTCTTTCGCATTGGCTTGGAATATCGAACAACCTCATGGCTGGCGCTGCGCGGCGGCATGCGCGGAGAAGCGGAAACCTTCGAGCCTGAGGGAAATTATCTCGAAGGTGAACCCGTCACTTATTCGGTCTACTCCGCGGGTTTTGGAGTATTTCATTCAGGCATGCATTTGAATGTGACTTACGAGAATGCCCTGGCGAAATATCAGGATATTTGGGCAAGCGCCATCAGCAAGAACAGCGATCGGCGCCACACAATTGTTGCACAGTTTTCATATGAGATACCCTGACGACATTAACAAAAGACATAATCGCATCATCTCAAATCATGACAAGGAGGCGTATCATGAAAAAAACAGTTACGATGATGTTCGCTTTTACTCTTATGCTGATATTATCCTCCTCAATCCTGGCCCAATCGGTGGGAGATTATCGCACGCGTGCCAGCGGCAATTGGAGTGTGGCGCAGAACTGGCAGCGGTTCAACGGTTCCACCTGGGCCAACGTTGCCACGCCGCCGAGCGGGTCTGAAACCATCACCGTGCTGAGCACAGATTCAATCTTCGTCAACGTGCCGGTTGCGATCACCGGCACGCTCGTCAATCAAGGGATCGTGGAGCCTGATGTGAACCTCACCATTGCCAGCGGCGGCACCTATCAGCATGATCGTGACGGCGGCCGGGTGCCGCTGGCGACCTGGGCGGAAGGCTCAACCATGTTGGTGACGGGCGTCACGGCAACCGCTCCCAACGATCGAGATCAAGATTACTACAACCTCACCTTCAATACTCCCGGCTTGCTCTCGAATCTCAACATGAACTTGAACGGCAACACCATTGGCGGCGATGTCCGCGTCATTACCACCGGAACCACCAATCGTTGGTACCTCACCACTGCGCTCGCCACGGATACGGCAATCGTGACGATCATGGGTGACGTGATCGTTGAAGCCGGCCAGTTTTCCGTGCAAGGAACGAGCAATGCGCAAACCGTCTTCGAGGTACATCATTACGGCAATATCGTTGTCACCGGCGGCAACTTCTCGATTGCGCGCGGCTCGCAAGCAGGCGGCAAGACGACCTGGTTTCTGCACGCAGGCAATTTCTCCATGTCCAACGCGACGACGCAAAACTCCAATGCCACCCCGGGCGGCGCGAAGTTCGTCTTTGCCAAGGCCGGTACGCAAACGCTGACATTGGGAACGGCAAACACGCTGACGGCTCTTCCCATTGAAGTCAGCAACGGCACAACACTCGACATGGGTGCGAGCGTGCTGGCGGGCAGCGGCACGTTCACAGTGAATGAAGGTGCAACCTTGCTGACCGTCCTTCCCGGCGGCGTGGCAGAGATGCTCAGCGCGGTCACCGGTGTGGTGACGCTTGCCGAAGGATCCAGCTATGGATTCAACGGCGCCGCGGCGCAAGTAACCAGCACTCGCATGCCAGCCACCGTTACTGATCTTATCATCGACAACGCTGCGGGTGTGACGCTGTCGCAGGCCACGACCATCAACGGTGTGCTGCGGCTGAGGGCCGGTGTATTCGACAACACGATACCGTTCACACTTGGTTCGAGCGGGTCGATTTCGTATGAAGGTGGAAGCCTTCTGGTTCCGGTTTCCGTGGAAGATCGGCAACAAAATCTGCCGGAATCGTTCTTTATCGCACAGAACTATCCCAACCCCTTCAACCCGTCCACGACCATCGCATTCGGATTGACCTCGGCCTCTCGTGTGACGATTGAGGTGTTCAATGCGCTCGGGCAAAAGGTAGCGACGTTGTTCGAGGGCCGCCAGTCTCCCGGTGTGCATCGCGTGCAGTTTGAAGCCGGAAATCTTGGCAATGGTGTTTATCTGTGCCGAATTCAGGCGGGCGGGCTTGTGGGCACGAAACGCATGATCTTGATGAAGTGATCCCGTCATTTCATGCAACAGATCGCCGTACGATTTGAAATCGGCTCGGCATATAAAGTTCCGCCGTTCAATCCATAACCATCTTCAATGGAGAAGGGCGCCATGAAACTTGTGAGAATAGCGATTTGCGCCGCTGCAGCAGTGACAATAATTTTTTCAAGCCATGCCTTTGCTCAACTGGCCGGAGACTATCGTTCCGCTGCAAGCGGGAACTGGGGTGCGGCTTCAACTTGGGAGAGGTTCGACGGAATAAACTGGGTCGCGGCAGCAGCGGCTCCGGCGGGAACCGAAACCATCACTGTGCGCGGTAATGATACCGTGCGCGTGGAGGTTGCCGTGAGTTTTGCCGGCTATGTCAAAGTGGAAGAGACTGGCATCGTCGAAATCAGCACAGGCTCTTTGGCATTTGACAACGGCAGCACCTACGAGCATGCCCGGGATGGCGGTAGCATACCCCTCGCAACTTGGGGTCAGGGATCAACGGTGCTTTTGACGGGCACCATCCAGGATGCCCCGGGCAACAGAAATCAGAGTTTCTACAACTTCACCTTCAACACGCCCAATCTGGGCCGCAACCGCGACATGGGATGGAATGACATCGTCATCGGCGGCACCGTGCGGGTGATCAACACCGGCAATTTTAGATGGCAATTGTCTTCGATCGCCGCAAACGACACTGCGGCATTCGCGATCATGGGTGATGTAATCGTCGAAAACGGCCAGTTTGCGGTACAGGGCACCAGCAATGCGCTGACGACGTTCATTGTCCATCACTACGGCAATCTCAATGTCAACGGCGGCAACTTCTCGCTGGCCCGGGGCTCTCAAGGCAACGGTACTGGAACGACAACCTGGTATTTGCATCAGGGCAATTTCTCAATGGACAGCGCGGCGACACAAAACTCGAATCCCACACCCGGAAATGCAAAATTCGTGTTTGCAAAAAACGATACGCAGCAGGTGAAATTCACGAACGTTACCTATGCCGGCGGCCGGATTCATTTCGAAGTTGCTGATTCGAGTACGATGGAAACCATCGGGCCTTTCATCATCAACGGAAATCTGGTCAATCGCGGCGCTGTCGCGCCTCAGGATACGCTGACATTCACTAATGGCGCGATTTATGAACACGCCCGCAACGGCGGCAGCGTGCCCTCGGCAGTTTGGCAGGAAGGCTCAACCGCATTGTTCACCGGCGTCACCACCACTGCGCCTGAGAATCGCGGGCAGGATTATTACCATCTCACCCTCAACACGCCAGGACTGGCTTCGAATCGCGATTTGGCTTTGGAGGGCAATACCATTCAAGGCAATCTTACGGTGATCAACACCGGCTCGGCGCGCTGGCAACTCGTCGGCGGATCTTCAGGCACGGTGACGATCATGGGTGATGTCATCATGCAAGCCGGCCAGCTTGCCACGCAGGGCACCAGCAGCGCGACCAACGTCGTGGTCGAGCACTATGGCAATGTCAACGTGACCGGCGGAAATTTTTCCATCAGCAGAGGCTCGCAAGCCAGCGGCGCGGGCACGACGATTTGGAATCTGCGCGAAGGCAATTTTTCGATGGCGAACGCGACAACGCAGAATTCCAATCCCACCCCCGGCAATGCCAGGTTTGTCTTCACCAAAGATGGCGGAATACAAAAACTGACGCTCTCGAATATCACATATGCCGGCGGCGGCTTGCCGATTCAGGTCGATAGCGCGGCAACGCTGAACATGGACACGACTGCAATTGGCGGCAACGGCGCATTCATTCTTTCTCCCGGAGCAACGCTGCAAACTGCTCACCCCGGCGGATTGAATGCGGCAATCGCCACGACTGGAGTCGTCACGCTCAGCAAAACAGCCAACTTCACGTTCAACGGAACTCAGGCGCAAATTGCCGGCGCGTTACTGCCGGACACGTTGGGCGTGCTGACTCTTTCGAATCCTGCTGGTGTTGCTTTCAACGATACAGTCAGAAGCGCAAAATTAGTTGTATCGCCCGGCACGCTTATGCAGATCGATTCCCTAGGCAGGGTGACTGCCGATTCCGGTTCGGTTGGTGGCACAATCATTAACAAAGGAGAGCTTGTCGCTGTTGCGCCTTTGGTTTTCACAAATGGCTCTGTCTACGAGCATGCGCGCGATGGCGGCAATGTTCCAAGCGGTGTATGGAATGAAGGCTCAACCGCATTGTTCACCGGCGTCACCACCACCGCGCCGGAGAATCGCGGGCAGGATTATTACCATCTCACCCTCAACACACCAGGGCTGACTTCGAATCGCGATTTGGCTTTGGAGGGCAATACCATCCGCGGCAATCTCACGGTGATCAACACCGGCTCGGCGCGCTGGCAACTCGTCGGCGGATCCTCAGGTACGGTGACGATCATGGGTGATGTCATCATGCAAGCCGGCCAGCTTGCCACGCAGG
>CAYWGH010000034.1:52385-62778 GCA_964457925.1 uncultured Cytophagia bacterium
ATTCAGGTCGATAGCGCGGCAACGCTGAACATGGACACGACTGCAATTGGCGGCAGCGGCGCGTTCATTCTGAGTGAGAACGCCACTCTGGCAACGGCTCATGCCGGCGGAATCGCGGGCGCGGTGCAATCCACCGGCAATCTCACGTTCAACGAGGGGGCAAACTACCTTTTCAACGGAACCGTTGCGCAAGTCACCAGCACACTCATGCCGGACACGGTGAACAGCTTGGCCATCAACAACGAGGCCGGAGTGGCGCTCTCACAAGCGACGGTGATCAACGGTGTGCTGCGGCTCATGGCAGGCGAGTTCGACAATACCATCCCCTTCAAACTCGGCCCCAACGGCTCGATTTCGTTTGAAGGCGGGCGACTCAAGGTGCCGGTCTCAGTTGAAGAACGTGGGCGGGATATTCCCACGGCGTTTGCCCTGTTCCAGAACTATCCGAATCCGTTCAACCCCTCGACGACCATTCGCTATCACCTCCCCGCCCGGGCTTTTGTCACGCTGAAGATTTATAACGTGATGGGACATGAAGTGGCGGAGTTGATGAACAGCAAGCAGCACGAGGCCGGCGCTTATGATTTCGTGTGGCATGCGAAGGGAGTGACTAGCGGCGTGTATTACCTGCGCATTTCCGCCGGTGATTTTACCGCCGCGCAGAAGCTCGTGTTGCTGAGGTAATGCAGCAAAGAACGAAGGATAGTTTTTAAATCACACCGCCGATGCTGGCGCCTGTTAAAACCGATGCAAAGCCGCGAAGTTGCAAAGAGCCCTCAACGCCTTTCTTTGCGGCTCTGCGGCTTTGCGTGAAGGCTTTTGCTTTGGAAGATTATTTCCCATGCCTCTTCGATTTATCACACTTCTGCTTGGCGTGATGGCCACGTTCGCCATGGCGCAGAATGCCGTTGTCGATGCCAAGTATTCCGGCAAGCCGGGCGCGCTGGTGCAGGGCGCGCCGCGCTTTGCCACGATTGGCGCAGCGCTCGCTGCCGTTCCGCAGGACAACGCACAGCCGTTCGTCATCCTCATCAAAGTGGGACGCTATGACGAGAAGCTGATCGTCAATCGGCCCTTCGTACATCTCGTCGGCGAAAGCCGCGACGGAACGATCATCACCCACGCCGATTGCGGCGACACGCCGGCGCCGCAAGGCGGCAAACTTGGAACGCAAGGCAGCTACACATTGCAAATCGCCGCGCCGGATTTCACAGCCGAGAATCTCACCATCGAAAACGGCTTCGATTATAATGCCAATGCCGCGAAGGCCGACGATGATCCCACCAAAGCGCAGAACCCGCAGGCTGTTGCGTTGATGACGACCGCAGCAAGCGACCGTGCGGTGTTCTGCAACTGCGTGATCAAAGGCTTTCAAGACACACTGTATGCGGATGCCGGGCGTCACTACTTTCACGGCTGCCGCATTCTCGGCCACGTGGATTTCATCTTCGGCGCAGGCCAGGCGGTTTTCGAAAATTGCGAGATTGTTTCACGCGATCGTAAAGGCAAAGACCCCACCGGCTTCATCACCGCGCCGAGCACGCCGATGGCGTATCCGTTTGGTTTCTTGTTCATGAATTGCAGTTTGCTCAAAGAAACGCCGGATTTGCCCGCAGGCTCGGTACGGCTCGGCCGGCCCTGGCATCCCGGCGGCGATCCGCGCGTCGAGGGCAGCGCGGTTTTTGTGCGCTGCTTTATGGATGACCATTTCGGCCCGGAAGGCTACGCCGCCATCTCCGCGCGTGATTCCACCGGCCAGCGCATTTGGTTCGAAGTGAAACCGGATTCACGTTTTTTTGAATTTGAAAGTCGCGGTCCCGGCGCGATGCAAAGCGCGAAGCGGCCGACGCTCAACGAAAAAGAAGCCGGATATTATTCTGCCGCTAATGTTCTAAACGGCTGGTCGCCCCTTTGCCCTGATTGAACATTTTGAAAAGGCCATTTTTTTGATGAAAGTGATTTTGCTCTGTCTCGCGCTTCTTGTTTTGACGCCGCCGCTGCTTGCACAGAAATACGTTGCCACCAACGGCGATGACACCAATCCCGGAACGTTCGAGAAACCCTTTGGCACACTCACGAAGGCAATTGCTGAAGCCCTGCCCGGCGACACCATTTACGTTCGCGGCGGCGTTTATGCACTCACGAGCACAATCACCATCTCTGCGGCAAAAAGCGGAACTGAAACGCAACCGATCACGTTGACGGCTTTCGAAAATGAAACGCCGCTCCTCGATTTTTCCAGCCAGCCCACCGGCGTCAAGGGCATCAGCATGCGCGCCAATTACTGGCATATCCGGGGATTGCAAATCAAAGGCGCGGGCGACAATGGGATGGAAATCAATTTCGGCTCGAACAACATCATTGAGAATTGCGCGTTTTTTGAGAACCGGGATTCCGGCTTGCAGTTGAGCAACGGCTCGGCAAACAATCGCATCATCAATTGCGATTCCTATTTCAACGCCGATCCGCCTGACTACGCGGACGCCGACGGTTTCGCGCCCAAACTCACCGTGGGTTCGGGCAACTATTTCTATGGCTGCCGCGCCTGGGGAAACGTCGATGACGGCTGGGACGGCTATTTGCGCGGCGCAGATAACGTGACGACGACTTTGGAAAATTGTTGGACGTGGGGTAACGGCTTTCGCAAAGATGGCGCCGACCCCGGGCCGCAAGCTAATGGCAACGGCTTCAAAATGGGCGGCGGCGACAACAGCAACAGCGAACAGTTGATGCATCACGCCGTTTTGATCAATTGCGTCGCGTTCAACAACAAGCAAAAGGGCTTCGATCAAAACAACAACGCCGGTTCCATGACATTGTTGCATTGCACCGGCTCTGGCAACCGCGAGGCCAATTACAGAATTCAACGCGCGCTCAATCCCGGACAAACATTAACCGTGAAGAATTGCGTGTCCTTTACCGGCCAGGTTCAGTTGGGAAGCTTTGCGGTGCAGGCAGCCAACAGTTGGATGGCTCCTTTTGTCGTCACTGCCGAGGATTTTTTAAGTCTCGATCCGGCATTGGCCGCTGCGCCGCGCAATGCTGACGGCAGTTTGCCAGAGATTGAGTTCATGCACCTTGCGGCCGGCAGCGATCTGATTGATGCCGGCGTTGATCTCGGCATGCCGTTCAAAGGCAGCGCGCCGGATCTCGGCGCTTTTGAAAGTGATTTTAGCACAAGGGTGATGGAGAATGATTTTGTTCCGGCGGGCTTTGAGTTGAAACAGAATTACCCCAACCCCTTCAACCCGGTTACCAAGATTGAATTCCACTTGTCCAGGCCAGGGCGAGTCAAGCTTGCCGTCTACAATGCCAATGGCCAGTTGACGGCAACATTGCTGGATAAAAAACTGGAACCGGGTTCTCATGCCATTGCTTATGATGCCGGCAATCTTTCCAGCGGGGTTTACTTCTACAGAATTGAAATGTCGAATTTCATGGAGACCAAAAAAATGTTGCTCATGAGGTGAAACCACAGCCGCGCCCGCCTGGAGGGCGTTCATGATGGAACAGGTAAATGTCGAATGCAATTTACCAAAATCAAATTGCTTTTAAACCGCATGTCATGACGCAAAACGGGAAGGCATGATTGTGTTGTGACGGCGCTAATCCCGACAATTGAAACCAAGAGTTGAACAAAAACTGAACTGATCTCATGAAAATTTCTTGCAAACATGCTTTCCGGATTCTTCCTCTATTATTCATTGCGAACCTGACGGCCTCTCCTCCACCTCAACACTCTGGAAATGAGAGAGAGCAAACCTCGCTTCAGTTTCCTGAAATCCCCCTGCCTTCGTTTCCGGATAAGAAGGTTAACATTGCGGATTATGGCGCGATCGGCGACGGCAAAACCATGAATACCGAAGCGATTGCAAAAGCGATTGCTGCATGCGCGCAAGCCGGCGGCGGCCGCGTGGTGATTTCCGCAGGCATCTGGCTCACCGGCCCGATTCAATTGGCGAGCAACATCGATTTGCACGCGGAAAGAGGCGCGTTGGTGGTCTTCAGCCGCAATCGCGACGACTATCCGCTGATTGACACCTGGTTCGAGGGCCGGCCGGAGTACCGCTGCATGGCTGCAATTTTTGGAAAGGACCTGGAAAATATCGCCATCACCGGCGAGGGCGTTTTCGACGGCTCCGGCGAGGTGTGGCGGCCGGTGAAAAAATTCAAAATGACGGACAGGCAATGGCAGGCCTTGCTCGCCTCCGGCGGCGTGCTGGATGAAAAAGGAACGACGTGGTGGCCTTCGGAATCGGCGCGCGATGGCGAGGCTTTACTCGCCGCCATCCGCAAGAGTGGCCGGCAGCCGCAGCGCGAGGATTATGAAAAAGTGCGCGACTTTTTGCGGCCGGTACTGTTGCAATTGAGCGGCTGCAAAAAAATCCTGATTGACGGGCCTACATTTCAAAACTCCGGCGCATGGAATTTGCATCCACTGATGAGCGAGGATATCACGATTCGCAACATCACCGTAAAAAATCCCTGGTATTCGCAAAATGGTGACGGGCTTGATTTGGAATCCTGCCGCAACGTCGCGGTTTACAACTGCAAATTTGATGTCGGCGACGACGCCATTTGCCTGAAATCAGGAAGAGATGAAGCGGGCCGGCGGCGCGGGATGCCGACGGAGAACGTGCAGATTTACGATTGCGTCGTCTATTACGGCCACGGCGGCTTCGTCATCGGCAGCGAAATGTCCGGCGGCGTGAGAAATATCGAAGTGCGCGATTGCGTTTTCATTGGCACGGTTACCGGTTTGCGTTTCAAAAGCACGCGTGGCCGCGGCGGCGTGGTTGAGAACATTCATATCAAACGTATTCTCATGAAGGATATTCCCGCGGCGGCGATTACGTTCAACATGTTTTATAGCGGGCAAGCCCCGATCGCCGATCCCGGTCAGGCCACGGGGTTTGACGCGGAGTCGGTTATACCGGTGAATGAAGAAACGCCGCAATTCAAAAACATTTTCATCAGCGAGGTGACGGCTCGTGGCGCAGCGCAGGCGGTGGAATTGCACGGCCTGCCGGAGATGCCGCTGCGAAATATTACGATGACCGCGATTTCCATCACCGCGCAAAAAGGATTGTTCGCTGCGAATGCGGATCATGTGAAACTGGCAAATGTCGAGATCCTTCCGCAGAGCGGTCCGGCGCTGGCGTTTCACAACAGCACATACATCACTATCGAAGCCGCACGTTTTGCGCCAGAAACAGAGACTATTTTGTCGTTATCCGGCGCCAAGACGTCCGGCATCGATTTCAGCAAGACCAATATGCCAGAGGCAAAAAAACGAGTGAAATTGGCCCCTGAAGTGAATATCCGGGTTTTGAATTGGGGAAACTGAAAAGGAACGGATCGTATGACAAACCTCCATCAAAGAATGTGGCGCAGCTTTTTTGCGGCAACCATGCTACTTTCGATTTCTTGCCAATCCCAAGTGCCGCGTGAGCAGGCTTCGGTTTCAAATCATGTGCCGTGGTCGATTCGCATGGCGGATGCTGAAATGCAGCGCCGCGGCGATTCATTTTTGTATAATGAAAACGTCAAGACGTCCTGGGTGTATGAGACCGCGGTTTTTATGAAAGGGCTTGAACAAGTCTGGCGGCAGACCGGCGAGGAAAAATATTTCGCTTATATCAAGAAATTCGTCGATTCTTATGTCGAGCCGGAGGGCAGCATCAAGACCTACGAGCTGGAAGAATACAACATCGATCACGTGAACCCCGGCAAATTGCTTTTGACGTTGTACAACGCCACGCAGGACGAAAAGTACAAAAAAGCCGCCTTTTTGACGATGAAGCAGCTCGAGAGCCATCCACGCACGAAAGAGGGCGGCTTCTGGCACAAGAAGATTTATCCGTGGCAAATGTGGCTCGACGGCATTTACATGGGATCGCCGTTTTACGCCGAGTTCGCCAAAATGTTCGAGCGCCCGGAAGCTTTTGATGATATCGCGAATCAAATTATTTTCGTCGCCAATCATACACACGACCCCAACACCGGTTTGTATTATCACGGCTGGGATGAGAGCAAGCAACAGAAGTGGGCGAATCCGGCGACGGGTTGCTCGCCGAATTTTTGGGGCCGCGCCATCGGATGGTATGCCATGGGCATTGTCGATGTTTTGGATTTTTTCCCGAACGATCATCCCAAGAGAGAACAGATTATCGGAATTCTTCGCAATATCGCAAGCGGCGTGCAAAAATATCAGGATGAAAAAACCGGCCTGTGGTATCAAGTCATGGATCAAGGCGGCCGCGAAGGCAATTTTCTCGAAGCTTCGGCTTCCTCGATGTTTGTGTACGCACTTGTCAAAGCGGCGCGCAATGGTTACCTTGATCAACACTATTTAGCCGTGGCGGAAAAGGGCTATCGTGGCATTCTTGAAAATTTCATCAAGGTGGAACCGGATGGCCGGGTTACGCTCACGCAAATTTGTCAAGTTGCCGGACTCGGCGGCAAGCCTTACCGCGACGGCTCGTATGAGTATTACATCAGTACGCCGATCGTGGACAACGATCTCAAAGGCGTGGGGCCGTTCATCATGGCGAGCGTGGAGATGGAGCGGTTGCAGCACGCGGATAAGAAATCGGAATGAGGAAAAGGCATTTGTCCAGTAGGAAAACGAAAGGCAGGAAAATATGTCGGCCGGGAAAGTGTTTTTTGATCTCATGAAAATTGCAGCCGCGGAAAGACGACAAGGATTCTTCCAACAGCGGGAAACTACCCAACGAATGAAACGCGCTTTGATCCGTTGGTGCTTGCTTTTATTCCGGCTTTTAAGGGCTGGAAGATTGAAAACACCAGCATTGCAACTTTGCGCTCTCTGCGTCTTTGCGGTGAGTTGTTCGCCTCCCCATGCTCTCAAGCAAGAATACCCCGAGGCCACGACGCTTTCTGTTAAAAATCCCGCGGCGTTTGCACGCGAAGATGCTCAAATCATCATTGATCTGGCGAAGCTCAAAGCTCAAGCGCCGGAGTTTAACGACAAGGCTTTTGTCGTTTTGCACAACGCACAAGAATTGGCGAGTCAAGTAAATGATCGCAACGATGACGGCAATGCCGATGAAATCGTGTGCGTTACAGATTTCGCTGCAAACGAAACG
Organism: uncultured Cytophagia bacterium; assembly: GCA_964457925.1. Classification (GTDB taxonomy): domain Bacteria; phylum Zhuqueibacterota; class Zhuqueibacteria; order Zhuqueibacterales; family Zhuqueibacteraceae; genus Coneutiohabitans. Next base: position 59,495 of record CAYWGH010000034.1, read on the forward strand.
AAGGCATTGACTGTGCGCTACGCAAAGTCCGGCGAACTGTCACGCGAATATCCCAAGCGCACGCAGGCCGAGTTATCCCACAAAGTCGGCGGCAAATTTGTGAATCGCAAATACGAAGGCGGCACGTTTCAGAATGTACAATTTTTGCGCGTGCCGCCGGAACATACCGATCATTCCTTTTATATCCGCTACGAAGGTCCCGGCTGGGAGTCGGATAAAGTCGGCTATCGTTTCTATCTCGATTGGCGCAACGCCATCGATATCTTTGGTAAGAAAATCTCAGCGATGGTTTTGCAAAACGTCGGGCAGGACGGCTTTGACTCTTATCATGCCATGGCGGATTGGGGCATGGATGTTTTGAAAGTCGGCGAGTCGCTCGGCCTCGGTTCGCTCGCCATGTGGCACGAAGGCAAAGCCCAGCGCGTGGCGCAAACCGACAGCGTGACCTGCGCCATCATTGCCAACGGCGCCGTATACTCGCAGATTCAAACAAAGTATTTTGGATGGAAAGTCGGCGGCGGAGCTTACAATGTCGTTTCGAACTTGTCCATCACTGCCGGAAGCCGCTTGACCAAGCATGAGGTTGAGATTGACGGCAATCCGCCCAATTTGTGCACGGGCATTGTGAAGCTTGATAGCACGGTGCTGCTTGCTTCGCCAGAAACGAACACGGGCTGGGCTTATTTGGCAACCTATGGTAAACAAAGCCTGGCGAATGACAATCTCGGCATGGCGGTTCTATATCAGAAGAATGACCTGATCGAAACGAATGAAGACAAGCATAGCCATGTCGTGATTCTCAAACCGGAGAATGGCCGATTGACTTATTATTTCCTGGGCGCTTGGGAACAGGAACCCAACGGCATTAAAACCCAAGAAAAGTTTGAAGCCTATCTCGATCAGACCATCGCTGAATTGAATGCGCCGGTAGTGATCGAGTAGGTCAATGCAGATCGGCAACAATCTGTGGGAATCTTTTTTGATCCCAAGCACAATGTTGAGGTGAAAGATGAAAATGCTGCCGGCCATGGATCCCGTCCGCACGAAAAGCCTGACCACCTCCGAGCTGCGAGCAGCCTATCTGCTCGAAGAGTTGTTCCAGCCCAATGCGGTCAAGCTGGTGTATGCGGAAATCGATCGCGCCGTTGTCGGCGCCATCGTGCCGGTGAAAGAAAAACTGCATTTGCCAACCTCCAAAGAATTGGCAGCGGATTATTTTGCGCAACGCCGCGAGATTGGCGTGCTCAACATCGGCGGGCCGGGACAAATCAGCGTCGATAAAAAAGTTTTTGATCTCGCGAATCGCGACATGCTTTACATTGGCAGGGGCTCTCGAGAAATCATCTTTAGCAGTGAAAAAGAAACCGAGCCCGCGGCATTTTTCATCTTGAGTTTTCCCGCGCATCAAAGTTATCCAACCAGACTGATGCGCTTTGCCGAGGCGCAAGCCGTTCGTCTCGGTTCGCCGGAGGGCGCGAACCAGCGCACGATTTACAAATACATTCATCCCGGCGGCATTCAAAGCTGCCAGTTGGTGATGGGTTTCACGCAATTGCAAAGCGGTTCGATTTGGAACACCATGCCGCCGCACACGCACTCCCGGCGCATGGAAGTTTATTTGTATTTCGATGTGCCGGACAATGCGCGGATTTTTCATTTCATGGGACAGCCGGAGGAAACGCGCCATCTCGTGATCGCCAACCGGCAGGCGGTGATTTCGCCAAGCTGGTCGATACACTGCGGCGCCGGCACGAGCGCGTATTCATTTTGCTGGGGCATGGGCGGCGAGAATCAGGCGTTCGAGGACATGGACGCGGTTGGCATGGAGCAGTTGCGTTAAATGTTCGTAGTAACGCCTTCAAGCGTCAAGCGTTGGTTTCCAACCCAAAGCACGATGCCTAAAGGTCCAAAGCGGATTTTCAGCCAAGCTGAAAACCACAGCCCTTTGGGTGGCCCCAACGGATAGATCAAGTCCAACGGATAGAGCTTTTTGTTTTTCATCCGTTGGTCTCAATCTATCCGTTGGCGACAAAAAACTTTCAGAATTTTATTCTGACTCTTAGTGCCTTATGACGTAACCACAAACTAAGTGTAAAAAACTCAGAAAAAAATTAACTTTTTCTCCCGCCGCGGCGGGAAAGAAAAACCAACGGATTTTTTATCGGTTGGGTTCTTCCATCCGTTGGAAAAAACTGTTTTGGCATTGCTGCCCGAAGGGCCATTGGTGTCAAGCTAAGATGCCAAGAGCGTTATTGCTAGTTTGAGATAGCCGGTCGTTCAGCTCCGTTAGGAGCGAAATGTTTATAGAAAACCACAAATGCCCGATTAAAGCTCCGTAGGAGCGATATGTGAATTGTCGAATGTGAACTGTTGACATAACGCATTTACATGCCGCTCCTACGGAGCTTAGAAAAATACAGAATTTGCACGCTATAAACATTCCACCCCTAGCGGGGTTAGGACATGAGTCCTTAACTTGACACCTATGGCCCGAAGGGCTCCAGTTTTCAGCTTGCCTGAAAAGCTGGCTTAGAAACGTTGTTTCCATAAGGAAGGACATTTCTACATGATCCTGGACAAATTCAAACTCAACGGCAAAGTTGCCATCGTCACCGGCGCGTCGCGGGGGTTGGGCCGCGGCATGGCGCTTGGACTCGCCGAGGCCGGCGCGGATTTGGTGCTCGTTGGCGTTAGTGACATGACGGCGAGCAAACAAGAGATCGAAAAACTTGGCCGGCGTTGTGCAACCGTAACCGCGAATCTGAATGATAAAAACAGCGTTGCCGCCATCGTCAACACCGCGGTTGAGAAAATGGGAGGAATCGACATTCTCGTTAACAATGCCGGCATCATCCGTCGCGCGCCGCTGCTTGAATTTGCCGAAAAAGATTGGGATGAAGTGATTAATGTTAATTTGCGAACATTATTCTTTCTCAGTCAGGCCGTGGCAAAAGTGATGGTCGAACAAAATCGCGGCGGCAAGATTATCAACGTCGCCTCGTTGCTTTCCTTTCAAGGCGGCATCTTGGTCCCTTCCTACACGGCTTCAAAAAGCGGTGTGATGGGACTGACACGTATTTTTGCCAACGAGCTGGCGCGCCACAACATCAACGTGAATGCCATTGCTCCGGGTTACATGGCGACGGACAACACCAAAGCGCTGCGCGAAGATCCCAAGCGCAGCACCGAAATCCTCGCACGCATTCCGGCAGGACGCTGGGGCACGCCCGATGATTTGATGGGCGCGGTGGTTTTTTTGGCATCGGAAGCCTCGAATTACATGC
>CAYWGH010000035.1:0-61081 GCA_964457925.1 uncultured Cytophagia bacterium
CCAAGTATAATAAATTCTTGTCAAAGAACAAAGAAACTAATCTGCCTAAGTAGAACTAGAGTATCAGTGCCATCTTTTGTTGGTCCAATACCTTCGAAAAAGACCCAATAATAATTTTGGTCAAATACGACTGAGTCATCTTGACTAAAAAATCCTGATTGAACTTGAGCCCAATTTCGCGAGCCTTCCAAGTAAAAAGCTTTTCCCGTGTCGGTGATGGCGAAAGCGCCCAAATAGTCACCAATCGGGTATGTCCAGACTGAACCAGGACCGCCCCGGGTGTCGATCATGGGTAAGCCTTCATATGGCACAAATGGCGATTCGAAGTTGCGATAGACAATCATTGAATCCTTGTTATAATGATAGTAGCCGTAGTCAACCGGCACGGAGGGATTATCTAGTGATTTTGCCATAACTCGATATACCCTCAATGTGTCATCCACAAGACTATCAGACACTATTTCGAAACGCCGATCATCATAGAAGTCCGGATTGGGTTTGTATTCCCAAATATTACCCACCTCCAAGGGAAAATAATCCGAGGCCTTACGCAATTGCGCATTCGCCCCTGAGCCTAAAACGATTAGACACACAACGAAGTAGAACGCTTTATGCATGGCATACCTCCGTTAAAATTTTTATCACAATGCCAATCTTACTCAATGTTCTTGTGGGTAGAATTCAGGCGCGGATGAGCAAGAGCCAGTATTATTTGGAGAAGAGAGAGGTGGAGAGCGAAAGGGAGAAAAACCCATCATCGAAATGTCTTATCCCCTCTTCCCGGGCGGCGGGTGGATTGCCAAAATTGGTAATCTCTACTCGGTCAGCCATGGTTTGGCCGTGGCATCTAACGCGGTAAAGCCGTGGCTGAACATTACCGAACAAAATTCATGAAATTGGCATTTCTCGCCATGCTGCATTGCAGTCAGTATGCCATGTTATAGAGCATCTTTCTGCGCGCTCTAAAAATTTGAATCCCAACGATTTGCGCAAATCAACAAAAAGGCGGTGCGAATGAGAGGATTCTTATAAATACGAATACCCGATACTCTATTCTTGTTCTTGAGAAGTAGAGATCGCAGAAGCTCAAGGCATCGTACGAACAATCAATTGCCCGCAGCCAGCCGCAACAGCAATGCACACAACAGCCCACCGTAATTGCCGAGCAGATAACCAAGCACGCCCATGAGCACGCCCACCGGGGCCATGGCTTCGTAATAGGCTGCCGCCACAATCGGCGCGCTGGCTGCGCCGCCGATGTTGGCCTGGCTGCCGATGGCGACGAGAAACATCGGCGCTTTGATCAGTCGCGCGCCAATGAACATGAAACTGATGTGAAAGAGAATCCATACGACGCCGGCGAGCAGCAGCACCGGCGCGGTGAGCAAGCCGGCAAGATCAGCCTTGGCGCCGATCGAGGTGAGAAAAAGATAGAGCGCAACATATCCCAGCTTGGAAGCGCCGGCCGCCTCAAGATTGCGCAACGGCGTGAACGACAGCAGAATGCCGAACGTCGAAATAAAAATGATGAGCCAGGTGAAGCTCGTGAAAATCGAATCAAGCAGCGGCAGATTTTCCCGCAAGGTCGCGTGCGTCAATTCATAAACCCATTGCGCCAGACTTTGACAAACGACGGCGCCCACGAATCCAATGGATATAATCAAAAAAGCATCGGACAACGACATGGGCTTGACACGACTTTCCTGATAGTCTTTCATGCGGCGATTGAGATCATCCAGCACATGCGCGTCTGCGCCGAGTCGCCGATCAATGCGCTTTTGATAATTGGCAAGAAAGAGCAGCACGCCCATCCAGGTGTAGCCGACAGCGGTATCGACGATGATCATCGGACCGATGATGCTGTCCGGCGCGCCCACCGCTTCTTTGATTGCCGCGAAATTTCCGCTGCCGCCGATCCAACTGCCGGATAGCGCGGCAAAGCCTTTCCACGCCTCTGCTGGCAGCCACTTTGAGAGCAGCAAAAATGTGATCGGACCGCCGATAATCACGCCAAATGTGCCAAACAGCATCATGGCCAGAGCTTTTGGCCCGATCTTCATGATCGCGGGAATGTCGGCGGTCATCATCAAAATAAACAAACTGAACGGCAAAAGATAATCGCGCATCCAATCATAAACCGGAGAAACTGTGGGAATCACGCCGAAGGTGGCAGCCAGCGTTGGCAGATAGTAGATGAAAATGATGGCAGGAACGATGTTGAAAAAACGTTGCGCCCAGGCTTGTTGGCTGGTCCACATAACAAGCGCGCACAAGCTGGTGCACAACGCGAAAATCGCCATCGGGCTTTGCAAAAGCGGCATGAGGGTCTCCGTGTCAAAAGTGCAGTGGTGAAAAACGCAGCGAGGGCTTGAGTTGCAGCGCCGGCAAAGGCAGGCGAACATAGTTCAACAGCAGGCGCAGCGGCAATAGATGAAGCGCGCGCGATTTGATGAGCGCTTCGCCATTCACGTCAAATGCAAGATAGGTTTCGAGCCGGCCGTGGCGCAGACGATCGGCGCCGTATCCTAAAGCTAGATTGAGCCAGCCAGGCCAAATTTTTTGTGCAGCAGCAGGCAGCCGCGAACGCACCGGGAAACTCGCCCAGAACGTCATGGCGTTATAGCTTTTGATCCAGGAGTCGTCTTCCACGGGCGCAAACGGATCATAACTGACTTTGATGTGCACCGCTTGCAAAGCCGGCACGCGGCGTTGCGCCAACCCCCAAAGCACACCCAATTCATTCGCCGCAAAATCGCCGAGACTGAAGCCCCAATCTTGGAAAAAGCCGTCATAGATCTCGACTTCGAGCAGCAATGCCGAGGCCACGATGGCGCTAATCATTTCAGCCCGGCTCTCTGAAAATCCCACCCATTGATAAATCGAAATGAGTGATTCCGTAAAAAAGATTGCTGAGAGAAAATGCCCGCCCTTGTCGAGATGAAAACAATAGCTGTCGCCGGGCGCCAAATCGTAAAAGCCGCGCGTGCGGCGATAGCCTTTGTAGAAGTGAAACGTTCCGCGTTTTTCCTGCCACCAGGCATCATTCAGCTGATGATACGCAATCCAATTGGTCGCGGCCATTGTGGCGCTGACAAAAAGCAAGCGCCGGGTTGAGAAGGAACGATCAAGAAGTAAAGGCGCTGCAGCCTTTTTTGAAGGGAATGCCATGGTGTCATGCGCAGAAAAAAACAACCTCGGCGTCATTAAAGCAGCCGGCAAATCCGCAAATTCATGTTGCTGCAAGCTTTTGAAAAATCCGGGCGAAACAAGTTGTTGATGAGTGAATGGTTGTTGCGCAAGCGTGCCAATGGTTTGAGCCGGGGCTTTGAGAAAAGAGAAAAGCGGAAACCAAAAAGCAAATAGGATCGGCCGGCAGGAAAAGAGTCGGCAATTGCGGCTCATGACGCGTCCTGGTGGTCGCCCGGTTTGCACGGCGAGTTTTTCAGGAAACGGCGTTAAGGCGCAGCAATTCCGCGGCTTTTTCCGAAGGTATTGGGTTGACATGAAAGCCGAAACCCATTTCGAAAGAAGTGTAGCTGCGCAGGCGAGGGGTGATTTCGATATGCCAATGGAAGTCGCGCTCAACCGTTTTCCAATAGCCGCGATTTTTGCCGGCAAAGAGATTTGGACCGGAATGAATTTCCAAAATATAATTCGGATCGCCGAGCGCGCTGCGCATGCGATCCAATACCATGCGCAGCAGTCTAGCCAGGCCGGGCAACTCGCTCTGCCACTCAAAAAACGTCTCGTGCTTTTTGGGTAGAATCCACGTTTCAAAGGGTGAGCGCGCCGCAAACGGACACAATGCGACGAAGTTTTCGTTGGTTGCGACAATGCGCTGGTTGTCTTCGATTTCCTGGCGAATGATATCGCAAAACAGGCAGCGCTCTTTCAAATTGAAAAACTGTTGGGCGTTTTGCAACTCGTCGCGCACGCGTTGCGGCGTGATGGGGGTGGCAAGCACGTTGCTGTGCGCGTGATGCAGATGAGGATCGTTGCCGGTACGCAGGCTTTTATGAATCAAGACATAGCGAAAACGCACGTCCTTCTTGAGATCCTGCATGCGATCCTTGTACGTGTTCAACACGTCAGTAATCTCGTGATCCGCCAAATCCACCAGGCGTTTGTTATGTTCCGGCGATTCGATGACGACTTCGTGCGCGCCGATGCCGTCATACATGTCATAAATGCCGAGGCCGCGGTTGTTCAAATCACCGTGAATTTGCAGCACCGGCATTCTTTCCGGCACGACGCGCACGCGCCAGCCCGTATCGTTGCGGCTGCCGTGCGTCCGCACGGCGAAAATTTCGCCGGGCGTTTCGTGTTCGTGACCTTGACAATAAGAACAGGTTTCCCCCGGTATCGTGCGCACGGCCGGGGTATCCGGCACCAACTCTTCCAAACGCACCCCGTTTTGAATGACAATCGTCCATACGCCGGTAATTGGATCACGTCGCAATTGGTTCATATGCTTTGCTCCATCATGCGTTGGCGTTACAAGCATCTCTCCAGCAAAAAATCGCCTGAAAGGGATAAAATCGTGGTTGGGCAGCTTTCACAGCGGTGATGCAAATCGCGGTAAGGCATACAAGCTGGCTCATTGGCGACGACTTTGATTTTCAAAGCCGCTTATGGTAGGAAAAAATTAAACCTTTGTCAAGGTGAAAGCTTGGCTCTTTTCGACCGATGCGCAAGTTGGGCGAGTATTTCGTTTTCGCGCGCGCGCATGCGCCGGCGCTGCGCCGGCGCATGATCGTCATAACCGAGCAAATGCAAAATGCCATGAATGATCAAGCGCTCGAGTTCGCGCGGCAACGTGGTTTTGAATCGCCGGGCATGCCGCCGCGCCACCGCCGGGCATATGCACAACGAGGCCAGCCGGCCTTGCTCGGGCATGACGCCCAAATCAAACGTGATGATATCGGTGGGAGAAGGATCGTGGAGAAATTGCTCATGCAGCGCACAAATGGCCGGTTCGTCGACAAAATGAATTTCAACCTCGGCGGCAGAAGCGCCGTGCGCCCGCCAAAGCTCTTGCAACAATGTTACCAGCCTGTGCTTAAGAACGCCGCGGTTTTTCGCGAGCCGGGAGCGAACTAGCTTCAGTTTCAAAAGGCCACTCGGCGCCGCCGTCGGGATCTTGCGCGGCAAGACTGCCGTCGCCCGTTCGACCCGTTTGTTTTTCTGAGGTTTCATGGCGCTCGCTATCAGTGGATTTTTCCGGCCCTCCGGAGTATTGCAAACGGCCGTGGAAAATTCCGGTAAGTGTGCGTTCAAAGCTTTCCTTGATTTGATTCAAATCGCGCAAGGTCAACGGGCATTCGTCCAGCTCTCCCGAAGTAAAACGCTGCGCAATAATCTGACTGACAATGCTGCGAATGCGGGAGACAGAGGGGTCGCGCAGCGAGCGCGTGGTTGCTTCCACACCGTCGGCGAGCATCACAATGCCCGTTTCTTTCGTTTGGGGTTTCGGCCCGGGATAGCGAAACGACTCTTCCTGCACCTCGGTTTCGTCGTTGGTTTCCTGAGCTTTGCGATAGAAATAGGCAATCAAATTGGTGCCGTGATGCTGCGGAATGAAGTCGCGCAATTCCTTCGGCAATCCGTTGCTCTCGGCGATCTCGATGCCGCGTTTGACGTGGTTAATGATGACGAGACGGCTCATGGTGGGGGCGAGCTTGTCGTGCGGGTTTTTGCCGCCCTTTTGATTTTCGACAAAATATTCCGGTTTGTCGAGCTTGCCGATGTCATGATAGTAAGCGCCGACACGTGCCAGCAGGGAATTGGCGCCGATGGCTTCAGCAGCCGCTTCTGAGAGGGTCCCAACCACAATGCTGTGATGATACGTGCCGTGCGCGCGCACAGCCAACTCGCGCAGCAACGGGCGATTGAGATCAGAAAGCTCGAGCAACGTCGCGTCTGTCGTGACGTCAAAAAGATATTCAAAGATGATCATCACGCCGTAGGTGAGAATGGGGCAAATGGCGGCATTGAGCAAGCCGTTCAGAATGTTGCTGGAAAAACGCGCGCTGGGAGTGTGCATCAAAAATGCAAGCGCTGCGGCGGCGGCCACATAGGCCACCGCAAGATACAAAATTGCGCCGAAGATCCAGGTGCGCGAGCGCACTTTGCGCACGGCCAGAATGCTGGCCATGCCGGTGATGATGCACAAAAACGTCGCGGTGAATTCGTTGCCGCGCAAGCTGCCCAGCAAAATCGCGAGCGCGGCGGTGCCGACAAACGCCAAGCGCGCATCGAAAAAAATCGTCAGCAGCATCGGCGCCATGGCAATGGGAATGAGATACTCCGAGACATTCATGCGGCCGATGGCATGCGCCAAAATCACAACGAGCAGCAAAATCAACGCAATCAGAATTACGCGCGCAATGTCTTCGTAAATTTCCCGGCGCCAGTAACGCAAAAAAACAATCAGGATGCTCAACGAAAGAATCGTCATCAAAAATTTGCCCAGGGTGGGCAATGCGCGCTGCAGCGCTCCTTCCGACATTTGTTTTTCTGCCTGCGCCGCCGATAGCGAATTCAGCTTCTGAATATGCTCTTTGGTAATTTTTTCGTGGCTCTCAATGATCTTTTCATACTCGAGCACCGTGCCGCGCGCCAACGGCACGCGCGCAACCGCTTCGGCGATGCGCGCTTCGGTTTCGAGCTGCGCAAAAAACAAATTCGGGCGCAGAAACGAGGTGATAATTTGATAGCCCAAATTGATGGCGGCTTCGTTGAGCGATGCGATTTCGCGCAGCTTTTGCAGCGCGGCATTATTGACCGAGCCGAGATGATGCAGGTTCTGCAACTCTTCGACGACTTCATCCGAGCCGCGGCGAATCGCGATCTTTTGCGTATAGTCCGGCAGAGCCGAGCGCTCAAGATTGATGATGCCGAGGGAATACAAATCGCGCACAATACGTTCCAGCTCTTCGCGATATTCTTTGAAGTTGAGCTTGCCATTGACGTTCGCGCGCACGGAAAACCCCGACAACAAGAAACGCATGCCGTCGTTTGAGATGCTGTTGTTTCGCCGGTCGAACGCCTGGCGCAACTTGAGCGCCTTAATGGAATCCGGTGCGAGCGCTTCGAGCAAATTTTCGATTTGGGTTAGAAAATCCCGCAACGCGGCATATTGCACCACGGCGACGCTGTCCCGGCGTGAAAAGATGGGATAAACGCTTTGGCGGGCCAGCCGTTTGTCCTGTTCGTACTCCTCGGCCGTTTTATTGATGGAAAACGTGAAGGGCGCGATAATCGGCTCGCCCACATAAATATTGCCTTCGCGGAAATCGGCAAATTGAAAGGACGAGGCGCGCGGGAAGAGCATAACACAGATCGTCGTAAACACCGCGACGACGACGAACTGCCAACGATGCTTATACCATCGAATACTCGACCATTTGATCTTGGGAAGGGCGCGTATTCGGAGAAAAGGTTTAGTCGGCGATTTTTTCAAATGAGAGCTCCGGCTCGCTCAGCGCTGATACTGATCATACGCTTTGATGATGTCGCGCACCAGCTTATGCCTCACCACGTCCCTGTCATCCAGATAAACGAATGCAATACCTTCGATGCCGCTCAAGATTTCGCGGATTTGCACCAAACCGGATACGGACGAGCTGGGCAAATCGATCTGCGTGATATCACCGGTGATAATCGCTTTGGAATTGATTCCGAGGCGCGTTAAAAACATTTTCATTTGCGCGGGCGTGGTATTCTGCGCCTCATCGAGGATCACAAAGGCGTTGTGCAGCGTGCGGCCGCGCATGTATGCCAGCGGCACGATTTCAATAACATCCGTTTCCAAATAACGCCGCAGCTTTTCCGCCGGGATCATGTCGTTTAATGCGTCATACAGCGGGCGCAGGTAGGGATCGACTTTTTCGCGCAGATCGCCGGGCAAAAATCCCAGGCTTTCACCGGCCTCCACTGCCGGGCGCGCCAGCACGATACGATCGACTTGACGATCGCGCAGATGCGCCACGGCGATCGCAACGGCTAAATATGTTTTTCCCGTGCCCGCCGGGCCGACCACAAATACGATATCGTTTTTCTGCGTGGCTTGATAAAACTCATGCTGCCCCGCGGTGCGCGGCCTGATGGCGGCGCTCTTGGTGTAAACGATTGCCGGGAGATTGTTGCCCGTTTGCGGGACGGGCGTTTGTGAAGCTTCACCGCGTTTCACAAGTTGCACAACGGTTTCAATGTCCGCGTCTCGCAGCTCGCCGTTACGATTGAGCATCAAAATCAACTCGGTGAAAACACGTTCGATATTTTTGAGTTCCTTCTCCTCACCTTTCAGAATGATTTCGCTGCCGCGCACGATGATACGGGCGTCGAAGTTCCGGGCAATTTCCTTGAGATGGCGGTCACCCTGTCCCAATAACAACAGCGGATCAACGTCGCGAATCGAAATCCTTTGTTCGAGAGTATTCTGCTCCAAATCGAAATCCTTTGTATAAATCCAATCAAGCCTGAAAAAAGAAAAAGCAGGTCACAAGTTTTGGCTCGCAAAACTCATGACCTGCTTGTTAGCACAACGGAGTAAGCAAGTTATCGGGGAATGCGCAAAACCGTATGAGGGTAGAGTTTGCTGGCATCATCGCCGATGATATCTTTGTTCGCTTCATACAGACGGCGCCACATGGAAGGATCGCCCAAGCCCTTCGCGATTTTGCCGAGAAAGTCGCCCTTGGCAACCAGATACTCATCCGGACCGACTTCACGCTGAATCTTGAAGGTTTGATTGGGATAAATCAAATCGGGATCCTTGATCTGATCACGATTATAGGAGTAGATCCTCATCCATTGATAGGGGTCGCCGTAAATGTCCTGCTTACCGGAAATCCGCCAAAGGTAATCGCCGCGCTCGACGTTATACTCGCTGTAAATCGCCTTGGGCATGCGCGAGCGCAGTTGCGTCAGCTTGCCTTCGATACGCGCGATGTTGTCTTGCATCTCGGAGAGCACCGAAATCTTGCTCTTTTTCGTCTCGTCGAGACGGGCTTGCAGCGCATCGACCTCAGCGCGACGCTTGAACAACTCCTCCGGCGAAAGCGCCATCAGGCCGTCAACTTCGGCTTCGAGGCTTTTGAGATCATTGCGATAGGCGTCAACGCCGGCGCGGTCCGTGCCGATCATCGTATAGATATCATCCCACTCTTTCGACATCTGTTGATCGAGGCTCGCTAATTCCGCTTTTAACGCGGCAATTTCAGCATCGACTTGCGGAATCGCCGCTTTGGCGTCCGCTTCTCTCTTTTGCCATTCCGCTAATTGTTGGCGATATTCATCCATCGACATCTTTTCTTGGGCAACGGCTGGGCTTGAGAGCGCCGCGAGCAGAAGGCCGAAAGAGAGGATAAACAAAATCTTTGAGAATGCTTTCATCATTCCCCTCCTCAGGGTTGATTGTGTGATTCGCATCGTTCGTGTTTCCCTAGTCTGTGGGTTGGTCATGTTGCGAGCCGGCTTAGTTTTGCATCTGGCTCAGACGGGTGGAAACGTTGTTCTTTTCTTGCTGAGCTTTCGCCAGATCGGCCTTTTTTTGCTCAACTTGTCTTTGCAGATCATCACGCTCTCTACGCTTTTGCGCCAGCAGTTCTTCTGCCGCCAACGCCGCCTTCTTTTGCTCCTCCAGGGCTAACAATTCTTTCTCGTTCGGATGCTTCGAACATGCAACCATGCCAAGCGAGAAGGATAGTGTAGCGACGAGCATGCCCTTCGTCATGTACGACTTGAGCGATTTTCTCATGAGCCTAACACCTCCGTCTTAGAGTTTGCCACCAGTGAATTACTTCGGTTATCTAAAATCTTGTTGCGGTTCGTGCTGTGCTAAGAAATTATTTGCTGAACGGTTGTTACAATTGCCGCGAATAATATAAAAAAAGCGCCCTGATTGTCAAGCGAAAAATCCCTCGAACAAGGGGCATGCGGATGTTCACATGCAAAAATCCGCACAGCCGCCGCACCAGCCGCACATCAAAAACGCGTGCCAAGATAATGTGGCAGCATCCGCCGCCATGTCGGCCAATCATGTCTCATATCATGACCCCAAATGTCCAGATAATGCGGAATCCCCTTGGCCGCCAACAAACTTGCCAGCTCGCGCGAACGATCCGGCGCTTCGTAGGAGCCCTGGCCGCTCAAGATATAGATATGCTGCTTTTCCCGCAGCAACGACAAATAGCGATCGTCATGCAAGCCTGGCAAATAATCCATTGGGCTGTTAAAATAGCAATTATCGTCGTAGTAGCCCTGCGAATAATACTTCAAATCATAAATGCCGCTCATCGCAATCATGCCATCAAGCAAATCCGGCCGTTTGAACAGCAAGTTGGCGGAATGAAATGCTCCAACGCTTGCGCCCGCCGCAATGGTCATGACGCGGCCATGACAATGGCTGTGAATAAAAGGAATGACTTCGTTGAATACGTATTCATTGAATTGTTGATGGCGAAGGGCTTTATAATGAGGAGGAATGCTGTCGTTGAACCAACTTTCATTATTTACCGTGTTGATGGAAAAGACCTTCACTTTGCCGGCATTGATGAAATCCGCGATGGCATCGATGAGATGAAAGCGCTCATACTCCAGAAAATCCGCGGCAGCCGTGGGAATCATCAGCAAAGCAAAGCCATAATGCCCATAAACCGCCAAATCCATGTGCTTATTTAACGTGGGACTCCACCAACCGTGAATCTCTCGGTTCATTCCTGCCTCCTCAATGTCGTTCGGATAGCATGCCTTAAACAGCCGGGATGCTGGTTCGATCACAAAAGTGTGACGTCAATATATACTTTTTCCGTCTGAAGTCAAGCGCGGTCTCGCCGTGATTTTTTTTTGCCGGGGGAATTTCTGCTTGACAAAGCTTAAGTTGATTTTGTACCATGCACGCAACACGCCGTATAACCTCTTTCCCCATGTTAAGCGATCGGCTCACAACATGCATAAAAAGTGTTCCTTCCTCCTGCTAATTGTTTCTCCGTTGTTCCTGTCTTGCGGCAGCCCCCGCCTGGCGCTGCGGGAGTGGAGCGATCTTCCGCGTGAGCATTACACCATTCCGCCCTTCGCGCAACATCTCGCGCCCTTTAGAATCGCGCTCGATCCCGGGCATGGCGGCTTGGGCCATTTGCCCGGCTACAAACGCGGCCCGACCGGCAAGGAAGAGGCGGTGATGAACCTCAATGTCGCATTCGCGCTCAAAGAATTCCTGGAAGCCGCGGGCGCAACCGTGGTGCTGACGCGCAGTGACGACCGTTTCGTTTCTTTGCAAGAACGCGCCGCGATCGCCGAACGCACCGGCTGCGATTTCATGATTTCGTTGCATCACAATGCTGCGGAGAATCCGCAGGTCAATTATGCTTCGGTTTACTATCATCTCTATCCCGACTATTCTCCGGCAAGCATGGATTTGGCCCGGCATGTTTATTTTGGCTTGGTGGAAGCATTACGCCTGCCGCAAGTTGCCAACGAGGGCTTGCTGAGCGATAAAATGATTTACCCGGACGGCTTTGGCTTGCTGCGCGCGGCGCGCATGCCGGCAGTCTTGCTGGAATCGTCTTTCTTTTCAAATCCCCGGGAAGAGAAACGGCTCACGAATGTACGCTACAACCGCCGTGAAGCTTATGGCATTTTTCTCGGCTTGGCGCGCTGGGCGGCGGGCGGCATTCCGCGTGCGCAGCTTGGGCAACCCAAAACCATCTCGCGCGACAAAAAGCCTGAAATCGTCTATCAACTTTTTGACGGCATTACGGAACGCGGCGGGCGCGGCGCCGGGCAATTGCTGGCCTATGCCCAAAGCGTAAGCCTGAAAATTGACGGCCGCCTCGTCCCGGCGCAAGTTGATTTGAAGAAAAAACGCCTCTGGTTTCAGCCGGATTCTTCTCTGCGCAACGGCGAGCATCTGCTGCAAGTCGATTTACAAAACATGTTCAAGAATCACAATCTGCCGCGCGTCGATACGCTGATCATCGCGGCGCCAACGCAAGTCATCACGTTTGAAGCGCCGTCGCCAAAACTTCCCGCCGATGGGGCTGCGGCCATGCCGATCACACTGACTTTACGCGATGCAGAACATGAGCCGGTTTGGGAGGGCACTTCTGTATCGGTGCAGGCGGACAGAGGTAAAATAATTTCCGCGCCGACTCGTTTGAAAGACGGCCGCACGACATTTTATTATCAAACAGAAATGCAGCCCGGGCGCGCGAATCTCTTCATTTCTGCTGATGATCATCGCGACACTCTGCAAATCGAGTTGATACCGCCAGGCGATTTTTGGGTGTTGAGCGGCATGGTCGTTGACGATTCCACCGGCAAAGCGCTGGCCGGGGCCGAACTTGCGCTCAAAGATTCGGCTTGGGCGCAAACGGATGAGAATGGCGGATTTTTTATTGCATACCCGCCGGTCGGACTTCATCGCTTTGAAATCAGAGCGAACGGATATGCAGCGGAAACAGATACAATTGCGATTGATTCGAGGCAAAGCGTTTTTCGGCGCAGCGCTCTGCATGCCAATCTCAACGGCCTGTTGCATGAACAAACGATTATTTTAGATGCGAGCTTCGGCGGCGCGGAAACCGGAGATCGTTTTGAGGAGGGACTTACTGCCGCCGAAGCCAGCTTTCAGATTCTGTCGCGTTTGGCCGATAGCCTAGAATGGGCAGGCGCGCAGGGGATCCTGTTGCGGGAAGATAAAAACGCGGAGTTGTCAATACCGGCGCGAATCGAAGCCGCCAACAAGATTCCACAAGGCTGGTACTTGAAATGCGATTATCGCAAATGGAATTCCGACTCGTTGCTCGTGGAAACCACGATTTATCCCGGCAATCAAATGGCAGAGAGTATCGCCGTCGCGCTCAATCAAGCTTTTGCGCAACGGCCCAACACGCGCGCGATTCTTCGCCGCAACACCGATGTCCCGGAAGTCACATACACAAATAGAACCGCGGTTGCGGTAACGCTGTCCTGCCGCCGGCCGGAGATAGTGGGTCGTGATCTGCCAGCGCTGTTTCGAGGAATTATAGATTTTTATCTGGCGCAAAGCCGGACAAGCAAAATGCCGGAAGAGCAGTAGCATCCTCACGGGCAATAACAATCTGAGGCCTTCAACATTTCCATACTCAGAATAAAATTCTGAAAGTTGCGCGTTGATTGCTTGTCAATTTTGCCACAAAACACAACGCGGACGAGCCGCAAACAAAAGGAAAAGCTCCAATGGAAGGAAAAGCTGAAACTTAAACTTGACTATGTCACATTCCCAAAATCACCGCAGTGGCGCGGAGATCGCAGAGTAGGATTTATTAGAATTCCCAGCGAACTCTGCCTCTCAGCGGTGAATCTGACATAGTCAAGTTAACCGCTGGAAAAATTCTTTGTTTTTTGCCAAAAGCTCACTTTAAAGAGACTAGGGACGGACATCATGAAACTCACCCTCATGCAGGTTGACGCCTTCACCAGCAAGCCTTTCAGCGGCAATCCCGCGGCGGTTTGCATTTTGCCGGCGGCGCGCGAAGAGCGCTGGATGCAGCAAGTTGCAGCAGAGATGAATCTCTCGGAAACGGCTTTTCTCACACGCCGGGAAGATGGTTTCAATCTGCGCTGGTTCACGCCGGTGATGGAAGTCGCACTATGCGGGCACGCGACGCTCGCAAGCGCGCATGCTTTGTGGGAAACGGGCCAGCTCTCCTCTCATGAACAAGCGCGCTTTCACACGCTCAGCGGCTTGCTGACCGCAGAACGCCTCGACGATTGGATTCAGCTTGACTTTCCCGCAACCAATGCCAAGCCGGTTGCTGAACCTCCGGGGTTGGCAAAGGCGCTGGGCGCCAGCCCCACGTTTGTCGGCAAAAGCAAATTTGATTATTTGATTGAACTCGCAAACGAAGAGCAGGTGCGCAAACTCGAACCGGATTTCAGGCTTCTTGCCGGTGTCGCTGCGCGCGGCGTGATCGTTACCAGTCTTGCTCAAAGCGGCGAATACGATTTTATCTCGCGCTTCTTCGCGCCGGCGGCAGGCATCGACGAAGACCCGGTCACCGGCTCGGCGCATTGCTGTTTAGGCCCATTTTGGAGCGAACGTTTGCAAAAAACCGATATGCTGGCCTATCAGGCTTCCCGTCGTGGAGGTGTGATGAAAGTGGGGGTGCGGGATGACCGCGTTTTGCTCGGCGGGCAGGCGATTACTGTTGTGCGTGGGGAATTGCTCGCTTGAAAGAAAAAGTGCCAGAAACTTTCCGTGTCTCTGGCACTTTGGACCGCGTCAGGAGTGACCCATCGCAGCAACAAGTCTGACGCTCAGATGGTGTTTGTACCAACCAACACTTTTTCTTTGAGAGACTTAATGAGAAGATCGTACGCGTGTCCTAATTTGGCGCGATCGGGCGTTTGCGGGATCATCAATTCGGCGTCATCCCAACCCTCGCCGCCGCGATGCCAGCGCAGGGGCTCACGTTCAGGCATGAAGTAGCGAAATCCTTGCGCCTTCGCCTTCGCCTGCTCCAACTCGGCCTCCAGCGTTGCGGTTTTGCCCTGCCGCACGTAGGTGATGGCAACCTTATCACCTTCCTCGAATTCATTTAACGCTTCGATCAAATCATCGGGGTCGCGCACAATCTCGTCGCCGACTTTTGTGATCACATCGCCGGCCTTTAGACCCGCCTTTGCGGCCGGGCTGTCCTTCGTGACTTCCAAGATCAATGCACCGCTTTTCGGTTCGACTTTAAAATACTGGGCTAAATCATTATCCAATTCATGAACCTGCACGCCCAACCGCGGGCGATCGGAAAACATCACCACGTTCGGAGCTTCGCCGCCCCAACTGAAACTGCGGTGCGGCATCGAGGTGAAACTGCGGCTGCGATATTTGCCAATTGTAACTTCGAATTCTTTGCGTTTACCTTCGCGCAAGACAACGACGTTGACGGTCTTGTCCGGCTCGGTTTGACGCACGGCTTTGGTCAGCTCTTCCGACTTTTCAACTTTTTTGCCGTCGAATTCGATGATGACATCTTCTTCACGAATACCGGCGTCGTCCGCCGGGCTGTCGGGCGCGACGTTCGTCACCAGCAGGCCGGTATCGTTGCCGGTTTTCATCGCCTCGCGCAACGAGGGCGTCATTTCTTGCACACTGACGCCCAACCAGCCCTTGCCGTTTTTTTCACTGGCACGGCTGTCACGCAACGTGACGACCAAGAGACCACCAAAGACGATCATAAACGCCCCGGCGGCCATGATGAATTTTTTTGTAACAAATCGTTTGATCATGAGCCTCTCCTTCTACAGAGCTTTTGATAATTTCGGGGGCTTTCGCGCATCCACATGATGGTGGCGTTCGTGCGCTCAGCTCCAACATTGGCGGTCGATGCCATAGACTGCGCCCCATAAAAAAAAGTTTTAGCATTCGCGATATATTTTCTTATATTTCGCTTAAACGGAACACCTCTGATTGCGTCTTTCTATCTGCATGAACACGAATACGAACCTCGCCCTCAAACTGAACGTCGCCGGCTCGCCTGCCAGCCGCAACGAGTACCATGAAACCGAGCTTGTGATTCTCTGCCAGCAGGGAGACGAAGTCGCGTTTCAACACTTGTATCGCCGTTTTGCGCGTAATCTGTATGCGATGGCCTATCACATGCTCGGCAATCATCAGGATGCCGACGAAGTGTTGCAGGAAACTTTCATTCGCGTCTTCAAGAACATCGCGCGGCTGCGCAGCCCGGAAGCTTTTACTTCGTGGATCTACCAGATCACCGTAAACCTTTGCATGGACCACCGCAAAATACGGGCGCGGGCGCGCTGGCAATCTTTGGAAAACGAAGACGAAGGCGCCTCCCTGTTCGAGCTGGCCACCACAAAGTGGGTGCGCAATCCGCATCAAGTGCTCGAAAACAAAGAATTGCTCGGCGAGATTACCGCGGCGATCGATGATTTGCCGGAACAGCAAAAAGCCGTCATCATCATGCACGAAGTCGAAGGCTTGTCGAAAAAAATGATTGCCGACGTGTTGAAATGCTCGCTGGTGACGGTGCGCACGAATTTGCACCACGCGCGCAAAAAACTGAGAAAGCGGCTACATATGTATTTGAAAGCGTGAAGGACGATGGGTTGGATGATTCGAATGAAGCCGATCATGGTTGGAATTATGGAGATTGCCTAAATGCTTTGCACAGAAGTAAAAGATTATTTGCTGGATTCCCTGGACAACGAACTGCCCCTGACCTTGCAGCAAGAGGTGGAGCAGCATCTGCGCGCCTGTCTGGAATGCCGCGCCGAGCTGGAAAACTACCGCACCGCCGCCATGTTGCTGCAATTGCGCGCCGTACCGGAACCGCCGGCGGAATACTGGGAGCAAACCTGGGAAAAAATTCGCGTGCGTTCACAAGCGCGCGTTTTGCCGATGCCCGCCACGGCCATGCTCCATTCACCCGCGTGGTCGCGGCTCTTGCGCACACCGTGGCGCCCATTGCTGGTCGCCGCCTCTTTGATTGTGCTTGCCGTTGTGAGCATATTTGTGTCGGCGCGCTACAACCAATCCCGCCAGCGGGAGGTGTGGAGCGAACACCAATTGCCGCCCGCGCGCCAATTTCAGGTCCAGCCGGTGAATTATCCCCTGTCGGACGATGAGCATATGCCGAGCGAGTGGCGGCGGCAGCGTGAGTTGATCAATATTTCGCGCGGCATCACCGGCTCAATGGATCCGATTTCAAAAAGCGCCTTGATGGTCACATTGGAGGGTAACCAGAGATGACACGCCGGTTCCCGTTCTGGCGTCTCGCACTCATGCTGGCGGCGTTCATTTTATCGGGCTGTGACAGAAGCTCCATCTCTTCCAGCCCGATTTTTTTTGAATTCAAACAGCAGCCGGGCGATAAATACGTCTATAGAATTTACGACGAAGTCGAATGGCAGGACTACCGTGACGACAGCCTAAACTATACAGTGCAACATGTGCAGGAGCAAACCTCGGTCATGAAATTTATCCGCATCGACTCCAACGCCATCCGTTATCTCAACATTTCGTTTGCCGTTGTGCGAGATTCCATGTTCAGCGCCGTGGAACTGGCGTGGCTCAAAAAGCGTAAATCTCCTGTCGGGCACAGCTTCGAGTATCAATTGCGCATGCGTCCGAACGGCGAGATTATTTCGGTGGAGAATCCAAGCGATAAGCGAACCTTCTATTATGCCAGCAGTTACCTGCCGAGCCAGCCGGTTTTTCCCATCAAGGCGATTTCACCGGGTTATTCCTGGGAGCAGCGCTTCGATATTGACGTGCCGCCGGACACCTCGACCACCGTCATCTCACGCTACACGTTTCGCGATTTCAAACGCATTAATGAGTTTGATTGCGCGGTTATCGATTTTCGCGGCGAGTTTGAGTTTATGAAAACTTACGATGCGTCGAACGATACCACGATCAAAGACGAAAGCGTGGCGGAAAAGTATTGGTCCCGCAATGTGAGCGAAGGCCAACTTTATTTTGCCTATCGCGAAGGCTTTGTCGTCAAAAAAGTCAACTTGATTTCCTCCTCCGCCAAAGTTAAAAGGCTCAAAGCCGGCGTCATACAAAAACACTCGCGCACCGAAGTGCGGGACCGCGAGACCATCACGCTCACGGAAATCCAGCGCAGCGGGGGCGAAAAAATGACGTATCTGATTGACTGAACGAAACTGCTTCAACGGAATTTGAGGCGACAAAATTCCAGCTGTTCCCCGTGTCCGTGTGCCGCTAACTGAATTCATGTTCCTGTTCTCGCACCTACAGGACGAGGTGATACCCCACGAGATCTTGAGCTAAACATGAGACTGTCATTCCTCATATTTCTTTTCCTGCTTTTTAGCCGCCCCTCCACCTCCGTCGCGCAAACCGATCTTGCCGCCGGATGGTCAGCGTTTTATCGCGGGAATAACGCCGGCGCCGCGGAGATTTTTTCCCGCGCTTCGTCCTCCGCGCAACGCGTGGAAGCCATCATCGGCCAAAGCCTGGCACTACAAGAAATGGGACGTTACGAGGAAAGCCGCGCCCTGCTCACGCAGGCGCTGGCAAAAACGCCGGAGGCGAAGCTGCATCAACGCCTGGGCGAGCTGAATTTATATCTGGGCGAGCAGCGTGCGGCGCGCGACAACTTTGCCGCAGCCCTGCAGCTTTCGCCGCAATATCTCCCCAGCCAATTTTATCATGCCATGCTGCAATGGCATTTCGGCGAACGCGTGGAAGCGCGCCGCGTTTTTGAAGCATTGCTGCAATTCTATCGCACTGCGCCTTCACCCACCGCTACCGAGATTGCGCTGGTAGCGCGCGCTTGCATTTATCTCGAACGTTTTCATGACGCCAATCGTTTATTTGAAAAAGCCGTAAAGCAAGAACCGCACAATTGGCTGCTTTATACTCCTTGGGGCGAACTCTTTCTCGAAAAATATAATGACGGCGAGGCCGCCGCGGTTTTCAGCGAGGCGTTGCAACAAAATCCAACCTGTGTGCCGGCATTGCTGGGCTTGGCGCGGGCACAAGCCGTGAACAACTTAGGCGCTGCGCTTGAAAAAAGTCAAGACCTCCTCGCCAAGCATCCCCAATCGCCCACGGCGCGCACACAAGTTGCCGAACTTTTGTTGGCGGCGAATCAAGAAACCGAGGCCGCCGAGCATGTCGCAAATGTACTACAATCCTTTCCGCAATTCGGTGCGGCGCTCGCGTTGAAAGCGGTGTTGGCCGATCGCAAACAAGCAGGAGCTGAAGTCGCGCAAATCATTGCGCAAGCCGCAGCGCTCAATCCCAAAGATCCCTCCGTGTTAATCCGGCTCGCCGAGGACGCGGCGCGGCGTTATCTGTTTAAAGAATCCGTGCAATACTATCGCCGCGCGTTGGAGCTGGATGCAGAAAATTGGACCGCCGTGGCGGGTTTAGGCACGAGCCTCTCACGCCTCGGGCAGGATCAAGAAGCAAAAAGGCTGCTTGAGATCGCGTACAAACACGATCCGTTCAATGTGCCCACGGTCAATTTGCTGAACTTGTTCGATGAATATGTCAAGTACGACACCATTCGCACCGCGCATTTTTTGATTCGCTTGCATCGCGATGACCGTCCCATCATTGGCGCGGAAGCCGCCGCATTGTGTGAAGCCGCTTATCAGGCCATGGCGCCGCGCTATCGCGTCACACCGGCTTTGCCCATCACGGTCGAAATTTTTCCCAAACATGATGATTTTGCCGTGCGCTGTTTTGGGCTGCCAGGCGCGCAATACTTTTTGGGCATCTGCTTCGGCCCGTTAGTCACCATGAATTCGCCGCGCGCGCGTGATCGCGGTGACTTCAATTGGCAGGAAACGTTGTGGCACGAAATTGCGCACGTTATGCATTTGGAGCTCACCAACAACCGCATCCCGCGTTCGTTTGCCGAAGGCTTGGCGGTTTACGAGGCGGCGCAGGCGCGCAGCGAGTGGGGCATGAATATGGAACTGGCCATGATTCGCGCGTTGCGCGGCGGTTATGTTTTTCCTCTCAGCGAATTGGATGAAGGTTTCACCCGCCGGCCCGAATTGGTTTCGCTGGCATATTATCAAGCCTCGCAAATCGTCGAATACATTGCCCAGCGTTATGGCTTTGAAAAAGTGCTTGCGCTTTTACCTTATTTCAAACAAGGCAAAAAAACCGAGGAGGCGATCAAGCTGGTGTTCCAGCAAACCAGCGCCGAGTTTGATCAAAGCTTCCAGCTTTTTTTGCGTGAAAAATTTCAACCGGAGCGCGTGCAAACGGAATTGCAGGCCGCAAAATCTTCCGAAAAAATAATTGGTAAAATATTCGGACAACAACGCAGCATGCCGCTGGGCAAAGACGGCGAAACGCTGCGCGCGCTTGCCGAAAATGAGCCGAATAATTATTTCGCAGCTTTGCTCTATGGCAAGTACCTTGCAGAAAACAAACAGCCAGGGCAAGCTGAAAAATATTTGAAGCAGGCAAAAGCGTTGTTGCCGTCCCATGTCGGCCAAGATAATCCTTACCCCCTGCTGGCAGATCTGTATTGGCAGCAAGGCCGGCAGGCTGAGGCCATCGCGGAACTGGAGTTCCTCACCGGTCATAACGGCGAAGCGCTCGACGCGGCATTAAAATTGAGCGACTGGCAGCTTGCGCGCAAAGACAGCGCCCGTGCGGCGCGCGCATTGGCACGCGCATTGGCAATCTATCCCTATGACTTGAAACGGCAGCGCCAGCTTGGCGAACTTTACCTGGCTCTGCGCCAGCCGGCCAAAGCTGTGCCGGCTTTTGCCGCCGTGCTCGGCATGCAGCCGCCGGATCGCGCCAGCGCGTATTGCGCCCTCGCGGAAGCTTATCTTCATCTCGGCAAACGCGACTTGGCGCGCAAACACGCGCGCCTGGCCCTCGAAATTGCTGCGGACTATGAACGTGCACAAGAAATTTTACTGCGCGCCATCGAGTAGATCAAAAGCCCGGAACAGTTGGTTGATGAAAATCTGATTGCCGCTGAGGGCGTTTTTCATGACTTGTCGAAGAACAATAAAATGCCTTGGAGTGACATGGCTCATGCTGTGCCTGGCAACGCTTGGCAGTTTGGCGCAAAGCCCGGAGCCGGCAAATGGCAAATCCAACGGCGCCGCGCCGGATGCGATGGCCTTCTCCTTCGCGCGGGTCGAATGGCAGGGCGGCCGCACCGGCTTCGGGCGCGGTTTTGGCGGCCGAGGTCCGCTGTGGGCGCACGACTATCCCACCGCCGAACAAAATCTTTACATCGCTCTCGATGCCTTGACGACATTGCCCATCACCTTCGAGAACAAAGTTCTTTCCCTGCGTGACGAAGCAATTTTTGATTTCCCCTTGCTTTATATTTGCGAAGTAGGCTATTGGACGCCGGACGAGGAAGAAGCCAAATTCTTAAGCGAATATTTGAAACGCGGCGGCTTTTTGATCGTTGATGACTTTCGCAGCGACTTCGAATGGAGCAATTTTGTCCGGCAAATGCAACGCATCGTGCCGGAGGCGCCGCAGTTGCTCGAGCTTGATCATCCGGTGTTTCACTGTTTTTTTGATTTCACTGAGTTGGGAGAGCATTCGCCCTACTGGGGTTTGACGCCGCACTACTATGCTATTTTTGACGCCGAAGGTCGCATGATGGCTTTGATCAATTATAATAATGATATTGGCGACGGCTGGGAATGGCCGGAAACCGACCGCGAATTTTCGACCGAAGCATTTAAGCTCGGCATTAACTATTTGATTTATGCGATGACGCATTGATTACAGAAATTGATTGGGATTGCACGGACAACGCCCTGCTGTCGCGTCCGGGATGAGCCTTGCCTATGAAGAAAAATTTGCTGTATTTTCTCGTGTTGACTTTGCTGATCAGCTTGTTCGAACCGGTTCCCGCGCAAACGCTGCAACCGGAGGCCTTCACTTTTGTGCGCATTAAATACAACTCCGGCAAATTTTCCTATGGCTTCCGGCTTCGCTTTCAAATGTGGGATAGCTGGGAAGTCGATTATCCGACCGCCGAAGAAAATTTTATCGGCGTCTTCGAGGAAGTGACAAAACTGCCTGCCAACGATCAAGCGTTGGCCGTCAGATTGACCGATCCGCAGCTTTTCGATCATTCATTTGCCTATATCCTGGAAGTCGGCTACATGCAGCTTTCGCAAACAGAAGCCGATTCCTTGCGCGAATGGTGTTTGCGTGGCGGCTTTTTGATGATCGATGATTTTCATGGAACCGCGCAATGGGAAAATTTTCTGTATGAATTTGGCAAAGTGTTCCCCGATCGCCAGCCCGTGCGCTTGCGGCCGGATCATCCCGTATTTCATTGTTACTTTGATTTCGATCAGGCGCCGCCGCCGGTTCCGGGCCTGGGGCCGGTTATTCGCGGCACGACCTACGAATCGGACGGAATCGAGCCGCAATGCTGGGGCTTTTTTGACGACAACAACCGTCTGATGGTCCTGGTGAATTTCAATGTCGACATCGGCGATAGCTGGGAACATTCGGCTGATCCCAAATATCCCAAGAAGTATTCCCTGGTCGGACATCGACTGGGCATCAATTATGTTGTTTATGCAATGACGCATTAATGAACAGGCAAACGGGCTTAGGCAAAAAGAAGCATGAAGTTTCGGCCGCGCTTGCCCCCCAGCCCGGCTCACAGACACAACTCTAAAATCGATCCCAGACATGGACCCCAAAACTTCTCCTGAAACATTTGACGACAATCAACTCACCGAGCGTTTGCAGCAAGCGCGCGACGCCATTCTTACCGAGATCCGCAAGCTCATCATTGGCCAGGATGAAACCATCGAGTTGGTCATGATTGCCTTGTTCACCGGCGGACATTGCCTTATCACCGGCGTGCCGGGGCTGGCCAAAACGCTGCTGATCCGCACGCTTGCCACCATTCTTGACCTCGATTTCAAACGCATTCAATTCACGCCGGATTTGATGCCCGCCGACATTACCGGCATCGATGTGATCGAAGAAGATCGCACCACCGGCAAGCGTATCATGAAATTCATCAAAGGCCCGCTTTTCGCCAACATCATTTTGGCGGACGAAATCAACCGCACGCCGCCCAAAACGCAGGCGGCCCTGCTGGAAGCCATGCAAGAGCATCACATCACAGCCGGCGGCGTAACCTATCGTCTGGAAGAGCCGTTTTTCGTGCTGGCGACGCAAAACCCGATTGAGTTGGAAGGAACATATCCGCTGCCGGAAGCTCAACTCGACCGCTTCATGTTCAACCTGGTGATGGATTATCTTCCGGAAGAGCATGAGGTGCAAGTGGCAACCACCACAACGGGCAACCTCAACCCAACGCTGCGGCAAGTCGTGAGCGGCCCGGAAGTGCGCGCGTTTCAATCCCTGGTGCGCAAGGTTTTTGTTTCGCAGGAAGTCGCGCGCTACGCCGTGCAACTCGTGCGCGCCACGCGGCCGTCAACGCCGAATGCGCCGGATTTTGTAAAAAATTGGGTGAATTGGGGCGCGGGCTTGCGCGCTTCGCAATACCTCATTCTCGGCAGCAAAGCGCGTGCGGTGCTGCGCGGCCGGGTCAATGTGTCGGTAAAAGATATTCAAGCGCTCGCGCTGCCGGTGTTGCGCCATCGTGTGCTCACGAATTTCTTTGCTGAATCGGAAAAAGTTAAAGCTGAAGATATTATCAAACGCTTGCTGGAATTAGTGCCTACGCCAAAGTCCGGTTTATCCTGATGCAAACCGCAAAGACGCGTGCCCTTGTTTTCGGAATGTTTTTTTACATATTCTTCCTGGCCGGTTGCCTCTCAGACGAAAAACGCAAGGCCCGGATCCGGCAAGCCGTTCAGGAGGAATTGCGCGTGCATCCGCGTGCAACGTTAATCGATCTGTATAAATCTTTTTTTCAAGGCGCTTTTGGCCCCGGCCACATGATCCCGGATCGCGCAGCGGCTTGGCGATATTTAGAAACGGAACTGCAAAACAGCGCCGCATTTGATTCGGTATTGTGGCAACCTGTCGGAGAGCGGCAGCAGTATTATCGCATCAATCTTAAACTGGTCAAAGAGGGCGTCATTCCGGCTGAGGCCTGCTTGGAAGCTTTTGTGCAAAGCGCCAACTCAGCGAAGCCGCCGGCGCTGGAAGAATGGCGCAAGGAATGGCAGATGATTGTTTCTGTGATTGAGGAAATGAACCTTGCGATTTCCAATTTTGACCAAGACAAAAACCTGTTGCAGCAAAAATTGGAAAACGGAGAGATTGTCGGCCATCACAGTGAAACATATGAAAAGCTTTATCACCCGCACTATCGCGTTGTGAGTAATCAGCATTTTGAAGATTTGCAGAAGCGGTTTCGCTTTGCACGCCAGTGAGTGATGCCACGCAGTGTACGACTAATTTTTGATATTCAACCATGGCGCCTCGCCCGACATTACGCTTCATCGATCCCGAGATTCTCTCGCGCATCAAAGGCATGGACTTGCGCGCGCGCACCGTGGTCGAAGGTTTTCTCAGCGGCCTGCACCGCAGCCCGTATACCGGATTCAGCATCGAATTTGCGGAATATCGCCAATACACACCCGGCGATGATCCGCGGCATATCGACTGGAAAGTCTTTGGGCGCAGCGACCGGTATTATGTCAAGCAATATGAAGACGAAACGAATCTGCAGTGCAACATTCTGCTCGATCTCTCCGGCAGCATGGCGGGCACGAGTGGAAAGAATCTGACGCCGGCGCGGGTGAGCAAATTCGATTACGCGCGCTATCTGGCCGCTTCGCTCGCGTACTTCATTTTTCAGCAGCGTGATGCGCTCGGCATGGTGGCCTTTGATGAGGACGTTCGCCTGCAAATTCCGGCAAAATTCCGGCCCGGGCATTTGCTCAACATGCTGCGTGAGCTGGAAACGCTGGCCGTTGGCAATAGCCGGACAAGCAATGTCAAAGTTCTGCATCAAATTGCGGAAGGCATGAAACGCAAAGGCATGGTGGTGCTGATCAGCGATTTCTTCTGCGATCTCGCACCGCTGGCAAATGCCTTCGAACATCTGCGTTTTCGCGGCCATGATGTGCTTGCTTTTCAGATCATGGATGATCTCGAGCTGAATTTCGATTTCAATCGCCTCACGCGCTTTGTCGGCCTGGAAAACGAACCAATGTTGCTGGGCATGCCGCAGGCCCTGCGTGAAACGTATTTGCAAAACCTGCAAACGCATCAAACCGAATTGAAACGCTTATGTGGCGTCAATCGCATTGACTACACGCTGCTGCGCAGCTCACAGCCGCTTGATTTTGCGCTGCACGCCTATCTCGCATCACGCAGTCAAAAAATCTAGACGAACGCCTTATTCTCATGCTCGATTTTCTCACAACGCCCTATCTCTTCATCGGCGCCGGTGCGGCCGCGGTTCCGATCATCATTCACTTGATCCATCGCAACCGGGCGGAAACCGTGTTTTTTGCTGCGATGCGCTTTCTCAACCAGACGCCGGCGCATTTGCTGCGGCGCCAAAAGCTGAAACAAATTCTGCTGCTGGTGATGCGCATTCTGGCATTGGCCTTGTTGGGCCTGGCGTTTGCGCGCCCGCTGTTGGTGGGCGAAAAAGGCAGTCGTGTGCTCGGCCAGGATTCCCAGGCGCTTGCGCTGGTGATCGATGTTTCCGCGAGCATGGCCGCCGCCCGGCATTTTCAAAATGCCGTTGCTTCGGCCACTGAGATTATCCAGCGCGCCGGTGAGGCCGATCAAATCTCCGTCATCGCCGCCGGCGCGGCGCTCGAAGTGTTGACGGAAAATGCGCCGCCCAGCCAGGCGCTGGCAGCGCTGCCGCGCGTGCAGCAACAACAATCAACCAGCAATTTGCGCGAGGCCATTCAATTTGCCGACAACATATTGCAACAGTCGCCCTTGCGCCGCCGGCGCATTTACCTGATTTCGGATTTGCAGGCAACCAACCTGCCGCTCGGCAATCTCACATTGAACAGCACCGCGGATTGCCTCCCGGTTGCTGTCACGCCGCGCTGGCAAAACGTGGCCGTGCTCGAGGGCGAGCGCGTTGAACGCGAAGGCCGGGTTTCATATATCTGTCGCGTGCGCAACTTTGCAGACATAAAACAAGAAATCGAAGTGCGGCTGTTCTTCGGTTCACAGGGGTTGCGTTCGGGCATGACCCAGCGCATTACACTCGCCGCCGGCGAAGAACAAACAGTACAGTTCGCGGCAGCAGGATTTGGCAGCACGGCCTCACAACCCACGCCAACCGTTTATTTTGAGATCGCCGCGGCGGTCGACGACTTGCTGACGGATAATCGTTTTTATCTCGCGCCCAAGACCCTGGCAAAACATCGCCTGCTGCTCGCGATTGGCGACAGCGATGCGGAGTTTTTTTTGCAGCATGCACTCGAATTGCCCGGCTCCGGATACAGCGTGACCCGCGCATCTCCCAACGCTGTGGAAGCGTTAATCTCAGAAGAGTTTTCTGCAATCGTGCTCGCCGGCGTGACCGGAGTGAGCAAGAATGCCGCGCAAAAACTGGCGGCATATCTGCAGAATGGCGGCGGCCTTTTTATCGCCCTGGGTAACAAGCCGCCGAATGAAACATTTAATCATTTTCTGGCGGATCTTCTGCCGGGTACGATTACCGGCGCGGCCTCTCACAGCCGCGAGCAGGTGGCATTGACCGAGATTGATTTTGCCCATCCCATCTTCACCATTTTTCGAGACCCGGCAAATGGGGACCCCAGTTCGATAGCCGTAACGACGCACTATCAAGCGCAAGCAAAAACGGAGGCAATCCGGATCGCAGGCTTCGAAGACGGGACGCCGGCGTTGCTCGAGCTTGGCGTGGGCCGGGGCCGGGTTTTGTTGTGGACATCGACAATCGATCTCAGCAGCGGCAACTTGCCGATGCGCGGCATCTTTGTGCCCTTGCTGCATCAATGGATTGGGTATGTGCGCCGTGCGGAACCGCAAAAAGCCGCGACCTACGCCGGCCAGCCGATTTTGCTCAGCGATGAATTTGCGCTTGAGCGCGGGATTACCATCACTCGCCCGGACGGCAGCAAACACGAATTAAATATTCCCGGGCAATCCACCTTCACGGGAACAACCATGGCCGGGCATTATCTCTTTGAACAAAACGGCAAACGCGTGTGGCGCGCGGTAAATCTTGACGCACGCGAATCCGATCCCGCGACGCTGCCGGTGGAGGATTTACAAGCGCGCCTTTCCCGGCCCAACGAGCAGACGCAACTCAGCGGTGTTTTCGGCGCCTCCGCTCCTTCTGAACGCGACGTTGAGAAACAACAAAAATTGTGGCGGATGGGCTTGTGGGCGGTGCTGGCGCTTTTACTATGTGAAGTGTGGCTCGCGAATCGTACACCGCGATGAAGCAAGCGGCAAAAATGCCGCACGTCGTGCGAAGTCTTAATCTCTATTCAAATCACCGCCGGGCGTTTTTGCTTTTTAAAGTTGAAGCGAGGCCGGATAAAACGGCTACCAACATGAACCACGTTTATCGAAATCTCCAAGAGAATCTGACCGCCGGTTTACGCGCCTGGCGTCGCAGCCGTCTGCAACGCGGCGTGAGTATTACGTTGTTGGGTTTGTTCGGCTTGGCGGCGCTGGCCTTACTGACAAGGCCCATTTGGGAGGCAGCGCCCGCGTTGTGGTGGATACTCGCGATTATTGGATTGGCAGCATGGGCGACGCTGGTATTGCAAAATTTAATCTTACCCTTGCGCCGGCAACCAACGTTAAACCAAATCGCCCGTTATCTGGAGGAACGCAATCCGAATTTGGAAGATCGTCTGGCAACGGCAATTGAGTTTGGTGAAGGCGACCACGAGGGCAAGGGGAATCTCCTGTGGCATCGTCTCGTACAGGAGGCAACGGAACAAGCAGCGCATTTGCATGTCCCTGAGCAACTGCAAATTCGCTTTGCGCAGTGGTGGCGCTTGCTGGCTGTTGCCGCAACAACGTTGGCCGTGCTGTTGTTGTTTCGCGCCGCCGATCTCTATCAAGGCTATTTTGCGAGCTATTTCAAATCGAACGCCCAGGCTTCGCAGGCGGTTGAAGCGCTGCAGGTGAAACCGGGCAACGCGCGCGTGCCGCGCGGCGAAACCGTGGAAGTGATTGCGGAATCGCCGCACCTGGAGGCGAGCGAGGCCACGCTCTATCTCGAACAAGGGCCGCAATCCTGGCTGCCTTATGCCATGAGCTCGACCACCCAGCTCGGCAAATTCACCCATCAGCTTTTTGATGTGCTGGATACGCTGCGTTATTATGTTCGGGTGAGCGACGAAATCTCCCCAATTTTTACGATCATTGCCTTAGACGCGCCGGAAATCAAAGCGCTGCGGGTGACCTACATTTATCCGCAAGAAATCGGGCGACGGCCGCAGACGGAGGAAAACGGCGGCGATATTTACGCGCCGGACGGCACCGAGATTCAAATCGAAGCAACCTCAACGCAGCCATTGGCGAAAGCGGAATGGCGCCTGGATACCGCCGATTTTCGTGGAATGGATTTACGCAACGATACCCTCGCAGTCGCGAGTTTTACCGTCACAAAAGACGGATATTATCTTTTGCGCTTCACCAACAACGACGGCATGACAAACAAACCGGTGGAATATTTTATCCACCTCTTACCGGATGAACCGCCGCAGATCACAATAACCCGGCCGGGACGGGATTTGCGGCCCACGATGCTCGAAGAAGTCCCGGTGGAAGCGCGAGTAAGGGAAGATTATGGGCTGAAACAACTCACACTGATTTATTCGCACAACAATCAACCGGCAGTGCGCCAGGATCTGTTGGCGCAAGCAGCACGGGTGCAGCGGCCAGGCGGACCCAACGCCGAATTTATCGCGGGCACGCTTTTGTATTTGGAAGATCTCGGTGCGCGGCCAGGCGATTTTATTTCGTATTACTTCGAAGCACAAGACGCCAAACAAACCGCCACCAGCGATCTCTACTTCTTTGAAATTCGCCCGTTCGAAGAAGAGTTTTATCGCGCGTTGAGTCAGGGCGGCGGCGGTGGCATGCCCAGCGCCGGTTTGTCCATTTCACAAAAAGAGATTATTACCGCAACCTGGAAGCTCGAACAAAAACGCAGCACAACTTCGGAGGGAGAGTTGGCGCGCAGCAGCGCTGCGCTGGCCGAAACCCAGGCCAGCCTGCAGGAATCCATCAGCCGCATGGCCGAGAATGCCCGCATGCGCGGCCAGTTCACCGGGGAGTCGGATGAAGGCAAGATGGTAACCTATCTTGAACAAGCGGCAGAGGCCATGCAACGGGCTGTGCCTTTGTTGCAGGCAATAAAGTTGGCGGAGGCACTTGTGCCGGAGCGCGAAGCCTATCATTTTCTGCTGCAGGCGGATGCCGAGTTACGCCGACGTGAAGTTATGCAAGGCTCAGGGGCTGGCTCAAGCTTCACGCAATTGCAAAGCCGTGAAGAGCTGGCGCAATTATTCAAAGAAGAATTGGACAAAATTCAATCGAAATACGAGACGCTGCAAAATCGCCAGCAACAGGAGAGCGCCAGCGGCCTAAGCGAAGCGCAACAAAAAGTTCGTGAGTTGGCGCAACGCCAGGAACGGTTGGTGGATTTAAACCGTCAACTCAGCCGTGAAAACGCGCTGCCGCAGGAACGCAAGCGTCAAATCGACCGCTTGCGCCGGGAGCAGGAACAAATCAACCGCGATCTACAAAACCTCAACCGGCAAATGCGACAACTCAGCAGCGCCTCGGCCTCCGGCGAGCAGACTTCACAGCAACTGCGTGAGAATTTGGAAAAAGCTGCGGAAGATTTGCAGCGTTCACTTGACAACTTGCGCCGGGACAATCCTGCAACGGCGGCAGCGGACGGCAACCGCGCCGTGGAACGACTGCGCCGTTTGCAAGATCAATTGCAGCGTCAACAAACCGGTTCGTTGCGTGAAGAGATGAAACAATTGCGTGAGGATTTTCAGCAGCTAGCCGAGCAACAAGGCGACTTGCGCACGGCGCTCGAGCAACAGGGCGAGCAGGTCGCGCCCGAGCAGCGCCAAACATTCCAAGAACAGCAGCGCGCACTGCAAAGGCAAAGCGAGCAAGCGCTGCAAGATTTACGACGCCTGCAAGAATTTGCGACGGCCAAATCCGAAAAACCGGCGGTGGCGCGCGATCTGCGCAATCTTACGAATGATCTTGAGCAGCGTAGAATTCCCGAGCGTATGGAGCAAGCGGCGCAGGCGCTCGCGCAAAACGAAGTGCACCGTGCGTTAGCCGAGCAGCAGGACGCGCGGCAAGCCTTGTTGCGCGCGGAAAAAGCATTGCAACAAAGCCTCTCACAACTGTCGAGCAATCCCGATGAACAATTGGATCTGGCCCTGCAAGAGGCGCAACGCGTGCGGCGTGAGCTGGAGCGCGGGCTGGCGGAAAGCCGCGAAAACAATGCACAAGCCGGAGGTTCGCCGTTAGGCCAGGGCCGCGCCTCGCAACAAAATCAAAATACGCCTTCGCAACAAGCCGGGCATCCCGGCGACAATTCCAATGCGCCGGAGCAATTGCGCCCGGAAGATATGAATTGGTGGACTCAACAATTGTGGAGCGGTGTGCGTCAATTGGAGAATGTCGGGCAATTCATGCGCAACGACTCTGCCCTGGCAGATGATTATGCGCGGCTCATGCAAAATTATCGCGGCGTGTTGCGCAATTTTCAGGGCGGCAATCCGCAACGCCTGAGTGAAATCGAGCGCACGCTGATTGATCCGCTGCGCCGCTTTGAGGCCGAGCTGGCGGCGCGCCTGGCAAATCTGCAATTGCGCGAACGTTTGCTGACGATTCGCGACGAGCGCGTTCCGCCGCAATACCGCAAAATGGTGGAAGAATATTTTGAGAGACTGGCAAAAAGCAAGCAACCGGCAACCAACAACCCGTAACTTCCATGTTCGATTTCTTTTTTAAATACAGCCCCGTCGTTTATGAACAAGGACAATGGCTGCTGCGCTGGCGCCCCTCACTGCTGGCGCTGCTCCTGCTCGGCGTCGTGCTTTTGGCGTTGATCGGGCTCGCATATCGCCGCACCACCACGCCGTTGCAGCGCCATTGGCATGCCATTCTCATTGCTCTCCGGGTGCTTGCGATCGTGCTGCTCGTTTTTTGTTTATTGGAGCCGGCGCTCTCTGTAACCACTGTGGTTTCACAAAAAAGCAGCGTCTTGCTGTTGCTGGACAATTCGCAAAGCATGTCGATTCCTGATGGCGAGGGCGGCCGGCGGCGGGTCGATCAAATCGCAACGTGGGTCGGCTCAGAAACCGATGCCGCCAGCATCATTTCCCGTCTCAAGAAAAACTTCCGTGTCGAAGCGCAACAATTCAGCGCCAACGTTACACCGATTGCAGATGCCAAACAACTGCGCGGCCAAGGCGAGAGCACAAACCTCGCACAAGCGCTGGCCTATGCGGCACGGCAAGCGCAAATGGGAACACTTTCCGGTGTCGTGCTGGTGAGCGATGGCGCGGCTTCGGCCGGTTCTGATCCGTTGCAGGCTGCCCGGGACTTGGTTGCGGCCAAAGTTCCGGTTTTTACCGTGGGCGTCGGCACAAAAATCAATAACGATATTCAACTGGCGAAAGTCGATGCCGCGCGTTCGGTGCTGGAAAACTCCATGGTCGAAGTCAACACATTGATCCAATCACGCGGCTTCGCCGGCAGAAGCGTCGAACTCGAATTGCGCGAAGGCAACACCGTGATTAAACGCCAGCCAGTGGTTTTGCAAGATCGCAGCACGCGCGCGAGCATGCAGTTTTCGCCTGCCCGGCAGGGTTTCGCCAAATACAGCGTCGCGATTGCGCAACAACCGAATGAACTGGTCGCCGCGAATAATCAAAAAAGCTTTTTGTTAGACAGCCGTAATCGTACGGCGCGCATTCTATACGTCGAAGAATTGCACCCATGGGAATACAAATTCATGGCGCGTGCGTTGGAGGGCGACCAGACGCTGCAATTGACTTCTTTGCTGAAAACCGGACCGGAAAAATTTTTGCGTTTGGGTTTGCGCCATGGCGGGGAACTGGCCGGCGGTTTTCCCAAAAGCCGTCGCGAGCTGTTCGGCTATCAAGCCGTTGTCTTCGGCAGCGTAGCATCAAGCTTTTTCTCGCCGGAGCAATTGCAGTTGGTGAGGGATTTTGTGGCCGAACGCGGCGGCGGTTTCATGATGCTCGGCGGCCGCCATTCCTTCGGCCAGGGCGATTATCAACGCACGCCGGTCGCGGAATTGCTGCCGGTCGAACTGCCCTCGTATGCCGCTACCGATGGCCGTGCGATTGCGCCGCAATTGCACGAAGAATTTCGTTTTCAACCGACGGCAGAATATCTGACCATGCCGTTGCTGCAATTACACGGCGATCCCGTTGAAAACGCGCAAATTTGGGGGAAATTGCCGCTGCTGCAAGGCTATAATCCGCTCGGCGCAGCGAAGCCGGGCGCCACGATCCTCGCCGTGCATCCGCTGCATCGCGAGGAAACCCCGCGCATTTTGCTGGCAACGCAGCGCTTTGGCCGCGGCCGCACAGGCGTCCTGGCGACCAGCAGTACGTGGCGCTGGCAAATGCGCCTCGATCATCGCGACCAAACGCATGAACGTTTTTGGCGACAGCTCATGCACTGGCTCAGCTTGCAATCACCGGAGCCGGTCACCGTTGAGTTGGACCGCGAAAGCTACTCGCCCGGCGAAGATATTGCTTTGCATATCGAAGTGCGCGACAGCGCATTCGCGCCGTATGAAAATGCGAATGTATCCGTCAAAATCACGGACGCGAGCAATCAAGCGACAACCTTAACGGCGGGCGCGGATATTTCTGCCGAAAGCCGCGCAAAGTATCTGGCGCGCTACGAGGCGGCGCGTGAAGGTTTATATCGTGTCGAGATTTTGGCGCACGGACGGCAAGGCCAGTTTCTCGGCAAAGCCGAAACCGCGTTTTTTATTGAACCGTCGCAAGCAGAGCTGGCCAATGTCGATTTGCAAGCGCCGCTGTTGCAACGCCTGGCTGAAATTACTGGCGGCCGTTATTTTCACCTCAACCAATCGCAAGATTTGCCCGATGCCATCACGATTTCACGCAGCTCGTTTTCAAAATTGACGGAACACGATATTTGGGATGCGCCAATCTTCTTCATGATGATCGTCGCCATGCTGGCTGCGGAATGGTTCATTCGCCGCGCCAGAGGTTTGTCCTAAGACGATAGCGTTTAACCTGATACAAATGTTTTTAAATTTGGCAAAAATCTCATGAAAAAACTTCCGCGGCCGGCATTAAAATCGCTGCTCGGTGGGGCGCTCATGATCAATGTGCTGTTGTCCTCGCCACCGCTTTTGGCCGAAACGCGCGTCGTCATCATCGCGGGTAAGGGCGGTACGGATGCGTACACCGAAAAATTCAGCCGGTTTGCTTTGCAGCTTCATGACGCCCTCATTACCCAGCACAACTTTTCACCACGGCAAATCACGCTTTTGGCAGAGCCCGCGGCGCAACTGCCGGCCACGACTTTGCCGTGCCGCTTTGAGCAGCTTGAAAAAATATTTACGGAGTTTTCAAGCTTGCTGACACGCGACGACATGCTGGCCGTGATTCTCTTTGGCCACGGCAGCGATGACGGCGCATTTGCCAAGCTCAATCTCGAAGGCCCGGATGTGCGCGACCTCGATTTTGCGCGCTGGCTCGAACGCCTGCCGTGCCGGCGTCAAGTTTTTGTCAACACTACGGCGGCCAGCGCAGGCTTTGTCGAAAAACTCAGCCGCGGCGAACGCATCGTCATTACCGCGACGCGCAGCGCCGAGGAAAAATACACCACGGCGTTTCCGGAATTTTTTGTGGAAGCCTTCGTGAAACCGGCAGAAGCCGATCTTGACAAAGACCTGAAGGTTTCTTTATTGGAAGCATTCGATTACGCGCGTGATCGTGTCGTGCGTTTTTATGAACAAGCCAATCGTTTGCGGCCCGAACATCCGCTGCTCGATGACAACGCCGACGGCGCGGGCAGCGAAATGCCAAGCCTCAGCTTTGCGAGGGTTTCCAACGGCGAAACGGCGTTGCAAGCGCCCGATGGCCATTTGGCGGCGCGCACGTTTTTGCTGCCGGATACCTCCGCGGAAATCCGCGCCATAACGATTACGCCGAGCACAACCGGCCACCCTTTGGAACAAACCAAACTCAAACTGCTTGCCGAAATCGAGGAACTCAAAGCTGTCAAAGCCAGCATGCCGGCGGCCGAGTATGAACGCAATATCGAAGCGCTTTTTATCCGGCTGGCAAAACTCAATCGTGAGATCAAGGCCAGTAGACCATGAACATTTTGATCAAGCTCGTGATGCTCTCATGAACACAATCTCGCGTTTCCCATTTGCCCGCGCCTTATGCGCGGGATTTTTTTGCCTACTCACGATGGTCTGTGAAGCCTTTCCGGTTCAAATTCGTTTGCCCTTTCTCAGCTTGCAACCTTATGAAGGCAATCCCATTCTGCGGCCGCGCGATAATGGCTGGGAAGCAAAAGCTGTGTGCCAACCGGCGGCAATCGTGAAAGACAGTACGGTTTACTTGTTCTATCGCGCGGTGGACACAAGCGGCGCCGGCCTCTGGAACGGCGCCTCGCGCATCGGATGGGCAACCAGCAAGGACGGCATCCATTTCACACGCGCATCCCGGCCGGCAATTGTTCCAACCTACGATTATGAAACACCCGGCGGTTGTGCAGATCCCCGTCTGATCGAAATTGAAGGCGTTTACTACATGACGTACGCCGCGTTTGATGGCCATACCAGCCGCCTCGCTCTCGCCTCGTCGCGCGATTTGCAGCACTGGATCAAACACGGTTTGATCTTCCCGGAGGCAGGCTGGACCTCGGCAGGCGCGATCGTGCCGCAACGGATCAACGGGCGCTACGCCATGTATTTCAGCGATCGCAAAAACATCCGTCTCGCGTATTCCGACAATCTGCTGCACTGGCGCGCGCACGAGACGCCAGTGATGCAGCCGCGCGCCGACAGGTTCGATGACGCCATGCTGGTTGCCGGCCCGCCGCCACTCATACTCGGCAGTGAGATAATACTGTTCTATAACGGCATCTCGCAAACCCGGCGCGTGCACCCCGCGCAAGCTGTTTTTTCCCTGCAAAATCCCGAAACGTTTCTGGCGCGCAGTGACCGGCCGTATTTGCGCCTGCCGGCGTCAAATGCAGAGGAATCTTCTTCGGCATACCTTGCCGGCTTGGTACGATTTCAAGATGAGTACTTTTTGTATTTTGATGTAAATGACGAAACGGTGGGCGTCGCCGTGAGCAAAGATTTTGCAGCACAAATTCGTGCGCAAAAATGAGGCGGGATCAGCGACTGAGGCGACGTACGCGTTGCATAATTCTTTGCCAAAAATTGGGGTTGCTTTGAATCAAGGATTCGAACGACTGGCCGGCTGTATCGACTATTGGCGGCTGTGTTTCATCAATAAATACCAGCAGCTCCGGCTCTGACGGTGGCGTTTCCATCGGTGGAATTTCTGACTCTACTTCAGGAGTTTCCGTTGCCGGCAGTTGCAGTTCCGCTGGCGCCGCTTCAGGCGTCTTACTCTCTGGTTCATCGATCAATATATACTGACAAGCTTCACTCTCTGCTCCGCGAAAAAATCCAACCTCCTCCCGCACCGGATCGACCACCAGGGCAATTTGCCATTCCTGGCTGTAAAACTGTTTTTGATTTGCCTGATCAGTCCCCGACATAAAGATGCCAAAATTCGGATGGGAATGATACCACCCGATTTTGCGCGTCTCCCCGCGCGTTTTGTCCCAAATTTTATCGACTTCATCATTGAGGCGTTGAAATTCTTTCGTTGATACTTCGACGGCAACGATGCTTGCATTCGTGTTCACAGCAGCGACGGCTTCTTGCACCTCAATCCATAACACTTTTCGAATCGGATCCGAGTAAGCATTTCCCAACAACAGACCGAAGCATTCGTGCGACAAATCCCGTTGTGCATGCTCCTTGACTTTCGCCAGGAGAGAGTTGCGGACAAAAATGATATGTTTGCGGGCCTTTGCGGGTTGCGCCCAGTCCGGCGGGATCACACGCGAGGCGGGTTTGTAAACGCGGCGTTCGGTAACTTTGAATTGACCGGCTGATTTGGAGGAGCGGCGGCGATTTGAGCGAGGGCGTCTGCGAAAAAAACGAAAAAATGCCAGTAACATTGCAACAGACCTTTACCAACAGAACGCTGCTTGATCAGCACAATTGGGAGAGACAGCCGTCATTGCAAAATGAACGGTGTTTTGGGTGAGTTGAATTACAGCCTGCGGTGTTTCGAAATCGCTTGCTTACTTGCGGTAAATGGATTTGATGGCCAGCGGTTGCGCAGCTTCCCCCAAATCCGGCAATCTCGTGTTATCCACCGGCAAGAGATTACGATTTTTTTTGAACCACGCCAGCGCCTCACGATTCGCCGGGCTTTTGATGTCAATCAGTTCCGGCCGAAACTGAATGTATTTGGCCAGACGCAGGCAAAAAGCGGCTAAACCCTCTTCAGCAGAATATCGCCCCACGCAAACGCTGCCATTTTTAAACACATGCGGATGAAAGAGAGCCGGCCGGGAAATAAACTTTGCAATCGGCGGCTTATCCGGATACTCCGCCAAGAGCTTGATGACGACGGTGTGCCCCTTGTGAAAGTCAGAAGGCCCGATCAAGCCGGTCAGATCATATTCGACAACGTATCGTTCCGGCGGTTTGCGCCGGTCAGCAGCTTCCCAGCGAATGATACCATTACGCAACGTTTGCATCGCCAGGAAATCCTGCTGCAAGCGCACAAGGCGAGACATCATGAGGAGCCTCCGGTTGCGTGGGATTGAAGCAGCACCGTTGCTCCGCCGCGCTGCACGACCGCGACGCGAATACGATCACCGGATTCGACTTTTAACGAAGAGAGCATCTGCCCCTCGCCAAGCTCTCCCTTGCCTTTCACTGTTAACCCGTATTCTTCATCCTCACCGGTCAAAGGCGGAATGAATTCAACTTGAATCAAATTTTCTACAATCTGTTCACGGGTCATATCGGAAGACACTTCGACGTCCATTTCCGAGTCGTCGCTGACATTGATAAACGTCAGATTGATCGTTTCGGCCATTCCTTAGCTCCTAGGCATCTCTGGAAAATTGCGATTTTGCTTTGCTAATCCCGGCAGGGTCTCGATAAAATCGTTCGCCAATTCAACGTAATGCGTTTGACCCTGCGGATCTTGCGCCCCGTAAATATGCATCACAGGAAATCCTAACTTGTTGAGCGTCAAATCCAGCAGTTGTTCGCGCGTTTCATTCATGCCGGCTTCGGCGAAATCCAAACTGTCGCTCAAATAGTGGGCCTGCAGGCCCTCACGGTCGCCGGGGCGGCGGCAATGGCGACACTGCAACTCATCGCTTTTCAAACGATGCAACGGGCGCATGATTTCGGTATATTCACCGCAATGCGCGCATTCAACGCCGGACACAAAGCTCCTGGGAAATTTGACGACAGGCTCTTCAATACCCGCTTCGTGTAACACGCGCAGCAGGCCGCGTAGAGTCGTCGTGGCCGTACCGCCTGCCAGCCTTAGAGGCGCCGGCAAAGCTTGAAGCGCTTGACATTCACATTGCGGACGCGGCAGTATTGCGGTGGTGTCAAAATACGGCGTCGCACCGCTGCCGTCATATTGAATTCTGACGCCGTTTAAATGCAGGCGTCCGTGCAGCCACTTGAGCGCCTGTTCGACTTGTATGGCTGCCAGGATTGCGGAAGTTACCTGCACCGTTGCGAGCTTGCCCTGGGCATAGCCGCGCCGCAATGTTTGAAAACAGGAATCATAACGCGCGTTTGCCGCTTCACGCTCTCGCTTCGTTGTGGCGCAACTGAAACAGGAAGAAAACGGGGGCTGAAAAAGATAAACACTGCCTGCCAGTTCGCGAATACCGGCATCCAGATAAGGCTTGCCGGTGAGCAAGCACGCGCGATTCACGGCCAACCGCGCTTCGATATTATCCAAACATCCCAAAACGATGTCGCACTGACGATAGATACCGAGCCCCAAATCCCATACGACATCGCCATCAAATGCCTCCACCACTGCTGCCGGTTCGACATTAAGCTCAAGCGCACGCTGCGCTGCGACGTGTGCTTTGCGCTTGCCCAAATCATCTTGCCGAAAAAGCGCGGTACGGCTCAAATTCGAAACTTCGATATCGTCAAAATCAACGATCAGCATATACCCGACGCCGACGAGCGCCAGGTTCTTGGCGACTTCATTGCCGAGCGCGCCGGCGCCGATAATCATCACGCGCGCTTGCCGCAGCTTTTCCTGGCTCCACCAACTGATTCTCTCCTGTCGATCCGTGGCGGTTTCCGGGTGGCGTCCGGTCGTTTTGATGTGAAATGCCATATGTGAAAAAATTGCCTTGTAACTGCGACGCTTCAAGCTACGCGCTGGATTTCGTTTGAGCCACAGCGAAAGCAACGCCGTGGCGCCGTGAGATGATGCCAGCAATTGGCATGATAAAGCTGGCCGCATCGGCGATTCCGGCAGCGCACCCAGCCGGGCAAAACGACTTGCTGCTGGCGCCGTTCCATTGTCGCCCGCGAGCGCGGCGAAAAAAAATTCCAAAAAACGGCCATCACTCGCAGCAGGCGCAAGCGGAGAATTTGCGCCGTGTAACTTTGACGCCGAAAATAGGGATCATCGGTGATCGCATGCCGGCAATAGGAACAAATTTTTTGATCGCGATATCGCACGACACCGGCGGGCAGCTTCGCTTTAGCCGGAGACGATGGCGTGCGCACGCTTTTTGCGTTCGCATCCCTTTGCCGCACGATCGGCCGGAAAACGGGGCTCACGCGGCGTGCACCCACGGAACGGCATTCAACATAGCATACCTCGCGTTTGAGATTG
This sequence comes from uncultured Cytophagia bacterium, assembly GCA_964457925.1. GTDB lineage: Bacteria > Zhuqueibacterota > Zhuqueibacteria > Zhuqueibacterales > Zhuqueibacteraceae > Coneutiohabitans. The sequence continues at coordinate 38,419 of CAYWGH010000035.1, forward strand.
TTGCGACTGCACTCCAGCATTCGCCGGAGTTGTTATGTCGCCTCGACAATCTGCAACATGGTATACTACATGCCATTTCAGATGATTGCAGAGAAGGATTATTAAAGGAGTGGCAAGGAAGGCTTCTGCATCCAGGAGTATGTGAGGGTACATCATCGGCACATTTGACAACAACGTCATCACCGCTGCCCAGGGAAGGGCAGGCAAAGATTGCGACTATTTATGACGACTGTACGCTTTGCCTTGCAAGAGACTTCCCCGGTGCGCTTGGCAATTTATAACGCTTTTGGCAGTGAAGTTCGACTGGTGCTTTCCGGCTATTTGCCCGCGGGCGAGCATCTGGCCCAGTGGGATGGCACAGATAATCAAGGTAATCTTGCCGGGCGCGGCGTGTATTTTTACCGTCTTGACAGCCCGTGCTTTCACACGGTTAGAAAGCTCGTAAAAAAATAGCCCCAATCTGAAGCGGTGACATTCTCTCCCCGTTCGCCAACGCCAAAACCTTGCGATTGAAACTGGTGCAGCGCGCTGGCCGGCAATCCGTCAAGCGACGCTGCGCCAGTATAAAACCCGCCGTATCAAGATTCGTTCATCCGTTCACTTCAAAAGAAGCATGGTTTTGGCGCTTTCGTGATTGCCGGCTTTCAGGCGATACATATAAACACCGCTGGCGAGATTTCCACCGCTCGCATCCTTTCCATCCCATGACACAGTGTGTTCACCGGCAGGCAATGGCGCTGAGATGAGCGTGCGCACCTTCTCTCCGGTAACGTTGAAAACAGACAACTCTACCACGCCGGGCTGGCGCAATTGAAACGAAATTCTCGTTTCAGGATTAAAAGGATTGGGAAAATTCTGCGACAGTTCGAATGCATTGGGTATTGTCTCCCGACCGGAATGAGATGCTACCGAAGTGGTTGTCGAGGCCAGGCGGCTAAAACTTGAAGCGTCGGTAAAATTCGGATTCGTCTCGTCATCCTGGCTCGTCACCGTCGCGAGATAGTAGTTATTCTTGGAAACCCAGGTATACCCGATGGAAGTCGTGGTATCGGCAAGAAACACCGTGCCGGAAAAAATCGTCTTCGTAATCGTCTCGCTATTGGCGCGAATGCGCAGACAAGCAAAATCGCCGATGGGCAAGCGCACCTGCCCCCAGCCATCAACCGTATTGCTGGTGCTGGAGGCGGTAATTATGGCAAACGTTTGTGGATCGCCGATTGTATCGGACGCTGTCGTGTTCCACGTCGCGCCCAATTGCACGGGAAGCGGCGTAACCTCATTGCTTCCGTAAAAACCTGCAAATGAAGTATCCGGCGTGATAACGCCAGAGCCTAATGTTTGCAAGTTCGCGCTGGAAACTTGAATATAAAGATAAAACTCATTGCCCGGCTCGGCGGGGAAGGTTGTCACTTGCACTAAATTGGCCTGCGGGAATTGCGCTGCGAACGGCGTTCCCTGCCGGCTCACGAATTGATTCCTGAAACGCTCAGCTTGCATCGTCACACTGCGAAAATCCCACGTTTGATTGGCGCCTGCGGAACCGACATTAACGGTGACGCTAAACGTGGTATCCGAATCGTATTCCTGTGTTTTGCCGATCAGGCTCAGAATATCGGCAGAGGTTACCGTGATTTGGGCATGCGCGGCCGCAGTCAAAACGAATAATGCCCCGGTCATCAACTTCGTAACTTTCAATCCTGCCTTCATCGAGTCCTCCAATAATGTTGGGAGATAAAGAGCATTTTCTCGCAAAGTTGCCGTGCTTGCGGTCGCAACCATGCGACAAAAGTGCAGCGAATTACCGCACAAAATACGGAAGGGCTCAAGGAAAAGCAACAAATGAAATCATATACGGTCAAATTAGAACATTTGATCGATCTCCCGAAGCCGCGGCATTTGCGATAATCCAACTTGACATTCAAAGGAGATTCGGGTAAGTTTGCGCTGCTTCTTTGCAATTGCGGATTGAGTTTAAAATCATAAACGTTATATGTCACGCAAGAAGTTGAAGCGTTTTGCAGAACTGGCAACCTTTCCAAATGTTTTTTATGATCCGTTTACGATGAAGGGCCGGTGGCGCGAGCTTTTTTTCAAGAATAAGCACGCTCTCACACTGGAACTGGCCTGCGGCAAGGGTGAATACACGATCACATTTGCCCGAAAATTTCCCGAGAAAAACTTCATCGGTGTTGACGCCAAAGGGGCCAGGCTGTGGACCGGCGCAAAAACTGCGTTGCTCGAGAGCCTTTCAAATGCTGCGTTTATAAAAGGACAGATCGAGCAGATTGCATTGTTTTTTGCGGAGCAAGAAGTGCAGGAAATTTGGATTACGTTTCCGGAGCCTTATCCCGAAAACGCGAAAGCGAAAAAGCGCTTGACCGCACCGCGTTTTCTAAACGAGTATCGCCGCATTTTATCGCCGGCCGGCATGATTCATCTCAAGACAGATGATCTCGCGTTGTTCAATTTCTCTTTGAAAACCGTGCACGCCGAAGGGGGAGTGGTTCACGAGGCGTTGCCCGATTTGTATCAAACACCCGGCCACGGCGAGTCGACTGCCACTCAAACGACTTATGAACGCCGCTATCTGAGCGAGGGAAGAACCATCAAATATTTGCGCTTCAGCCTATGAACTGCTGCACCTTGGAAGGCACGAACAAGTTTTTTAATACGCAAGCCGGCAGCATGATCAAACGTTTCAAGAAGCGCGGGCTGCGCACCGAGCAAAAAATGCTGGTTGAAGGCCTTCAACAAAACCGTTTGGCGCAGGACGAGATTCTCGAAATCGGCTGCGGCGTGGGCGCGCTGCATCTCACGCTGCTCAAACAGGGCGCGGCCAAAGCGATCGGCATCGACATCTCGAGCAAAATGATCGCCACGGCGCAACAGCTTGCAACAGAAATGAATCTGCGAAATCGCACGCACTATCAGCAGGGTGATTTTGTTGCGCTGCATGAACACCTGCCGGCTGCGGACATTGCGATTCTCGACAAAGTCGTATGCTGTTACACAGATGCGCAAGCGCTGATTGCGCGCTCGGCCGCCAAAACGCGGCGACTCTACGCCGTCAGTTTTCCGCGGCAAAGCCCGTTCGTGCGCATGATCTTTCGGCTGACAGCGTCATTCCTAAAATTGCTTCGGACGTCATTTCATCCTTACTACCATTCACCTGCTCAAATTGAGAAATGGATTGCGGAACAGGGATTTGAGAAAAAATACCACGCGAATACATTCATCTGGGCAGTACAGGTTTACGATCGAAAAAAACAAGAGCGTTCAACTCGCGCTTAATTTTGAAGGAAAGCCATGAAAGCGATTCGCATTCACCAACATGGCGGCATCGAAGTCCTCGCCTATGAAGATATTCCGGTTCCTACACCGGCGGCTCACGAAGCGCTAATCAAGGTCGCTGCGATCGGCGTGAATTTTATTGACATCTATCATCGCATCGGTTTGTACAAAGTGCCGTTGCCATTCACGCTCGGCAACGAAGCCTCCGGCGTGGTGGAGGGTCTTGGCGACCAGGTGACGGAAGTTCGCATTGGACAGCGAGTGGCTTTTGCGATGACGCTGGGCGGATATGCCGAATACGCGCTTGTTCCCGCCGCGCGGCTGGTGGCTCTGCCGGAAAAAATTTCATTTGAGGCCGCCGCCGCTGTGATGTTGCAGGGCATGACGGCACATTACCTGACGCACACAACTTATGCGCTCAAAGCGGGAGAAACCTGTCTGGTGCATGCCGCTGCCGGTGGTGTGGGATTGTTGCTGACTCAAATGGCAAAACGGCGGGGCGCACGAGTCCTGGGCACGGTTTCCACGCAAGAGAAAGCCCAACTTGCGCGCGCTGCCGGCGCGGATGAAATCATTTTTTATACGCGGCAGGATTTTGAAAGTGAAGTAAAACGCCTGACCGAGGGCAAAGGCGTTGATGTGGTTTATGATTCGGTGGGCAAAACGACGTATGAAAAAAGCCTGAATTGTTTGCGGCCGCGCGGGTATCTTGTGCTGTTTGGACAATCGAGCGGCGCCGTTCCGCCGATTGATCCGCTCCTGCTTAACGCAAAAGGCTCGCTTTTTCTGACGCGCGCGACGCTGGCGCATTACACAGCGACGCGCACCGAATTGCTGCAACGCGCCGGCGAGGTGTTGAATTGGGTGGCAAACGGCGAGTTGACGTTACGCATTCATCGTGTGTTTGGACTCGCGGAAGCCGGTCAAGCGCATACGCTGCTGGAGAGCCGGCAAACGTCCGGCAAATTGCTGCTAAAACCGTGAATCAGATTTTCACGAATTTTTAATTATGTTTATCCGTGCTCATCTGCCCAATCCATGTCATCTGTGTTCAAGAAAATGACTCAAACGCTTTTAGAATCCCATGCTGGGTTTAATTTGATTATGTCACATTCCAAAAACCATCACAAAGTCGCGGAGTTCGCAGAGTAAGATTGCGTGAATTTTCAGCGACCGCTGCGTCTGCGCGGTGAATTTGACATAATGAAGTTAAGAAACTAATTGCTTTTGGGCCGGTAAATCACCAGCGTGCCGGATTTTTTGGCGCTCTCGTTCGCGATGATCAACGTACCGTCCTGGGCAATCGCCAAGCCTTCAGGCTGATCGTGTACAGATTTCGGCAATGTTGAAACTGCCAGCAATTTGCCTTTGCGGTCAATCTCAGCAATGGCAAGGCCGTTGGAGGCCAAAACAAAAAAATGGCCGGTCCCGGGATGGCGTTCAATGGCCGAGGGATTGAACTCCTTCCGTCCGGTTTGAGCTAGAATCGCCGGCAGTGAGAGCAGAAAGCGGGGGCTGCTTTCCAAAACGCGTGTTTTGAGCGAGAAGGCATAAATTGCTTTCGTCTGCCCCAACCCTTTGCCGGGATCGGCTTTGCAGGCGAGCAGCAAGCTCTCGGTGCCGGGATCGTAAGCCAGCCCCTCAACATCATTCGCAATGCTCAGCTTGGTGGCGAAGCGTTGGTAATCGACATGCTGTTCGTCCTGGGCTTCACGAAAGCGATGAACGACGCCGTCGCTGCTGACCAAAAAAATTGTGTCCTGCCGCGCCGCAATCCCCTCGAAATCCCCTCGCAGCAGCAATCTGCCGAGATAAAACCGCTTCACGATTTCACCGGTTTGATAATTCACTTCAAAAACCGTTCCGGATTCATCGTTGTGGCAAAGCAACCGGCCGTCGTCGGTGAACGTTAAGCCGGATATTTCACGCAACGCTTTGGGAAGCTTCAAGATTTGCGGCGACTTGGAGGTAAATTCATAGGCCGCAATTTCGGGAAGTTTCTCGCTGGTGAGTATCGCAGTCTCAGGGATCGCCGGCGGTTGGGCCTCATTGCTGCGGCAGGCGAAGTTGGCAGCCATACAAACAATAAGCACAAAGAGTGTCATCTCATTTTCACTTTCTTGCAGGCCTTTAACGGAATAAACAGCAAAAGCGTCTCCGTTGTCTCTGCTTGCACCAATTCTGGTTATTATCGAATTCGAACGCCCGAAGAGCTGCGATTTTCAGCTTGTCAGAAATCTGGCGTAGGCGGTTACTTTGACTATGTCACATTCCAAAAACCACCACAGAGTCGCGGAGTTTGCAGGGCAAGATTGCGTGAATTCTCAGCGAGCGCTGCCTCTCCGCGGTGAATCTGACATAGCCAAGTTACGAGTGATATCTTTACAAAAAAACAAAAATTTTCTGCTTACCAAGACACAACGACACCTAGAAGAAAACTTGGCATCGTTGTGTTCTCACGGTAAAATTTAGTTCCAGCTCATCCAGCTTGGCAATTCGCTTGTCAAACTTCGAGCAAAAATTTCCACCTTGATTCCAAAGATAAAACAACTCAGCGGATGATTTTTTATTGGTTGGGTTATTTCTATCCGAATTTTGTCAATGCGTCGCATTGCGACCAAGCTCGGCTCTGACGTGCCCTGGAGCGCTGGCGCCGTCTCTGGCACACTGCGCTCAGCTCAAGTATCGGTTGATTTCATTTCATCCAGGTCATCCGTGCCCACGGTTTGATAGGCGCGCTTGAGCAGCACCAACGCGAAGGCTTGCACGCCAAAACCGATGACGATGGCGGTCAAGATCAAGGCCTGTGGCAGCGGATCAGCAAACGGCTCGGCCGGGGTCATGGCGCCGGGCATCACGATGGGCGGCTGGCTGGGTGTGAGGCGGCCTACCGTAAAGACAAGCAGATTCGCGGCATGGCCAAGAATGGCAAGGCCGAGAATCAACTTGACGATGCTGCGGCGCAGCATCAAGTATAATCCGGCGGCATACAGCCCACCGATCACCACAGCCAACACGGTCTCCACTCACTCCTCCGCCAAAGTCAGGATGATGGTCAAGATGATGCCCACCACCACCAAATAAACGCCGGTATCGAACAACAACGGTGTGCCGACTTTTCCGAGAACCGGTACGGCTTGTTTATACCAAAGCCCGGTCATAAAAGGCTGCCCCTGCAACAGGGAAAACAAACCACTGAATAACGCGACAAACAAGCCCGCGCCAATCAACACGCGCGGATCAACCCGCAGTGCTTTGCGCACTTGTTCGACGCCCTCGGCGATGGCATAAAGCGCAAAGGCGGCCGCGGCTACCAAACCCCCGACAAAACCGCCCCCCGGCTCGTTATGCCCGCGAATGAGAAGAAAGAAGGAGAATAACAGCAACAACGGCAGCAGCGAGCGTACGGCCACGGAAAGAATCAACGATTGCATGTTCAGTTCTCCTCCTTCTTGCCTTCCAATCGCAACTTCAACAGGGCATAAACACCGATGGCCGCCACGGCCAGCACCGTGATTTCACCCAGCGTGTCCATGCCGCGAAAATCCACAAGAATCACATTGACGATATTGCGGCCATTGGCGGCTGCCACACTGTTTTCCGCAAAGAAAGGGGTTAAGCGAGACCGTAACGGAGCAGCGGTAACGGCCAGCACCAGCAGCGTCATCAAACCGCCCGCAGTCAGCGCAACCAGGGCATCACGCAGGCGCGCGCCCGCCCGCGAAAACGAGGCAAAACGCGGCAGTTTGTAGAGCACGAGCACGAAGATGATCACCGACAACGTTTCGATCGCGAATTGCGTCATCGCCAAATCCGGCGCGCCATAGAGCACAAACAGCAAGGCGATGCTGAAGCCAATCACGCCGAGCGCCGCCACTGCCGCCAGCCGCGAGGTGGAACGCACCACGGCAACCGCGGCTGCCAGCATCACTCCTGCAATGATCCATTCATAAAACTGCGCCCTGGGCAATGACGGCAATAAGGGCATGGCAGTGCGGCTGGTCAAGGCATAGCCGGCCAGACCAATCGTGGTGATGATGATCATAAGCAAATAAGAGCGCAAATAGCCGCTCTGCAGCAGTCGTGTTTGCCATTGCGCCAGGCGGTTGAGTCCCTGCAAAAACCATTCATACCATTGTTGCGGCCCAACCCTCGCCAGCATCGTGAGCGGATGCGTCACACGTAGAAGGATACGCCGGGCAAGATAAACCAGAGCGCCGCATACCACTGTGAGTACGCTCAAGGCGAGCACGGGATTGAAGCCATGCCAGAGCGCGAGCTTGACCTCGGTCGGTTCGGCACGCACCGCGCTGACGGCCGTCGAAATGAAATACCGTGCTGCTGTCTCGGGCGCCAAGCCGATGGCCAGGCTCAAAATCGCCAGCATTACCGGGCCGAACCACAAACTCACAGGGGCCTCGTGTGGTGTATGCGGCATCGTGATTTTGCGGCCGAAGAAAGGCCGCAGCAGCACAAGGGCGGCAATGGCTACCATCAAAACATTCGCCAGCACGCCGGCGCTGGTGATCCACAAAGCCGCGCGTGGGGCTTCAAGTTTGGCTTCGTAGAGCAATTCTTTGCCAATGAAACCCAGCATCGGCGGCAATCCTGCCATCGACAGGGCGGCCAGGGTAGCCGCAAGGGTGGTGAGCGGCATGTAGCGGCGCAATCCGCTCAGTTCGCGCAGATCGCGGGTGCCGGCCTCGTGATCGGCGGCGCCGGCAATCATAAACAACGCGCCTTTATAAAGTGAATGCACAACCAGAAAAACCATTGCGGCTTTAGCCGCCAAGGCGGTGTTGAGGCCGAGCAGCAAAGTGAGTGCGCCAAGCGTACTCACCGTTGTGTATGCCAAAACCCGTTTCAAATCAGTTTGTGGAAAAGCTAAAATTGCTCCGCCCAACATGGTAACGGCGCCGGCGAGCGTGACGAGATAATGCCAAGCCTCCGTGCCGCCGAGAACCGGGCTCAGGCGCGCGAGCAGGTAAATTCCCGCTTTGACCATCGTGGCGGAATGCAAATAGGCGCTGACCGGCGCCGGCGCTTCCATCGCGCTGGGCAACCAAAAATGAAACGGCACTTGAGCGGATTTGGTAAATGCCCCCGCCAAAACTAACAAGAGCAACGGCAGATATAGCGCATGCCCGCGGACAAGATCACCTCGCAGCAGCAACTCCGAAAGCTCGAAACTGCCGGCGATGTTGCCCAGCAGCAAAAGCCCGGCGAGCAGCGCCAAGCCGCCACCGCCCGTCACCAACAACGCCTGCAAAGCAGCTGTGCGCGCCTCTTCCCGGTGATGATCGAAACCGATGAGCAGATACGAACTCAGGCTGGTCAATTCCCAAAACACGAACAGGGTGATGAGATTGTCAGCCAAAACCACACCCAGCATGGCGGCCATGAACAGCAGGATATAAAAATAAAAGCGCCCCAGCAGCACATGCCCAGCGAGATAGCCGCTCGCATAAATCAAAATCACTGCACCGATGCCGGTAATCAGCAGCGCGAACAACAGCGACAAACCATCAACAAAGAAAGAAAAATTGACAGCCAGGCTGGGAGCCCAGTTGAATGAAAACCTCACGCTTTCGCCGGCAGCCACCTGGCCGGTGAAACCGAGCAAATACACCATCACACTCGCCGGCAGAAGCGCCAGGAACCAGCCGGTCGCGGGCTGTTGCCAGATCGAAAGTCGTTCTTGACCCGAGGCTGCTCCGACACTTGGCGTATGATCGCTTTGTTGCGGTATGGTCATCACCCGGTCGAATCGATGGCTTCAGGTTTTGGTTGTGGCATTTCCGGCGGAAGTGGGACGGAAGCTTGCGGCCGCGGCCAGAGCAATGAGGCCACGACGGATATCAGTAAAATGGCAGCCACAACTCCCAAAGAAATGCCAATCGGAATTTTATAAAAATCCACCAGCATCATCTTGGCGCCCACAAAGGCCAGAATCGCGGCAAGGCCGTAATTCAAATAGTGGAACAGCGGCATGATTCCTGCCAGCGCAAAATATAGTGAACGCAACCCCAAAATTGCAAAAACATTGGAGGTGTAAACAATAAACGGATCCAGCGTAATCGCGAGAATCGCGGGAATGGAATCGACTGCAAAAATCAGATCCGTGGTTTCCACCAGCAGGAGCACGACGAACAGCGGCGTTGCAAAATAGCGCCCCGCCTGTTTCACGAAGAAATTGCCGCCATGATAGCGATCCGTTACCGGCATAAGCCTGCGAAACAGGCGCAATACCGGATTCTTTTCCGGGTGAATTTCTTTGTCTTTTTGCCACGCCATTTTCACGCCGGTCAAAATGAGAAAGGCGCCAAAAATATAAATGATCCAGTGAAAGCGTTCGATCAACGCCACACCCGAGGCGATGAAAATGGCGCGCATCACGAGCGCGCCGAGAATGCCCCAAAACAGCACTTTGTGTTGATAGAGAGCCGGCACGCTGAAATAGGCGAAAATCATGATGAAAACGAAGATGTTGTCCACGCTCAGCGATTTTTCGATGAGATAGCCGGTGAGAAATTCCAGCGCGACCTTCGGTCCCTGCCAGAAGTAAATGCCGAGATTAAACAGCAGCGCTAACGCAACCCACGCCGCACTCCACAACAGCGCTTCCCTGGTCGTAACCACATGCGCTTTGCGATGAAAAACGCCCAGATCCAGGGCGAGCATGAACAACACAAACAGGTTGAAACCAACCCACAACAAAATCTGATCCGGCATACCGGCTCCTTCTTGAAACAAATATTGGGTAGAACAGGCGCGTATTTGCAAGTAAAAACTCGCATGCGGTCATTTAACGTCTTATCCTCACTCGCCTCGGATAGGATCAGAAATCGAAAATATCATCAAGGAAGGATTTGCGTTTGCGCTTGTAATGACCAGTTTGACTATCATCACGATCGTAGTAGCGGCGGCGATCGTCATCGTCGTCGTCATCGTAACGCTCCCGCTCAGGCGTCGCGGTTGCCGAACGTTCAATGATTTTATCAAGCTCGCCGCGATCAAGCCAAACCCCGCGGCACTGCGGACAGTAGTCAATCTCCACCCCTTGCCGATCAGCCATTTTCAATTCGATGTTACACACCGGACACTTCATTGGTCACCTCGCATTCATTCACAGGAAGTATGCAACAAAACGTTGCCCCGAACGAGAACCGTGCAAGGGCAACGTATTAATTTCAAACAGGATTCTATTGGGGGAGCGCCACCAAAGCAACCTGCTCATTTTCCCAAACCATTCAGCACCGCGAGCTCACGCCAAGTCTTTTCAATTTGCGTGTATTCGCGATCATTCGCGGTTTGGTCAGGCCACAGGTATCCCGGCGCAGGTTCTTAGTACAAACGCAGGCTCTCCAACCGCGCGATGCGTTTCTCCATCGGCGGGTGGGTGCTAAACAGGCTGAGCAACGCGCCGCCGCCGCTGAAGGGACTCACAATAAACATGTGCGCTGTCGCCGGCGTCGCCGTCATGGGAATCTGTTGCGACGCCATATGCAGTTTGCGCAACGCATTTGAGAGGTAACGGGGGTTGCCCGCGATGCGCGCGCCTTCTTCGTCGGCCATGTATTCGCGGCTGCGGCTGATGGCCATCTGAATCAGCATTGCCGCGATGGGTGCCACAATGATGGAAACCAAAGCGGCAACGGGATTCTGACCTTCTTCTTCATCACTGTTGCGGCCGGCGCCAAAAATCATGGCCCATTGCGCCATGTTCGCGATCATGCTGATCGCGCCGGCAATGGTGGCGGCGATCGTGCCGATCAAAATATCACGGTTCTTGATATGCGCCAGCTCGTGTCCGATCACGCCCGCCAATTCCTCGCGATCGAGAATCCGCATAATGCCCTCGGTAACGGCAACGGCAGAATGTTCAGGATTACGTCCCGTGGCAAAGGCGTTCGGTTGCTCGTCAGGAATGATATAGACTTTCGGCATCGGCAGGTTGGCGCGCGTCGCCAGGGACCGCACCATGCTATACAAAACCGGCTGGTCATGCTCACTCACTTCCTGAGCGCGGTACATTTTCAAAACGATTTTATCGCTAAACCAATAGCTGAAAAAATTCATGGCGAGGGCAAGGCCGAAGGCGATGAACATGCCCGTCTGGCCGCCGAGCGCCTTGCCGATGACGGCGAAGAGAGCCGTCAAACCGGCCATAAGCATGAATGTTTTCACTCTATTCATGGCATTTTTCCTCTCAATGATCAATACTTTTTTTAAGTGTGATGACCTCGAAGCGCATGCCGTTCGGCCCGATGGCCGAAACAATATCACACACTTCGCAGCCCGTAATTTCTTCCAAACGTTCCTTCAACAGGAATTTGACGCTGTCGAATTGCTGGCTCTTGAATTGATGAAACAAATGCCAGTCGGTCTCGTTGCTTGCCAGCGCCTGCTCTCCGGGTGAAAAGCAGTCGCGCGCATACACCGTCGCCAGATTGCCGGATAAGAATGTTTCGACCGAGCCGGCATGCTCGCCCAATTGTTGCTCGAGAAAATCAGCGACCAACGCGCTAACCTTCTGTTCCAGAGTTGTTTTGGAGTCGTTCATGTCTGCGCTCCATTCCGCAGAATCCCAAAAAAAAAAGCCAGCACTCGTATTCTGATCAGAATCCGAGCGCTGGCCTACTGTTTAGCTTACCGTCTTATCCTCAAGACTGTACTCTATCCCGTCTGCCGGCGGGTGATCATTTATATATAAAGCCGATCAAACGGCCGCTTGACACAACCAAAGTCGAGATGCCGTTTGCTCTGCTGGTGGCGATTAAGACGACGGAGAAAGAAAAAAGTTTTACTTCGCCCTTTGCCACCTCAAATTTTTCGCAATTCTTCTTCTAAATTCCTGTTTAAACAAAACACAAAAATCCGTTCACCGTTTTTAGAACTGATATCGGTATGCAATGTGACAACCTGTGCACCCGTCTTTTCAAAAACAATTTGTTCGAGAAGTGGCCGGGCGCTTTCAATCAATCGTGTACGCACTTGCTTGATGAGCTGGGCGCCGTCGCGCTCATTGGCCAGCCTCTCCTCCGCCGGCGTCAATACGCCCTTGAGGCGAATCAGCAACATATCCTGAATGATGAAGCTGCGTGCTTCGCGCGGCCCACGTCCCAGATACTCGCGTTCAAATTGTGTGAGGGCCGCGCTGAGATCGGCTTCAAGCTGGCCCTTGGTTTTGGTCGATGGCATTCTAAAAAAACCTGCATTCATTCATTTGTCTGCAAATATAACTGTTCGGCTTCTCATATGCAAGAACAGAGCCGCGGCCGGGCTGGGCGCACGTAACGCACAATTTCAGTGAGGCTGGCTGCGGCGAAATGAGGATCCGGCGGCCGGGGAAAATGCAGAAAATGTGGCATTGAAATGGCCGATCAGCGCGCGCACGTGGCGATGCAGCTCTTCCAGCAAGAGGCCAAAACAACACCTCCCAAACCGAGCCCGTACATCGCCGTGCGCAGGGTGCTGTTGGTTCGCCGAATTTGTTCTTCGGCAGCATATCTATCCTGCTCGTTGAACGCCCAAAGAGCTTCACATTGCTCGTAGATCTTGTAAAACTCCTCACGGCGGGTGAGTTGTAACAATCGTTTTGCTTCCGCCGTTTTATCCACGCTTCCTCCTTGACTATGTCAGATTCACCGCTAAGAGGCAGGGTTCGCTGGGAATTCTAATAAATCTGACTCTGCGATCTCCGCGCCACTGCGGTGATTTTTGGAATGTGACATAGTCGAGCTAACTCTGCTGCTGTTTTGAGAGTGCGTTCATAATCAAAAAGCAGGCGTGTGACGTTTTCCAGAATTTCGTTTTCAATGGGTGTGTGCGCCGCTTGCCGGGCTTTTGTCATCCAGGATTGCCAGCCAGATGGGATCTTCATCGAGAATGTAATGCGAGGTCAGACCGCGCATGCGAAAAAGCGCGACTTCCAGCTCTTGCGCCAGCTTCAAACTGGAGGCGTTTTCAGAAATCAAGCGTGCTGCCGTGACGACAATGCCAATTAGAAGCAGCACCGCCATCGCCAGATAATCGGCCAATATTTTTAAGCTGATACGCAGGTTCATGTGAAGCAAACTCGGATAAGTATTAACGTGAAATGCAACAAGGTTGAATGCTGATTCGCCTTAAAGCAGTTATTGTGCCATTCCCAACCCGGAGAGAATCACGTGAAACGATTGTGTTTTTGCGCATTGAATGGCTCATCAACGTCGTTTAAGCTAGCCTTGCGTTTGAAAAATTAGTTGCAGATTAGCAAAATTATTTACACCAAACCGTCATTGTTCCCTAGCTTGTATTTAACTTCTGCACGACTGCATAGAACCCTTGCCAAATTTGTGTGGTTTAATTCAAGATTTGCGCCACAACCTCTGCAAGGCGCTGCCGTTGACCGCTCTCCCATGCTGACTGGTAGAGAGAGGGGTCCAATTGCGACTCAATCTGTGCCCGCAATTGCTCGGCTTCATCACGCAAAAGTCCCGGGCGTTTCATGGAATGTTGGCCGCTGGCAGGATGATTCAACACAATTGCTATAAGCCCGAGGGCGTCGTCCAGCTTGCCTTGAGTAAGATACACACCGACAATATCAAGCAGGGATGACAGCATTTCGCGCGTTTGCCCGCATTCCTGGCTGATCTGCAGACTTTTAATAAAGAACTGTTGGGCTTGCTGAAAATCATGTTCCAACAGCGAAGCCATACCGAGGCCATCGTACGTTCTCTGCAGCAGGCGCCGGTAATTGATTTCCTCCGCCGCTTGCATCGCGCGCATGCAGTGCGCCTTTGAGGCGCCGATGTCACCAATTGCCTTCGTAATAGCCGACAAGATGACTCCCGAAACTATTGCTGTACCGAAGGGTTCTGCCAATTTCTCGAAAATGGCGAGTGCTTCCCGAGCCGGTTGCAACCCTTCCCTAGGCTGACTTTTCATAATTGACAACCACCCCGACCATATCAATGCCAAACCTCGTTCCCAAACGTCCCCGCTTCGTTGAGCGCGTTCCAGCATCTGACGGCATATCTGGGCGACCAGTTCACCCTTATTCAAAAATATGGCATTCATGTTCGCGCATTGTAAAGTTTCTACTGAGATCTCGAGGGTGTTGATTTGCCGCAAGACTTGGAGGCTCTCCTCTGCCATTCTGAGACCCTCCTCGGGTAATCCGACCAGAGCCGTGAACCACGCCTGCCGCGCTTGAAGTTGTGCGCGAGCCCAGGCAACGCCAGGTTCGCCCGCAGTGAGCTTCGTCGCCGCCTCGCCCAAAAATCGTCTTGCCGGGTTATATGAGCCGCGCACCTCGAAAAAAAACCAAAGCCCACTGACAAACTCGAGGATACGGTGCGCGTTTCGCTTATCGACCCAGTAGTCCCAAGCGCTACGGATGTTGTCAATATCGGCTCCAATTTCCAACAACGCTGTTTTGCTGCGGTTATCATGCAAGTGCGCCTCGCGCGTTTTCATAAAATCTGCAAAGTATTTCGCATGACTTTCGTGTGCAGATTGTTCTTCGTCTGAAGAAAGCTTGAGCTGTTCCTCGGCGTATTGGCGCAGCAATTCATGAATGGAGTATCGCCCCGTGTCCGGGTCACGCCGCAGCAATGCCCTGTCAACCAGCTGAGAAAACCCGCGTAATGATGCGCCCGCAGCCTCCTGCGCAGCCGTGCGTGTAAAGCCTCCACGAAAGACGGAAAGACGCTTCAACAAATTCCGGGCTGAAGCGTCCACTTGGCTCCATGAAGATTCAATGACGGCGCGCACGCTGCGTTGACGATCGGGCACATCACGCTTTTCGGTTTCCAGCAGGTCGATGCTCTTTTCGATTTCAGCGGCAATTTCATCAACCGCGAGGGTATCGATCCACGCCGCTGCCAGCACAATGGCCAGCGGCATCCCATCGACCAACCGGCAAATCCGCGTCACGACTGGCAATGTCGAATCGTTGAGCTCAAAATTGGCAAGCATCCGCCTGGCACTCACGGCAAAAAGTTGCAGCGCACTGCTGTCCTCCGGTTGCCCCTCGCTAAAGGTCAAGCCTTCGATCTTGAAAACCGTTTCTCCGGTTAAATCGAGTTTGAGGCGGGAGGAGACGAGAATCTGAATGCGCGGCGCCGCCGTCAATATCTCTTGAACGAAAGTTGCGCCGTCTAAAACATGTTCGAAATTATCCATCACCAGCAGGATTTTTTTGTCGCGCAAATATTCTATGACGCGAAATTTCGGATCTTCGTTTGAAGACAAGGATATGGGGAGGACTTCTGCCACTGCCTGCACAATCATATCCGCTGAAGTGATGCGATCCAGCGCAACAAAATAGATGCCTTGTGGAAACGCCTCAACCATCTGCTCGGCGGCTTCCAGGGAAAGACGCGTTTTGCCCATCCCACCGGGAGCAACAATGGTAATGAGCCGGTTGTTCTTATCTGAAAGCAACGTATTGAGCGATGCCCGCTCCGTTTTGCGTCCAATGAATGCGGTAAGTTGCGCGGGAAGGTTGTGATTGACCACCGCTGCGGTTTTGAGAGGCGGAAAATCAGAGGGCAGGCCGGGCGCGGTTAATTGATAAAGACGCATGGGTTGCAGAATATCCTTCAAGCGCTGCTCCCGCATATCTGCAAGCTGTGCGCCGGCTGGCAGTTTGTCGCGTGCAAGTTCAGCCACAGCCTGAGAGAGCAGGATTTGTCCGCCATGCCCGGCGGACATGATACGCGAGCAGGTCGCGAGCGCGGCATAGCCCAGATAACGATGAGGCTTGGAGTCCTCCTGCAATTGTGCCGTGCCGGTGTGAATTCCCATGCGTACTTTGATGGGCGCGGACGACCAGGCCTCTCGCTGCAGGGCGCGCTGTATCTTCACCGCCGCTGCCAGCGCGTCGCCGGCGTTGTGAAATGCCACGGCAAAGGAATCCCCGACGATTTCAAACGTGTAACCATTGTGAGCGGTGATGGCTTGATGCAGAATTTCATGATGCCGCGCCAGCAAGGCCGGCATGGCCTCGGAATATTGCTGGGCAAGCTTAGTGCTGCCTTCGATATCAGTGAAAAGAAAGGTGACTGTGCCGGAGGGCAGGTTTTGTTGGCGCGCCTCCTGACTGGCGTCGCTGATCGGCATGTTTGAATTCAGAGAATTTGACCGATTCTGCAAATCCGTAAGGACTTCCCGCATCTCTGAGTAGCGCTCATCCAACTTTTTTGCCAGCGTTTTATTCGCAATCGCCTCCAACCAGGCCGGCACCTCTCTGCGCAGAGAGGAAACCGGCTTGGGTTCTTCATTAACAATGGCGTATCGAACGGCGAGATCATATTCACCCTCAAATGGCAGCCGCCCGGTTAGCATTTCATATAAAACCACGCCAAAAGACCAAATATCCGTGCGGTGATCAGTTTCCATTCCCCGGGCTTGTTGTGGTGACATATAAGCGGCTGTGCCCACGATCGCCCCCACTTGCGTAAGCCCGGAACTGCCATGGACCTTTGCCAGACCGAAATCCATAATCTTGACCCGGCCATCCCGGGTGATCATAATGTTGCTGGATTTGATATCGCGGTGGGTGACGCCTTTCGCATGCGCGGCTTGCAGGCCGGAGGCGATTTGGACAGCATAGTTGAGACAATTATCAATTGACAATTGGCGATTATCAATTAACAATTTCCTCAACTCGTGCCCATCGATGAATTCCATCACGATGAACATTTCGTCGTCGATTTCTTCAATCGCGTGGATGGTGGCGATGTTGGGATGATTCAGTGCCGCAGCAGCCTGTGCCTCGATTTTGAAGCGTTCGCGATCGTCGTCGCTGGCGGAGATTTGCCGCGGCATGAATTTGATGGCAACATCGCGCTTGAGCCTGGCGTCCTCGGCCTTGTAGACAACGCCCATGCCGCCCTCGCCGAGCTTTTCGATGACTTTGTAGCAGGAAACAATTCTGCCAATCATGGCTTCAATAAAGGTTATGGCGTTAGCGTACAGCTGGCAATTGCGAATCGGCTTGGGGCATTTTAGCCTTTAAAATCAAGGTTGCTTCTCTCAAGTGAGATGTCGAACATCCGCCATTTCACTTTAGAAGTCTGATATTGCTTTTTAAACCGGATTTGTTTAGCTATAAAATCAAGTTGACCGGCCAACCAATCTTTGACATTCGCCGAAATGGAGGCTAGCATGAAAAAGAGTTTCAATCTCGCCGACCTTGATACCATGACGAGTCTGATTGACGCGATTTTTTCCGAAATGAACGTCGGACTCATCGTATATCAAGTGGAAAATTTGAGCGCGCGCGAATCGTTGAAACTGGTTTATGCCAATAAGCAGGCATCAAAGTATACCGGCTCGGATATGAGCCGGCTGCTGGGGAAATACATTCTTGACGCTTTTCCACCGCTGCAACAAACGGATATTCCCGAACAATATCTTGAAGTTGCCCAAACCAAGCAATCGCGCACCATCGGCGCATTCGAGTACGGCGATGTCAACGTGGGCAAAAACTACTATGCCCTGAAAGCGTTCCCCATGCCCAACGATTGCATCGGCGTATTATTCGAGAATATCACCATGCGCAAACAAATGGAAGAAATGATCAAGCAATACACTGAACAAGCGCGCGATAAAACTGCGGGCGCTTAAGAATATTCCGGACGGCGACATGCTTTTTCCTGCCCCTCACACTTTTTCAAACAGCCCGGCGCGGCGCATCACAAAAAAATCCGGGAGCATCGCAGCCCAATGCCTCATCGTTTGATTGGCGCCGGCCGCAAATCGGTATGGCGCTGACCATGGCGATGACATCATCGTGTTCACGATCTGCGGGCACAGGATGACATCTTCATAACGAATGCAGTGACCGCAAGCCGGCGATTGCGGCATCGCCAGCGAATCCATGAAACAAGCGACCCGCCGCCCGAGGCAACCGTGGCCAAGCGAGAAGCTGTTCATTCGCGCATGCTTAACTTATGGCGAGGCCGCCGCCTCGACCTTGGCCTGATGCACCTTGCCGCGGCGCACACGTTGGATCGTGAACTTCAGCGGGCCAAGCGTTTGCACAAGGCCGGGGTAAAGCGCCTGCGCCGTGTTCGCCGCAAACCATTGCGCCAGCGTTTGGGAGGCGACCGTTGCGCTGCAAGCCACGCCAACTTTTTCTGTGATCAGCTTCATACTGACATCTCCGCCGGCTTTCCAACTGTGCGTGCCAACTTGAACGATTTCCGTCGAACTCAAGTCGAATTCGTCTTCAATGTCGCCCACGATTTCCTCAACCACGTCTTCCAACGTGACCATGCCGATGACCCGACCGTCGGTATTCTTCACCAGCGCCAAGTGATGACGCTTGGCAATAAAAAGTTTCAACATGGTATTGAGATTGGCGTCGGCCCGCACATGCAAAATCGGGCGAATGAGCGCTTCCAGTTTCAGCGCTTTGAAATCGAACGCGAAGGTTGCCATTTCCTTGAAGTTGATGTAGCCGATAATATCATCGACAGACTCGGTTTCGCTGATTGGATAGCGCGTGTGAAAATTATTCTTGGCAATCTCAAAATTGGCTTCGACCGGCAGGTTGGCTTGCAAACACACGATCCATTCCCGCGGAATCATAACCGCCTGGACTTTCGTTTCATGAAATTTGACGGCATTGAGAATGATGTTTTCCTGCTCGGCTTCAATGAGGTTCTTGGTTTTGGCGACGCGCGCCAGCGTTTGCAGGTCGGCGATGCTCAAACCGGATTCCTCGCCCTTGCCCTTAAGCAAATTGGAAACGAACTCGGTGAGAAAAATAATCGGCTGCAGTATTGTGATGCTGAAGCGCAACACCGGTGCGATCATTGGCGCCAGGCGCTCATTGAAAGCTACGCCCAAAACTTTGGGAAGAATCTCCGTGCCAAACAGGATGACGAAGGTAAACACAGTGGAGAACAACCACAACCATTCGTCGCCATAAATTTCGTCGAATGCGCCGCCCGCAATTGTCGCCCCGCCGGTATGCGCAACGGTATTGAGAATCAAAATAGCCGCGATGGGCCGGCCGACATTCTGCTTCATCGCGAGCCAGGAGGATGCGAACGGGCGGCCTTGTTGCCGCAACGTTTCGAGACGGATGGGATTCAGACTCAACAGCACGGCCTCTGCCAGCGAACATAGAAAAGAAACCACAATGGCGATCAAACTGCTTGCCAGGAATACGATCATAGAAAGCACTCCTTGTTTTATTTAACGGAAAATTTGGCGGTAGGACAGCAGTCTGCAAGCATGGGCGCGCTGATTCGGAGATGAGATAAAAAGCCTTTGCTCTTTATCGCAAGACGGGATTCGCGTGATCGTAACCGGAGGCTACCAGAACGGTCAACACCCGTCGATCCATTTGTCCCTAAGCTTCTGACTTGGCCGGACTACCTCGAGAGTAACATTCAAAATCTTTTTGATTTTTGCAACACAGCAATTGCCAGTTCATCCCTAAACGACACAGGTGAAGAAATGCCATGTCTCAAGCTTCAGCTTTACACCAAAATTTTGTTGGGTTTCACCCTGGGTATCCTGGCGGGTCTGTTTGCCAACCAAATCGGCCAAGCCGCCTTTTGGGGTGCTTATATCAAGCCTTTCGGCACGGCATTTATTCGCCTGATCAGCATGGTGGTGGTCCCGCTTGTATTTGCCTCCTTGGTGGTGGGAACCGGAAATCTCTCCGACATTCGCCGGCTTGGGCGCATGGGCGTCAAAACATTTTTTTATTACTTGTTCACCACGGCCGTTGCAATTATCATCGGTTTACTGTTGGCGAATGTGATTCAACCCGGCCGGGGTTTGCCCGCAGAGACCAAGGAGCAGTTGCTCGCCAACTATCAGGCGGAAGCCAGCACCAAGATCGAACAAGCCTTACAGAAACCCAGTGTTGTGGACGTACTGCTCGACATCATCCCCACCAATCCGATGCGCGCGTTCGCGGAGGCGGAGATGCTGCAAGTCATTTTCTTCGCGCTGGCCTTCGGCATCGTGCTCACCTTGTTGCCGCGGGAAAAATCGCAGCCGGTGTTGGCGTTTTTCGATGGTGTGAACGAAGCCATGTTGAGGCTGGTGATGATCATCATGAACATCGCGCCTTACGGCGTATTTGCGTTAATTGCCGCAATGATTGCGGAGTTCGGCCTGAGCATTATCTTCACCCTCGCGAACTACTCCCTGGTGGTTGTGCTGGGATTGCTGATTCACGCCAGCATAATCTATCCGGCTTTACTCAAAACGTTTACAAAATTTTCGATTACGAATTTTTTTCGCGGCATTCGTCCGGCGCAACTCATCGCGTTCAGCTCCAGCTCAAGTTCAGCGACACTGCCGGTCACCATGGAATGTGTTGAAGAAAATTTGGGCGTGTCGAAAACGGTCGCAGGCTTTGTATTGCCGCTGGGCGCGACAATAAACATGGATGGCACGGCGCTGTATCAGGGCGTGGCCGCGGTTTTCATAGCGCAAGTCTTCGACATGCAACTTTCCATGGCGCAACAAGCGCTGATCGTTATTACCGCGACCCTGGCATCGGTGGGCGCCGCCGGCGTTCCGGGGGTGGGGATGATCACGCTTGCACTCGTTCTCAAAACGGTGGGGTTGCCGCTCGAAGGCATCGCGCTCATTCTCGGGGTTGACCGCCTGCTCGATATGTGCCGCACGGTGATCAATGTCACCGGCGACGCTTCGTGCGCCACGGTGGTGGCCGCGACAGAGGGGGAAATACTAAAATAGAACCACTAGGGGTGCACACACAAAATTAGAGCAACGACGATCTTCCCAATACCCCCTTAACCCGCGAAGCGACACAAAAACAGTGTTGCTTCGCGGTGATGCAAATCAAGAATGTCATCTCAAGCCGAGTTTTGAACTCAAGCTCAACCCTCAGCATTCCGCACGAAACCGCCTCCTAATTTATTGACGGCGCTGCCAGCTTTCTTGCGATCAACAACACATTTTCATCATACCAGCTTACCTTGTTCACGTCGTGATAACAGCCTCGAATCATTTCTTGAAACTGCAACAAGGCGTCGTCAAACTCCTTTTTACCGTATAATGAAAAGGTCGAATAATGATGCTCCAACGCGCGCGCGGTCAGTTCCGACAGGCTGCTGAGGCGTTCATATCTGAAGAATTCGATGGCTTCGAGCCGCAAGGCCGAGGTTCGCCACAGCCATTCTTCCAATTCGTTTAACTCAAACAACCGAGTCTCTTTTTCATGGAAGCCGGGGAAGTACATGCCCCAAATGTTACGCCGGTTTTGGCTGCGCAGCCGGGTGTAAATGAACAAATAGCCGTCATCCTTGAGAATTCTTGCCGATTCATGCAAAAACTGCACAACCTTGAAGTGATGCACGGCATTGAACGTCAAAATGCAATCTAAGGAAGCCGGTTCAAACGGAAGCTGGCGAGCGTAGGCCTCCACTGTTTGAAAAGCGCGGATGCCGTGCCGCCGCAAATACGAGACCGCCTGTTGCAGCATGTTGCGATTGCCGTCAACGCCGTAGAGATAGAGCGACTCGCCGAGATGCTCGAAGAGCTTTAAATCATATCGTCCCTGGCCGCATCCGACATCAGCGGCGCAAATTTTTGGCAGCGCTTGTAAGCGGCCGGCGATCGAAGTGATTGGCGCCGCGTCTGTCGTTCTCAGGTTGCCATAGCGGTCTGCAATTTTTGAAAAATGTTTCTGGGTTTTGATCATGATTCACCTCCAGAACGGTCTTTGTTTTTACTCGATGGAAACCTTTTCCACCGGCTATAATACCTTCATTATAAATGGCCTTTAACCCGCTGTGCGAGTCGCCTGTTTAACCACAGCATCCGTCCGTTCCCTTCAATTAAGCGCAATGAAAATTCAGCCGGGCAAAGCGCAGCCGCGCCCATCCATGGCTGTCAGGAGATAAACGGGCGAAGTGAGCGGCGATTGGTGCTGTAAATATCGGGTGTGCAGATATCAGGCGATTGGTGGAGGCGATACATCGCTGAGAGAGAAGGTTTTGAAAAAATCGAAAATATTATGGCCGTCGCGGCGCAGCAAAAAAGCGGAGGTTAAAATGGCGGGATAAAGGCGGCGGACATCATCGTGCAGCAGAAGTGGGGAGAGTCGTTGAACCCAATAACGCAAGTTGAGCCGGAAGCGCAGTTCGAAAATCAAAAAGGGAACTGTGCGCGCTGCGCGGCAGAATCGCAAAAGCCTGTTGCAAGACCCCACATGCTGCCACAACAAAAGCGCGATAGCCACACCGGCTTTGCTGAACAGCAATATGCCACAAAGCTTGCTCGCGGCCCAAAGGCTGTGTAAGAGTAGGCTCAACATGTCGTGAATGATTAAGCATCACTGCTGTCCGGTTGAGCGCATTTCGTATAGCCCAAAGGGCAAAAAGCGCCC
>CAYWGH010000036.1:0-58664 GCA_964457925.1 uncultured Cytophagia bacterium
AAGCCGTGCTCTTCGACGAGAGCACGCCCGACTGGGTCGAGATCAATGTCAAAGGAAGGTATAGATTCTGTCTTTTGCTCGATCAAAACTACTCAACTCTTCATCAAAATGCAAGCATCGCGACTGTGCTATACCAAATGACAAATCGCATTAACAGCAAAGGGCATCCCAATCCGAGATGCCCTTTGCCATTTTACCGAATACACCGCAAGCGTCCCACACCGAAACCGAGGGTCGCGCGCAGCGCACCCTCGGGAAACGGCCATGCCCGCAAGAATCCTGAAGGGATTCAACAAGATGGTGCGGCTTTTTGTTGAACGCCTTCAGCGTTCTTTGGAATTGGGCGTCGTTTACCCAGGGTGTCGCAAAATCCGGACATCCTGGGCTGAGGTGTGTAACGCCTTCGGCGTTGAGTTTTTTGAGTCAAGTAAATCGCATCAAACACAAAGGGCATCCTAATCCGAGATGCCCTTTGTCATTTGTACTCGCATGCAACGCGAAATATCATGCGTCCGATTTGGCCTTCGTGCGATTGAGACTCCCCAATCCGTCATAGGCAGCGTACTTGTAGGCCTCAGACAGGCTGGGATAGTTGTAAACCGCGTGAATGAATGCGTCAATCGTGCCGTTGGCGGCAATCACTTGCGCACCCAAGTGAACCAATTCCGAGGCCAGCTCGCCGATGAGATGAACGCCGAGCAATTTTTTGTCTTCGGGCGAGAATATCAGCTTGAGCATGCCGCTCAAATCGCCAATAATCTGACCACGCGCATTGTTTTCGTAATATGACCGGCCAACGAGATACGGAATATTTTTTTTGCGGCACTCGTCTTCTGACAATCCCACCATCGAGATCTCCGGAATCGTGTAAACCGCCAGTGGCAGAACTGGCGAAACGTGTTCTTTGTAGCGCAGGTTGAAGGCATGCACCATGGCCACGCGCGCCTGTTCCATCGATGTCGAAGCCAATGCCGGAAAGCCAATCACGTCGCCGGCCGCGTAAATGTTGGGCACGCTGGTTTGGTATTTTTCATTGACGCGTATCAGGCCGCGCTCACCCATTGCCACACCGAGATTTTCCAAACCGAGGTCGCGCACGTTGCTTTGCCTTCCCGCAGCAAACAGTGCAATGTCACCGAGCAAGCATTCTCCGCTTTTTAAGCTCAGATTGACGTGTTTATTGCTGATTTTGATATCGACGACGCGATCATTGAAGATGAAGCGTAGGCCAAGGCCCTCCAACTGCCGCTGCAGGCGCGCCGCAATTTCGTGATCCACAAACGGCAAAAGCCGATCGCGCGAATCCACCAGCGTCACCTGCACGCCCAGTGCTGTGAAAATGGCGGCGTATTCCGAACCAATGACGCCGCCGCCCACGATCATCATGCTCCTGGGAATTTGACTCATGTGGAGAATGGAATCCGAGTCGTAAATCAACTGATGATCGAACGGAATCTCGGGAGGATGATGCGGTGAGGAGCCGGTGGCAATGAGGATGATGTCCGTGGTGAGTTCGATGGTGGAATGATCCGGCCGCCGGACACGTACCGTGTGCGCGTCTTGCAGAGCGGCGATGCCATGCACAAGCTCGATACCGTGGCGTTCGAGATTGCGCGCGATGAGTCCCCATTCATTTTCGACGACAATGCCCTTGCGATACATGAAATCGCCGACGGTGAGATTGTCTTTTAGTGAATAGTCGATGCCGTATAGCCCGCGCTGGCGCAGGCCGGAGAAATACAGCGCGGTCTCTCGCAGCGTTTTGGAGGGCACGGTTCCGGTGTTGATGCCGGCGCCGCCGAGATGCGGGCTGCGTTCCACCACCGCGACTCTTTTACCGAAATAAGCCGCTTGGGCCGCGCCTTTCTCCCCTGCGGGGCCGGAGCCGATGACGATCAAGTCATATTGGTAGGTCGTGTTCATGCTATCGTCCTGTAGCTTTCAGAAGGTACTTAAAAAGCTCTACATCCAATAAAACTGCCTGTTCGATAGATCAGCTCGATTTGGGATCGTCACTAGTTACCTTCGATGATGTGGGTTTGAAGAAATGCACGAGGTTGCTTGCTGAGACCTGGCGGGAAAAAACGGAGTAGCATCCTCCCCATCTGATGTCCATTCACTCAAAATATAAAAGGGCATCTCGTTTCGAAATGCCCTAAATTTTTATTCTGAATAGAACTTTTACGCACTTTTGATCTTGATCAGCGCTGCGCCTTTTTCAACTGGCGAATGCGCTTCCGCCAGCACTTCTGCAATCACGCCGTCGCTGGGCGCTTTCAACTCATTTTCCATTTTCATGGCTTCGATGACAATTAACGCCTGGCCTGCCTTTACTGTCTCGCCCGGCGCTGTCAAAATTTTGGTGATCAATCCCGGCATGGGCGCTTTGATAATGACATCCGTGTTTGCCGGCCGGGCTTGAGTCTTCAAACGGCGCAACGCCAAGCTCTGCGCATCTTCAACAACGGCGTTGAAGATATGCGGGCCCAAACGAATTTCATCCTGTCCGTCAACGCTATTGATTTGAACGGAATAAGAACGATTATTGACCAGGAGAGAATACAGCTCGCCATGAATGTGCTTAAAATCAAACCGCACAGGCGCGCCGTTCACTTCGGCGGTATGTTCAACGAAATTGATATTTTTAATCGAGAAGCAATGTTCACCAACTGTGACGGAAAAAGTCATGGCAAGATAAAATAAAACCACGTTCAGCGCGTGTCGTGCCGGGTCGCGTTAACCGTGGTTTCAGTTTTTATGAAAGAGCTTTTGGTTCAATTCCACTCGTCCCGATCACCCCAATCGAATGAATCTTCTTCTTCATCGTCGTCGAGATTTTCGTCATCCCAGTCCTCTTCATCGTCCCAGTCATCCTCATCTTCTTCCTCCTCCTCGTCTTCTTCCTGCTCCTCCTCATCTAAATCATCATCTTCTTCGTCGCCATCATCCCAATCTTCTTCATCGTCCCAGTCATCTTCCTCATCCCATTCTTCAAAATCTTCATCCAACTCTTCTTCAGCGTCTTCATCTAGTTCATCAAGATCGGCTTCCTCTCCTTCATCCGTTTCTTCCTCACCGGGTTCTTCGCCATCAAGCTCTTCATCGTCTAACCCGTCCTCTTCTTCTTCCTCCTCCTCCTCCTCCTCGTCCCACTCGTCATCATCGTCCTTGGGGCCAAGCTTGATTGGCTGCAACGTAAGCTCGCCCGTCGGCTTCAGGTCAGTGTTTTCGAGGCGGAAGAGCGAATGACTTGCCGCAATGCTCATCAGTTCCGCCAACGCGCCGGTAAAGACGTGGTCGGAGCTTAGGTCTTGCGTATTCAATTTCAGTTGCATGCTCATCTCCTTCATAGTTTCAGATTCGCTGTGTCCGCCTAGGGATAAATTACTGACACGGCGCTGCGGGCGCGCATTTATGTGAGCCGTTTTCTGCCGCGTGCACGGCGCCGCGTCTTGTCATACCATTTACATGATTTAACTTATTATAAATCAACTCGACACTCGTCAACATGCCGGGCAATGAAAAGGCAGAAATCGCATATTGCCTACCCGCCCTTGCCAGCTTTTTTCTTAGCATATGATTCTGCGCTAACCTCAGAGCAGCTTGGGTTAAGGGCTCAATTTCTTTGGGAGGAACCATTAACCCGGTTTCCTCATGCTTGACAATATCCAATACGCCATCGCAATTCGACGCGATCACTGCCTTTTCCATGGCCATGGCTTCGATCAAAACCAGGCCGAATGCTTCGGCATGAGAGGGAAACACAAAAATGTCCATTGCCGAAAGAAGCCGCGCCACATCTTTGCGAAAACCGAGCCACTTGGTTACTGCGCGCAAATCGAGGTGATCAATCTTCTGCAAAATATGATTGGCCTCTGCTTCTTCACCGCGGCTGGCTTCGCCGATCAGCAGAAAGCGCGCATGCGGAACAGCCTGCCGAATGCGGCACGCCATTTCCAAAAATTCCAAGTAGCCTTTGCTGATCTGCAAGCGCCCGACGATGCCAAAAACAAGTTCATCCGTCCAGCCCAGTTCAGCTCGCACCGCCTCCCGATCATATCGCTCGGGCGAGAATTCCTCAAGATCAACGCCATGATGGACAACGCTAACTTTATCCGCTGCGACGGGATGCGTTGCCAGCAAATTGGCGCGAATTACCTCGGAAATGGCGATGAGGTAATCAACGCGGCGATAAATCCATCGATGTAAAAGATCACGTTTCGGTTTTTGCGTGCCGATATGTTTGGTCAGCACCAAAGCGATGTGAGACAAGTCACGCCGGGCGAGCGCCGGGACGATTGTCCACAAGTCGCGTGAATAATGTGCGTGGATAATCTCTACTCGTTCCGTGCGCAGCAATTGTGAAAGCTTGAGGAGCGCTCGCGGATGGAAATATCCTCCCAGGCGGAGATTGTGCGGCGTGAAGCCGCGTTTCCTAAAATCGTTGTCAAGTGGAGAGCCGGGCGTACACAACGGCAATATGCGATGACCACGGTTCGCCAGGTGCTGAGACAAGTAACTCACGTGCATTTCCATACCTCCCCAGGATTGCGAGGTACAGATTTGCAGAATCGTCGCCATGATAGAACCGCGCTAAGAAGGCATTTGAAAATTTCCGCTGCTCATCATCAACCAGCCGGCTCGTTTGTTAGCGAAGGAATCAAAATCCCTTTGTTTACAACATTCGGAGAGGCGAAAGCCGACCCTTTCAAACCCAAGCTAAGTGCTTGATCTCAAGCTGCCTATCTTTTTTGCAGGGCGCAAGATAAACCATCGACTTTCAAAAAGCAAGCACTATTTGTAAAGGCCTTTTGCCTCAATATATTGCTGAACTGTGGCTGGAACCAGGTATCGTATTGATATGTTATTTTTGACCTTATGCCGTATATCGGTCGATGAAATTCCGAGCACACAGCCATGGAGTAAATGATGTGGTTTTAGGGCAGGATAAGCCGCTAAAACAGCCGTGTCCTCAGCCCGAGGATAGACCACCAGCTCGGCAAGCTGCACAATTGTTTCGGGCGCGCGCCATTTGTGAAAATCCCGCAAACTGTCAGCGCCGATGATCAAATGAAATGTGGCATCACGATATTCCGGCAAAGTTTTAAGGGTCTTAAGGGTGTCGACAGTGTAAGAGGGGCCGGGGCGTTGCAATTCAATGCTTGAAATGATGAAGCGAGGATTGTCTGCCAGCGCCAACTGCAACATCGCGAGACGATGCGAAACCTCGGTAAGCTGTTCAGAATTTTTATGCGGCGGATTGGGTGCGAGCACAAACAGCACGGTCTCGAGCTGCAATTCAGTGCAGGCAGTCTCGGCGATGATTAAATGGCCGAGATGAACGGGATCAAATGTTCCGCCAAAGATGCCGAGCCGCATGCGCGCCCCTAATTTTGGGCCTGGCCATTAGTTGCCATTTTGCCCTCCAAAAATTTCTGCAAATTCTGCGCGCGTTGTTCATATTTTGGCGCGCTGACAGCGGCGTTGGCTGCTTGCGCGCGCTCACGTTCCTGGCGATACTTTTCAAACAACAAACTCAGTGTGCCCTTGGCTTCGTCATAACGATCGAGCTTCACCAGGATTTCGGCTTTGTAGAACAGCGCCGGCTCATAGTATTTCGTGTCATAAAACCGGTTGATGACTTCGTCGAAATAAACCAGCGCCGCCTCATAATAGGCCATGCGGCGATAGAGATCGGCGACGCCGTATTCCTTTTTGGCGAGTTTGTTGCGTGTCGCGGTAAGCTTCTCGACCACTTCGTCCTTCAAATCACTGCGGGGAAAATCATCCAGGAAGCGTTGAAATTCTTCGATGGCGCGCCAGGTGTACTTTTGATCGAGATCGGCTTTGGGCGATAGCCGGAAATAACACATGCCGAGTTTGTATTGTGCGTCGTCGAGGTATTCGCTTTGGGGATACAAGCGCAGCAGTTTTTCGTATTCGGCAGCCGCTGTGATAAACTCGTCCATTTCGTAATGGCATTCGCCGAGATAATATTGCGCCTGATCGACGATGGTGCTGCCGGGCGCGTTGAGCGTGACAATGCGAAATTGCGTGCGCGCGTCAAAATAATTCTTTTTTTGAAAAAGTTGCATGGCGTAAGCGAGGCGCTCTTCCGTCGTCAGGTTGGCGCGCAGCTTATTACCGCCGCATGCCGCGAGACCGGCCAGGAGAAAAAGGCCGGCGTACAAACAGGCTAGGTTGCGCAAACTTGTCGCAAGACTACGCCTGGAAAGGTGAACATTGGTCAGCATCAACATTATACAAGATCCTATGCTATTGGCTTCTCAAGGTGTAAAAAGTATAAATAGCAGCGCCGGTGGCGGCGGCTAAAATGAACGGCTCAACCCAGCGGCGCCGGGCACTATCGCGATGCAGCCAGCGCCCGCTTGTGAATGGCATGGCCAAATTTTCCAGCAACGCGATTTCGTTGACATAAATAGTGTCTTTGCGCGATTCTGCAACAATCCCCTGCCAATAAATCTTGCCCGATTCTTGCTGATGAATGTCAAAGTCGACCGACACGCTTACCGCGCGCTCGGCGCGGGCGCGCTTCAGCCCTCCCAGCAAGCCCCCCGGTAATTTGCTGTAAGTCAAATCACAGTGCAGCAGTTTGTAACGAACCTCCACCCCCATTAAGACGTTGGTTTCCTCAAAAACGCTGAGGCCTTTTTGGCTTTGCAGGGCGTCGACCACAGCGAGGTGTAAAAGCCGCTCCGAGCTGTTTTCACCGGCGCTTGAATGCGCAACAACCGCCACGGAATCTGTTTCCGCCTGAAGGGCGGCAACAGCCTGCGCTGCACATTTGCGAAAAATATCCTGCAACAACCGCAGATTATTTGCCGGTGTTTGCGCATTAGCTTCAGCCAGAATCAATAAGAATGAAACCAATGCCGGGCTTTTGAAGTGGCTGCGCAGAATTGTCATTTCGAATTAAATACGAATTCCAATTGTGAGCGCGTGAATCCATCGCCGTTGGCCGGCGTTGTCTGTTTCCAACACAGCGCCGTAATTCAGCAGCCAATTGGGCAAAGCGCCGCGGGGCTTGCCGAATAACAGCTTCGCCGAATCAAGCAACCCCAACCCCAGCGTGTAGGCCAGACGTTCCTCTTCACTTTTCCAAAACGCTCCGCCGCGCAGCGCCAAAACAGAAAACAAGTTTTGTTCAATCCCGAAATGCGGCTCACGCACCATCTCGTTTTTGTTTTCGTCTTCGACAAGGTTGCGCATATCCGCGGCGATGATCGTGCCCGGATACGGTCTAAAACTCATACCGATATTAACGCTGCCATTGACGAATCGTTCCGGATGATTGCGATAGCCGCCATTGGGCGTCACGGGAATGGTCAAATAACTCACGCCCAACAAAATGTTGGGCCACGGCGCGATGGTAATACCATACGAAGCGCGAAGCTGCCATTCACGCTGTTTGCGTGCGAGGTTTTGATAATAAAGCCCAAGGCTTCCGCCCAACGCCACGCGTTCGGCCAGGCGCATGCGCAACGCCAACACACTGTATTGATTGTCAAGATAATCGTTGACTTCGAACAAATCAGAGGCGGCGATTGCAGCCCAATTCGTTGTTTGTTCCGCGAGAATGACGCCGACTTCAAACGGGCCGGAGCGCAAGGTCAAGCCTTTGATCAATAACCCAAGAGTTGCGAATGCCTGCGCGCTTGCTGAAGTCGAACGATTATAAAAATCTTCACGGCGAGCAAGCGCCAAACCGGGCGTCAACGGATTGAGAAAGAGCTGAAAGGAAAATGTGCGCGTTTTGCTCCCGCCGCCAAGATTGGCGGGATTGTACAAGCTTGCCGCCAAGTCGTCTTCAACCGCGAGAAATGCGCCCCCCATGGCCAGCGGTCGCGCAATCAGCGTGTTAACGGCAATATAAGAATTTTTCTGCTGCGCAAATCCTTTATCAAAACCTAAAAGTGCAAAAAGTGCGAAGCAAAAGCCTCGGCAAAAAAGACGGCAGACGCGCCGCTCATTGCGCAGCGGCGGTTGCAAACAGCGTTGCAGGCTCGGTATATTTTCGGAAACTCGGACGTAACGTAACACTGGCTTTCACTTTGCTGAATTGACGAACTTCGATTTGCGGTTCTTGCAACGGGCGCGGCTCCGGCGTTAGCAAGCGGCTAAACGTATACGGCGCGGCGCACACCAGCACCAACAGCGCAACCAAGCCGGCAAGCCAGCGCGCTTCGCGCCGGCGCTGCCACATCGCAAACAAAATGACATTGAGCGATGCCACCCAGAACGATACAAGATAGACGCCGATGGAGGGCGTGTATTGCATCAGCTTGAGGTAATAATTTTGCGTGTAACCCAAGGCCAGCCAGGCATAATCGGGGTTGAGCAGCGCTTTGACATACTCCAGGGCCGCCCACAATAACGGCACGGCCAGGAGATAACCAAACGGCCAGCGCCGGCGCAGCAGCAACACCAGCAGGGCGAACAAGGCAAATGAAAACGCATGAATCGTCATTTTATAGAAATCGGAAAACAGCCCGATCCGCCCGGTCATAAAAATTCCCATCATGCTCGATAATAATCCAAAAAAAACGCTCCAGCGTATTGCTGCGCCAGCTTCTTTGTCTGCCAATAAGAACAAAAACGGAATGAGCGCCCAATAAGCCAAAAAACCCAGGCGAAAGGGTGGGAACGCCAATGTCAGGGGGGCGGCAGAGAGCAAACACAATAAGAAATTGCGTGACCTCAAAGCTCTACCTCTTTTCCCAGCCGGGCAGACTCGTACATGGCTTCGATGATGCGCATGCGATCCAGGCTTTCTTCTCCGCTGGAGAGCATGGGCGTGTTGTCGCGCAAACATTTGATGAAGTGGCGCAACTCGTTGCTGTACGAACGTTTGTAACGCGACATCGGCTTGTCATCGACATGCGGCGTCAGGTTGACGATATTGCCGTGCATTTCCTTCATGATGCGCAGCGGGTTCATCATGGCCCCGCCTTGCGAGCCAAAAAAACTGGCATACAGTTCGTCTTCCGGTGTCAGAAACGTCCAACTCACTTCCAGGGTAAGCGTGCTTCCGTCTTCAAGATGCACGAACGCGGTCGCGACATCCTCGACTTCCAGTTTGGAAACATAGTTGTACGTTGTGGCCTTTACGGCTTTTGCTTTTTTGTTGCCGAACAGCCAGAGCGCGAGATCGAGCATCTGCACGCCCAAGTCCATCAACACGCCGCCGCCAGAATACTGCTTTTGATACAGCCAGGAGGCTTCCGCCCATTTTTCCTGCCGGCGCAGCCAGCCGCACTTGGCATAAAATACTTCGCCCAATTCGCCCGCATCGATGAACGATTTCATGTTGATGGCATCGCGGCGAAAGCGCACATTCATCGCCACCATCAGGCGCCGTTGATAGCGCTTGGCGGCTTGCACCATTTTCTGGCCTTCCTCCAGGGTGCGCGCGATCGGTTTTTCCACCAAAACATGTTTGCCGGCGGACAAGGCGGCAATTGCCAGCGGCATGTGCATGTGCGTCGGCGCACAAATGTCGATGGCATCGACGTCTTCAAGCTTCAGGACGTCATCATCTTTTGTGAAGTATTGTGGAATATCGTAGCGTTCGGCCACGGCTTTGGCGCGCGCCAGGTTGGTGTCACACACCGCCACCAGATCAACGCCCGACAATTTTTTCCACAAGGGGATATGCGCAACTTGGGCAATGCCGCCGGCGCCAATAACAGCGAGTCTGATCGTTCTCATAGCCAGGGTTCAGGAGGTTACTTTGACGCGATCCAAATAACTTTGTAGTATCAGCACTGCCGCGAGCTGGTCGATCAAATCTTTGCGTTGACGGCGCGCGCCGCTTTCTGCAAGAGTACGCGCAGCTTGTTTGCTCGACCAACGCTCATCCCAGGCCACAACCGGCACGTGTGTTTGCTGTTCCAATTCGTGAATGAACGTTTGCACAATTTTCGTCATGTCACTATCGTCGCCGTTCAAATGCCGCGGCAAGCCCACCACGACCAGCCCGACTTGTTCCTCCTGCATGAGCCGCCGCAAGCGCTCGAACAAGTCGCGCTTGGATTTAAACAGCAGCGTCTCGCGCCCGTGCGCCATCAAATGCAAGGCGTCACTCACGGCCACGCCCACGCGGCGTTGGCCGTAATCCAATGCGAGAACCTTTTGGCCGGGCGGCGCCGGAGGAGGAGTTGTCATAAAAGAGATTTTGTCAAATGCCTGGTGTTAACGGTGATCGTGCTTTCGAACGTACGCCGTCAGTTGGATTTTTCGGATTCTTCGGCCTTGTCTTCGCTTTCATCCTCGTCCTCCCAATCCTCGTCTTCGTCCTCCCAATCCTCCCAATCGTCCTTGCCGTCTTCGCTGCGCGGCGGAAGATCGGTCAACGGTTGCTTCAAAACTTCCTTGAGCAGTTTGCCTGCTTTGAAATGTGTTTTGCGGCGCGCCGGCACGTAAATAATCTCGCCGGTCTTGGGATTACGCGCTTTGGGCTTCGGTTTCGTCGTCTTGACTTCGAAGACGCCAAAATCGCGAATCTCAATGCGAATTTCGGGATTGGCTTGTTCCATGAACTCGCGCAACGCCGTAAACACGCCGTCAACGACTTTTTCGGTTAAGTAAATCTTTTCGTTGACGATTTTTGCCGTTCGCTTTGCCACATCTTTTTTGGTGATGGTGCTTTTCATAAAAACCGCTCCTCATTTTGCGTTTATACGTCTCTCGCCGGCAGGTCAGTAAACTTCCTCCTGAGCGATCAATTCATCGGTACCGCCTACGCGTTCCACACTGAACACGCCGTTGACTTTGCTGAGGCGGCTGGTGACGCGCGTGAGATGCTGCAGATTTTTAACCTCGATGATAATATTGCTGTGCACAATGGCGTCTTCCGCGCGCATTTCGATGCTGACGATGTTGGTATCGGTTTGTGAAATCGAGTCGCTCACATCGCGCAGAAAATGTTTGCGATCTTCGCCGAGCAACTGCAAGCGCACCATAAAATGCTTGTTCGGTTCAACGTCCCATTGCACCTCGACGCGGCGCTCGGGGTTCTCCAACAAGCGCAGGATATTTTTGCAGTCCGACCGATGCACCACGACGCCGCGGCCCTGGGTCAAAAAGCCGAGAATCCGGTCGCCCGGCACGGGCTGGCAGCATTTGCCAAAATTGATCAACAAATTGTCCAAACCCTGCACCCGCACGCCCTTTGATACGCCGCGCGCCTTGTCTATGATCTTTTTGAAAATACTCGTCGAGGCTTCGCTTTCGCGCTCCTCCGGCAGAATCTTGGCCACGACGCTTTGCGCGGAAATATCGCCGCGCCCGACTGCCGCATGCAAATCCGTCGCATCGTTGCATCCCAGCAGCGGCGCCACCTCGTCGAGATCAATATCTTCCTTGCTGACATGCGCGCGTTTGAACACGCGATCAAGCATCTCCTCGCCGAGCTTTTGGCTTTGCTCCACCATCGACTCTTTCAGCCAGCGCTTGATTTTGGCGCGCGCCTTGGAGGTCTGCACGAACTTGATCCAATCCTTGTTGGGTTTTTGATTCGCGCTCGTGATGATCTCCACCGTGTCGCCGCTTTTCAACTTGTGATTCAGCGGAACAATGCGGCCGTTCACTTTCGCGCCGAT
The DNA here is from genome assembly GCA_964457925.1 of uncultured Cytophagia bacterium. GTDB lineage: Bacteria > Zhuqueibacterota > Zhuqueibacteria > Zhuqueibacterales > Zhuqueibacteraceae > Coneutiohabitans. Next base: position 11,622 of record CAYWGH010000036.1, read on the forward strand.
GCAATGGATGCCGATATCCGTATGCACGGCAAAGGCAAAATCCACTGGCGTGCTGCCCAGCGGCAGTTTATAGAGACGGCCTTTGGGTGTAAAAACGAAAACCTCGTCTTGAAACAAATCGATCCGAAGATTTTCCATGAATTCTTTCGGATCATCGGTGTCATGCTGCCATTCCAGCATTTGGCGCAGCCAGGTGAGCTGTTTGTCCAGTTCATCGGCCTTTTGTTTGCCTTCCTTGTAACGCCAGTGTGCGGCGACGCCAACTTCAGCGGTGCGATGCATGTCTTCCGTGCGGATTTGAATCTCGACCATTTTGCCGTCCTGGCCAAACACGGTGGTGTGCAATGATTGGTACAAATTGGATTTTGGCGTCGCAATATAGTCTTTGAATCGTTCCGCCACCGGTGTAAAATGATTGTGCACGATGCCCAGCACGAAATAACAATCTTCGGTGCGCTTAACTACAATACGCACCGCGAGCAAATCGAAAATTTCTTCGAATGATTTGTCGCGATTCAGCATTTTCAGAAAGATGCTGTACAAATGTTTTGGGCGTCCCGTAATTTTTGCGGTAATCCCGGACTCTTTAAGCGCCGCGCGAATGGGCGCGGTGAAGCGGTTGAGGTAGGCTTCGCGCTCTTCGCGTTTTTCCGCGATCTTGTTGACGAGATTCCAATAGGCCTGCGGCGCGAGGGTTTTAAACGCCAGGTCTTCAAGCTCCCAGCGCATTTTCGCGATGCCCAGGCGATGCGCCAGCGGCGCATAAATCTCGCGCGTCTCGAGCGCAATGCGGCGCTGTTTCTTTTCCGGCAAATACTCGATCGTGCGCATGTTGTGCAAACGATCGGCAAATTTAATCAAGATGACGCGAATATCTTTGACCATCGACAGCAGCATTTTGCGAAAATTTTCCGCCTGCCGGACTTCGATGCTGTCGAATTTCAATTCAGAAATTTTGGTGACGCCGTCAACCAGCCCGGCGATCTCATCCCCGAATTTGTCGCGCACTTCTTCGATCGCGACGCCGGTATCCTCCACCACATCGTGCAACAAACCACCGACGATCGTCACATAATCCATGTGCAGATTGCACAGAATCTTTGCGACTTCCACACAATGCACAAAATAAGGCGCGCCGGATTTGCGCAGTTGATTGCGATGCGCCTCGCGGCTAAACTCAAAGGCCTGCGTCAACAGCTCGCGGTTGATGGGATGCTTGCTGTAGCGTTGCAGCTTGCGCACAATGCGCGAAAATTCTCTGTCGAAATTGGGCGTTTCCATGGTGCCAGTTCGTGTCAATCAATCCAACCGGTTTTTCACTTCCTCCCTTCCCGCAAGGTATTTAAAACGGCGCTCCGCTAAAATTATTCTCCGTATGAAAGCGGTCGATATCAGCAAAGCGAACATTGTCTTTGTGAAACAACAGCTCAACCGTGCCGGTGGGGCCGTTGCGCTGCTTGCCGATGATAATTTCAGCCGTGTTGTCATTGAGCTCGCGGGTGTACTGGCCCGGGCGATAAATGAACATGACAATATCCGCATCCTGCTCGATGGCGCCGGATTCGCGCAAATCTGAAAGCTGCGGCCGCTTGTCGCCGCCGCGCTGCTCCACCGCGCGTGAGAGCTGCGAGAGCGCAACCACCGGCACATCCAGCTCCTTGGCCAGCGCTTTGAGCGATTGCGAGATCAACGAAATTTCGATTTGCCGGCTTTCCGCGCTGCGCGGGCCGCGCACCAACTGCAAATAGTCCACAATGAACATGCCAACGTGTTTTTCCGCCGCCAGCCGCCGCGCTTTCGCGCGAATCTCCATCACGGTCAGCGCGGGCGTATCATCGATGTAAATCGGCGCTTCCGCCAGCCGGCCCACGGCGTGCGCCAGGCGCGAGAAATGTTCGCGCGGCAGCTTGCCGGTGCGCACTTGATGCGAATTGACCTTCGCTTCGCTGCATAACAAGCGCAGCGCAAGCTGATAACTCGCCATTTCCAATGAAAAAATGCCGACGCCGACTTTGTGATCGATCGCCGCGTTGCGCGCGATATTCAAACAAAACGCCGTCTTGCCCATGGAAGGCCGGCCGGCGATGATGATCAAATCGGATTTTTGAAATCCGGAAGTCATTTCATCCAGATCTTTGAAACCGGTGGCCACGCCGGTCACGCTGCCCTTGCGCTGATGATAGGTTTCAATCGTTTCGAATGTCCGGTGCAACACGGGATTGATGGCTTCAAAGCCGCGGCGCAGCCGCCGCTCGGACAGCGAAAAGATGCGCTGCTCGGCCTTGTCGAGCAAATCATCCACCGGCTCTTTGCCTTCAAACGCCTCCGAGGAAATCTCCGTCGCCACACCGATCAGACGGCGCAGAATTGCCTTCTCCAACACCAAACGCGCATGATACTCGACGTTGGCCGCGGAGGGCACGCTCGCCACCAATTCTGCGAGATAATAATTGCCGCCCGCTTGATCGAGATGTTGCAGGCGCATCAATTCCGCTGAAACCGTGAGAATGTCGATGGGATGATTACGATCGAACAGCGCTTGCATCGCTTCGAAAATGTATTGGTGGCCGCTGGTATAAAAACACCAATCTTCCAACAACTCGACGGCTTTGCTGACGGCATTGCTCTCTTGCAGCATCGCGCCTAGAACGGCTTTTTCCGCATTTAAATCTTGTGGCGGCAGGCGATCAATGATTTGATCGACGGTCAGCGGCCGGCCATTCTCCTCGCGTTGCGTCTTGCGTTGTGAGGTTTGGTTTTCCACGTTGAATCAAACTCTGAAAATTTATGGCAGAATGATGGATCGATAAAATAATCTAAAATCAAGAATCCTTCCGCCAAATACTTATCCTGCCCTACTGTTGTAGTTTTGCATGAGATTTTTCTTTTTGCAGCGCAACGACGCGCTGCAAAATTTCAAACGCCACTTCGACTTTTGTCAACGTCGGCAGCGTTTCAATCCCGCCGAGGCGATCAATCAACGTCACATGATTGGTTTCACTCTTGAAGCCCGCTCCGGCTTCTTTGGCGTTATTCAGTACAATCAAATCAAGCGCTTTTTGCTGCAATTTGCCCTGCGCATTTTTTACGGCATTCTCGGTTTCCAGCGCAAAACCCACGTGCAGCGCTTGCGTCTTCTGCCGGCTGAGCAATTTGAGAATATCGTCGTTCTCTTCCAGCTCGATCATCGCCGCAGCCTCGCCCTTTTTGATTTTCTCCGGGGCAAATTGGCGCGGGCGATAATCCGAAACGGCGGCGGTCATCACCAACACCTGCGCGCCCGGGTAATGCTCCAGCACCGCATCACGCATTTGCTGCGCGCTCACAACCGGCACGGTTTTGACCTGATACGGCGGCGGCAATTCCGTGGGGCCGTGCACCAGAATCACTTCCGCACCCAACGCGCGCGCCGCTTCCGCCACCGCGAATCCCATGCGTCCGGTCGCGGGATTGGTCAACATGCGCACCGGATCGAGATATTCTTCCGTGCGGCCGGCCGTGACCAGAACTTTCATGCCTTGCAACGGCTGGCTCGGTTGCAGCGCGGCCAGCACTTCAGCGATGATCCATTCCAGGCGCGCCAATCGGCCCCACCCCGCGCCTTCCGCAGTGGTGGCCAATTCACCGAATTCCGGTGCAACGCAGCGATAACCGCTTTCGAGCAGCGTCTTCAAATTGCGTTGCACCAGCGCATCGTCCCACATCGCGGAATTCATCGCGGGACACAGCACCACCGGCACGCGCGCTGCGCGAATGGTGGCGCTCACCGGCTCATCAGCAAAACCATTGGCCAGCCGCGCCAGCGTGTTCGCCGTTGCCGGGCAAACCACGATGACATCACCCCAACGCGACCAGTTGATATGTTCGATCACCGCGGCCCCGGCCTCGGGAAACAGGTTGGTGAGCACCGGGTTCTCGCTCAACGCCGCAAACGTCAACGGCGTCACAAACTCGGTTGCGCTGGGCGTCATCATCACCCGCACAGTTGCGCCCTGGCGTTTGAACTCGCGCAGCAACTCGCAGCTTTTGTAACACGCGATGCCGCCGCTCACGCCGAGCACGATCTTTTTGCCGGTGAAACGCACGGCCCGCCTAGTCTTTCTTCTCGGCAGGTTCGGCGTATTCGAAATTCAATTTGCCGCCCACCATTTCATCGAGCGAAATTGAAGTCGGCTTCGGCAGCTTGATCAATTTCACCGGCGCTTTGACGCGCTCATCACGCACTTCTTCCACGTCGTCGTCCGTGTCGCTGGCATTGACATTGTCGAGCGCGCTGTCATAACCCAATTCCTGCTCGATGAAGCGCTTTTGCTCATCGTTAATCTGGCGCGCGCGCTTCGCAATCACCACGATCGCTTCATACAAGTTATCGGCATGTTTCTCTAGTTCTTCCAAGGGAATGGTACTGACCATAATGATCTCCTGTTGATTCGCTGTATTCGTGCACTGTTTATTGTCAACAATTCAGCTTGCTGATCTTTTCGTTGTTATTATCGCAACATACGATTCAGGCAGCGGTTGCTTTTCTGCGGTAGCTTGCGATGATTTCAAGCACGCGCTGCACGGTCTCGTCCACATCATAATTCGTTACCACATAATCATATTCCTTCGCCGCCTCCATCTCGTCATGCGCCGCCTGCAAGCGCGCGGCAATTTCCTCCGGCGAATCCGTGTTGCGGCCATGCAGCCGCTCGCGCAGCAATTCAAGCGAGGGTGGCTGAATGAAAATCAAGATCGCGCGCGGCCCCAACTGGCGCTTGACGTTGATGCCGCCCTGCACGTCGATGTCCATCAGCACAAATTTGCCCATTGCCAGCCATTTTTCGACGTTTTCGCGCGGCGTGCCGTACAGGTTGCCATGCACCTGCGCATATTCGAGAAAGCGGCCGCGCGCGATGCCCTGCTGAAACTCCTCAGCACTCAGAAAAAAATATTCGCGGCCGTGCTGTTCGCTGCCGCGCGGCTTGCGCGTGGTCGCTGAAATCGAATAGCAGAAATCCGGATTATTCGTTTGCAGCAGCCGTTGCAAAATCGTGGTTTTTCCGCCGCCGGAAGGCGCCGATAACACCACCAAATATCCGGAACCAGAGGTTTGCCCGTCCGTAGTTGCACGTGCCTGACCTAGGGGCATGGCGTTACTCGATGTTTTGAATTTGTTCGCGGAGTTTTTCCACTTCCTCTTTAATTTCAACCACGAGATGCGCGATCTTGGCATCATTGGCCTTGGCGCCGATGGTATTGGCCTCGCGGTTCATTTCCTGCAACAGAAAATTGAGTTTGCGGCCGGCCGGCGCCTCCTCCGCCAGCGCCTCCAAAAACAGCGTATTGTGACTGCGAAAGCGCGTGCATTCTTCGGTAACGTCGACGCGATCGGCCAGCAACGCGACCTCCAATTCCAGGCGATTTGCGTCCAGCTCTTTGGTTTGCACCATCTCTTTCACGCGCTGATAAAGCCGTTGAAATTCCTCGCTGCGTCGCGCGATCGACCGTTCTTCAATGGTTGCGAGTTTCTGCTGCAACGCTTCCACACGGTTGCGCAAATCATTGGTGATCTCCAGGCCTTCGCGCTGGCGCATGTCATTGAGATTTCGCATGGCCTGCTGAATCGCGCTTTCCACGGTTTGCCAAACTTCCTCGGGCAATTCGTCGCTGCTGTCGGTGGTGAGAATTTCGGAAAAATGCAAGAGATGATCGATCGTGACTTCGCCGGAGAGGCCCAGATCGTCACGCAACTTCTCGAGCAACTGCTTGTGATAGGAGGCTGCTTCCATGTCCAGGCGCAGCCCCAAGCCGGTGTCGCGCTCGCTTTTGAGATTGACCACGAGATTGATGCGACCGCGCGATACGAATTTCCGCACGATCTCTTTCACGGTTTCCTCATACGTGCTCAACGCACGCGGCAGGCGCATGGAGACATCCAAAAAACGATGGTTGACGGCGCGCACCTCGACAAACGATTCGTAACCATTACGTTTGAATTCTCCCTGACCGTAACCTGTCATGCTCGTAATCATGAACTTCCCGTTTCGATGTATGGCGATAATTCTAGTGCAGGCGAAACTCTTGCTTTGCAACCAGGCACAAGAATCGGAACCTTCACAAAAATCCTCATGCCGACAATCATTTTGCCTGATTGGAGTTTTGGGTTGTGATACGCACGGCTCTCATCATGCACAAGTTACGCACGATTCAAGCTTGCAATAAGTTACAATTTACAAGCGATTTAGATTTTACGAAAGGCGCTGCTAAGATACAACACAATTTTTAGGAAATTTTTGGTGAGGTTGGGAAGGATGAAATTTAGGGCATAACCTAGCAGGTGAACATAAGAATACTGGAACGGTCGCCACAGGATGCTTTGTCCGGCTCATTATTTTAGCTGTTTTTTGAGGGAAGACTCCAAAAATCACGCCAGTATTGGGGTTTGAGCAGGCGCAACGCATTGGCCAAGGTTCAGCTTTTCCAGGTGGGATGCTCGCCCTGCTGAAACAGCACCGTGCTTTCGAACTGGCCGTTGGCATCAGCGGTGATGGGGTTGTTGCCCGGGCCGATCTTCGCGCGCGGTGCCAGCCAGGGAATGTCATCGAGGCGCTCGGAGCTGTCCGCCTGCAGCTCGTGCCAGGGTTTCAACAATTCGTGCGCTTGCACAAAAGCTACTTGAATTCTACAATTGCTTCTCCTCTATCGGGACTAAATCGCTTTAATCCAAAATCAAAAACTGCACACCCTTCTTCTGTAAACTTCATCGCCGTCGGAAATCCCGTATCATCTGCCGGTAATGCTGCACTGAAATTGAATCGGGTTGTGTCCAATGTTGATTCAACAACCTCTGCATTGTAAACCACAACCTCCCATTCATATTGCTCGCTTTTCCAACAAATATCAAACTCAGCTCTATAATCATCACCGTATTGAACGTCCAATTTAACAAAATTTTCTTCAGGTACGGTGTGATGTTTGCCAGCTATGATATAGCGAGCACGAATAGAACGATTGGGCTTGCCATCAATGATATCCCGAAGGCGAGTCCAATTCTCAGTAATCACGGTGATGCACTGAGATCTATCCGGGGGATAGAAATAAATCGTCTCGGTGCAGCCAAAAAGAAATAGCGTTAAGCATGTAGTCAAAAGGAGTTTTCCCCCTTTTTTGAGAACAATCAATTTAGCACACATGATTTTGAAACCTCCAATGATTTATAGTCAAAGACAACTTCTAGTCTACTTTCCTGAGTCTGACACCAATAGTATAGCCAAGTTTCTGAGCCTTTTGAGAAGGTATTCCTTCTTTTGTGATTTCCATTTCTTGAATGGATTCCAAAGCATCAAACACTAATCTGGCCGCTTCCCAGCTCACTCCTGCTCTTCCAGCAACGATACCAGCTCCAATATTGCCAAAATCCCTTGCAGAACCAAACATTGGAACGCCATCCATAAAGGGGACGGTACTACCTCTGTAGTGATACCTTAATTTAAATACTCCTTTTGCCCTGTCATCTTGCCCTCGCGTCTTAAAATCATATTCTTGGCCTCCCCATGCAGTGGACATATATCCAAGCAATGTTGGATCACCACCAACAATTTCGCCAAGAACAAAAAGTGCACCTTCATAGGAAGTTGGATCTAGAACAGCTCCAACGACGGCTCTTCCTTTATCATCAAAAAAGGAGTGCGTGGTGATTGATTGACCTACCAGAACAAGATTACCATCGGCATCTCTGGTATAGATGCCGGTATCATCCTCTGCGCCGCTTAAATTACCGCCCGTAACCGTGTAGGTTCCATTGTCATTAGCCACTACAAAAGTTGAATCGCCAGCAATATCAATGACATTTGCAGGATTATCTGCAGCGTAAACATATGGCGACAAGCTGGGATACTTCATCTCCAGCGTAAACATATGGCGACAAGCTGGGATACTTCATCTCCAGCGGATCTCTCACCATCCACCGCCCAATTTCCAGGTCATACGATCGATAAGGGAAATGCAGCCAATTCACGCCATAATCATCATCCCATTCTTTGCCGGTAAACTTGTTCTTGGCTACCGCCTGGCTGTCGCTCCATGTTCTTTTCTTGGTACGGCCTGCCAAGAGGTAGCCCCACGGATCATAATCATCATAAGCAATCACGGGCGCGCCGGCACTATCCAATACCGTCGCCCTAATCGAGCCCAAATGATCCTTCAGAAAATAAACCGTCTTGGGCTGATCTGACCACGTGATCATCAACTGCGGCTGCTTGGTCTCATTTTCCGAAGAATAAAAGCGTAAATCGTAAGCATTGACATCCTCGTTCGTGGCCCACAATATCACGCCGTTATTGCTCGATGGCGTAGTCACCCACTTCCGGGTTAAGTTCGTCAAGTCCCAGCTTTTCCAGGTGGGGTGCTCGCCCTGCTGGAACAGCACCGTGCTTTCGAACTGGCCGTTGGCACGTCGCAATAGACGTCGGCAGATGGACGATTACGCTTTTGTTTTGAATAGTTTTGGAAACAACTGTTGTGCGCGGAAATCTTGCAGTTGCTTTATAGCCCTTTCCATTTCCTCAAATTTCTCATCGACCAATAAACCCTTAACTGTGATATAGTTGTTCTCTAAGAACACAGCAAAGTCTTCCAACTCCGGAGCCTGCTCACCCAAATTACCATCAACTATCGTTTTTACTAAATCTAGATCATACCACTTATCTGTCTTCGACGTTGGTCCAATATCAATGAAAATTTGCCCTTTATCCCTTATAAATCGTATTCGAAAATCAATGGATGTAAGAACAACAAGTGAATCTCCAAAACTTGGTGAATCATATGCTTCAAGCAAGGAAAAACCATGGTTTTCAAACAAAAAAGAAAACAATGGTTTTACTTCTTCTAAGACATTACTGTTCATAGCGCTAGCCTACTAGTTTCCCTTGGTTAGTGTTGTTCCATCATCACTAAGTTGATATCCCATTTCCAATAAATAATCGATTTCTCTCTTAAGCCAATTCCCCCGTTTGATATCCGTCATCGGCGTGGCGAGGATAAATTTTGCTCCTTTTTTGATCGCTCGGTCTAGAAAAGTCTTGTTCGCGGCCCATTTCTCGGCTTCGGACATCTTGCTCCAAATTTTACCAGGAACACTAAATCCCTTAGCTCCTAATTCATTCGCCACTTCCAAGTACTCAGGGAAGTGCCCGATAACAACATCGTCAGCTTTGTTCAACGCTCGAACAGCGTCCACGCCCTCACCTACGATTTTCCCTGCTGCTCCCGTACTCAAATTCTCAGCCCCAGGCGCTAAAGCCTCGGCAGCGGCAATACCTGCTCTATTAATCTGAGTTGCATTTGCCAGGAAAAGCGCGGAAAGGTACGGCGAAACTCCAGCAAGAGCCCCTGCAGCCAAACCACCTGCAAGAACGCCCGAGCCAACCAAGTCTACCTTTGCGTCAGCTTGGTGAAATGGCGCGAGATCAACACCTTCGCTTCTCAGTGCTTGATCACGAAAGAAACGCACCTCATGGACGTCAACTTGTTTTCCATCTGGGTCAAAGAGGCGAACAGGATTGTTTAAAACGTAATTGTACGGACTCCAGCTCGGATACTTCATCGCCAGCGGATCTCTCACCATCCACCGTGCAATCTCCGGATCATACGATCGCGCTGGGAAGAAAAGCCAATTCACGCCATAATCATCATCCCACTCCTTGCCCGTAAATTTGTTTCGGGTTGCTGCGGGCAACACCGCGTGCGCGGTATCACGTTTGGCGAGAATATATCCCCATGGATCGTAATCACTGTATCCCACCACCGGCGCGCCGGCGCTGTCAAGCACCGTGGCACGGATAGAACCCAAATGATCTTTCAGAAAATACACCGTCTTGGGCTGATCTGACCATATAATCATCAACTCGGGCTGCTTGGTCTCATTTTCCGAAGAGTAAAAGCGCAGGTCATAGGAATTCACATCTTCATTCGTGGCCCACAGAATGACGCCATTGTTGCTTGACGGCGTGTTTACCCACTTCTGCGTTAAGTTCGTCAAGTCCCAACTCTTCCAGGTGGGATGCTCGCCCTGCTGGAACAACAGCGTGCTCTCGAACTGGCCGTTGGCATCAACGGTGATGGGATTGTTGCCCGGGCCGATCTTCGCGCGCGGCGCCAGCCACGGAATGTCTTCGAGGCGCTCGGAGCTGTCCGCCTGCAGCTCGTGCCAGGGTTTCAGCAATTCGTGCGCTTGCACCCAGCGATCCACCCAGGCGGACCCGCCGGCGACTGTGGCGTTGAAATAATACAACTGCATCTGCGCTTTGAGAACCGTGGCATTGCTGGGTATGCTCGAGTACTGCAAATCGAATTTGATGATCGTGCGCTTCTTCACCTGCCCGGATTTCTTGCCCACCATCAGTGTGGTTTCCGAGCCGACGTTGGTGGCGCTTTGCAGCCGCGTATCATTCGCGTAGTCGTTATAAATCGTGGGATCGATCAACAACGGCCCGGGGGCAGCGGCCCTCACCCAACGCCAGGGCACGCCGATGAGCAAATGGTTTTTGCCCTGCTGCGAATAGAAAACCCGCCGCACTTTGGCAGGCTCGCTCACGCTGTCGTTTACCGCCCAGGCATAATCATGCGGAAAGAAGAAATAAAGGTTCTCCCTCTCGTCTTCAAAATCAATGCGGCTTTCACCTTCGAAGGCGAAACCATTGCCGGTTCGAATCGGATCCCGGCCGCCGGCCCGGTGCGCCAGGGCATTGAGGTTGTTCGGCGAGAGGTTGAATTCTGCGGCAAAGACCAGGTAAGTATGATCCGCTGCCAGCCCGAGCTGCGCCGGGTCGGGCAATGCCTCGCGCGCGGCTTGGGAGAAGACGATTTCTTCTTTGAGGCGGTTGGCTCCGCAAGTATAGCGCACGGTGACGCCGCGAAAAATTTGCGGATAGTTGATTTGATTGCCTTCGACAAACGGCGCGGCAGCCTCGGCATTCTGCAAGATTTGATAAACGTAGCTCAACCGGTCGAAATAGCCGAAGCTCAACAGTTTCCACTGGAGCCGCACGCTTGGCGGCCGGCGCTGGACACTGGACCGGGCTGCGGAATTTTTCGTGCACTGGGCGGGCTACTTCGTAGGTCACATCATAATCATTTGCCTGCCCGGTTAAATTGGCAAAGCGAGCGCGATACAAAAGCTTTCGGGCAGAAAAACGCTGGTGGAATCCCGGCGCAGACGGGTGTCAATGTCGCGATAGTTGCCATCGGCGGTGCGGCAGTGCATGTAGCCGGGGCTGACGCGCGTGAGGTAGAGGTTTTCTTCGGGATTATAGTAGGTTTTGCTGTTGTAGGTGCGCTGGGCCGGCAGCTCGACAGAAGTTGTGTCGGGTTCCTGGGCGGCGGCCGCAGAAGCAAGAATTAAACAAAGCAACGTGAGCAAAACATATCTCATGACTCACCCCGGGTTATCAGTGGTCAAGTACCGGTTAGTTTGGTTTTCGCCTCACTTGTTTTGGAAATTGTTCGGGCGGTTGCTAATGCAACTCCTAAGAAATTCACTAACTCATTCTCACTCATCAAATTACCGTCCGGACGGTAACATTTTCAGGCAAACAGTATTTAGCCATTTCATCAGGATAACCGGTGTATTAAACGACAAAGTTATGTACAAAAAGTTCACTTCCCCCGGCGATACTTCGCCGCTTCAATCGTAAATCGTGCCGACACACGGTGGGTTTCTCCCAAATCTTCATGGCCGATGAAGGCATAATCAACTTGTATTTTCGGCAGGTTGATGCCGGCGCCGGCGGCGAAACGGCCAATGTCCGAGCCCAGGCGCAAGGAGAACACCTCTTGAAATTGGTATTCCCAGCCGAAGTGGGTGTCAACGCTTACCGGACCCGCGGCAAGCTGGGCTGCGTAATCACGACCTTCAAAGCGAATGTCGAAATCAAGCGCCGGAGACATGTAGCCGTTGAGCATGGGAATGGCCACGGGATAGGCCAGCCCGGCCTTTAAGGTGGGGACAATGATCTCGCGCGTGCCCTGGTTCCATGCCAGCACGGTGGTGGTGATGTCTTGAAAATTTAGGCCAAGTCGTAAATTGCCGACGGGATTGTACAACGCGGCCACATCGAAACCCAATCCCCAGGCGGAATTGTCGCCCACGCTTTTGCGCAACACCTTGGCATTTACGCCAAAGCTGAAGCGTTCGCTGCGCTTGACACCATAGCTCAAAAACAGGGCGTATTCCGCATCAGAAATCGTGCGAAAGATGTAGGGCCGATTGATGCGGGTGACGCCGCCGTCATCAACATAAACTGCGCCCAACGGCAGCGCGGGATTTTGCAGGCGTGTCACCGGAATATCATCGACACCCAGGCGGATCAGGCTGAGGCCCAGGCTGCGGTTGGCGCCAAAGGGAATGGCGAAACTGCCGTAATCATACTTGATCGTGCGGTCGAATTGCTCGGTGTGCATGAGCATGATTTGCGGATATTCGAGATTCACAAGTCCGGCGGGGTTCCAGTAGCCGGCGGTGACGTCGGTGGCGAGCGCGACATAAGCGCCGCCCATGCCCAGCGCCCGGCCGCCGACGCCGAGGCTGAGAAATTCGTTGGCATACTTGGCGGTGCGGGTTTCACCGGCAAAGGCGGCGCTGGCGAGGAGTAATCCTAAAACAACTGGGAAAAACTTTCTGGTGGAGATCATGTTGGTCTCGAGGAATTGAAAATGGAACTCACGTCAGACTTGTTGCAGAGTATTCTCGAATCAAAGCGCGTTTTCAAAAATTTTCAGATGTAAACTTTAATTGTTCCACCACGGCTTGGCCGTGGCTTCAACACAGCAAATGCCACGATCAAGCCGTGGCAGAGCATTAAATATTGCATCATGGCTGCACGATTCTACGATGTTTTGATTTCATTTACAAGCAGTTTGCTAACTCACTTCCAGGCAACAGAGTTTCACTCGTTGGCCAGTTTTTGCAGATGCGCCAACTGCTGCAAGGCTTCCAGGGGTGTCAGGTTGTTCAGGTCGAGCTTAAGCACAGCTTCACGCATGCGCTGATCTTGCTGTGAAAAGATATCCAACTGCAAGTGGCCGGCAGTTGCGCTGCTACCGTCGGTAATATTCGCGCGCTCGAGCGATTGCTGTTCGAGCGTGGCCAATACTTGTTTGGCGCGGTGAATCACTTTCACCGGCAGTCCGGCCAGTTGCGCGACTTGAATGCCATAGCTGTGATCGCAGCCGCCCTCAACGATGCGCCGCAGAAACACCACTTGATCGCCCCACTCTTTCACCAGCACATTGTAATTTTTTACGCGCGGGAATAATCGTTCCAATTCGATCAATTCGTGATAATGCGTGGCGAAGAGGGTGCGCGCTGCGATTTTGGTATTTTCATGCAGATACTCCACCACCGCCCAGGCGATGGACAGGCCGTCATAAGTGCTGGTGCCGCGGCCGATTTCATCGAGCAAAATGAGACTGCGCGAGGTGGCATTATTCAAAATATTCGCGGTCTCGTTCATCTCCACCAAAAACGTGCTCTCCCCTCCGGCCAGGTTATCCGAAGCGCCGACGCGCGTGAAAATTTTGTCGACCATGCCGATGTGGGCTTCCGCCGCGGGCACAAACGAGCCGATTTGCGCCATTAACACAATCAACGCCACCTGCCGCAAATAAGTGGATTTGCCCGCCATGTTGGGCCCGGTGATGATTAATATTTGATGGCCTTCGTCGTCGAGGTAAGTATCGTTCGGCACAAAACTCTCGCCGAACGGCAGCAGCTTTTCCACCACCGGATGGCGGCCTTGTTTGATGTCGAGCCGGGCGCTGTCGTCAATCATTGGGCGCACATAATTTTGTTGATGCGCAACTTCAGCGAACGCGAGCAGGCAATCGACCGTCGCAATGGCGCGCGCGTTTTCCTGCAATGCCGCCGCATGCGCCGCGACTTTTTGGCGCAGCTTGTCGAATAATTCATACTCCAACGCCACCAGCTTTTCCTCGGCTTGCAAGATGCGCTCTTCATACTCTTTCAGCTCCGGCGTAATGAAGCGCTCGGCATTCACCAGCGTTTGCTTGCGAATGTACGAGTCCGGTACTTTGGCGAGATTGGGATTGGTGACTTCGAGATAATAACCAAAAACTTTGGTGTACCCGACTTTGAGCGAGCTGATGCCGGTGCGCTCGCGTTCGGTTTTTTGCAGATTGGCGATCCAATCCTTGCCGTGCGTGGCAAGCTGGCGAAACTCATCCAACTCCGTGGAATAACCGGGGCGGATGATATTGCCTTCAGTAACGGAAAGCGGCGGATCATCCACCAGCGCGCGGCGCAGTTCCTCGTTCAATTCCGTGAGAGGGTCGAGCGCATGGCTGCTTTGCTGCAGCAGCTTGCTTTCATATTTTTGCAACAGGTTTTTCAATTCAGGAATGCTGTCCTGCACATGCCGCACGGTCACCAATTCGCGCGCATTGGCGCGCGCCAGGCTGACTTTCGCGACCAGGCGCTCCAAATCGCCGATGCCGCGAATGCGGTTGGATAATTTTTCACGGCGTTGTTGATCGGTAAGCAGTTCGGCCACAGTGTCGTGGCGTTCACGAATACTTTGCGCGTTGCGCAGCGGATGCAAAATCCATTGCACCATTTTCCGGCCGCCCATGGCGGTGCGGGTTTGATCCAGCACGCCCAGCAAGGTGGCATGCTGGTTCTCGCCCCGCATGGCGCGCACCAACTCGAGATTGCGGCGCGTGGAGGGATCGATGGCGACGAACTCGCTGTTGCCGCGACGCGCGAGTTGCGTGAGATGCGCCAATTCGGTTTTCTGCGTTTCTTTGAGATAAGAGAGCGCGCCGCCGCCGGCGCATATGCCGCAAATGAGATCGTCGCAGCCAAAGCCCTTGAGCGTGAGGGTTTTAAAATGGCGCGTGAGGGTTTCATAGGCATGATCGAACGAAAAATGCCAGGCTTCGCGGCGCGTGATCAGCGTTTGAAAATTTTTGCCGAAGCGTTCGCGCAGCCAGTCTTCATGTTCGTCGGAAACCAAAATCTCTGCCGGCTCGATGTCTTGCACGATTTCGATCAGCTTGTCTGCCGGGAATTCATCCAACAAGAATTCCCCGGTGGAAAAGTCGATTTGCGCGATGCCTGCGGTTTTCTTTTGCACGTAAACCGCGAGTAGAAAATTATTGCGGCGGCTGGCGAGCAGATTGTCGTTGAGCGCGGTGCCGGGCGTGACGACTTCCGTGACTTCGCGCTTGACTACGATTTTTGCAAGCTTGGGATTCTCAACCTGTTCGCAAATCGCGACGCGATAGCCGGCACGCACCATCTTGGTGAGATAGGTGTCGAGCGCATGATGCGGAAAGCCGGCAAGCGGCACCTCCGAGGATTTGCCGTGCGCGCGGGAAGTCAAGGTGATGCCCAGCACTTCGCTCGCGATTTTCGCATCATCGAAGAACATTTCATAAAAATCGCCCATACGAAAAAAGAGCACGGCATCCTGATGCTGCGCCTTGATGGCGAGATACTGGCGCATCAACGGCGTGCTCACGTCTTCAAGTTTTACAGCCTCTTCTTTGGAGGTGGAACTCACGATCTAGCCAAGTTTTGATTGAGTTGGGTGAAGGCGAAACAGAGTTTGAGATTGTTGAGTTATTCTTTAGCCACGGATGAACACGGATTGGCACGGATGCGACTGAAACAAATAATCCGTGAACATCTGTGTTAATCTGTGGCTCAAGCAGTTCAATTTAGAATTGCAGCAGATAAAATCAAGCGATTTGCTTGAAAGCTTTGGCATGTTGCCGGGCCAGCGCCTCGGCGTAATGCCAAATCGCATAATCCATCCAGCGATGATCGCCGAAAGGCGTGCGCGCGGCTGAAATAAAACCCATGTGGCCGCCGCGGCGCGTGAGATGGAGTTGCAGCCAGGGATTATCGGGCAAATCTGCGAAAATTTCGCGCGCCACAAAAGGGTCGTCCTCAGCTACAAGCAGAACTGTCGGCACGCGAATATTCCCAAGAAACTGATGCGCGCTGCACTTTTGATAGTAGTCTTCCGCCGAGACAAAGCCGCCCAGCGGCGCTGTCACCAACTGATCAAAGCCATAAAGATTGAGATTTCGCGGCAGCTCGAGACGCGGCCAATCCGGGAAATCGGTTTCGCGCTCACGCAGCGTCTTCTTGAGCAAACGAATGAATCGGCAATCATAAAGCCAGTTGCGCCTGCGGCTAATGGCAGCCGCGCCTGCCGCCAACTTGATCGGAGAGCTCACCACAAGGGCGCCGCACAAATTTTGTGGGGCGGCCCCCGGTTGCTCGCCCAAAAGCTTAAGCAGCATATTGCCGCTCAGCGAGAAACCAATTGCGATTACCGGCTTTTCGGGATAGTTCTCAGCAATAAGTCGAAGCACCGGCGCCAGATCCTCACTGCGGCCCGCATGATAGAGTTGCCGCGCCAGCCCCCTGCCCTGTCCTGCGCCGCGATGATTTAAACGGAACGTGATCCATTTTTTGTGTAAAAACTTTGCGGCGACGCGCAACATGTAAGTCGAATCCGCATGCCCGCCCAAGCCGTGGAGAAGCAAAACCACGCTGGTAATTTCTTTTTCTTGAGGTTGATTTTCGCAGAGTACCAGAGTATCACTGGAGGAAACGGGAATTTGATGGAGACGAGTTTGAGGCAATTCTTTTGGACTAGGGAGCAAATATCCCGCAAGTGTTTGCAAATCACCACCGGGCGCCCAGCGTGCAGGCGAGAATGGTTCGAGGTTGTTTTGGAAAGAAAGTGTCAGTCGCGCCATGATTCAACTGTTCGAATGAGACTCTTAAACAAATTCTCCTTGCGCGCAGCAACGGATCAAAACAAAAAACCCAACATGAAAATTGTTTTCAGTTGGGTTCACTAAAAAATTGCAAGCCGATGGGCAGATACTCACGCCAAGGCTTTTTCCAGTGGTGTATAGTGCAGATCGAACGCTTCAGCCACGCCCTTGTAAGTCACCACGCCATGCGTGATGTTGACGCCGTATGCCAGGGCCTGGGATTTACGCACGCTGTCCGGGTAGCCTTGATTGGCGAGTTGAATCGCATATGGCAAGGTGGCGTTGGTCAGCGCAAAGGTTGACGTCATGGGCACGGCGCCCGGCATATTCGCCACGCCATAGTGCACGATGCCATCAACTTCATACGTGGGCTTGTCATGCGTGGTGGGGTGAATCGTCTCCACACAGCCGCCCTGATCGACCGCGACATCGACGATGACTGAGCCTTTTTTCATGCCGCCGAGCATCTCACGCGTGATGAGATGCGGAGCTTTCGCGCCCGGAATGAGCACGCCGCCGATCACTAGATCCGCATGTGCAATGGCTTTGCGGATATTGGCGGGGTTCGACATCACGGTTTGCACATTTTTCGGCATGACATCATCGAGATAGCGCAGCCGGTCAAGACTCAAATCGAGAATGGTCACGCGCGCGCCGAAGCCCGCCGCAATCTTTGCGGCATTGGTGCCGACCACGCCGCCGCCAATAATCACGACATTGGCCGGCTCGACACCCGGCACACCGCCTAGCAAAATACCGACGCCGCCCTGCAATTTCTCCAAACATTTCGCGCCCGCTTGAATCGACAAGCGGCCCGCGACTTCACTCATGGGAATCAGCAACGGCAACGCCCGGTTCTCGGTTTGCACGGTTTCGTAGGCAATCGCGACGCATTTCGATTTGATCACGGCTTCCGTAAGCTCGCGCGAGGCGGCAAAATGGAAATAAGTAAAAATGATCTGGCCCTCGCGCAGCAAGGGATACTCAGAGGCCAGCGGTTCCTTGACCTTCATGATCATGCCGGCGTCGCGATAGATTTGCGCAGGATTTGCAAGAATCGTTGCGCCGGCGCGGCGATAATCCTCGTCCTGAAAACCGCTGCCACGTCCAGCGTCCTTCTCGACCAAAACCTCGTGTCCATTTGCTTTCAACAACTCCACCCCTACCGGAATCAAAGCCACCCGATTCTCATTCGGTTTGATCTCTTTGAGAACGCCGATAACCATTTCCATCCTCCCTGAGCTAGGTGAGCTTGTGACTTGAGTTTCACAAGAGTATCGCATGCTCAATCCTCAAGGGCGATCAGCAATGCGGCAGCAGCAGCGAGAATCAAGCAGCGGTTAGAATTTCACTCTCTTTTTTTGATCGTACCTCACGTGCACCTAAACGTCATGACGGCAACAAGACCTTGCGGCTGAGGCGCAGCTTGCCGTCGGGCGCAACTTCAATCAGTTTTACCGTAACTTCGTCGCCGAGCTTTAAGACATCTTCCACCCGCGCGATGCGGCGATGATCAATTTGCGAGATATGCAACAATCCTTCACGGCCCGGCATAATTTCGACGAATGCGCCGAATTCCTTAATGCCCTTCACCGTGCCTTGATAGACGGCGCCCACCTCCGGCTCCGCCACCATGCCTTGAATGATGGCCTTGGCCTTGTTACAGGCTTCCGGATCGACGCCCGCAATCGTAACGATGCCGCTGTCATCAATGTCAATCGTGGTGCCGGTGCGTTCGGTAATATCACGAATCGTTTTACCACCCGGGCCGATAATCAAGCCAATACTGTCGGTCGGAACTTTGACCGTCAAGATGCGCGGCGCGTAGGGCGAAAGTTCGGCGCGAGCGGCGCTCAAGGTTGCATTCATAATGCCGAGAA
Organism: uncultured Cytophagia bacterium; assembly: GCA_964457925.1. GTDB lineage: Bacteria > Zhuqueibacterota > Zhuqueibacteria > Zhuqueibacterales > Zhuqueibacteraceae > Coneutiohabitans. The sequence continues at coordinate 30,293 of CAYWGH010000036.1, forward strand.
TGTGCATCCGCGCAACCCGCGCACGTTCCAATGCTTCTGCCATGATGGCGGCGGACATGCCTTTGATTTTGATGTCCATCTGAAAACCGGTGATGCCTGATTTCGTGCCGGCAACTTTAAAATCCATGTCGCCAAGATGATCTTCATCGCCGAGAATATCAGTCAATACCACGGTGGTGTTGCCCTCTTTGATCAACCCCATCGCGATGCCGGCCACGGCTTCTTTAATCGGCACGCCGGCATCCATCAACGCCAGCGAGCCGGAGCAAACGGTTGCCATTGAAGAAGAGCCGTTTGATTCGAGCACATCTGCGACCACGCGCACGGTGTAGGGGAACGTGCCCTCATTCGGCATCACGGGTTTGAGCGAGCGCTCCGCGAGGTTGCCATGCCCAATCTCGCGTCGGCCCGGCCCGCGGAACGGCCGAATTTCGCCGACGCTGAAGGGTGGAAAATTATAATGCAGCATGTAGCTTTTATAAAATTCGCCTTCTAACTCATCCATCTTTTGTTCATCGACTTTGGTGCCCAACGTGACCGCAGCAAGCACTTGGGTTTGGCCACGCGTGAACAAGCTGGTGCCATGCACGCGCGGCAACACGCCGACTTCGCAACTAATCTGACGAATATCCTGCGGCCCGCGTCCGTCAAGACGGCGTCCCTTCTCGATGATCATTTTGCGCACAAGTTGTTTTTCAATTTTGTGAATAAGCTCTTGTGCGACGGTTTCACTTTCCGGGTAATCGGGCTGCAAAGCTGCGAGGGTGTTCTTATAAAGCTCTTTCATGCCGTTGCGGCGCGTTTGCTTGTCTGTTTGAAGCAACAATTCGCCGAGCGGGTTCACGATCATGTCTTTGAGGCGCGCTTCCAGGCCTTCGGGCAACGCCGGCGGCGTAAATTCGCGCTTGGGTTTGGAGGCTTCTGCGGCAACGGCCTTTTGCACTTGAATGAGCTGAGCCGCAACGCTCTGCCCGAACGCCAGCGCCTCCACCATTTCTGCTTCGCTGATTTCCTGCGCTTCCCCTTCAACCATCAGGATCGAGTCTTCGGTGGCTGCGATCACGAGATCGAGATCGCTTTGCGCCAACTCTTCATGCGTCGGATTGGCCACCAGCTTGCCGTCGAGGCGGGCAATCCGCACGCCTGCAATCGGGCCTTCCCACGGAATGCCCGATAGCAAAATCGCCATGGAAGCCGCGGAGATGCCAAGCACGTCGGGATCGTTCGCCTTATCTGCGGAGAGCACCGACACCATCACTTGCACTTCACATTTGTAATCTTCTGCAAAGAGCGGCCGGATGCCGCGATCAATCAAGCGCGCGGAGAGTATCTCATTCTCCGAAGGCTTGCCCTCGCGCTTGAAAAAACCGCCGGGAATTTTTCCGGCAGCAAACGCCTTTTCACGATAATCAACCGACAGCGGAAAAAAGTCCTGGCCTTCGACGGCTTCTTCTGCGCCGACAACCGTGGCCATGACGATGGTATCCCCAAACTGCACCCAGCACGCGCCATCGGCCTGCCGCGCGACGCGACCGGTTTCAATCGCGAACACTTTCCCGTTTAGTTCAGTTTCCTTGCGACACACCATGCTGAAAACTCCTCTTGTTTGAATTCACCCAGTTCGCTTCAGTGTACATCAGCCGGCTCATGTCGTCTTTTGTACAACTGCAACATCGGGCATCATAAGTTCATCTGTTTAGCGGCGCAGGCCGAGATCACTGACAATTTTCCGGTAGCGTTCGACATTCGAATGGGCGAGATAATTCAGCAGCCGGCGGCGCTTGCCCACCATTTTCAACAGACCCAAACGCGAGTGATGATCTTTCTTATTGGTTTCAAGATGCGCCGTTAAACTGTTGATGTTGGCGGTCAGCAAGGCAATCTGAACTTCGGCTTTGCCGGAATCGCTGGCGCTGGCGCCGAATTTTTGCACGATTTCTGCTTTTTGTGCATTGGTCAATGACATTGCAACAATCTCCTCAAGAGGTTAGCTTTTTGATATAGATTCGCTGAGTGTTTGCTAAAATGGCAAAATTTTAATTCAACCGCAAGTGGTGCGTTGTGATATTTGTGCTACGATTGGCCAAGCTCGGCCTGCAAAACCCGCCGGCTGGCAGCGCGATCGTCGTGCAACTGTGCAACCAGGGCTGGAATGGCATCGAATTTTTTCTCAGCACGTAGGCGCGCGATAAAATACAGCTCAAGACGCTGTCCGTAAATGTCGCGATTGAAATCCAGCAGATGCACCTCCAGCGTGCGTGCCGCGCCTGCAAACGTCGGGCGCACGCCGATGTTCATCATGCCGCCGAATTTTTGTCCGGACAATTTTACGATCACAGCATAAACGCCGTTTGCCGGTATCAACTTGTCGGGATTCTCCGGTTCCACATTCGCTGTCGGAAAGCCGAGAGATTTGCCGCGGCCATCGCCGGGCACAACTTTGCACGAAAGCTGATAGTTGCTCGCCAGCCAGTCGTTTGCCCGTTCAATTTCGCCGCGCAACAGCGCCTGGCGGATCTGAGTGCTGCTGACGACGGTATCACCGGTTTGATACGGCGGCAATTCCCGCACGGCAAATCCCAATTCCTGCCCCAAAGCCGACAAGGTCGCAACATCGCCTTCACGGTTTTTGCCGAAGCCGTGATCATGGCCAATGACGATCGCCTGCATTCCGATTTTGTGATACAAAATGTCGCGCACAAAAGTCGACGACGATGTCTGTGAAAATTTCAGCGTGAACGGTATCACCACGACGCGATCAATGCCAATTTCCCGCAACAACGCGACTTTTTCTTCGGCGCTGGTCAAAATGTGCAGCGGCGGCTGCCCGCTTTTTTTGAGCACGAGCTGCGGATGCGGTTCGAATGTTACCACCGTTGTGCTGCCGGCTCTTGCGCGGGCCTCTTCCTGCAAAGCCGCCAGCAGGAGTCGATGTCCGCGGTGCAGGCCGTCGAACGATCCCACCGTCACAACGCTTCTGCCCTCCCGCTTCACCTGATCGATGCCAAAGCATTCCACTGTTGGCATATTCAATCCGTCAATCGTTTGATAAAGTCCTCGACTGTCAAGCTTTGAGCCAGCGTATAAGGCCCGATGCGCGTGCGTTGCAAGGCTTTGAGATAGGCGCCGCAACCGAGATCTTTTCCGATATCGCGCACGAGACTGCGCACATAAGTCCCGCGCGAGCAGGCCAGACGAATCGTAACTTCCGGAAGCTGCGCGGCGATGAGATCCAGCGAATGAACCGTTACCGGTCTCGGTTCGATGATGACGGATTTGCCCGCGCGCGCCAGTTTGTAAAGACGCTGCCCGCCTTGCTTCAAAGCAGAAAACGCCGGCGGTTGTTGCATGATGGTTCCGCGATAGCGCACCATCACCTCTTCGAGCTGTTGCCGCGAAAAAGCCGGCACAGGCTTGGTTGCGACAATCTTACCGGCGAGGTCGTGGGTATCTGTTTCCGTGCCCAATTCCAAAACCCCTTCATATTCCTTGTCATGCGTCATCAATTGCTCGACCTGTTTGGTGGCGCTCGCAAAACAAATCAACAAGACACCCGTGGCAAAGGGATCGAGAGTGCCCGCATGCCCGACTTTTTTAACGCGCGTGGCAGAGCGCAACTTATTCACCACATCGAACGAAGTCCAGCCCGCAGGTTTGTTGATATTCCAGATCATGCCCGCGGCAAGCTCGGCTCTTGAAATGACGGACACCGGGGCATTTGACAACAACGCAGTCATCTCCACGATCCCTGCTTCTCTCTGGAAAGTTCCACAACTACGTCGCTTCCGGCGGATTCGTTGGGAAGGCCTGCTTCAGCAATTGCTCGATACGATCGGCATGATCCAGCGTGTCGTCGTAAACGAATTGCAAATCCGGCGCCCGGCGCAAATCCATGCGGTGTCCGGTTTCGGTGCGCAAAAATCCGGCGGCGCGTGTCAGTCCTTCGAGCGTCTTCTGCCGTTCGGCGTGCGTTCCCAGCATACTGAAATACACGCGGGCGTTTCGTAAATCATCGGTAAGGGCGACCCGGGAGATCGTGATCCGCCCCACGGCCGGGTCCTTCAACTGGGTGGAAATAATCTCACTGAGGATTTCACGCAGCAACGACGCGACTCGAGTTGCGCGTTTGTGTGCCATAATTATTCTAGTGGATGTGAAGCAACGCCCGGCGTTTCAATACACTTCGATCGTATGGCCGAGCACTTCCAGGCGATCTTCCTGATACAGCAATTCGAGTATTTTGTTGAACGTTTGGTCGACGAATTTTTGCTCGTTGGTCACTAGCGCAAGCCCAAGCAATCCACGCTGCCATAAATCGTTGTTCCCGACTTCCGCTACCGAAACATTGAATTTGTTTTGAATCTTGGTTTTGATGCTGCTGAGCACAAACCGCTTGGCTTTGAGCGAATCGCTGTCCGGCAGCATGATTTCAATTTGGCAAACGCCTACAAACATTTTTGACGCCATATTTCGCCAGGATGTAATCAAGCGGCTGCTGCCAGCGTGCGTTTCGTTTTGACAATCTGAAAGCCTTCCAAAACATCGCCGACATGAACGTCATCATAATTTTCCAATTTGATGCCGCATTCAAAACCGGCGGCCACTTCCCGAACGTCGTCTTTAAAGCGTTTCAACGATGCAATTTTGCCCTCGAAAATCAGTTTGTCATTGCGATAAAGTTTGATGTTATCGCTGCGGTGGATTTTGCCGGTTTGCACGTAACAACCTGCGACGGTGCCGGCTTTCGGCACTTTGAAGGTTTCACGCACGGCAATCGAGCTGGTAATCTCTTCGGAGATCTCCGGCTCCAGCATGCCCTCGAGCGCAGCCTTGACGTCATTGACGGCGTCGTAAATGATTTTGTAGCTGCGAATATCGACGCTCTCGCGCTCGGCAATCTCACGCGCTTGCTGCGTTGCGCGCACATGAAAGCCGAAGATCACGGCGTCCGAGGCCGCCGCCAGCAACACATCCGTTTCCGATATACCGCCCACACCCTTATGAATGACGTTGACCGCAACTTCATTCGTGGAGAGTTTGAGCAAGGAATCGCTCAACGCCTCAACCGAACCATCAAAATCGGCCTTGACGATGGCGCGCAATTCCTTCACTGCGCCTTCTTTGATTTTCTTGGAAAGCTGATCGAGCGTGATATGTTGCGTCTTGCGGAACTCTTGCGCCCGCTTGAGCTGCTGGCGCTTGAGGCTGATTTCCCGTGCTTCGAGTTCGGAATTCATGACGACCAACGTATCGCCTGCGCTTGGCACACCGGCAAAACCAACAACGCGCACCGGTTTCGAGGGGGGCGCTTCATGCAAACGCCGGCCTTGTTCGTCATACATCGCACGAACCTTACCGTGAAAATGACCGGCAATGTAAGGATCGCCGACTTTCAACGTTCCGGTTTGTACCAAGACCGTGGCTACCGGGCCTTTGCCTTTGTCCAATTCGGCTTCGATCACAACTCCGCGGGCGCGGCGCTTGGGATTGGCTTTGAGATCAAGAATATCCGCTTCCAGGAGCACCAGTTCCAACAGATGATCGACGCCCACGCCCGTTTTGGCAGACAGCTCGGCGGCTTGATATTTTCCGCCCCAACTTTCCACCAAAATGCCGTGCTGTGAAAGTTGCTGTTTGATGATGTCCGGATTCGCGTTCGGTTTGTCAATTTTATTGATCGCAATAACGATGGGCACGCCCGCCGCGCGCGCATGACTGATTGCCTCGAGTGTTTGCTGCTGCACACCGTCATCCGCCGCCACCACCAGTACGACGACGTCTGTTGCTTTCGCGCCGCGCGCACGCATGGCAGTAAATGCCTCATGACCCGGCGTGTCCAGAAACGTAATCAAGCGCCCGTTGAACTCAACTTCATACGCGCCGATATGCTGCGTGATGCCTCCGGATTCGCGCGAGACGATATTACTCTCGCGAATATAATCCAGCAATGAGGTTTTGCCATGATCGACATGCCCCATGATGGTTACCACCGGCGGCCGGCTGACCAAATCTTTCGGATCATCGGCTTCCTCCTTTTCCTCAAGCGATTCCGTGCCATACTCTTGCACAATTTCCGCATCAAAGCCAAACTCATCCGCGACCGTGACAATCGTATCGGCATCCAGGCGCTGATTGATCGAGACGATAATGCCGAGATCAATGCACTTGCGGATGACTTCACTCGGTTCCACTTCCATTAACTTGGCCAGGTCGGATGCCGAGATGAACTCCGGCACGCTGAGCTTGTTTTCAGCTTCAGCCATCAACTCGCCATCTTCCGTGTGCGTGCGCCGGCGCCGGGCCTTGGGTTTGCCGCCGCCCTCCATCGCTGCTAGTGTCTGGCGAATCGACTCCTCAATTTCTTGTTCACTGATCTTGCGTTTTTTCTTTTTCTTGGCCTTGCGTACTTGACCGCGAGTCCCGTCTTCCCGCGCTTCAAGCGGATGACGAGTCTTATCGCGCGCGCGGTCTTTCACTTCGGATAAAATGCCCTCAACTTCAATTGGCGCCGCTTTGTCTTTCTTTTTCCGGCGTCTGCGTTTTTTGCGTTTCTTGGCTGCCTCGCTGGTGTCCTCCGAAACCTTTTCGTCTTTTTTGGACGGCGGTGCAGGCGTTGCGACAACGGTTACTTTCGGCGCCGGCGGTTCGGCATGCGAAGGCGGAGGCATCGTGGGATGCAGATCCTCTTCAGGAATCAATGAAACGATGGTTTCCTGCAACGTCGGCACATGCTTTGGTTCAAGGCGGGCCTCGATCGGCGCGGGCCCAACCTCAACAGGCTTGCTGTCAACCGGCTTGGCTGTGGTTTTCCGGCGCAGCGGTTTGCGCGCGGCGGCTTCGGCAGCCGCCAGTTCATTTTCTTTCGCCGTTTCCTTGGGGGAGCGCTTTTCCATCAGCTTCGTGGCAACGCGCATGCGTTCTTCCAAATCATGCCGCGCCTTGGCGCGCTCTTTCTCCTCCTCAAGCTTTTTGTCGCGAATATGCTTGCGGAATTCGTAGTCGGCATCTTTCTTGACAGGCTCCTTTTTATATTTCCGCAGAACCTGTTCATACATCTCATCGGTCAAGGCAGTCATCGGGCTTTGCACGGAAAAATCGAGTTCCGTCAAAAAGCCGATAAGGGCCTCGTTGGAGATATTGAACTCCTTCGCGACTTGATGCACTCTACGTTTTGTCGTCACTACCATACCCTATAAATGAGAAGCTATGTTGTGAAAAGCTGCTGCATCTTGCGCATGCGCCGTTTTGCTGGGAAAATAAAAACTATCGTTATTCGATTTGCGTCAAGCATTCGCGGACGCCGGTTCGTTACGCGACTCGCTCTCTTCAGATTCTTCGGCGGTGACTTCCGTGGCTTCCGATTCATCTTCTTCCGAAACACCTTCATCTTCAGCGATTTTCTCATCCTCGGCATGAGTTTCATTGTCCGAGGCGCCGCGATTTTCGACGATTTCCTCGCCTTCAGCTCCTGCTTTCGCGGCCTCTGCTTCGCCGCCGTTGACCAGCGACCAGATTTTAAGTGCGGTTTTTTCGCCGATGCCTTTAATGTTTCTCAAGCCCTGCTCGCCGATTGCCAAAACATCACTCACCGTCTCAAGTCCGGCATCTTTCAGTTTGGCAAGCATGGCCGGGCTCAAGCCTGCGATGTGATCAATCAGGGTTTCCTTGCCGCGTTGCTCTTCGATCATCTTGCGGTATTCGGATTCCTTCATGATTTCGATTTCGACGCCGGTTAGTTTGCTGGTCAAGCGACGATTCTGGCCGCCGCGACCGATGCCGAGCGACACTTGATCGTCCGGCAACACGGCCACCGCGCGATTGTTCGGCTCATCCACCAGCACACGCACCGGTTTGGCCGGGCTTAACGCGCGTGTGATGAACACTTCTTTGTCATAACTCCACGGAATAACGTCGACTTTTTCGTTATTTAGCTCTTTGCTGACCGACTGAATGCGAATGCCCTTCATGCCCACGCATGCCCCGACAGCATCGATGCGCTTATCATTCGACGACACCGCGATTTTCGAGCGTTCCCCGGGCTGGCGCGCCACCGCTTTGATTTCAATGATGCCATCGTAAATTTCCGGCACTTCCAGCTCGAATAGCCGCACTAAAAATTTGGGATCGCTGCGCGACACGATAATTTCGGGGCCGCGGCTGGTGCGCCGCACCTCCTTGACCAGGGCGCGGATATTGTCGCCGCGGCGATAGCGTTCGTTTTCTATCTGCTCTTTTTTGGGAAGGATGACTTCGGTTCGGTCGACATTTACAAAAACGTCCCCGCGGCTGATTTGGCGAATATCGCCCATCACAATCTCACCGAGACGCGTTTCAAATTCGTCTGAAATCGCCCTTTTCTCTTCATCACGTATGCGTTGATTGAGATTTTGCTTGGCCGAGGTGATTAAGCGTCTGCCAAAAGTTACGGGGTCGATGATGACAAGAAATTCATCGCCCGGCTCGAGATCGGGCTCAGTCATACGCGCCGTCTCAACATCGATTTCGCGCACCTCGTCGGTAACGTTTTCCACGATGACTTTGGTTTGATGAACCTCGATCTCGCCCTTATCCAGGCTGACGTAGACGTCGAAATTGTCGGTCGTGCCGTATTTCTTTTTGATCATTCCCATTACAGTGGAATGCACAATCTCCGTCAACTGTTCCTTGTCGATATTCTTCTCTTTGATCAATTGCGAGAAGGCTTCCGCAATTTCGCTTTTCATGGTGCTGCCATCCTAATTGATTACCACTGAATGATCACTTTACCGTAGTCGATTGTCGCGAAGGGAATCATGAGCACACCCGAGTTTGTCTCCAAAGATATGCCGCCCTCGCTCACTCGCTCGATTACACCTTCTGTTTCTTTGGTTTCGCCGTTATCGTGATACCGCAGGTGGACGGTCCGCCCCAGATTTCGTTGAAAATCCCGTAGCGTGCGCAACGGGCGGTCGAGGCCGGGCGAGGAAACTTCCAAGCGATACCGCGCGGGCATGACATCTGTCGTGTCTAATGCATCGCCAATTGCGCGGTTCACGGCAGTGCAGGTCTCAAGTTTAACGCCGCCGTCGGCATCTACGATGATGCGGACGACCATGTTCGCCTTGCTGCCCTTGAGTTCAACCTCGATCAGATCAATTCCGAATTGCTGCGTCACAATCGGCGTGATGATCGGCAACAAGCGCTCACGCAAATGCTCCATCCACGCGATTCCCTGAATTCGACTCCACTTACCCCCAACAACAAAAAAGTGGGTCTTTTGAACCCACTTCTAAATCGCGCCAAATATAGTGATCGGTTGTCCCAATAGCAAGCGCTTTTTCAGGCAATCCCGTTTGTCGCTCAGGAGCGCAGTTCGGCTTGCAGCATTTTCGCGTCTTCTGCGAATTTCGATTTCGGATACTTTTCCAGCAGTTGCGCCAGCGCCCGGCGGGCGGACTCAGCTTGATTTGCGAGTTGGTAACAACGCGCCGCATGCATCAACAATTCGGGCGCACGATAACTATCTTTGTAACTATTTGCCGTCTTCTCATAAAGCTTTGCGGCCTCGGCATAGTTGCCGCGTTCGTCATACGTCGCCGCGATACCGGCAGCAGCCGCAGCACTCAAAATCGGATCGCTGTCGTAATTCTCCAGGTAAGCCTTGTAATATTTTTCGGCGAACTCGTATTCTTTCTTTTGCAAGAAGGCATTCGCCAAATAAATCGTGCCGGTCGCCGCGCTCGGCGTTCCTTCATAGTTGTTCACGAGCTTTACCAGCGAATCGATGGCGGCGCTGTAAAGTTGAGACTCATAAGCGCTTTTGCCGTGCGCCAGCAAGACGGAGGCCTCTTGCTCTTTTTGCTGTGTATCGTAATTATACCAAACGACAACTGCGATGACGGCGGCAAGCGCGCCCAGTCCGATGAGTATCTCAGTGACATGATGGGAGAGATAATCGGTGGCCTTGAACCACGCGATCACAAACTTATCTTGCTTCAATTCGCGTTTAGTTAATCTTTTTTGAGGTTTTAACATCGCTTTTGATCCTTGAGAGGTTTGTTTGCTTCAGGATTAATGAATGACGTCGTTCGTTGCCAGCTTCGATCAAAGTGCCCCTAGCAGGATTCGAACCTGCGACACAAGGTTTAGGAAACCTCTGCTCTATCCATTACTGAGCTATAGGGGCGGGATTTTGCAGAAACGCTGCCAAATTTAGCAACTTTCCCATGTGGATGCAAGGCATTTTACCGCCTGGTAGCGAATTGGAGGCAAAGCAACCCTACTCCGAAGCCACATGAATCAAAGAATGCACGGCATACTTCTCGAGCTTGCGCCGGCCGTTGAGAAAATCGAGTTCGATTAAAAAACCGAGGCCGGCAACTTGTCCGCCGAGTTGTTCAACCAATTGCGCCGCGGCAGACGCCGTACCACCGGTGGCAAGCAAATCATCCATGACGATGACCTTCTCTCCTGTTTTGATGGCATCGACATGCATTTCAAGCGCATCCGTGCCGTACTCAAGCTGATATTCCGCGCGAATGGTTTGCGCCGGCAGCTTCTTGGGCTTGCGCGCGGGCACAAAGCCGGCGTTGAGATGTAGCGCCAGCGGGGCGCCGAAGATGAATCCGCGTGATTCAATGCCGACAACTTTCTGAACGCCCTGTTTTCCGAAGCGCGCAACAAACTCATCAATAACCAGTTTGAACGGTTCCGGCTCTTTGAGCAATGTGGTAATGTCTTTAAAGCCGATGCCCGGCTTGGGAAAATCTTGTACGGTACGGATGTAACGTTCCAGGGCGTTCATGCTCACTCCGTTGAAGTTTGTTCAATCGACAATATCAAAATGTTTGAATTGATTCGTTGCCGGCTGCCATTCCACCGTGACTTCTTCAACACTGGAAAAGCGCGAGCCTTTTTTCATGTCGCTCACAAATTCCTGCAACTCGAGTTCTTCGCCTTCAGCCATGACTTCAACTTGGCCGTCGGCCAGGTTTTTCACCCAGCCGTTGAGATAATGCCGCCGCGCGCATTTGTTGACATAATAGCGAAAGCCCACCCCCTGCACCATGCCGCGTACGTAAAGATGGACGCATTTTTTCATAGTTCTCCTGTTTGCTTGAATGCCAAACTCACCGCTTCCTGCGGCGTCTTGGCAGGTATAACGCCCTCAAGGGAAAAATCCAGCCGCAGCCCAATGACCGGCTTGCGGTAATTCAAGCCGAAAGCGATTTCAGACAATGTGCCATACGCGCCATTGATCGCAATCAACGCCTCTGCGGTGCGCGCAATGATGACATTGCGCGCATCGCTCATTCCGGTCACGATCTTGAGATCGACATACGGATTGGCCTCCGCTTTCGACGCGCCCGGCAAAATACCGATGGTCAAACCGCCCGCTTCTTGCGCACCCCGGCAAGCCGCTTCCATCACGCCGCCACGGCCGCCGCAAATCAAAATCGCGTTGCGTCGGGCGATTTCATGTCCCACCTGCCGCGCCAGCTCGTAGATATCAGTCGGGCATTGCGAGGCGCCGATAACGCCGATGATTTTTGCGTTGGCGAACATCTCACGAAAAAACATTGGATTTGGGGATCGTTGGATTACTGTAAGCCATCACTCCAGCAATCCACCAAACCCGTTTCACGGATATAACCTGTGCATCAACCGTGCAAACGGAATGGTCTCTCGCACATGATGCAGGCCGCAAATCCAGGACACGGTGCGCTCAACACCCAGCCCGAAGCCGGCATGCGGCACCGAGCCATAACGCCTCACATCAAGATACCAGCGGAACGCTTCGAGCGGCAAATCATGCGCTTTAATCTTGGCCTCGAGCGTGTCGAGATCGTCCTCGCGCTGGCCGCCGCCGATGATTTCGCCATAACCTTCGGGCGCGAGCACGTCAACGGCCAGGGCTTTATCGGGATTTTCAGGATCATTTTTCATATAAAACGCTTTCACGGCCGCCGGATAACGATGCACCATGATCGGCTTGTCGAATTTTTCCGTCAAGAACGACTCATCTGCGCCGCCCAAGTCGCTGCCCGGTTGAAACGGCGGCGCTTCCCGCTCTTTGGCATAAGCAATCGCTTCGGGAGTTGTCAACATTTTTGCCGCTTCCTCATAACTCAACCGCGGAAACGGACGCACGACGTTTTCAAGCTTGCGGGTGTCGCGCTCCAGCACTTTCAACTCTTCCCGCCGCGCTTCCAAAACGCGCTGCACAATATACTCGACGAATTGCTCGGCAAGCTGCATATCGCCTTCGAGGTCCATATAAGCCACTTCCGGCTCGACCATCCAAAACTCGGTGAGATGCCGACGTGTTTTGGATTTTTCCGCGCGAAACGTTGGGCCGAAGCAATACACTTTGCCGAACGCCATGCAGCCGGGTTCCATATAAAGCTGGCCACTTTGGGTGAGATAGGCTTTCTCGCCGAAATAGTCGGTTTCGAACAACGTCGTCGTGCCTTCGCAAGCCGCAGGCGTAAAAATGGGCGCGTCGAGCAGGGTGAAACCCTGGCCGTCAAAAAAATCGCGAATGGCTTTGATGATCGTGTGCCGCACGCGCAAAATCGCGTGTTGTCGCGACGAGCGCAGCCAGAGATGGCGATGATCCATCAAAAACGTGTCGCCGTGTTCTTTGGGCGTAATGGGATAATCCTGCGCGATGTGCACGATTTCGATGTTCTTGGTGAGCAGCTCATAACCGCCGGGCGCTCGCTTGTCTTCACGCACCGTGCCGGTCACCACGAATGAAGATTCCTGCGACAGTTTCTCGCAGCGACTGAAGATTTCTTCGCCGACATCCTGCAACGAAACCACGCACTGGATGATGCCGGTGCCGTCGCGCAGCAGCAAAAACCAGAGCTTGCCCTTGTGCCGTGAATTATAGAGCCAGCCGTAGAGCTTCACTTCCTTGCCGGCATGCTCGCCGATATTTGCAATGTAAATTTTATCGCGATTGATGTGAGCGGGAATCATGCATTACTCCGTTTGTGTATGAATTCCGGCCTTGCAACAGCCGGTGAATGTTTTCAGAATCAAAGTAGTTTGCGAAATTCATCGATGCCTGCCGGTAATTGATGCCGGGAAGCTTTGGCATGGTTAAACGGCAACATCGATTTCACGAACATCGGCCTCCTGTACAGAATCGGAGATGGCAGCGAGATATTACTGAATTGCATCTCGAATGTTATTGATCGTTTCCTCTTTAGTTGCCCCTGGCGACGAACAACCGGGCACCGCCGGACATGAAACGCTGTACCCTTCCTTCGCCTGGCGCAAAACAATCGTATATTTCATGTCAATACCTCGCTCTCGACTTCATTGCGTTGAACTTGTTTTAACCTACCCAAACTTCTCCATTTTTGCCTCCCGCGTCATCAAATCACTCACAGCCTGCGCCGGGTTTTTGTCTTCAAATAAGACTTCGAAAACGGCGCGGGTGATTGGCAGCTCAATGTTGTGTTTCAGCGCGAAGGCGTGTGTTGCCTGCGTCGTGCGCACGCCTTCGGCCACCATGTTCATCGAGGAGAGAATGTCCTTCAACTTTTGGCCGCGGCCAATGGCCTCGCCCACGGAGCGATTGCGGCTCTTCTTGCTCATGCAGGTGACCACGAGATCGCCCATGCCCGACAGCCCCGTAAACGTGATTGGATCCGCGCCGAGAAACGTGCCGACGCGCGTCATCTCCACCAAACCGCGAGTGATCAGTGCGGCTTTGGTGTTGTCGCCGAATCCCGCGCCGTCGCCGATGCCGGCGGCGAGTGCAATGATGTTTTTCAGTGCGCCGCCAAGCTCGACGCCAATAATATCCGCATGCGTGTACACGCGAAAGAACGGGCCCATCAACAATGTTTGCACTTGCCGCGCGGCCTCGAGATTTTCGCACGCCGCCACGATCGCAGTTGGTATATCGCGTGCGACTTCATCTGCCAGGCTCGGGCCGGAGAAAGCAACGATCGGATTGTTGCCCGGCAGATTCTCGGCAATGACCTGACTCATGCGCAAATCGGTTTGCGGCTCAAGGCCTTTGACTGCGCTGATGACGATTACGCGCGAAGGCAATACCGGCAAACTCGGCACGACCGTGCGCAGCGCGTGCGAGGGTGTTGCGATCAAAACGAATTCAGCGCCGTCAATTGCCTCCTCCATCTCGGAAAATGCCTGCAGACTCGCCGGCAACATTACGTTTGGCAAATAAGCCGGATTTGTGTTGGTCGCGTTGATTTGCCGAGCCAATTGCAACTGGCGACACCAGAGTCGCACCGCATGGCCGTTTTCGCAAAGCCGCTTCGCGAGCGCCGTTCCCCAACTGCCCGCACCGATGACGCTGACTCGTGCCAAAGTTTACTCCAAATGACAAAACGCGCAAATTTGAGTATAGAGTGACAGGGCAATGGAGTCATTCGGAACGAATCTATGCCGAAACGATCCGACCGATCGTCCAACTCATTTCGCCTGCTTGTTGCAAATACGCTTGCGTGGACACAACAATCTCAGGATTCACAACAATCACAAGACCAATTCCCAAATTAAAGACGTTGCGCATTTCTTCGGCAGCAACATGACCATACTCTTGCAGCAATGTGAAGATCGGCGGCCATTCCCAGGCGTTCCAATCAATCTCCAATTTGAGGCCGGCAGCGAGCAGCCGTTTGGTGTTGCCCACGATACCGCCGCCGGTAATATGCGAGAAGCCGTGGACACCTTCGTGACTCCGCAGCGCGGCAATAATTTTTTGATAGCTCCGATGCGGCCGCAGCAACGTTTGACCAACGGTTTCGCCCAGCTCGACGCGATAAACCTCTGCTGCGATTTCGCGATGAGCTGCGACAATCTTGCGCGCAAGCGAATAGCCATTGGTGTGCAAACCCGAAGACGCAACGCCGAGCAAAACATCACCCGCCGCAATCGCGCTGCCGTTGATGATTTTTGCTTTCTCGACCACGCCGACAATGGTGCCGGCAATGTCGAAATCCCCGGCCGGATAAACATCCGGCATTTCCGCAGTCTCGCCGCCGAGCAAAGCACAATTGGCCGCGCGGCATGCTTCAGAAATGCCGGCAATCAACTCTTCGACAATCGCGGGATTGAGTCTGCCAAATGCGAGATAATCGAGAAAGAACAATGGCTCCGCCCCGCCCACCATGATGTCGTTGATACAATGATTGACAATATCAACACCGATATCATGATACTTTCCGAGCTGGCATGCCAGCTTGATTTTGGTGCCGACGCCGTCGGTGCTGGCCACCAGCACCGGCTCGTGATAATTTTGTTGCGGAAACTGAAAAAAACCGCCGAACAATCCGATGCCATGTAAAACGTTTTTGGTATGCGTGCGGCGCGCGAGCTCTGCAATGGCCCGCTTCGATTGCTCGCTTGCGGCAAGATCGACGCCGGCAGATTTATAGTCCATTCGAAGCTTTCAATCTTTCAAAGTATTTTTGTCGCGCCTGCGCAAAAAACGCGAGATGCTCGGGATGCTTGTAATCGGGATAAGTCCAGGGATTGCTCTGGAACTTGCCGTCTTTCATGTAAAGCTGTACATCGGCGTAGATGCCGCGCCCGAGATAAATGCGATGCGCAAAATTTTTCGTCGTCGCCAACACCAGCTTGGGCAACTCGAGATAACCCGGATCAAAATTGATCTGGCGTTTGCCTGCGAGACTATATTTCTCTTCCAAAGCAATGCTTTTGAGCTTCCAATCGGGCAATGAAGCCGGATCGATCAAAACCTCCAACATCAAAAAAACTTTGCGCAGATTCGGCCCCATCTCCTCGCGGTAGTAGTCGCTAAAATCAAACGGAAACGCGGGGCTGTGCAGCCAGACCTCGCCGAAATTTTTCTGCACCAGGGCGATGATTTCTTCGTCTGAAAACTTCGGCGCGTACAGCGCGGCCATGAACAGCGCCGCCGGCGCCGGCGGTTTGAGCGATCCCATTATGAAACTAATGCCAAAACGATAAACAACACCAGTACCAAAACAAAATGCAAAACATACGCGGGATAGATCGACTCTGATTTCACCACGATCAAGCCCGCCGCCAACCCCCACAAAAATGCCAGCAACGAACCAAATGCTTGCGAGGGAAAGCCGAAATGATAATGCATCGCGGCAAAGATTGTGGCCTGCGCGATCACTGCCAGGCCGGGTTTCAATTGAGAACGCGCCAAGGACAAAATCATGCTGCGGAAAACCGTCTCTTCCATCAAGGTGCTGAATGTGGCGTAACCCACCGCGACGACGATCAACACATCCAAGGGCAATTGCCGCGGCGTGGGATTCTTACCAACGAGTTCCGGCCGCCAGAAATAAACCGCCAGAATCAATGCGGATAATGCGATTCCGATGAGGGCTGCCGGCCGCGTCCAATTTTTGGTTTTCCCGGGCGCAAAATAGAGTTGCGACCACTGTTTACCGCTCAGAAAAAAGAGTCCCAGCAATCCCGTCAAAACAAAAATATTGGAGAAGGGATAGGGGACCGCGAAGTACTCGTTGTTGATGGCGTAGGAAAGTCCGCAAAACGCGAATAAAACTTGCACCAGCGGGGTAGCGCTGCGCCATGAGGGCACGATATAGCCCAACAGCGCCATCACACCAAGCCCAAGAGTTGCCCACAGGCGCTGCTCAAAAATAAAAAAGGCAAAAACCGCAGCCAGCGAAGCAACGAGAACAAAAAAACTTTTTGCCGAAGTTTCGGAAACACCGGCCACGGGCAACACAGGCTTGACTTCGACCAACACCTCGCGATCATCACGCGAGATTTGAGCGAATGTGCCATTGACATTTTCAACGGCGTTGTGCTCGGGATTGGACATATGCGATAAGAGTTATTTGCTTAAAAAGCATTTTCAATTTGAACGGCCAAAATAACCCATCCTCTCATATAAAAGCAAGTGGAAAATCGGCTTTGTGCGCGCGAAATTCCAGCAACTTGTGCCCGATTTGGCCGATCACCCACGCGGCGCAGCGCGAAGCAAATTGCGCGCTTTTCTCCACGTCTCTCGTTTCGATCCACGCGGTCAAGAATGCGCCATGAAAAACATCGCCGGCGTTGGTGGCGTCGATTCTCTTTTGCGCCGGCGTTGCGGGGACGCGAATGTAATTGTCCTCGGCGAGAAACAAGCTGCCCTCCTGCCCCAGGGTTATGCCGGCAAGACTGACGCCATGCTCAACAAGAATTCGTAACATTTGTTGCGGCGCCAATGCCGCGTCGAGTTGGCGCATGACATCATCCGAGACGATGGCAACGTCGCAGCCGCTCACGATTTCCTGCCACTGCGGGCGCAAGCTGCCCATATCCAAAAAAAGTTGCGCGCCTTGTTCGCGCGCGAATTTTTTCAGCCTCTGCGTGAAGGCGAGATCACGCCCGTCAATGTAAAACCAATCTGCTTTTGGCAATTTTGATTGAATGCCTTCAAACGCATGCAATGGCGATGCCGGGCAATCGTGCAACAACACCGTACGTTCGCCGTTGCGCGCTTCAACCAGAATGATTGCTTCCGGAATCGGCATGCCGGTCTGCGGCGGATCAACAATGACGTATGACAACCCGAGTTGGTCAAAATAGGTTTGAATCGCCGCCGTGTGATGATTGCGGGAAATTGGCAGCCCCCAATGCACGCGCAGGCCCAGGGCCGCCATCGTCATAAGTCCGACCGCGACCGGGCCGCCCGGTTGTTCCACCCAAAGTTTTGTAGTGAGCTTTTGGTTGGGTTGCGGAAATTGATCGAAAACGAGGAGGCGATCAAAAGTAAGCAGGCCGAAGCCGAGGCCATGAATTGCGGGCATAAAACGTCGTGTGGCGATTACCGCGGCTAATAAATAAGAACACTTCACACCTTACACTTCACACGAAGGCAGTTTACTATGTAGAGTGTAAGGTGTGCTTGCGGCTAGGCGTTCGCTATTCTTTCTTTCCGTACAGCGCCTCCATCAGCGCGTCGCTAATGCCCATGGTGCTGAAGCCGCCATCGTTGAAGAGATTTTGCATGGTGACTTTGCGCGTCAAGTCCGAGAGCAAGGACACGACGTAATCGGCGCAATCCTGGGCAGTCGCGTTGCCGAGCGGGGAGAGTTTTTCGGCGAAATCATACAACGCATCAAAACCGTCGATGCCGCTGCCGGCTGTGGTTTTGGTGGGACTCTGCGAAACCGTGTTCACGCGAATGCCGCGCTTGCCGAGGCGTGAACCGAAACTGCGCGCAATGCTTTCGAGCAGCGCTTTGGCATCGCCCATGTCGGAATAACTCGAAAACGTGCGTTGCGCGCCGATGTAACTGAGCGCGACGATGCTGCCGCCGTCATTCAAGGCATCGGCTTTCAATGCTTGCGCGATGATGCGATGCAGGGACATGGCCGAGACATCGAGCGTCTTGTGAAAAAATTCATAATTCAAATCATGATAGGGCCTGTCTTTCCGCACGTTTTGCGACATGCCGATGGAATGCACGATAAAATCGATTTTGCCGATTTTCTCCAGCAGCTCTTTGAACGCGGCTTCGATGTCTTCGCTCGAGCTGGCGTCGCAAGCGATCAATGGCGCGTCGCCGCACAGCTTGCCCAACTCGGCAATCGTGCCCATGCGAAACGCCACTTTCACGTTCGAGAGCGCGAATCTCGCGCCTTCGCGATAAGCCGCCAGCGCAATGTGCCACGCGATGCTTTTGTCATCCAACGGCCCGAAGATGATGCCCTTTTTGCCTTGCAAGAGGTTATAGCTTTTTTGACTCATGTTGGCCTTCTTTCCAGGTTTGAGGTTGAGTGCGATGATCTAAATCATGACAAGTGCTTTTTCAGAATATTGATCAAACTTGGCGATTGCAGAATCCGCCCCTTTGGCGCGCCTTTGCTGCCCCTTTCGCCCCTTTCATTTGCCTTTCAGCTTGTAGTATGTGCCCTTGCCAGTCGACCCGACTCTCTCGAAGATATTTTTTTCTTCAAGCTCACGCAGATCATCTGAGGCTGTACGTTTTTTCACCCCTACCAATTCTTGGTATTCTTGGTTGGTGATCTTGCGTTTCCTTTTGACAAATGCAACAGCTTGCAGTTGGCGATCATTGAGATCTTGTTCCATCAACATATCTTCAGTGAAACGATCTTTGCGCAGGCTCAAAATCAGGCCTTGCTGTTCACGCCATTCGGGTTCAGGCAGGCCAAGTTTTTTGCACTCTTCGATAATGCGGTTGGTGCCACTGCCCCATTTTTCGACGAGTCCCGCATCGTAAAAAATCGAACCAATCAATTTATTGCGCAGCACCGACTGATGTCTTTTGCGGAGATCATCAAGATGCAGGCTTTGCGGCAAACTGCCGGGATTCCAAATCATCAACTGATCGTCATAAATGCGAATTTGCGTGGCCATGGGCGCAGCGTAATCGCGATGGCAAATGGCGTTGATCAATCCCTCGCGCAGCGCCGGCAAGGGATAATCCCAGACCTCCTCGCGTTGCAAGTGCCCGCTGATCACCAGCTTCACGGTGAGGTGCTTTTGGATGAAAGCAAAGGCTTGCTCGATTTGTTCGAACAGCGTGCCGGTGATTTCCTGCTCGTCAACGATGACGGTTTCACTTTTAAAACGGCCGGCTTTGATACGCGCATGCGAAACGAATGCCTGGGGATTCTTGCCAAAGAGCAACAGCGCTGCAACGGTGATTTTGCCGTGTTGCAACAACTCCATTGTTTCGAGATTCTCGGTTAGCGGCGCATTCGTTTCAAGATTGCGGCGGCGTTTCTGAATGGTCAATTCAACGAAGCGTTTGACTTTATCAGCGTCGATGTCTTCGAGTCGCGCTTCCTCTCTGATCATCGCATCCCAACTGCGGCCCAGGCTCTGAAAATGCAGTTGCGCAATTTCCGTGAGGGAAAGCAAAACGTTCGTGTTTCCGACACGTCGGTAGCATTTGCCTGCAATCATCACCGGCTTGAGCGGCGCTTCCGGCACGTGCAAAAGCGCAATCGTCTTCCCCTCGGTTTCATGAATTTCATAATCCGGAATGATTGCCGGTTGCATCGTCCCGCTGAGGCGCTGAATAAACTGCGCGATGCTCTGCGCTACAAGATTATTCTCAATCAAACTGCCATTTGCTGAAACGCCGAGCAAAATATGGCCGCCCTCGGTATTGGCGAGCGCGCAGACGGTGGCAATGCATTCGTCGTCGCCGTGCGCGCAACGGGCTAAATGTGAAGACTCCGGGGAATTCAGAAGATCAGCAAGTATCATGGCATCAAAACTGGACTACGCCTTTGATTTCTGCAGGCGCGCTAATTCTTCGCGTAAGTGCGCCGGCTTGCCGTCCGATTCAGACAGGTGTTCCGCCGTCGGTGTGCGTGGCATTGCAGTCGAGTAGTCCGGCGCTGCGGAGGCCTCTTTTATTTTCAATATGATTTCATGCTCCATGCAGACGCGATAAAAATAGCGAACCCGAGACGCAATGTCAATCCGTTATTTCGCTTCTTCGAGCCGTCAAGCCTTGTGGCCAGCCGTTTCAAAATCATTTTTACTGCAAGCGTTTGATGATGTGCCAGCCGTATTTGCTTTTTTCAGGATGGTAGGCCGCCATGCCGATTTCGCCGGTCTCGAGTTGAAACGCGACATCGCCGAAGCCGGATACCATCATGCCGCGCGCATATTCACCTTCGCCCGGCGTGACGCCGGCATTGGCGAGCTTGTAACGGCCTGGATAAACATCGTTGGAGTACTGGCGCACGAGACTGTCGAAGTCAGCGCCTTGCCGGGCTTGCTCGAAAACCTGTTTTGCCAGCGCTTCGGCTTCGCTTTGCGGGCGATTGAGACTTTGCCCCGGCAGCGAGCCGTAAAACCCGATCAGGATGTGCTGCACTTCGATGTGATCTGCCTCCGGTTTTTTGCTCTTCTGCTCGTCGTGGGTTTGACTGCATCCAAGAAACAACACTGTTGTCAAAGCCCAAAGCGGTTTCAGACGCATAATCATCTCTCCTTGAGCGTACGATTGCAAGAAACTTATTTAAGCCGGCAAAAACGCATTCTGTTTCTCAATTCTCACGCTTTTTGAACATGAACAACAGCGGCCGCCACACGCGCGCTGCCCAGGCGCGCTCGGAATGTTCGGCATGCTTGTCGTGAAACCAATAAAGATTGTCGCCCAGGCTGAAGCCTTTTTGCTTGAGTGCATGCAACATCTGATCGCATCCCGCTTGCAGCATGCTGTCAAGCGCGACCCCGCCGTTGTCAAGATAGAGCCGGATGTTTTTCATCGGGCCGTCATCGTTCTCAACCATTTTCACAGCAGTACCAAACGGCGGAATAAAAGCGGGCGACAGGCACGCCGCCTGTGAAAAAACCTCGGGATGATGCCAGGCCAGCAGAAATGAAATCAAACCGCCCATGGAAGAACCCATGACCGCGGTGTTTTGGCGTTCCGGCTGTGTGCGGTAGGTCGCATCGATGAACGGTTTCAGTTTCTCAATGAGAAATTTCATGTAAGCCCTGCCCTTTTCGGTGTCGGAATATTCAGCCCTGCGATCATCGCTATTATTTACGCCCACGATGATGATCTCTTCCATCTCTCCGGCGCGGATCAAGCTGTCGGCAACTTCATCGACCTGCCAATCGAAGCCCAAATATGATGTTCTTGGATCAAATACATTCTGTCCGTCATGCATGTAAAGCACGGGATAGCGCTTCTCCGGCGCATTCGCATAGCTCGGCGGCAGCCAGACAACAATGTCGCGCGGGCGAATACCTTCGCCCGGCATCTGACGATGGTACGCCACCGTACCGGTGATTTGTCCTTCGACCTGATGCTTGAAATCCTTCCAAGTTGCGACTTCGATGGTCACTGTAGTATCGTGGGTGACTTCCAAAATCGCATTTGGCAGCACAATGCCTTCGGCGTTCACCGCTTCATTTTGCCAGGAGCCGCGCGTGATTTTGTATTCGAGCCGCACCCCGGCATGAAATTCAAAGGTTCGGCTCCAACTGCTATCTGCCTGTTGCGCGAGCCTGACGGTATCCGGCCGCCACAAGCCAAGCTGCGGATGATTGCCGGCAATATAAACTGCCTCTGAGTCGGGGATGACTTGCGGCATAACACGAAACGTCACACGCTTTTGCAAGCGCGATTCCGGTGAATTGCATGCGAGTAAAAGACCGAGCAACGCAAGCAGGACTTTGGGGTTGATTCTGGGCATGAATGATTCCAAGGAAATTAGGCCTTCACCCTCTCCAGCGCATCCATCATCAAATGCAGCAATTCGTCCGGGCGGTTAGTAATGCCGAAGGCGTAAGGCGGCACGCCTTTGTCGGGTGAAAGCGTTCCGATGTAAAAAATGAAGGGCACATGCTTTTGGGTTTTGCTGTATTCTTGCAGGAATTTAAGCCCGGCCGCGTTGTCATCGCCGCGCGCGATATCCGAGAGAATGAGGTCGTATTTGCCGCCGCGCAGGAGTTTTTTGGCTTCGGCTTCGTCCCGGGCAAGATCAATATCGACTTGCAGACGCTCCAGCATTTTGCGTTCGTTGCGCAGACTGTCGGGATTATCGTCAATCCACAAAACGCGCACATCTTGAAACAACGCCAGATGCCGTTTGACGCGGTCGAGCACGCGCTTCTCATCTTCGTCGGGAATCGTCACCTGCCATTGCTCGGATTTCTCCGCCAGCGCAATGGCGTTGGTGATCGAATTCTTCACGAAGGAAAACTCCACCCCCATGGCTTTGAAGCCGCTTAAATTGGGCAAAAGCTCGTGCCGGATCGGTTTATAAAAAAGCAGAACAATCACACACGCAAGCACAAACCAGAGTATTGCGGGCAAATTTTTGATAACCTCAAGCAACAATTTGTCGGTGAGAACAGCGGTGCTGTCCGCCATAACGACTCCGAGATATACCAGTTCACTGAACGGCAAGCAACAAGCGACTGTTTCTGAACTTGACAAGAACCCGTTTGATAAATCATCGGCAGAAGCTGAATAAAATTTTCTCAGAGTAATTTAGTCGACCTCGTTCCCTGCGCTTGCAAGCTCTTCCTTCAACCAAATTGGCTCATCGCCGGCAATTTACAATTTGCAAACGAGATAACCCGCGCCTGCACCCAAGCCGAAATATGCGGCTTTTCCCAAAAATTTCGGCAAGAAGGCAGACGGAGGTTTCGGCACCTCGATGACTTTACTGACGGGCGGAATATAAACATTTATATCTTTAAACGCGCCGGTGGGATGCAACGGCCAATTAAATTGCGCATAGCGCGCCGAGATGCGCACCTGCGAAGTGTCGCCATCCGGATAACTGAAATTATGCTTGAAATGCGCGCCGAATTCCTGGCCCGGCGCTTCGGGCACGCACGGGCAATCGACCGCGACCTCGACCGTGTCAATGCGCGATTCTCCCGGCACCGGCCGCGGCACGCGCACGATCACGCGATTGTTGAGTTTCAAGGAATCGATGAAAGCTTCATATTCGGCCGCGCTTTCAAACACGCGAGAAAGGCCGGCCATCCGCATTTCAAATTTTGCCGTTGCCAGCGAATCGACCACGGATTGCGCCGGCGGCAACGTGACTGTGACTTTATCGCGCGGCCACAGCCAGACGGCCAACAATGCGCCGATCAATGCGGCAGCCAGATAGGACAAGATAGTTTTAAGCATGGCGGATCTCCCAAAAAGTATTTGGTCAAGAAAGGGATAAAAAGCTTTCAGTTTTGTGCACCAACAGTTGCATTCACCAACGGTGTATTCTGAATCGGATATTTGCGCCAGTCCTTATAATCAAAATGCCACCATTCGAACTCATATACTTTGAAGCCTTGCGCTTCCATCGCATCGCGCAGCAGTTCCCGCAGCCAACGTTGTTCGCTGGTGCCGCCGGGGTAATCGGGATACGCGCGTTCGGAGAATTCATCGTAACCGCTGACCATTTCCACCGGCTTACCGGTTTTTAGATCGTAGAGTGTCAGATCAACCGCACAACCGCGATTGTGACGCGAGCCTTGCGAGGGATCGGCGACGAAGATTTTCATGTCCTGCGGCGTGGCTTCCCAAAACATTTTGGTGACAGACCACGGCCGGTAAGCATCGTGAATCAACAAACCATACCCCATCTCACGCAAGCTCTGATGCGCACGCAATAATGCTTCAGCCGCCGGCCGCTGCAGCATCGCCTTCGCGCGCTCGTAAAAAACTTCGCCCATGAAATTATTCGTGGTCGCATAACGAATATCAAACTTAATTGCCGAATCAAGTTCGGCAAGATCGACCAAATCCGGCGAGCGGAAATCGCCTTGCTCTGGCGGCGGTTGAGTGGCCGCTGCCAACGCACGTAATTCGTCCATCGGTTTAATGGGTTTGATGCGAAAGGTAGCGCCGCCTTCCGTACCAATGTCCCGGCGTTTGAAGACGACACTCGCCGCGTCAACTTGCGTGGCGCGGTTACTCGCATCGCGCGTGAAAATCAGCTTTTCACCGTGATACAAGCCAAAATTGGGAAAGGCAAATGTATCCGATGCTATTTCCTGCAAGGGATAAGAAAAGAACCACTCGATCAATGCGTGCAACCTGCCATTGCGTTCATGAATGAAAAGAATATTGTGATCCCATCCGTATTCGCCAATCAATCCCGACCATCTCTCCGGCGCGGGCGCCGGCCGGCGATTTGCCGCACGCGCAAAAATTCTTTCACCGACGAGCAAGGAGTCGCGGCCGCGGGGCAAAAGCTTTGTGCCGTAAGTGATGCGGCCATCTGTGATCAGTGTGTCGTCCAATGCTCTTAGCGGCGTGCAAATACTCCCTTGCCACATTAAAAGATGGCCATTGCGTTCCACCAATTCCAGGCTGGCTTCGCCGCTGACGAATTTACCTTCGAGTTGGCGGGCTTGTACTGAATCGATCGGCGTCGTTAATCTCATCTTCGGCAAAGCGCGCTGCTCACGCTTTGCCAGCATGAGCTTGAGGGCGTGTTCGGCTATGCGCTCGACAACAATATTGGCGCAGTCCATCGACGTAACGGCAATGACGCCAAGCTTTTCATCGGGCAAGGCGCTGATTTGCGTTGCGAATCCATACATCGCGCCGCCGTGCCCGATGCTGCGCCGTCCGTCAATCTCGCCAATTGCGAAGCCAATACCAAAGCCCTGCTTCTGGCCCGGCGGCGCGAATTGCGGCATCCACATTAATTCGAGCGTCTCAGGCTTGAGAATTTGTTGAGCGCCATTTTTTCCGCGATTGAACAGCACTTTCATAAATTGCCCCAGATCTGTCACGGTCGAATACATGTTGGCCGCCGGGGCCATGCCGAGCTGCAAGTCCGGTGCAACAAATTGGCGGTTATCATAGCCCCACATATATGCCCGCGCCAGATTTTTGCTGATCTCGACTTCGGGCAGAAATGAGCTGCGCTGCAAGCCGATGGGCAGCAACACCATGCGTTTGAGATAGTCGGAATACGGCTCCTGCTTCACCCGTTCAAGCACAAAGCCGGCGACAGCGATGCCGGCATTTGAATACTTGGTGCGTGTTTCCGGCGCATAAACCAACTCCGTGTTGTTCAAACTCCTCACCGTTGCGGCGAGAGTTGGTTGGGTATCATCAAAATAATTTCCGACCGGTGGTTCGCGCACCAGGCCGGCGCGATGCGACATGAGTTGGCGCAAAGTGATGGGTTTGTCGAAGGGATTCTTCGGCTGGAATTCGGGCAAATATTGCGTGATCGGCGCGTCTAGATTTATCTCGCCCTTCTCAACCAGCTGCATGATGCCAATGTCTGTGAATAATTTTGACAAGGACCCAACGCGATAAACGGTTGCGGCAGTCGCGGGAATCTTTTGCTCAGGATCCGCGAAGCCAAAGCCGCGCGCCCAAACAATCTCCTGCCCGTCCACCAGCGCAATCGAAAGCGCCGGCAGAAGCTTGTCTGCCATCTCGTGCTGAATGATGCGCTGCAATTCAGCAATAACGCCAACATAATCGGCGCGGGCATTAAGGTTTTCAGTTGTGGGGAGGGGTTTGAAACTGATAAGCAACAACAAGGCGGGAATGCTGCACAAGCGGAAAAGCGCTGGTCGAATCGTCATTCTAGTTTCCTTCCTCTCAGACATTAGAATACGATGTTTGATAGCAAACTAACAATGGGCGTCACAAAAGCAAGTTTTTTGTTGTGCGGCAGCATTCGTCTCCAGAAAACGAAAAAGGATTGTCCATGTTTTGAACTTCAATATCGCGGGA
Organism: uncultured Cytophagia bacterium; assembly: GCA_964457925.1. Classification (GTDB taxonomy): domain Bacteria; phylum Zhuqueibacterota; class Zhuqueibacteria; order Zhuqueibacterales; family Zhuqueibacteraceae; genus Coneutiohabitans. Next base: position 56,478 of record CAYWGH010000036.1, read on the forward strand.
AGACAGAACGCCGGAACATTCACGCGCACGCCCAATTCCATCGAACACAACAATCTTTGATTGGCGCTGAAACGCTTGACATTTGAAGAGCGATTCATATTTTCTGTTCGACTGATTCCAACAGATGCAATCCAATACCTGTGAGAAGGAATGAGCTTATGAAAAGAGTCCTGCTTTTTTTCTGTTTTCCACTATGGGTTTCATGCGCGCCTTCCGAGCGTGATTTGCAAACACAAGCCCAGGCTTTTCTGGACGAATACACCGTGAAATTCAAAGCGCTGTATTACCTCTCGGCGCTGGCGGAATGGGCCTCGAACACGAAGATCGTCGAAGGCGACACAACCAATGCGCACAATACCAAAATTGCGAATGAAACCCTGGCCGCCTTTACCGGCAGTGTTGCGAACATTGAAAAAGCCCGGGAATTGCTGGCCAAACAAGACAAACTCACGCCGCTGCAGGTTAAACAACTCAAGGCCGTTCTTTATCGTGCGGCAGACAAACCGCAAACCGTGGCGGAGATCGTGAAAGCGCGCATTGCGGCAGAAGCGGCGCAAACCGAAAAACTCTTTGGTTTCAATTTTCAAATTGACGGTAAAGCCGTCACCACCAACGAAATCGACAACATTTTGAAAAGCTCGAATGATTTGAATGAACGCTTGCGCGCCTGGGAAGCTTCCAAGGAAGTCGGCAAAACCCTAAAAGACGGGTTGGAGAATCTGCAGCGGTTGCGCAATCAAACCGTGCAAGCGCTGGGATATTCCGATTATTTCAGCTATCAAGTTTCGGACTACGGCATGACCGTCGACGAAATGATGGCGCTGATGGATGATTTGATTCGCGAACTACGGCCGCTTTATCGCGAGTTGCACACCTATGCCCGCCATGAACTGGCAAAGAGATACAACTCGCCCGTGCCCAAGTACCTGCCGGCGCATTGGCTGCCCAATCGCTGGGCGCAGGATTGGAGCGCAATGATCAATGTTTCCGGGCTGAATCTCGACGCTGCCCTAAGAAGCAAATCTGCCGAAGGGATCGTGCAACAAGCGGAAGATTTTTATGTGAGCCTGGGCTTCGATAGAATGCCGCAAAGCTTTTGGGAGAAATCCTCGCTGTATCCCCTGCCGGCCGAGGCGCCTTACAAGAAAAACAATCATGCCTCGGCGTGGCATCTCGATCTCGAACAGGATATTCGTTCGCTGATGAGCGTCGAGCCGAATGCGGAATGGTATGAAACAACTCATCATGAGTTGGGGCACATTTACTATTACATGCACTACACGAATGACGAAGTGCCGCCGCTGCTGCGCGAGGGCGCGAATCGCGCGTATCACGAAGCCATCGGCAGCCTGCTGGGGCTGGCGTCGATGCAAAAGCCGTTTTTGCAGGAACGCGGCCTGATTCCCGCCGAGGCCCAAAGCGATGAGATGAAAACCCTGCTCAAGGAAGCGCTGAATTACATCGTTTTCATTCCCTTCTCTGCGGGCACCATGTCGCGTTTCGAGCATGAATTGTATGCGAAGAATCTGCCCAAGGATCAATACAACCAACGCTGGTGGGAATTCGTGGCGAAATATCAAGGCGTCGAGCCGCCCTCCTCGCGCGGCGAAGAATTTTGCGACGCTTCGTCCAAGACGCATATCAACGATGACGCCGCGCAGTATTACGACTATGCCCTTTCGTACATTTTATTGTATCAATTGCATGATCACATTGCAACCAAGATTCTCAAGCAAGATCCGCGTGCGACCAATTACTATGGCAATCGCGAGGTGGGAGAATTTTTGGCAGACATCATGCGGCCCGGCGCCAGTCGCGATTGGCGCGAAGTATTGCAGGAAAAAACCGGCGAGGGATTAAGCGCGCAAGCGATGCTGCGCTACTTCGAGCCGCTGCTGGAATATTTGAAAAAGGAAAACGAAGGGCGCGAACACACGTTGGAGGATATTTGAGGCTGGATGCCGGTTGCTTGTTGCTTGTTCCTGGTTCAATAAAGCATTGAGTTTTTATTCTAACTCTACAAATCACTCAAGCCTTGACCGAGTCAGGGCTTGAGTGAGACAAAAAAATGCAACGCCAAGTCGTTGCAGGAACATTTATTAGAACTTCAGCTCAATACCGCTTTTCCCAACTAACCCAACTTCGCCACTTAAAAATATTTTGAAGGTATTTTTCGGCCTCAACGGT
>CAYWGH010000037.1:0-58333 GCA_964457925.1 uncultured Cytophagia bacterium
GTGTTGATGGTGGTGGTCGCTTTTCTTGATCATACTTTCGGCCCGCTGCCGCCGGAGACCCGGCTGAATCGTTCGCTCGGCGTCTTCACGGTGTTTATTTCAAGCCCGGACGGCAGCAACAGCCGGTCGGGCGCCGCGGGCTATAATTTTTTGGATCGCTATGTTCGCACCTTGTCTGCCCCGGAAAAAGTCTCGATCTTCACGTTTCCTCGCGGGGTGAATTCTTTTCAAAACGGGCAAAGAAAACCGGTCTACCTCAAGTATACCGACGGCGTTTTTTGGGAGATTTTGGATTTTGAATTTTTGGAAGGGCAGGCCTTCACGCAAGAGGATGAACGCAACGCCAATTTTGTTGCCGTGATCAACGAAGCCACGCGCAAGAATTTTTTTGGTGAAGCAAACGCCGTGGGCAAAACGATTTCGGTCGACGGTCAAAATTTTCGCGTGGTGGGCGTGGTAAAAAATACCCCGATTTTCCGTCTCACGCCCTTCTCCGACGTGTGGGCGCCGCTCAGCACGGCCAAGGCAAAACCCTCGACTGATTTGACCGGAAATTGTCTGGCCTTAATCCTGGCGAAGGATCGCGCTGATTTTGCCAAGATTAAAGAAGAGTTTCAAGACAAGCTCACGCAGGTTGAATTTGCCGATCCCCGCGAGTTCAACACGGTTGTTTCTGCCGCTGAAACGTTTTTTGAAACAGTCGCGCGCGGCTTGTTCGCGAATGATCGCTCCGCGGAGAGTTATGCCGGCCGGCTGCTGACGATCATCATTGTGTTGATGATCATGTTCATGGTGTTGCCCACCGTGAATCTCGTCAATCTCAATGTCAGCCGCATCATGGAGCGCGCCTCCGAGATCGGCGTGCGCAAGGCTTTCGGCGCTTCCTCGTGGGTTCTCGTCGGGCAATTTGTCATCGAAAACGTCCTGCTCACGCTCATCGGCGGCGTGCTCGGCTTCGTGTTCGCGGTTATTATTCTGCACTTGCTTACCAACAGCGGGTTGATTCCGTACGCCGAATTTCACATGAACTACCGCATCTTTTTTTACGGCTTATGCCTCGTTCTATTTTTTGGCGTCTTTTCCGGAGTCTATCCGGCGTGGAAAATGTCCCGATTGCATCCGATTGCGGCCTTGCATTCTTAACGGAGCGATCGCACGAGAAGCGCGCGCCGCCCATCAAACATCCGAGGAAATATCATGATCAAGCATATTTGCAAGCTGATGTGGAATCGCAAAAGAAGCAACTTTTTGATGATCGTGGAAATCTTTTTTACGTTCCTTGTACTCTTTGCCGTCGCAACGCTGGGGGCATATTTTATCGACAACTATAATCAGCCGCTGGGTTACTCTTATGACAACGTTTGGCAGGTTCATATTAATATGAATCAAACCAGCGACGATTACTGGTCGCCCGAACAAGTGGCGACAGTGAATCAATTGTATCTTGCGACGCGCGATTTGGGCGAAGTCGAAGCGGTTGCCGGCGCTCTGGCAACGCCGTATGATTTTGGCGGCCGAGTTTCCGGCCTCGAAATTCGTGGGAAACGCGCCGAGGCCGGCGTCAACGAAGTCTCCGTCGACTTCAAGGAAGTGATGGGGTTGCAGCTTGTCGCCGGCCGCTGGTTTGAAAAGGCCGACGAAGCCATGAATTGGCAGCCGGTGGTGATTAATCAAAAACTCAGCCGGGCATTATTTGGAGAGGACGATCCGGTAGGCCAGCCATTCGAGCCGTGGTCGTCCGCGAATGAAGAAGTTCGCGTCATCGGAGTCGTCACGGATTTTCGCCAAGGCGGCGAATACCAGGGATTGGGCAATTATCTCTTCGAACTGAAGCAACTGGATAATCCGGCGCAGCGCCCGCCGCGCAACCTGCTCGTCAAAGTTCGCGCGGGAACAACGGCAGCGTTCGAGGAAAAGCTTGCAAACCGGCTGCAAGCCGTGGCCAAAGAATGGTCGTTTGAGATACAGCCGCTGGTGCAGAAACGCGAGTCCTCTCTAAAATTGTTTATGGCGCCATTGCTTGCCGCTGGTGTGATCGCTGCATTTTTAATGATTATGGTGGGATTCGGCCTGGTGGGCGTGATGTGGCAAAATGTTACGCAACGCACACGCGAAATCGGCCTGCGCCGCGCCAAAGGCGCCGCCGCGCAGGATATTTATAAACAAATTCTAGGCGAGCTATTTGCGATTACCTCCGCCGGCTTGTTAATCGGAATCATCATCGTCGTGCAACTTCCGTTGCTTGATTTGATCGGCGTTAGCGCCAGCGTATTCATCACCGGCTTGCTGCTTTCAATCGCGCTGATTTATCTGTTAACCTGCGCGGCAGGATTGTATCCCAGTTGGCTGGCCACCAAGGTTCGCCCGGCAGAAGCGTTGCATTATGAATAGCGCCGATACACTGGAATTCTCTTTAAATGCCGGGCGATCGGGGCGTTTTCAGAAACAACCGATTAACTTCTTAACCCCTGAAAAACTTTCTGAACATGCCTCGCCCGCAAAAATGAAATCCCGCAGAAAAGGCTTTTGTCTGCGCGATTTGCAATGCTGTTCGCAAGGCTTCGCTTTGCCGCTTGTGTGGAAACCGGCTGGGAATCACCGATCAATCAGAATCGGCATGACGGTTTCTTGCTGTTACTCGATCGCCAAAACAACTTTTCCGAACTGCTCGCGCCGCGCCAGCAAACGATGCGCTTGCGGCGTCTGCGCGAGCGGCATCACGCGGTCGATCACCGGGCGAAGCTTGCCGACTTTGAATAATTCGGTGAGATGCAACATTTCGCCCTTTGATCCCATGATGCTGCCCCAGAGCACCAAATTGCGCGAGAAAAGATAACGCAAATCCGTCGTCGCGCGATAGCCGGTGGTTGCGCCGCAGGTCACAATGCGGCCGCCCGGCGTGAGGGATTTGATGGAATCCTCCCAGGTTTTCTCTCCCACATGCTCGAAAATGATGTCCACCCCGCGTTTGTCGGTGAGTTTGCGCACCTCTTCGCGAAAATTTTGCGTTTCATAGTTGATAAAAAAGTCAGCGCCCAGCGCTTTGGCTTTTTCGAGTTTGGCCTCGTTGCTGGCCGCGGCAATCACAAGGGCATTGTGCAGCTTGGCAATTTGTATGGCGGCCACGCCCACACCGCTGCCTGCGGCAAGAACCAACACCCAATCTTGCGGCTGCACCCGGCATTTTGTCACCAACATTTGCCATGCCGTGAGGAACGTCAGCGGATAAGCAGCCGCTTCAAAAAAATTCAGGTTCGACGGTTTGGGAACGATATTCACTGCCGGCACGGCAATGTATTGGGCATAGCCGCCCGTGCGATGCTCGCCGATCACGCCATATTTGAAACAATAATTATCCCGCCCGGAGAGACAAGCTTTGCAGTGGCCGCACGAAATTCCCGGTGAAATGACGACTTCATCTCCGGTTTTGATATGTGACACCCCCGCGCCTGTTTGCGCCACCACGCCGGAAATATCCGAACCGAGAATATGCGGCATCGTCAGTTTCAAACTCGGCAAACCAGCGCGCACCCACAAATCGAGGTGATTCAGCGCACAGGCTTTGATTTCTACCAGAACATGGCCTGGCCCGGTTTCGGGCGCAGGCAACTCGCCATACGTTAAAACGCTTTCATCGCCATGCTGGTTGATGAAGACGGCTTTCATGATTCAATTTCCCGGTTCAGGTAAACAAGCCATCGCGTTGTTTTCATCCATCATCAATACATCCGCACTGTTTGAGCAGCCGGCAGGAATTTTTGTGCAAAATCGCTTCTTTGATTTCTGCTGACAAGGGCAAAGTGAGAAAATCATCAATATTCTTGCGTAAATCCATCACGCCCGGGCTGGGCCAGTCAGTGCCCCAAAGTGTTTTATCAGCAATTTCGGGAAGGCGCGGCAGATATTCCAATAATTTTTTGGGTGGAATGCCTGAGATGTCGATATGAACGTTTTTATGCCGGCGTAACAGAAAAAACGTTGTATCAACGTGCAGCGGTCGTCCAGCGTGTGCGATGATGATTTGGAGATTGGGGAAATCCACTGCGACATCATCGATGGGCATGGTGTCGGCATACACATTTCGCGCGCCGGGAAAGATGCTGGTGCCGCCGTGAAACATCATCAGCAGATTCTCTTGCTCGGCGCGGGCGTAGAGCGTTTGTTGCGCCGTGTTACCGAAGCGATAAGCGTTGGCGGCAATTGCCTGATGCGGCGGATGCACTTTCAGGCAGCGGATGCCGAGCTGGAGCAGGCGCGACATCTCGCTCTCGACGTCCTCGCAGAAACGCGGATGCACGCCGCCGAAAGCGATCAGCCGTTGCGGATTCTCCTTGCAGTATTGCGCGATAAAATCATTGGTGGCCGCGGTGAACCCCATCAAATCTGGGCTGGGATAATTGATCAGCCCCACCTTCTCGATATCGTTGGCATCGAGAAATTCCAGGAAGGCTTTGGGAGAATGGATGAACCGCTCGATCGCCGCCATATCTTTGCGGCCGGCAGTCATTTTTTCGCGCACGCTGGGCTTGAGCTGCTCCCACGGCTGAATGTGAACGTGTATGTCGATGATGGGCATAATTTACTCGATGTCGGATTCACCGCGGTGACGCAGCGTTCGCTGAGAATTCACGCAATCTTACTCTGCGAACTCCGCGACTCTGTGGTGGTTTTTGGAATGTGACATAGTCAAATTAATCCTATTTCACTTCTTCCTGTTAAAAAATGCGGAAGTTTGGGTGAAGCGAAACCTCTGCAGCGAACCATCGTTCGCATCTACGCCAAATGAGCTCTCGGTTTGCTCCCTTCATATAATTCATATTCTAGCAGCCGGCATTCAATCGCGCCATTGAAAAACGGCATGCGCCGGCTTGGCCGCAATCCCACCTTTTTTGCCAACTCAAGATTGCCGGTAAAAACGTAGCCGGTGTAGCCCGCGCATTTCTGTTTGAACCAATCGCCGATGCCTGGGTAGATCGCCTGCAGCTCCACCTGCTCACCCATGCGCTCGCCATATTCGGGATTGAGCATGATCACGCCGCCGCCGGGAGGAATCGGGGTGGCGGCATAATCGCAAACATCGAATTGGATCAACTGATCTACGCCGGCCGTCATGGCATTTTTGCGTGCTGCGGCAATCGCCTGCGCCTCGTTGTCCGTTGCAATGATCTTCGCTGCCAGATTTTTTTTGACGCTCGCTTTAGCCTGCGCCAGCAACTCTCGCCAAGTGGTTTGATTGAAACCGCGCAAGTGCATGAAGCCAAAATTGTTGCGCAACAACCCCGGCGGTTTGGCGAGGCCGATCCATGCGGCTTCAATTGCCAGAGTGCCGCTGCCGCACATGGGATTAACGAAGTTGCGCCCGCCGTTCCAGTCGGTTGCTAAAATAGTTGCAGCGGCCAGTGTTTCCTGCATCGGCGCTTTGAGCGGAATCTTGCGGTAGCCGCGCTTGGCCAGCGACTCACCCGAGGTGTCCAAATAGATGCTTGCATTTTGATCTTTCCAATACAGAAACACCACAGCGCCGCTTCTCTCCGGCCCGGAATCCGGCCGCCGGCCGAGCTTGCGCTTGAGGCGATCAACAATGGCGTCTTTGCATTTGAGATTGGCGAAGCGTGTGTCTTTAATAGTGTCATTGAGAACCGCGGAGGTGATGCTGAGATAAGTTTCGGCGTCGAGATAATCTTCCCACGGCAGCCGCGTGAGATTGGCGTATAACTCCTCGGGCGTGCTGCAGCAAAAATCTTTAAGCAGAAACAAAACGCGGTGACCGGTACGCAGCCAGAGATTCAAGCGCATGGTATCGGCGAGCGTGCCTTCGGTTTCTACCGCCGCTTCTTTTTCATCAAGCACAGGAAACCCCAATGCCCGGATTTCATTTGCCAAAATCGGGGGAATGGCCTTGGGGCAGGTGACGAGAATGCGGCTTTTTTGCATGAGAGGAAAGAAATTATCTGGGCCAAACGACACAAAGGCTGATTCGGAGAATCGAAAAGAGAAATTTCCAAATGCTGCCAATTTAAATCATGCTTGGCGATAGTTCTAACGAACAAAGGATATGAGTACTGTTTCTTTGCAATATCTTAATATTGACTATGTCACATTCCAAAAACCACCACAGCGTCGCGGAGTTCGCAGAGTAAGATTGCGTGAATTCTCAGCGAACGCTGCGTCTCCGCGGTGAATCTGACATGGTCAAGTTAAAATCCGCTTCTCCAATTCAAGAAGCTCAGCACGACAAAAGCGAGGGCGGCAAACACATAAAGCGCGAGCTTGATCACCGGCCTGGTTTTCAAGCTTGGATTGAGCCACACCAGCAGCGCTAATCCGGCAAGCAAGAAAAGCTGAAATATGCTGCGACTCGTCATGGATATTTGCCCATCAGGTGCAAATCTTTTTGTTTGAGTAAATTTCAACTTCGCAGCTTCGTCTCGGCTTCCTGCATGGCTTCCATGGTGAAGTCTACCACTTTGCCATTGCGGTGCAAACGCGGCGCCGAAGGTTGCGCGAGTTTGCCTGCCGGGCCGAAACCTTCCACGATTTCCGCCAGCTCGCTTTCAGGAATCTGGCGTCCGATTTGGCGCGGCTGCCGCCCAAAAAAACTATCAATGTGCAGCGTCTGTGTCGGAAAGGCAAACTCAACGCCGATGCGCTCGGCCAGCCGCAGAATTTCCATGAGGAAATTGTGCCGTTCACGCCACTCTTCATTGATGGTTGCAACCTTGAGAAAACAAACGACCAGCACATTCAGTGAATAATCGCCAAAGGCGTTGAAATTCACCTCGTAAAAATCCCGGCGCATATGCGGATTTGCCGCGATGATCGCGCGCACACCTTCGACAAACGCCTGCATTTGCGTCGGCGTCGTGCTGTAGTTCAAACCGAGATTCATGAATATGCGGCGGTAGTTGCGCATGCCGAGATTATCGATTCGCGAATCGGCAAGCTGTGAGTTTGGAATGGTGATGACGGAATCGTCCGGCGTGCGCAAGCGGGTGGAACGAAATCCCACTTCTTGCACGCTGCCCGCAGTTTCACCGACTTTGATGAAATCGCCGACTTGAAAGGGTTTGTCTAAAAAGATCATCACCGATCCAAAAAAATTTGCCAGGGTATTTTGTGCGGCCAACGCCAGCGCCAAGCCGCCGATACCGAGGCCCGCAATGATCCCGCCGACGGAATAGCCATAACCTTGAAAGACCGTCAAAACGCCCAACAACAATACCACAACTTTCAAGCCTTTATTGAGCATTGGAATGAGCTGATCGTCAAGCTTGCTATCGGTTTTGGCCGTGGCGCGCGCCAAATACACAGAAAAGGCATCGATCAGCTTGAACACGAGCCAAATTACACTGGCTGCTGCTAATAATTGTAAAACGATTTTTACCCAAAAGCTCAGGCGCAAAGGAAGTTGCAAATTCGAATAGAATACCAAAAGAAAACCAACCATCAGCAAGAAACTGATCGGGCGGACAAAGTTTTGAATTTGCGTTTTGTCCCAATCCCAAGACAATCTGGTAATAACTCTTCTGCCAATAAAATTCAAGGCGAAGGTAAAAAGCTTGCGAATGAGGAAGCCCAGGGCGATCAGGATCGCCAAACCGGTGTACTGCCAGAGCTCCAAGCCCAAAACTCTGCTGCGAAAAACAGCCGGCAGGTGATCCACGATCTGTTCGATTGTTGCCAAGAACGTTTCATCATAAATCTGAGGGATCTGATCAACAGTTGAACGCGAAAACAGCCATTCGTCATCATGTTTTATCAAATAGACTGCCGGCAAATCCTTGGGAAAAAGGGTGTATTCTGCCAAGCCGGTTTGGGGGTTGCGATGATTGGCGCTGTCCGGAATGGTTTCGAGGCGCACGAACAAGCCGCGGCTGTCGAGTATGCGCTTGAGCTGGCGCGCCAGCTTTGTACGTTGTTCCAGAGAAAGGGCCGGGTTGGCGGTGAACGCTTCGGCGGCAATCGCGTAGTCAATTGCCGGAGGGTTTTGCCACTCTAAAAAATTTTCGATCGCGCTGCGCGGCGTAGCCAGCCGTTGTTTACGCAGAGCGGCATCACGCAGGGCATCGGTTGCACTGTCGGGCTGGGCATGGGTCTGAAAACCGCAGGCCACAAGACATATGAAGAGACTATATACGAAGATTTTTCCCTTTATCATTTTAGCATTGCCTCCGTTCTTTATCACAATACGCATGCGCTATTCGGTCACAACGGCATGGGCAAGCACCGGCTCAGATGTGACGCTGGTGATGCGCGTAGTCAACAATTGATTCTCACGTGGAGTCGTGCCTGCAATGCTAACCTTGACATAATTGTCGGTAAAGCCCTGCCACGTTCCGTCTGCAGTGCGTTCTTCAATCAAAACGCGCATGTCTTTGCCAATGAAGCGGCGATACGCTTCAGCCTTTTTCTTCTCTGAAAGTGTGCGCAAGAGCTGGCTGCGTTCTTTTTTTTCGTGTGCGGAAATTTTATCCCCGAGTTTCGTAGCCGCTGTGCCGCCGCGTTCGGAAAACGTAAAGACATGCGCATAAGCCAACGGCGAATGCTCCAACAAATCACAACTGGCGCGAAACGCTTCCGGTGTTTCGCCGGGAAAACCGACCATCAGATCGGTGGCAATGATCGCATGCGGGATGCGCCGCTGAACGTTGGCAATGAACGCCTCAAACTCGCTGCGGCTGTAAAGGCGCTTCATGGCGGCCAATACGCCATCATCACCGCTTTGCGCGGGAATGTGCAGATGCGGGCAAAGCACGCTTGAATCGGCCATCAGTTCGATTAACTCTTCGGGGATGGTAGTCGGCTCAATGCTGCTAATGCGCAAGCGCTGCAAGCCCGGGAGGGTGAGCAACATTCTCACCACATCGATAAACGTTTTTTCTTCAAACGCGTAGGTGCCAATATTTACACCCGTGAGCACAATTTCCTGATGACCGGCAGCGACAAGATCAAGCGCTTCGCGTTGAATATCCCAAAATGCGCGTGACCGCGCCCGGCCGCGCGCGAACGGAATAATGCAAAAGCCACACATAAAATCGCAACCATCTTGAATTTTTAAATTGGCGCGTGTGCTGGGCGCCGGCATGCCTGCGTTTGCGATCGTGAACGGCTGTTTCGTCATGCGGCTGCGGATGATGCGCGGCGCGGGAAGTTTCACGGGATCTTCGATCAAATCAGCCAAACTTAACTTGTCTTGTGTGCCGACGACCAGGTCAATGCCCGGAATGCGTTGCAGCGCCTCAGCTCCCACTTGCGCATAACAACCGACGACAGCCACGAAGGTTTCCGGATTGCGCCGCAGCACTTGATTGACAAGCTGGCGGCATTTGCGATCGGCGTGCTCGGTCACCGTGCAGGAATTGATAACGCAAACATCGCTGGCCTCGCCAAACGCGACGATGTCATACCCCTGCGCGCGAAAACGGCTGGAAATGAGAGCCGTCTCCGCCTGATTCAAGCGGCAGCCGAGTGTGTGAAAAGAAGCTCTAAGTTTTGTGGTGGACATACTCATTTTAATAAAACACGAGATGGCTATTTTGCTGTGGCCATGTTGTTCAAATGACAATACTGAATGATCTTTTTAAATTCAAGAATTTTGTCCGCGCTGTCATAAGAAGTTGGGCTTGCGCTTGAAAAGTTTTTCAAGCATTTTCAAGCGATCGCTGCGAGTTGGGCTTCACTATTTATCATGGAGAGAAATCAGAATGAACGATGCGGCATTTTTGCAATCCGCCTGGTTTACCTGGGTGATATTGCCCGCGCTGATTTTTTGTGCGCGTATCGTCGATGTTTCGATCGGCACGATGCGCATTATTTATGTCACACGCGGCCGGCGGCGTCTTGCGCCATTGTTGGGTTTCTTCGAAGTAACGATTTGGCTGCTGGCCATGGGGCAAATCGTCAAACACCTGGATAATGTGTTGTGCTATCTGGCTTATGGCGGCGGATATGCAATGGGAAGCTTCGTCGGTATTTATCTGGAGGGGAAGCTCGCTTTCGGTATGCAAATCGTGCGAATTATCACGCGGAAAGACGCACAACAATTGATTTCACATTTAAAAACCGAGGGCTTTGGCCTCACCGTGCTGGATGGCCAGGGCGTGAGCGGCCCGGTGAAGGTTATTTTTACCGTGATTCAGCGCAAGAACCTGAAACATTTGACCGAAATCATCCGCCGGTTTAATCCCAAGTCCTTTCTATCGATTGAAGATGTGCGCCTTGCCGAAGAAGCGCAATTTCCGGCTTATCTCGGTCCCAAAGACGTGGTCTAAACAATCGCGCCGGCGGCCTGCGGCAAAATATTCTGAAGGAGGATAACAACATCAGCATGAAAACGAATGGCGCAAAATTGCTCAGAACCAGCCTCTTTTTTTGAAAAAGAATAACATCGCAACCCCGATCGCGAACATCACCAGCATGATGATGGGATACCCAAAATACCAATTCAGCTCCGGCATGTTCCACGGACTGATCTCCGTATGAAAGTTCATGCCGTACACGCCGGCAATGAACGTCAGCGGAATGAAGATGGTCGAGATCGTCGTCAGCACTTTCATCGTTTCGTTCAGTTTGTGACTCAGACTGGAAAGATATAAATCCATCAGGCTGGCGGCAATATCGCGAAAACTTTCTATGGTGTCGATCACTTGTACGGTGTGATCGTAAACGTCGCGCAAGAACACAATGGTGGCGTCTTTGATCAGCGGCGATTCGATGCGGGTGAGCACGCTGATGACTTCGCGCAAGGGCCAGGTGGATTTGCGCAAAAACAGCAACTCGCGCTTGAGATCATACAACGTGCGCAGGGTGTCCTTCGTGGGTTTCTCAATCAACTCTTCCTCCAGCGCATCGATGCGCTCGCCCAGTTTGTCGAGCGCAACGAAGTAATTGTCGACCACAGCATCGAGCAACCGGTAAAGCAGATAATCCGTGCCGCAGCGCCGGATGCGGCTGCCGGCAGTGCGAATGCGGTCGCGCATGGGATTGAAAATTTCATCAACACTTTCTTCGAAGGAGAGCAGGTAATTCGAAGCGACCAGAATGCTCATTTGCTGCCCGTTCACGCTATGACTATTTTCGTCATACGTTAGCAACTTGACCACCACAAAAATTTGATCGCCGTGTTCTTCAATCTTGGGGCGTTGCGTGGTGTTGGCAATGTCTTCCAGCGCGAGCGGATGAATTTTGAAATGATTGCCGAGCTTTTGCAGCAGATTGACGTCGTGCAAGCCGCAGACATTGATCCAGCTCACGGGCGGCATGGTTTTGCATGGGAAGGCTTCTTCGATCTTATCAATCTGCTTCTCCTGATAATCCTCGCTCGAATAATTGAACATCTTGACAATCGGCTTGTCGAGTTTTTTTTCACCGACATAAACGAGCGTGCCGGGGGAAATCCCGGCTTTTTTTGCAGTTTTTTTGCTGCGACGCGACATGTCGTTCCTCCCTCTCAGAAAAAGCTTCGCGCAGGCGGCGAAGATGCAAAATCGTTGCCCGGTTCTACTTGCTGCGCTCTCGCGCCGGCGTGAATGTTATCCGGGCTAGCGCGATGGCCATGTAAAAAATGACAATTATGCTCGCTGCGCCTTCCAGCCACGGCGCTTCCACGCGCTTGCCGCTGCGGCAACGCCATCTGCCGCGGACGCAACAGCAACCTGTGCGCTGGTTTCGTGTTTGAGCGCCGCTGCCAGCGCGGCTATCTTTTTCAAATTCTCGATATCGTCGCGTCCGTCGATTCGCATGGCCAGCTTCTCCGGGGCAAACTCATTCTGCACGAAATGTGTATCGAACTCGCCGGCGCAAAATTTTTCATGCTGCATCACCCACAAGCAGAACGGAATCGTGGTTTTCACACCGCCGATTTCGTATTCCGAAAGTGCCCGGCGCATGCGGCGAATCGCTTCCTCGCGGTTCGCCCCCCATGCAATCAGCTTTGAAATCATGGGATCATAATAAACGGAGATTTCGCCGCCGGCGTGCACACCGCTATCCTCGCGAATGCCGAAACCGTCCGGTTTGTGCACATGTGTCAAGCGGCCGATGGCGGGAATGAAATTATTTTCAGGATCTTCTGCGTAGATGCGGCATTCCAACGCATGGCCGTTGCTCTTGATCTCTTTTTGTGTCAAGGGTAATTTTTGGCCTGCGGCGATTTCGATTTGCAGCTTCACTAAATCAAGGCCGGTGACCATTTCTGTGACGGGATGCTCGACTTGCAGGCGCGTGTTCATTTCGAGAAAATAATACTGGTGATGCTTATCCACGATGAACTCGATGGTGCCGGCATTGACATAACCACAACCTTTCGCCGCGGCCACTGCGGCTGCGCCCATGGCTTGCCGCATTTCGGCATCGAGCAAAGCGGAGGGCGATTCTTCGATCACTTTCTGATGCCGGCGCTGAATCGAGCATTCCCGCTCGCCGAGATGAATCACATTGCCGAATTGATCCGCCAAAATTTGAAACTCAATGTGGCGCGGCTGTTCGACATATTTCTCGATGAAAACCCGGCCGTCGCCGAACGCCGATTGTGCCTCTGAAGAAGCCGTGCGCAACAATCCCGGCAAATCTTCCGGGGTCCGCACCAAACGCATGCCTTTGCCGCCGCCGCCCGCTGCCGCTTTGAGCAAAACAGGATACCCAATTTCTCCGGCGATTTTTAACGCTTCGTCGCGAGCGGTGACCGGTTCTTTCGTTCCTGGAACAACCGGCACACCGGCGGCCATCATGAGTTTGCGCGCTGCAACTTTGTCGCCCATTTTGCGCATCGCGTCACCGGGCGGGCCGATGAAAACAAGCCCGGCTGCGGCAACGGCATCTGCGAATTGCGCGTTCTCCGAGAGAAAACCATAACCGGGATGTATCGCATCCGCGCCGCTCTGGCGCGCCACAGCGATAATTTTTTCCGGCGCGAGATACGACTCGCGCGCGGGCGCTGGACCGATATAATAGGCTTCATCTGCCAGGCGCACATGCAGGGCAAAGCGATCAGCCGCTGAAAAAACCGCGACGGTGCGAATGCCCATCTCGCGACAGGTGCGCATGATGCGCACGGCAATTTCGCCGCGGTTTGCAATGAGAATTTTTTTGAACACAATGAGATTTGGTGTAATGTGCTGAAGAGCTCAAATTCGTATGCGCGGAGATGAGTGGCTCGTGGGATTCCGCACGGGAAATTCTTTTATTGTGAAATGCGCCGCACCCAAGCGCGAAGCCGAATGGAATCGACAAGCCCGCTGGGGGCGGATAACGCAGGCGGCCGGCCGCAGAGTGACAGCGTTATTTTGCCCGGCCTTTCGTCTGGCGAAGGCCGCTGGTCATCATGAAAATCTAAATGTTTTTAAAGCTCGCCATGGCCTCGTTTTCATCGTCAAAGCTCTCGATCACATTGTCGAGTTTGGCAATTTTGATGAGCGTCAGTACGCGCGGCTGCAAGTTGACGATCTTCAAGCTGCCTTTCACCGGCCGCAATTGGCGAATGCCGAACAAAATCGCGCCGAGGCCTGAGCTGTCAGCGTATTCAACGTGCGTGAGATCAAGCAAGAGCTTGGCCTCGCCGGCATTGGCGAATTCGATAAACTTGGTTTTGAGATCGGGCGCAACGCTGAAATCAAGTCGCTGATCTTCCAATCTCAGAATGGTGACATTATTCTTTTTTTCCGTTTGGAATTGCATGGTCGTTGCTCATAATGATCTGTCAACGTGGGGATTCCGTATAAAAATTTCTGAATCGCTTTTGCGCAAGGGGCCTCTTACAACGGAATATTGCCATGTTTCTTTTTAGGATTGGCGTCCACTTTGTTTTCAAGCATATGCAGCGCAGCAATGAGCTTGGGCCGCGTTTGCGCGGGTTCGATGATGTCGTCGATGTAACCGCGTTCCGCCGCGATGTAAGGGCTGGCAAATTTTTCGCGATATTCTTGCACCTTGGCCTCGGTCGCGGCTTTGGGATTCGGCGCTTGTTCAATTTCTTTTTTGAAGATGATCTCGACTGCGCCTTGCGGTCCCATGACGGCAATCTCGGCGGAGGGCCAGGCATAGTTGATATCGCCGCGAATATGTTTTGAACTCATCACGTCATAGGCGCCGCCGTAGGCTTTGCGGGTGATTACGGTGATTTTGGGGACGGTCGCCTCGCAATACGCATATAATAACTTGGCGCCGTGCTTGATAATGCCGCGCCATTCCTGGTCGGTTCCGGGCAGAAAGCCGGGCACATCGACAAGCGTGATCAGGGGGATATTAAACGCATCACAAAAGCGCACGAAGCGCGCCCCTTTGAGCGAAGAATCGATGTCGAGCACGCCCGCTAGAACGGCCGGCTGATTCGCGACAAAGCCGACCGGTTTGCCGGCAAGCCGCGCAAATCCCACAACGAGGTTTTGCGCATAACGCTCATGCACCTCCATGAAATCGCCGTCATCCACAACTTTAAGGATAATTTCTTTGATGTCATAAGGCTTGTTGGGATTTTCCGGCACGAGCGTGTTGAGCGCTTCGTCCTGGCGGCTGCTGTCATCAGAACAAGCCTGCAACGGCGGGTCTTCACAATTATTCAACGGCAAAAAGCCGACGAGGCGGCGAATGCTTTGCACACACGCGACTTCGTCGGGCAGGAGAAAATGCGCGACGCCGCTTTTGGTGGCATGTGTTTCTGCACCGCCCAGCTCCTCAAATGTGACATCTTCGTGCGTGACGGTTTTGACCACATTCGGCCCGGTGACAAACATGTAGCTGACGTTCGGCACCATAAAAATAAAATCGCTGATCGCCGGTGAATAAACGGCGCCGCCGGCGCAGGGGCCGAGAATTGCCGAGATTTGCGGCACCACGCCGCTGGCCAGCGTGTTGCGCAAAAAAATATCGGCATATGCGCCGAGGCTGATCACGCCTTCCTGAATGCGCGCGCCGCCCGAGTCATTCAATCCGATAATCGGCGCGCCATTTTTCATGGCCATATCCATGATCTTGCAAATCTTCGCGCCGTAAGCTTCCGAAAGCGAGCCGCCCAAAACCGTGAAATCTTGTGAGAAGACATAAACCAACCGGCCATTGATGCGGCCATAGCCCGTGATCACACCATCACCCAAGAATCTCTGCTTTTCCAGGCCAAAATCGCGGCACCGATGCTGCACCAGCATGTCAAGCTCATGAAAGCTGTTTTCGTCAAGCAAGAGAGCAATACGCTCGCGCGCCGTGAGCTTGCCCTTCTCATGCTGTTGTTGAATGCGCTTTTCGCCGCCGCCAAGTAATGCCTTCTGTTTGAAAGAACGGAGTTGTGAGATTTTATCGGAAGAAGCCATTATTTATTGATCCAATAATTTTCTGAACCACTCAGCGATCTCGAGCATGCTCCTGGCGACAAAAATTTCTTGCGCAACACCTCGAAGGTTTTCTTCGGCAACAGCAACACAGAATCTGACGGCTTTTTCAAGCGGAATTCGCGTTGGAATGGTGTATCCGCAACGATCTAAAAATAAAGTGCAGCGGCAAAAGCTGTATCTTTGGCGCCATCCATGAACAGATGGCTTTTAATGGTGCGTTCCTGATCGTGCTCGTCAGAAAAAGTTTGCCGATAGGCAAGCGTTTTAAATAATTCACGGCTGTTGATAATCAATTGCTGCACGAACGGAACAGCGCTTGCCGTGATAGGGCTCTCATCTTTTGTTTCCCGCTGCGCCAGCCCAATCTCGACCGCCGCCAGGGCGATGACCTGTATTTCCTTCTCCGGAATTTGGCGCGTACGCACTTGTTGCGTCAAGGTATCCGGCAACTCAATCGTAAATGACGTGACAACCTCAATAAATTTTACAGCGATATATAGCCAGAACCGCCCAAAAATGCAAATTCTTTTTGGAAATGAATTGACACATGGCCTCGTTCAGGCGTTTTTGAATTTGCTATTCTCATTTTTTTTGCTTGCGGCTGAAAATTCTCGTTACTATTTTTTAACTGAAAATTTTGACCACAATACCCGACCCGCACGTGTTCTTTGTATACTTTTTCCTGCCGTTTTTCCAAGCAGTACCATGCCCCGGCTTCATTCATCTTCCATAGCCGTCGCGAATTCACTTCAAAATGCGCGCCGGCTCGCTGTCGGTTATTTACTTAACTTCCTTAAGGGAGGAAATGTATGGTAAAACGACAATGGCTCTCGCGGGTGTCGCAGTTGCTGTTCACACTCGTGGTTGTGTTCGCGCCGGTTTCGTTGTTGGCGCAAACGGCGACCCTGAAGGGAACAGTGACAGATGCGGAGAGCAAAGAGAAGCTGCCCGGCGCCAGCGTCGCGGTTACTTCTCCCGGCCTCGCGCCAACCGGAGCAGCTGCGGATGCCTCCGGGAATTTCGAAGTACCCAACCTGCCGGCTGGCACCTACACGATTACGGTTTCGTTTATCGGTTACGACAGGATGGTTCTCTCCAACGTGACGTTGGCGGCGGGCGAAACCAAAACAGTAAACATTGCCATTGTGCCCTCCGGCATCTCGCTCAACCCGGTGGTGATTTCGGCTTCGCGGCGCCAAGAAAAAGTGCTCGAAGCGCCGGCTGCCGTTTCCGTTGTGGAAGCGACGCAACTCCGTGGTCGTCCGGCTACCACACCCACCGATTACTTGCGCGGCCTACCCGCGGTCGACGTTTCCACCAACGGCATTGCGCAAAGCAACGTGGTGGTGCGTGGTTTCAACAACATTTTTTCGACTTCACTGCTGTCTCTTGTGGACAATCGCTACGCCAACGTTCCCTCCCTGCGTCTCAATGCTTATAACTTTATTCCCACGACAACGGAAGATATTGCTCGCATCGAAGTGGTTTCTGGACCGGGATCGGCTTTGTACGGTCCGAACAGCGCTGGCGGCGTGATGCACATCATTACACGCTCACCTTTCGAATCGCGGGGCACGACCATAAGCGTTGGCGGCGGCGGCCGTGATTTTTTCAATTTTTCGCAGCGTGAGCCGCAAGGCGCGCACAATATTTACATGACGTCATTACGCCATGCCGGGGTACTCGGTGAAAATATCGGTTATAAAATTTCCGGGCAGTATTATCAAGGCGAGGATTGGCATAATTTTGATCCCGCTGAGCCCGCCACCATTACTCCCTATCGTCAGACGACTGAAGGCAATCAGCCGGTGAGTGGTCCAATTAAGAATACGCGTGACTTTAATGTCGAAAAACTCGCAGGCGAAGCGCGGCTGGATTTTCGTTTAAGCAACGACGCATCGTTGATTTTAAGTGGCGGTTATAATCGTGCGAGCAATCTGGAATTGACCGGCATCGGCGCCGGCCAGGCCAAAGATTGGACCTATACTTACGCACAAGCGCGCTTCCTTTACAAAGATCTGTTCATGCAAGGCTTCATGAATCGCAGCAATGCGGGCGATACCTATTTGTTGCGTGACGGCGCTTTGATCGTTGATAATTCCAAGCTGTTTGTCGGCCAGATTCAGCATGGTATCTTGTTAGGCTCACGCCAGCGTTTCACCTACGGCGCGGATGCGATTCTAACGCGCCCGGACACGAAAAACACCATCAACGGCCGCAATGAAGATGATGACAATATCAACGAATTGGGCGTCTATCTTCAATCCGAAACCAAACTTTCACAACAATTCGATCTTTTGGTTGCGGCACGAGTTGACGATCACAATCGTATCAAAGATCCGGTGTTCTCGCCGCGCGCCGCATTGGTGTTTAAACCCAATCAGTCACACAATTTCCGCGCGACCTACAACCGCGCGTTCAGCACGCCCTCCAGTTTGAACCTGTTTTTGGATATTTCGGCGGGCCAGGATATTTTTCGATTCCGCCAGTTAGGTTTGCAAAACGCCTTTCCGTTTGATATCACGACCGGG
The DNA here is from genome assembly GCA_964457925.1 of uncultured Cytophagia bacterium. GTDB lineage: Bacteria > Zhuqueibacterota > Zhuqueibacteria > Zhuqueibacterales > Zhuqueibacteraceae > Coneutiohabitans. Next base: position 17,855 of record CAYWGH010000037.1, read on the forward strand.
GCGCGCACACAAGGCGTGCCGGCGAGCGGTTTCAATTTCAGCCGTAGCGCCAACGGGTTGCCACAATTTCGCTCTCCCTTTGCGCCGGCGGCGGCTGCCGTTGGGTTGAACCTGACAAAATCCGATTATATCAATCTCAATGACCCCCTCTTTACCAACGTGATGTGGGGCGTCGGCCGGAATGTCGTGCTCAGCCAGCTCGTGCCGCAACTCAGCTCTTTGCTGGCGGCGCAAGGCCTGCCTCCGGCAACAATTCAAGCCATTACACAACAATTCGTCGGCATCGTGCCGCAACAGGTATCGGGCGTCAATAACGTGATGCGCACGATCAATCCGACGACAGGACAAGCGACATTGACGACAAATGTCACGAACGTCGGCCAAATCAAAGAGACCACGACCCAAACCTTTGAGTTGGGCTACAAGGGCATTATCAATGAAAAGCTTGTTCTGGGTGTTGATGTTTATCACTCACGCATCAAGGATTTTGTCGGGCCGCTGAACAATGAAACACCCAATGTCTTTCTCGATCCCACAACCTTAGGCGCAAGCCTTGGCCAGCAATTTGGCGTTGCGCTGGCCAATCCGGCAAACGCGCAACTCGCCGCGATTTTACTCGCGCTTGACAATCCGGCGCTGCCCTATGGCGGCAACGGCAATAACACGCCGGTCGATGAGTTGGCCAGGATTTTTGCCAGCGGCGCGGCTCAACTTCCTTATGGCACCGTTTCACCGCAAGAAGCGTTTGATCCGACCGCCATTTTGCTCACGTACCGTAATTTCGGGAATATCAGTCTTAACGGTATGGACATCAGTCTGGCCTACTACCCTTCGTCCAACTGGGTTCTCGCCGGGAACTATTCCTTTGTCACCAAAAACGGCTTCAACATTTTCAAGAAGCCCAATCGTGTGATTTATCGCAATCTTGACGGCGTTACAGATATTGCACTGAATGCCCCAGGAAACAAGATCATGGCCTCCGCACATTACCGTTCACCGCAACACGGCTATGATGCCGAGCTGCGCGGACGCTATGTCGAAGGTTTTCCGATGGATTCCGGCGTCTTTGTCGGCGAGGTACAAACTTATCTGGTCTTCGACGTCAACTTTGGCTACGATCTGCCGTTTGCGGCAGGCACGCGGTGGTCGGTGAACGTGCAGAACATCTTCGATATTGAACACAAAGAGTTCATCGGCGCGCCGACGCTCGGCCGATTAATCTTGAGCCGGTTGACATATACGTTTTAAGTGTAAGCGCTTTTGGTTGCCGAGCATAACCGAAAGATGAAGCGGCAAAACGGAAAAGCCCTGCGAGTCGAATTCGTGACTCGCAGGGCTTTTTGATTTTTAGAACACTTGAAAAAATGATTCATCGCGTGTTGGCAAATCACCCCTCCTGATTTACTCCAATAACGCACCATAGCTTTCCGGGCGGCGATCACGGAAGAACTGCCACACGTTGCGCACCTCGCGAATCTTGTCGAGATCGAGGTCGGCGACAACCACCTCGTCTTGGTCGCGGCTGCCTTGCACGAGAATCTGGCCGCGCGGATCGCAGAAGTAACTCTGCCCGTAAAACTCGCCGATGCACCACGGCTTTTCGACTCCCACGCGATTGATCGCGCCCACGAAGTATTGATTCGCGACGGCGTGCGCGGGTTGTTCGAGCTTCCACAAATACTCGGAGAGGCCGGCAACCGTTGCCGAGGGATTGAACACAATCTCCGCGCCGTTGAGTCCGAGCACGCGCGCGCCTTCGGGAAAATGGCGGTCGTAGCAAATGTAAACGCCGATGCGTCCGAACGTGGTTTGAAACACCGGATAGCCGAGATTGCCGGGCTTGAAATAAAACTTTTCCCAAAAACCGGGGTGGCAATGCGGAATGTGATGTTTGCGATACTTGCCAAGATATTCGCCGCGTTCGTTAATGACAGCCGCGGTGTTATAAAACACGCCCGTCATTTCTTCTTCATAAATCGGCACCACCATCACCATTTGATGCTTCTTCGCCAGTTCCTGCATGAGTTTGATCGTCGGGCCCTCCGGGATGCGCTCCGCGGTTTCATACCATTTGGTTTGTTCTTCGGCGCAGAAATATGGCCCGTAAAAAATTTCCTGCAAACAGAGCACTTGCACGCCTTTGCTCGCGGCTTGCTCGATGAGCACGACGTGCTTGTCGATCATCGCTTTTTTGATTTTGTCGAGCGGGGAATCAATCGGTGCAGCAAGCGAGGCTTGAATCAATCCGCCGCGAACGATACGAGGCATATGCGATCTCCATTTGTCGGGTTCGAGTGATCTCAAAAATCGAAATTGAATTGCGATTTCATGTTTTCAAACCGAGCAGATGATCTCCGATGACATGCGTCGCCGCATCCCATTCGTTGTGCGGCGAGGGCCAATTGCGGTCTTGCGCACGGCGGAGATAAATCATCTGCGCGAGATGATAAAGATAATGCTGCGCAATGTGAAGCACCGCCACGCCGAGTTTTTCTTTATCTTTGCCGTCGAGTGATATGCGCTCGACGTGCAACTCCTCGTCGTTCGCGCACGAGTTCACGACTTCTTTGATCTGCTGCTGAATCTTTTGCATGTTCTCCACATACTCCTCCCTCGTACCGGACTTCGCATCGCTCACCACCGGCGTGACGCCGAGTCGCTTCAAATACCACGCATCCACTCGAATCAAATGCCGAGCGATCTCCCCAATGCTACGCGATTCGGATGCGGGCTTCCAACTCAATTGCTCTGCGGAAATATTCTCCAACACTGCAAACAACGGCTTACGGCTGCTCTCCAAAACTTCCAATGTCGTTTGAATTCGTGCTCGACTCATTGTTTCGCTTCACTCCAAATCTTATTGTTGAGTTTCTGTCTCACGATCTTCCATCCACCATCATCATCGATCTTCAATTCAAGCATGTACCGGCGGCTGAATCGGCGCAATTTTACCTTCCGCCAATAGTTTTTGATACTGCTTCCACGACATCTCACTTGAACTTTTACTACGATCAAGCATCGTAATGCAGCTTTCCACCGGGCACACGATCATGCACATGTTGCAGCCCACGCAGGTGTCCTCTTTCACTTCGTAATAGTTCGCGCCGTTGCGCCGCTCCATGCGAATGCTTTGATGACAACCGTCTTCACACGCGATGTAGCACAAGCCGCAATGAATGCAGGTTTGCTGATTGATATTGGCTTTGATCGCATAGTTGAGGTCGAGGTCGCCCCAATCCGCAACATGCTGCAATGACTTGCCGATGAAGTCCGTCGTTTTGTTGAAGCCCTTCTCGCGCATCCAATTTTCCATACCCTCGATCATGCCTTCCACGATGCGAAAGCCGTAATGCATTACTGCTGTGCAAACTTGCACGCTCGTCGCGCCGAGCAGCATGAATTCCACCGCATCACTCCAACTCTGAATGCCTCCAATGCCGCTAATTGGAACGCGACGCGGCGCATCCACGTCCGCAGCGACGGAATGCACCATGTTGAGCGCAATCGGCTTCACTGCCGGGCCGCAATAGCCGCCGTGCGAAGAGTGGCCGCGCACCGCAGGCCGCGGCACAAACGTGTCGAGATCGATGCTCGTAATCGAGTTGATGGTGTTGATCATTGAGAGCGCATCCGCGCCGCCGCGCACCGCCGCGCGCGCGATGTAGCGAATATCCGTGATGTTCGGCGTGAGCTTGATCATCACCGGCGTGGTTGCAACTTCTTTCACCCATTCGGTGATTTGACAAGCATAGTCGGGCACTTGTCCAACCGCGGAGCCCATGCCGCGTTCGCTCATGCCGTGCGGGCAGCCAAAGTTGAGTTCGAGGCCGTCGCATCCCGTGTCTTCCGTGCGCTTGACGATCTCATGCCACGCTTCGCGCTTTGATTCCACCATCAACGAGACAATGAGCGCGTTGTTGGGATAACGCTTTTTAATGTCGCGAATCTCGCGGAGATTATCCTCGAGCGAGCGGTCCGTGATGAGTTCAATGTTGTTCAAGCCCATCACTTTTTGACTGGCATAATGCACTGCGGAATAGCGGCTGCTCACGTTGACGATGGTCTCGCCAATCGTTTTCCAAACGGCGCCGCCCCAACCCGCGTCAAACGCGCGCGCCACTTGATAGCCGCTGTTCGTCGGCGGCGCGGAAGCCAGCCAAAACGGATTGGGCGATTTGATACCGCAGAAGTTTATGGAAAGATCGGGCATGGGGACACCTCATATTATTGCTAACGAGACTCTTATTCACGCTGATGGCATTGATTTATTTCACGCGCAGAGGTATTTCGTTATCCCCCTCGCTGCAATCTTCCCCATTTCCACCGCATCAACAACCTCGCCGCCGCCGTTCACGCAATCGCCGCCGGCAAACAAGCCTTTCACGGAAGTCGCGCCCGTGTGTGCATCGATGATGACTTTTTTTCCTTGTACGTTGAGATTGGGAATGGTTTTGTAAAGCTCATAAAGCGGCTCTTGTCCGAGCGCGGCAACGACCATATCGCACGCCAGCGTGTGCTCCGAACCGGTAAGCATTTCGAGCTTCGCGTCTTTCGCGCTCGGCTTGGCTTTCACGCATTGCAAGCCTACAACTTTGCCATTCTCACCAACAATTTTTTGAGGCACAGTGTGCCAGAGAAATTTCACGCCATCGGCTTTTGCCAATTCATATTCATATTTGAATGCCGGCATTTCCGCTTCGCCGCGACGATAAACGATTGTTACCGAGCTTGCACCAAGCCGCCGCGCGGCAGTCGCTACGTCGATCGCCGTGTTGCCCGCGCCGATGACGAGCACGTTTTCGCCAATCACGCACTCTTGCATCTTTTGCAAGCGCGTGGGCATGATGAAATCCAATGCTTCATAAACGCCGGTAAGTTCTTCGCCCTCGATTCCGAGCGCGGCGGTCTTGCCCAATCCCACACCGAGAAAAACCGCGTCGTAATCGGCGAGCAGCTTTGTAACGGGTAAATCTTTTCCAATCGGCGTGCTCGTGCGAATCTCAAAGCCGATCTGCTTCACGTAATCAACTTCGGCGAGCGCAAAATCTGTCGTCATTTTATATGCGGCAATGCCATACGAATTGAGTCCGCCCACCACGTCTTTGGCCTCGAAGACGATTGCCTCAACGCCATGCTTGGCAAGCTCGTGCGCGCACGCGAGTCCCGCCGGCCCTGCGCCGATGACGGCGACTCGCTTTCCCGTTGCCGGCCCGTGTTTGAAAAACTGTATGCCCTTTGCCATTGCATGATCCGTCGCATAACGTTGCAGCAATCCGATTTGAATCGGCTTCTCATTCAAACCATTCAGCACGCAATCGCCTTCGCACAACACTTCGGTCGGACACGCCCGCGCGCAAGCGCCGCCCAAAATATTCTGTGAAAAAATCGTGCGCGCCGCGCCGAGCGGATTGCGATCCAAAATTTGGCGAATGAATTTCGGCACGTCGATGTGCGTGGGGCATGCGCGCATGCACGGCGCATCGTAACAGAACAAACAACGCGAGGCTTCGAGCAGCGCTTCATTGCGGCTCAATGCCGGCGCGATATCGGCGAAGTTTTTTTCGAGCTGTTCGGAATTGAGGCGAGTCGGTTGAATGGCCATAAGAACCCTGCTTTGGAAATCGTTCGAACGTAAAAGATTTCACCGCAAAGACGCGAAGGGCGCAACAAAATTCAATGACTTTCTTAGCGAAAACTTTGCGAGCTTTGCGCCCTTCGCGGTTGATGCTTTTGTTTTCGATCACATACTCTCGTTAAATCTCTTGCGCGGAATAAACCTCCCCGCGCCTTTTTGCGCGCGCACGTCGCCATCTTTATAAACCAGCTTGCCGTTCGCAATCACATGCGAGGGACAGCCGGTCACTTGAAAACCTTCGAAGATGCTGCGATCAATTTTGTGATGCTGCGTCTTCGCGCTGATCGTGCGCGACTTCTTCGTGTCGAACACAACGAGGTCTGCATCGGAGCCGATGGCAATCGCGCCTTTGCGCGGATACATGCCGAAGATGCGGCACGCATTGGTGGTGAAGAGATTCACAAACTCATGCGCGCTGATGTGTCCGCCGTTCACGCCGTGATGCCACAACAAACTCATGCGATCTTCAATCGCGGCGCAGCCATTAGGAATCATCGTGAAATTATCTTTGCCCATCGCCTTCTGCGCCATGGTAAACGCGCAATGATCCGTGCCCGTCGTTTGAATCATGCCCGCTTTGATGCCGTCCCACAACGCTTCGGGATTGCCTTTCGGGCGAAACGGTGGACTCATCACATACGCGGCGGCTTCGAAGTTCGGCTTTTGATAAACGCTGTCATCGAGCAAAAGATGATTGATCAACGATTCGGCGAACACGTGACGCTGTCCGCGCAAGCGCGCCGCAATCACGGCATCGAGCGCGGCTTTGCATGACATATGTACGATATAAACCGGAATGCCGACGACCTCCGCAATACGAATGATGCGATTCGTGGCCTCGCTTTCCACCTCGGGCGGCCGCGAGGCTGCGTGATACTGCGGACCGGTTTTACCTTCGGAGAGCAGCTTGCGTTGCAGATTCCACACAACGTCGCCGTTCTCCGCGTGAATCGTGGCCATGCAGCCCAACTCTTTGATGCGCGCAAAGCTGTGATAGATTTGATCGTCATTCAGCATCAACGCGCCTTTGTAGGCCATGAAATGTTTGAAGCTGGTAATGCCGCGATCGGCCGCAACGATCTCCATCTCTTTCGAAACCTGCTCGCCCCACCATGTGATCGCCATGTGATACGAATAATCCGCGACCGCTATCTTCGCTTTCTCATCCCAATCTTTGAGCGCGTCGAGTAGCGATTGATTCGGGTTCGGAATGCAAAAGTCGATGATCGAAGTCACGCCGCCGCAAATGCCGGCAATCATGCCCGATTCGAAATCATCCGCGCTCACCGTGCCCATGAAAGGCAAAGCCATATGCACGTGCGGATCGAGTCCGCCAGGCATGACGAGTTGATTGCCCGCGTCGACGACTTCAGCGCCGCTGGGCGCATCGATTTTATCGCCAATCGCGCGAATGATCCCGTCTTCGCAATAAACGTCGGCGCGATAGCGATCGGTGCCGGTGAGAATTTCACCGCCGCGAATGAGGAGTTTTGACATGGTGTTCTCCTGTGAATTTTTATAATACGCGGATCACGCAGACTTCGCTGATTCTTGTCTGCGTCAATCTGCGGCATCCGCGTTCAAAATGTTTTGTTATACTTCGCCGCCATCTTTTGCACCGTTGTCGAATTGCGCACGGTGGCGGGCATGCCTAAAATTTTTTCGAGCAGCGCGCCGGAGAATTTGGACTCGTGAAATTGCTTGCGGCAGAGCCAATAAACTTCGCGGCCATGGATGTGGAACTCGTCGGTTTCCGTAACGCTCGCTAAAAGCTTTTGCTTTACGGCGGTGCTCGGTGGGTCTGCCGTGAAAGCAATGTACAACTTGTTGCCTTTGTCATTCAGTTCGTTTGCGCTGAAGGGTTGGTACTGCGCGACCGCCGCAAGTTCAGCAGTGGTGCGCACAAACGTCGCGACTTCGTAGCCCAAGCTTTCGTGCAAATGTTTTTCGATCTTCTTCTCCAACGCCTTCGCGCTTTTTGAGGGCGAAGCGAAGATGACGTTGCCGCTGGCAATGAACGTCTCAACGTTGGCGAAACCGAGCGCTTCAAACAACCGGCGAAGCTGCTCCATCTTCACCGTGTGGCCGCCAACATTGATGGCGCGGAGGAAGGCTAGGTATTGGGGCATGGGTGAATGGCGTTTCTATTTTTTCGTTTTCTAGAACAAAAAATGCAAAACAAAATCAATTGCTCTCATCAAAGAAATCGGAATCGATTTTCTTCACAGGGTACTGAGATACAGTTGATACTCCGACATCATAATCGATCATAAAATGCGCTAGTTCTTCGCCATCAATTAAGACAATCTTGCTTCCGATTTGAGAAACATAATTTCTCGCCTCGTCGGTGAATCGAGAAGTCGTAATAAAGATTCCTTTGTTTGCCTTTTGTGCTTGAAGTGCGCCGGCGAATTGCATGACATCGGGTCGACCAACAGGATTGTTGCTCCACTTTTTCGCCTGAATATACAAGACATCCAGCCCAAGCTTGTCTTCTTTGATGATGCCATCGATCCCTCCATCGCCGCTTTTTCCAATTGCCTTTCCTGCGTCTGCGCGCGATCCGCCGTACCCCATTCTTACGAGCAATTCAACAACAATTCTTTCAAAGAATGCTGGGGATAATTGTTTGAGTTTTGTCAGCAGTTCATCAACCAACTCGTTACGCAGGTTTTCATAAGCGTTTTCAAGAGCTTCAGAAGGAGTAACCACTCCATTGTCACTAGATTCTTTGACTGTATTTCTTTTCTCTCCACTTCGTGTACCTTTGAGTTGTTGGAACTCAAGGAATTCGGGATATTGGCGCAGTGTCTTTACATTGATGGCTGTTGGCTTTTTCTTGAGTAGCCCTTCGCCACGCGGGGTTATTTGATAAAACCCTCGGCGGGTTGCTTCCAGTAGCCCCGCTTTTTTTAGATAAGTTGCCGCCCAGCTAAGCCGGTTTACAAATGTGCTCTGAATGCCGCTTGGGAGCATTTCTTTCAAATCATCATCTGTAAGGTCGAGGCGCGTGGCCAAATCGTTTACAGCATCATCTTTGGAGAACTCTGCTTCCCGTTCGTGTGCGAACTGAAGCAATGGCAACATTATACTCTGATAATCGGGAACGGCCATGTATTCACTCTCACAAAAAAGCAAGTTTGAAATTACGCCGCCTCAACTTCCCCCAAAACTTTATCCAGCACCTCGCACAGAAAATCCGCGTCACCCTTCGTAATGCACATCGGCGGTTTGATGCGCAGGGTGTTGCCGAACAGGCCGCGCTTGCCGATGCCGGAAAACTAAGAAACTGAATTCTCCATTGCATTTCGAACGATTCTTCGTTAGTTTTGTGCAAATAAAATTACCGGAGAAAATTTATGCCAACCAAGTTAACAGCCCAGGTCAGCAAAGCCAAAAACGGCAAAATTCGCCTTGAAATCAGCCGCGACGAATTCGAACGCTTTTGCAACGCTTTTGGTTTTTTTCATAAAGACTTCCTGAAACTCTTGCAACAATCTGACAAAGATCATCGTGCGGGGCGAATCACCAAAAGAAAAAGCTTGTTCGAGCTCATTGGGGAATAATGCAGATTATTACAACCAAAACTTTCGACAGTCTCTTCAAAGCTCTCGATAAAAAGATTCAGCGCAAGGCCGCGCAAAAGACCGAGCTTTTCAAACAGAACCCTTTTCACTCCACCCTGCGCACTGAGAAGCTTCATCCAAAAGCGCGCGAGGTTTGGAGCTTTCGCGTTGACCTCAACTATCGCATCGTTTTCAAATTCGCCGGACCAGACGTTGCCGAGCTTCGTTTTATCGGCCATCATAATCAAATTTATGATTACGTCAATTTCCTGAAGTAATTCCTTCCTCAAGCCTTGTTTGTTTCCACTTCCCCAATCACCCGGTCCAACACCTCGCACACAAAATCCGCATCGCCCTTCGTAATGCACATCGGCGGTTTGATGCGCAGGGTGTTGCCGAACAAGCCGCCTTTGCCGATGAGCAGGCCGTTGTTTTTCGTGCGTTCCATGACTTCGGCAGTTTCGCTCGTGGCCGGCTCTTTGGTTTTGCGATCTTTCACCAGCTCCACGCCGAGCATCAAGCCCAGGCCGCGCACTTCGCCGATCAAGCGGTGTTTATCCATCAACGCCGTGAGTTTTTCTTTTAAATAATTACCCACCCTCTCGGCATTGGCTTGCGTGCCGTCTTTGTCGATCACTTCCAGCGTTGCCAATCCTTGCGCCATTGAAACGGGATTGCCGCCAAACGTGTTGAACCAAATTTTTTGCGACATGACATCGGCGATCTCGCGGCGCGTGGTCACTGCGCTGATCGGCACGCCGTTGCCCAGGCCCTTTGCCATGGTGATGGCATCCGGCGTCACGCCCCAGTTTTGAATGCCCCAATAATGCTTGCCGGTGCGGCCGAAACCGGTTTGCACTTCATCGGCAATGTACAAACCGCCGTATCTTTTGACGATGTCATAAACAATCTTGAAATATTCCGGCGGCGGCGTCACCGTGCCGCCCACGCCTTGAATCGGTTCGCCGATGAAGGCCGCGATTTTGCCGCTGGTGTTGTGTTTGATCACGCTTTCAACGTCGCGCGCGCATTGCACGTCGCATTCGGGATAAGTTTTGTTGAAGGGGCAGCGGTAGCAGTAGCCCGGCGAAACATGATGAATATTGCCGGTGGTCGGAATCGGGTACTTCCACGTGCTGTGGCCGACCAGACTCATGGTTGCGAGGCTCGCGCCGTGATACCCGTTGCGCAACGCCAGCACGTCGAGATTGCCGGTGAACAAACGCGACATGGTAATGGCCAAATCATTCGTCTCGCTGCCGGAGTTGGTGAAGAATGTCACTTTCAAATCTGGGGCAGGCATTTTTTCGGCGAGTTTCTTCGCCAGCAGCGGCATCGCAGGATGCAAATAGATTGTGGTCGCGTGCTGCAATTTGTCGATTTGCGCTTTAGTTTTGGCAATCACCTCAGGGTGGCAGTGTCCCACGCTGATCGTGACGATGCCGCCGAGCGCGTCGAGATACTGCCGTCCGGTTTCGTCGTAAAGATATTGCATATGGCCGCGCACGAGATTGATCGGCTCGCGGTAATACATGAAGGTGGCAGTGGGCAAATATTCTTTGCGCAGAGCGAGCACGTCGTCGCGGCTCAATTCCGGCTCGGCGTTTGCGCCAGGCGAGTTTTGGCCGTTCGTGTTTGATGAAACCTGCTTTGATTCGGCAGGGGCAGAGGCGGTTTTGGCTGGCATGGCCGGCTCCTGATCGGTGAGGGTGATTTTTACAGCGATTTGCGAGAGGAATTTGTGCGCGCTGACAAAAATAACGCGGCAAGGTACAAAACCGAGCTTGGAAATGCAAGGGAGTATTGGCGAATCCCGGCAAACGCCAGACAATTTTAATTATCGTGAACAGCCTCCGTGACTGGTGAGCATGATTATCCGCCGGCCCGCAGCCCGTTTGCTTCTTGCAAGCTTTCCTCTTGACTTTTCACAAGGGGTTTGGCTTATTGTCGCCATTCATTCCCATTGGCTGAAATTGATCAAGCTCGACTGCGGCATTGATATTCCGTCTTGCACAAGAAACAAGCGGCGATAGTAGAATACACAAATCAACCAAACAAGGAATTCATCCTTATCAGATGTGAAAGGTTCAAGATGCCACGCTATTTTGTAACCGCCTTGCTCCTGCTTGGCATGGTTTTGTCGATTCGTGCGGCGAATGCACAACAAGATGCCGCTGTTTCTTCCGATGCTAACGGTGAAGTGCGCGTGCCGGGCAGCCGCTACAAACGTAGCGGGTTGCACAATTTTTTCTTCGGTGCGCACTATCGCGAGGTTTGGACGACGCCGATCACCGTGCCGAGGCTCGACCTGAACACATTTGCCGGCGGCCTGACGCCCACGAAAAAAGGCGGCGGCATGCAAACCAAGTCGCTGCGGTTTGATGCCGGCGATGGCCGAGAGTTCGCGTTTCGTTCGCTGGATAAAAATCCCGGCGCAACGCTGCCGCCCGAGTTGCGCGAGACGGTTGCGGAAGATATTGTACAGGATCAAATCAGCAGCGCGCATCCGTATGCCGCGCTCGTCGTGCCTGCGATTGCCAATGCCGTCGGCGTGCTGCATGTCAACCCCATTCTCGTCATTTTACCGGACGATCCGCGCCTGGGTGAATTCCGCGAAGAATTCGCAAACATGCTCGGCTTTATCGAGGAGCGCCCGGAAGATGGCCCCGATGGGCAGCCCGGTTTTGCCGGCGCGAAAAAAATTGTCGGCTCGGATGATTTGTTTCTTGAGCTGCAAGAAGACAATGATGATTATGTTGATGCGCAAGCCTATTTGCGCGCGCGTTTGTTGGATATTTTTCTGGGCGATTGGGATCGCCATCCCGATCAATGGCGCTGGGCGCGTTTTGAGGAGGGCAAGAAAAAAATCTGGCAACCGATCCCGCGCGATCGCGATCAGGCATTTGCCAAGCTTGACGGCTTATTCCCGTCATTTGCCGAACAACGCTACGTGGTGAAGCAGCTTGAAAATTTTGCCAAGCACAAGCCGGATATCGTGAGTTTGACGTATTCCGGACGCCATACCGATCGCAAATTTTTGCCCCGGCTTTCAGCCGAAGAGTTTCAAAGCATCGTAGCCACGTTTGTTGCGAGTCTTACCGATTCCGTGCTCGATCATGCCACGCGCCAACTGCCCGAACCCGTCTACCGCATCAGCGGCCCGGCGCTGGCTAATAAACTCAAGCAACGGCGTGATTTTATGAAGACGGCAGCGCACGAGTATTATCGCAATCTCGCGAAATATGTTGAAATCAAAATGAGCGACAAGCCGGAGTATGCTGAAATCAATCGCGAGAGCGATGAGACGATGACGATAAAGATTTTCAAGTATGACAAGGACACCGGCGAAAAGAAAGATGATTTGCTGTGGCACCGAACCTTCAAACGCGCGGAGACGCGCGAGGTTCGCCTGTTTATGATGGGCGGCAAAGACAAAGTCGTGCTCAGCGGCAACGCGCGCAAAAGCATCGCGGTGCGCATTATCGGCGGCAAAGGAGAAGATGAAATTATTGATCAGGGAAAAGGCAAGACCGTCGTCTACGACACAGCGGCCAACACGCAGATTACCAAGGGCAGTAATACACAATTGCGGCTCGGCAAGGCCGATTCGCTTGTGAATCGCCATGAGGACAAACCGCTGAAGCCGGATTACGGCTTCGAAGCCAAGCCGATACCGTTTCTGGCGTATACGCCGGACGACGGTTTGTTTATTGGACACGGCCAGGCGCTGTATCATTATGCCTTTCGAAAAAATCCCTATGATTACAAGATGACATTCCGCGGCAACTTTGCCTTTGCCACCGGCGCGTTTCGCGTGCGTTACACCGGCGATTTTGTCGATATCTTCACGGGCGTGCGGCTGGGCCTGGAAGCCAACGCCGCAGTACCGCGCGAAGTGCGTAACTTTCACGGACTGGGCAATCAGGCGCCGCGTTCGCAAAGCATTGCCGGTTCAAACGACCTGATCGATTTTTATCAGGTCCGTTCGCATGAATTCGCCTTAAAACCTTCGCTGCGCTTTGACCTAAACCCGCGCACGCATCTTGCCGTGGCCGGCGCTTTCAAATATCTCAATACCGATTTTAAAGACGATACGTTCGTCGAGCAAAGCAGGCCTTACGGCGTCGAGGTGGCGTCTCTGCTCGAACTGAGCGGCCGCTTTGAAGTTGACCTGCGCAATCTTCCGGTCGCCACCTCCAAAGGTGTTTATCTTGGCGCTGGTGTTGCGCATTTCCCCAAAGCATTTGACAATGACAGCTCTTTTACCAAAAGTTTCGCGGAAGCCTGGCTTTATTTCTCGCCCGTGAAACCGATCACATTTGCCTTTCGTGCCGGCGGTGAAAAAATCTGGGGCGCTTTCCCTTATTACGAAGCAGCGTATATCGGCGGCAACGGAACGTTGCGCGGTTTTCGGCGCGAACGTTTTGGCGGCGAGGCCTCGGCTTATGGCAGCGCCGAGATGCGCGCGTTTCTGTTTCGCACGAAAGTGGTTTTTCCCACGGATTTCGGCGTCTTTTTCTTTGGCGATGCCGGCCGCGTCTGGCTGAATGAAGATGATTTTAGTGATTGGAAAGATTTGCACACGAGCCTGGGCGGCGGCATATGGTTCGCGCCAATTTATCGCATTTTTACTTTCGCTATTGGTGTGGGAAATTCTTCCGAGGGCAAGTTGATCACCGCCGGTGGAGGCTTTTCGTTTTGAAATGTTCATGCGCTTGAACGCTAATGCACGGTTACCCTTCTTTGTAGAACGACGCACTTGAAGTGTCATCCCTCAAATCTTTCCGTTCGCCCCCTTGAATAAAAGTTTTTAAATACTTTGCTTAACTTCAATAAACAACAAAACTCATGCCATTAAGTCGGGATTAAAACTTGACAATGACGCGGCTAATATTAAATTAGTGCGCTGTTGTTTAGCAAAGGTTGCGCCAATTCTTACTTCATTGCAACAATTGACCTATTGAAATGGCAATCTCAATTGACGAGGTAAAGCACCTGGCGAAGCTGGCAAAGCTCCGGTTCGAAGAAGAAGAATTGCCGAAGATCGCGCAAGAGTTGGATGCCATTGTCGGCTACATGGAACAACTTAAAGAGCTTGATGTTGCGGAAGTTCCGGCCACCTCCCACGTGCTGGATTTGTACAATGTCTTTCGCGCCGATAAAGTCGCGCAAGAGAACAGCGCACAAGATATTTTGCAAAATGCGCCGGCGCAAAAAATGGGATATTTCAGCGTTCCCAAAGTCATCGGCTAAAAGATTCGTGCGCGGCATATTCAAACCGCCACCGCAACGATCATTGACGAGGATTGTGCATGAAGGTATTAGGCGTCATTCCGGCGCGTTTTGCTGCGACGCGATTTCCGGGCAAGCCGCTGGCGACCTTGTTGGATCGCCCGATGATTCAATGGGTTTACGAACGTGCGAGCCAATCGGCCACCTTGCATGAATTGTGCGTCGCCACGGATGACGATCGCATTGCGGAAGCTGTTGAGAGATTCGGCGGCCGTGCTGTCATGACGAGCACGGAGCATGCGAGCGGCAGTGATCGCATCGCGGAGGTCGCAAGCACAATCCGGCCTGCGCCTGATCTTGTGGTGAATATTCAAGGCGACGAGCCGTTGATTGACCCGGCGGCGATCGATTTGGCAGTCAGCGTCGTTCTCAGTGATGGCAATGCGGAGTTCAGCACCCTGGCGTGCCCGATCGCGCGCGCCGAGGAATTGCACGATCCCAACACGGTGAAAGTCGTGCTGGCGCAAGATCACACGGCGCTTTATTTCTCGCGCTCGCCCATTCCGTTTTGCCGCGACGCCGCCTTCGGCAAAGCATGGCTGGAATCGCATCAATATCTCAAGCATATCGGCATTTATGTTTTTCGCCATGAGTTGTTGATGAAATTTGTGAAATGGCCGCCCGGCCATCTCGAGCGCGTCGAGCGTCTCGAGCAATTGCGCCTGCTCGAGCGCGGCGTCAAAATTCACGTGGCGCGCACTGAATATGACGGCAAGAGCGTCGACACGCCTGCCGATCTCGAAACCGTACTGCGCAGCCTGAGAGGTTTGAAAAGATAATTTTGGCATTTTAGTTTTTGGGTCTTGCAAGCTCTCGAGCAGGAGATTCCCGGATTGCTCTTGAACAACCAAAAGCCGTTAAACCATCAGATTTTGTAACCAGGAAAGAAAGTGTGATGCCGAACATGAACACCAAGTACATCTTCATCACCGGCGGAGTGGTTTCGGCTTTGGGGAAGGGTGTAGCCTCCGCGGCGATCGGCGTTTTGCTGAAAGCGCGAGGACTCAACGTGACGATGCTCAAGCTGGATCCCTATATCAATATCGATCCCGGCACGATGAGTCCCTATCAGCACGGCGAAGTGTTCGTCACCAACGATGGCGCGGAAACCGATCTCGATCTCGGCCATTATGAGCGCTTCATCGACGTGGATATGTCGAGGAAGAACAATGCCACCACCGGCCAGATCTATTACAACGTGATTACGAAAGAACGCCACGGCGACTATCTCGGCAACACGGTGCAGGTGATTCCGCACATCACGGATGAAATCAAGAACCGCATTCTGGAAGTTGCCCGCGGCAACGGCGTTTACGATGTCGTGATTACGGAAGTCGGCGGCACCGTGGGCGACATCGAAAGCTTGCCGTTTCTGGAAACGATCCGGCAGTTTCGTCTTGAGACCGGCGTCGAGAATTGCCTCAACATTCATTTGACGCTGGTGCCCTACATTCGCGCCTCGGGCGAGTTGAAGACCAAGCCGACGCAGCATTCTGTGACCAAACTGCGCGAGATCGGCATTCAACCGGATATTCTGTTGTGCCGCCTGGAAGGCCATCTGTCGTATGACTTGCGCAAGAAAATCGGGCTGTTCTGCAACATGCCGGCAGAATGCGTCATCGAAGCCTGCGATGTCTCTTCGATTTATGAAATTCCGCTGATCTTCGAAGAGCAGGGCTTGGGCAACATCATCGAGCAGCGCCTGCAGCTTCACCAAGGCGAAAGCGGCGCGAGCCGCCGCGTTGATCTTGCGGCATGGCGGCAACTCGTCGACAAAATCAAAAATCCCCGGCACACGGTCAACATCGCCATGTGCGGCAAATATATCGGCCTGAAAGATTCTTATAAAAGCATCTCCGAAGCATTTGTGCACGCCGGAGTGGCGAATGATGCGCATGTGGAATTGCATTGGATCGACACCGAAAAAGTCGAGCAGAATGGTGTGCCGCCGGAATTCAAGAACACGCACGGCCTGGTGGTTTTGCCCGGCTTTGGTAGCCGCGGCGTCGAAGGCAAAATCAAAATGATTCAAACGGCGCGTGAGCAGAAAGTTCCGTTTTTGGGCATTTGTCTTGGCATGCAATGCGCGGTAATCGAATTCAGCCGCAATGTGTGCGGTTTGCAGGCCAACAGCACGGAGTTCGAGGAACAAACGCCTCATCCCGTGATCGACAAAATGGAGACACAGGTCAACATCAAGCAGATGGGCGGCACAATGCGTTTGGGCGCCTACCGCTGCGAGCTCAAGTCCGGCACACGCGCGCATGCGGCGTATCGCGAATCGGTTATTTATGAGCGCCATCGCCATCGCTGGGAAGTGAACAATCGCTATTTGCCGCAGTTGCAAGAACGGGGCTTTAAAGTGAGCGGCATCAATCCCGAAACCAAACTCGTCGAAATCATGGAATTGGAAAATCATCCGTGGTTCGTGGGCGTGCAATTTCATCCGGAACTGCGTTCGCGCGCGTTGCGGCCGCACCCGCTATTCCGGGATTTCGTGCGGGCCGCGTTGGAGTTTGCGAGAAAGTAAGCCGCAGTTCCCTTTGGATATGGCGAAACAGGAGAAATGACGATGCTGAATACAGATGAGGTTCTGGAGTTTTTGCGAAACCACCGCCAGAACCTGTACAACCATCATTGGTGCAATTGCAGCAATAAAATTTGAATGCAAGTGATATCAGCCCCGAAACCCAGTTCCTTGAAATGATAGGGATTTTAACCTGACTATGTCAAATTCACCGCGGCGAAGCAGCGTTCGCTGAGAATTCACGCAATCTCACTCTGCGAACTCCGCGACTCTGTGGTGGTTTTTGGAATGGGCCTAGTTAAATGAAAAGCATGATCAAAAGAGAAACAAAATGACGCGAGTCGTGGAAGTCGGCAAGCTGAAAATTGGCGGTGACCATCCGATGGCGCTGATTTGCGGGCCGTGTGTGATCGAAGACGAAAAAACCATGATGACGGCCGCCGAGCGCATTTGTGCCATTGCAGAGAAGCTCGGTTTCCCGCTGATCTTCAAGTCCTCTTATCTCAAAGACAACCGTTCCTCGGAATTGAGTTATCAAGGTCCGGGCTTGAAGGCGGGGCTCGCGATGCTGCGCAAAATAAAAGAACAGTTTCACATTCCCGTCTTATCGGATATTCACGATGCCCACGACGCCGACGCCTGCGCCGAAGTTTTGGATGTGATTCAGATTCCGGCTTATCTGTGCATGCAAACGACGCTGACACTCGCCGTGGCAAAAACCGGCCGGGTCGTTAATGTGAAAAAGGGCCAGTTTCTCGATCCCGGCGACATGCGCAATGTCATTCAAAAAATCGAGCGCGCGGGCAATCGTAATATTATTCTCACCGAGCGCGGCGCTTGTTTTGGTTATCACAATCTGGTGGTCGATATGCGTTCGCTGGTGACCATGCGCAACCTCGGTTATCCGGTGATGTTCGATCCCACGCATTCGGTGCGCGTGTATGGCTTGCCCTCGTCTGATCCGCGCGGCGGCAAACCGCAGTTTGTGCCGGCGCTCACGCGCGCCGGAGTAGCAGCCGGCTGTGATGCATTGTTTATCGAAGCGCATCCCAATGTTGCGGAGGCCAAATGTGATGCCGCCAGCCAATGGCCGCTCGACAAGCTGGAAGCATTATTGGAACAGGCGAAGACGATCGCAGAAGCATCCCATAAATATTGGTGAAAATTATTACAGTCATTCCCCGGGTCTCTTTTGAGGCGCGGGAAGCGCGCCGCGTATCAAAATTCAGACTCGGCGAAACCCGGCTCGACTGTCCTTCGGCAGGCTTCGTCGAAAGGCGCAAAACGCAAAGATCGGGCTTCGACAAGCTCAACCCGCGCTTGAACGAAAGGTTTTCACCTCGCCTGATTCCATCAGCATGACGCGAATCATTGATTGTTCATGTCTTCACTTATCCAGCTCGCTCGCGAAGTGATCCGCATCGAGGCCGAGGCCGTTGCCGCCCTCGAAAGCCGCATCGACGCCAACTTCGAACAGGCAGTAAACTTGCTCTTTGACTGCAAAGGCCGGGTGATCGTTTCGGGCATCGGTAAAAGCGGCATCATCGCCCAAAAAATCGCGGCAACATTGTCAAGCACCGGCACAGCCGCGATGTTCGTGCATCCCGCGGAGGCCGCACACGGCGATCTCGGCATGGTGATGCCCGGGGATGCCGTGATTTGCATTTCCAAAAGCGGCACAACGCATGAATTCTATCTGCTCATCCCGCTGTTTAAACGGCTTGGGATTCCGGTCATTGTCATGACGGCGAATCCGCATTCACCGATTGCCGCGCGTGCGGACGTGATTTTAGATATCAGCGTGAAGCGCGAAGCCTGCCCGCACGATCTTGCGCCGACCGCGAGCACAACGGCCACGCTCGCTCTGGGCGACGCCCTGGCGGTCGCTTTGCTGGAGAAGCGTCACTTCACACAAGAGGATTTTGCGCTGCGCCATCCGGGCGGCACGTTGGGGCGGAAACTGCTGTTGCGGATTGATGACGTCATGTACACCGGCGATCGCGTTGCACGTGTGGGACTCGCAGCCTCGTTGGATGAAGTTATTTTGGAAATCACCAGCAAACGCTTTGGCGCAACGTGTGTCATCGATGAAAATGGCAAACTCGTCGGCATTATTACCGACGGCGATTTACGGCGGCTGTTGCGGCACAAACAAGATGTGCATGATTTGGCTGCGCGACAACTTATGACGCCAGCTCCGAAATCTGTACACGCCGGCACGCTCGCCGCAAAAGTGCTGGAGATCATGGAAGAGCATGACATCATGCAGATGATCATCGTCGACGCCGAGCATCGCCCGGTGGGTATGGTGCATTTGCACGATTTACTAAAGGCGGGAATTGCTTGAGGGGGAAGCATGAATGGGAAATCCGGTTCGATTGAGACCAAGACATTGCGAATATGAATATTTCGGATGGCAAATTTGCATTGCAGCATCACCTCATGATTTCACTGCCATCTTTAGTTTCGCCATGAACCAAAAACCCCTTGGGAAACGTCTCAAAAATGGCGCGATTTATTGGTTCATTCGAGTTTTGCTGTGGCTGATGCGCCGGGTGCCGCGGCGAGTAGCGCTGCTGTTCTTTGATCGCCTGGGGCTTTTCGCTTTTCATGTGTTGCGCAAAGAACGTGAAAAAACGTTGCGGCACTTGCGTTTCGCATTTGGCGAAAACTCCCGTGAAGCTGAGATCGTGAGTTTGGCGAAAAGCTGTTTTCGCGCCTTGGGACGCAATGCCGCTGAGGCCATACGCCTGCGGCGATTGTTGCGGGATGGCCTCGACCGTCGCGTGGCATTGGTTGGCCGCGAGCATCTCGAAGCGGCGCTGGCCAAAGGCAAGGGTGTGATTTGCATCACCGGCCATATCGGTTGTTGGGAATTGATGGCGGCCTTCATTGCACAGCGCTATCCGCTAGCCGTGGTTGGCACCGCGCTTTATGACCCGCGCCTCGATGAAATTTTGGTGAAGGAACGCAACCTCGCGGGTTACCAAAACATTCCCCGGCATGCGGGCGCGGCGCGCGAAATGTTGCGCTGGCTGAAATCCGGCGGCGTGCTGGGCATTCTGATTGATCAGGATACGCGCGTCGACGGCGAATTTGTTGACTTCTTTGGCCACCCGGCTTACACGCCTGTTGGTCCGGTGATTTTCGCCGAGCGCACGCAAGCTCCGCTCGTGCCGCTCGCGATTTGGATGAATGACGATTCTTCACACACCATTGAAATCCGGCCGGAGATTGCACTGCAACAAACCGGCGATGCCAAGGCCGATCGCGTTGTGAATGTGGAACGATGCTCGAAAGCCGTGGAAAGTTTTATCCGCGCCCATCCTGAGCAATGGGTGTGGATGCATGAGCGCTGGAAAACAAAAATGCCGGTTTGAGGCCAATTTCCACATGGCTTCGACAGCACTCAGCAATCGGCGATTCTTATGATGTGTTTGCCATGAAAAAAGATGTCGTGACAATGATTGCCTTCGCCCTCCTGTTTGCCGGTTGCCAGTCATCCCCGCAAACGGCCAGCACGCCAAAAGGATTTGACGGGCCGGAGCAGGAAGGCTGGAATAGCAAGGTTACGGTCACAAGCGCAGGCCGCGTGGCAGCCATCGTGCAATACGGTCATATGTCAAAATACGCGAAAGAGCATCGCGTTTTGTTCGATGAAGGCGTCGTGGTTGATTTTTACGGTAAAAGGGGCGAGCATTCTTCCAAGCTGACTTCGGAGCGCGGCATTTTGTACGAAAACAGCAACGATGTCGAAGCCTTGGGCAATGTGATTGTCGTGTCTGACAGCGGTACGACGCTGCGCACCGAAAAATTGCGCTGGCTGAATCAGCGTGAAAAAATTGTGAGCGACGAGTTCGTCACCATCACCACAGCCAAGGGCGATTCTCTTTATGGCAAAGGCTTTGAATCCGACGCCACCATGAAAGAATGGTCGATTCGACAGCCATCGGGCATTAGCAAAAAGAGGCTGAATTTACCGAATCGGTAACACGGCGTGAAGAGCATGTTTACGCGTACTCATGACAATTCGCAAAGTCTTTTCCGCGCCAGCGGCGTTTGTTGCCAGCCGTGGTTGAAAATGAAGTGGTTTTTTCTTGCCTGCTTGTTGCTGTTGCTGAGCGGTACCTCAAGAGGTTTTGCGCAAACGCAACCAGGCCGTCTGCAATTGGTACACGCTGATTCCGGGCGCTCGGTAATCGAGGGCGGCTTTGCCGTGATGGAGTTGATCGGCAACGTCAAGTTCGTGCAAGATAGCCTGGCAATCGTTTGCGACCGCGCGCGCCGAATTCCCGAACGCAATCTTGTCGAGTTGTTGGGGAATGTTGATGTGCAGGAGGGCAAGAAACGCCTGCGCGCCGAACGCGTGAATTATTTTGAAGATCGCCGCGTGCAGGAAGCCATTGGCAACGTCATTATGAATGACGAGTCCAGCGAATTGGCCGCCCACAAAGTCACCTACTTTGAACGCGACAGCCTGGTCATTGCCGATCAGGAAGTGATCATGACGCAGCGCGAGAAGCGTGTGCGGCTCACCTGCGGCAGAGCCGAATATCGCCGGCGCGATGAATATGCCAAAGCCACGATCACGCCGGTGCTGGTCGAGCTGGATTCGCTGGGCGCCGAGAACATGCGCATCACCGGCGACATTATCGAAATGTTTGGCGGCGGCAGCCGCGCCAAAGTCACCGACAATGTTGTCATAACGCGACAAGAAACGCGCGCGAGGTGCGGCGACGCGGAATATTTTCGTGATGAAAAGCGCTTGGAACTCAGACGCCAGCCGGTCGCTTGGCGCGACGACGAGGAAACTAAAGGCGAGACAATTGAGTTATTTTTTAACGACGATCAGAGGCTCGTGAAATCAGTCGTTTCAGGAAACGCCACGGCAACCTCGGCAATCGATTCGCTGCGCAGCGGCCAGCGCATCAATGCGCTATCCGGCGGCGCCATCACCACGTACTTCAAAAATGAGCAGGCCGAGCAAGTTGTTGTTGAAGAAACAGCGACAAGTGTGTATTATGTCATCGAGGACGGCAGGGAGAAGGGCACAAACCGCGTGCAGGGTGATCGCATCACTCTCTTCGTTGAGGATAAAGAACTGAAGCGTGTGTTGGTGCAGAGCAGCCCCGGGATTTCAAATGGCAAATATGAGCCAACAAACCCGAGCCATTCCGGCAGTTCTTCAAGAGGGCAAATTAAAAAAACGGGCAATTGAAGCTGCCCGGCAGGCTCGAGCCATCGAATATGATAATAGTAGCATGCTTCGTTCAGAACGTCTAGTCAAAATCTATAATAAGCGGCGCGTCGTCAACCAGGTCTCGATCGAAGTTAAGCAAGGCGAGATTGTCGGCCTGCTGGGTCCGAACGGCGCCGGCAAGACCACGACGTTCTACATGATCACGGGCATGATCCGGCCGACCGAAGGAAAGATATTTCTCGAGAATGTTGACGTCACGGCTATGCCGATGTATCGCCGCGCCCAGCTTGGCGTCGGTTATCTATCCCAGGAGCCCAGCATCTTTCGCCGGCTTACGGTCGAGCAAAACATTTTGGCGATTCTCGAGACGCTGCCCCTGGCGCAGCGTGAGCGGCGCCGGCGATTGTCTGAATTATTGGAAGAATTGGCGATCTCGCATCTTGCCAAAAACTACGCCTACACGCTGTCGGGCGGCGAGCGTCGCCGCGTTGAGATTACGCGCGCACTGGTGACGAATCCGAAATTTATTTTGTTGGATGAGCCGTTTGCCGGCGTCGATCCCATCGCGGTGGAAGATATTCAGGAAATCGTGCGCGGCTTGAAACAACGCGGCATCGGCGTGCTGATTACGGATCATAATGTGCACGAGACGCTGTCGATCACCGATCGTGCGTATTTGTTGTATGAAGGAACCGTGCTGAAATCCGGCACGACCGAGTTTCTCGCCAACGATCCGGAGGCGCGCAAACTTTACTTGGGAGACAAGTTTCGTCTGGATAGATGAAAGGAATTTCGGAGATGCATTTGTCATGTTGAATTTATCGCAAAAATTGAGTCAACAGCTCCGGCAGTCGCCGCAGCAAGTCTTGTTGTCCTCCCTGCTGCAATTGCCGACGATTATGCTCGAACAAAAGCTGCGCATGGAGATCGAACAAAATCCTCTGCTCGAAGTCGTGGATGAAATGGAGATGGAAACCGAGCAGGAGCAGGAACAGGAAGACGAAATCGAAATCGAGCTTGAGCAAAAAGAAGAAGACGCGCGCGAAGAAACGCTGGCAGAAGTCAACATCAACGAAGAGAGCGACAAGGAAAATCCGGAGAAGGACGATGTCGACTGGGAGGCCATTCTCGGCGACGAAGAGAATTATGAATACCGGGCGCCGCGCGACAACAGCGTCGAAGTGTACGAGCAGCAAGAGGCCTCACAAGAGACCCTGCCGGAGCATCTGCTCACCCAATTGCACATGCAGCGCCTGGATGACGAGGAAATCACCATCGGGGAGTATATCATTTGGAACATCAACGAGGACGGCTATCTGGCATGCTCGGTGGAATTGATCGCGCAGAATCTCGGCATGTCCGTCGAAAAAGTGGAAAAAGTTTTGCGGGTGATTCAGCGTTTCGATCCGGTCGGCATCGCGGCGCGCAACCTGCAAGAGTGTCTGCTTATTCAGCTTGAAGAAAAAAATCCACGCCACGAACTGGCGATTAAAATCATCAAAACCTGTTTTGATGATTTCACCAACAAGCGTTTCGAAAAAATCGCGAAGAAGCTCGAGATCAGCCTGGATGATATCAAGACGGTGATGGAGGAAATCACCCAACTTAACCCCAAACCCGGCGAAGGCTATTTTTCTGCACAGGATAATGCGATCGTGCCGGATTTGACGGTGGAGCGTGATGGCGACGAATTTCGCATCATTCAGCACGATTCCAACGTGCCGCACCTGCGCATCAACAATCGTTACAAGGAAATTTTGCTGAAGAATGCCAAGAATCGTCAGCAAGCGCGGGAGGCGCGGGAATTCGTGAAAAAACGGCTGGAATCGGCGCGCTGGCTGATCAACTCGATTCATCAGCGCCGACTCACGATTCTGCGCGTCATGGAGGCGATCGTGGAGAAACAGCGCGATTTCTTTGAACATGGCAAACAATACATCAAGCCGATGATTCTGAAAGATATCGCAGATGAGATCGGCATGGATATTTCCACCGTGTCGCGCGTCACCAACGGCAAGTACGTGCAGACCGAGCACGGCGTTTTTGAATTGAAATATTTTTTCAGTGAAGGCCTCCGTTCGGATGATGGCGATGAAGTATCCAATCGCCGCATCAAGCAGCGTATTCAAGAAATCATCAATGCCGAAGCGCCCAACAAACCGTTGAATGATCAAACCATTGCGAATATCCTGAAAAAAGAGAATTTCAACGTCGCGCGGCGCACCGTGGCAAAATATCGCGAACAAATGATGATTCCGGTTTCACGCTTGCGCCGCAAGATTTGAAAATGCAAGCTTTCGGAGCTGTTCGTCCGAAATTGCTGTTGATGATGCCAAATGCCAAGCCGGGCAGGCGCAAGAGAGATAAACAACATTTGCAATTCATGACTGTAATATTTTATCCAAAGGCCCCACATGTTCCCACCGATTCACGCCACAACGATTCTGGGCGTTCGCCACAAAAACAGTTGCGCGCTTGCGGGCGATGGCCAGGTCACTTATGGCGATACTGTCTTGAAAATGAGCGCAAAAAAGATTCGACGTTTATATAAGGACTCCGTGCTGGTCGGTTTTGCCGGCGCTGCCGCCGACGCCTTCGCATTGTTTGAAAAATTCGAGGAGCGTTTGGATAAATTTCGCGGCAATCTCAGCCGATCCGCCGTCGAATTGGCGAAGGAATGGCGCACCGATCGCTATTTGCGCCGCCTCGAGGCACAACTTGTCGTGATGGATAAAGAAAAAACCTTCGTCATTTCCGGCACCGGCGATGTGATCGAACCGGATGATGGCATCATCGCGATCGGCTCCGGCGGCGGTTACGCCATGGCCTCTGCGCGTGCGTTGGCGCGCTATTCCAACCTCTCCGCCCGCCAAATCGTTGAAGAAGCGATGAACATTGCCGCGGATATTTGTATCTACACCAACAAGAACCTTGTGATCGAAGAACTCAATTATGGATAAATTACCAGTCGGAGAAAAAGTGGCAGTCGACGAGATGGAAAGACTAACGCCACGTCAAATCGTGCTCGAGCTGGACAAATACATTATCGGGCAGGATAAGGCCAAACGTTCGGTGGCAATCGCGCTGCGCAATCGCTGGCGCCGGCAGCATGTGCCGGAGAGTCTGCGCGAAGAAATCATGCCGAATAACATCATACTTATTGGCCCGACGGGTGTGGGCAAAACCGAGATCGCGCGGCGGCTCTCACGTTTGGCCAAAGCCCCGTTTATCAAAGTCGAAGCTTCCAAATTTACCGAAGTCGGCTATGTTGGCCGTGATGTCGAATCTATGATTCGGGATTTGACGGATCTCTCCGTTGCCATGGTGCGCTCCGAAAAAACCGCGGCCGTGCAGGAACAGGCGGAAAAATTGGCAAACGAACGCCTGCTCGATTTGCTGATTCCCAACCCCCGGACTCGCAAAAAAGCAGCAGCGCGCGACACCAATGATCTCAATGATGATGCCGTCGCGGTGAGCGACGACGAAACAGAAAACGAGGCGGAACAACGCCGCCAGCGTACGCGCGAAAAATTCCGTGACCAGCTTTTGAATGGAAAACTCGAAGACCGTCTGGTTGAGCTTGATGTTTCGGCCGATAACATGCCCATGATGCAGGTCATTACACCGATCGGCGTCGAAGAGTTGGGCATCAACCTGCAGGATTTGGTGGGGAATATGTTACCCAAGAAAGTGAAGCGCCGCAAAATGACCGTGGCAGAGGCGCGTGTTCACCTCACCCAGGAGGAAGCCGGCAAGTTGATCGACATGGATCAAGTCGTGAAGGAAGCCATCGCGCGCGTGGAAAATAGCGGCATCGTTTTTCTCGATGAGATCGATAAAATCGCGGGCGCCAAGAACACGGTCGGCCCCGACGTTTCACGCGAGGGCGTGCAGCGCGACTTGCTACCGGTGGTGGAAGGCACCAATGTGTTCACGAAGTACGGCATGGTAAAAACGGATCACGTGTTGTTCATTGCCAGCGGCGCGTTTCACGTGTCGAAGCCTTCGGACTTGATTCCCGAGTTGCAAGGCCGTTTTCCGATTCGCGTGGAGTTGAATAATCTGACGGCCGAAGATTTTGTGCGCATTCTCACCGAGCCGAAAAATGCGTTGATCAAACAATATATTGCCATGCTGGCAACGGAAGGCGTCGAACTCGAATTTGACAAGAGCGCTATTATTGAGATTGCCGAAACCGCGTTTCGGGTAAATGAAAAAACCGAGAATATCGGCGCGCGGCGCTTGCATACGGTGTTGAGCGCGCTGCTGGAAGATATTCTTTTCGAAGTGCCGGATAAAAAGACCGGCAAGATCATCATTACGGCAGACCACGTGCGCACCACGCTGAAGGAAATTACGGAAGACGTCGATCTGAGCCGATATATTTTGTAGTTTTTCATCCAAGGGATGGCGTATGAAGAAAGATTTTTTGAGTATTGCTGATCTCACACCGCAAGAAATTTGGTCGCTTTTCGAACTCGCAAAAGACTTGAAGGCCAGGCAAAAAGCCGGCAAACCGCAACCCTATCTGCAAGGCAAAACGCTTGGTATGATTTTCATGAAGCCTTCGACGCGCACGCGCATTTCTTTTGAGGTGGGCATGTTTCAGCTCGGGGGCCATGCGCTCTATCTCTCGCCGAGCGAGATTGGATTGGGCAAGCGCGAGGCCGTCGCCGACGTTGCGCGCGTGCTCTCGCGTTACGTTGACGGCATAATGGCGCGCTTGTTTGATCATGAGCACATCGTCGAGTTGGCAAAATACGCCAGCGTGCCTGTAATCAACGGCTTGACGGATCTTCTGCATCCCTGCCAGATCGTGGGCGACATGCTGACGATCCTCGAACAGCGCGGCAGCTTTGATGATCTCGTGGTGGCCTACATCGGCGACGGTAATAATGTCGCCAATTCCTGGATAAACATGGCGGCCAAGATTCCTTTCACGTTTCGCATCGCTTGCCCGGAGGGTTATGAGCCCAACGCCGAAATTGTGGCGCGTGCGCGCAAGGCTAACGTTGGACGCATTGAAATCGTACGCGATCCGGCGGATGCCGCGCGCGAGGCTGACATTCTTTACACCGACGTGTGGGCGAGCATGGGACAAGAGGCCGAAGCGGAGGAACGCAAGAAGGTTTTCAAAAACTATCTTATTGATAAGGCCCTCATGGCAATGGCCAAGCGGGGCGCCAAGTTCATGCACTGCCTGCCGGCGCATCGCGGCGAAGAAGTCACGCATGAGGTGATGGAGAGCCCGGCCTCCATTATTTTTGAGCAAGCCGAAAACCGTTTGCACATTCAAAAAGCGATACTCGTCCAGCTCATGGGCAAGCAATAATGAGTGAAGTGTTTCAGCCGCCGCGCGCTGCCGAAGCCTCGATTGACGCCGTTCGTTATGAAGAAAAGCATCGGCAGAGGTGGGATGATTTTGTTGCGCAAGCCAATCAAGGCACGTTGTTTCACACACGTGCCTTTTTAGCTTATCATCCGCCCGCACGGTTTACAGACGCATCATTATTATTCTTCAAAAAAGAAAAGCTGCTGGCCGTTTTCCCGGCAGCCAGCCTCCGCGACGGCGCCGGGATGCTATTGCGATCGCATCCCGGCGCTTCATTCGGCGGCCTGGTCACAATGCCCGAAATGACGATGCGCGATCTCGAATGCATCATTAACCAGCTCCTCGCTTACAGTCGCCGTCAGCAGTATTCGGCAATTGCGCTAACGCTTCCACCACACATTTATTTTTCACGCGCTTCGCAAGAGTTGGAGTTTTTATTATATCGTGCAGGTTTTCGTTATCAGCAGCGTGAGTTAACCCATTTTCTCGATCTCCGGTCCCTTGACCGGAAATTCTCAGAAAATTTTTCAGCAGAATTCAGCCGCAAGATTCGTCGCGCCCGGCAACTCGGTATAATCGTGCGAGAAGGCGATGATTTACCGGCATTCTATCATATTCTTCAAAAAAATATGCGCGACAAACATAACGTTGCGCCCGTGCATACACTGGAGGAATTGCTCGACCTGCGTCAACGCTTGCCTGAACGCATACGCCTGTTTGCAGCATACTCGCAGGGCAAAATGATTGCCGGTATTTTACTATTCCTCTGTAATGCCCGGGCAGCGTTGGCATTTTACATCAGCCAGCTTGCCGCGTATCAACAATATCGCCCGGTGAATTTGCTTTGCCATGAAACAGCGCAATGGTGCGCCGAGCAAGGCTTGTCCTATTTTGATTTCGGCACCTCGACCCTGCTGGGCGAAATCAATTGGGGCTTGGTCGATTTTCGTCAAGCCGCCGGCGCGCATGCTGCCTTCCGAGATTACATGAGGCGGGAGCTTTGAGAATGTCTTCGCCCTCGCGTTTTTTTATTGGCATTTTGCCGTCCCGATATTTAGCTTTTTTGCCAATCCGATGAAGCTGGCTGTTACACAAATTGAGATTTTGCGCCGGCCATGTCGATGCTTCGCCGCATTCTCCACATTGCGCCTTTCAACACCTCAGGCGTTCCTATCACCTTCGTGCGCGCCGAGCGCCGGCTGGGTTTTGACAGCCGATTGATCACGCTCGCTCGTGATCCACGCGGCTACGAAGAAGATATTTGCCTGGAGCTACCGTTTCTGGATTTCGTCGGCGTGCGCTGGGCCAAGAAGTTTTTCTCACACCCGGCGCGTTTGCAGGTGAATAACCAGCGTCGCGAAACCCGGACAAAACCGCCCACCTGGCAGCCGCACTCACGTCCGGAAAAATGGCTGGTACAATTCCGCGAATGGTGGTGGACGCCGAAAATCCAAAAGACTCTGCGAGAGATCGGCTTTTGGAATTTTGATCTCTATCAACTCGAAGGTGGGTTGGAATTTTATCGCGACGGCCGTCTCGTGCGGGAATTGCAGCGCCGCGGCAAACCAATCATTTGTCTTTATACCGGTTCCGATTTGCGCACGCGCGGCATCGTGCCGGCGATTGATGATTGCGCGACTCTGCGTTTGACATTGGAATTCGACCATCTCGATCTCTATTCGGCGCTCACACACATTTTTTTTCCGTTTGAATTCGAGCGTTTTCACATGCCGCCGCCGGCGCATTCGGAGAACATCATCATCGGCCATGCGCCGACCAATCGCCAAGCCAAAGGCAGCAATTTAATCATTGCAGCATTGCAAAGCTTGTCAACGGAATTCAAGATTCAAATCGAACTTATCGAGGGCTTGCCGCACGCTGAAGCTGTTCGCCGCAAAGCCCGTTGTGATATTTTTATCGACAATCTTGGCGATCTGGGCTATGGCGTGAATGCGATCGAAGCGCTGGCGCTCGGCGTGTGCACCTGTTCGAGCTTGATGCCGCATTTCAATGAGAGTTACCCCGATCACGGTTTGGTCGAAATCACAGCACAGAACATCGCGGAAAAATTGCGCTGGCTTTGCCGCCACCCCGAAGCGCGTACGCGTCTGGGGCAGAAAGGCCGCGCCTGGGCTATGGCGAATCACGGCGCCGAGCAAGTGGTGCAACGAATCCATCAACTTTTGCATGAGAAGCGGCATGCGCATCTTGTTCATCAATAGCATTCGCATGTTCGGCGGCGGCGAGGTATGGATGCTGCGCACGCTGCGCGCCTTGCAACAGGCCGGCCATCGAGTTTGGCTGTGTTGCCGCCCGCAAACCGAGCTTGCGCAACGCGCCAATACGCATGGCCTGCCTCTTAAGACCATGGCCTTCCGCAGTGATTTTGATCCCATCACTATAGCACAACTTGTGCATTTCATGTGGCGCGAGAACATCGACCTTGTGCTCACGAACATGGACAAAGAGCTGCGGCTGGGCGGCCTGGCCGCACGTCTGGCGGGCGTGCCGGCCATCATTCCGCGCCGCGGTATTGATTATCCTCTCAAAAACCGCTGGCGTTACCGCTTCGCCTACAACGCGCTCGCCACGCACATCATCGCAAATTCCCAAGCCACCAAAAACGCGCTGCTGCGCAATGCGCCCTGGCTCGAGGAAAAGCGCATTAGCGTCGTTTATAACGGAGTCGACGTGCAAGATTTCGTGCATGCAAACGGCGCGCAATTGCGGCAAAGCTGGGGCATTCAAAATGGCGCACCCCTGCTCGGTTTCGTTGGCCAGCTTGACGAGCGCAAAGGCATCTCTGTTCTGCTCTCCTCGTTCGAAGAAATTGTGCGGCGTGTGCCGCAAGCGCGGCTCATCATCGTTGGCGAAGGGCCATTGCGCGAAATGATCGAAAGCGAAATCCGCGCCCATGGCTGGGAAGATCGCATACGGCTTTCCGGTTTTTTGAACGATGTCCCGGCAGTGATGTCTGCGATAGATCTCTTGCTGCTGCCCTCCTTTTGGGAGGGATTTGGCATCGTGCTCATCGAAGCCATGGCAGCCGCCAAACCCGTTGTTACGACCGCAGTCAGCAGCATGCCTGAAATCGTAGACGAGGGCCGCACCGGTTTTCTGGTGCCCCCAGGCGATGCCACCGCCTTGGCGGCGCGTGCCTGCGAGTTGCTGCAAGATCACGAGATGCGCCGCGCTTTCGGCGTTGCGGCACGCGCACGCGTGGAAGAGCATTTTTCCATGGCCACGATGTTGCAGAAGATCGAAACCCTCTTTCAGCAGCAGGCAGAGCGAAAAACCTGGCGGCGCAACCGCTGATAGGTTGCGAAGGTATTGTAATTAGTAAAAATTTTTATAAACCCCAAAATAAGGGCAGGCGTTAAAAGCATACTGGCCGAGCAGACTCGTGAACCCGCTTGTACTGGGCGGCAAATTGGATTTGAAGCAAGCACTCACAAGCTTCGGAGAAAACTCATTTGCGCTGGTGGAATCGTTTTGAACAATTTTTCAAACGTCATGGTCTTGCCATGCTGGAGCGCGCTTGCGCGCGCGCAGTCATTACGCCGGCAAAGGTTGATCCGGCCGCGATTCGCCGAATTCTTGTGATCCGGCAGCACGATTATCTCGGCGATTTTCTGTTGGCCACGCCGGTTTTGCGCGCGCTGCGAGAGCGGTTTCCGTCAGCGCATCTCGGCGTTCTGGTGCGGCGTTATACCGCCGGGGTTGCGGCTCACAATCAATACCTTGACGAGGTTTTGACATTCGAAGAACACGGCTGGAATTGGACGCCGCGCAAACTTTGGCAGTTTTGGCGGCAGCTTCGCCGCGGATGGGATTTGACTATCGTTTTGAACACGGTTTCGCATTCGCTGACCAGTGATATTCTCGCGTCCTTTTCGCGAGCACGCTATTGTCTCGGCAGCGCTGAACGCATTTTCCCCGGGTGTTCGCGCAATTTTTTTTATAATTTGATCGCGCCCGTTGGCAGTGAAGATCGCCATCAAACCGACCGTAACCTCGATATCGTGCGTTACCTCGGCATTGACACCTCCGATCACAGCGAGGTGATGACCTTGACGGAACAGGATCGCGGCTTTGCCGCCGCGTTCTTGCAGCGCCATGGCGTTTCGCACAAGGATCGCCTGGTCACGATTCACCTGGGCGCCGGCAAGGTCAACAACCGCTGGCCGGTTGCACAATTTGCGGCATTGTCTAATCTTCTCCATCAAGATTATGGCGTCCAAATTCTCGCGGCCTGGGGGCCACAAGAAATGGCGTTGGGAGAACAGTATCTGCAAGCATTGACGTTCACACCAATCATACTCCAAAATGTTTCCTTGCGGCAATTTGCTGCTGTGCTCGCGCAAAGCGAGGCCTATGTTTGCAACGACACCGGCGTGATGCACGTTGGCGCTGCCGTTGGCGCCAAGCTCGTCGCCATCTTCGGACCAACGGACCCTGAATTTTGGAAACCCAAGGGCAAACAGATTGTCGCGCTGCGCGGCAAGAATAGTGATTGTGCAACAGTCACGGCAGAACAAGTTTTGCAAGCACTATTGCATTTGGTTTCCCCGCCGTTTGAGCGCCGGCAACCGGCAAGTTCTGCTTCAGTTGAGCAGCCGGTTTCGGCAACCTCGAGTTAATTATGCCGGATTCGATCAAGACATTTACGATTCATCGCGCGCGCCCGTGGGAATTGCGCGAAGAGCGGGATCTCCTCGTGGTGGAAGAACCGCTGGAGATTCGTTTGAATGAGCAGCCGTTGGCGGTCGTCATGCGAACACCGGGAGATGATTTTGATCTCGCGCGAGGCTTTCTGCTCTCCGAGGGCATTTTGACTGCGGAGAATTGGAAAGAGGTCGAAAACTCGTTGGCGATCACCTGGGCTTATGATGAATTGCGCCTGCCGATTCCCAACGTGGTGTCATGCACGCTCGCCACTCTTTCTGAGAAAGATGTTTCAAAAATCGCGCGGCAAATTTACGCGACCTCGAGCTGCGGCATTTGTGGGCGTGCCTCGCTTGAGCGCGTTTTTTTGCAGGCGCCAAAGTTGAGAGATGATTTTTCACTTCGCTTGTCCACGCTCATGGAATTGCCGGATAAACTTGCAGAGGTTCAAACGGGTTTTTCTCAAACCGGCGGCTTGCATGCGGCAGCGCTGTTCACCCCGGCGGGGAATTTGTTTAACGTGTGTGAAGATATCGGGCGTCACAATGCTGTTGATAAAGTTATTGGCCGCGCCCTGCACGATGGCCACTATCCGCTTTCGAATTTCGGCTTGCTCGTGAGCGGCCGCTTGAGCTTCGAGATGGCGCAGAAGGCGTTCTTGGCCGGCATTTCATGCGTCGCGGCGATCAGCGCGGCTTCTTCGCTGGCTGTGGAATTGGCCGAGGAAACCGGCATGACGCTCGCCGGCTTTGTGCGCGGCGAGCAAGCCGTTATTTATACCGGGCGCCACCGCATTATCGTTT
The DNA here is from genome assembly GCA_964457925.1 of uncultured Cytophagia bacterium. Taxonomy (GTDB): domain Bacteria; phylum Zhuqueibacterota; class Zhuqueibacteria; order Zhuqueibacterales; family Zhuqueibacteraceae; genus Coneutiohabitans. Next base: position 50,875 of record CAYWGH010000037.1, read on the forward strand.
GAGTTACTCAATTGTGAGGAGAGCAAAATTCGTGAACATTGTTTTTATCGAAACGTTCTACGGCGGCTCGCATCAAGCCTTTCTTGACGGCTTGATGAAGTACAGCCGGCACCACATCACGCCTGTTACTTTTCCGGCGCGCTTCTGGAAATGGCGCATGCGCACTTCGGCAACGTACATTGCTGAAACCTGCGGCGAGGCGCTGCGCCATTGCGATCTCATCGTGGCCACGGATTACATCAACCTCGCCGAGTTGAAAGCCTTGACGCGCTTCACGTGTCCGGCGATTTTATTCCTGCACGAAAACCAGCTCTCGTATCCCACTCCGGAGGGCGAAAAGCCGGCAGTGGAATTTGGCCTGGTGAATTTTGTCTCCGCCTTGACCGCCGATCTTTGCCTCTTCAACTCCCACTATCACTTTCGTGAATTCGAGGCGGCTTTGCGGCAATTGATCAACGGCATCCCGGAATTTGTGCCGGAGCATGCGCGCGCACAAATCCTGTCCAAATCACAAGTGGTTTACATGGGCTTGAATATCTCAGCGTTCCCGCACGCCAACATCCCCATGAATCCGGTTCCGATCATTTTATGGAATCATCGCTGGGAATTCGACAAACAGCCGGCTGTCTTTTTTGAAGCGTTATATCGTTTGGCGCAGGCCGGCCATGATTTTCGCGTGATCATCCTGGGTGAAAATTTTCAGGTTCATCCGCAAGAATTCATTCTTGCGCGCGAGCGGCTGGGCGACCGCATTTTGCGTTTCGGTTTTGTTGAGAGCCTGGAGGATTATGTCCATTTCTTGTCGCGTTCGGATATCGTCGTTTCGACGGCAATTCAGGAAAATTTCGGTTTCTCCGTCACCGAGGCAATGTATTGTCACGTCCTGCCGCTGCTGCCGAATCGCCTGAGTTACCCCGAAATTTTGCCGAAAAAGTTCCATCGGCAATTTCTCTATGAAAGCTCGGCAGAGATGGATCAGAAGCTTCATTATTTATTGCAAGAATACCGCAACCTCGATCACGTGCGGCGGGAATTGGCGGATGCGATGAATAAATTCACCTGGCGTAATCGCATCGATGAGTTCGATGATATCTTCGAACAGCTTGTGGCAAAGCACAAATTGCGGTGATGGAGTAAAACCGAGGCGGGTGAGTGCGTGAGATGAGATGGCCTGAATTCTGCTTTTGCGGTTCAGCCGGCAGAATCTGTTGCACAACGGCGCAAGACATCAGACGGCAGAGGCCTAACGCGGACGAGCCGCAACCCGAAAGTTCTTTGTAAGCGGATTTTTCGAATATAACGGATAAGGCCAAAGGTTGTATCCACTACATTCGTTCAATCCGCTTACAGAAAAATTTTTGCTTTTAAAGCAAACATTACACTCTTAACAGACTAACTTTTCAGAGCATCCGTCCAATGATAGGAAAAGCAGGGCCCGAGCAATGATGGAATAAGATTGTTTTTGCGCAAATAAAAACGGCTTGCCCATGCAAGCCGTTCTTGTTGCTACAGCATCGTTTATTTGGAATATTTATTCACCAGTTGCTGCAGCGAATTGGCAAAATTCTGCGTTTCTTTTGCATCCTGTTTGCGTTCTCGCGCATGGCGTTGGCCTCCTTGAGGTTTGCGGCCTCTAGAATCGGGCTTTCCATCTTTCGTTTCCGCTTTCTGACCGTGTTCGGATCGCCGGTGCGGGCGTTCGCGTTCGGGTCGGCGTTCGCGCGTGTCGAGTTCACTCGCAGCTTTCGGCGGCACTTTTTGCTTCTCCGGTGGGCGCCGTTCACCTTCGAGCAGCATGCTCAAACCGATGCGACCCTTTTCCGTGTCAACGCGCAGCACACGCACGTCAATCACATCGCCCACAGCAACAACCTCCAGCGGGCTTTTGATGTATTTGTGCGACATCGCGGAAAGATGTACCAGGCCATCCTGCTTCACGCCGATATCGACAAAGGCGCCAAAATCAACGACATTGCGCACCGTGCCTTTAAGAATCATGCCCTCCTTCAAATCTTCCATCTTCAGCACATCCTGTCGAAAAATAGGCTTGGGGGCCTCGTCGCGCGGATCGCGATCGGGCTTTTCCATGGCCGCAATGATATCCTCCAGCGTCGGCAATCCCACCCCGCATTCTGCCGCGATCTCCGCCAGCGGCCGGCCCAGGTTTTTTATTTTTGTGTTGAAAAGTTGGCGCTGCGTGCGCACCATTTCCGGCGTCAACTCCAGAATCGTCAAAAAGCGCTCCGCGGCAGAGTAGGATTCGGGATGCACAGCGGTGGAGTCGAAAAACGTATCGGCATTTGGAATGCGCATGAACCCGGCGCATTGCGTGAAGGCTTTGGGCCCGATGCCTTTGACTTCGAGCAGTTCCTGCCGCGAGGAAAAGCCGCCTTTTTGATTGCGATATGCCACAATGTTATCTGCGACGCTGCGCGTGACGCCGGCAACATAGCGCAACAAAGCCGAGGAGGCCGTATTGAGATCTACGCCCACGGCATTCACACACGACTCTACGACACGATCGAGTGATTCGGCCAGGCGGGTTTGATTGACATCATGCTGGTACAAACCCACGCCGATGGATTTCGGGTCGATCTTCACCAATTCCGACAACGGATCGAGCAGGCGGCGCGCAATCGAAACGTTGCCGCGTTGCGCCGCTTCCAGATCGGGAAACTCCTGGCGCGCCAGCTCAGAGGCGGAATAAACCGAGGCCCCGGCTTCATTCACGATGGTGTAGCGCAAGTCGATGGGATTCTCGCTGTCTGCCGCCTCTTTGATCAGCTCGGCGACCAGCTGTTCGGTTTCACGGCTGGCGGTGCCATTGCCGATGGCGATAATGGTGACGTTATGCTTGCGCACATGCGCCAATAATTGCTGCTTGGCATAATCCCATCGTTTCTGCGGCTCGTGCGGATAGATCGTGTCACCTTCGAGATATTTTCCGGTTTTGTCGATCACGGCAACTTTGCAGCCGGTGCGAAAACCGGGATCGATGCCCATAATCACATTGCCCTGTGTCGGCGGCTGCATCAACAAGTTGCGGAGATTCGTCGCAAAGATAGCGATGGCATGCTCGTCCGCGACTTCGGAGAGTTGATTGCGCAACTCCCGCTCGATCGCCGGAGAAATCAAACGCTCATAAGAATCTTTGATCGCGCCGCGATTATAGTCCGTGAAAATACAAGCGGAGTTGGTCAGAAAGCGCTTCTCTAATTCTGCGAGAATTTCCGGAACCGGGGCCTCCACCGCGACTTTGAGAAAGCCCTCACGTTCGCCGCGATTAATGGCCAGCGTGCGGTGCGGCACGACTTTTTTGAGCGGATCGCGATAATCTTTGTACATCTCATACACATCGAGATTTTCCGGGTCGCGCGCTTCCGAGCGCAGCGCGCCGTGTTCCCAGGTCATTTCGCGCACGAGTTTGCGTGCCTCTGCGTCGTCGCTCAACCATTCGGCGATGATATCGCAAGCGCCGGACAGCGCTACGTGTGCGCTCGCGACGCCCTTTTCCTCATTGATATATTCTGCTGCAATTTGCTCAATTTCGCCCACGCTATCCTGCTGGCCCCACATGCGCTGCGCCAGCGGTTCCAGGCCTTTCTCTTTGGCGACAGTTGCGCGTGTGCGCTTTTTCGGTTTATAGGGCAGATAAAGATCTTCGACCTCCTGCAATTTCATTGCGGCTGAAATCTTCCCGCGCAATTCGTCGGTGAGCTTGCCCTGCTCTTCAATGGATTTGAGCACGGCTTGCTTGCGTTCTTCCAATAAGCGCAAGTAACGCATGCGATCTTGAATCGCGATGATCTTGGTTTCATCCAAGCCGCCGGTCACTTCTTTGCGGTAGCGCGCGATGAACGGCACGGTGTTTTCATCGTCCAGCAGCGCGACGGTGGCTTGCACTTGTTCGACGCGAATGCTTTCTTCTTCCGCGATTCGTTTAAAAAAATCCTGCTCGGTCACGGCTTAACCTCGAAAATGTTACGGTACGTGTTGCTAGCCCAACTTCGACACTTGACCTAGATCCTGGTGAATGTTTGCTCCGGGAAGCCGCTCGCTGTATTCTTTTTTTCTTATCGCTTGGCGATGTTCCAGCGTGGCGGAAGAGCAAAGGCGGAATTTAGTAGCGCAGGGGAAAAATACAAGAGGGAAATTATGCAAAGTGAAATCCCACTGAAAAAGCTTTTGCTTTTCTTGTGGGATTTCGACTTGTGTGGGCGAATTCTTTGAAGTTGTGCGAGGAACTTGACTTGGCCAGGCACGATTACATCTTGCTTCCTTCATTACACGGATTTCGCTTTACGCAATGGAATCACGATTAAGACATAAGCAATGGCTGCAAAGGCCAGCAAGCCGATCAAATTTCCCGCCCAGGTTTCAACAAATTCGAATTCCGCCGCGTGATAGAACAGGCCGGTCAAGGATTCAAAATCTTTCACAAGCAATACCAAAACCGCCAGCAGCACGCCGGTGAGCGACTCCCCGGCAATGAAACCGGAAGCGAGCAATATGCCGGTGTTTTCGACACGGTCTTGCGCAGCTTGAATCAAATTCCGTTTGGCGATGATGCGATCCACCACCCACTTGAGCACGCCGCCGATGAAAATCGCAGAGGTGGTTTCAAACGGCAAATACATGCCAACCGCGATCAGCATGGGCGCGGGCGCGTTGATCATGATCAGCGCAAGCGCAAAAAATGCTCCGAACAGAATTAACCCCCAGGGCATTTCGCCGCCCACGATGCCGGCGGCAAGTTGTGCCATCAACCCGGCTTGCGGCGCCGGCAACGCGCGGTCGCCGATGCCGATGCCGCCGGCCGCAAGATTGCTTTTATGCAACGCGATAATCGGAAACACGAGCACGAATGAAACGATAACAACGGATATCACCTCGGCAATCTGCATGCGCCACGGCGTGCCGCCGAGCAACTGCCCGACTTTCAAATCCTGAATCATATCGCCGGAGATGGCGCAGGCGCAACACACGACAGCAGCCACGCCCAGCACCGCGCCCACGCCGTAAATTCCTTTTACCCCAAAGAAAACCATCAATGCAGCGGCGATGATCAGCGTTGTCAATGTCAATCCTGAAATGGGTTGATTCGAGCCGCCCACCAGGCCGACAAGATAACCTCCCACTGCCGACAGAAGAAAACCCAGGAGCAACATCACCATCGCGGAGACCACTGCGCCCACAACGCTTTCGCTGAAATAATAGTACAGAATTGCCATGGGGATCGCGAGCAAAACCGTCACGCCCAAAATTACGCGCAAATTGAGATCGTGTTCGAGGCGTGAAGGCTGGACGACCGCGCTGCCTTTTTTAAATACGCCTTTGAAGGCAGAGGAAAGCGAGTGGCGCAAGCCCCACATGGTTTTGATAGCGGCCACCAGCATGGCGCCCACGGCGATGGGCCGCACATGATTGTACCAGACGGAGTTCATCACCTCGGAAACCGGCGGCGTTTGGCCGCCGAGCGAAAGCTGCGTACTGAAATCCGGATTGACAAAAAGAATTAACGGAATCAGCACGAGCCAGGCGATCACGCCGCCGACGAAATTGATGGTCGCTAATTTCGGGCCAATGACATATCCCACGCCGATGAGAGCCGGCGAAATAGCGAACGTCGACCACGGCATAATGCCCGTATGGGCCACATCGCCCATGGGCGTGCGATTGCCAGAAAAATGATGAATGAGGGATTGCGGCAGAGAAATAATTCCGGAAAGGCTCTCGCGAAAAAGCTTGATGCCCGCGTCGGCTTTGAACACTTGCAGCAGCATGCCGAACCCGAGCGTGCCAAACACGTATTTTGCGCCACTTTCACCGTGCTGGCCGGCCTTGACAATTTCCGCACAGGCGCGGCTTTCAGGAAAGGGCAAGCCCGCATCGACCGTCAGCGTGCGCCGAAGAATGATGATGAACATCACGCCGAGCACGCCGCCGATTAGCAGAATGAAGGAGGTTTCCCAATAGTTGAAATCGGTCCACAAACGCTCGCCGCCGACATTGGCAATGACAAATGCTGGAATCGTAAAAATTGCGCCGGCCACCAGCGCCTCGCCGACGGAAGCGGCCGTGCGCGTAATATTTTGCTCCAACACATTACCGCGCATGAACGGCAGGCGAAACGCGGCTATGGCGATGACGGCCGCGGGAAAACTGGCGGACACGGTTTGTCCCGCTTTCAAGCCAAGATAAGCATTTGCGGCGCCGAGCACAACCGCCATGACAATGCCGAGAAAAACCGCTTTGAATGTCAGCTCCGGTAAATTTGTTTCCGCAGGAACATAAGGTTTTTCGACACGGTCGTCAGACATGTTTTCTCCCTTTGAGTTGGTTAGCGGATGCGGTTGCCGAATGTCCGGTTCTCACGCTGATTATTTTGCGTACACAAAAAAATCCTCAGGCCGCCTTGTTCTAACAGGCGATATGCAAAAATCCTGAACGGAAAAATTGCCTTATCGGCGTGGGTTCATCGCGTTGAGATAAAACCCTGCAACAGCGCGAAAACGGTGTACGAGTGAGTCCTCATGCACGAGAATGCCGAGTAATCCGCCCTTGGGATGTGTCCATTGCCAGCCGCTAAAGCGCCATTCATCGCCAAGACGTTGCAGCTCGATGAGAACGAGAAAATCACCGATCTCTGCGATTTGCAGCCCCCATTTGCTCACCGGCGAAACATTATAGATAAAAAACGTCACGTGATTTTTTCCCGCCTGCAGATCGGCGCGATACGTCACCTTGCCCAAACGATTATCAATTTGAAAAAAATAAAAAGAGGTGTCAATAGGCAAGGCGCGAAAAGCCGGGGAGGGCGAAGCCTGATTCGAGGCGGGAAACGGAACAACCGCGCTCGCCTTGAACAGCGTTTTCATCTTTTTTTCCGTGCGGGAATAGTATTGCAGCCCCACGAGCCTGTGCAACGCTGCGAGAGTATCGGCAAGTTGCAGGGCCGAAAGGTTCGCATGAAAATTGCCGCGGGCATGAATCAAAAGCTTGAACGGGCGATGGCGCGGAAAAACGGAAGGCAGGCTGTCAGCGCTGAACTCTTTGGCGCTTTTGTAAACACGAAGATCCAGCGAGTCGGTTTGAGTGCCGGCAACAGCGAATTCGCAGGAAACCACAAGGCCAATGATCAACATCACATACACGAGACGCCGAGCTCTCACGCCGTATTGAAATGCCGCATTCTCGTTTCGTTTCAAACGGCTATTAACTGTCATGAGAAGCCGTTGGGGCAAGCAAAATCTCACGCGTGTGCGATTGGAACTTACGATTGGAGGCAGGAGGCTATTCCACACTTGGTTCTCTGCGTTTTATCTTGCTTCGACTAAATCCGGCGGCCGATTACGCTTGCACAATATTGTAACAGTATGAATGTTTTGGGCAACCGTCAAGCATTATTTCCATTCAGGTCAACTGACCTCATCGTTATTTTTGGGATTGGGGCGAGCTT
>CAYWGH010000038.1:0-57551 GCA_964457925.1 uncultured Cytophagia bacterium
AAATCCCACAACGCGGCACAGCTTGTTTTACTACTTTAAACCGGACAGCAGTGGTTATATTCTTATCACGCATTTTACCAAGCGTGATGAGGCATGCCCATGACGACGACGGAACTTTCCAAAATCCTTGCAGAACGTCTGGAGATTTCACAGCGCGAGTCGCGTGATTTATTACGCCTCATGTGCGACACCATCGCGCGCAGCTTAACCCACAAAGAAACCGTGATTCTGCGGGGTTTTGGCAGCTTCGGCACGCGCACCCGAGCGCCCAAGAAATCCTATAATCCTGCGGCCAAGAGCCACATTCTGCTCCCGCCTAAAGAAGTCGTCTTCTTTCGCCCATCACAACGGTTGAAAGATAGTCTAGCGCAGCGGAGTGAAGAATCATGAGTGCTAAAGTACGCTACTTGAAGCTGGTCGCGCGCGGACCCTATTATAAAAAAAACTATACGCTCGCAAAAGAGCATACCACGCCGGAGTTTTTGCACCAATTCATGCGCGAAGCCACGGCCTTGATCGAAGAGGGGCTCGCGCGCGACGGTTTGGTGCGCTTGCATGAATTCGGCACGTTCGAATTGCAATGGTCCAAAGAACGCCGCGGCCGCAACCCCAAGACCGGCGAGGCCATCATCATCCCCGGCAAAAACCGCATCGTGTTTCGACCGGCAAACAAACTGGAAATTCTTGCCAATCGCGAATTCGCGCATCTCAAGCCGACGCCCATCGAAACTGAGCCGAAACCAATTCCAGCCGCCTCTCAACCCAAACCTGCTCCTCCGCCATTGCCGCCTCGAGTTGCTGAAATTCTTTCTGATTTCAGTTTGGCGAGGCCCTCTTCCCGGCCTTCGCGTTTGCGTTTTGATTTTGCCGAAGAAGAGCCTGTGGCTGAAGAGGAATTAACTCAGCTAGCCGAAGCGGCATTTGTCGTGGGCAGTTTCGAAGAGGAACCGGCGGCAGACGAAGCCGCCTGGAAGGATCTTCTGAGTACGCCAATAACGCCACAAAGATCACTTGCTTCAAACGCAGAAATCCCGCCATTGCAGAAAAGCCCGGCCTCCAGCGCGGGTGAGCAGGATATTCCAACCAGCACAAAGCCGCAATGGACGCCGCGCCCGGAACCCGCAGACGCCCCGTTTGCACGTGTGACAGCAAAAGTTCACGAGCATGATCAATCAACCGAAGCGCTTCCGGCACCGCGTCCGCTACCGCCGGAAATCTTTGTCGAGCGCATGCGCCAGAGGCAATTATCCCCGAAACCGCGCAACGGTTTTTCACGTGAGCTGGAGCCCCCTCGCAAAGGTTTGAGACGATTTTTCTGGCTGGCAAGCGCAATGGCCACTTTATTGCTTTTATTGTTTGCTTTTCTCACGCTGTGGCCCGGGCGTGAACAAAAGAACACGAACGGAACTTCAACTGAAATAGCACAAACCACGCCGCAGCAGCAACCGCCGGTTGCGGAACAGTCTATACCGGCTGAGACTAAACCCTTCTTTGCGGGCGGTTCTCATCAGGTTGTTGCGGGCGACAATCTCTGGAAGATTTCGGGGCGATATTACATCGATCCTTTCTTGTGGCCGAACATCTACCGCGCGAATTCCGAAACAGTCGGCAATCCCAATGTGCTGGAAATGGCGCAAATGTTGGCGTTACCCGTGCTGCACGGCCACCCGAACAATCTCACGTCAGAAGATCGCCGCAATCTGGCGCAAGGCTACTTTCTGGTTTTCGATTTCTATAAGAAAACCGCGGATAAACACCTTGCCCCCTTTGCGCTCTGGGCTGCGGTGAAATACGATCCTTCAATTTTAGAAACGCATCGTGATCAAATCTCAGCAGACGAGTTGGCCTTCTTAAATGCGCACGAAACAGGCCGGATGGCGGCGAGATAACAGAAGCGGCGAAATCGTTTTGGATGTATCAAGATTGCCCGCGAATCGCGCTTACCGGCTTCGATCGGAATTTTTCGCCGCATTCAAATCTCACAGTGCGTCGCATTCTCACAACATTTCTGCTCCCCGTTCAAACACTTTTTCTTGGCTTTGAAGCCAAAATTTGTTAGTATTTGGCCGATTCGATTTTTTTCGCCGCGGCCTCGCCGTGGCCATTGCTTCAGCGAAAATAAAGGAATCCAACATTGTTACTCGGGCGTAAAAGAATTATACAATTTCACCTTTTCACATAAGAATTATCGAGGCGTTTGATGAAAACACTCTTCTCCTGGCTCGCCGCAATCGTGTTGCTGCCTGGCCTTGCGTGGTCACAGAATTTCGGCCAGAACAAAGTGCAATACCAAACCAAAAACTGGCAATATGTTCAAAGCGAGCATTTTGATATTTACTTTTACCAGGGCGGCGAACACGCGGCTACCTTTACCGCTGCTGTGGCCGAATCAGCGCTGGTTTCGCTTAGCCGGACTTTTCAATTTCAACTGATCGCACGCATCCCCTTCCTGATATACAATTCACACAACGATTTCGAGGAGACCAACGTCACCTTCGGTTTGCAGCCCGAATCCGTCGGCGGATTCACGGAATTTTTCAAGGGCCGCATCGTGATTCCTTATGAAGGCTCCAATGAACAATTCCGCCATGTCATCCATCATGAATTGCAGCATGCGGTTTTGCTGCAATACTTCTACGGCGCCGGAGCGGGCGCGGTGATTCGCGGCATCACGCGTTTTCAAATTCCGCTCTGGCTCAATGAAGGCTTGGCAGAATACGAATCGCAACATTGGGATACCAACGCGGACAACATGATCCGCGATGCGGTTCTCAACGACTATCTTCCCTCGCTGCTGCAGCTTGAATATATGGCGTATCAAGGCGGGCAGAGCTTCTACTACTGGGTCGAACGCCGCTATGGCCGCGCAAAAATCACCGAATTATTGCAGGAATTGCGCTCAACCCGCAACGTCAACACTGCGTTTCTGCGCGCGCTGGGGGAGAGTCTGGAAGTGGTTTCCGAGCAATGGCAAAAAACCTTGAAGCAATGGTATTGGCCCGAGATTGAACGCCGGCAAGCGCCCACGGATTTTGCGAACGCGTTCACCGATCATCGTAAAACTTCCAACTATATCAACAACAGCCCCGCGCTCTCGCCGGACGGTTCGCGCCTAGTTTACTTAACTGATCGTTCCGGGCTGTTCGATATTCGTTTAATCAATGCCATCACCGGGCACGACATGGGAAAATTGGTCAGCGGCCAAAAGCAATCCGGCATTGAGGAATTGAAGTGGCTGCGCCCGGGCATTAGTTGGGCACCAGACAACAATCGCATCGTGTTTGCCGCAAAAAGCGGGTGGCAAGACGTTCTCCATGTCGTGGATGTGCATCGCCGCAAGATGATTCGTACCTACAAACCGGGATTCGAGGGCATCTGGAACCCCTCCTGGTCGCCGGATGGCAAATACATCGTTTTCACTGGCATGAAGGAAACACGCGGCGATTTATATCTGCTCAACGTCGAAACGGAAGAGGTGAAACAGATTACGAATGATGCTTTTTCCGATTTCGAGCCAACCTGGTCTCCCGATGGGCGTTGGATTGCATTCTCCTCCGACCGCGGCGAGCCGGGCGCAACGAGCGAGACTGCGATATGGCAGCATGATTATGGCAACAGTGACATCTATCTTATTCGCCCGGACGGCGCGGGCCTGCAACGCATCACTTCGCTTCCCAGCGCCGAATTTGCGCCGGAATTTTATCACAATTCCGACAGTTTGCTTTATTTGTCCGATCGCAACGGTATTTCGAATGTTTATCTCAAAGTTCTTTCAACCGGCGAGGAGCAGCCGCTGACCGATCTGCTGGTCGGCATCCAACAAATGTCGATTGCGAACAGCGGGCAGCGCCTGGCGTTCACCTCTTTTTACCGCGGCGGTTATGATATCTATCTTTGGCGCAATCCGTTGTCGAATATCGGCAAATATACGACGCTGGAAATAACGAATGCCTTGAAATATCGCGACTTTCCGCTTGACAGCCTCGATTCGCCCCAGATGGCAAGCATGAGCAACGAACAAACCCAGGGCCGGCCTTATCAAAATTTCGCCTTTGATCGCGATTTCACGCGCGGCATCATCAGCAACGGCGCGGCGCTGCAACAAGATGAAGTGGAAGCGCCGCAAGACAACCTTCAGGCCGATGGCAGCTTCAGGGTTCGCTCATACAAGCCCAGCTTCAGCGTAGACTATGTCGGCGGTGTTACCGGCTATGATCCCTTTTTTGGGTTACAGGGTTTGGGGCAGGTTTATTTATCGGATTTAACCGGCAACCATCAAATCGGCATCGGCGCCTATCTCAATCGTTCCATCGCCAACAGCGATTTTGCCCTGAGTTACATGTTTCAAGGCTGGCGTCCGAGCATGTATTTTGCATTCGGCCAGCAGGTGAATTTTTATTTGTCAAATTTACAGGGCGATTTCGATCTCTTTGGAAGTATCGAACGTTTTCGCTTCATCAATCTTATCGGCGGTGTGAGCTATCCCTTCTCACGCTTTGACCGCATCGATTTCTCCGCCGCCTATCTATACACGATTCAAGATAACTTGACATATATCGACGTCCCCTCGCTGAAAAGCTCGGCGGCGGTATTCTCTGTTGAGTTGACGCGCGACAACACGCGCTGGGGTTATTACGGCCCGGATGACAATCGCCGCAATTCGATATCCGCGTCTTTCAGCCCTGGCATCGGCAGCATTCCACGCGAGTTTGCCACCGTGCAGGCTGATTTTCGCAGCTATAAAGCATTGTCGCGCCAGTGGGGCTTGGCTTGGCGCACGGCGGGCGGCGCAAGTTTCGGCAAAAAGCCGCAGCGCTTCATTCTGGGCGGCATCCCCAATTGGCTCAACCGTGAATTTGCTCGCGGCTTAGGCTCCTCGGATATCAGCGATCTCACCTTCAGCGAGTTTATTTATCCGGTGCGCGGCACGAATTATTATGAACAAATCGGCACACGTTATTTCCTGGTGAACGCCGAAATTCGCTTCCCGTTTATTCAATTTCTGCTGTTGCAAGCGCCCATTCCATTGTTCTTCCAGCAGGTGCGCGGCGCGGTTTTCTTCGACGCCGGCAGCACCTGGGAAAACAGCAAGGACTTCCGGCTGTTCACTCGAAATGCCGCCGGAGAAAAAATCTTGGATGATGTTTTGACGGGCTTCGGCTACGGCATTCGCTTTTACAGCCCGATCGGCTTATTACGCATCGACGCCGCCTGGAATACAGATTTGCAAAACTTTACTAAGCCGCGCTATCTTTTTTCGCTCGGAACGGATTTCTAAGGAACAGTTTATGTCACAAAAGCTTTCTTTTCTTGCTGTAACGCTTGCGTTGGCGGCGGGCTGCGCCGGGAATATGAATCAGCATATGGGCGGCCGGCAACAATCGCTGGGCGTGGTAAATTTCGGCCTGCAAACCGCAAACGTGATCGATCCGGAGCGGCACAACGTTCTATGGACCGTGCTCGACGTGCCGCACCGCAGCCTGCAATTCGAACGCGATGGCGGGAAATTCACTGCGCGCTTTGAGTTGACGTTGGCGTTACGCGACGATCGCGGCCACGCGGTGCAACTTATCGATGATTCGCGCACGATCACGGTCGGCAGTTATGACGCCACGCAGCCGGATTCGCTCTATTCGCGCATGTCCTACTTTATGGAAGCGCCACCCGGCCAATACAAATTGGAAGCCATGATCACCGATCGCGTTGCGAAAGGGCGCGGCTTCACGACCCAACCCGTGATCATTCGCGATCTTCTCTCATCCGAGCTTACGTTGAGCGACATCATTTTGGTGGACAGCCCGCCCAAAGAATTCCCGCGCGAAGATCAAATCATTCCTTCGTTCCGCCAGCGGTTCAACACCACTGTCTATGCGTTCGCACAGGCGCGGCGTGTCCGTGCCGGACAACGCTTGCAGGCGATCTTGCGCATAGGCAATACGGAAACCGGCAACGCCAATCGCGCGGAAATCGATACGACTGCCAGCCAGGAAACCGTCAACATCGTTTTTCCGATTCCTCCGGCCCAGCTTGGTTTAGGTCACATGGAGATCAGCATGACGGTCGACTCCGATCAGCGCACCGTGGTATCGCGACGGAATTTGTTGGTGCGCTGGGCCAATCGTCAAAACGCCACAACGGCAAAGGCGCTCGACGATTATCTCGAACCGTTGCGGCTGATTATGACCGGGCAGCAATGGAAGGAAATCAAAAATGCCTCGCCGGAAGAACAACGCCGCTTGTTGACAGAATTCTGGGAGGAGCGCAATCCTGATCCGGCCTCGAACGCCAATCTGTTAGAAGAGGAATTCTACTGGCGTGTCGGCGAGGCCAATTCCCGTTTTGCGTGGGGTAAAAGTCAAGGTTGGTCAACCGATCGCGGCCGTGTTTACGTCGTGTATGGCCAGCCGGATGAAATTTTACGGCAATATGATCGTTACAATCGCAGCATTGAGATTTGGCGTTACGAAGATCCGGCGCGCGAATTCATTTTTTATGACGAACAAGGCGACGGACGCTATCACCTCATTCGCCAAACCAATGCGAATTTAGCAACAACCGCTTTGTAAACAAACCGGCATCTGAATCTTCTGTGTCTTTAAGCCCGCGGCGACGCCGCGGGCTTTTGGTTCTGCAGAAATGCGAAAGAAAACGTGATTCTGCCAGGCTAAGGTAACGTTTGCAGCAACAAGCGTTGCACATTGCCGCCCATAATTTTATCAATCTCTTCGCGCGCAAAGCCATCTTCCAACAAAGCCGCCGTAAGCAAGGCCATCCCACTGGCGTCAAACGGGGTTGTTACCGCGCCGTCAAAATCCGAGCCTAAACCGACGTGATCAATGCCGGCAACCGTGACGGCATAACGAATTGCCGCAGCAATCGCGGCCGCATCTGCCCCGCAAACCGCAGTTTCCCAAAAGCCGATGCCGATCACACCGCCGGCTTGCGCGATGCGGCGTAAATGCTCGTCGCTCAGATTGCGCTGATTATCGCATTGCCCACGACATCCGGAATGTGAAACAATAGGCGGTCGAGTTGCAAGCGCCAGCACATCATCAATCAAACGCGGCGAGGCATGCGCGAGATCAATCAAAATACCCAGCGCCTCCATGCGTTTAACCGCAAGCCTGCCAAACGCCGACAACCCGCCTTTCTCCACGCCATGAGCGGAGCCGCCGACTTCGTTATCGAAAAAGTGGGTCAGGCCAATCATGCGATAGCCCGCTTCGAAAAAAATGTCAAGATTACTGAGATCGCCCTCAAGCGCATGCGCGCCCTCCATCCCTAGAAATCCTGCTGTTATGCCAGCCGTCTGCCGGCGCGCCGCAATATAATTCTGCAAGTCGCGCGCGGTTTTGATCAACATTAACTTGCCGTTAGAATGCTCGGCGATTTCATGCAGTTTGCGCGCCTGAAACAATGCCCGTTCTTTTAAGCTCGTCCACGTCGCAACCGGCCAGCGCTGGGCCATGGCGAGCAAAGTAATATCATCGGAGTCGTCTTCGTTGCGTTCAATATTGAGATTTCTTGGCGTCTTGGTCACCACCGTAAAGGCTTGCAACGCCACGTTGCCTGCGATCAAGCGCGGCACATCGACATGGCCGTCCGCGTTGCGCGAGAGCAGATCACGATTCCACAAAAGTGCATCGGCATGCAAATCCGCGACAAATAGCGAATCGTGCAAAAGCTGAACCGCCCTGGAAACGCGATACGGCGGCTGTGCTTGTACTGCATTCAAGCGCCGGGCAACGCGAGCCGGCAGGAACAAGACGATCGCTGCTGCAATCACCAGCGCCAATCCGGCTAATATGACGAAAAGTCGTTTAACCAGGCTCGTTCTCCCTTCAGCCATACCATTTTCCAAATCAGCGGAAATCACCGGAACAGCGGATAGCATCGAGATTTTTATCGCATGCCTCGATGCGCTGGCGAAGGCAGAGCGCATGCCCGCTTGCGCGATTTATGCAATAATTTCCCGTCAAACGGCTTCACGCTCAACCATCGGCAGTCGTCAGGATTCTGCGATTGGCGTTAATTTTTTATGAATAAGCTCGTCAACGCGTTGCCAATTCAGTGTGCTGAGATCACCTCCGCGCCCACACAGCTCGGCCAAAATTTCGTCTTGAATCTTGCCGCGCGCGAGCGCAACGGAATAGGGAATGCGGTGAAACGTAACCATCGAATATTTGGGGATAAAAACGTGAGGATACCGCTGTTCCAACAATTGTTCAACTTTCTTGCGAAATAAAAAGTGTTCGTCGGCAACGAAATCGCGCATTTCGATAAAATTTTCCAATGCCATATCAGCGATAGCATCACAGTTGGCTTTGCGCAGTTTCTCATATTCGCTGAAAACGTTCTCCCAGTTCGTGCCGTGCCTCGCAATACATTTGTCCAAGACCGTACAATCTTCAAAAGCGCAATTCACGCCTTGCCCGAAAAACGGCACAATGGCATGCGCAGCATCACCCAACAATGTCATCTTATCCGCGACATGCCAGGGCTGGCATTTAATGGTCACCATCGCTCCCACGGGATTGGAAAAATATTCTTGCACCAGGTTCGGCATCAACGGCACAACATCGCCAAACTGCTCACGAAAAAATGTCGCAACCTTTTCTTCGCTGTTTAGGCTGGCAAAACTGGGGTCTCCTTCAAATGGAAAGAAAAAAATGCAGGTAAAGCTGCCGCCGAGGTTCGGCAATGCAATAAGCATGTAGGTTCGGCGCGGCCAAATATGAAGGGCATTTTTGTTCATCAGATATTCGCCATTCGGGCCGGCCGGAATGGTTAACTCTTTGTACCCATGTTCGGTGTAGTGCTGTGAATAATTGAAGCGTCGCCAGCGCATCATGTCAAGGCGAATCGCGGAGGCCGAACCGTCGACTGCAATCACGGGTCGCGCCGGCAGCAAAGACTCCACGCCAGAGAGTTGATGGCGAAATTTCACTTCACTTGTTTTGAAATCCATGCCGATGCACCGCATGTTGAAGCGCAACACGACGCCGGGATACTTCTCCGCCTCATCCAACAAAGCGACATTCAAATTTGCACGAGATACAGAATAAATCGCTTCGCTCTCATTTTTGCCGTAGGGTTGAAACGTCAATTCGCCGTCACGGGCGTGTATCATGCGGCCCCGCATCGGCACGGCAATCTTCATGATCGCCTCATACATGCCCACTTCGTGCAAGGCATGAAATCCGCGCGCCGAGAGCGCGAGATTGATTGAACGGCCGGCGCCAAAATTTACCCGGCGCATATCGGGACGGCGTTCATAGATCTCGACTTGCAAGCCGCGGCGCGCAAGGTAAATCGCCAGCAAGGGCCCGGCCAGGCCGGCGCCGATCAGTGTCACGTTTTTTGTTGAGGCTTTTTCTGTCATATAAAATTCTCATTTCCTCACAGACTGCCGCGCACCGCGCCGGCGAAACGATAAACATCCAAAAACGTGTTATAGAGCGGCGCCGGCGCGACGCGAATCACATCAGGCTCGCGCCAATCGCAAATAAAATTTCTCGCCAATAATGCTTGAAACAAGGCGACGCCGTTGTTTTTTATGCGCAACGACAATTGCGCGCCTCTTTGATTTTTATCCGAGGGGGTGATGATCGTCAGCATGTCCCCCGCAAATTGCTTAAGCAAAAACTCCAAATACCCCGTCAACACCCTGCTCTTCACCCACAATTTTCTGATTGTGACTTCATCAAAAATATCGAGGGAGGCTTTCAGGGCAGCATACGACAAGATATTGGGGTTGCTCAGTTGCCAGCCTTCAGCGCCGGCAATCGGTTCAAAATCAGGCTCCATCAAAAATCGTTTTGCTTTGTTATGCCCCCACCAGCCCGCCAGGCGCGGCAAATCATTAAGCTGAGCATGCCGTTCATGTATAAAACAACCGGCAACACTGCCGGGGCCGGCATTGAGATATTTATAGGAACACCATACGGCAAAGTCGACTCCCCAATCATGCAACGATAACGGCAAATTTCCGACTGCATGCGCCAAATCAAAACCAACCATGCAGCCCTTGGCATGTCCGGCTTGCGTAATATGTTTAATATCGAAGGCTTGGCCGGTAAGATAATTCACGACGCCCAACAGGATCAACGCAATTTCATCGCCTTTTTCCTGCAATAAGACATCAATGTCTTCACTTCGAATGGTGGACTCGCCAGGGCGCGGTTTTATTTCAAGCAGGGCCGTTTCGGGGTCATAGCCGTGAAGCTTGATTTGCGATTTGACTGCGTATTGATCGGACGAAAAGGCGCTCGCTTCAACAAGAATCTTATGTCGCCGCGGGGTTGGCCGGTAAAATGTAATCATCATGAGATGAAGGTTTACGGTGAGAGAATTCATTGCCACCACTTCACTCGGCTTGGCGCCGACCAGCCGCGCGAGCGGCGGCGCGATCATCTCATGGTACGACTGCCAGGAGTTCTTGGCGCGCTGATGCGCGTCAACCCCGAGCCGTTCCCAATCCAACAGTTCTTGCTCAAGGTAAGCTCGTACCGATTTGGGCTGCAAGCCTAGCGAATGGCCGCACAAGTAAACACAATCCTCGCCAATTTTAGTTTTAGGAATATGAAAGCGTTCACGATATTTTGCAAGGGGATCGCGAGCGTCGACAGCGAGGGCAAAATTGCGGTTGGTGCGATAGTCAATCATCCGTGATTAGCCAATCTTGTTTAGTTCAGGATACCGCAGAAACGGCTTCTCTTGACGTCATCATTCATGCGGACTTCCTTGTCGGATGAACACAGTGTCTCTGCGCAAAATTACAGCGAAACAATCGGGTAAATGACCGGCCGGCTCGGCGCGGCGTCCGCAACAAAGCTCGGCGTCTGAAGATTCAGCAGATACTCTCCATCAGACACACGGTCATCAACGTAAATCATCTCCGTAATGGTTTTCAAAGAATAATTACTCTCATCGACATTTGGGCTGCCTTGCGGCACATTCCAAAAAAGATGATGAGTGCTCAACCAGCCTTCATCAAACATGCGATCTACTGAAGGCAAATCGACAAGTAGATGTTGCACACCCAGACTGGCAACAAATGCCATCGCCTCGCTTGAGAAAAAAGCCGGCATGTGCTGCGTATAGCGCCGTGTTTTTTTTCCAGGGTCGTTGTACGACGTGCGTATGATCAAGCCGTGCAAAAAATCAGCAGAACGATCTTGCAAATGAGAAGATAGCCGTTCGCGAGTGATAAGCAAATCTTCCTTTTGCTTTGTTGGGACGTATGAATCCGGGGACGCAAAAGCCGGCTCGGGTGTGACCGTGACGAGAGTCGCAGGGATGAAGGACGTTCGCAAAACGCGGTGAAGCGAAATCCTTTGATGCGAGATATGCCCGACACACTCGGTGTGGGTGCCGTTGCAATGAGGAATCAACCGATACTCTTCGACATTACAGCTTCCTCCTCGTCGGGTATCGCCGATAAACGCGCCGCTCTCAAAAGGCTGTGCCGTCGCCGCCGGAGCATCAAAATGATTGGGCTGCGCGCCATCAAAACACAATGGAATCGCAAGATCAATCGGGTTGGCAAGATCAACCCCGTAAACCTTGCCAGCAATGTGACATTCAAGCTTCATGCAAAAACTGATTCTCGTTTAATCCTCGGGCGGCGTGGTCGCCCGAACCTGCTCCGCAACGCCAACATCGTATTGTTCTCACAACTCGGGGGCCGTTTTTTGCGAAGCCTAGGCGTGTGAATGGCGATTGTGAGAGAGGAGAGAGGTTTCTGACGGTACGGCAAGGAACCCTGAGCCACGTAAGCATGCTCACCATTTTGCTGCTTGTCAAATCTACGGGTGTTCAATATTGGGCTTGTCAAGAATTATCTTGATTATACAGACGAACCGGCGCCAAGCGCATTCACGCTTGCCCGTAAATTGCTGGTCATTGTGATTTGATGCCGATTTGATCTTGAACCGGCATTGACGCAAACTGACATTCGACGGATGACAATTTGATTGAGGGCTTTCGACAAAGATACTTAATTGCTCCCCACTTCAATCTTCCGATTCTTGACATACTTCTCCGCCCATTCGAACATTTCCGCGAGTGTGTGCAAAACCGACTCGCGCGCGACATAGCCGTGGCTCTCATGCGGCAGTAACACCAAACGCGCGGTGCCGCCATTGCCCTTGATGGCTTGATAGAGCCGCTCGGATTGCATCGTGTGCGTGCCGGGGTTGTTGTCCGCCTCGCCGTGAATGATGAGAATCGGCTCGTTGATTTTGTTGGCATGCGTGAAGGGCGATACTTTCATATAAATCTCCGGCGCCTCCCAAAATGAGCGGCGCTCGCTCTGAAATCCGAAGGGCGTCAGAGAACGATTATAAGCTCCGCTGCGCGCGATGCCGGCGGCAAAATCATCCGAATGCGCCAGCAAATTTGCCGTCATAAATGCGCCATAACTATGGCCTGAGACGCAAACGCGCTTGCGGTCGATCACGCCCATGGAATCGAGTTTGTCAATGGCCGCGCGGCCCGCCGAAACGATTTGTTCGACGAATGTATTGTTCATGGTTTCGGGATCGCCGACCACCGGCATCGTGGCGTCCAGCAAAACCGCGTAGCCTTGGGTCAGGAAGAATAACGGCGAGGCGCCACGCAAAAACGTGAAGGTAAACGGCGAGCCGCGCACCTGCCCGGCAGTCGCGGGATCGGAGTATTCCAGCGGATAGGCCCAAATCAACAGCGGCAGTTTCGTGCCGGTTTGATAGCCGGGCGGCAAATACAACGTGCCCGAAAGCGGCACCCCATCAGCGCGATTGTAAGTTACCAATTCTTTCTTCAATCCGGTGAGCTGCGGCGCCGGATCTTTGAAATCCGTGAGAGTCGAACGCGTCTTCTTTTTGAAATCGACGACGAAATAATTCGGCGGCTCGGTTTGCGATTCATAGCGGGTTATGATCGCGCTGCGTTCGTTGCCGAAAAATGCGAGGAATTGCTCATAAGCCTTCGGGGGCGATTGAAAAAGCTGTTGCTTGGCAAGCGTTTTTAGATTCATACGATCGAGACGAGGCCGGTCGCCATCCGGCGAAGCGCCGCGCGCATTCAGATAAATCCAATCGCCTTCTTGCAACAATACGGTTTCGCCATTGGGCCGTGTTTCATAGATCGGCCGTCCCGGGTCGTTATAGGCATCGTTCACACTCAAATCAAAAAGAACTTTTCTTGTTTTGGCAGGCCTGGCCAAATGCAAAAATGATGTTGTGCGCCAGCGGCGGTCGCGATCATATTCAGCCAACAAGACTTCATCACGCTTGGCGGTCCAATCAAAACCAGAAAAGCGATGCTGAATCGGCATGACTTCTGCTGGTGCTGCCGTGAAGGGCGCAGTCTGCGTCATAAGCTTGTCACGAAATGGGACTTTCTTCAGCGGATCGCCGCCGTCGAGCGCTTCGACCCAAAGTAATTTTGCGGGATGCAACGGCTGCCACTCCACGCTGCGCGGGCCGGTTGGAACGCCTTGCGTTGGAATTTCATCGGAGATGGGAAGATCGGCAATCGTGGCCACCAGCTTGCCGGCGCGATCCCAGACTTCCGTCGAGCGGGTGAAATAGAAATATGGCACGCGGTACGAGAACGGCTTTTTGAGTCGTGTCACGAGTACATATTTCTCATCCGGAGAAAGTTCTGCATTCATAATCATTGCCGGCTCGCCGAGCGTCGCAATATCGCCGGAAACAGCATTCACCAGCGCCAGTTGCGTCGTCGCAAAATACTCGAACAGAATTTCGTCATGTGGATTTTTCAACAAATCTTGAAACGTCATGACCTTTGAAATTTTACCGGCGGTTTCCTCGACATTCGGCCCAAAAGGCACCTTGGACGGCTCCGGCATTCTGCCGCGCCCTGCTGGAATCATTTGCACAAGAAGATGCGTGTTGTCACTCGTCCACTGAAACGGCGTGGTGAGCATATCACTTACACGCACGTTTTCCAATGCTCCGGCTTTTCCCGTTGTAGCATCCGCTACCCAAAGCTCAACGCCATCCACGAGATCATGTGTGAATGCGAGTTTTGTGCCGTCATGGGACCAGCGCGGCAGGCTGATCATGGCATCTCCTGGCGCTTGCAGGTTGATGATCTTGCCTTGTTGGATCCAATGAACGGACAAACGGGTATACTGTGACAACCGTTGCCGGCTGCCGGTATCCGGATTGATGCGCAAACCGCCGAGCTTCAAGAACGGTTGCGCCAACAATGCAATCGAAGGATGCGGGCGATAATCCACCAGCGCCATCGCGTCTTTGCGTGGACTCATGATCACAAAAGGCGTGGGCGGCGCATCGAGTATCGTCACCACTTCCTGCGGCGGAAGCTTGTAGGGTGTTTGTGCAAAGCTGTGCGTCACAAATAGAAAAATTCCCAGGCAAAGTATGATTTTTTTCATGGCACATCTTTCGGCGGTTAGACAGATTCAACAAGACGCTTGCCAGAAGCAATGCGCGCGATGACGGCCTTCATTGAATTCATTTTGCAGAATAATAAAACCCCAAGTTCCTGCGAATTTCTTCCGGCAATTCGGGGAGTTCCGAACGCGGGATCAAAAACGTTGCCAGATTGAACAAATCGGCAAACAGCTTATGTTTATCGACCGTGGCTTTCAAATAGTGATAACCTGAAGAACCGCCGGTGCCGATCTTGTTACCGATCATGCGATGCACCATCAAGGCGTGCTTATAACGCCAGGTCGTGAACAACTCATCAATCTCCACCAAAGCCGTGAGCAGGCGATAGGGCAGATGCAAAATCGGTTCGTCGCGATAGAGTTGTATCAATAATGCGGCCTGCATGGCTTTGTAGGATAGCTGGCGTTTGCCCTTGTCCGTTAACTGCCGATGCGTGGTTTCATCAAACAAGGCGTTGAAACTTTCAACGTTTGCCGAAAGGCTTTCCTCCAGCTTGTGCTTTTCTTCGGCGGAAATGGCCGGATTGCCGGCGATTTTTTCCCGTTCGAATTGCAGCATACGCGTGACGGCCTGGCGATAGGATACCCAAAAATTAAAGCCGTTGAAATCGAGAAAGGGCGTGCGTTCGAGCCAGCGCTCGATGAGCTGCAACAGCGAGGGCTCCCTCTCCGCTTGCAGAATGATCTTTTCATGCTCCGGCGAAACGTGCGTGGTGTAGGCATTCTTGTCGAACAACATGCGCCGTTCCGGCCGCAAACCCAACTTGTTTTCGATCAAACGAAATTGCACACTCTGAAATCCTGACGCCGGAGCCAGCAAGCCGCGAAATTCCAAAAAATCCAGCGGCGTCATCGTTTCGATAATGCGAAATTGCTCGTTGATCAATTTTTGAATTTCAATAATTCGCAACAAGCGCGAAACCACGACGCTGATTTGTTTTTCATCAACGTAATCCCCCTTAAACAAACACAGCACCGAATCGAGTTCATGCAAAATTTGCTTAAACCAAAGCTCGAAAACCTGATGCACGATGATGAAAAGCGTTTCATCATGCGCCGGGCGGCCGTGTTCGGCGCTTTTGGGCGCTTGACTGGCAAGCAGGCGTTCAAGCTGCAAATAATCGGAGTAGTAAAGAGGTTTATTATGCTTTTCCGCCATATGGTCACGGCCCAGCACGCATTTCGTTTACAACTTTTTCAAAAGATACATAAATCTCTTCTAAAGTCAAGCCTCGATTTGGAACTGCAACGGTGTTTGGTTATATTCGTTTTCATTAAAAACGCGCGTGGCATTTGACTTTGGCCTGAAGGCGCATGCTGCTGCAACAGACCAGGCTACGCCCATACTGACTGGTATTGTCACACACAAGGGATTCCATGCCATTCATTCCCAGTGCACTCAAAACGTTCTCATATCAGCGTTACGGCAAGATTCGCTTTCGCCTGTTGGACCTTCTCTGTCTCGGTTACACCGGCTCGTTGGCGCTGCTCCTGCCCTTCTTCCATCATCATGTGCCCTACTGGCCGCAGGATTTCTTAATTCATGTTGTGCTGGTTATTGTTTTTCTGGAGATCATCCGGTTTGGTGAAACGCATGCGCGCAATCGCGTGCTCTGGTTTCTGCGAACCTTCTATCCGATCATCGCCATCTTTTACGGCTACTTTGAAATGAATCACATGAACCGCATGTTTACCGGTTCGTACTGGGCTATAGATCTTCTGGTTGAGGCTGATGTTGCGCTTTTCGGCGTCCACCCCACCATTTGGGCGCAACGCCTGTATACGCCCTGGCTCGATGAGCTGATGAATATTTTTTATGTTTCCTATTATTCCTTTCTGCCGCTGGCAACGCTTCCGCTGTTTCTGCGCGGCAAGTATGAGGAGACTCTTGCCGGTTTTTCGATTGTAACGCTGTCATATTGCGGCAATTTTGTTTTGTTCTATGCCTTCCCCTCACTCTGTCCGCGCATGATCGATTCCCTGCAAGCTTTGCGCACAACAGAATACACCGGCTATTTTTTCGGCCCTTTGACGCAACATTTGCAATCGCAAGGCGCGATTGCCGGCGGCTGCTTCCCCTCGACGCATGTCTCCGGCGCCATGGCCTGGGCGCTGGTCGCATGGCGTTACAATCGCCGCATGAGTTTTGTTTTGCTTCCACTGGCTGTGGGCGTGGCGTTAGCGACCGTGTATCTCGGCTACCATCATGCTCTCGATCCGATCGCGGGAATCGCCCTGGCTTTCATGGCTTATCATGCCGGGATGCATATCTTACGGAGGCGGGGAGAGGAACCCCAGGCCAAAACGTCAATACCCAAACCACGTAAACTTGCTTGACACAATTTTTTTAAACTCGCCCGTGTTATGTGAATCGGGTTGCGTGAGAACTGGCAATCTCGCAATAAAACCTGCCTGGACAGAACCCGCTGCTCACGCAGGCATTTTATCTCGCCGGCTTTTGCCCAATAAGATATCCGTCACCGCTTTTTGCCGGTAACGAAAAATTCTGCCGAGCTGCCGCCTGACGAGCGGATACCCCAATTCGCCAAATGGCCGAAAGGGCAAACGATACTGTACTTCATCTTCAATGGCAACGCCTTCGGCAATTTCGCGAAAGCGATGGGTATGAATCCACAACGCATAAGGCCCGCGCAATTGCTCGTCAACAAATTCGTGCGGCGGATTCCAATGCGAGATCAATGTTTGCCAGCGCATGGGAATGCCGAAGAGTCGGATTTCATAATCGATCAACGTGCCCGTCTGAATGATGATTGGCGCCGGCGTTAGAATACGAAAACGCATTTCCGGAGGGGTGATGCGGCCAAGATTGGCAGCTTCTGAAAAAAATGAAAAAACGGTGTCAATCGGCAGCGGAACTGTCATCGCTGTTCTTAAAATATGCGTGCCTGATCGCGATTTCATAACATTCATTGTCTCATCCATTCTCTCAGAATCCATAATTCACTTCACCGCTCATGCGTTGCTGCACCGCCAGACGCTTATGCACCTCCGGGCCGAGCTTTTTCCAATATGCCGCACGATCGGGTAAATCATAAATCCACTCGTTGAGATAATCCGCCATTTTTTGCTCGTCTTTCGAAATATCATCCCAGGCGATATAGGCATCATTATCGCGATCATAATAGCCCTGCGCAAAGCTCGGGTGAGCGCCGAACGGCTCGACCACCACGGCATTCACGATCATGCCGGGAATCACCGTGCGGTTCGGATCCTGGCGAATAACGTTTTCATCCACCAATTCTTCCACGACAACAATCACTCGCCGCGAGGCAAATGCCGCTTCTTTTTGCACGCCGTAGAGGCCCCAAATCTGGGTGTTGCCTTGCGCATCGGCGCGCTGCGCATGCACAATCGCTACATCAGGATTAAGCGCGGGCACGACATAAAGCACTTCCCCGGTATATGGGCAGGTTACCGTTCGAATCAACGGGTTGACGATCGGCAAGTCCGTGCCCTTATAACTGCGCAACGGCATGAACGGCAGCTTGGCCGCGCCCGCAACGAAGCGCTGCGCCATGCCGAAGTGTGAATATTCCTCCAGTTCGATCGGGTGCGGCTTGCCCTTTTCCACCGCGCGGCGCAACGCATGCAAAGGCCCGACGCCGGGATTGCCGGCCCAGGAAAAAATCATTTTTTTCACACAACCCGCCGCAATCATTTGATCATAAATCAAATCCGGCGTCAAGCGGCAAACGGTGAGATTCCGCCGCCGTTGCCGAATAATCTCATGCCCGGCCGCAAAACAGATGAGATGGGTAAAGCCTTCGATCGCAATCGTATCACCGTCATGCACGTTTTTCATGACGGCTTCGGACATCGACATGACTTTCGAGTTGGAAATGCTCATGACACTCTCATAATCGCTTCGTTTGAGATGTTGCCGACATTGCTCGTCGCCGCTGGTTTATCATGTTTCGTGGCTGACATGATAAACCAGCAAACAACAACGAGCAACGAGAATCACTTTTGAATTGTCCGGCTCTGCTCACGCATGAATTGCTGCACATAATACGGCCCGCAACCACCCTTGCCGCTGCCGCCCGAGCCTTTCCAACCGCAAAAGGAATTCACGCCGGGCCATGCGCCGGTTGTTGCGCCGCTGCGGCGATTGGCATAGGTTACGCCGGCCTCAATATTGTCGAAGAAATAGTCCAGCTCTTTTTTGTTCTTCGTATAAATGCCGGCGGTGAGGCCATACTCGACGTTATTACTCAGTTGCACGCCTTCTTCCAGGGATTCAATCTCGCCAACCGCCAGAAACGGCAGAAACAATTCTTCTTTGAAGATGCGATGATCGCGCGGCAGATGATCAACAATGGTCGGTTCAACAAAATAACCGTTGGCAAAATCGCCTTCGCGCAATTGGCGGCCGCCGGTGAGAATCGTTCCATCGCGCCGCGCTTCTTCCACGGCTGCGGCAAATTTATCGTAGGCCTTTTGGTTGACCACTGGCCCCATGAATACGTCGCGTTCGACGGGATCGCCGATTTTGATGCCCGCCGTTTTCCGCAGGAGCAGTTCGAGAAACTTGTCTTTCACTTTTTTGTGAACATAAACGCGCGAACAGGCGCTGCATTTCTGCCCCTGCAATCCAAAAGCAGATTTCATCACACCGTCCGAAGCGATATCAAGATCGGCGCTGGGCATCACGATCGCCGGGTTTTTGCCGCCCAACTCAAGAATCACCGGTTTGATATAATCCCGATTGAACTCTTGAAAAATTTTCATGCCCACAGCTTTTGATCCGGTGAAGACAATGCCATTGAGCAACGGGTGACTTATCAGAATGTTGCCCATATGGCGGTCACCCGCGACGAAATTCACAACGCCCGGCGGCATGCCCGCGGCAATGTAAATCTCCGCCAACCGCCCGGTGATCCATGGCGTATCAACCGATGATTTATATACCAGCGTGTTGCCGCCCAGCAAAACGCCGGCGCTCATGCCCGTTGGCAGCGCCAGGGGAAAATTAAACGGCGCAATCATCGCCCAGACGCCGTAAGGCCGCAATACCGAGCGCGTATCTTCTTTGGGATTAAGTTTCGCGAGCGGCTTGACAAAACCCTTGGCGTCAAGCAATTGCTTGGCATAATAATCCAGCAAGTCAGCGGATTCTTCCACATCGCCCATGGACTCCAGCCGGTTTTTGCCGACTTCAAACGCCATGATGGCGGCCAGCGTGAATTTGTCCTTGCGAATCAGAGCAGCCGCTTTTTGTATAATCTTGGCGCGTTTTTGATAATCGGTTGCCGCCCATTTCGGGAACGCCTCTTTCGCCGCGCGCACGGCGGCATCAACTTCGTCCGAGGTTCCCTCACGGAAATAAGCCAAATCAACGCGCGTATCCACCGGGCTTTTGCTGGCAAATGTTTGCCCCGCGCCGGCCACTGCTTGATTGTTGATGTAATGCGGATGCGATTCCCCAAAGTGTTCCCGCACCTTGTCCAGCGCGCGATCAAACTCGCGATGAAATTTTTCCATATCCGCGCCAAGCGTGGAGTAGGTGATCTTGAATTGCTTTTTTGCTGCCATGAAAAACTCTCCTCTCTCAGATAAAGTTGAACATTTTAGATTCGGCGCCCGTGTCATCCGTTGGGCATTTTATCGGCAACAGCATTCATACTCTGCGCCAGCAGATTCACGATTTCCTCAATTTGTTCCCGCGTCACAATAAAGGGCGGCGCAAGCAGAATACCGTCGCCATTTGTTCCGTCAACATGGCCGGCGTTGGTCCAAATGATCAAGCCGCGCGCCAATGCTTCGGCGGCAATCTTCTCAACGACTCTTAAGTTGCGTGCGAATGGGGCACGCGTGGTTTTATCCGCCGTTAACTCGATTCCCGCGAGCAAGCCCTTGCCGCGAATCTCGCCGACGAGCGGATGATTCTCCAGGCGCTTGAGAACGGCGTGAAGAACATTCCCCATCTCGCGGCAGCGCTCGACGAGATGATGCTCTTGCAGATAACGAATGGTTGCAAGCCCGGCAGCGCATGCTACGGGATGATGCGCGAAAGTCTGTGCGTGCAGAAAATCGCCGCCGCTGTTGTAGAGGGCTTCGATCAATTCGTCGCGCGCCAGCATGGCGGAAAGCGGAACATAGCCGCCGGTGAGGCCCTTCCCCGCCAGCAAAATATCCGGCGTCACGCCATAAGACGAAATTGCAAACCAATCGCCGGTGCGGCCCATGCCGCAAAGAATTTCATCGGCGATGAATAACAGATCATATTTGCGGCAAATCTCCACAACGCGAAGATAATATTCCGCCGGTGGTACCATGCCGCTGCCGGTCGACCCGAGTACCGGTTCCGCCAGGAACGCGGCAACCGTGTCCGGCCCCTCCTTTTGAATTATCAGCTCCAACTCGTTCGCGCATTCATAATCGCATTGCGGAAACGTTTTGCCCCAGGGACAGCGGTAGCAAATTGGCGGTGGAATTTTCGGATAATCGACGTACATGTTTTGAAACTGCACGCGATACGCCTGCCTACCGCTGACACCCATCGAACCAAACGTGTTGCCGTGATAGCTCGGCAAGCGGCTGATGATTTTGTATTTTGACTTTTTGCCTTTTGCCATCCAATATTGCCGCGCCAGTTTCATGGCGGCTTCGGTGGCTTCGGTGCCGCCGGAAAGGAAAAAAGCCCTGATCAATCCCGGCGGCGCAATTTCACACAGCGCGGTCGCCAGCGCTTCCACCGGCTCATGCGTGAATTGCAGGCCGCTCACGTACGCAAGTTTTGCAGCTTGTTGTGCAATGGCATTTGCAATGACCTGATTGCCGTGGCCAACGTTCGACACAATCGCGCCGCCCGAGGCGTCAATGTAGCGTTTGCCGTTGGCATCGAAGAGATAAATGCCCTCCCCGCGCCCCATCATTGGGAATTCATGGCGCAGCTTGCGGTAGAGAACGTGGCCGTGAGGGTAGGAGAATTTCTTTTCAGAATTCATGAGGTTTATTGCTGTTGATTGGTTTGCGCAACGTCATCGATGATTTTGCCGATTTCATTCGTGCTGCTCAAAGCGCCTCATTGAGAATCTGCAAGATCCGCCTTTCTGAAAAATTGTTTTGCCTTTATCGCAACGGCTTAAAGCTTAGATCATTCAACTTCTTCCCATCCAACCGCTTCACCACTTCGGTTATCAGCCGCACTGCGCTCTCGTAGTCATCGCGATGGATGATGCCATTTGCCGAATGATAATAACGTTGCGAAATCACCAAATCCAGCGTCGGTACGCCGGTGTTCCATTTGTGAATCGGGCCGGCATCGGTGCCGCCGCCTTCTTCGAGCATGAATTGATACGGAATTTTCAGCTCATCCGCAATACTCTGCACCCATTGCCGCAGTTTTACATGCGGCAGCATTTCGTACGTGTGCAAAATGATCACCACGCCTTTGCCCAGCACGGGCTGCGCATAATCTTCGCTAGTGTTGGCGGGCAAATCGCTGGTCACATCGATGTCGAGAGTGATGGCAATATCCGGTTTCACGGCGGCCACCACGGTTTGCGCACCGGCGAGCGTGTTTTCCTCCTGCACGGCGCCCGTGGCGAACACCACGTTAGGATGCTTCTCTTTTGCAAGATTTTGCATCACGCCGATGATCACGGCCAGGCCGATGCGATCATCCCACGCTTTGCCCAGCAAAAATTTCCGATTCGCCATCACCGCGAATTTGCTTTCGTGCGTGACCGGGTCGCCCGGTTGAATGCCCAGCGCCTCGGCTTCGGCTTTGCTGGCCACGCCAATGTCAATCCACATCTCCTCACGCGGAATGATTTTGTCTTCTTGAATATCCGGACCCGTGTTGATCACGCCAAGAACATTGCCTTTGCGCGTATGGATGATGACGCGATGATCGAGCAGTTGCTGCGAAAAATTCCAGCCCAGCGGAAAGAATTTGACGAAGCCGTTTTCATCGATGCGCTTGACCATGAAACCGATCTCGTCAAGATGCGCGTCGATCATCACGCGCGGAGAGTTGGCCGAGCCTTTTTTGACGCCGATCACGCTGCCCAGATTGTCGCGCTGCAATTCATCGACATGAGGTTTAAGATATTTCATGAACACTTGCGCCGCCGGCTCTTCATAGCCGGAAACGCCGGGCGCTTCCGAGAGATCACGCAGCATTTTCTCGGTGTCATCCAGCTCTTGCGCCAGAACCAGACGCGGCACAATGGCGAGTATGATGGCAGCGGCGGCAAAACCGGGTGTACGCCTGCATTTCGCAGTTGGGACTTTCAAATGCGCCTCCGTGAGTTAAGGCTTAATCGCGCGGGTATTGATGAACGTCGAAATATACTTCGAAAGCAACCAGGCCTCCCATTTGTCTTCGAAAAAATCGGTAATCAGAAAACCGGCTTTCAACTGCCCGCCGATTTGATCCTCCAGGCTATGGCCGAATTCGAGCGGCTCGCCCTTCGCAAGATAGCGTTGTCGATATTCCTCACTCCCGCTGGTCAAATCCGAATAGGGAATCGTATTCTTGACTTGCAGGATTTCTCGTTCAAATTGAAGCTCTTGATCAAAAACATAAAAGATGGGATTGACGAAACCGGAGAGCAGCGCGCCGCCGCGGCGCAGCACTCGAAAAGCTTCGCGCCAAACCGGCAGCACCTCGGGAACGAACATATTCGAACACGGATGCACGATGAGGTCGAAACTTTCATTGTCAAACATCGAGAGATCAGCCATGTCGCCTTCGACGAGGGCGAGCGGCAGGCCGTCTCGTTCAGCCACCAGCCGGTCTTGCCGGAGTTGTTCGGGTGAGTTGTCAAGCACGGTTACGCAAGCGCCGGCCGCAGCGAGAATCGGCGCTTGCTGCCCTCCGCCGGAGGCGAGGCAAAGAACGTCGCAATTGCGCAACTCCGGGAACCATGAACGCGGAACCGGCTTCGAGGGCGTCAGAATTATTTCCCATTGCCCCTGCCGCGCGGCAGCGATAACCAAGGAACTGACTGGAATCGTCCATCGGTTGCCGCGCGCGACTTCACGATTCCATGCCGCGCGATTGTAGTTGCGAACATTCAGCATGAGCTATCCTTCCTGAAGCACGTTTTCCCATTTGATCACGCTCGAGGCTATCGGATGAACGATCCGGCCTTTTCTGCCGGAAACCGCTTCTGATTGCAGCAAAGCCTTGCGCAGCGCCTGCACTGTCACAGCGCCGACGGCTTCGCAAAGCTCGGCAAGCGTTTCCTGCGAAAGCCAGCGTTGGTCGAAGAGTTGATACCTGTCTTCAAAGGCGCCGTCGATCGTATTGGTGGTGGAAAATGCCAGGGCGAGCCGTTGATTCTCTTCAGCATTGATGCCAATGTGATCCAGCCCACGCACGCCGGCCTCTGCGAGCCGGCGCAATTGTTCGGGGAACAGCGGCGCATCCGTTGCCAAAACCATCACAAAACCCGGCGCAACCGAACGCGGCGGCTCGGCCTCATTTTGATTCGACAAACGTCCGCCATTTGCCGCGATGAAAACGCCCAGCATGAAATTCTGCCCGGCAATTTGCACAAATTGAGCAGCATCGCCGACGCCGCCCTTGCCGCCGAATGCGCACAATCCTCGCCCAACGCCAACGCTGCCGCATGCCGGCGCGGCATCATTGGCAGCTTGAATGGTTTGCAGAATTTGATCGTGCGTGATGCGGCGCTGGCGCAGGTCGTTGAGATAACCGTCATCAATGCCGATCACGATCGGCGGCCAGGCATTGTCGATGGGCAAGCCCGGCTCGCGCTGGTGGCCGAAGGAAATCAGCGCATCGTAGGCGATTCCAACCGTCGTAGCATTGCACAAAACGATCGGCGAGGAAAACGTGCCGAAATCCTGCGCCACATGCACGCCGGTCCATTCGTTCCAATTGCCGGAGGCAAAACTGCCCATGAAAAGTTTGCGATTGCGCACGCTGAGCGGGTAGGGCAAAATTACAGTGATGCCGGTTTGCACCTCGCCGTCGGCAAGCGTCAAATGCCCGAGTTGAATCCCGGAAATATCGGTGAGCGAGTTTTTGAAATGTTCCGCAGCCAAGATGCGATGAGGTGAATGATGAGAGTCGTCAACCGAAAATGGGTTGAGCCGGAAATCTGTGTTTCACAAAACCGCACAATTAAACTTTGTTTCGAATAAATCGCTTCGGGTTACAGCGCCTTTTCATACAAATTTTTCAGATCGTCTTTCGACGCCGAACGCGGATTGAGCAAATGACTTGCGTCTTCAAACGCTTGCTCAACCATCGCCGGGATCTGCTCCGCTTTTACGCCCGCGGCTGAGAGTTTATCCGGGATGCCGGCGAATTTATTCAGCCGTTTGACGATCGCCGCGGCGCTTTCGTCTTTTTTGCCATCGAGCGCCGCCGCAATATCCGCGAGCCGTTCCGGCGCGGCGGCTTGATTGAATTCGAGCACGTAAGGCAGCATGATGGCATTTGCCAGCCCATGATGCAGGCCCGCAATCGTGGAAAGCGGATGCGCGAGCGAGTGGCACACGCCCAGGCCTTTTTGAAACGCCACCGCGCCCATGCTCGCTGCCATCATCATGCTGGTGCGCGCCTCAACGTCATCGCCATAGTGCACGGCGCGCAGCAGACTGCCCGCGATCAAGCGCAAGCCCTGCAGCGCGATGCCGTCACACATGGGGTGATAGCCTTTGGCAAGATACGCCTCGACGCAATGCGTAAGCGCGTCCATGCCGGTGGCGGCGGTGATATGCGGCGGCAATTTGAGCGTCAATTCGGGATCACAAACCGCGACGCGCGGCATCAGATGGGGCGAGAAAATAACCGTTTTGCGCTGGTTGGCTTTCAATGTGATTACCGTGCTCCGCCCCACTTCGCTGCCTGTGCCTGCAGTGGTTGGAATGGCAATGAGCGGCGGGATGATTGGACGCACGAATTTCCAGCCGTCATATTTATCATCGTATTTCGCCATCGGCGGTTGATGCGTCGCCATCAATCCGATGGCTTTGGCAACATCAATCGGCGAGCCGCCGCCCAAAGCGATGATGCTATCGCATCGTTCCTGTTGGAAATGCATCACGCCGGCCCAGACATTTTCTTCAACCGGATTTGAAGTCACTTGATCGAACAGGCTGAACTCCACGCCGTTTTTCTTGAGCGGCACCGTGACTTGCTTGATAATGCCGCTGGCGACAATGCCTTTGTCCGTAACCACGAGCGGGCGAATACCGCCCAGCTCAGTGAGCGCAGCGCCCAGTTGCGTAATAGCGCCTGGGCCAAAAATAATTTTAGTGGGGAATGAGAAGGTGGTGATCATAGCCGATTGGAAGAATATGATTTGGAGCAATGAGCTTGTCAAAGTTAGAACCTGCATTTTGCAAGCCGGGATCTGACAAGAAAGAATCGATAATCGTCTCAAACAAACCGCGACGCGGTGCAATGTTTATCGTGAAATCCGCCCCACCGCCCTTCAAAACTCCGAAGGAGTGAAACGTTGCATGGGCGCGGTATTAAATCTTGTTCGTTCGATGAATTGGTAGATTGGCGTCTTGATCAAACCCCACTCAAAGCGGATTCGGTCAGACTTGCTGCAACATTCACGTCAAATAGAATTCCAAAAGTGTTTCGCCCGCTGACATGAAATCCCACTGAAAGGCTTTTGTTCTTTCTGCGGCAGTTTTACGTCTGAGGGCGAATTTTTCAAAGCCGCTCGAGGGGTTTCGATTTTTAGCTTGTCTAAATCTGGCGCCTCCTTTTTATCGAACCAGAGCACGATCAAATAATCTCAAAATACCGCTTCAATTCCCAATCCGTCACCGCCTGCTGATATTGCCGCACTTCCCAATCGCGCGTGAGAATAAAATGTTCGACAAATTCTTCACCGAGAATTTGCGGCGCAATTTTGCTTTGGCGCAAACGCGCCGTCGCTTCTTCGAGTGAACGCGGCAGCGCGGCAAAAGTGCCTTCCGGCGCGGTGTAGGCGTTTTGCTGCCAGGCTTCGCCAAGCTCGAGCTTGTTTTCAACGCCGTACAAGCCGCTCGCCAAACTCGTGGCCATGCCGAGATAGGGATTTACGTCGGCGCCCGCCAGGCGAAACTCGATGCGCGTGGTCTTGGGATCGCCGGCAATCACGCGGATGCTGGTGGTGCGATTCTCCCGGCCCCATGAAGCCGAGGTCGGCGCCCAGGTGTTGGGTACCATGCGTTTGTAGGAATTCACGGTCGGGGCGACAAACGCGCACAATTCCGGCATGAGCGCAAGCTGGCCGGCGAGATAATGCTTCATGAGTTGCGACATGGCGTGGGCATCGGCTTCATCATAGAAGAGATTCCTGTCGTGATCACGCGACCACAGGCTCTGATGCGTATGCCCGCTGCAGCCGGGCAACGCTTGATTCGGCTTGGCCATGAACGTCGCCGTCAAACCGTGGCGATGCGCCATTTCTTTGACGGCGGATTTGAACAAAGCGGCTTTATCCGCGGCGCGCACGGCTAGATCATATTTGATCGCGGCTTCATAGACGCCCGGGCCGGTTTCCGTGTGAAAGCCTTCCAATTCGATGTCAAATGCCTTCAAGCCGTCGATGAGGTGATGCGCTAAATCCGCGTGCATCGAACTGCGCAAATGCGAATAGCCGAACATGCCGGGGCTGAGCGGGATCAAATTATTAAATTGTTTTTCGTGGAGAGAGTGCGGCGTTTCTTGAAAGAAAAAAAATTCATACTCGACTGAGAACATCGGTTCGTAACCCAGACTGCGGCTGTGCGCCACCACTTGCTGCAAGACCTGGCGCGGCGAAATTGCGAGAGGCTTTTGGTTATGATCATAAAAATCGCAAATGAAATGCGCCACCCCGGGTTCCCAGGGAATTATGCGAAAGGTGGAGAGATCAATTTTGGCGAGGGTGTCGGGATAGCCGGTATGCCAGCCGGTATACTTCGCGTTATCATACAAAACATCAGCGGCATCCCAGCCGAAAATCACATCGCAAAAGCCGAAGCCTTTTTCGACCGAGGAGAAAAATTTTTCAAGCGAGATATACTTGCCGCGCAACACGCCATCAATATCAAAGCCGCCGACTTTGATTTTATTGATGCCGTGCTCGTCGAACTTCGTCTTCACTTGGTCGAGCGTCATCCGTGATCTCCAGTTGTGTGGAAGGATTGAAACAAAAAGCCCCTGGCCCTGAAGTGAGAAAGAGTCTGAAAAGTGTTCATCCGAACATGTTCCAACCTCGGCTGAGCTGAGGTTTCCAAAACTTTGCGCAGCGGGCAAGCTCTGAGGCTTTTATGCGACGGCCAGGCCGTTGCAGCAAACATTTTCATGAAAAGGCTGTGAATTCGGGCGGAGACGAATCCGCGCTGGGATTGTCCATTACGAATGGCCGGGCGGTGATGTTTTCAGTCAGCCCAAAATTAGCGAGAAATGCCGGCATTCTCAAGCACCAAAATCCTTGTTGCTATGCGCCTGCAATTTTGCGGCCGGACTCCAATTCAATGGTGACAATGCGCCAGGCGGGGAAATCCAATTCGATGCGCGCTTTCGAATACACCGAAATCTCCTCGAGCCGCTCCTCCGCGAGGTTGACGCGCCACGCGTGCGAGATCGGCAAGCCCCACACGAGATGTCCGCGCACACGTTCGGTGGAAGCATTGAACAGGCGAACGATGGTGGTGTTGCGCTGTTCGCAGCGTTTGATGGCGGTGACGGTCAAAACCGCCGGCTCGCAATGCAAGAGCGCAAACTGTCCGGAGAGGTTACCGCCGGTACTGAAGCATTGTTCTTCGAGCAGCGGCACACGATAGGCTTGCGCGATATTCGTCAGATTCAACTTCTCCGCCGCGCCGGAATACGGCATGATCGCATAACGAAACGTATGCGCGCCGAGACATTGCGCCTCGGGTGTGGCATAAAACGGCCCGGCATGTTTGCGGCGAGTGGTCAAATCGCCGCGTGAGAGCCAGCCCACGGCCCGCATCAGCGTTACGGCAAGATTGACGCCGCCCTTGACTTTGCTGGGTTCGTATTCGTAAAGACCGTTGACGAGAATCGCCAAACCGCGGCGCGCCTCTTCCACCGCGCAAAAGTTTTGCATGGGTAGCGTGGGCGAGGGCGCTTGCACCCAATTTTTTGCCGCCGGCATTTTGAGTGGACGCGGCACGCTATAGAAGGCCTGCCCCGCGAGGGTCTGCTGCGCCGAAAGCGGCGCCGTCATATGTACACGCAAACGATGGTCGTGCGCCAAATTCTCAAACTTTAATTCGATATCAACCCACGGTGAAGAGGCGGTAATGATGAACTTCCACTGCACCGGGCAAGGCACAAGTTTGGCGTTGCGGCGTTTGCGCTTACGATCATAATTTACCGGCAGGCGCAGCGTGGCAGCAATTTCAACTTCGACCGCAAGCGGCGAGCGATGTGTGATCTTCAGTTTGCCACGTTGCCCGCGACTCCAGAAGCTTCTGTCCTTGAGCGCCGGCGAGTAATCGTATTCATCGCCAAGATCAGCCGTGTCTTCCAACATGTTGAGGTGGTGATATTGCTTTTTCGTTGCCTTGTGATACAAATCAAACGTGCCATCGGCGGCAAATTTCACACGAATGAACTTATTCTCAACAACGTTGCCGCGGACCGTGACGCCTTCTTTCAATCGGGATGGCGTTTGCTGTTGCAGCGAATACACCCGAAAACCGGCGGCCGGCGCCTGCTCGACGAGGTACTCAAGCTCAACCGCCTTCCAGGGCTTTTGCTCGGTGTGAGCGGTCAAATTGTGATTGGCAATGTCAATGTCAAGCTGTGCGCGTTTGGCGGCATAATCCAACGGGCGGACATCGGAATTCGCCTGCGACGATACACGCAGAAAAGCTTCCGGCAACGCATACCCCCGTTGCGCATAAAGCGCGCGTGCTTTGATCAGATGCGTCGGCACGGCCTTGCCTTCGGCATCAACCATTGAGATTTCCTTCAACGGTGTCTCCGGCGGAACGAGCAGCACGGAGCGCATGACGCCCGGCCGGGAAAAAGCCAGGGTGTTCACCACGACAACGGAGACGTGGCGCTCGCGGCGGACGCGGCTTGCGAGAAAATCAAGGCCGGAAGCCAGCGCCAAACGCCCGATTTGCTGCGCCTCTTCGAAGCGCGGCAACATATCCCGATGGACTTGATCAATGCTGCAGCCGCAAATGGAGTCATGCGCATGATTCTTGAGCAATGTTTTCCAGGCTTGCTGCAAGAATCCCGCGTAATTTTCCGCGCCTGTGAGCTGGCCCAGCAAAACCCCCAACGGTTCTGCAACGTGGGAAAGCAACGTTTCAATCGCAGCGTTTTTCTGTTTGAGATTCACGCGGGAAGAGAGCACGCCGGAGAGAATGAAATGGCGCTTGCCGCTGTGAATCTCTCCCGACCAATCCGACAACGAGAGGCCCGCGCGGCGCAAGGTGTGCACGTAACGCGAGTAGGTTGTTTGCTCAACCTGGCTGTCTTGCAACACGTTGTTGGCATAAGCCAAAATCCGCGGCATATCCGCTTGCGGCTCTTGATGATCGCAGCCATTGTTGATCAACAGATGCCGCGTGTCATCCGTGCCGGGTTTGGTTAGTGCGCCGAGCGTTAGCGCTTCTTGCTTGAAAAAATCGACGACAAGATCGAAGCGCGGCGATTCGCCGGCATTTTCCTGGGCAGTTTCAAAACCAATTTGGTTGCCATTGCAATAGCCTTTGAGTTGATTGACGGCGAGCACGCGGCTGCCATCGGGCGCGACCCATAAAAATTCAGTGCCCAAGTGATCTTGTTCGTCGCCCATGCCCCGCGTGAAGATGAAGTTGTCAATTTGAAAGCCGCGCAAAATTTGCGGCAACTGCGCAACATGGCCGAAGGAATCCGGGCTATAGCCGACTTTCATCACGCCGCCGAACGGCGCGCCCACGCGCTGCCCCACGGTCAAATTGCGAATCAACGCCTCGCCGCTGACGAGAAACTCATCGGGTAAAACATACCACGGCCCGATTTCGATGCGGCCGGATTGAATAAGATTGCGCAAACGCTCGCGGTTTTCCGGGCGAATCTCCAAATAGTCCTCCAACACGACCGTCTGTCCGTCGAATACGAAATAACGAAATTCCGGTGTGCGTTCGAGCAAATCGAGCAAGCGATCCGTCAGCCGCACCAGGCGCAGGCGATATTGTTGAAAACTGGCATACCATTCGCGATCCCAATGCGTATGCGAAACCACATGAAATTTATAACGCACTTTTTTGGCCGCGGCCGGGCTGCCTTTACGGACTTTGTGAGTATAAGGACTCGTGTAGATCATTTGGTTATCCGGCTAGTCAAAATTT
This sequence comes from uncultured Cytophagia bacterium, assembly GCA_964457925.1. Taxonomy (GTDB): domain Bacteria; phylum Zhuqueibacterota; class Zhuqueibacteria; order Zhuqueibacterales; family Zhuqueibacteraceae; genus Coneutiohabitans. The sequence continues at coordinate 30,731 of CAYWGH010000038.1, forward strand.
AGAATGGAGATTAACGATGACAAAATTTTTGTGCGCGCTGCAATGGAGGTGAGCAAGAAGAGGAGAGAACGCTGCGGCAATGCCGCGCGAGGCGGCATTAAACCGGCCCACGGGAGGCCTCTCGTTCGGCGCGAAAGGCGCGGCCGGTATTGACAATAGTCGTTGCACAACATGTTTTTTTAGAAACCGAAAACGGGTTTCGGCCATGCTCCCTCCTGCTCTGCCAAAACAACCCAGGGCGATACACCGGTTGCACTCTTATGCCTGCACCTGCGCTGACGCGCTTGCCTCGCGGGCAGGCACGGCAGTGCAGGCACAAGAAAAATCATACGAGTTTATGCTTTTATTTAATGCCTGCCGGCCCTCGCACCTTCAATGTTTTCACTTCCCACGGCGCAAGCGTGATATTCAACTTTTGGCCGGAGCCGAGCACTGCTTTGCTTTCCCACTCAATCAGATCGACTTCGCTGACGGAAGTCGCGGCAAACGGCAGCGTGATGCTGGCATTCACAGCGCTGCCCGTGCTTTCATACACGCGCACAATCCAGCTCTCGTCGTCCTCCGCCTTTTTCAAGGCAGCCAGCACCACTTGTTTAGGCTCGATGCTGACAAAACTGTGTGTGGGCGGCAGTGCGCCGCTGTGCTGCTCAACGAATCTCGCAACCAGGGGCTGATTGAAATTGTAACCATACTGCACCGCTTGTTTCCAATCGCCTTCGTGCGGCACCAGCGCGAGATTAAATCGCTGATCGCCGAGATCGAGCGGAACCGCGCTGCGCAACGCTGAAATGCGCACGCGCCCATCCTTCACATCAACGCCATTTTTGCCGTCATTTACGACGGTCACACCGAATTGTTCGTTCGAGAGATCGAGCCATTTTTGCATGGGGAACTCTTCTCCGCTCGCGGGCCGCGTCAAGACGCCGTAGGGAATCTCAAATTGCGCGCGGTGATCCGGAATATAAAACGGAAACGCCACTTTGAGCATTTTGTTCTGCTCATCCCAGTTGACCGTGTACTGCACTTCAATGCGAGGCAGATTCGCGTACATCACGTAATCTTGCTTGATCACGGAGTTCCCGTATGCAAAGGAGGTACGCAAACGCGCGCGCAGCGGCCCGGCTTCGAGAATCTCCGCGCGCGCGGACATCTTCAAAACCTCACGCTGACCGTCATAATCCAGCTCGAGCGTGTTTGCTTCACCGCCGCGCTCTCCAAGCAATTCCAAGCCGCCGGCTGCCGCCATCCATTCGCGATTTTGCCGGCTGTCCACCAAGCGCAAAATGCCGCCGGTCAATGAATCCAAGCGAATGGTGAAAAAGCTGTTGTTCATCGCCAAGGTCGGCAAATCAATGCGCGCGCGATAGGTGATTTCCGGACTCTGTCTGCGCCATTCGAGCCAATAAACTTTATACCCGAGTGAGGGCACGTCTTCCGGAATGAAGAGAAGCTTGTAGTGAATGCCCTCTGCCGTGGAATCGCGCAAAAGAATTTGCGCCGGAACGCGGGCGCCCGCCGCATCACGGAAATACGGCTGCGGCGGCTCAATTTTCGCCGTGTCGGCAATCGCAGTTTTCTTCGAGCGGCCGACTTTTTTCGCCGGCGCTTTGGGCGGCGCGGAGGGCGGCAAAGTCACTTCAACTTCGACAACGTCCGTACGCGGCCAATTCAACGTATTGAAAACGATTACGGCGTTTTCAGAGTTGTTAGCGGACTTGGTATTGATCGCGGTTTCGATCGCGGTCATTGCCTTATCCATCGCGGCTTTGGCGGTTTCAGTAGCTTCGCGGTAGGCGCGTAAGGCATCTTCACTAACCCCTTCCGTGGAAGCGCCGGCAAACACGCTTTGCGATTGATTGAAAAGAACATTGCGCCATTGCTGCGTGAACTCGGCTTGCGGGTAATTGAAACCGTATTGCCGCGCAATCAAGGCAAAGGCTTCGGCGGCAGGCAACGCCATCTCGCTGCGGCGATGGCTGCGCTTCAAGCGCGCATGGTTTGTCCAAGCGCCGCGGTTGGCAAAATTAATCTCTTCTCGATGCACGTTGAGCCTCCGGCTCAACGCAGGCTCGCCGGCGCGGTTTGACCCAAGAGTTCTATAGGTTGTGTCCAGCTCGGCAAAAAAGCCGCGCGCGTTCGTCATCCTCACCGCCGGCACCGACGGATGATTCGCGCGGCCGGCAGTCAGATAGGCCAAATCTTCGGCCAGGCGAATGTCTCGACTTGCCGGGCTGCTGCTCACGCCGTACAAACGCGCTGCCTTCGGCCAACCGAAACGCTGCTTCGCCACCAAGGCATGACGGCCTTCATCACGTGTGAGTGAGGAACTGAACCACTCGGCTGGGCGATAACCCAAAATTTGGCTGCCGTCAAGGCCTTCCCAAGCGAAAAGGCGCATGGTCTCCCACGGCCGGTAGAAAACGTAACTGCTCACACCGCTTTTCTTCACAATTTGCGGCACGCTGGCCGCATGGCCGTACGAGTCGAGCATCCAGGCGACTTTCGAATCGACGTCGAACCTTGCCTTCAGGTAGCGCTTGCCGTACAAAAATTGCCGCGCCATGCTCTCGCCCGAGGGCAGGTTCATGTCGCTTTCCGCCCAGCTTCCGCCGATAATTTCCCAGCGCTTTTGCTGCACGGCTTCGCGGATCGCGTTGAAAAGCTGGGGATCGATTTGCTCGATCCACCAATATGTCGAGGCGTGCGCTTGCGAAAAATGGAACCCGGGATACTTGGCAAAATTCTTGATCACCTGGGTGAAAATGGCGCGATATTGCTGCATCGCTGCGTTAACATCCGCATATTGCCCGAGATCGACATGCGCATTGCCGATTAAACTGACCTCCGGAACTTTAAGCTCGGCTTCCGGCACTTGCGGCAATTGGGCATGCGCTTCGGCGATGAGCTTGTCCAGCGTTGCAACATCGCGGCTCTTCAACGCAGAAAACATCTTTTCGTCAAGCGTCTTTTGTTCTTCGATCTCATCGCCGCGATATTGCTGCAACAATGCGGCGGCGGACAAATAACGCCGCAGCGCAAGATTTTCGACCGTGAGGCTCAGCTTGGGCGACGCCACTTCACCCGCATGGGTTTCTTCTTTTTCATAACGGCTCGGACGAGAGGCGCTGGCATGCACCACGATTTCATAGCGCGCCGACACCTCCGCGCTATCCGTCAGAAATAAGTCGCCGGAATAGCCTTGATGATTGAACACCCGCTGCTCGCCGTTGATCAACACCGTCCCGATGGCCGGCCCCAAATCCGCGGAAACGTACAGCGGCATGCCGGCCCATTCCCACGGCACAAAAATCACGCGGCGAAAACCGCTCGAACCGTTGCTGGTAAGCTGTTCAATGCCCTCGACTTCAAACGTGCCCAAAATCTTATCGAGCAAGCGTGCATCGTATTGCAAAGGCACAACGCGTTTGACTTCATAGTCGCCAAATTGCAAGCGCATCTGCCAGGAGCCGGACGCTTGAAAGCTGTTGAGAATCGCCGCCACCGGCACGGTAAAATAAACCGCGCGAATCTCGCCGGCGTGCAACTCAAACTCGGCTTCCTCGCCCACCATTTTTCCATTACGCGCCAGCAAGCGCGCGCGGCAAGAGCTGAGCGATTGCTGCTGGGGGTTGTATATCACGGTACGGAATTGCAAGGCCGGCTTGTTGTCGACTGTGAAAATCGCCTTCTCTGCCGGCTCAATTTTGCGGATGCGAATCAACTCCGGGTCGGCACGCGGAATTGTCGTGAGCCGTTCGGGAAACTGCGCTTGCAGCGTGAGGCCGGCGGCATTGAGAAAGCGCGCGGACAACGTCCATTCTCCCACGCCATTCATCACCTTGAACAGCAGCCCATTCCAGCCTTTTTGCAAGCGTACCTGAATGGTATCCTGCTCAAACTGGTTGGCGCGGCGTTCTTGCTGTTTCCAAACTTGCTGGCCGTTGACGCGCAATGCGAGAAAGTCGTCGTAGCTCACGATCAGCTTCGCGGCCGAGTCCAGTTCCGGGCTATGCACATAGCAATGCGCATAAGCCGCAACATTCTCAACCGGAAAGAAATCGAGCATCAAATCGAGAAAGTCAAGACGCGCTTCCGGCGTTTGATAATGCCGCCACATTTTGCCGGCGGTGGTCAAACCGCCGTGCGGGCGAAGCGTGGTTTCATTGCCGGTGAAATCCGTTTCCAGATTCTTGCCTTTCTCCGCTGAAAACGTGCCGAGCACGAGCCATTCACGCACCTCTTGCGCATGCAAGACGGGCATGAACATCAACATGACAAAGAACAACACATGCGAGATCCGTTTATTCGCATGCAACCTTTCTTGCTTGCCACTCACCACTCCCTGTGCTGTGTCGAGCAATATCCTGAACATGTTTGCCTCCTGGCAGTTGCACAGCGCAGGCCTGCGCACGCAAACTGCACTGCTGTCCGAATCCGAGTTGTGAAATCAAAATTGAAATTTGCCGCTGTCAAACAATCCAGCCAATTGTCAAAGAAATTACCGTCGAAAACAGGCATTTGCAGGATTATGAAAGCTTCATATCTGCCGCAATCGAACGGATTTTCACCAGCAAATTTCAGCACACAAATTGCAGCTTGTCAGGCCGGCCAAAATATAATGAACTTTTGACGCGCCTCCAACATTTTTGTAGAGCTAACCTTTTGCAATTGAATAAAAATAGACCCATTTGCGACAATAGTGTCCACAAAAACACCATATGGGAAAAGGCGTGGGGATTCTAAAATCAAAACGAAGTGAACAAAATCACTCTTCCACCCATCCACCGATGGAAACAATGACTTTGTCAAGGCTTTGACTTGGCTGGTGGTAACACACGGCAAGCATCAACCGGCGGAAAACGAGGGGATGGTGTGAGGGTAAGGGCAAACCATCTTCTTTGAACTGTCCGAACAAAATCGTCTGGCCGTCAGCAGAAACGCCCATGGGGCGCAGCGGAATTTTTTCCCACCACTTTTCCGGAAGTTGAACGGATTTCATCTCATCAATGGCCCAGCGTGAAATCTGCGCCAGAGAATCTGTGGTAATTTTTTCGCAAACAGCGCGCGCCTGCGCCTGCCACAATGCCGTGAAAGATTGCACAACGGTTGCGTCGATATCTGGCGGCGTCATTACAAACGCGTTGGCGAAAGACTGCATTTCTGGGACGAACTCCAGAACCGGGCTTGGTTGTGCGGGTTGCGTGCTCATGGCTGATTTTGAAAGAGGAACACCCGGTTTGTGCTGGCAGGCCAAAACCAGCAAGCAGCAGATGCCCGCCCAAACAGACGGTTTGATCATGGGAAGTACGCATGTTGTGAACACGAACGACGCGGATCAACGAGGGCGCACGAATCTGGCATGGTCAAATCCGCGTCATTCGCGTTCAAGCTTTCATTGCACTCGCAACGTCTGCACAAAGGCATCAAAACTTGGCTGCCAATGTTCCATTGTTTTTTGCGGGCCAACGGCTTTAAAAAACCACGGGCCATTGGCGGTTTCAACAATCGCAGCCCACATCAAATAGTCCGGCATTTCGTCGAACGGCCCGCTCATCATCATGGGCGATTGCGATTTGAGAAACGTGCCGGTCACCGCTACCGTCGTTACATTCAAACCGTTTGCCTGTACCTGTCTTGGCTGGGCACGATCACGGGTATCGCTGCCGTCCGGCTGCTTAAACTGGCCGTACCAACGGTCGAGATTGGCTTGCACCGAGCCGCCGGTTCCGGGAAAATGAAATACGACCAACTCGCCATCTTCCCGGCCTTCAACGCCGGGCAGGCGAAATTGCGCTTTGCGCATGTTGCTGGAAGGAGGCTCGGCAACCCAGCCCTCGGGCGCGGTATAGGTGACTTCACCGGCCGGCAGTTGCTGGGCCGCATGATTGGGCTGCAGCTCGTCCGCCGGCTTTTCGTTCGATTGGCAAGCAAAGAGGCTCAACGCGAGCGCGAGACTCAACCGTGAGAGTTTATCACGCAACATCTTTTCTCCTTGTAATTTTTTTTATGAGGTCAGTTGTGACGAAATAAAGCAAAATCAGCCACGGCGCGCCGTGTTGCAGCGTATCCCACCAATCAATCAATTCCATGCCCCGGCCGCCGCCGAGAATCCAGCGCAACTTGCCGGTAATATGCGGCTCTGGAACATAGGGCGCAAGGCCAAGTGTGACACAGGCAAGAATGATCAAGGCATACTTCTTCATATCCCATCATTATCGCAACGAATCCCACAGCAAAGACAGCGCAAAAACGATTACAGTTATGATAACGAATCCGCGAATCCAGGCGTGGCCTTTTTTGACCGCAAACTTGGTTCCGATGTAACCGCCGAGCGCGTTGCCCAGGCCAAGGCCGGCGCCGAGCAGATAATCGACATGATGATTGATCACAAAAACCGCCAACGCTGCAATCGTGAAAATGAAAACCACGAGAACCTTTACGGCATTGGTGGCAACGAGATCGAAGCCGGTAAGCGCCATCACCAAAATGATCAAAAAACCCACACCCGCTTGAATGAAACCGCCGAATACGCCCACGCCAAAGAAACCGGCCATGAACAACAGCAGGCGTCCGCCCACCAACGGACGAGGATTTTCGCGCAAGCGTTTACTCGGGTCGGCCAGAATCAGAATCAACACGCCGATCATGGTGAGCGCCAACACCTGCTTAAAGCGATCGTCCGGAAGATCGATTGCAAGATTCGCGCCGGCAATCGAGCCGATTACCGCCGGAATTGCCGCCAGCACGCTGATGCGCCAGGGCAGCATATTCTGCTGATGAAAACCGGCAATGGCAACAATATTTTGAATCAGAATGCCGATGCGGTTCGTGCCATTTGCGGTCGCGCTCGGCAAACCGAGAAAGATCAACAGCGGCAGCGACAACAGCGAGCCGCCGCCCGCGAGGATATTGATAAACCCGACAAAAGCGCCAATTACAAAAAGGATGAGCAGTTGCGCTTCCAGGGGGATGGTCATGAATTCAACAGACTCCTCAAAACGCCGGAATGGCTTACCTGCGAGAGAAAATTGGCCGAAAAATTGGTTACAATATCGTCAACAAAATGACATTGTCAAACACATTTTATGCGCAGAGCACGAGTCTTGCAATAATTTTATTGAGGTCAGCGTGGTAAAATGCTTATCTTCCCTGCGGATTATTCCAAATCGGCGGGCAAGCTTGACGAATAAAATTTCGTAATGCTCAAAACGAAAAACTTCACAAGCGGCATACCCAATAAATTTTCTTATATCAACGGCTGGTTGGCAGCGGCATATCATGAGGAATCTTATGCACAGGAATCTGGAAGCGCTGGCACAAAATGTTTTTGATGTGTTGATCATCGGCGGCGGCATCTACGGCGCCTGCGCGGCCTGGGAGGCGGCGCAACGCGGGCTGTCGGTGGCGCTGGTTGAAAAAGATGATTTCGGCGGCGCCACTTCTTCAAACAGTTTGAAAATCATTCATGGCGGCTTGCGTTATTTGCAGCATGCGGATTTCAAGCGCATGCGCGAGTCGATTCACGAGCGCATGGTCTTAATGCGCATCGCGCCGCATTTGGTGCATCCCCTGCCCTGCGTCATGCCGACTTACGGCCACGCCATGAAGGGCAAGGAAGTGATGGCTGTGGCCATGCTGCTCAATGATCTTATCGGTTTCGATCGCAACGGCCTCGATGATCCACAAAAATTTCTGCCGCACGGCCGTGTGATTTCGAAAGAAGAATGCCGGCGCTTGATTCCTGGCGTCGATGAAAACGGCCTTACCGGCGGCGCCGTTTGGTACGATTGTCATGTTTACAACTCCGAGCGCTTGTTGTTGTCGTTTTTGCACTCCGCCGTGCATGCCGGCGCGCAGATCGCAAACTATCTTCCGGTCACCGGCTTCCTGCGCGAAGGCAATCGCATTGCCGGCGTCACGGTTGAAGATAAAATTGGCCAGAATCAGTTTGACATTCGCGCAAAATTGACGATCAACAACAGCGGGCCATGGGTTAACCAGGTTTTGGGGTTGATGAACGGCAAAGCGCCGGCGCAAAAAGTTTTGCTTTCCAAAGCCATGAATCTCGTTATTCGCCGCCAGCTGATTCCGGAGTATGCCCTGGGCGTGCCGAGCAAGTTCGAATTCAAAGATGCCGACGCGATTATCAACAAGGGCTCGCGCTTGTTGTTCATCCGGCCCTGGCGCCATCTTTCGTTGATCGGCACCACGCATGTTGCTTACGAAGGCGATCCCAAAGATTTCTGCATCACGGAGCAAGACATTCAAGAATTCGTTGATGAAGTGAGTGCGGCCTACCCCGCAGCGAATTTGACCCGCGACGACGTTTCATTTCATTACGGCGGCTTGCTGCCAATGGAAGGCGTCAATCCGCGCAGCGGCGATGTCAAACTCTTGAAACAATATATTCTCAAAGATCATGCAGTCGATGGCGGCCTCGAGGGCTTGTTGACGGTGGTCAGCGTCAAATATACCACGGCGCGTGACGTTGCCGAAAAATCGATCGATCTTGCACTGCAAAAACTCAACCGCCCGCCGCAAAAATCGCGGTCGCAAGAAACGCCCATCTACGGCGGCGAGATCAAGCGCTTCGATGAATTTGTGACAACTGAAAGCCGCAAGCAGCCGCACGGTCTGCCGCCCGAGATTGTCAAACATTTGATCGAAAACTATGGCTCAGCCTACACGGACTTGTGCAACCATATCTCGGCCAATCCGGCGCTGGCCGAGCGCGTGTCTCCTGACACCAACGTCATCGCCGCAGAAATCGTGCACGGCATTCGCGCGGAGATGGCGCAAAAGCTTGTCGATGTTGTGATGCGGCGTACAGAGTTGGGCACCGCCGGACATCCTGGCGAACCGGCGCTGCAACGCTGCGCCGATCTGATGGCGGCTGACCTGGGCTGGAGTGATCAAAAGAAAAAGGAGGAGATCGCTGAGATGAAACGGGTCTTTGCCGTGGCGCAGAAACCGCCGGGAAATTAGTGCGAGGTTACATCAATTTGTATGAGTATTTCGATTTGTCATTCCGGCGAATTCTTGTGAAGTATCAAGAACAGACTTCACAAGATTCGCCGGGATGCCATTTCAAGAGTGTTCTCGCACAAATTCACGGTAACAGAGTACGGTGGATAAATCATGCCGCGATTTTTGCCTGCAAAACAGCTTACGATCATCGCAATCAAAACCTGGCGCTGCCCATGCGGCATGGCATTTTTTGCCATCCCCAATATTGGGCATTACCCATATTGCCCGCCTTGTCCGTATATCCTCGTGTAAACACCGCCTAACAGCAGAACCTCTTCGGCAATTCTGCCGAATCATCCTGGAGTCGTACCATGTCCACAAGCATCATTTTCAACAAAATTGGCAGATTTGAAGTGGAGGCGGGAACGACAATCTTGGAAGCGGCGCAACAGTTCGGTTTGTTTCTGCCGCATGAATGCGGGGGACAGGCGCAATGCACCTCCTGCCGCGTCGCGATTTTGGCGGGTGAAAACAATTGTTCGGCAATGCAAGAACCTGAGCAAAAATTGCTGCATGCCGGGCATTTCAAGCCGCCAATCCGGCTCGCCTGCCAAACGAGAATTTCCGGACCGGTGCGCGCGCAGATCTTATTGCGCGACGAGTTTGATTTGCAATTGGCGCTGGCAAGCGAGGCCGGACAAACCCCGCGCCTGCCCGGCGTGCAACAGCCGCTGGCATTGCTGAGCGCCGCCTGGCATGATTTCGAACGCCTGGTCTTGCAGGCTTCTGCACATGACATCGTGCAAGCACTGCAGCGCTTCTATTATTTTGTGCAGCAACTCGTCAAAGAACACGGCGGGCACCTCATTGAATTCAGCGCCAACCGGTTTACGGCCGTTTGGGGCGTCTCTGGAAACATGCGCGCGGCAATTATGAATGCCATGAATGCAGCGCGCAAACTGGTGACAACTTGCGGCGAGTTGAACGATTATCTCGAACACAACTTCGACATGCGATTGGCGTTCGGCCTCGGCGTACATGCCGACCTGGTCGTAATTGGAGAGCTTGGAACCGGCGATGAACATCGACTCGTTGTTCTCGGAAAAGCGGTCGATCATACCCATGAACTGCGCCGCTTGACGCACAAAGCGAACGCGCCGATCCTCGTATCCGAAACGATCTTCGCCGTCATTCGCGGCCACCTCCCGATTCGCCGCGCTTTTCAGGCGCAATTTTCCAGGGAAAACACGCCGTGTCATGTTTTTGAAGTGGCGCCGGAGGAGGCGCCTGCGGCTGTCAGCGAACCTGATTGAACTTGGGAGCCTCTCTCAAAAAGATCCATTTTAATCAACCGCGAATCAACGCGAATAAAGCAGAATTCTTTTCAATTCGCGTCAATTCGCAGATACTCACGGCTCAAAGATTGTTCACACTCCCGGCCTCGGCCTTCTTGGCCTTGCGATCGATCAGTGTGTGTATGATCAAAGCCGCGCCCACGAAAATCGACCCCACCGCAAACGTATCTTCCCCGCCCCAACCGCGGAAAAGTTCTTCGAAAATTTGCGAGATGAAAATCGCCAATCCCAAGGCAATGGCGATTAAGCCGAATTTCAATGAGCTGGTGGGGTTAAATTTCATCGGCGGCAGATCGGTGGTGGCCAATCCGCGCTCGATCAACTTCATACGCTGGCGATGATAGAAAAATTGCACAATGACGAACGCAATCATCGCGAAAGCGCCCAAGGGAATAAAAACTTCAAACGGTTGCATAACAGCCTCCACAAATAAGATTAAGGAGTCAGTTGCCAGGCGATTTGCGTCACGTCCAGAGAGGCGCACGAAAATAATGCTTGGCAATCAGCGAAATCCTGGTATTTTGAATTCCTGAACCTGCGTCCGGTTGATCAGGTGGACTGCTGATTTTTGCTATTTTGACCGGCAGCGCCGGGTAAATGTTTCACTTTCCCTCCAGGAAAATATCTGCGCGCACGGGTGAAACAATTGTGGCCCCTGGCCGGTCATAATTCTAAAACGAGCAGAACCGGGAAAAGCATGGCCATTTCCGATCACGACATTGTGCAGCAAGTTCTGGCGGGCAACCGCGAGGCGTTTGCGCATTTGATCGAGCGTTATAAAACGCGCATTTTTCAAACAACTTATCGCATGTTGAAAAATCGTGAAGATGCGGAAGAGGCGGCGCAGGATACCTTTGTGCGTGCGTATCGCGGCCTGGCCAAATTTCGCGCCGAGGCGGCATTTGCCACCTGGCTCTACAAAATTTGTTACAATGTCTGCCTGAATTATCTTGAAAAAAAGCGCACCGCCAAGCCGCGCGCCCCGGAAGCCGAACTGGCGCGCTTGACGGACCCGGCTTCGCCGGATCATGTCTTTGCCGATCGCGAACGGGAAACGATGGTCGAAAATGCGCTGGAAGATTTGCCCGCGCATTTTCGCAGCGTGTTAATTCTTTATCATGCCCAGCAGCTTTCCTATCAGCAAATTGCCGAGATTTTGAATTTGCCGATTAATACGGTCAAGACCCATCTCTTTCGCGGACGCGCTTTGTTGCGTCGCCGTCTATTACAGGAATTGCCGCAAAGAGAATTAATTGCGGAACTGATTTAAATCCGAGCGGTATGCTCGAGGAGTTTATCGGTGCAAAAATTTTCCAGCAGACCATGAGTGGCATATGAGGGTGAGAGTGACATATGAAAATTATTGACTGCAAGGCTTTTCAGCAATTTCTCGATGAAAGCGCTGACGGGCCAACACTCGCCGCCGATTATCAAACGCATGTTGAGAGTTGCCCTGCCTGCCGCCGCGAATGGCGGGCACATCAAGAAATGGTGGCCTCCTTTCAGCGCGAGCGCACGCCGGAATTGTCGCCGCAATTCACCATGAACGTTATGGCTCGTTTGCCGCTGGCCGTGCCCAAGGCCACGCGTTTCGACATGGAATTGATGTTGATCATGAGCATGGTCGTGGCCGGCGCCGTGACGGTTTGGCTTTCGCTGCCGGCCAGCTATAAAGAGTTTTTGAGTTACGAAAAAATCGCGCCCTACCTCCAACCCGTGGCAAAATGGCTAATGAGCGTTAGCGCGGGCACGCTGACTAGCTTCAAGAAGATATTGCCGGAGTCATTGGGCGAGCAATTTCTGGTGCAAAGCTGGAAATTGATTTTCATCTCATTGGTCACGCTCATCGTCGCCAAAGTCGCATTCATGCTTGAAAGCCGCTTGAAACGCATGCTGCGGTAACCGGTGTATGCCCGTTTCTGCGATAAAAAAAAGCCGCGTTGCCAAAACTGGTTTTGAGCAACGCGGCAAGATTCGAATGCTTCAAGCCTGCCTGAAAGATATCAAGGTTTCAACGATTTTCGTTCGTTATCCCCTTCCAAAAACTTGCTGCTTGTTTTACTTGATTTCCGGCCCGGCGGTCCAATCATACCCAATACTGTCGTCATCATGCGGGATGCGGCCTTCCTCCGCCGGATCGTAAACGCCCGACGTCACATAAAACAAATGCGTGACGCCGCCGCCCAACACTCGACAGCCATGCGCCACGCCCGCCGGAATTTTTACGGCTTTTGCCGGATAATTCTCGCCCATAAAAATCGTTTGCAGCTCGCCGCGCGTCGGCGAGTCCGCGCGCTTGTCAAACATCACCAATTTCAAATTGCCAATTGGAACGTACCACCAATCGATCTGGTTCTTGTGAATGTGCCAGGCTTTTGCCACGCCCGGATACATTGCTGAATGGCTAAGCTGCCCAAAACCTTCTGCAAAAAAATTGTCGGTTCGTCGAATGATTTCCCGGAAAAATCCGCGTTCATCGGGGTGAGTTGCAAGTTCTTTGACGACAACGCCTGCGATCATATCAAATCCTTGTATTCAAGTTTGAATGTGAATGGTTGCGTTTATCAAAAATTGACCGCGAATGTAGAAATTCAGCGCAGTGAAGTCAACTTCTTTTTAAGGTGCAATGATCTGAAATGTTGCGCTGCGGCTGGCGCGCTGCCCGGAATTTAAATCGAACACCGAGAGCGTGAAGCGGTATGTTCCCGCTTGCGCGCCCATCACGTGAATACCGTGATGAAGATTTTCCTGTGTTTTCTCGCCGCGCGATTCAAACGACGAGGTAACCGCAACATGTTGCTTGCCCAGGCCGAGAAAACGCCCGACCGAGTTGACCACATTGGCAACTGCGCCCCGGCCCTCTTGATACATTTCCACCGTGCTTGCCACTCTAAAATTCGTCACGCCGTCTGCGCCGCGCGCAAGATTGTAGATCTCATAGTAAACATAAACCGGCGAATTCACGCGAAATTGCCGCGACAAGGAAGGCAGGATGCTTATCTCGCCTTTGTTGTAAGCCGCCAGCTCATCGCTTGCGGCCTCGATGGCGTCTGCAAACAAGAGGCTGCTCAAGCGCAGGCTGTCGCCCGAAAAATCGGCGATCGTAATCGCATCACGCACCACGCCGGAATGCCGCGACTTGCGATCCCTCGTTTCAAACGAGAAATTATACGTTCCAGAAGGCGCGAGCAGCGTCCAGCGTTCGATTAAGAATTTTTGCGGCACAATCGCCTCCTCCGCTGCCACGAGGTTGCGATCTTGCTTCCAGACATGTATCGGCGTCCAGCTTGAATCGCACAGGAAGAACCCGCGGCCGAGTTGATAGTGCCGGCGGTTTTCCAGCGTGTCAGCCGGCTGCAAATCCTCGCCCGGTAAGCCGTAATAAATCTCCAGCAGCGTACTGTCTGAAGACTCGCGGCTGCGGAATTGCGCAATCACATTGGGCAACACCAGCGGCTTACCGCCGTGCGGAAAGTTGAAGCGTTCCGCTTCCCGCTCGATTTGGCGTTCGAACAAAACCTTGCCGTCCGCATCCGGATCCTGACTCCACGCAAACGAATAATTGCCGTTTAAAAAACGATCATCGAAAATCATGTGAAAATCGCCGTATTCCCACACTTCTTTGGAAGCGTTCAGTGTCATGCGCCCGGTCGGCATCGCGCCCAGATCAGCGCGCGTGCGCACGCGCTGCTGTGGAAATCCGAAGCGAATCAACACTTGCCCGCGATCGGTTTTCCAGCCCTCAATGCCCCGGGACGAATCGCTGTAGCGCAAATTGGCATACGCGAGGCGGCAGAAATGCTCCACCAAACGTTCGTTGACCGGCGTCAAAAACATCGGATCACGCGTATTCCAAAAGTACTGCTCTTTTTCCCGGCGCGCGAGTGAATCGAGATTCATATACGCTTCCTGCGCTTCGGGCGGCAATACCGGCGCGAGCGAGTTAAAAAAAGCACGCTGCTCCGGCGACATCGCTGCCAGCGCCTGGGCATAATCTTTTTGCGCAGCTTCACTATCGTGCAAGCGGCTGTGCGCCAATCCCAACCAAAGATATAAATCGACAAATACCGGCGAGGCGCTTGCCGGCGCCAGAGGCTTGGTCTTGTTTTGATGCGCGAGCGCATGCTGCAATACGCTCAACATCTCTTCAAAACGCCCGGCTTCAAAATACAAAGCGGCGAGCCGCTGCTGCGCCTCAACCATCGTGGGATCGAGCGTCACTGCGGTGCGCAGCAATCGTTCAGTTTCTTCGAAGTCTTTTTGCGCAAATTCATGAAACGAAATCACGGCTTCTTCATGCAAGCTCACCATTTCGCGATAATGCAGCATGTCTTTTTCCTCGAACAGCGCCAATTCATAGTAAGGCCGGGCCTCGGCGGGCGCGAGCTTCATGATCTGTTTGTATTGTTGTTTGGCCTCGCCGTCGAAACCGCGCGCGCTTTGCAAGCGGGCCAGGGCATAACGATACTCGAGATGACCTGGCGCCAACTCAATCGCGCGACGCAGCGCTTCCGCGCCAAGCATACGGCCGCGAAACGTGCCTTCTTCCTGATGCGCCAGGCCGAGACGATAATAGGCCTCCGCAAACTTGCGGTCGAAGCTGATAACTTTTTCAAGACGCCCGATATATTCGGAAAGCGTCAGAGCCGGGCGTTCGCGGAGCGCTTGCTGCAACAGTTGCCGCGCGCGTGTGTGTTTGGCGATTTGGGTGTCGCCGGCCTCCGGCGGATGCCAAAACGAAAGAATTGTAATGAGCAAGACCATGAAAATATGCTTCGTTACATTACCGTCGCGCCAGACGCGGCGCAGCAGTAAACACTCAACGTGAAATCATGATCGTCGCCGCGGGAAAATTGGCCGAGACGCGATTTGCCATCGTCCCCCCTGCCGTTTCGATTTTGTCATCGTTTAAAATGACAAATTGAAACGGTTGCGCGGAATTATCGGGCGAGGGTTCGAGCGTAATTCGCGCAGCGAAATTGCCGTTATCTAACGCCGGCAGCAAAGGCACGCCGCTCGCAGCTTGTATGAAATCCTGCCCCGGAAAGGCAAAGCCCGCACTGCTGCCAGCGGTCGCCCCCGGACCATCGGTATCTGGTCCGGCAGCATTCAAAAATTTTCCGGTCGAATAAAAAACCGGCTGCGCGCCGGATTGATCGACCACCCAGCCTTCGTACCTCCAGCCCGAGGTATCGGTCAAAGTTGGCAAATTGTTCAAGCCCGCGCCGTTGTTCGCCGTCATCCACCAAATGCCATGATTCACGTCCGTGGTGTCAGCCGTCGAAGGCGTCGCCAGGATATAACTGCCGGCGCTGCGGCTGTAATCAAAATCAAAGGCATCCTCTCCGTCAGCTTTGAGAATGGCGGTCGCCTGGCGATCGGTGCCAAAGAACAGGCCGCCCAGCATGCGAGAGCCAGGGTCGCCATTGCTGTCGCCTGAAAGCTCGACGGTGATGAGCGCATCCACCGCAAGGTTGATGTCAATCTGCGCATTTGTCCCGGGAGTGAACGATGATTTCGCGTTGCCGCTTAAATCAACAAGCTGGCCATTGGCATTGACATTGAATTTGCCAAAACTCACATAAGCTTGATCGCCGTGACCGGGCTTGCGCAACGCATGGTTTTCTTCCGGAAAGCTGATCCAAAGTTCATAATGGCCTTCGCCTGAAGCCAATGATTTGAGATTAGTAACACTGGCCGTGACGGTAAAATTTTCGTTTGTTGTGGGATTGTCTTTGCAATTGCTCATCAAAATCATGGCGGCCAAAGCAATAACCGGAAAACAATATCGCAGGCGCTGACACATTTTCATCTCCCAAAGCTGTTTCGCTGCATGAGGTGAAATTCCGTTCGAGCCCATTTAAACATGAATAGCCGCCCGAGCTGCGGTGTTTTCGAATGGGCCCGAATAATGTAAAAGTATAAGTATTTCTCCAACGATTTCAACATCCTTTTTTACGAATAATCCAGCGCGGGCGTGCGCCCTCCTCGCCAAGCTCTTGCGCTTTTGCGAAGCGGTGTTTATCTTTTGCCGTGATGCTTCGACTCAAATGCCATATTCGCCTTGGGCTTTGCTGGCTGCTCTTCGCCGGGATTATTTCCGCCCAACCGCAAGACGTCCGCTTCGAATTCCTTACCATTGAACACGGACTTTCCAATTTCTCCATCAATGACATTATCCAGGATGGCCAGGGGTTTCTTTGGTTCGCAACAGAAGATGGCCTGAACAAGTATGACGGTTACGATTTCAAAGTTTATAAAGCTGATCCGGGAGCGGATGCCGCGCTTCCACATTCTTATATCACCCAATTATATCTCGATCGCTCCAACTCTCTTTGGGTAATCGCAGGGAACCGTTTATGCCGTTATGAACCCTCTCGTGATGGATTTCAACGATTCGAGCATCTTTTTCCCGAAACCAAACCGCTGGCGGATAAAAACGTGGCCGCAGTTTGCGAAGACCGATTTGGCAATTTTTGGATCGGCACGGATCGCGGATTGTTCCGCCATGATCGACAACGGGACTCTCTTGAGGACTATCATGCAGAGACCGCCAGCGCCGGCTCATTGAGCAGCGAGGTGATTACGGCGCTTTACGAGGATCGCAGCGGCACATTATGGATCGGCACCGCTGCAGGGCTTGATCGTTTTGATCGCGAGCAGAATTCATTTATTTCATATCGCCTTGAGGCGCACGGCAAGGGCGTGTCGTGCATTCGCGAAGACGGAGGGGGCCGGGTTTGGCTTGCTGCCGGCGACGGATTATTTTTCTATGATCCTGCTTCCGATCGCGTCATTCGCCGCCATTTCGACCGCAATATTCCGCATCCGGCCGGAACGGAGATTATCCTCGATTTGTTTGAAGATCAAACCGGAGCGCTGTGGATTGCCACGCTGCATCTAGGTTTGTGGCGCTATGAACCGGCCGCCGATGTGTTTTTTCAATATCGGCACGATCCCAACGATGCACATTCGTTGCTCATGAATCGCGTGCAGGCCGTTCATGAAGATCGTTCCGGGGTGATGTGGCTTGGGCATTATCGCTCGGGCATTAGCTATTATGCCCGACGCCAGGATCGCATTATCCGCAACAAAATTGCCGACGGTGTTCATGCCGTACTGCAAGACCGTCGCGGCAACCTGTGGGTGGGCAGTTTTATGAGCGGGTTGCGGCACTATGACTCACAGGGCCGCTTGCTGGCGCATTATCGCCACGATCCGAAAAATCCCAAAAGCCTCAGTGATGATAATGTGCTTGCGATTCGCGAGGATCGCTCGGGCAACTTGTGGATCGGCACAGGCTACGGCTTCAATCGTTTCATAAAGGCGCGCCGGGAGTTCGAGCGCCACTTGCCCCAACCGGCAGGCTCAAATGTGCATGAGCGCTATCAGGTCAAATCAATTCACGAAGATAAAAGCGGCGAGCTTTGGTTTGGCACGAACGGCAGCGGCCTGCTCCGTTTAGCTCCCGACACCCACGCGCTGACGCGTTATCAACACGATCCGGAAAATCCGCAGAGCTTAAATCCGGGCGGCATTTGGGCCCTGTGTGAAGATCGTGAGGGCACGCTTTGGATCGGCTCTTTCGGTGGAGGGCTGGCGCGTTTTGAGCGCGTCACGCAAACGTTCGCGCGTTATTCGCATGATCCGAATAATGCCAACGGTCTGAGCCATCCGGGAATTTATTCACTATATCCTGACGGCGAAGGCTATCTCTGGATCGGCACATTCGGCGGCGGCTTGAACCGTTTCGACCCGCGCACGCTGCGCTTTGAGCATTACACCGACCGCGAGGGTCTGCCGGATAATTTCGTCAAAGGCATTCTGCCGGATGATCGCGGCAATCTCTGGCTCAGCACGGACAAGGGCTTGTCACGCTTCAATCCCCGAACAAAAAGCTTTAAAAATTTCACGGTCAAAGACGGCTTAGTCGACAACGTTTTGCTTTCGGGCGCTTATCATAGGGGGCGTGAGGGCTGGCTGCTTTTCGGCGGCGAAGGCGGTTTTATCATGTTTCATCCGGACAGCTTGCGCGACAATGCTTACCTCCCGCCGGTGCTGATCACAAATTTCAGAGTGTTTGATAAGCCGCTGAAGCCGCTGCTCTCCACGATGCCGGAACAACACGCTGATGACACGCGCCGCATCATTCTCTCCCATCGCTCGAATTTTTTCTCCTTTGAATTTGTTGCGCTGGATTTCACGGATGCGAAAAAAAATCAATACGCTTACAAGCTGGAAGGCTTCGACCAGGACTGGAGGTATTGCGGCAGCCGGCGTTATGCCAGTTATACCAACGTCGACCCGGGCGAATATACTCTTCGCGTGAAAGGCTCGAATAGCGACGGTGTTTGGAATGAGGCGGGCGCCACCCTAAAAATCACCATTATGCCGCCTTATTGGCGCACCTGGTGGTTTCGCTCGCTGGCGGTCGGGGTTGCGGCATTGCTCGGTTGGATGATTTACCGCTATCGCGTCAATCGCCTGTTGGAAATGGAACGTTTGCGCACGCGGCTGGCCGCGGATTTACACGATGAAATCGCCGGCAATCTCAGCAGCATTGCCATGTTCGGCAAAATTGTGCAAGAGAAAAATGCCAAAAGCAACGCCGGCCATCTGGCGGGCGCAGAGCTGCTGCAGCGCATTATCACACTGTCGCAAGAGTCGGTGAATTCGATTCGCGAGATCATTTGGGCCATTGATCCCAAGCCGGAAAGCATATATGATTTGCTGATGCGCGTGCGCGACTTTGCTGTGAATGCCTGCCGCGCACAAAACATGGCGCTCAAGTTTGATGCTCCCGGCGCGGAGCTTTTGCCGGCGAAAAATCTCTCGCCCGAACAACGCAAACATCTCTGGCTCTTGCTCAAAGAGGCGATTCACAATGCCGTCAAGCATTCCGGCGGCAGCGAGCTGGCGATTTACGCCTCCTTCAAAGCAAACCGGCTGAACATCAGCATCATCGACAACGGAACCGGCATCAACGGCGCGGAGCATGCGCCGAAATTTTCGGGCAAGGGATTGCAGACGATGAAAACGCGGGCTGAGCAACTGCGGGGGGCTTTCGGTATGTACTCTGATGAGAGCGGAACGACTGTGAATGTGACGCTAAAAATCTGATGTCGTTGTGCGGTTGCTCTCCTCTGTGTGACCGAACAAAAAATCCTGAGCGGCCAATCGTGCACGCTCAGGATTTCATCGCAACTCTCCACTGCTGCCGTCAAGCCTTGTATACAACCGCCAGGACAGCGCCGAAAACCATCCATTCCAGCACGATAATGCTGCCGGTACACCAGGCGAGGTAATAAGGATAGCCCGTGATGGTGAGAGGTAAATAGAAATTACTCAAAAAGCCGATCAAACCGACCCAGAAACCGAATATCACACCGCCTTTGAGTCCGGCTTGCCAAGCAGCCCTTGTTTTGGCAAACAAAACTGCGCCGGCCAGGCCGAGCAACACCGGCATGAGGATAAACCACATCATGTTGGGTTCATTTTCCGCGCCGCGAAAAACCTCCGGGCTGTATTTGCGGAACGTGTTTCCCATGATAACGCCATACATGAGAAATCCGAACACCGCGTTCACGATTCCTCCCACAAGTCCAGCCGTCAACACTTTCGACCATCGCATAACTCCCTCCTCACAGAAATATTCTGCGAATGTTCACAACTGTTGGTGGATTAGGCTTAAAAACCGTGGCGCCATTCGTGATGTGAGGCCGTTGCGTTGGGGCGCTGGAGAGTTGCATGCGCTAGAATATAATTTGTTTGCAACTGATGTCAAGAGAGAAGATTGCCATCGCCGGGCATGCCAACGCCGCAAAAAGCCCAAATGTTGATCAGCGCCGCGCTGAAATTCTTTTCAATTTGTGGCGCAAGACAACCGCATAGATGCCGGCATTGATGACGACGATGACCAGGGCAAAAACGAGGCGCAACTCGTGCGTCAACGCGGCCGGGTAGATCACCGGCAGGAGATAATGTTCGATGAAGCTCGTGTGATAACCGGCGCCCTCCCCTTGCTCACGCAGCCAGTTTTCCAGCGGCGTGAGCGGGCAGATGCCATCGGTCAATTCAATCAGGATTCCCCATAAAACCGCGGGGAGATGCAGCCAGGCGCAACGCCGCCAAAACAGAACGAGCACGCCGCCGCCTAATACAAACACAATGAACAAAAGATGCAGAACGACGACGATATCTGCCAGTGTGCGGTAGAACATGATGCCCGACCTGAATCAAGCTATTAAATTTGCGCGAAAACACTGAATTCTTGAAAAAGCCCTGCAACGGCCTGGCCGTGGCATGGGAAACGTTCGCTTTCCGGCAACCCATCGAAAATGAGCTGTCGTCACAAGGAAAATCTCCAGCAGATAGAAGAACCCAACGGAGGAGGTAGGTTTTGTCAGTTGGTTTTTCGATCCCAATTGTACATTTCTATCGTCGCGCCAACTTTCCTTGAAGATTACGCTTCACCTCCGGCCACTCACTGTCAATAATGCTGTAGTAGACGGAATTTCGAATGCGGCCACTACTAGTGATCATGTGATTGCGAAAAATGCCTTCTTCGTGCGCACCTAAGCGCAGGATCGCCTGCCGGGAACGTTCGTTCAGCATATCGGTTTTAAATTCAACCCGTAAACTCCCAAGCGTTTCAAAAGCGTGACATAACATGAGGTATTTGGCTTCCGTGTTAATAGCGGTGCGCTGCCAGGGCCGTGCGACCCATGTCCAGCCAATTTCAAGCCGGCGATTGTGTTTGTCGATATTGCCAAATCGCGTGCTGCCCACCACTTGACCGGAGGCAATGTCACATGTTGCAAATGGAAGCCCTGTGCCCTCGGCTTGCTCTTTCAACGCGGCGGCAAGATAAGCTTGCATATCCTCCCGCGTCCGCACAAACGACACGGTGAAGCGCCAAAGCTCATCGTCCAAACCCACAGCACAAAGCCGATCGAGATGATCGAGGGAGAGCGGCTCGAGGCGAACGAAATTGCCTGCCAGGGTGATGGGCGCGGCTGACATCGGCGCCGCAGACGTCGCGACAAAACGATCGGTGCGAATCACATGATGCTCCTTTCCAATCGAGCAGATTTGAGTTTACCGGCGAAATATGCGCAAATTTTTGGTTTATGTTGTGCGTTTTGCGCGGCAGCAAGTTCAATCTGCCTAATCTGAATCGTAAAAAAACATGGCCAAATAAAAAGAGTCTCGTATTGAAAACCTGCTTAAACGCTCAACCAAAAACAAGCAAAAGTTAGCCAAAAGGCTGTCGAAAAGATGCCTGGCGTCCGCAGTCGCCCGCAGCGTTCGTAGTATATGACGCAGGGAGATTGCTGGCGCAAAGAAAAACCGTGCCTGCATCACCCGGCAACCTGATCCCCCTCTTTGCCGGCCTCATCTCACGCGTTGCAACCATCGCCGGAAATTACCTCTCACTAAAATAGCTTGACAATGATCGTAAAAACATTACACTCATAGGTGCTTTCGCAACCCCTGATCAAGGAACTCAAGCAATGGCCGGGCGCGCCTGCCCACCTCTCTTCCTAATCAAGGCGGCAGACTTTCCCGACTTCACAGACTCACGGAGGGCATCTATGAAAAAGTTTGTGAGTGTTTTGACTTTTCTAGTTCTGCTTCCCGCGCTGCTGCCGGCGCAAACACTCAAAATTGAAGCGATGCGGCCGCAGTTCAAATTCGCCGAAGCAGAGCCATCTTTACTCACCTCGGCCTGGTTTGTCACGGTAAAGGTGCCGGTTATCAAAGACGGTGTCAGCTTTATCGGCCAGCTTCCGGTTGCTTTCGGCAAATTGGACGATGCCAGCGTGCCGACCAGCGACGAAACCATCGGCAACCCAGGCTTCGGCTTGCAGTTTGGCGGCCAGAATCATTCGATTCAGGTGATGGCGCGCGTGCCGCTGGTCAAAAATGGATTTGCCGCGTTTATCGGTTCAGTCGCGGACTTCGAGCGGCAAGAGGCTTTTATTCCAGATCTCATTCCGTTGACCGGCACGATTCGAACCAAACTTACAGTCAGCAAATTCAGCGTCCAACCTTACGGTGGTGTTTCGTTCAACATCGCGACACAGCATGATTCCGTTGGTTTCTTTGAAAATGTCTACAATGGCTTGCGCACAAATGACGGCGAGCTGCACATCATTTACGGCGCCGAGGGCTGGTTTGATTTTCAACCATTCCATATCGGCGCGTCGTTCTCCGGCCGCGGCTGGGCTTCCTCCGGGGGCAGTTTCAACGATAGTGTGATTAACCAGGCGGCCGTGCGCGCAAAGTTCGTTTTTGCCAAGGTCACGCCGGGCGCATTTTTTAGGATTCCGCTCGACAATCTTTTGTTGGACAATGTTTTCGGCTTGTATTGCGACGTTAGTCTGTAACTTTGTTCTAACAATTTTGATCGCTGCCCGTGCGCTTTTGCTTTTTATTTCAGAGTAAAGGCCATGATTTTGAGAACTTAATTTGACTAATGTCAGGTTCACCGCGGAGACGCAGCGTTCGCTGAGAATTCACGCACTCTTACGCCGCGACTCGGCGGTGATTTTTGGAATATGACATAGTCGAGTTAAGATGAGAAGTTTCGACCGGCTTTAGCGTCTTTGTTTATGAATGACGGCGCGCCCGCCAATTGAAGTGAGACGCGCCGCTTTCTTCATTTGTGTGGCGCAAAACCGCTTGCGCCCATGCTGTCCGCCATGCATGCGACAGCCTTTCACCTCTACCCGTTCACCTCCGACAATCAACTACTCAACCCAGGACGACTAACTCGAGGAGATACCCATGAAATCTTCCAATACCATGCGGCATTTAGCAGCAGGATGCAGTCTTCTCCTCCTCTTGCTGTTTTGTGCGGGCCCCGGCGCAGCGCAATCCGAGCGTGCCCTTGCACTCAATCAAGTGACAGCGGAAGCCGTGCTCAATGATTCGACCCCGGAAGCCGGCGCCCTCGTCACGGCTACGATCAACATTGATTCGCGTGATTTAACCGGTGGCGACAATCGCGTCGCGGCTTATCAAGCCAAGCTGGAATGGAACTCGGGTGTTGTTCAATATGTCAGCCATACAGCGGCAGCCAGCCCCTGGAATACTCCGGCGGTGAATTCTGCAAATGCTGGCAGCGGCATGTTGGAATGGAACGACTTCGTTGCTGGAGGCGTCGCACCGTCAAAATTCGTAATTTTGAATATCACGTTCAGGGTTATCGGCGCGCCCAGCTCCGCAACAATCATTGACTTGAGCTTTTCCGGCCTCGCGACTTCCACGACGCGTGATTTACTGCCCCTGCTCACGGTCAAAGATGCATTCCTGCGCGTGCGCAATCATGCGCCTGTGATCAATCCAATTTCAAATGTGGTTATGACCGCCAGCACAACGCTCGATGTGAATGTTACGGCCTCTGACTCCGATGGTGATGCCCTCACCTTGACGCCGAACAATTTTCCCGGTTTTGTGAGCTTCACAGACAACGGCGGCGGCCAGGGTGTCATTCGCTTCACGCCGAGCGCTAACGACTTCGGCAATTATCTCAACCTGCAAGTCATCGCCACCGATGACGGTGTGCCGGCATTGTCAGATACCGTTTCATTCAATCTCACGGTAAACCAGGCGAACCGGCCCCCGGTTTTGGAGGAAATCCTCGATCAAACAACGGATGAAGGCAACACGTTGAACGTTTCCATCATCGCAAAAGACGAAGATGGAAATAATGTGAACCTAGTCGTCAACGGATTGCCTTCTTTTGGCGTTTTTACCAACAATAACGACGGTACAGGTGTGCTTACGTTTACACCGGGTTTTGCAGATGCCGGAATATACAATCTGGAAGTCGTTGCCGCCGATAATGCGACTCCGGCGCTGTCAGATACTGCAAACTTTACGTTGACCGTCAATAATGTGAATCGCGCGCCGCAATTGCAACCCATCGCCAATCAAGTGGTAGATGAAGGCGCAATTTTGGAAGTGACTCTGGCGGCCTCTGATCCCGATAATGATAGCCTGTCTTTTTCGATCAACAATTTGCCCGTATTCGGCAGCCTCGTTGATCATCACAATGGCACGGCAACGATTCGTTTTGCGCCAGGCTTCACCGATGCCGGCGCCTACAATCTCGAAGTTATTGTGACTGATCAGGCAGTCGCCGCTTTGACGGATACCGGTGCTTTCTCATTAACCGTCAACAATGTGAATCGCTCGCCGCAATTGCAGCCTATCGGCAATCAAGAAATGGAGGAGAATACAATTCTGGAAGTCGCGCTTGCGGCTTCTGATCCTGATGGCGATAGTTTGACGTTTTCGGTTGCAAATCTACCCGCGTTCGGCAGTCTGATCGACAATCATAATGGCACAGGAATAATCCGCTTCACGCCGGGCTTGAACGCCGCCGGCGATTATGACAATATTATTGTCACGGTCACCGACAATGCCAGACCCGGCAGCCTTTCCAAAACCGCAACGTTTGTGCTGAAGGTAAGGGACGTGATTGAGGCAATTGTTTGTAACGTCGCCATCACCAGCCCGGATTCCGGTTTTGCCACATGCGATTCAACCGTTAAAGTTTGCGTCGTCACGGACGTAAGCGGCGGTGTTTCGCCCATCACCAGTGTCTGCAAGATCAACGGAATTGTCGTCAAAGATTCATGCGCCGTGGTGCCGCTCAAAGCGGGCAAGAATCTCATTGTGGCCGAATGCGTGTTTATCGATGCCAGAGGCGATACCTGTACCTCAAGCGATTCCATCGCAGTTTATGCCAGCCGCCTGGCAGGCGGCATGGCCATCACTTCACCGGCGGACAGCAGCGCGATCTGCGCCTCTTCCATAAACGTGAGCGGAACAACGGCTGTAAGCGGTGGACTCGGCGCAGTGACGTCAACCTGCACAATCAACGGCAATCCCGTTACGGTAAGCGGCGGGGTGTTCGGCGCCACGGTGCAATTGCAGCCGGGCTACAACACCATCATTGCGGCCTGCATCTATCGCGATACCCTGGGGTGCACGACGTCGAGCGCAGATACAATCGTCGTGCTTTCAGATATAACCGCGCCAACGGCAACATTCGATTTCACCCAGCTTCCGCTCATCACCGGAGAAGCAGTTGACGAAGAAAGCGGTATTGCAAAAATCGAAGTTGTTGAGGCCAGAAACCGCGTCGTCATTATCGAGAATTTCACGCCAGGCGACAAGCGCGTACGATTCCGCAGTGAAAGAACACAGCCGCAAGGCGCGTCCGGCTTCCTGCTCAAGCTTACCAACATGGCAGGCTGCGAGATTCTTGCGGATCCGATTTATTTGCGCCTCGATCCCATTCAAGGGCCGACGCAATTCACCCTGCCGCCCACCGATCGTTATCTGTATGTTGACAATCGCGGGCTGGAACGGATCTCGATGAAGATCAATCAACACGAAGTCAATTTGATTGCAGCCGCAGAAGGCAAGGGCCGCAACGGCAACACGTATTTTATGCCTGCTTTCGGCAAGCGCAGCATCGACTTGTTCGAGTATCTCGGCACAGGCGACAATGAATACGTGGTTACGGCCTTCGGTCCGGAAGACGCCAACGCCGATTTCTTGATCACGGATTTCAAGGTTGATGATACCGGCACCGGCGTAGCGGGCAGCCATCGCAACGACGATTCCGTTCCGACCGCATTCACGTTGGCGCAAAACTATCCCAATCCCTTCAATCCTGAAACGCGCATTCGTTTCGAAGTGCCGCAGGGCTGGACGGCGCCAGTGACCCTGCGCATTTTCAATGTGCAAGGCCAGCTTATGCAAACATTGGTCGATGGTTTTATGCCGCCCGGCCAGCATACGGTGGCGTGGAATGCGAGAACTGCCGGCGGACAAGCGGTGTCAACCGGCGTTTACTTCTATCAGATTCGTTCAGGTGATTTTGTCGCCGTGCGGAAAATGCTGTTGGAAAAGTAAACCTCGGCATAGTTGAAAAGTCGGGTTTGGCCTCCACCAAATCCGACTTTTTTGTTGCGCATTCCATCGAAAATTGCTATTAGCATCAATGCTTTGGAGCGGCTTTTTTTGTCGCATGTAGCCCGCGTCTCCCTCACCTTCCCTGACGCGGCTTTATTTTAATTTTCAAAAATCGGCATCTCGATCATCGTTGCTCAAATTCATTGTGCTGCCACCGCGGGCAGTTTTTTTATCTCCCCAAGACGTTACTGTTCAGATTCCTGCCCGAGCGCATTTGTTTTCCATTTGTCGGGCAACGGCAACGTCCACGGGCAAGCTTTATAATACTCAACAGCCGGGCTTGCTTTTAACGCCGATGTAATTCGATCATGCCCTGCTCAGAATCGGCCGGGGCATTAATCTGCGATGCCTGAACTTTATGCGCATTGCAAGAACAGCCATCTGGAGGCTCGCTTAAAGAAACTGGGTCTAGTCTCCTTGCGAGAATTTCAATGAAATTTCAATCCCTGAACACTGCTGTCCGGTTTAAAGTAGTAAAACAAGCTGTGCCGCGTTGTGGGATTTCT
>CAYWGH010000039.1:0-53883 GCA_964457925.1 uncultured Cytophagia bacterium
TGAAACCGGACCGGTTGACGGGCATCGTCAACAGTGTTTGGACGAGCTCCAAAGAGCGGATTTGGGTTTCTGATGGCTCGGCCGTGTTTTCTTGCCCGAGTAACACGCAGGGCCATGGCATTTTAAGTTGGAACCACCGCGGCACTATCGGCTTTTTGGAAAAATTGCGAGGCACAAGCGACAATAACCTTTTTGTGGTAGGGCACTTTGGCACAATCGCTCATTACAATGGCGCCACCTGGCAGCTATATTGGGAATGGTTGAATTTCCAGAATGGTCCACGCTTGCGTTCTCTGGCAGTATCGGAACGGAGTGTTTTTGCGGTTGGCAGCCTGCCTGGGCAGGCAATGATCTTGCGCGGGATAAGACCGTAAAGGAATCGCATCAACATAACCTTTAAAACTTCGAGGAGAGTATCATGAGAAAAATTTTAGCAGCCGTGTTCGCATTGCTGTGTGTAGGAAACCTTCATGCGCAAACCTCATCCTGCGGCACGATCATCACCTCCAGTATGCCGCTTTCACTAGCTAAAGGCGCGGCTTACGTTGATTTGAACGCGGTGGATTTCGTCGATATCGGTGTGGCGGTTCACATCGTGCGCAATTCGAATGGTACCGGCGGCCTTTCTCCATCTTTGATCGATGGGATTATTGCCAACCTGAACGCTAGTTTTGCCAGTGTAGGAAGAATTTGATGCTTGTTCGAACGCTAAAAATTCTGGCTCTGGCTTTTTGCCTTTTGCCCCTTGCCCTTTGCTTGCTCTCGCTGCCCGCATGCAAGAAGCCGACGGAGCCGAAAGCCGCTCTGCCCGACACCACCAGCCACGACTTTGCGTTCGAGATTGACACACTGGGCGCCGATGCTTTCGGCTATCCCAGTCACTTGAAAGACGTTGCCATCGTTGATGAAAGCAACGTCTGGGTCGTGGGTCAAATTTTCCTCAAGGATGACTCGGGTCGAGCCGACCCGATTTTGTATAATGCCGCACATTGGGATGGAAATCGCTGGCAGATAATGCGCGCCTTGTTTCCTATTTGCGGTACAACCGCCTTCGCACCGTTTGCAGCAGAAACGGTTTTCGCATTTGGCGCAAATGAGGTTTGGGTTTGCTCCGGGGGACCGATCGCGCGTTGGATGGGCAGAAGCTTTGCCACTACTATGTGTGTTCCTACCGACATTCGGCAAGGATCCATTATTAAGCTTTGGGGGACAAGTCCAAAATCCGTTTATGCCGTTGGCTATATTGGGACGATCATCCATTACAATGGCAGCACCTGGCAAAAAGTGGAAAGCGGCACGGACATCGATTTGGTCGACATCTGGGGCACTGGCGATGATGACATTTGGATCGCCGGACTCGATTTAGCCACCGGCCAACGCAGCGTCTTGTTGCACTATGACGGGGTGTCGATGCGAAAAGCATATGAATATGTCCCTCCATATCCCGGTTTGAAACCGGACCGGTTGACGGGCATCGTCAACAGTGTTTGGACGAGCTCCAAAGAACACCTATGGGTTTCTGATGGCTCGACGGTATTTTTCTGCCCTGCAAATACAAATGGGGAAGGGATGTTGAGTTGGAATCGAACATACATTATTGGCTTTCTGGAACGAATAAGAGGCTCCGCCTCTAATAATATTTTTGTGGTTGGATATTTCAACACCATCGCTCACTTTAATGGTGCAACCTGGCGTTATTATGACACGCTTTCGGATTTTCAAGTACATTCACGATTGCAATCCTTGGCAGTATCGGAGCGAAGTGTTTTTGCGGTTGGCAATTTGCCGGGGAGGGCAATGGTCCTGCGCGGGACAAGACCATAAAGGAATCGCATCAACATGACCTTGAAACCTTCGAGGAGGATATCATGAGAAAAGTTTTAGTAGCTATGTTCGCAATGCTGTGTGCGGAAAACATACACGCGCAAACCTCGCCCTGCGGCACGATCATCACTTCCAGCATGCCGCTTTCCTTGGCCAAAGGCGCTGGATATGTTGATTTGAATTCCGTTGATTTCGTCGATATCGGTGTCGCGGTTCACATCGTGCGCAACTCCAATGGTACCGGCGGCCTTTCTCCTTCTTTGATCGATGGGATTATTGCCAACCTGAACGCTAGTTTTGCCAGTGTAGGAAGAATTTGATGCTTGTTCGAACGCTAAAAATTCTGGCTCTGGCTTTTTGCCCCTTGCTCCTTGCCCTTTGCTTTCTCTCTCTGTCCGCGTGCAAGAAGCCAACGGAGCCTCCGGCAATTGCCAAGCCCGATACCACCAGCCACAATTTTGTGTGGCAGATCGATACCCTGGGCGACGGCAACTCCAGCGTGCTCAATGACGTGTGCATTATTGATGAGAACAATGTGTGGGCGGTGGGGGAGATTTATGTGAAGGATGCGACCGGGCAGTTTAACGATCCACCTTACAATGCAGCAAGGTGGGATGGGAGAAGATGGAATTTTTTACGTGTTTTGTTTCCAATTTGTGGTACAGCCGACTCATATCCGTTTGCAGCACGGGCCATATTTACAGTTGGACCACGTGATATATGGATTAGTTCCGCTGGCACAATCGCCCGATGGAATGGGTCAAGTTTTTCGACAATGTGTATACCTGCTAGTGAGCTCTCAGGGTCAATTAATAAACTTTGGGGGGGAGTGTAAATTCTGTTTATGTTGTCGGCAATCTTGGTACAATTGTCCACTACAACGGCAGTGCCTGGCAGAAGCTGGAAAGCGGAACGGATCTCGACATTCGGGATATCTGGGGAGCCAGGAATGAGAAGACCGGAGAGTTGGAAATTCTAGCAGTCGCCTCGAAATCAAGATTGGAGTTTCCCAGACGAAAACTTTTCAAGTTCACAGAGAACACGGTGGAGACCCTTGCGGACAGCGGTATCGCACAAGCATCTATGGCCGGAGTATGGTTTTCCCCCGGCAGGAAATACGTGGTCGTTGGCAGCGGGATTTATCGGAAAAACCATCTCGATGAGTCGCGTTGGCTGGGAGCGCCTCTGGAGCTCACCGAATTTTACAGCATCCATGTCAGGGGTGTTGCGGCAAACGATATTGTTGTCGTGGGATCATTTGGAGATCTACTTCACTTCAACGGCTCCACCTGGAAACAGCTCCCTGACCTTCAGATGCAGGTTAGTTTTACACGTGTTGCTTACGCCAAAAACATGGTCGTTGCTTCAGGCCGCGTTGGCGACCGGGCGGCCGTTGTCATCGGCAAACGTTTCTAACGCAAGTAACGTAATGGAGGCTATTATGAAAACCTTGATCATTCTTCTCGCTTTGAGTCTTCCGCACATTGCCGTTGCCCAGCCATATGAAGCAGCAGTGCGGCAGGAACACTGGTGGTGGCAGTTGAATGGAAGTGAATGGGAAGGGGAGTTGTTTGCGGATCTGTATGACGACGGCGTGTTGGTTCCCGACAACGCTTCGCTGAGTTACAAATGGTTTTACAAGTTCCCCGCCTGGAGTGATTTTCTACAATTCTCCACCTCCTATCACATCCTTCGCGAAGGGATCAATACCGGAAGCTATCGAGACTATTATGTCGAAATTTACCAGAATAGCGTTCTTCTGGCGACCTCCGAGGTTTATAGGGTAACAACGCCGCCGGCGTCAAAAATCGTTACCTTGAGTGGACTCCTCGAAAACACAAATCCTGCGACAGGAAATAAAATTTCGATCTGGTCTTATCCGCGAAACTGGCATCCCACGAAGCAAGGAGGAGCCAGTGGATCGCCGTTTCCACTTACTTTGAATGATGTAAACACTTTGTGGGCGCACCCGGATGTTTTGAGTTCCCCGGTCCAGCGGTATCATCGATGGACCAAGGACGATGAAGCATCACCATCATACATTAATCATGGCGAGTTTAATGTTGAGATCACAACAAACGCAATCGCAACCCACTACCGTTCTTTTATAACCAATGCCACCTTGCGCACTGAAGTGATCGATGGCGGCAGCCTGAACATCGAGTTTCGAGATCCGTGGCTAATCGATTACAATGATCCAGGATATGGCAACAATCCCCGCAATCGTGGGCAGGCTGGTGCTCTCTGGTACAGCAAACCCTCGCCGTTTTCGCCAAACGCCAGTACCAACTACAAGGGTGTGTTTTTAGGGCAAGAACCTGTCGGTGATAATCCTTATTATCGCGTCCGCCCGGCGAACCAAACCGTCAACGGCCTTCCCTGGTTCTTGTGGAATTGGGTAGCCACGAGCGCCACGGTAACGCAACCGACGAGTTCCGAAACGCCGGTGGTTTTCACAGCCAATAATGCCGACGTGAAAGCGCGGGTGAAATTGCGCCTCGGCTCAAACTTATCTTCCGCCACCGCGGCCAATGGCCAGCGCAAGCTGGTTTACGCCAACACTTCGCCGGGCAAGTTTCATCTCGTCTATGAATCTGCTGGCGAAATTTACTACACCTCTTCCACGGATAACGGCGCCACGTGGAGCAACGAAATTTTGCTCAGTACCGTTGCCGGCAACAACAAATACCCCTCGATCGCAGCGCATCAAAATAAAATTTACGTGACCTGGCAGCGCACCACGAGCACGAACAACTACACGGTTTTTGCGCGGCGTTACACCGGCAGCAGTTGGGCGACGGAAGCATCTGTGCCCGGCGCGTCCTCATCGACCGCGATGGCAAAGCCATTTTGCTCCGCATAAACATGAGCACAGAGAGCATTCTCACAAATGCTCAAATTCACCTTGTTGAAATAAACTGCCACCGTATTCATTGAGATTGCTCATGCCAAAGAACATGATCTCATCAGCAATGACAGAACAGCGCTCACGCAAAAACGCAGAGACGCAGAGAACACGCAAAGGTTTTCTTTACGGAAACTTTGCGCCTCTG
Source organism: uncultured Cytophagia bacterium (assembly GCA_964457925.1). Taxonomy (GTDB): domain Bacteria; phylum Zhuqueibacterota; class Zhuqueibacteria; order Zhuqueibacterales; family Zhuqueibacteraceae; genus Coneutiohabitans. The sequence continues at coordinate 4,878 of CAYWGH010000039.1, forward strand.
CGGCTTTGCGTGCCAGCAGTTTTACTCTTCCTGATTCCAACTCTGGCGCACGCCCAGTTTTGGGATCCGAGCACCAGCTTGATTCTGAGCACGCTGCGCGAGATTTCAGTGAAGCACAATCTCGGCTTGCAGGAACAGCGCCGGCAGACCGCGCAGATGGTGCAGCAGCTCAAGCAATTCTATGACACCTACACCCTGCTGCGCAACGACATCGAATTCACGCAGAGCCTGTACAACGACATGCGCGCCATCGAGAATCTGGATTTGAGCAACTCGTATGCGGTTTCGAATTTCATCATCAACGGCGACCGTTTGAACTTCTGGCTGCCGGGCACGACCACGGATGTTTCGCAATCCGCCCTGGGCGTGAACTCCCTCATCGGCAACGCCAAAGAGCTGGAAAAAACCTACAACAGCTTTGCCGTATCGACACAATATGATGAAATCCCCTCGGATTTGGATACGCGGCGGCACAATGCCCTGCTCGGGCAGGAAGCGTTTTCGAAGGCGTTGCTCGAATATGCCGCGAAGAGTCAAGTGCTGGCGAAAACCTACGACTCGATGGCCGTGGAGCTGCAGCAGCAGGTGATCAACAACAAAAACAAATTCACCGAAGCGGAACGCACGCAGTTCCTGCTCGAAGCGGTGAAGCTGCGCGAGTTTTCCAATTCTTATTATGAAAAATATTTGAAGTATTCCGAAGAAGCGCACAGCAACGAAATCGGCATGTTCGACAAGAAGCTCGATTTCCTGAGCAAGAAATTCAACTGGCAGGCGCTCAAGTCGCAGGTGAATAAAACCTCGAAGATTCGTTACGGTTTTTTTGATATTGGCAGCACGCGCACGCAATAACTTTCAAATTGAAGCGATGGATCAGTGGATCACTGGATTGGTGGATTAATGAAAACATGTCGCGCGCTTCAACGATCCAACGATCCAATAATCCAGCAATCCAATAATTCAACAGGTTGATCATGCTCGAACTTTTCTTCAGTCCGGTTTTCTTCGATTCCGTGCATCAGCTCGTCGACTACATCGTGACGATCTCGACCTATATTTTCACGGTGGGCATGATTTTTTATTTTCTCGCGACGGTGATGCGCTTGAGCAGCGGCCACGAGGGCGGCGATCATTTTTATCATTTGCTGTTCATTGCGTTCAGCGCCATTGGACTGGCAACGTACAAAATCTGGGCGGTGTGGCTGGGCAAGCTGTTCGTGCTGCTGGCGCGCGCGATTTTCGATCTGGAATCTGACAACTTGATGGCGGAATATCTCGGGGCCTTCTTCGGCGACGGCAACGGCGGGGTGAAGCTCTCGTTGTTCAACATCCTGAGCCTGGAATCGCTGTCATCATTGTCCTACTTGCTGGTGATGATCGTTTATGAAATCTTCGTGATCATTCAAGTTTTGGTGCAGATCTTTTTTTACTTGCTGGGACCGATTGCGATTGTGATTTCTTTGTTTCCACAGTTTCATGATGTTTTCAAAATCTGGCTGTCGAACTTTTGCTCGGTTAATTTTTGGTCGGTGCTGGTGGCGATTCTGTTTCGCCTGGTGAAGACGATTACCTCGGCTTCGGCCTTCCAGCAGGCGGTGGCAAGCGGCGACAAGGGCTTGCTGTGGGATACATTCATTCTCGGCGTGTTGATCGCCGTGACGATCGTGTTGATTCCCAAGCTTTCCGCGGGCATTTTCAAACTGGCCTCGGCGAGCGCGGATCTGGGCAGCTATGGGACGGGCTTGACCGCGGGCCTGGTGATTTCAACCGTATGGAAGAATGTCAAAGCCTATTCCAGCAACATCAGCCACAATGTCGCGACGCGCGCGGGCGACACGATTATTACCGGCGCACAAACCATGACGAGCAGTCCGGCCAACCAGGCCACGCAAGCGGCAACGGCGGCGATGTTGCAGCCGGAATCACCGGTGGCGACATGGCCGTTTGCCGGTTCGCGACAACCGGCGGGCGGCGCCAGCTAATTGGAGTGATGAATAGCCGGTTTCATAAAATACCGCCGAGGCGCTGCTATGCTGCTCCAATTACTGTCCCTGCGTGTGCGTCAGTGAATGACATTGCGTTCGGGCGGTTTAACACCTAACCTTTGAGATGCGCTATGCGTACCAATCCTGAGTATTACGAATTTTACGGTGAGCTGATCAAGAGTAACATTTTCCTGAAACGCCTGGTCCTGATCCTGGTCGGCGTGAATTTGTTGTTGGCGTTCATCGCCTATCTCGGCTTTTCGCGGCCGGTGGAAACTTTTTTGGTAAAAGAGGGGTTTGCTTACGCGACCGCCCCTTACGGTGAAACGCGTTCGGTACCCGAGGTGCGGCAGTTCGCGCAAACCTTTGCCAAGAATTTGCTGGAATTCAACCGCGAGAACTTCAATGAGCGCATCAAACTGGCGCTGCAAATGTGTTCCACCGAACTGGAAGTGTTGATGTACAACACGATTAAAACCTCGGAGATTCCCAAAATCGTGCAAAACACTCCGGGCACGGTAAAATTCAATATCGAAGAAATCCGTGTGACGCAAGGCGATCCGTTCAACGCTCACGTTTCCGGCATGCAAGTTTTTCCCGGCCAGCAACCGATTCCCTTGCGCTTTACGCTGACGATTAACGTGGTGAATCGCACCGATGCGAATCCCTTTGGTCTGCGCATCATTAACTATACTCAAGAAAAAACATGAAAAGCCTCAACACAATTTTCGCCGCCCTGCTGTTGATGATTAACAGCGCGCCCGCACAGGCGCCGAGTACGGTGCGCGTGAAGCCCGGCTTTGCGACGATCATCGTTTGCCCGGCGCCGCCGGAGCTGGTAACAGTCGGCAATCCCGAGCACTTTTCCACACAAAGCTCGGCCAATTACATTCTGGTGAAGCCATTGGTGACCCAGGGCAGCACGAACATGTTCATCAAATCCGGGCCGGATTCCTACAATTTGCTGTTGCAGGTTTCCGCCCAGCCCGATCTCGAAATCCGTTTGCAGCCGGCAGCGCAACCGCCGGCGAATTTGGCGGCGGAGGGCAAAAACGGAAGGTCGCATCAGGCGGATCACGAAGCGGTGACGCCGCCCAAGAGCCCGGCAACCAAAGCCGTGGGCTTGAAGGATCTTTCGCCCAAGACAAAAAACGTGCTCAGTTCCTATCTCAAAACGCCGCGGCCCTATACCTACAGTGTGGTGAATTCGGATGTGACGTTTGCCGTGGATCACATGGCGATGATCGAAGAAAAACTTTTCGTCATTTGCACCCTGGTAAACAATTCACGCATTCCGTATGACATTGGTTTTGTAAGATTCCGTTTGGTCGAGAATGCGCGTTCGATGCTGCTGTTCAAGAAGCGCGTCAAGGAAGAAGAGCTTGAACCTTTGCAAGAAGCTTATACGCCGCGCGTCGAGTCAAACAAATCCACGCGCATGATGTTCGTATTCGACAAGCACGGTTTTTCCAATCGCAGCGATATTGAAATCAAGTGCAGTGAAGAGAGCGGCCGCCGCGATCTGGCGATCAAGGTGCCGGGCTCGTTTGTGGAGTAATGTGCCATTTTAGGCCGCAGGTTGCGCAACCAAACGCAGCGGCGTCTTTCTCGCTTGCCCGAATGAGGGCAGCGCTGACTTAGGAGATTTTGCGATGAATCTGGAAAAAATATTTTTTGAAACACGGCAGGGCCAGCGCCGGCTCAAACCACACATGGTGATGATGGCAAGCGTGGCAGCCTTCATGGTTTTTATTCTGTTCGTGTTGCTGGCCTATCAACGCAACGCCAAGGGCGAGCGGCCCGCGCCCAATCCCTTCGCGGCGCGTCCGGTAACACCGCAGCAAAAGCTCGATTATGACATCGTCAAATTGGATACGTTTTCACTCGGCGATTATTACAAGCCCGCGCCGGAACCTTCGCTGTCGCCAGTGGCGCCGGCGCCGCAAACCGAACGCGCCGTTTCGGCGCGCCCTCAACGCGAACCAACAGCGCAAGCGCCGGTAGAAGAGGTACGCAGCGCGGCCTCCGCGCCGGCGGCCGCCTCCTTTCCGAGTGCGCCGGTGACGGTTCCGGGCAGCGGCCGAAGCATGATCGTGCACAGTTCGCTGGGTTCGAATGAATTCTCCACCAGCAACGTGCTGGGTCTGCAATCCGCCTTGCTCAAAGTGATGTTGCCGGACAAAACCCCGGTGACGAACAACAGCCTGGTGCTGGCGCGCGTGATCGGCGAGGGCCAGTGGGGCAGCATTGAAATTCCACGGCGCGCGCAGTTGCTCGGCGTGGCCACGCTGCAAAACAGCCGGGTTGAAATCCAGTTTCGTGAAATTCGCATTAACGGCGTGACGCGCACCTGCACCGGCCGCGCTTACGATCTCAAGCGCTTGCCCGGCATTCCCTACACGCCGCTCGACGATAAAACCCGAAAAGTCGTATTAGATGAGCTGCGCAGCATAGCCTCGGGCATTCCGATTGTGGGACGCTATGCTGCCGACCAAGAAGTTACCCCGTTTAACCAGGAAGTCACCACCTTGGAGGAGGGCTTGGAGTTTTATGCGCAAATTACCAACATTTTCTAAGCAAGCGATGAAAACATTCCGCTCAACTCTCGCCGCTGCCGCCGGCATGTTTGTGCTGGGCATCTTGCTTTCATGCGAGACGCACAAAGATCCGTTTTCCGGGAGCAACAGTTCGCCGGTTATCACGAACTTTGCCTTCAAGCCGGATGTCACGCTGCCCGATCTGCGTTTGCGTTCAAGCGGCGACTCTCTGAAATTCAAGTCCGGCGAGGCTTATGCCATTGCGCTGCAATACGAAGATGCCGAACTGAAAAACAAAGCTCGCAAGCTGCGCGCGCATTTCACGTTTCTCGCGGGCGGTGGGCGCATTGTGAGCAATCAATTCACCAATCCGAGCGCGGATGGGCTTTCCTTTGATATTCCGCCTTCGCTCACCGACGATATTTTTTTGGTGCCTTCGAAATCCGGGATCGTCGATTTGCAATTGGTCATTACGGACGGCGTCAAAGACTCGGAAACGAAGCTGGCCTCCACCACGTTTTTTGAAAATTTGAGGCCGGTGATACGATTTCAGGCGCAGCTCGGCAGCCAGCAGAATCCGCCCTACGGCGTCGATTTCAATGCCGCCGGCAGCACCGATCGTGACGGCACGATTGACAGCTTCATCTGGTCGTTCGGCGACAACAGCGCGCCAGTGGTTTCGCGCTCAACCACAATTCATCATGATTATCTGCAATCCGGCTCATACACGGTGCGCTTGATCATCAAAGACAATGAAGGCGCAATGGATAGCCTGGATCAAGTGGTGACGACGTTCAATCAGCCGCCCATCGCAGCGTTGAGCGTCACGCCCACAATTGGCAGCGCGCCGCTGACGATCATCTATAATGCACGCGGCAGCCGCGACCGCGACGGCAGCATCGTCTCGTATGACATCACGTTCGGCGACGGCGCAAGCACAGAAGCAGACAGCGGCTCGCATACCTTCACGAAGGACAGCCCGCCCAACAGCCCTTATAACGTGCAGCTCACGGTGCGCGACAACGTTGGCGCAACGAACACGCAAACTGTACAAGTGACTGTGATCACGCCGCCGGTAGCGGATTTCATCTGGCAAGATTGCGATCTCGGCAACGTGACATACATCTCGACCAGTTATGACCCAAACGCGCCGCCCAACGATCAGATCGACAACTACGAATGGGATTTTGGCGACGGCAACATGCAGAGCGGGGCCAATCTTTCCACCGTGCGCCACAACTATGAACGTAGCGGCGAATATCCGGTGCGCTTGCGCGTGCGTAACCGCGGGGTGACCGGAGAAATCGTCAAGCAAGTGAAAATTCCATGCAATTGATGGGAAGCGGCCAACCAGGTGGTTATAGAATTACTCTGGAAAAGCTATCACGGGCGCAAAAAATTATCAATTGACAATTAATAATTATCAATTGATAATTTCGTTGCGGTTAAACCGTGCTATGTATGAAAAGAAAACAGGCTTGCAGATCAAAGAGTGAGGATCGCAGATGGCAGATCGAGAATCAAAAGTCGAGAATCAAAATTTGAAAATCACAAACCGCAAATCGTGCGAGCATCGATCATTTTTCGCCCATCAGCAATGCTTGATCTTGCTGGCAACGGCGATGCTGACGATGGGTCTGCCGGAAGACGGCCGCGCGCAACAGAACACATACTATCACACGATGCATTCAAGCGCGCTGGCCTTGCAATACGGCCGCACCGCCAAGCTGGATTATTCGTATCAAATGAGCCGCCGGCAGCAGTTCAAGCTCTCCGCGCTTTTTGTCAACGACAAGTTCGATCTTGGCCGCGACGAAGTGCGCTCGAAAGTCTACAACGTGAACTTGCGGTTTCAATACAACATCCTGCACGTGGACAAACTTTTCATCAACGGCAGCCTGGGTGCGGGCGCCTATCATTTGCGCGCCAGGAACCTGCTCGATCAAGAACACAACGAGACGAAAATCAACCTTGTCGGAGGGTTTCAAGGCGAGTATTTCATTTCGGGCAGCAGCCTGGCCCTGGTGTTTGACTACGATGTCCTGTATATGCGCTTCAGCGATCTGTATGAATTTGTACACATTCCCGCCGTGGGCCTGGCGCTGGTATTTTGAAGGAAAAGAATGCTTGCGCTTTGTGAGTCAAAATTTTGTCATTGCTCGTCAATTGAATATTGCCCACCAATGTGGAAACGGCAGCCATTTCAAAATAGATTCGTGAAAAATTCCCACGCCCATTTTGAAATCCCTCAGATTTCTCTGAGGGATTTTTTGTTTTGTCATAACAGGCAAGGATGATTCTCACCAGGCATTCATCGAACAATAATTGATACAAACCAAACTGCCTGCGTCAGGAAGAACAGACCTTGTTGTTCGTTTTAAAATGTTGATACTCTTTCTCACTGCTCCGGCATTCCGGCTGGCGCTTGCCCTCTCAAATTTTCCTCGAACAATTTCAATATCCGTTTGTATTCATCCGTCCACGAGCTGATTTCCTTAAAGCCGTGATCCTCCATCGGGTAGATTGCCACCTCCCAATTATCCTTGCCCAATTCGATCAAGCGCTGCGCGAGGCGAACCGTGTCTTGAAAATGGACGTTGACATCCACCATGCCGTGACACATGAGCAACGCGCCTTTCAGACCTTCGGCAAAATAGATCGGCGAGCTGCGGCGATACGCGAGTGTATCCGCCATCGGTATGTTGAGAATGTTTGCGGTATAGCCGTGATTGTAATGCGCCCAATCCGTCACCGGCCGCAACGCTGCGCCCGCGGCAAACACGCCGGGAGTTGTAAACATCGCCATCAACGTAATAAAGCCGCCGTAACTGCCGCCATAGACACCGATCTGCTTGGCATTGACGCCGATTTGCTTGGTGAGAAAGTCTGCGCCATCGACAACATCTTCCAAATCCTTGCCGCCCATATGGCGATAGATGGCGGTGCGCCAATCACGGCCATAACCGGCGCTGGCGCGATAATCGGGATCGAGCACGGTATAGCCCAAATCCGCAAGCAGATTGTGGAACATATACTCGCGAAAATAGCTGGACCACCATTTGTGCGCGTTCTGAAGATAGCCCGCGCCGTGCACGAAAATCACGGCAGCGCCGTTCGATTGCGCGGGCCGGTATAAACGCGCATACACCTGCTTGCCGTCGCGCGCAGGATAGGTGATCAACTCCGGTTCACGCCAGGGATAACTGTTGAACGCCTCATTCGTCGAATGCGTGAGGCGTGTGGCTTTAGCGCCGGGTTGATTCGGCTGCAAATAGATCTCCCACGGTTGATTGCTACTGGAATGCAATATCGCGAGCACGGATTCATCCGGAGATAGTGCAACATCGTTGTTCCCCGTCATCGTCGTTAACCGTGTGCGTTTGCCCCCGTTGATTGGCATCACATAAAAATGCCGCTCGCCCGGATGCGCCTCATTACTGGTGAAATACCAATTTCTTTGGTCGCGCGAAATGAATGGCGAAAAAATTTCAAAATTGCCGCTGGTCAACGCTTGCTTTTTGCCGGTTTTGAGATTCACGGTGTAAAGATGTGAATAGCCACTTTCCTCCGAACAAAACCACACGTTTTCATTATCCGGCATCCATCCGGCTTCACCGGCAGACCACCGGCCATAAATGCTTGGGCCGCCGATCCAGGCTTCGTCATGTTGATGATCGAGCACGCGTAATGCGCCTTCCGGCAGGCGAAGCTCTGCAATCCAGCGATCTTTGCTGTCCAGCGAAGTGACTACCATGAATGCGCGCTTGCCATTATCACTCCAAAATGGGCCATGCCACATCACGGATCGTGCCACGCGTTTATCGACAGCCGCGGTGGAATCCTGCTTCGATGTTTGTGGCGTTACAGTAAAATCGCGCTTGGAAAAAATCTCCGGCAGACTGTCGGGTTTGAGATAAAGCACGGTGTCTGCCGCTATCTTCCAATAACCGAACTGATACGTTGCCTGCGGCTCACCGACTTTTTCGCGCGTGCGGATTTCTTCCGTGAAACCGGTTTCGGTAACATAGTCCGGCACAATGGCAGTCTGCCCCTCTTTGGCTCTTTTGCGCAGCACAAAGGTCACAAAATCACCATCGGGTGAAAGTTGCGGGTTTTGCAAATCTGCTTCGCCAAGATAAATGGTCTTTGGCCGTTTGAGTTCAAGGCGTTTATTGCGGGCCTTTTCCAGGCCTTCTTTTTCTTTGCGCTCGCGCAAAACTTGTATCAACCGCAGTTCTTCCTGTGCGAGATACTTTTGTTCATCAGTCCGCGGGCCTTTTTCAACAGGCGCCGCGCCGGAACGAAAATCCGTGAGCTGCGTGAGTTTGCCGGTCGCAATTTCCCAGGCAAAAAGATTGTTTTCGCGCTCAAAAATAATGGCATCCTCCCGCAAGGAAAAACGTGGATTTCCTTCTCTTGCATTCGTGCTGGTCACGGGTGTTTGCCTGCCGGTTTTTGTGTGAACAATAAAAATATCGCCGTCGCGCTCAAACACCTTCCGGGAATAATCGCGCGAATACACGCCGCGCGAAGGCACAAGCTCTTTCTGAGTTTTAAGAGGAACCTTGCCCGGCGCGCCGCCGCGACGGTTGACTTGATACAACGAATCGGCTTCAACCCGCTCGGGGTTCCACATAAAATACAATGTCTGAGCATCCTCCGACCAGCGAAGCTGCTTGGGCAGGCCGAGCAACCCATGCCCCTCGCGCATGATCCATCCGACCGTGAGCTCAGGTTTGACCGAGGTATGTGTTTGCGCCGCTACAGTTGCAAAAAACAGCGTCATCACGATTAAAACGGCAAACACGCGCATTCTCTGCCTCCGAATCAGTAAAATGAAAAGGGCCAGAACTAGTCATAAATCAAAACAAGCGTTCATGAATTATTTTGCCGCGATTGCAGGGTTCTCTCCTGCATCGCGACTACAAACAACTTGACAACTGGCAGTGTGTTTTGTATCATTGCTTTCAATTTGAAAGCGCAACCTTGCAAAAAAAATCACATTTTGCAAGTTTGCTCTGACGAACCGGAGAAAAAATGTCGCGCAAATTTCCCCCCGCGAAAATCATTGTTAATCGCGGCGTTGCAGCACAGGCGTACCGGCATCCACGTGAAAACCTCTTAAAACAAAGCAGCGTTGTTCTGGGCGGCTTGACCGTCGTCGCCCTGCTTGCGCTGCCTTTCTTCTTTCTGAAAGCGGGCATGTTTGTTTTCGCCGCCACAGCATTTCTGATGATCCCTTTGGGCCTGCACGCACGCCTTTATCATGCGCGGCTTATCGGGCATGCGATGCTCGTTAGCGAAGAAAATTTTCCCGAGATTCATTATATTCAAGCCGTCGTTGCGCGCGCATTGAATTATCCCCCGGCATTTGCGATTTACGTGTCTGCTGGCGAGAAAGCTGCGGCGCGCTGGCTGTCCGCCGGCGGGCATCCCACGTTGGTTTTGAACAGCGCGCATGTCGAAGCGATGATCAGCCGCGCGCAGATCGGCCAACTCATCTGGCTGGTGAGCCGCATGATGGCCTTGCAGTGGATACGCCATCAAAGCTGGCCCATAACGCGCGCGTTATTGGTTGTCGCGCATTGCAATCCGTTGACCCGGCCGGTCTCGAATCGCTATCGCCGGATTACTCATCTCACCGCCGATCGCCTCGGTCTGGCGCTCAATCTCTCACTTATTGATGCGGCAGAGGCTTTGAAGACCTTGCTGGCCGGCGGCGCGCTATCCGGGCGGGCGAGCTTCGATCAAATTGAAAAGCAGGGGCAATGCCGCACTCTCTTCACCGCCGGGCATGAAACTCTGAGCGCGCAACCTTCTCCAGCGCGGCGCTTCCTCGAATTGCTGGAATTCTGCCGCGAGCAGTTTCCGGATTTATATGCGGATTTTGAATTGCACCGTAAATACGCGCACGATTTGTTGCCGAACTTCCGTGACATTCAACAATTTTCCGAAGGAAAGGAGGAGGAACGCCGGCTGCAGCGGGAGATCGGCAAAGCGGTTTATGAGTTGATGAGTGCAAAACCGCCGCGCAATGAAAGCGACAGCATTAGCCGCGCCTTTTTCATGCTGCATCGCAATCGCGGGGATGCTGCCGAGTTGGATGGCAAGATCAACCGGCTGAATCTCGCCAAGTCATCGTGGGAAAAAACCGTGAGCAGCATTGCCGGCGCGGAACAGAAACGTGACGCCGCCACACGGACGCTGGAGGCGCACTATCGCGAAATCGGGCGCGCCGCGTTCCAGGCTTTGTCACACGACATTGCCAACAACGGCGTGTTGAAAAAAATCTTTGAAAAAGCGCTGCAATATCAAGTGGTGATCACCGATCGCGAAAATGAAATCGCCCGGCTCGAAGCGGCGAGCGGCAATGTGATCGATAAATCCAAACGGCAGGTGGAAATACTCGCGCTGCGCACGCAAAACAGCACGGATGCCAAACGCCTGCATGCCGCCGCCGAGGCCGTGGGCGAAGAGTTCTGGAAAACCTGCGCGGAACAATACGAACACGACGAAATCGAGCCGATCAAGCTGCGCATCACCGGCGTCATCGCCGAGTTGGAACGCCGGCGGGTGGAATTGGAAAATTTGCATGCGCAAAAGCGTCAAATTGAAAGCGCTCTTGAAAAAGAAGGTTTGGAATCAAGCGCGCGGCCGGATGTCGATGTGCCGTTTCTCGTCGAACAGCTCAAGAATCAAGCGCGCGCCGCCAATGCTTTGCGCCCGCGCTTGCTGGAAGAATTGGGCAAAACCTATTGCCAGCACGAAACCAATCCCTCTCCGGAGACGGTTGCACTCATCGCGCAACTGCATGATCTCAAGAAAAGAATTCGCGCCTTCGAGCAAGATGACATGTGAATAGAATCGCAGCCGCAATCGGCTTATGGTCCAACCCGGAACAAAAGCGATGAAAACACTGCCTGGATTAATTCTTGTACTCACACTGCCGCTGTTGGCGCAGGCCCAGCATTTTGTGACGGCCGGCACAGGCTTTGGCGTGATGGTGATGAACTCCGAGGAGCTTGATCGTTTTACGGAAACTTACAACTCTGTCAACTATCCTGCCCTGCGGGCATTTTTAAAAGGATTTGACGCCGGCGTTGGTTTGCAAGTGGAAGCGGGTTACCGGCAGGTCGGCCGTTTTTCAAAAGCGATGACAGCCGGTTGGCAATCATACAACAGCCGTGATGTCGCAGAATTTGGCAACGACGAAATCAGAAATTTGGAATTGCGCCTCAATAGCTTGCAGGTGAGCGGTGAGCTGGGCCGCGGCTGGCGCAATTTTTTTGTGAACGGTATGGCGACCGTTCATTTCAACCGCAAAACGCGCATAATATCCGAATTGGCAAATGCCGACACGGTGAGAAGCGCGTTGAGCGGTACGTATAAAAGCGCGGCAGCGATGGCGCTGGATGCGGGTATTGCGCTCGGCCTTTATCGCGATCCGGTTTTTCTTATTGCCAAAATCAGCTACCCGGTTCATACCGGCGGGCGTTCGGAAAAGCTGGAGGACCGCACACCCGAAAAAATCGCAGACGGCCTGAGTTTGTTTCCCGATGATTATATAAATTTTGTAGAACGGCAACCGTATTCCGGCGTCGCAAGTGCGATTGACGGATTGAAGATCGCAATCACAATCGCGTTCGCCTTTCGGCTCTAGGGGTGTCGCCGAAAAGTTTATTTTCCTCAAAACGCCCACTCGAAAATACGTGATCAGTTTCACAGAGCATGAAGCATAAGGGCTTTTCGGCCGCACCGCTAGCGCGGATTTCAGGTTGAATAGCCAAAACCTGTTTGGAGAGATATGTCACTGTCAAAAAATGCCCGCGCCTGGGTCGAACAAGCACTTGCGTCCATGAGTTTAGAAGAAAAAGTCGGGCAAATGCTGATCGTCGACTTTGCGGCAGTGTTCACGAATCGCGAGCATGCAAACTGGCAACGCATGATCCATATGATTCGCGAGCAGCATATCGGCGGTTTTATTCTTGCCGGCGGCAGTTTATACAGCGTTGCGCTGTTGACGAACGAGTTGCAAGGCCTTTCCAAATGGCCGCTGCTGGTGAATGCCGACATGGAAACCGGCGCGACTTTTTTGCAGCCCTGGCTGCGCGCGCGCGGGCGCGCGCCCGATTTGCCGGTTTTTTTGCCCGGCGGCGGCACCGCCTTTCCGTCGTTGATGGCGATTGGCGCCACGCGCAGCGACGAGTTTGCTTATGAGATCGGACGCCTGACTGCACGCGAAGCGCGCGCCATCGGCATCCATTGGACGAACGCGCCGGTGCTCGACATCAATAACAATCCCCGCAATCCCATCATCAACACGCGCTCGTTTGGCGAAGATCCGGAGCTGGTCGCGCGCTTGGGTGCGGCTTTCGTTGCCGGCACACAAGCAAGCGGAGTGCTGGCGACGATGAAGCATTTTCCCGGCCACGGCGATACCGACTCGGATACGCATATTGAATTGCCGGTGTTGAATCTCGATGCCAAGCGTTTGCACGCGGTCGAATTGCTGCCGTTCAAGGCCGCAATCAAAGCAGGCGCTCGCGCCGTCATGACGGCGCATATCGCCTACCCCAAGATCGATGCTTCAGGCCGGCCGGCGACGCTGTCGCACAAAGTCGTCTCCGAACTTTTGCGCCAGGAATTGGCATTTGACGGCATCGTGGCGACGGATGCGTTCACCATGCAGGGAATCGCGGATCATTACGATCCCGCGGAGGCCGCCGTCATGGCCGCACAGGCAGGCGTCGATGCGTTGTTGATTCCGGTGGATACAGCAAAAACACACCGCCGGCTGGTGCAGGCTGTGCGCCAGGGCGAGCTGCCGCTACAAGCCGTCGAAACTGCGGCGCGCCGCCTGCTGACCATGAAAGCCGAGCTTGGCTTGCATGAGCAGCGCATGGTCGAGGTGACTGGCATTGCAGATGTCGTCAATACTCCTTCCGCACAACAATTCGCTGAGAACGTTGCCGGCGCCGCGATAACTTTGCTGGAGGATGATGGCGCCACTCTGCCGCTGCCTGAAAATCGTCCGCTTAAAATTGTGGCTGGAATCATTTCAAATTCTGCTGCAGGCAACGAGGGCGAACACTTGGCAGAACATCTTGGCGCACGACGGCATGCGATTACCTCTTACCGTTTAGGCGCCGATATGAATGAGTTCCTGCTCTCCCAAGCCATGGCACAATGTCGCGAAGCCGATGTGGTCATGTTTGAATTGCATTTGACGGTCGGCGCGTGGAAAGGCGCATTACGCCTGCCCCCGCAAGCGTTGCAGTTTTTGCAGGCCGCCCGCGAGGCACGCAAGCCTGTTATAGCCATTTCGTTTGGGGATCCCTACATGTTCGAATATCTTCCGCCGATGTCCGCAAGCCTATGCGCATATGGCGGCGGCAGATTGATGGAACGCGCCGTGGCGCTCGCGTTGTTCGGAGATAAGGCAATCCGGGGAAAACTGCCCGTAACCATTGCAGGACGGTTTGCGTTTGGGCACGGCTTGGAACGGGCGCGACGGGCGGTTTGAACTCATCTTTTCAGTTCACGGCTCTTCCGAATGACTTCATAAAATTTTTTATCCTGCCGGCGAACTCTAGCCCTAACCGCGGCGTTCAATGGAATCATTATTGGTTCCGCAAGGCCCAAAAACATTGAACCCTTTAAATTTTTTGTAAAATATGGCTCTGCGAACGCGGCGCTCGTGAGCTACTATTATCCTTAGTAATTTTTGGAAATGTGCCGGGCTTGCAATATATTGACGAGGACAGTCAATTCTCACAGGAGATAAACGGACAATTATTGTTAACACTTTGAACTCGCAGAGGGGTTGCATGCTGAAGATAGGAATCATCGCCGCTGTGCTGTGGTTAGGAGCGTGGTTTGACGCCCCGCGGGCGCAACAGAACGACACGGCCAATTTGTTTCCGGTACCCGATGTTATCCGGGACAACGTGGAGTTCTGGAAGAAGGTTTATGCGGTTTATCCCACCAACAAAGTGTTGATTCACGACATCAACAACCTTGCCATCATCTATGAAATCGTTGACCTTGACAACAGTCAGGGCGAATATGCCTACCGCAACCAATGGCGCAAGGTCGATGCCATCAAAGACGAATACAAGGCCATTTTGAATGCGCATGCGGATGGCACACTTGATTTATCAAATCCGAGCGCACGCGCGCAACGTGTTCTGGAAATATACGGTCCCAATGCGGATCCTGAGCAATTGCGCAAAGCTGCCGGCGCGATTCGCGGGCAGCTCGGATTGAAGGATCGCTTCCGCGTTGGCATTCAGCGTTCCGGCATGTATTTGGGATACATTCAGAAAATATTTGCCGAACACGGTTTGCCCGCCGAGCTGGCGCTGCTGCCGCATGTTGAGTCCTCTTTCAACTACAAGGCCTATTCCAAAGTCGGTGCGGCCGGGTTGTGGCAGTTTACCCGCTACACTGGCCGCTTGTTCATGAAAATCGATTACGACATTGATGAGCGCCTCGATCCTCTGCGCGCCACCCACGCAGCTGCCAAGCTGTTAAAACTCAATTACAGTGAGCTGGGCGCGTCGTGGCCGTTGGCTCTCACCGCGTATAATCATGGTTTGAATGGCATGAAGCGCGCAAAAGCCCAGTTTGGCACAGATTTCGGGAAAATCTACACCAGTTATCAGAGCCGCAGCTTCGGCTTTGCTTCGCGCAATTTTTACGCAGAGTTTTTGGCGGCCGTTGATGTCGTTAAAAATTCCGATATCTATTTTGGCCCGATTGACTATCACACCCCGGCAGAATTTGTGGAGGTTGAGCTTGACCGCTTTGTCACGGTGAAAGAGATTCTTAAAACTTATGATGTCAATCATTCCGAATTTTCGGAATTGAACTCGGCATTACGGCCCCCGGTTTTGAACTCGCAACGGCGAATTCCCAAAGGCTACGTTCTGCGGCTGCCCAATCGCATCGGCGAAGATGCCGCGGCGCTGGCAGCGAAGATCGATCCGCAAGCAACGTTTAATGAACAAGTCGAGTCCGAATGGTATCGCGTGCAAAGCGGCGATAATTTGTATGCGATTGCGCGGCGTTTCAACACGACGCCGCAGGTGCTGGCAGAGAATAACAACCTCAATGTGAGGGGCAAACTGCCTGTCGGCCTCGTTTTAAAAGTTCCGGAGAGCAAAGCGCGGCCGGCAACGCGTGCCCCTGAAGCGGTGGTGGCGAGCGCCGTGCCAGCCCCGGCAAGCGGCGCGGAAGTTGTTAAACCCGAAAGCAAACCGGCTGTGATTGAAAAAACTCCTCCCCCCCTTCCGGAACCAGCAGTGGTTGCCGCGGTAACAGAAAAACCGGCGGTCACGGATATTCCCGCGATCAGCGAGCCGAGCGTAACAAACGGGGCCTCGGTCAACGCCAGCGAGGATGAAGCGCTGCTCAGGAACAGAATTGATACACGCATCGAGTTGACGCCCGACGCAATTACAGAGTCTTTTCCTCTCGCCGCCAAGGATATGACGCGCGAAGAACGCGAGTCGATCGTGACTTATAATCTCCAGCCGCAGCCGGTTGAGGTCGCCTCGGCAACCCTTCCGGATGCGGTTGCGGCCAGCATGACGCGGCCTTCAGGGTTGTCGCGCTTGCGGCGCTCCGGCGATTCGCTTTGGATCAAGGTCGAACCGGAAGAAACTCTCGGCCATTACGCCACCTGGCTTGAAGTTCCAACCCAAAAATTGCGCGCCGCCAACGGCTTGCGTTACAGTGAAGAGATTCGCATCGGACAGCGCATTCGCCTGATTTATGCGCGCGTTTCCGCCACGGAATTCGAGCGCCGGCGCAACGAGTATCATCGCAGCATTGAAGAAGATTTCTTTTCGACATACAAAGTCGACAGCGTGTTGACGCATCGCCTCAAACGCGGTGAAACCATTTGGAAAATCTGCAACGAAACCTATCAAGTGCCGCTCTGGCTGGTGGCCATGTACAATCCTGATTTTGATCTGTACAACCTGAGTTTGAATGACGAATTAAAAATACCGATGGTGGTTAGCATCAATCCTGCAGCCACACCGCCGATACAAGAGCAGTAAACCGATTTGTTCTCTCGGAAACAAAACGGCCCGCGCAAATTTTGAATGTTGCGCGGGCCGTTTTTGTTGGGTTACCGCTTGAGTGTTCATCCGAAAATGCTCCAACCTCTACTAAGCTTCGGATGAACACGATTTACCGCCGAGGCTTGAGGCGCGGCTGCGATCAGCCGGCGCCCATCATCCTATCTTACATAGGCCATCTTGCGCGTCATGCTGAACTCACCGGCTTTCAATTGAAAAAGATAAATGCCGGTGCTCAACGCAACGCCTTTCTTATCCCGGCCATCCCACCTTACTTTGTAGACACCCGCTTCCTGTGTTTCCTGCACCAGCGTGCTTACTTCCTGGCCGAGCGCGTTGAATATCTTCAAAGAGACCTCCACACGTTCCGGCAGTTGATATTGAATCACGGTTTCGGGGTTGAAGGGATTGGGAAAGTTCTGCAGCAACGCAAAAGTTGAGGGCAATTCCGCCGTCTGCTCAACGTTTGTCGGCGCATCCGGCAAATTGATGGTCACGTTGCTCACGCTGGCAGCGTTGTTCAAGACAACGCTGGCAGCGCTTTGTTCATTCCGGCCGCCGAAATACGCCGAACCGCCTTGGCCCGTGCCCATCACTTTATACTCGCCGGCCGGCAAATCGAGAATGGCGAAATTGCCGTTCTCGTCAGATATTGCCGAGGCGACAAAGCTGCCATTTTCGAGCGCATAAATCACCGCATTTGGTTCGCCCATGTTAGAATTGCCGCGCAGCACTCGTCCCGCGAGCGTGTATGGGCCGCGTTGCGCCGGTGCAAGATCGAAATTAATGCCGGTGGTTTCCTGGTTGCCTTCAACTACAACCGGAGTTGCCTCACGAAAATGGCGCGCATCATCATAAAACTCAATGATAAAGTGACGCGCATATGCCATCACCACATATTTACCCGGCCGGAGTCCGCGCAGGACAAATTCGCCCAATTCATTCGTGAGCGCCAGGCCTGCCGGCCCGCGTTCCAACGGCAATGCCAGCACAACCGCCGCGGCAATCGGATTGCCGTCTGCTTCAGAAACCACTGTGCCACTGATTGCGCCGTTGCGATTGTCAAGCTGCTGCAGTTTGAAATCAATGCCGCTGGTTTCATTTGAAGCTTCGACGTGAACGGGTGTAGCGTCGGCACGTGATTCTGCACCGTCATAAAACACAGGCTTGAAGCCTTTAGCTTCGACGTGAACAAGATAATCGCCCGGCCGCAAGCCCGACACACGATAAGCGCCATCTCGCCCGGTCTCAGCGCGGCCAACGGCATCACCGTTGCTTTGCCAGACGTGCACCAACGCGCCGCCGATCGGCGAGCCGTCTGCCGCAGAAACCACTGTTCCGGAAATTGAGCCGCCTTTTTCCAGCGTGAAATCAATATGCGCGACCTCACCGCTTGCCGCCACTTCAACCGGTGTGGCTTCCCTCAGGTTGGAGGCCTCCTGCCAAAACTCATTGAGATAGCCGCGGCTTTCAGCCATGACAAAATATTTGCCGCTGCGCAATCCTTCGATGCGATACAAACCATTCTCATCGGTTTTGGCAACATGCGGTGTGCGTGGATACCCAGGATCGTTCGAAGAACGTTCCGGAAACGCAAAGACCAGCGCCTCGGCAATCGGCGCGCCGCTCACTTGATCCGTAACTTTTCCGGAAATGCTGCTGAGCGGATCAAGCTTAAAGTCGATGCCGGTAGTATGAATGCCTTCCTCAACTTTCACGTCTGTGGCTTCGCGGCGATTGGCGACGCCATCAAAATATTCTTGGTTATACCCACGCGCCTCGGCAGACACCAGATAAACACCCGGCGGCACACCGGCAATGTATTCACCATTTTCATTGGTCAAGGTGTGCCGGAAAACCAATTCCGGACGCGGGCCAACATTGCCATAAATCGAAACCAAAGCTCGCGCCAATGGTTCTCCGCTTATTGCATCCACAACACGGCCAACAATCGCGCTGGCAGTTGCGAGACTCATATCAATGCCGGCAACGTTCCCGGGCGCGGTTACGGAAACCAGCTTTGCCTCAAGTAGATTTTGAGCATCGTCATAAAATTCACCCTTGTAGCCGGCAGCCTCTGCAAAAACCGCAAAGGTTCCGGTGGGCAAATTCTCGATGGTATAGCTGCCGTCTTCACCCGTAACTGCGTGATGCCTGAAATCCGGGCGAACGATGCGCGAGGCAAATACATGCGCACCGGCTATGGGCGATCCGTCCGCGTCAGCCGTAATTTTTCCGGAAATACTGCCGCCGCGCGTCAAACTGAAATCAATGCCATCAGCAGTATCCTGCGCCGCAATCTGCACCGGCGTCGCTTCAACATATTGATCGGTGTTATCATAAAATTCTGCCAGAAAACCGCGGGCTTGCGCGCGCACGACATACAAACCGGGAATGAGATTGTCAATCAGATAGTCGCCATTTTCTCCGATTTGCGCCTGGCCGCGCCAGGGCGAGCCGGCAACGCGTTCGGCCCAAACCATGCCGTTGAGCGGTGTGGTGCCGTCATCAGCTTTGACATTGCCGGAAATCGCAGACGTCGGCCGCACGGCAACAGTCACTCTCGCAGCGCCATGAAAAACGCCTTCGGGTGTTGCGACAAAGGCAACCACCTCGCCGTGTGCAAACTCCCGGCCGGCAGTGAACACACCTTCATCGGTAATTTCCCCCAAATTTCGCGGATGCACTTCCCAACGTGTGCGGGTGATGGGAACCGGATCGCCATTTGGCCGCAACACGAAAGCCGCAAATTTCTGCTGTTCGCCCGGCGGCACAACCGCAGCTTCGGGACGGATAACCACGCGCAGACGCGGAGGCTCAGGCCTGCCGATTCTGACCAAAGCGCGGGCGGCAAAGACGGCGTTATGCCCCTCGGCTTTGGCCTCAGCAATGACTCTGACTTCGCCGGGCATGCGTCCGGCCATGAAGAATCCGTCTTCAGTAATTTTGCCCAAGGAATCCGGCTCGACGCGCCATTGTATCCCGGCAATGCGCATCGGTTGACCGTTGGCGCCAAACAAAGCGGCTTCAAAACGTTGGCCCTGACCAGGCTCAAGAGAAACTTCAGGCGGCGTGATGATCAGTCTGGGTTCTCGTTGCGCAAATGCGCTGCTGCAAAGGCTCAAAAAGAGCAACAAAAATACACTGCGATAAATTTTCATAGTAACTCCTTCAGAAAAGACGTGTTTAGGGTTGAATGTCCGTTCGCGTCGTGTGAAAATGTGCCCACTTCGGCTGCGCCGGATCTTGCAAGACTCCTGTTTTTAAAAACGCCGCGGCTTTTCATGCAAGACCAGGCCGTTGCGGGAACATCTTCACAAAATACAACGCGAACACGAGCTATCCTTTGCCACGAAGGCTTGCGGCTTCGTGCGTTTCGCGATGACGCGATTCCACCATCCACACATTCGCCCTAAATTGACGATTTCTCCTTTCGTTTTTATGATTCTTCGCTTCACTAAACATCTCGGAACATACAACTCAATTCGACAATTTGAGCGCCTCTCGCAACAATTCGAATGCAATCGTTGCTGTTTCAAACGACACTTTCAATTGCCCGTCTTGATAAGCCGTTTGCGCGCGATGGCGCAATTCCGCGGCTTGCTCGATGAGAATGCGCGCAAATCCAGATTCCTCCGTTGCCGAACTGGATTTGACTTCTTCCAGTGTGGCGTCCAATTCCTGCAATCGCCGGCGCAAGGTTTCGCGGTCAGGCGCTGCGACGGCAGTATCTTGCAGAAGCCCTTCAGCCTGAAGCAAGAAGCTTTGCGCCACCCGTGCCATCATGCGAAAGGCAGCCACGGAACGCAGCGTGTGGGGCCGGCGGGCACAAATTCTTTCCGCCATTGTGTACGATCGCCGCGCCAACTCGACCAGCGTTTGGGCTTCGCTGCGCGAGGATTCCTGCGCGCGGGTTTCGATTTCCCGCACCTCGCTCTGCAATTGCCGCAATTCCGCCTCACATTGTTTTTCGAATTCAATCACAGGAATGCCAACGCCGCGCGTCGCAGCCTCGATCAAGTTACGCCCACTGGTAATATACCGCTGCGCCTGGGCATATTGTTGTCTGGTCATTGCCGCCTCGGCATCATACGCTAATTTGCGCGCTTGTCCCAACAAGGCGCGCATGCCCGGGCGCGGCGTGTTTCCGGCTACAAGCTGTTCCTCGGCGCGGGCCAGCATATCGCGTAAAGCGTTCAACTCACTTTTGACTTGCCCTTCATCTTGCGGCTGGCCTTGCGCCGGACAAAGTGCCAGGGCACGCAGCAACAGGCGATTCGCGCCATTGCACAAATTCTCTGCCAACGCTTGATCGCCGCGGCGAAACGCTTCCTCGGCCAGGCGTTTTTGCTTCAGGCCTTGTTCGTAAACATTTTTGGCCAAAGGATTGTAACACCGCTCGACGCTCTCTTGCGCTTTTGCAGCCAGCTCGGCCAGATAGGCGACACACGTCGAGGAGCCTTGCACGAGCTTCAATGCGCGTTCCAGCAATTCGCGCGCAACGCGATAGTGCCCCACTGCCTCCAGCCGCCGACTCTGCGCCGCATGATCGCCGAGTTGAAGATTCTTCTTGGCCTCTTGCAGCAAACGCTCTGCTTCGCGGTTGCCACTGCCGATCACTTCATTCTCAGCGCGCCGCACAAGTTCTTCTAACTGCGCGCGTAGCTGCTGCGCGGAGGTGCGCAGCACGATTCCCAGCGCTGCTTGCACCAGCTTGGTGGCTTCCTCGATTCTGAGCCGCGCGTCACGGAAGCGCCGCTCGGCAATCGCCTGTTCCGCCCGTTGCTTCAAACCCTCGGCTTCCGCTAGCAGCTTGCGCGTTTCCTCCGTGCCAAAATCAGCCAACACCTCGCGCGCAAATTCGATCAAGTTCTTTAACTTTTCGAATTCTGCCAGCGGGCCTTGTTCTTGCGCCTGCACGGCATTGAGCAAAAAAATGCTCGTGAAGATGAGAATCGACCATTTTTTGAGTACGCTTGTGATCATAAACTTAGTCAGCGAGACAATTTACCAACCAATCACGATGCAAGGCTTATGCCTGCTCTGTGACAAAAAAACTGAAAAAAAATAGCTTAAATTTATCAGATAGTTAGAGCCCCATAATTTACCTGAGCACTAAATAAGTCTTGAAGTTGTACGCTATTGCACAACAATCGGTGTACCCTATTGAACAAGTGGGCGGAAAGTACACCAGCAACCAATTCACAAACACAAAGCAGTTTGACAACTTTCCATTTTAAGACCCAAGCCGAACATCCAAGAAAAAAATACCACTGCGAATGAGCGCGACAAAAAAACATTTGTAAAAATTTTTTTAGGAATTCATTTCTAATCAAAAAACTCTCAAAATTTTGTTCCGTTGTTTAAGGGGTAAACGCCCAAAAACAAAAAATGGCGCCGATAAAAATCAAGCGCCACTTTTTCAAATCTAAAAAAACAAAATTTCAATCCGTCTTTGCTGGGCCAGCACCGGCGTTTTCCAATTCATCAGCCAGAGACCCAGCGTCATACAACTTGCGCAAGGCTTCGATCATGTATGCCGGATGCACGGCAACGGCGCGGCTCACCGCGTCGTCATAAACATAGCGGCCCACCAGGCTCTCGATATTACCGTCGAAAATTAAACCCACCAACTCCGCCTCTTTGTTGATTACCGGCGAGCCGGAATTGCCGCCAATGATATCATTCGTGGTAACGAAATTCACCGGCGTTCTGAGATCGAGCTTGTCCTGGCGCTCAAGGAAACGCTTGGGCAAATCGAAGGGCGGCTGCATATTGAAGCTGTACATGCGATCATAAAGGCCGTAGAGCGTCGTCATGGCCGGCGCTTGCGTGCCGTTCATGGGATAGCCCGCCACTTTGCCGTATGATAGACGCAGGGTGAACGTCGCATCAGGATTTGTCGACTTGCCATACGCCGCAAATCGCGCTTTGCCGATTTTTTCACCGGCCGCAGCGATCACGCTCTCCACCTGATCCTCGTAAGTTTTATTCAATTCGCGCATCATCGGATCAAGCCTGCGCGCCAGCACGATGAGCGGATCATCCGAGGCCTTGACCGCTTTCTCGCCGCCTTCCACCAGCGACTTGCGAAAAGCGACATCGGCCAGCTTGGTGCCGGCAAGCAATTCTTTTGCAACCTCCGCCGGCTGGCGGCCGTTCAACACGGTTTTGATAAACGGGTCATCCGGACCCAATTCTTCCAGAGATTCCTGCAGGGCATCTGCGAGCAATACTTCTTCCATCGCGGGATAAACCGGCGCGGGCGAGAAAAGCTTGAATTTTAACTCTTCAAGCTGCGCATCATGAAAGCCGTCCAGCCGCTCCGCATCTTTCTTCTTGATCTCGGTGGCGTACATCACAATGTTTTTGGCCAGTCCCGCCAGGCGGGAATTGCGCAAGTCGCGATAGCGCAGCGCATTTAACATTTCGATCTGCTTCTGTTCGGCGGTGGCAATCATGTCCCAGGCCGCGCCGTAGGCGTTTTGCCATTCCGGTTTGCTCGCCACCAGTGCGCGAAAGTCATTTTCATCCTTTTCCTTTTTCGCCATGATCTCTTTATTGCGCAAACCGTTGTACTCGCCGGTCCAGGCTTTGAGCGCATTCTCAATGCCAAAAATCTGACCCCGCGCTTGGCGCGCCTGCTCGGGACCCTGCGCGGCATATTTGCGCAAAACTTCCAAACGGCGGGCGTAGGTTTTCAAACGATAAGGATACGAATAATCGCGTTGCCGCGCGAGTTGCGCCATGGTTTGCAGGCGATCAGTGGAACCGGGATGGCCGGACACGAACACGAGTTCGTTAACGGCCGCGCCCTTGGTATTCCATTTGAGGTAATGCTTGCTCTGCACCGGCTTGTTGTTTTCATACACGCGCACGATCGTCATGTCGAGATCATAACGCGGAAATGTGAAATTATCGGGATCGCCGCCGTAAAATGCCGCTTGTTGCTCTGGCGCAAAAACCAGACGAACGTCGGTATATTTTTTATAGCGGTAGAGCCAATACTCGCCGCCCTGATAAAGGGTGACAACATCCGAACGCAAGCCGGTGGCCTTCAAGCTTTCTTTTTCAATCCTGGCGATTTCGGCTTTGCGCGCTTCCAAGGCCTGTTTGTCGGTCATGCCCGGTTTCACCGCGCCCTGCACGCGCTGGGTTACATCCTCCATCGCCATCAAAACGTTCAATTCCAGATCCGTGCACTTCAATTCCTCCGCCTGGGTTTTGGCGAAAAAGCCGTCGGCGGCATAGTTCATCTGCGGCGTTGAGAGCTTCTGCAGTTGCCCCAGCGCAACGTGATGATTGGTCAACACTAAACCGCTCGGACTGACGAATGAGCCGGAGCCGCCATCATTAAAACGCACGCTGGCCAGCCGCACATGCTCCAGCCATTCCGGCGTGGGCGTGAAACCATAGCGCTCCTTGAGTTGCTTGAGCGGCGGATTATCGAACGTCCACATCCCCTCGTCCGGCCAGGCTGCGCCGAACAATACCATCGCACCGCACATCAAAGCCACAATTAGTGCGAGGCGTTTCGAAAAAATGCGTTGCTTGTGCATGTCACACCTCATGAGTTAAAAAAACACTTGACTGTTAAGAAAACCTGCAAACCGTTAACCGGTTTTAAAATGTGTTGCATGATAGAAAAAAGTTGCGTCATCTTCAATACTTTTTATCTTAGCAGGACGCTGAATACAATCTCAACATTCCGTATAAGCTATTTCAAGGCTTCTTATGAGCGCCCTCTTTTGGGATGTTGTCATCATCGTTCTTTACTTTGTCATCATTATCGGCATCGGATTGTACATGGGGCGGCGGGAAGAGAGCATGGAAGATTTCGCCCTGGGCGGACGCAAGATTCCCTGGTGGGCGGTGCTGGCCTCCATCATCGCGGCGGAAACCAGCGCTGCGACTTTTCTCGGCGTGCCGGCGGAGGGCTATCGCCAGCAAAGCGCCCTCTATGTGCAGCTCATGTTCGGCACCATTCTCGCGCGCATCGTCATTGCCTACCTGTTCATCAAGCCGTACTATCATTATCAAGTCTACACCGTTTACGAATTTTTAGAGAAACGCTTCGGCGCGATTTCACGCGTGGCCGGCAGTGTGATCTTTCTCGTCACACGCGTGCTGGCCAGCGGCGTACGCGTCTACATCGCGGCCGTGGTGTTGGTTATTGCGTGGAAATTTCTCACCGGTGCCTCGCCCACCTTCGAGCAATATCTCGTTGCCATCACCATCATGACGTTGATTACGACGATTTACACCATGCTGGGCGGCATCAAAGCCGTGATTTGGACCGATGTGATTCAAGCGAGCATCATGTTTGGCGGGGCATTGCTTTCGCTTTACGTCATTGTCGATCTCATTCCCGGCGGTTGGGAAGGCATCAAAACCGGCACCAATAATTTTGCCAACTTCAAAATCTTTGACACGGGTTTGCGCAACGAAACCACGCTCTACGACGCCGTGTTGAGCATTTTCCGCCAGGAGTACACCATTTGGGCGGCGTTCACCGGCTATATTTTTTTGGTGATGGCCACGCATGGCACGGATCAGGACATGGTGCAGCGCATGCTCACCGCTACCGATTACAAACGTAGTCGCTTCTCTCTCATCCTCTCCGGCGTCGCCGACGTTCCGATCGCCCTGGCCTTCGTCACGATCGGCATTTTTTTGTACGCTTTTTTTCAAATCGTACCTGACCCCAATTTGCCGCGCGGCGCCAATGGCGAGGTTTTAACCAACGAAATCTTCGCGTACTTCATCGTCAACAAAATGCCCCCGGGCCTGCGCGGCATTATCATTGCGGGCGTGTTTGCCACGGCCATGGGCTCGCTCAGCGCGGCTTTGAATGCCCTGGCCACCAGTTTTGTGAAAGATTTCTATACGCCTTACTTCAAAAAAAACGCGGGCGACAAACACTACGTGGGCGCGGCGCGCGTCTTCACCTTTGTCTTTGCGATTTTGATGATTCTTGTCGCCGCACTCTCGGCCTATTCCGTATTGCACGATCCCAGCCTCACCATCATTCCGATCGCCCTGGGCATCATCGGTTACACCTACGGTTCGCTGCTCGGGATCTTTCTGATCGGCATGTTGACGCGCACACGCGGCAGCGATCGCGGCAACCTCATCGCCATGTTTTGCGGCTTTCTCACCGTCGTCGTGCTCAGCGGCCTGGCCAACAAAATGCTCAGTTGGCTCGGCAGCGCGCCGATTCCCATTCCGCATATCGCGTTCACATGGTACATCATGTTCGGGAGTATCGTGACGTTCCTGGTGGGAATTTTGTTTCGGACGGAAAAAATGCAGGAGAGCACCAACCGAGCCGCAGGATGAGACAGCCTCTCGAATTGTCCTTCAGCCAAATCTTGTGAAAGCCTCGGCGGCGCGCCTGAAACTTCACAGGATTCCTTCGGGATGACAGGACAACGAAGGATGGATTTTTCAACAGTGCGTGTGCCGGCCGTTGATGTTTTCAGTTACTTTCATTCATCACAAATCATCGTCCACGGGAGGCCGAATGCCGCTCTTCAAAAACAAACAGGAACTCGGCTGGTGTTTGTATGACTGGGGCAATTCCGCATTTGCCACGACGGTGATGGCGGGATTTTTTCCGGTATTCTTCAAAGAATATTGGAGCCAGGGCGTGGCGGTGACGGAAAGCACTGCCAAGCTCGGGCTGGCGAACTCCGCCGCCGGCCTGATCGTGGCAGTGCTCGCGCCGATTTTAGGCGCCATCGCCGACCGCGGCAGCCGCAAGAAACAATTCCTGGTCTTTTTCGCTTATCTCGGCGTACTCTCGACGATCGCGCTATTCGTCATTGCCAAAGGCAATTGGCCGCTCGCCGCGCTGATCTACGTGCTCGGCACGATTGGCTTCTCCGGCGGCAATATTTTTTATGACTCGCTGCTGCCCACGATTGTCGATGAAAGGAAAATTGATTACGTCTCGGCGCTGGGCTATGCCATGGGTTATCTCGGTGGAGGATTGCTTTTCGCTATCAATGTCTGGATGACCCTGAGTCCGGCAACCTTCGGTCTGGCAGATGCCGGTGAAGCGGTGCGCCTGTCGTTCATCATGGCGGGCGTTTGGTGGGGCATATTCACGTTGCCCATTATTTTTCTGGTGCCGGAGGTAAAAAGCGCGAAAACGGTAAGCATGCGTGAAGCGGTGCGGGCGGGCTGGCGGCAATTCACGCTCACGTTCAGCAAGATTCGCCACCTCAAAACGATTGCCCTCTTTCTGGCGGCCTACTGGCTTTATATTGACGGCGTCGACACCATTATTCGAATGGCTGTCGATTATGGCATGTCGATCGGTTTTGAAACCAAAGATTTGATTGCCGCCTTGCTGTTGACGCAATTTGTGGGTTTTCCCAGCGCCATCGCTTACGGCAAGTTGGGTGAAAAAATCGGCGCGAAACGCGCGATTTATATCGCAATTTTCGTTTATCTGTTGGTGGTACTTTGGGCGGTGACCATGACGCAAAAATTCGAATTCTACGCGCTAGCCGTCGTTATCGGCCTGGTTCAGGGCGGCATCCAGGCGTTGAGCCGCTCGCTGTATTCGCGCTTGATCCCGCACGATCAAACCGCGGAGTTTTACGGCTTTTATAATTTGCTCGGCAAGTTCGCCGTTATTTTCGGTCCGATCTTGATCGGCTTTACCGGCCTGATCTCACAAAGCCCGCGCATGGGCATCGCCTCGATCGCCGTTCTCTTCGTGCTCGGCGGTATCCTGCTCACCTTTGTCGATGAAAAGCAGGGCGCGGCGGAAGTGAAATATCTAACCTTGACGAATCAACAAAAATGAATCGCCGAATACTCCTCGGCTACGTGATCATTGGTATCGCGTTTATTAGCCTTGCCACGGCATGGTTCATGTTTGATCTCTTGTACGACGCCGGGGAGTTCAAAACAATCGCGCCGCATTTCACCGGCGCCTGCCGGCGCATATCTCCTGCGCCCGGAGCGGAAGACATCACGATTCATCCCAACACCGGAATTGCGTTCATCTCCTCGGACGATCGTCGCGCGCGCATGCGCGGCGAACAAAGCCCGGGCGCAATATATGCATATGATCTGAACCACCCGAACCCCGCTCTTGTCAACTTGACAATTGATTTCAAACAGGACTTTCACCCGCATGGCATCAGCCTCTACCTGGATGAAAGCGGCGAAGAAAAATTTTTCGTGGTGAATCATCGCGCCACCGGCGATTGCATCGAGATTTTTGATTATTTCGAGGGCAAACTGATTCATCAAGAAACTCTGCGTGATACACTCATGACCAGCCCGAACGACATTGTCGCCGTCGGACCACGGAGCTTTTATGTGACAAATGATCATGGCAACAAATCCGCATGGGGGCGCACGCTCGAAGAATATATGCGTCTGCCGCGATCCTATGTGCTTTACTACGATGGCCGGCAATTTCAGATTGCTGCCAAAAACATTGCTTACGCCAACGGCATTAACCGCAGTGGCGACGGCAAGCAAATCTTCGTGGCAGCATGCCTCGGCGGAAAAATCAAAATCTATGACCGGGATTTGGATTCCGGGGCGCTCACCTGGCGCAGCGATATCGATCTCAACACCGGCGTGGATAATATTGAAGTAGATGCAAACGGCGATCTTTGGGTTGGCGCGCATCCGCAGTTGCTGGCATTCACCCGGCATGCGCGCAACCCCAAAAACCTTTCGCCCTCACAAGTGCTGAAGATTTCTTTGCAGCAAAACCCGCCAAAGATCGATGAAATCTATCTCGATCGCGGCCATGAAATTTCTGGTTCGAGTGTGGCGGCCGTGTTTGGAAACAAGCTTCTGATCGGATCGGTGTTTGAGGAGCATTTCCTGGTGTGTGAACGGCAATGATTTTTTCAGGCAACCCTTATGTCGAATTTCATCAAATTCCTCGGCACGGCAGGCGCGCGCTTTGTCATGATTCAACAACTGCGTTCGTCTGCCGGCACGCTGCTGCAGCTCGATGGTCAAATGATCATGATCGATCCCGGCCCGGGCACGCTGGCGCGTTGCGCCAGCAGCCGGCCCAAAATCGACGCGACAAAACTCGATGCCATTCTGCTCAGCCATCGCCACGTCGATCATTCCACTGACGTCAATGTGATGATGGAGGCCATGTCTGACGGCGGGCGTCAAAAACGCGGAGTGCTGTTCGCGCCGGAGGAATGTTTGAACGGTGATGATCCGGTGGTGTTGCGCTATGTCAGAAATTATATTGCTCGCATCGAGACGCTGCGGCCGTTTTCATCCTATGCGATCAACAATCTTGGATTCAAGACTGCCGGGCGGCACAAACACGGCACCGAAACCTATGGCGCTATATTTGAAAGCCGCATCGGACGCATTGCCTTTTTGATTGATTCGGAATTTTTTCCCGAGTTGATTGCTTGGTACATCGGCGTGGAGTTATTGGTGTTGAACGTTGTTTTGGTCAAACAGCGCGAGGAGCATGTGATTCAACATCTTTGTTTGGCAGATGCCCGTCGCCTCATCTTGGCTATCAAACCTAAAACCGCGATCCTGACGCATTTCGGCATGTCGATGGTGCAAGCCAAGCCCTGGCTGCTGGCGGAACAACTTACGCACGAAACGGGCGTTAAAGTTCTGGCGGCTTCCGATGGGATGACTTTCGCGCTGGAGGAACAGTAATCTTCAACATTGTAGATTCACGCGGGCTTGGCCGTCGCATGCACCCCTCCTTTGTTAAGGCCACGTCTTGACCGCTGCCGCCCATTTCACTCCAGCCTGAGATGATCAAAAAATAACGTCACCGGTTCTTTCGGATGCACGATGAAGAAATCCATCTTTTCAATGCTGGCGAGATTCATTCTTCGCCTTGTGTCGCTGGTAACAAGCGAATCCAGCGGCAACGCGAAATGTGTCCAACCCGGCGGCAACAGCATGCGGGAGTTGAAGCGATCGGCATACGGTTGATCGCCGCGCATGTCATCGATCCGGACGTGCAATCTCAGACTGTCGTTCTGCGGATTGTAAATTTCGGCGCGCACAACACGGAAATTCGACCAATCCGGGTCAAACTTGCTGATCTTCAGTCCGGGATATTTTCCAGAAAACATCTCCAGACGCAAACTGCTTTTGCCATGCGCAACGTGGTCGGAGGCAAGCGAATACAAGGCTCGGCATTCCCAGCGTATCACATCGAGTTCCCCATCATGTTCGAAATCAAAATAAAAAGCCTTTTCTTGTTTGCATGAAAAAAACGCCAGCGTGAACAACGCCAGGGCAAACTTTCGCCGCCTCCAGTTGTTTGGTATTTTTCGATTCACGCCGCTCATTTTGCTTTTTCCCCAAATTCAAACACGACGATTTCCGGCGGCACGCCGAGGCGCACAGGAACATCAGTCGTTCCGATCCCACTGGTAACATAAAGCATCTTGCTTCCTTCCTGAAAAAAACCGTAAATATGTCCGGGGTCGGGCTTGCGTCTCGTCAACTCCCAAAAGAAATCCGGCAAATGAATCTGACCGCCATGTGTGTCGCCGCTCAACACTAAAACATTTCTCGTCGCGGGAATCGGCGCATAGACGAGTGACGTATGAGAAAGCAAAATCGTGGGGTGCTGATGCGCAATCAAGGAATGGGCGAGCGCCAAATCCGGTTCCAGGCGCGGCCAACAATCAATGCCGGCAATACGCAATGTTTTGCCGCCGAGCTTTAAATCGACGAAATTATCGCGGAGAAAGCGAACGCTGTGGAAATCGGGCGGCTCGGCTGAACCGGCGCGATGGCAAAACATACAGCTTTGCCGGGAGAAGGAATAATCCGCATCGCCCATTACGGCATAAACACCAAACGGAGCTTGCAACCGGCTCAAAAAATCAAACGTGTAGCGATAATCGTCGCGGTCGCCATGCCACTTCACATAATCACCGGTGAGCAGAATCGCGTCTGGTCGAATTTCATTGAGAATTTCTAAAATGAGTCCGCCCATCTTGCCGCCGTGCCGATCGAAATGCATGTCGCTGAGATGAACGATCTTTTTGCCTGCCAACGTTTCAACAAACGCCGGCGCGGCGATGAACAAGCGCCGCACGTGAATATCCGGTTCATCAATTCGAAAATAACCGTAAAAAAGCAACGCCGCGACGCCGATGACAATGACCGGCATTAAGACGTTGCCTCTTTTTGCACGCGACTTTGCTTGTTTCAACTTTGAAACCATCTCTCTTTCATGGAAGTACAAACTCAGGTTTTGAACTCAATAAAACCGATTGATTGGCTTTTACACCACAAGCGGAATCCCCGCAGAAATTCCCTCTCGCAGCAGATCACGATCACTGCTGTCGCAGGCCATCAAAAAAACAAATGTTTTTCTGTACAAAATGCCCGGGCAAAAAATCATCTTTCCACCGGATACGATTTGGCATCGCGAGCCTGTCAAACTTTGAGAGAGGGCGCTGTGCGACTGGCAGTCTGCTGATGGTGATCGAGCCGGGGATGCATGATCTTGCGCCAGAGCGGCGGCACCAGGGCGAGCAGCACCATGCCGGGATAGCCCGTGGGCAGTTGCGGGCTTTCCTCGAAATGGCGCAAAGCTTGATAACGCCGCAGCGGATGCACGTGGTGATCGGCGTGACGCTGGAGCTTGAAGAGAAAATAATTCGTCACGCGCTGATCGGCGTTCCACGCATGCCTCATATTCACTTTCTCATAACGGCCGGGAGAAAGCTCACGGCGTTGCAAGCCATAATGTTCGAGATAGTTCACAATTTCCAACAAAGAAAACCCAACGGCGCTTTGTGCAAAAAAATAAAGCACCGCCTGCCAGCCGAATAAACCTCCCAGCATGGCGGCAAAGAATGCCGGCAAAGCCGCGAACCACAGCATGCGATTATGATATCCCCACCGGGAATATCCCCGGTGCTGCAAACGCTGCATTTCTATTCTCCAGGCGTCGAGCCAGCCATGACTCACGGTGCGAACATAAAAGGCGTACAGCGATTCACCTCTGCGGGCCGTGGCCGGATCGCGCGGTGTGGCAACGTGAACGTGATGGCCAATGAGATGTTCGATATAAAAATGCATGTAGCTCACCGTCATGAGCAACGCGTGTCCCAAGGTTTTCTCAAAAGCGTTTTTCTTGTGAAAAAGCTCATGCGCCACAGTGATGCCAACGCCGCCTGTGGCAATACCAAGCGAAAGTACAAATCCGGCAAGCTCCAATCCGGTTAACGCCTCATGTGTTACAACGTACGCGCCCCAAATCACCAGGCCGATTTGCAGCGGGACGTAGAGAAATGTGATCACACGAAAGCCGATCTTTTTTGACAACCGTTCCAATGACTCGGCGTTGAGGTTGGTCCGGTCAGGGCCAATCATCACATCCAGCAAGGGGATCAGCCCAAAGGTCATCATCGGTGTGAGATAATAGAAAAACCCGCCAAGCATGTGCCCCGTGATGACGCTCAGCGGAACGACATAGGCTAAACTGTAAGGCCAGGGACTCATCATGCCTCCGAGGCAAAATGACTTTTCTCCGTTTCACCACAGGGAAACGCTTTGTTTCTTTCCGTGAAGTTTCAACGGCAACGCCGTCAACAAAACCTCACAACGCCGTTGGTTAGCAGTTGCAACAATATAAAGAACTCATGCGCTATTACAAAGTCCCGGTTGGCGGGCTTTCTGCCGGCGGGCGTGAAACATGGGCTTCATTTGCGAAAATCACCGGGTTACCAGTTTTGACCTGGCGTCCCTTCCCTGCTTTGATTCACCCCCCATTTGCTCGCCTCACGCTTTCCGCAGTTTTTATCCTTACGGTGTATGGTTGAGAGCAAAAGTATTATTTCAGCGGGTACAACGTTACACTTTTTTCTCTCCGCCGATTTTGGCATCAGGACTCGATGTCAGAGTTATAAAAATGCTTGTGAGGCCGGCGTGTGGTTTCATTCACTCGGCGGCTAGATGTTTTCATCCAACCCCGGATTGGTTTCATCCAATCAATTCAAAAGCCTTTCTAGCTTTGGATCAATCTTCCATTGCTCTCCTCTGCAGCGTGCGCCATTTTTAAGATTTGTTAACGCCGAGAGCATAGAAGCCTGTTTATTTTGAGGAGACGTGTATGAAAGCGCCGCGGGACTATCCGATGATTTTAAAATCTCTCGGAGCCCTCGTTTTTGGAATCGTTCTTGTAACTTCTGCACAAGCCCGCGGTACGGAGGTGCGCGGCGAGCAATCCGGCGTCTGGAATCTGGCCGGCAGCCCGTACATTGTAACGGGCGATATATCCGTGCCGGCAGGAGCCAGCTTGACCATCGAGCCGGGCGTCATCGTGAAATTTGCCGGGCCATACGCCCTGCGCGTCAATGGCGTCTTACGCGCGACCGGCAGCTTGACGGCGCGCATCGTTTTCACCTCCCTGAGCGACAACGAATTCGGCGAAGATCGTCCGCGAGATCAGTCCCCCTCTTCGAATGATTGGATTGGACTGGTGTTCGCCAATGGCATCGAGGCCGAATCGCATTTGGAACAGTGCATCATTCGCTATTGCCGCAAACCCATCACTTTCGAGCAAGGGCAGTCGGTGCTGCACAAGATCATCATCTCGGATTGCAACGCTGCCACCCTAACGTTAAACGGCGTTGAGGTTACCATTCAAGACGGCATTCAAGCCACGTATAGCGCCCATGCAAGTGTATCCGGCAAAACCAATTCACTTCAAACCGATGCCGCGCCGGAGAACGCCGTTACGGAAGAACAATTCACCTTTGGCGAAGTCTCCGTCACGAACTACGCTTTAAAAAATCTGAGCATTTTCGGCTACTTTTCCACGCGCTTTGAGAAAGTTTTGGACGAACCGAGCCAAGAAAACGGTCGAACGATAAAAACAGATGCCCCGGCCGAGTTTACCTACCCCTTCTTTAATATTATGCTGGAGCACCAACTTCATCAGCGCTTCAAAATTTTTATCAATCTCAATGGGGCGGGCGCGGAAGAAATTGATGTGCGAAATTTCTGGGGTGAATACTCCTTCTCTTCCTGGCTCAATATGCGCATGGGAAAAATTTATCGCCGTTTCGGCCTCTACAATGAAATTTTGGATGCCGTGCCCTCTTATTATGGCATAGAACCACCGGAGTTGTTTGACGCCGATCATTTGCTAATCTCCCGCACGACGGCCTTTATGGTTTACGGCGCCGTGGATGCCGGCCCCGGTATTCTGAATTACAGCGCCAGCACGGATAATGGGGAAGGCGATCCGGTAAAAAATACGTTTCCACTCGGGTATGACCTAAACTATAAACTCGGCAGCGGCGAGATGGTGCTGGGTACATCAGGATACACCTCGGGCGGACAAACAAATTCCACGCTCGGCGTGGGTAACGGCGCACCCCGAAGCGGCGTGCTGCCCTGGATGGTTGCGGATAAATTTTCCATTCTCGGCGGCTATGCTGAAACGAGAATAAAAAACCTGACAGTGCAGGCAGAATATTGGCGCGCCACGCATAATGCGCAGCGCGATCCGGCGGCGATTCTGACTGTCATCAACAACGTGGCGATCAATGCCAACCAACTGGCGAGATTTCTCCGGAATCCCAACCTCGGCGCGACGGAGGCCAATGTCGCGACTACGGCAAAATACAACATTCATACCTGGTACCTTCGTGCCGGCTATTCGGTTGAAAGCACGATCGGTGAACTCGGGCCTTATGTGCAGTGGGATTATTATAGCAATCCTGAAACAATTGCCAACAAAGATTTTGGCGGCGACAACGAAGCCGGTGTGGCCGATGACGGCAAATTCAGCAAAGCGACCCTCGGCCTGGTCTTTCGACCGATTCCGCAAGTGGCGGTCAAGCTTGACGGCAGCTCTCACTTTCAAAAATTCAACGGGGCGACGGTCCGCTATTATGATTTGCGCCTCGATGTATCGTATGTCTTTGGGCAATTATTCTGAGGCCGTGGCGCAAAGCGCGGCTGTGCTTATTCTATGGTTTGAAGCTGCTTGTGAACATTTGTGCGAACCCGGCGCTGAATTTCGGTTTTTTCAACCGTGCTCGCCATGGTAAGCCGCAAGCCGGCTGTGTGTGTTAAAGAGGGATTCGAACATACCTCCCGGAGATAAATATGTTGTGCATACGAGGTAATAGAAAAATTTCGTTGTGGTGGTGTTTTGCGGTTTGGATGAGTTGCTGGGCAGCCACTTCCGCCACCGCGCAGATCAGTGTCGTGGTGGCCAAAAATTCCAAATTGACGGCCGAAAAAATGACAAAAGCTGAGGTCAAAAAGATCTTTGCCGGCATAAAGCTCAAATGGAAAGACGGCGGCAAGATTCAGATCATCGATCAGCCGGAAACCGAGACCGGCACTAAATTTTATAAAGCCGTGCTGGGAAAGTCTCAAATGCAGGTACATAAACAATGGCTAAAGCTGTTGTTATCCGGGCAGGCTTCCGCACCGCTGAAAGTGTCTTCAGACGCTGAGGTTAAAAAAATGGTCGGCCGTCATGCCTACGCGATCGGATATGTTGCCACGAACAATCTGGACGATTCGGTGCGTGAACTTATACGTCTTGACTGATGATGTTGCAAAAATCGACTGACGAGGTGAGTAATGAGATTGCTGAGAGTTAGTCTGCTCATGCTGGTTGCTCAGATATTGTGCGCGAGCGTTCCAGAGGCCTGGTCGCAGAAAGCCGAAGCGCTGCAATGGTTCACGGCGGGCGTCTCCGAAAAAGATGTTGCCCGGAAAATTCAGGCTTATGAACGCGCCCTTGCGTTGGATCCGCTGTTTGTCCAGGCGCTATACAATCTTGGCATGGTTTACAAATCCCAACAAGATTATGCGAATGCGGAGCAATTTCTCACCAAAGCCAACAATGCCAAAACGGAAAAAACTCCCAAGGATTTGAATATTCGCATTCTCTATGAACTGTCCACCACTTACGCCAGGACCGGTAAAGTGCAGGAAGCGGAGGCCGGCTTGCGCAAAGCCAAGAATGCCGCGGATGAGGATCGCATCGCCAGCCAGATTTCGTTCGAGCTGGGACGCTTATTGTACCAGCAGCAGCGTTATGCGGAAGCCTTGACAGAGTTGCGCGCCGGCATGAATCGTGTTGCGGAAAATCGCGGCAAATTTGCGACGCTCATGCTGACGATTCAAAACGAGCAGCACATGCAAACGCTGTATGAGAGAGCCGGGCAGGCAAAACAAGCCGGGCAGCTTGCAGAGGCGCGCGCGCTGTTTGAAGAAATCCTCCAACAAAACCCCGATTTCAAGGATGCGGCAGCGCAATTGGAGATATTAAACTCGCAGCAAAAAGTTGATGCGGATAAAGCCGTTTTCAATTCCCTGTATGAGGAAGCCAAAAAACATGAAACCGCCGGCAATTTTGAGCTGGCGATTGCGACATATGAAAAACTGCTCCTGCAAGCCGGTGTTTACAAAGATGCGCGCAGCCGCGTGCAGGAATTAAGGCGACAAAACGACAAACTCCGCACGCAAAAAAAATTGGAAGAACAATATATCCTTGGCATGTCCGCGCTCAAGGCAAAAGACTGGGCGCGCGCGCTTATTATTTTCGAAAACATCCTAGAGACAGATCGCGAATTTCGCGATGCACGCAGACGCCGCAACGAGGCGCAGCGTGGCGTGGATCGCGAAAGCTCGGAAACCGTGGTGGCTCGTTTTTATGCCGAGGGGGTCTCGGCCATGAGCCGGGGTGATCTCCACAGCGCATTAGCGGCATTTGAAAAGGTGCACAAAATTAACCAGGATTATCGCGATATCGCAAGCCTGTTGGTGGAGGTGGAAGAGCAGATTCAAAAACAAGGGAACGCCCCGGTGGAAACACCGGCCGTGGCGCCTGTGCCCGATTCACTTTATCAAACCGCGCTCGCCGCGATTCAACGCAAAGATTGGGGGCAAGCGGTCACGATTTTGGAGAAATTGCAGTTGGCTTCACCGGAGGACGCCAATTTGGTTGATCTCCTGGCGCAAGCACGCACCAACCTGCAAATTAGCGCCGTCAGCATGCCCCACAAAGAAGCCGGCAGCGGCAAATCAATCGTGATGATTGGCGGCGTTCTGGCGGCGGTCATCATGTTGCCCTTGATCGGTTTCATCACGTTTTCGCCGACATTGCGCGCGCGTGTTTCGTTGCTGCGCGGTGACTATCAAAACGCGGCAAAAATTTACGAGCGGATATTGCAACAAAAACCGGGGCGCCTGAAGCTTTATCCCGTTTTGGCCGATATTTATCTGATGACGGGCCGCCGCGATGAGCAAGCCTTGAAAATTTTCAAAACCATTCTGCAATTGAATTTGATCACGGCCAATCGTGATGAAATCACCGCAGCCGTCGCGCAAACCTATCTCTCGCAAGGCAGGATCGACGCCGACGCGATCAAAGTGTTTGAAGACGCGCTGCAGGCGGAATACCGTAAAACCGAGCAACTGACGCGCAGCAAAAATGGCCGATAAGCGACGGCGTTCGCGCACGGCATATTGCCTTTGAATAAACAGCACCAAATCCTCACCACCCTTCGACGAGGTGACACCATGCAATCGATCATCCGTTTTCACACAACCGCATTAGCGCTTCTTTGCCTGGGGGCATTCGCCGCCGTGGCGCAGGTGAGAAATCCGGAAGCCGTGCGCTGGTATAATGCCGGCGTTAACGAAAAAGATCAGCAGAAAGCGATCGCTGCTTATGAAAAAGCTCTCGCGATCGATTCGACTTTTGTCGAGGCCCTGTTCGCGCTCGGCTATGCTTATAACAATCAAAAAGACTTCACACGCGCCGAGGGCTATCTTCAAAAAGCCTCTCGGCTCGATTCAGGAAAAAGCAAAAACAGTCTCAGAGCCAAAATCTTATTTGAGTTGTCGAATTCTCATTTCGGCAAAGGCGATTTAAAAGCGAGTACCGAAGTGCTGCGCCAGGCAAAGGACAGCGCAGCAGATGAAAAACTTAAAACCAACATCGTTTTCAAACTGGCGCGTTTGTTATGCCAGCAAAATCAATATCAAGAAGCGTTATCCGAGCTGCGCGAACGCCGGCAGCAGGATCTCAAAAACAAAGACAGCTTTGACAGCTTCATTAGCCTGGTTGAAAACGAAATCGCTGCGGCACAGACACGCGTGGCGGAAAATAGCGCGGCCAAACCAGACGCCGCCCCGGCCCTGCAACCACAACTCTCCGATTCTCAGAAGGCCGTAACGCAAGCCGGCGCGCCAACGGTGAACCCAACGGCAAAAATGGCGGAGCAAGCGATCGAGGATCTTTACTTGCAAGCGCTGGGTTATGAAACGGCAAATAATTTGGAGATGTCGGCGGCAACCTATGAAAACCTGCTGCAACAATCGCCGAACTACAAAGATGCCCGCATGCGCTTACAAACCGTGCAACGCCGTCTTATCGAAAAGCAGATCGCGCTGGAGGCCGAACAAAAGTACACCGAGGGTTTGGCGGCTCTGCGGGTGAGCGACTGGCTGGGCGCGATTGCCTCGTTCGAAAAAGCCCTGGAGTTGAAGCCCGATTTTAGCGACGCCCGTCAGCGTTTGCAGGAATCGCAGAAGCGGCTCGATCAGGAAAATACCGATGAAATTCTCGCGCGTTATTACGCCGAGGGCTTGAGCGCCATGCGCCGCGGCGATTTGGGCCGTTGCTTGGTTGCTTTTGAAAAGGTGCGCAAACTCGACCCCAATTATCGTGAGGTCGCGGAGTTGTTAGCGCAAGTGGAAAGCGAAATTCAAAGCCAGCGCCTTTCCGCGATACCGCAAACGGTGCCGCGCACCTCTTCCCCGATGGTGGATTCGCTTTACTACGCCGCGCTCAAATTTTTGCAGCAAAACGATTGGAAACGCGCGGTGGTTACTCTGGAAAAACTCCGCATTCTTGCGCCGGACAATAGTGAGGTCTCACGTTTATTGGCGCAAGCGCGGATGAATTTGAGCTTTGCCGGCGCAGAAATGGCCAGTGTCGACGTCAGCAACGATACACGCAAAATTTTGACCACGACCAGCGCCGTGCTGGCCGCGATTGTTTTACCGTTTGTATTCGTCTTTGTGTTCTCGCCCTCGATGCGAGCACGCTTACATTTGTTGATGGGCGATTTTCATGGCGCCTCGCGGATTTATGAACGAATTCTGACACAGAAACCAACGCGCGTCGACTTATACCCGGCGCTGGCAAACATCTATTTGCTCTCCGGCCGCCGCGATGAAAATGCCATGAAAGTTTATAAAACCGTTTTGCAGCTCGATCTGCCGTTCCAGAATCGTGAACAAATCAATGCGGTTTTCAACCAGCATTATTTGTCGAATGGCCGCAACGATAACGACACCATCAAAGCGCTGGAAAGCGCCATTCAAATCGAACTGAATCGCAAAAGCGCACGGCGCGAATCTTGATTCATTGTGCAGGGTGAATTTCTGGTAAAAATCCATTCCTTGGGAAGTTTAAAAAGCACAAGGGCAAACCCGCGGTTGTTCCGAACAAGGGTTAAGAAAACGGCGTTCGAAGCGCCGCCTCGGGCAATTTCGTTGCGCAGGGATAGGGCAAGCTGTTCGCTTGCCCTACCTATTTATGAAGCTCAAAAAAATTGTGCGACAGGATTTCGCAAAGCGTCATTTTTTGTGGTAATCATTTAAAATTTGCAAATCGCGCGCCGCCAT
The DNA here is from genome assembly GCA_964457925.1 of uncultured Cytophagia bacterium. Taxonomy (GTDB): domain Bacteria; phylum Zhuqueibacterota; class Zhuqueibacteria; order Zhuqueibacterales; family Zhuqueibacteraceae; genus Coneutiohabitans. Next base: position 44,145 of record CAYWGH010000039.1, read on the forward strand.
AATTCGTTTAGAGGATTGACGGATGAGAAGTCACGGGTTAGGTCGAGGGTTTGGAATCTCGCTTTTGTTAATCTTGCTTTTGCTAGTGGCGCTATCTCCGCGCGCGGCTTCGGCGCAATCACCAAACGAGCAAGCAAACCGCTGGTTTAAGTCCGGTTTGAAGCAAAAAGACGCGGAACGCGCGATCGCCGACTATCGCAAAGCGCTTGCACTCGATCCGGCATTCAAAGAGGCCTTATTCAACCTCGCGCTGCTTTATCGCAAGCAAAAAGATTACGTGCTGGCCAAAACGCTGTTAGAGCAGGCGCGCACAGCCGCCGGTCAATCATCTGCGGGAGATTTGGCGTTCAACATCTCATATGAATTGGCATTGATTTATGGGCGCCTGGAAAGTGCGGAAGCGAGCGAAGAAGAGCTGCGCAACGCAAAAAAAATAGCGCCGGATGCCAAGCGGCAAGCGCTGGCGTCGCTGGAATTGGCGCGAATACTAAACCAACAGGGCCGCTACCGCGAGGCGCTTGCCGAGCTTGACGAAGGCCGCCGTCTTGATCCGGGCGCGCGCGCAAATTTTGACAAAATGCGATCATCCGTGGAAGAGATGCTGCAACTTGACGAGCTTTATCAAGAAGCCGCCCAAGAGCGCGCCTTGGGTAATCTCGAAAACGCCCTGGCTTTGCTGCGGCAGATTCAATCCCAATACCCCGGATTCAAAAACGTGCCGATGGAAATTGCAGATCTGAACGAGCAAATCGAGGCGGATAATCAAAACAAGAAGGCCGAGCAAATTTATCTGCAAGCGCAAGGATATGAAGCGGACGATCGTTTGGAACAGGCCATTGCCGCTTATCAAAAGTTGCTGGAAATCGCGCCGGCATACAAAGACGCGGAGTTCCGGTTGCAGCGGGTGCAGAAACGGCTGGAACAAAAACAGCGCTTGCTGAATGTCCAGCCCTGGCTTGCCGCCATGCAAGCTGACACGGGCCGCTCGATCCTGGCGGAACGCGCACGCCGTTATTACATCGATGGGCGGCGCGCCATGGAAAATGGAAATTATGCGCGCGCGCTGGTGGCATTCGAAAAAGCGCGTGAGTTGAACCCCGGCGATGTCGAGATTGACTACTTGCTGGAGGAGGTGCGGCGGCGTTTGCACCCAACCACCACGCTTTTGCCGCTCGAACAGTTCGCCGACACCGGACAAACGTATGGGAATTCGCTCTCATTTTTTGCGCTGGATTCAATTACGGCGACGTCAAGCGAAACAAGCGCCGCGCCCGTCACGGTGTCAACGGACTCCGGCGTGACGATCGTGCCGGCGATTACGCGCTTACGCGATGACGATGCAAAATTTTTTGATCAAACAGATTTCACCACAGACGAAGAGGCCGTGGTCGATGCGGGTTTTAACTGGCAGGCGGTTATGTTCTCCGGCGCAGCCGTCACACTGATCTTTTTGTATTTCAAAGGCGTATTTCCATTTTCGAGCGTGGTGCATGCACGCGCTTTTCTCTTGATGGGCAATTTGCAGCGTGCGGCGCTGATTTATGAAAAACAACTGCAGCGCGATCCACAAAACATGAGTGTTTATCCGCGGTTGGCCGAGGTTTATCTGCGCGCCGGGCGCACAGACGAGGCCGCGATGCAAATTTATGAAAGAACGCTGCGGCTCAATCTTGCCAAGGCCGATCGCGAGAAAATATTTGCGCTGGTAGCGCAAAGCAAGCATGCTGCGAACTATACCGCCCCGGCAAACGATCCTTTGCCGAATTAGGCGCCGCAACCTGCGTATCGTACCTCGGCGTGGGTAGTGCTGCGGCAACGCCAGAGCCTTTTTCCAGCCGCCCCCACCTTCTCCCGTTTCCGCAACCGTCGAATTTGTCGAGTACAATCTCAAGAATAAACCTAAGTTTGAAACTTGTTTAAACGCTGCGATCCAGGGCCGGATTCTGGTGGCGTGTTGTTTATCTCACGGAGGTCGACGGTGCTAATCTTGCATTATACCTTTCGACATATACTGCTCAGCTTCATTTTTATTTTGGCATTTCACCTGAACTACGGCCAGCTCTTTGCAGGCGAAGTGTCTGGCGTGCAGCGCGGGATTTGGGGATTGGCGGGCAGCCCTTACATCGTCACCGGGGACATCGTCATTCCAGCAGGCGAAACGCTCGAGATCAAACCGGGCGTCGTGGTCAAATTCAGCGGCTACTACAGCATTCAGGTGAACGGCACATTGATTGCAAATGGCGGCGTCGCGGATCGAATCGTTTTTACTTCGATGTATGACAATGAATTTGGCCGCACCGGCATGCCGAATCGCAAATTACCGTCATTGCGGGATTGGAGAGGAATCGAGTTTCTCGGCGCCAACCAGATTAATTCGAGCCTGGTTTATTGCATCGTGCGATACAGTGATCAAGCCGTCATTGCGAAATCATCCAAGCCGGCTTTAAAAAATCTGATCATAACAGATTGCAACGCCAGCACTCTCACCATCACTGGTAAGACACTTGCCGTTGTGGACGGCATTGCGCACGATTATAGCCCGGGCGCCGAGATTGAAGCCGTCACACGCATTTCAAATGACGCTGCGCATCAAGAGGCGGCCTTGCCGGCGGGCGCCGCGGCGAACAATGCTGCTCTTCCGGCGGAGAACGAACCTGAAGCGATTCGCTTCACCACGGATGCCAAGCTCTTTGGCATCGTGAGCGACGAGGAAACCGGCGAACGTCTGCCGGGCGCCAATATCGAACTTACTCCAGAAGGCATCGAGGGGCAGGCCGCCGGCACCGCTTCAGGCGCGAATGGCGAATTCGAAATAGACAATGTCGTTCCCGGCATCTACATGATTATGATTACTTATGTCGGTTACAACAAGAAAAAATTGGACAATGTGGAGCTGGCGCCGGGCATGACGAAAGCACTCGAAATTACACTGACGCACATTGGGCTTCAGCTGAATCCGGTGGTTGTGACCGCCTCCCGGCGGCCCGAAAAAGTTTTTGAAGCGCCGGCAGCCATCACGCTGCTCGAAAGCGGGCAACTGCAAAAATCCGTCATTACGCCGGTGGAATATTTGAAAGCTGTGCCCGCGGTTGACTTCGCCGCAACCGGCATCAATCAGGCAAATGCGGTCGTGCGCGGCTTCAACAACGTTTTCTCCGGCGCGCTGCTGGCGCTGGCCGATAATCGCATCGCCGGGCTGCCTTCGTTGCGCTTTAATGCTTACAATTTGATTCCACTTGGAAACGATGATCTCGAACGCATTGAAATCGTTTCCGGACCGGGTGCGGCGTTGTACGGCCCGAATAGCGCCAACGGCGTCATGCATCTCATCACCAAATCCCCGTTCGGTTCGGAAGGCACAACCGTGAGCATGGGCGGCGGCGAGCGCATCGAGTTCATCGGCGCCTTTCGCCACGCAAACAGTTTTCACAACCGTTTTGGTTATAAAATTTCCGGCCAGTATTATCGCGGCGTCGATTGGCCCTACCGCGATCCGGCCGAGCCGGAGTTCTTTAGCGTCAACGGTCAAAACCTGGCTTCTCCCGGCCGCGATTTTAACGTCACACGCTTCAGCCTCGATGGCCGCGTTGATTTTCGGCCAATCACCGGTATGTCCACGATCGTTTCCGCCGGCCTCAGCCAAATAAGTGATATCGAGCTGACCGGCATTGGCGCTGCGCAGGCCATTGATTGGCGCTTCTCTTACGTGCAGGGGCGGCTGTACTACAAAAATTTCTTTGCGCAAACCTATCTCAACATGTCGGACGCAGGCGATACATTTTTGCTGCGCACCGGCGCGCCCATTGTCGACAAATCGACGCTGATGGCGGGACACGTGCAGCATAGCATCACGCTGTTCAGGCGCCAACGTTTCACGTATGGGCTTGATTATTTGCAAACGAAACCCAGCACCGGCGGCACGATCAACAACCGCCATGAAGCCTATGATCGCATCGATGAAAAGGGCGCGTTCTTGCAATCGGAGACTTCGCTTTCCTCCAAGCTTGATTTGATTTTGGCGGCGCGCCTCGACGATCATACTTTCATCAAAAAGCAAGTGCCTTCATCGCGCGCCGCATTGTTGCTCAAGCCCAAAACGAATCACGCGGTTCGCTTCACGTTTAATCAGGCTTATGGCACGCCCACGGCCAATAATCTTTTTTTGGATATTTTATCCGCCTCCATCCCGACCCGCACGCTGAGTCCGTTGCTCGAGCCGTTTGTCGGGCCGGTATTTCTTAATCTCTATGCCGAGGGCACGGCGCCCCGCCGCGCCGGCTTCCCCCGGCAAAGTCGCGGAGGGTTCACGTTCAGGTATGATCATGCGCAACGCCCGCAAATGATCTCACCCTTCGGCCAGGCGCTGGGCGTCGGCAATGCTTATTTGCCTGCGGAGGTGAATGCCGTGTGGCCGGTATTGCGCAACATCATTCTTGCCGCGCAAGCGCCCGGGCCGAACAAAGACGCGTTGAGCGCGGCATTACCGCAAAATCTAAGCGCCCAGGTTCCGGGGATTTTCAGGGCCTTCAACCCGACGACCCGCGCTTTTGATTCGCCGGTTGCAACGGTCACCAATATTCCGTTGACAAAGCCGACAACGACGACAACATTTGAAGCGGGCTACAAAGGTTTACTGGGCCAGCGGCTGTTGGTCAGCGTCGATATTTATCGTTCGCGTGTGCGAGATTTCGTCGGGCCGCTGATCGTGGAAACGCCTCATGTCTTTGTCGATCCGGGCACATTGGCGCCAATCCTAGCCCGTGATTTGACGGCCAACGGTTTTTCTCCGGCGCTCGCGCAGGCCACAGCGCAAAATCTCGCGCAAAGCCTGGCGGAGTTGCCTCTCGGACTGCTGTCACCGCAGGAAATTCAGAATGCCACGGACGTCATCTTGACGTATCGCAATTTCGGAGACGTTTCGTTTTATGGCACTGATATAAGTTTCAATTACAACGCGAGTCGATGCTGGCGTTTCGGATTGAACTATTCTTTCGTGAGCAAAGATTTTTTTGCGAAAAACGCAAAACAGCCGCATGACATTGCCTTGAATGCACCGCAACACAAACTCAGCGCGAGCGTGCACTACAACGAGATGAATACCGGCCTCGATAGTGAGTTGCGCGTGCGCTATGTCGAAGGCTTCCCGGTGAATTCGGGTGTGTATATCGGCGCCGTGCAAACCTATACGATTGCCGACCTCGATGTCAGTTATCCGATTGGCGCCAACACGCGCACCTCGCTCGCGGTGCAAAATGTGTTCGATCAATCTTATCGCGCATTTGTGGGCGCGCCGATCATCGGGCGATTGATGATTCTGCGGCTGGTGCAATCGTTTTGATTTATTCGGCGTCAAAAGCCAATCGATACAAATACATGCGCATTAATAGTCGTGAACCGGCTTGTAATTTTGCAATTCAACATCACCTCAGACATTTTGGGAATGTGAATGACACGGATGGGATCAATTGCGGACGATATTTCTGAGGAATTTGTCTATGTCACGTTATTACTTGATTGCCCTCTCCTGCTGCCTGCTCACGCTCGCGGCGTCTGCCGTCGAAGCCGATTCCGACGACTCAAAAAGCCGGCGTGCGCGGCAATGGCTTGAAACAGGTCTTAACGAACAAAAGCCACAGAAAAAAATCGCCGCGTTCACCCACGCCCTTGAAATCGATCCAGATTTCGTCGAGGCGGCGTACAATCTCGGCCTGGTTTACAAGCAGCAGCAGGATTATGCGCGCGCGGAACAATTCATTGCGCGCGCGCATGCGAACGCCGCAGCCACAACCAACGAAGAATTGAAACTTGCCATTCTCTACGAGCTGGCGAACACCTACAAAAGGCGCAATAAGCTTGCGCAATACGAACAAACCTTGCGGCAGGCCAAGCCTCTGGCGCGCGCGAAAGAAATGGGCGGCACCATTGCTTTCGAACTTGGTCGTTTTTTGTATCAACAGGGCCGCTGGCAAGAAGCATTGGTCGAATTGCGCGAGGGCGAACGGCTCTATCCCGCGCAAGCGCAAACCTTCATCAATCTCATCAACCTGACTGAAAAAGCCGCAGGGTTACAGCGCCTGTACACCGCCGCTGAGCGGTCTGAACGCGAGGGAAAAATTCCGGAGGCCAAAAATCTCTATGCCCAAATCGCGAAACAAAATCCGACATTCAAAAATGTTCAAGAAAAACTGGCAGCGCTGACCGCTGCCTTGCAGAAAAAGGAAGCGGAGGCCGCTTGGCTGGCGCTCTATCAGCGCGCACAAGCCCATGAAACCGCAGGCAATTGGGAACGGGCGATCAATTCGTATGAAAACTTGCTTAGAATCGCGGGCAATTTTCGCGACGCCCGCGAGCGGTTGCGCTTTGCGCTGAAACAACTTGAGCGCCGCCAAGACGACTCGCGCAAGGCCGCGGATGAATGGGCGCCGCTTTACGATGAAGGCGTGCAGGCCCTTGCCCAAAAAAATTGGGCTGCCGCTGTGCGGGCATTTGAAAAAATCGCTAGTGCCGCGCCTCATTACCGCGACGCGCGCAAACGGTTGGCGCATGCACGCGAAGCGCTGCAGCGCGAATCCCATGAAGCCGAGGTGGAACGCTATTACGCCGACGGCGCAGCAGCCTATGCCGCCGGAGATTTGCATCGCGCCCTGGTCTTGCTGGAGCATGGCTATCGGTTGAATCCCAATTACAAAAATATTGCGGCGCTTTTGGCCAATACCAACAACCAATTGGAACAACGGCGCACAAACGTCATCCGCGAGACGGTTCCCGCAACGCCCACGCCGCAAACCGATGCGCTTTACTCCTCTGCCTTGGATGCCATCGAACAGCAGGATTGGCAAAGCGCAATCGCAGCGCTGGAAAAATTGCAGCAAGACTTGCCGGCGGATCAAGAAATCAATCAATTGCTTACGGAGGTGCGCGTGAATTTGAGCGTGGCAGAAGCGAATTCGCGCCGCGTCTCGGTCAGTACTGGCGGCAAGTCCGTCATATTTATCGGCGGCGCCGTCACCGGTTTGCTGTTGTTGCCCTTGTTCGGGGTGATGATGTTTTCACCGATGGCGCGTGCGCGCTTTTATTTGCTGCAGGGGAACTATAATGCGGCCGCGCGAATTTATGAAAACCGCCTGGCCAGCAAACCGAATCGCGTACAGCTTTATTCGATTTTAGCCAGCATCTACTTGCTCGCCGGCCGCAAAGATGAGGCCGCCATAAAAATTTACAAAACCGTCCTGCAATTAAATCTCGTCACGCGCAATCGCGAGGAAATCAACACGATTGTGGCGCAGGCTTATCTTTCGGAAGGCGCGAAGGACACCGATGCCATCAAAATCCTCGAAGATGCCTTGCGCGATGAAGTCCGCAACGTGCACAGAAAACGTTGATGTCTTTGTGCTGCGGCCTCCTCCCCGCTCCGATTCTTGCCGCCGGCACACCGCGGCCTCGAAAGCGGCTTGGCGAACTTGCGTTCCGCCGCCGGCGCCCATTCGAGATTAGCTCTTGCTTCTCGGAGTGAAATAAGATATTTTCAGCAAATTTTTTTAACCCAGGCCGATTATTATTCAACGATGACTCTTTCACAAGCACGCGCGGCGCAGCAAACACTCTCCCCCGAACTCGACCAGGCGCTATGGCAAAAAGCCCAGGCTCTACATGACAATCTGTTGACCATCGATACCCATGCCGACACGCCTTTGGTTTATTTAAAACAGCCTTTCGATCTTACGAGGCGTCAGGCGCAAGGACATCTCGACATTGCGCGCATGCGCGCCGGCAAACTGCGCGCGCAATTTTTTGCGGCTTACACGCCCACACGTTTCAGCATTGGCGAGGGCGCGCTCCATTTCGGCATGCGCATGCTCGATATTATTCATCACATGATTGAATCGCATCCGCACGACTTTGCGCTGGCGCGCTCAAGCGCAGACATTCGCCGGCTGGCGGAATCCGGCAAGATCGTGCTCGCCATCGGCATGGAAAACGGCGAGCCGATCGAAGGCAATCTCGCGAATCTTCGCAACTTCTACCGCCTGGGCGTGCGCTATCTCACGCTTACACATTGGCTGAATAATCATCTGGGCGACAGCTCGACCGACGCCGAACCGTTGTGGAACGGCCTGAGCGATTTTGGCAAAGAAGTGGTGCACGAATGCAACCAACTCGGCATCATGATTGATGTCTCGCATGTGCACGACACGGTTGTCGAGGCCTGTTTAGAGCTCAGCCGCGCGCCGCTGCTCGCTTCGCATTCAAATGCCCTTGCGCTGTGTGATCATCCGCGCAACCTCAACGATGATCTGATCAAACGCATAGCCGCTGCCGGCGGGGTCATTCAGGTTAATTTCAGCAATGACTTTCTGAGCCAGCCGCATTGCAATCACAGCCGCCGATATGAAGCCGAGGAACAGCGCCTGAAGCAAGAGATCGACAATTCTGAAGAAGTGGCGGCGTTCATGAAAGAATGGCTCGCCCAAAATCCGCCGCCCACGCCGCCGCCGATCGATATCATCATTACGCATATCGAGTATATTGCCAATCTCACCGGCAGCGCTGAGCATGTCGGATTCGGCTCTGATTTCGATGGCATCAGGTATACACCGGAAGGCCTCGAAGATGTCAGCGCAATTCCCAAACTGACCTATCATTTGCTCAAGCGCGGTTTTTCGGAAAACGATATTCAAAAAATTTGGGGAGAAAACCTGCTGCGCGTCATGGCGGCCGCTGAACAAGTTGCCGGCCGCTAATTTCAGGACCGCGATTCGGACGGGATACTTCCTTCTGCCAGCAAGCCTCAAAAAGCTCAGCTTCGGTACCATCGTTTTCACACAGTTCTAACGAACAATACGCCTGGGAAAATCCGACCCGCTAAACGATTGCAAACATGCAACATCCCACCATGCAATTTCATCAAAACCATCGCTTTCGATAGTATACAAAAGGCCTTGAGATGTTTAAATTTAAACCGTCACGCCTTGCTTCAGAGCCGTGTGGCATGCTGGTACCTTAATTTTAGGAATGGCTCTTTCAAAGTATCAGACGAATCTTGTGCAATACTTGGCAGTTTGCCTGCAACTATGGGTTTCTCATTTGATCGCGATTTTCAAACATGACTGAAATAGCCGCTTCCCCGGGAATCATTACTGTCGCTGTCATAGACGACGATGCCAACGTCCGACATGGCTTGTGGTGGTTGCTCAACAATGTCATTGGAATCCGTTGCAGCGGCGCTTATGCAAGCTGTCAAGAGTTTCTCGCCAGCCAAGAACAACCTCCTGATATTTTACTGCTGGATATTGCCATGCCGGAGGTGTCCGGCTTTGAGGCGATTCCGTTGATCAAGGCCAAACATCCGGCTCTGAAAATCATCGTGCATTCAAATTTTGACGATGATGACAAAATCATCCGCGCGCGCCAGTCTCACGTCTTCGGTTACCTCTTGAAAAATGCTTCAGCCCCTCAGCTTTATGAAGCCATCGAGCAAGTTTATCGCGGCGGCTCGGTCTGGCCGGCAGGATTCGAGCAGGACGAATCGGGTTTCAAAAATTCAATACCGCACGCTTTCTTAAAAGCTTTGAAGCGCGGACTTGGCGCGCTGGCAGACAACAAGCGCAAACCGGATTGAGCCACGGGCCGAAATAACTCATTCGAAAAACAGCAGTTGCATTATTGGGATTTTATGTTATATTCCACTGCTGTCCGGTTGAGCGCATTTCGTATAGCCCAAAGGGCAAAAAGCGCCCAT
>CAYWGH010000040.1:0-52610 GCA_964457925.1 uncultured Cytophagia bacterium
GCGCTTTTTGCCCTTTGGGCTATACGAAATGCGCTCAACCGGACAGCAGTGATATAAGATTCATAGCATACGTGACGCTTCAAAAATCAGCTACAACAATCCAGGGATAACATTGCAAGGGGTAAACGGATGAAAGAAATGATTAGATTTCTGCTGAAACCCGAAAATATTCCACTCACCTCGGCATTGGTCATCACTTTTGGATTTCTTATTTTTGACATTATTCAACCGCATTCTGATATTCTGCTAAAAGTGATACTTTTTGTTTTGGGGGTGATATCCTTCGCCATGTTGGCGGAGCGATGGGGATACTTTGAAAGAATGGAACAGACTCTGAAAGAAATCAAACATGGCAAAAAAGCCTTTTTTAGCATTCCTACGGACTGGACACCTTTTGAGGCCTATGCCAAGCCGGCACAAGAGATACTGATCAGTGGAGGATCATTAGCACAGCTTGTGCCCCGCTACCACAAATTTTTTATGCAAAAGGCGATTGAAGGCTGCAAGATCAGATTTATCTTGACGAATCCTGACAGCCCGGCCCTGGCGGCGATAGCCAATTGGAAAGGTACAAATCCCAACAGATTCAAGACTGAAATTGAGCTTTCAAAAGATTATCTTCTAGAACTCATCAATTCTCCGCACAACATTGAAGCAAGGCTGAGTATGGCGATTCCTGCTTTAACGGTCATGATTTTCGATGCGTCAAAACCTCACGGAAGAATTAGAGTCGATCTTCAACTCTATCAATGCTCACCTGAACGGCGGCCTTTTTTTGAGTTAACTCATGATTCAATCGATGATGACGAGGAAAGCTTGTTTCGCAATTTTCTTGATCAATTTAACAAGCACTGGGAAGACTCAATTCCTCTCCAAAAACTGGAAACGGTGGCTCAGGATGTAACCGTTCAGCGTGTGCATGTAGTGGACAAAATCATCCCTTCGTCAAAAAAATCTTGAACAACAAGATTGAGTACAAACATAACTATGCGACGTGCAGGGCGATGATGTAAATTCCAGGCATCTCAGACGAATCTTGTGAAATACCGGGCGCCGTGCCAAGATCTACACCAGATCCTTGCAGGATGACAGTGGTGGTGGATACGCTTTTCAAGGCAACGGCGCACTTTAATCGAGTTTGCACCGCCCCGAGGCTGAGCAAGTCTCACAAAATGGTCATGGTTCTTATGAACAAATCCAAGCAAGCTCTTGGCTATCTCGGATGGCTCGCCATCAGCTTTGCGGCGGCAGCAATAGGCGGTGTCGCTTCAGCCAATGCCGGAGAATTTTATCAAGCGCTCGCGCGCCCGGCATGGGCGCCTCCGGCATGGCTCTTTGCCCCAGTCTGGAGCGCGCTCTACCTCCTGATGGGCACGGCTGCCTGGCTCGTTTGGCAAAAGCAGGGCTTTCACGGCGCAGGCATGGCCCTCTTGCTGTTTTTAATTCAACTCACGGTGAACGCACTTTGGACCTGGCTGTTCTTTGTTTGGCATCAGGGCGCATTGGCGTTCGTTGAGATCATCATTCTCTGGGCATTAATTCTCGCGACGATTGTGGCCTTCTGGCGCGTGCGGCCTCTTGCCGGGATATTGCTGCTGCCATACTTCGCATGGGTGACTTTTGCATCAGCGCTCACCTATGCAACGTGGCGACTCAATCCCCAGCTTTTGGCATAGAACCGCCGTCGAAAAAATCTTTGTGGCGCGCCTATCCAGGCAAGGTGGGTCTTGATTCTCGTTTCCATCTGACATACGAAGATTCGCGCTAATGATGCTCAATACCAAAAAAACGGCCGGGACATGATTGCCTGATCGACAAAAATCCTGCAAGAACTCGGTTCTCCAGAACCTCATCTCAGCAAAGAAAAAAATGCCAATCCGCTTCCAAGTCAACAACAAATTCTACGATCTCGATTTGCCGCCGATGAAGCGCTTGCTCGATGTGTTGCGCGAGGACTTGCGTCTCACCGGCTCGAAAGAGGGCTGCGGCGAGGGCGAATGCGGCTCATGCTCGGTGATTCTCAATGGCGAAGTCGTGAATTCGTGCCTGGTGCCATTATGCCAGGTGGAGGGCGGCGCGATCATCACGGTCGAGGGTTTGGCGCAAGACGGGCGTTTGAGCCGCGTGCAGCACGCGTTTCTCGAACATGGCGGCGCGCAATGCGGCATTTGCACGCCCGGCATGTTGATGGCCGCGACGGCCTTTTTGCAGGAAAATGCCAAACCCTCGCGCGCACAGATCAAAGAAGCAATTGCCGGCAATCTCTGCCGGTGTACGGGTTACATGAAGATTTTTGACGCGATTGCGGCCGCAGCCGATTCCTCGGCTTGAGAGATTCGCGGCAACTATACACAGAACGTTTTTAGACGACGAGAACAAATGATTTCCACCATAAAAACGTATTCGCCCAAGACGCTGGCCGAGGCTTACACTATTCTCCAGCAAGAACGAGACGGCGTCAAAGTGCTGGCCGGCGGCACGGATTTGATGGTGACGTTGAACGCGCGCGTTGAGCAGCATCCCGCGTATTTGAACATTTGGAATTTGAACGAATTGCGCGGCATCAGCGAATTGCATGATGCGATTCGCATCGGCGCGCTGACGACCTACACGCAAATCATTCGTTCCGCGCTGGTGCAACAGCATGCGCCGATTTTGATCGAAGCTGCCAAACTCGTGGGCGCAACGCAGATTCAGAATCGCGGCACGTTGGGCGGCAACATCGTCAACGCTTCGCCGGCAGGCGATACATTGCCGGTGTTGGCCGTGCTTGATGCGGCGTTGGAAATCGGCAGCGCGCGAGGTATACGCAAAATCGCATTCAATGAATTTTACACCGGCTATCGCAAAACCGTGCTGGGGCGGGAGGAATTGTTGCTGGCGATCCATTTGCCGAATTCCGCAAAAAACGACTGGCAATATTTCCGCAAAGTCGGCACGCGGCAGGCGCAGGCGATTTCAAAAATCGTTTTGGCGCTGCGCGCACAAAAAACTTCCGATCACAAAATTAATTCGATCAGCATTGCCTATGGCAGCGTTGCGCCGACCGTGATCCGCGCGCCGCAAACCGAGGCTTTGCTTGCCGGAAAGCGGCTCACCGAGGCGCTGATCGAACAGGCAAAACAAACAATCGAGTCGGAAGTCAGGCCAATTACTGACGTCCGCTCGACTGAAAACTATCGCCGTCTCGTCTCTGGAAACATTCTTAAAAGGGCTTTATATGAATTTTGGCAAAGCGCATAATCTCGCCGCTTACTCGCTTTTTTTCGCTGCATTATTGCTGCTGGCTTGCGGCGGGGAAAAATTTCCGCTGCCGCAACAGCAGGAGGAGAACGGCGGCTCGACTATCGTGAGCGACACCACTTACATCCAGCTTCGCCCGGTGTGGGATGCGGCTGCGGGCTATAGCTTGAATCAGCCGCAGGATATTTTAATCGGCCGCGAGCCTTTGATTTATATCGCCGATACCGGCAACGATCGTATTCTCATGCTCGATTTGGCGGGCAATATTCTCGGCCAGTCGCAAGCCATCGCGAATCCCGTGGCGCTGACGCAAGATTCAAAGCTGAATTTGCTGATTGTGACGGACAGCAATAAAATCTACCGCATCAACTTAACAGCAGTGCAACATCAAATTGCGGCGGCGCCGGTGGAATTGGTTTTTGAAGAAATCGACAACCCCGACCGGCGTTATACCGCAATCGCCGCCTTGTTGACCAGCACGCAGGGACGCGGCACGATCACCTACTTTGTGACAGCAACCGGCGCGGACAAGAACGACAATCAGGTTCTGATCTTTCCGGAAGGTTTTCAAATCAGAGTGCCCGACGCGATTAATCTCGAAGCAAATGGACTGGGCATTCTGTCGGCCTCGAGTCCGAGCGGGGTTACAGCCTTGCGTGATTTTTCCGGGGATTTCATTTTTAGCATGATCGGCCAAAATTCTTTCAAAGTGCAATGGTTAACGCCCGGTGAATTCGGTTACGCGGCGCGCTTGAATCCGGCGGCAGGCAATTTTGATCTTTTTGCCATTGACAAGTTTGCGCAACCGGAAGATGTCACGTTGGATACGGAGGGGAATATTTATGTGATCGATGCGGAATTGAACCACTTGTTCAAATTTTCCGCGGCGGGGGAAGAACAGCAATCGTTCGGCGCAGCCGGTGCGGGCGAAAAGCAATTTCAGAATCCGCGCGGCGTGGCGTTCTTCGATCAAACGCTCTATGTGGCCGATACCGGCAATAATCGCATTGTACGATTCAAATTATCGACGGATATCCGTCAATAGTGGGCATGAAAACAATCTCAAAAAAAATCTTCATGCGCTCAAGAGGGTCAACGCAAAAGCTTCAGCGGCCTGTTCTTGCTGCTGGCGGGTCAAATGCGGAGGCGGGTTGGAAACGGCTTGACATAATTTATAACCGGAAGCATGCAGGCCATGAAAAACTTCATGGCTGCAAACAAAGCGAAGGCCGAATGGTTCGTCGATGAAAATCCGGCGCAACGCTGCGATAAAAATGCGAATGCTGCGTTTATCGCCCTCCCAAATAGCCACCCGGCGCGGTGAAAAATAATACGGGGAATCCCGGTCTTCGATAATCACCCGCCAGCCACAGGCCTGTGCAACGTGAAACGGGTCATTGCCCAGCGTTGCCAAAACAATGTCCCCCACATGCCTGCCCCATTGTTCGGAAGTCAGCCTCATAATCCACTCATGGGTAGCGTGTTTCTTGGAGAAATTAAGCGCATCACCCAACATCGGACGACGTCGTTTCAGTCGATGATCGAGATCCGTTAACGGTTTTGTCAATAGGTTTAAGAGGGCCGTCCATCTTGCTAAAGCCCCATGCGATCAGTAAAACAATAATTACGAAAGCCGAGCCGTACAGAAAAATCGGCTTCCAAAAGCTATTTCCCATCAAATGAACAACAATGGTTCCCAAAATCAACCAGGGCAGCGCAATCATCATGCTTTGCAACGGCGCCGTGAACGGCAGGCGGGTTCCCGGGCCGACATTCTGCGCGCTGTAATTCGGCGCGCCCTGAGGGCCTTCGCGCGGAGCCGTTTTGTAAGAATACCGCCGATTGAAGATGGCCTCGAAAATAATTTTGATAACTTCGGCATGCTCAAAATAAGCAGAGTGGCTTTTCACCGGATCTGGAAAGCGAAAACTGGAAACTTCATAATTGTCCACCTTGAGATCGGGCAGCAGTTTGTTGCAAGGCGTCTCCAGCGAGCTGCTGACCAAATCGGCGCGATCCCAAATGTTGATCCAGTGGATATGCGGCTTGCGATTTGAGGCAAACGGTACTTCGCCGAGATCGCCGCGCACTTCTTCAACCACACGATTATAACGATGATGTTTGCCTTTATGGCTCTCGAAGAAATAATGAACCTTGTCAATCGGGCTGCCCAGCGTGATAAAATGCTCGATTTTATGCAGCGGTAAGGGATCGTGCAAGGCCTTGGCTCTGTCGCTGTGACGCGCGCGATTGTACCGTCCCAACTCCAACAGCGTATCATGCGCAATCGTCGTTCCCAGACTATGGCCGATCACCACGACGCGTTCGCAAGCCTTGTCCAGCAGAACATGCGCCATCATATCGAATGCGCCCTTCAGCACTTCTTTGCGCTTTCGATACTTTTCATTCGTTTCTTCGTAGGTCGTCCAAAGCTGCACATCGCCGACATAATCGCGCAAAAACGTGCGTACCAGGATTAAACCCAGCAACGTAAACAAACTGAGCGCAAGAATGACATAAAAATCAAGCCGGCTAAAAACCTGACTCCACGGCGAGTTGCTCTGCAATCCAAAAATTTGCAGAAAAAAGGAATTCACTTTATCGATGTCGATGCCGATGCTCTGCGTAAGCCCCATCTCCTTGAGCAATAAAACAAGACCGGCAAGCGCAAGGCCGCCGATGCCGGCAGCCGCGACGGCAGCGGCGAAAACGGCAATGAGCATTACCGCAAAAAACGTCAGCAGCATGGCAAACGTAAAGATTTCGGCGCGATTGTGACAGGAGCGCCATTCTTTGGCAAGCGCAACGATGCGCGCGCGCAATTCCGCGCCATGATTATTCTTGTTGTGCTGGTCGTTCAAGAATGCCAAAAAATCACGGAAACCGCCCTTAGGATATTTTTGACGCGCAACCTGGCCCTCGAAAGCATCATAGTCTTTCAACAACTCACGAAGATCACCATGCTGATATGGATTCTTGCCGTCTTTTTCGTGATCTGCCCAGAGACGATACAGCGCGGCGCGTTTGACGCGCGGCCGCAAGCGCCACGGAGTTTTCCGCATTTTCACCGGCGTGGCGAGGCGGCCCAACACCCACTTCACCACTTCTTTTGTTGCAATGGCGCCGGCCATCATTGGCGCCCAATAGACTTCATAAAAACGGAATCTGGGGCGCTGATTATCTTTTATATGTGTCACTCGCAAATAAGAAACATCGTCGGTGCGCCCGTTACGGCACGTTTCCAGATAAGCCCTAATCTCCCGCAATAAGCCTGTTTTCCGCTGCTCATGGTTCACACCCGCATAGTGATCCAAACAATCTACCAACCGGCTCACCTCTTCATAGCGGCGCTGGCTTCCCATCCCATGAAAATAAACGACCGCGGTATAAGGCGCCAAAGACTCATCAGGCTCGGCCTGTTTTTTTTGCGTTGCCTGCGGTGTTTCTTTTTTTTGTTTCATTGGAAAGTTAGTACACTCGTTTTAATTTTCGGCTTGGCTCATAACATAGTTTTGCAAGCAGACGCCAACCGCGCTAGGAAATCCTCAACAATTTATTCGATGTTGGAAGCCGGATTACCCACAGCGTTGATTTCGGCAGCGGCATACAACAGACTATTGAACACCAGCTTAAACGTGCCCCAGGTTTGTCCGCGATGTTGCGGCCGAAAACCGAATAATAGAACACGGCCACGGCCCAGCGGTATCTCTGCCAGCGCCGTTTTGCCGTGAAGTTCTCCATGCCCTTGCAACCAGCCGCTTAACAAGGGATTCTGCTGCGGGTACTCGACAAGGCTCTGTGCTTCACGATCAAACAATTTAAATGCCGGTGAATTCGCGAAGAACAATGCGATTTCGCGCGGCAATCCATAAACGATCGGATGATCGGCGCTCACCAAGCCTTGCAAAATCGAGCCGGGGGCGGAAAATTGTGAACCCTTGAGCGGCTCCAGCACATTCACCGCGGGCAATGCCCAGGCCTCGATAAACAATTTTGTGGCGCTATCAAACACAAGCAAACTCCCTCCGGCCTCGACGAAACGCCGCAAATTTCGCAAACCGGCCTGGCCGAGGCCGCCGCTAAACTCGGGCGGGTAGATTTGGCTGTGATTGCGCGCTTCGGCCGGGTGGCCGTGCAGGATCACGCTATCAGCCTGATCCGGAATAATGATTGCATCAAAATTTTCTGAAAAATCGCCGGCGCGCAAATCGGCATCCCATAACGTTTGATATTTGAATGCAAAATCATCCAAGACATAACGCGTCCAGCCTTCATCTTCCACGGGAACATAACTGCGATAAACCGCCGCACGCGGCCGTTGCAGACGTTGTATTGAAATAGAAGCGTTTGTTACCGGCGCGAATGTAAGCGTCAAATCTCCGGCGAGCTTGCGCAATTCATTCATCTCGACCTCAACTCGCGACACGAGAAACTGGCCGGCAGGATAAGTCTGGCCTTCGCCAGATAAGGCTTGCGTATTCCAATAAACCGATTGGCGTTTGTCGAACAAACGGTTGATCAGACGATAGGCATCGGAATTGCTCGAGGAGAACAGATAGTATTGCGCCTTGCTCAAATCGGAATAAGAGGGGTCGCTCGAGAAGAAGATTCTTGCGGCCGTTGCACTGGCAGAGAAATTCAATGTATCTGAGATGACGTCAAATCCTTTTTCCAGCGCCATCACTTCGACGCCCATTTGTAAGGGCAATGTCCAGCCGGTTACATCGTACGGGCGCTCCGGCGCTGTTTCCGGCGACGAACGCCGGATGGGGTAATTCTGCTTTTCCATGAGGGTAACAATATTCGCGCGATAGGGCTGGCGCAAATCGATCATGCATGTGCCGGCGGGCAAACGCATGTCCTCGGCAACAAAGCTTTCGCGCGCGCGCAGAATCTCCGTGCCCTGCTGCAACAAAATATCGAGCATCTTTTGCGCTGCAGCCGGGTCGTTTTGCTCGAGCGGAATAACATAGGCTGCCGGCTTTTCTTCCCGGCCGTTATTGATGGCGCGCAATCCAACCTGATAAAAATTCCTCAGCCAGAGATCGCGGTAGCGCGCCGCCAGGGTCAACACAGAATTGCATGCGGTAAGATTCAGATCAACGATATCGCGCAAGCGCCAGATTCCGCCAGGCCACGGCTCGGGAAAGTTTGTTTGAAACTCACGCACATTTTGCAAACCGCGCCCGGCGCTGGTAAGCTCGTCAGGCCGCAATGTGACGGGCGTCGCGATCTTTACGCTGGCAGCCTCGCTCAGCAGGCCGACGGTGTTGTGATAATAAGGCGCGGTGCGCATGCCGCCATGCCACCACATGTCGTAAATCGCTTCCGTAGCGATGCCGGTAAAACCCGCAGCAGCGAGATCGGTCGCCATATGGCCGCCAATCATCATGATCTCACGCAAAATGAGGGGGTCAATTCCGGGGTTCGTAACCTCGTAAAACGGCGGGATGACGAAGCGCGGGCCGTTGCGGCCCATTTGATGCAAATCATAGACAATTTGCGGAAACCATTTGTGATAAAGCACGGCGGTGAGGGCGCGCGTTTCCGCGAGATTGAGCATGAACCAATCACGATTGTTGTCGTGGCCGGCGTAAGCTTGATAAAGCCACGGCGGCGAGCTGCCTTCATAGGGCGTGCCGAGTTGCTTTTCATACCAATCGACCACGAGTTGAATGCCATCGGGATTAGGCGAGGGCACCAACAGCGTGACGACGTTATTGAGAATCTCGAGTGTATGCGCGTCATTTTTTGAAGCGAGATTGTACGCCAGCTCCAGCGACATCTGAGAGGCTGCAATTTCGGTGCTGTGAATGCTGCAACTCAGCATCACGACGGTGCGGCCGCGTTGCGCAAAACCTGCAAGAGAATCTTTTGGCATTTTGCGCGGATCCGCCAACGCTGCCTGAATGCGCAAGATGTCCGGCATACGGCTAAAATTCTGCTCCGCGGTGATGATCGCCATGATCATTGGCCGGCCTTCAGTACTCTTGCCGAATTCGACGGCTTGCACGCGTGCGCTCTTCTTATCGAGCATTTCGAAATAATGTGTGATTTCTTTCCAATCGACGAGTTTGCGATCAGTGCCCATTTGAAAGCCGAAGACGGCCTGCGGGGAGGGAATCTGCGCATGGGTCGAAGCGAGGCCAGACAGGATTAAAGTAAAAAGAAAGAGGGTGGCTTTTTTCATTGTTGTTGCCGGCCAATTCAAGATGCGCTACAAATGGATTCGCGCCAGCCTTGCAAACGATAAGGGCCGCGCAAATATTGCGAAATGTTCGTTTCACGATTTGGAATCAAAAACCGTCTCGCCGCGGTGCAGATATTCTGCGAACTTGTGTGTAGCCAAATTTGCGCCGCAAACGATCAACCCCACTTTCTTGCCCTCAAGTTTTTGGCGCAACGGCCCAAGCAATGCCGCCGTTGACGCAGCGCCTGCCGGTTCAACCGCCAATTTCATTTCGCGATAAAGCAAATACAGGGATTCGCATAATTGATCGTCATCGACGCAGACTAATTCATCAACGAATTTCCGGCATAAAGCAAAACTGTAAGGCGCAGCATGCGGCGCCCCCAAGCTGTCGGCAATCGTTGTGACTCTTTCAATTGCCTCAGGTTTGCCGGAGGCGAAACTGCGATGCATCGAATCGGCGCCCGTCGGCTCCACGCCAAAGACCTGGCACGCTGGACGCATTTGTTTCACGGCCGCAGCAATGCCGCCGCAGAGTCCGCCGCCGCCAATCGGGACAATAACAGCATCGAGTGTCGGGCATTGCTGACAAAACTCCCATCCCAGAGTCGCCGTGCCCAACGCCACCTTGGGCCCTTCAAACGGATGAATGAAGGTTCTTTCCTCCGTTTGTTCAATTTGCTTGACGGCATCAAAAGCGGCATGCACATCTTCCACCAACACCACCTCTGCGCCATAGGATTTGCACAGCGCGATGCGCGTCGCATCGGAACGCCGGGGCATAACGACTTTTGCTGTGGTCTTGAAAACGGAGGCGGCATAACCCACGGCCGCAGCATGATTACCCGCGCTCACTGCGGTCACACCGCGCGCCAGTTGTTCCGGTGATAATGCAAACATCGAGGCGAGCGCGCCGCGCGGCTTGAAGCTTCCGGTATGCTGCCATAATTCCAATTTGAAAAAAATTTCCGTATTTTCGCGAAACAACCGCAGCGCGCTCTGACTCTGCCATTGCCAAACAGGTGTTTGGATAATGAGATTCCCCAATTGTTCGCGGGTTTTCTGAATGTCTCCAAGGGTGGGATAAGTATCGCTCAACATGAAAGCTAAAGCTCCTGTTGGTCGAAGTTTTAAACGAGGGTAGAGTATCGAAGATTGAGGATAGAAATGAGGGAGAACTCTTCACGTGAGTATCGAAGCTCTATCCTCAATCATCGGCCATCAACTCCACACTAGCGTTTGCGCCGGCGCAGCAACCAAAGCGGAATCAGGAAGAAGGCAAGATTCAGTGGAGTGCCGAGCGCGAATTCGGTGGAGGCATCCGCGCCCTTGAGCGACAAAGCCTGGCTGCCGCAACAGCCGCCGCCGTCTCCAGGATCAGGTTGACTGCTGATCGAAAAACTATAAGTCGGACCAAGCGTGCGATTACCAAGATTATCGGCGGCAAGCACCATGTAATTAATCACAGTGTTCATCGGCTGTCCTGGAATATTGGCCGCATAAGTATCCGGCGTGCCGGTCGACGGCATATTCAGAGTATCACCCACGCCGCCGTTGAGGGTATAAATCAAGCGCACGCTCGCGACGCTGCCGTCATCGACCACGCCCGTTTGCACGGTGTATGGCCCAGACGTGTTTGTGGTGTTGCGCCAATCTGTGGTCAAACCGATCACCGGATTGGTCGAGAGAGAATTCGCGACATTGAGACGGCCGCCGGTCGCCATGCGATTGAGGAAAGCCGATTTGCGTTCAGCGCCGCCAAGCACGCGAATGATGACTTGTTGCGGCGTCAACGCGGGATACTTGGCCCACACCAATGCGAATGCGCCGGAAACATGCGGGGTCGCCATGCTCGTGCCGCTCAACAGTTGATAGCGTCCCAACGGCCGGCAACTCAGGATGCTCGAACCGGGCGCGGCAAGATCAACAGAGGACCGGCCATAATTCGAGAAGCTCGAGAGATTATCGTTGCGATCGGAGCTGGCAACCGCGACCACATTGGCCACCGCGTAGTTGGAGGGGTAACTCGAGGTATTATCATTGTTGAGGCCATCATTGCCGGCCGCCGCCGCGAAAATCACGCCGCGTTGATTCGCGTATTTGATGGCGTCTTCCAACGTTTGCGAGGCTTGGCCGCCGCCCCAGCTATTGCTGAGAACTTTTGCGCCGTTGTTGGCTGCATAAATGATGGCCTCTGCGGCATCGGCGGTGCTGCCCGAGCCGTCTTGTCCCAAAAACTTCAATGCCATCAGCTTCACGCGCCAATTCACGCCGACAACACCCTTGCCATTGTTGCCCACTGCGCCCACCGTACCCGCGCAATGCGTGCCGTGATCATTATCGTCGTAAGGATCGTTGGTGTTAAAAATGAAATTCCAGCCGCGAAAGTCATCAACATAGCCGTTGCCATCATCGTCAACACCGTTGTTGGAATTGGCGCCACTTTCACCGGGATTGATCCAGATATTGTCTTTCAAATCTTCATGATTGTAGTCGATTCCAGTATCGATAATGCCGACGATGAGGTTGGGATTACCGGTCGTGATATCCCAGGCTTCCGGCGCGTCGATGTCATTATCGTTTGACTGGTGCATCGCATACAAATCGCTGAAGCGATCGTCATTCGGGAAAACCGGGGGCATGGCCGGCGTCTCTTCGAGGATGTACAAGCGGTAATTCGGTTCGGCATATTCCACCTCAGACTGATTCCGGCAGGCCTGCAAAACCGCGTCCATGTTTCGCCCGGCCGCCACCTTGCCCAGCACAAACTGATCGTTCGCAAAGGCCCGGACTTGAGAAATGCCGGCTTCCGCAAGAATCGTTGCGCTGCGTGCGCCAGGTGTTTTGTATTTGACAATGATTTCACCCGGAATGGCTTGCGGCTTGTTGCGCAATGAGGGCTGCGCCGGTGATTCTGCAAAAGCAAAAGCGAGAATCGCCATGACAGCCAACAACAACTTAACTTCCTTCATGTAAAATCCTCCTTGATTAAATTTTAGATTGAAGCGATAAAATTATCTGCACGCCGAAAGGCATACTTCTCCTGAAACGAATCGGCCAATTTTTTCTCACCTTTTAGATAACCGGATTCACCAGATCGCCGAAACCCGCGATACTCGTGACCATGATATCGCCGGATTGCAGCGGGCCAACGCCTTCCGGTGTGCCCGTGGCGATGATATCGCCGGGTTGCAGCGTACAAAAACGTGAGAGGTAACTGATCAATTCCGCGACGGGGAAAATCATGTCCGCGGTCGAGCCGTGCTGGCGGGTTGCGCCGTTTATGGTGAGTTTGAGATCGAGTGCTTGCGGATCGGCAACACAGCCGGCCGGAATGAGATAAGGTCCAATAGGGCAAAAGGTGTCAAGGTTTTTAGCGCGAAACCAGGGCAACCCGGCGGCCGTGTCTTTCTTCTGCAATTCGCGCGCGGTGACATCGTTGAGAATCGTATAGCCGGCGATGAAATCTCTCGCGGCATTTGCCGCGATGTTTGCACCCGTTCTGCCAATGACAACGGCCAGCTCTGCTTCATGGTGAATCGCGCCGAGATTTTTGGGCAAGCGCACAGCCTCCCGGTGCGGAATCATCGCCGAAGGTGATTTGGCAAAGACAATCGGCTCACTGGGCAGGGGGTTTTTCAATTCCGCGGCATGCTCGCGATAATTGCGCCCGATGCACAGAATCTTCTGCGGCCGTGCAATTGGAACCTGAAACGTAAACGGCTCGCTTAAAATCAAATCGTGCAGCGGCCGAAATTCCCGCAGGGTTGTGAAGACTTCATCGAACGTTTCGGCGTGAAACACATCCATTTCGAGCATCACTTGCAGGAAATTGAATTGCGGTGCTTTGTTCTTGAGCTTGATCTGCCGGAACAAATCCCATGCGCGGGAGAAATTGTAAGTCGTGTGGGGTTGTGGTGAATCCGGCTCACGCCATTCCACGCCGATCATGGGAAGATTATTTTTATCGAGGTAGGCAAACGCGCGGGTCAAGGGTAATCCTTATTTGCTGTGTCACTCGTTAGGCCATCATTTGAAGCGGGTCCGAGGTCCAGCCTATTCCTCAGGCCGGCTTTATGGTAGCAACAAATGCCAAAAAAGGCAAGCTTAAAGTTGAGTCTGCTGGGCTTGCTCACAATGATAGCAATTGAATCACTTGAGAAAATAGCGTCAAGAACTGCGTCTATAGAAAGACAAAAAACATCTCAAGTATGCAGCCAAACATTTGTACGCCTCTTTCAACAAACTCAACATGACGTCATTTCCAAACCGAAAATATTGTTCATTCGTACACCACTATATTCCATTGCTCAGCTCATGCTGGCTCGGACAACTCGCGATCAGCTTCGCCCAGCCTAGTCCAAAGGTTGAGCTCGTAATCAACGCCTCTCAGATGCAAACTTCAGAGCATGTTGGACGCCGGCAAGATCATGCTGTGATGTGGGGGAATGAAAATGCTTCTGCGGTTTGGCTTGCGTATCCGTTGCGAGAAATACCCTTTTCAACCTTCACCCTCGAGGTGGAAGTTGCTGCTGATACAGCTGACGATCGTTGGCCCAATCTTGGCATTGCATTTAACCGTCCGGATCAAATCTTGCTTGAACAACCGGCAAAGACCGTGGACTGGCACTACCTCGCTTTCGGTGGAATGGCCACCAATACTGGTGAGGGTTTGCTCTATTTTGTGTTTACTAACGATTATTGGAATCCTGTCACCGAACGCGATGTCAATTTAAAAATCCGAAACATAATCTTTCGCGCCGAGATCGACACTTTGACGGTGAGCAGTGACAGCGTGCGCGTAAGATGGGAGGCTAATACTGAGAGTGATTTGGCCGGCTACCGCATTCATTATGGTGGTGCGCGCCGGGCCTACGTCAAACATATCGATGTGCGTTCGGCAACTTCGATTGTGTTTAAACTGGACGACGATGGCACATACTTTTTAGCCGTGACTGCTTATGATAGCGCTGGGAACGAAAGCTATTACTCCGATGAAGTTTTATTCCGGCGGCACCGCGCTAATGATTTGCTCGAGCCGCCGTCGTTCAATTCAAGCTGTGACATCAACGATGATCACATCGTTGATGCCCGTGATGAAAGCGCTTTTCGCGCCAGCTTTGGTTCACGCCGGGGTAACGCGCGCTACAATCCCCGCGCGGATTTCAACCAGGACGGCAAGGTTAACCATATCGACCTTGCGGAATCAGGAAAACTCTGTCAGGAAGCCTGGCGCTAAGATTCCTCTTACGAAGGTTTGTTAATTCGCCTGAAAATTATCATAGAGAATTTCATCTGACTTTTGTCAAGTATAATGGCGGAGGCCGTTAAATTTTCTGGGCAATGTCCTCACCGCTTCGTGAAGGTGATTCTTGCTTTCAAATTCCCGCATTGGGGCGTCAAATAAGTCAGAACTGGTGTATTCAAATATTTCACACAACCATTGCGTTAGATATGAAATCACTTTTTAGTTCGATGCCCTTGCTTGGCATTGGCTTACTCAGCAATGCGTTCGCCCAACGCGTCATCGTAAATCCCACGCCCGGGGATTATGAAAATTTTGGCTTCGCCGTGGCATGTCATGATAGCGGTATTCTTATCGGCACACCATTCGATAACACGGGAGCGGATGATGCGGGTGCAGTCTTTTTATTCAACAAGAATGAATCCAACATAAGCAAAATGTTCCTGGCGCAAACACCGGCGTCGCACGATCTGTTCGGCGCTGCAGTCGCCGTCTCTGATCAGTTTGTCTTGATTGGGGCACAGGGAACCAGCCAAGGAGCTGAGCATGCCGGCGCAGCTTATCTCTTCGACAGGATAACCAGTAAATTTCTGCATCGTTTGCAAAAGCCAACACCCTTGGCACAAGATAACTTTGGCTTGAGTGTGGCAATTCTTGATGATAATATTCTTGTAGGCGCGCCCGGCGATGACACCGGCGCAACCAATGCCGGTGCGGTTTATGTTTTCGATGGCGTAAACGGCAAGTTGCTGCAAACCATCGCGAATCCTGAGCCCGGAGTTGGAGATATGTTTGGCTGGGCTATTGCTGTGACTGACGCTGCAATTATTGCTGGTGCGCCGCTCGACGACACCGGAGCAGAAGATGCGGGATCAGCTTATGTTTTCAACAGAACCACCGGAGCGTTAATCTGGAAGCTGCATAATCCAACGCCGGAATACGATGACGAATTCGGCTACAGCACGGCCACCCGCGGCGACGATTTTCTTGTCGGTGCGCCATTTGATGATAATCCCGCAAGCGATGGCGGCAGTGTTTATCTCGTTGACCATGCCACCGGCACAATCCTTCATACCTTTACCAAACCATTGCCTGCTGAAAACGATTTCTTTGGTTACGCCTTAGCAACGAACGGTAACACAATCATTATCGGCGCGCCGAGCGACGATCTCGGAGCACAAGATGCCGGCGCTGTATATCGTTTCGATAACATTACAAGAGCATTGCGAGAGATTTTAACCAATCCCACACCGGAAACCGGAGATTCCTTTGGTTATGCCGTGGCAATCGCCGCTCATCGCATCATTGTCGGGATGCCTTTTGATGATCAAGGCGCGGATGACGCCGGTAGTGCAGTTGTATTTGCTTTTGCGCCGTGTCAAGTCGAGCTACTCGCGCCGGTCTCCGCGTGCGGCGATAGCGTGACCATCACAGGCATTGCGACATTTGAGACGGATTTTATACCTGCACAGCGTACCGGCTTGATCAACGGCATTCCTGTCAGTTTTATCGGCGACACGCTTTTTGCTACAATCCCCGTTATTTCCGGCAACAATCGGGTCATCGCAACCTGCAATTTTGTGGATAGTTTTGGAGGCGAAGCCACGGCAAGTGACTCACTTTTCGTATTTGCAGATAAGACCCCGCCTTCTGGTTCAATCAATTTTAGCGAATTTCCGCGGGCAACCGGTGAAGCGAGAGATGATGAAAGCGGCGTCGACACGATCGACGTGATCACAGCACAGAATTGTGCCGTCGCGCTTCCACCATTTCGAAGCGGAGAACGCTTGGTTCAGTTTAGTATATCCGCCCTCGATTCAAATCTGGCATGTCGAGTTTCACTCAAAATCAAAAACCGCTCAGGTTGTGAATCAGTATACGATACCGGTGTTATTGCGCCGCCTCGGCGCTTGCCGCTGCAACTAACGATTCTCACGCCAGAAAACGGCGCCAAAATTTGCAGTGACTCAGTTACAGTCATCGCCTTGGCAAATTTTGGCGGATTGGCGCCTGCAGAGGCTGTCGGCAGAATTAACGGCTTGCCAGTCGAATTCGCAGGCGATTCTCTCATCACAACTCTAGAGCTTAGAGCCGGCAGCACCACAATCGTCGCTACTTGTTTTTTCATCGATGAACTCGGTGATACAACGACAGTTCAGGACTCTGTTACGGTCAAATCCGATGCAACGCCGCCGGTTTGCACACTGAATTTTGATAACCTGCCAATTATTACCGGCGAAGCGCGCGATGATGAAAGCGGCATTGCGCGAGTTGATATCTATTATCGTCACAACTGTACCATTCGTATCGAGCCATTTCAACGCGGCGCAAACCTGGTCCGGTTCAGTGTGGAGCCCGACGATCCCAGTGAGCCAGCCGGCTTTTTGCTGCGTATTTTGAAC
Organism: uncultured Cytophagia bacterium; assembly: GCA_964457925.1. GTDB lineage: Bacteria > Zhuqueibacterota > Zhuqueibacteria > Zhuqueibacterales > Zhuqueibacteraceae > Coneutiohabitans. The sequence continues at coordinate 17,081 of CAYWGH010000040.1, forward strand.
AAAGTGGATTGCGAAACCCTGTGTGACCCCGTCGCGCTAACCCTGCGTTCCCAAACCGAGGATCAACATTTCACGCTCAAACTGCCGCATACCGATCACTATCTATTGGTTAGGAATCACGGCGTCGAGCGCATTCGCTTGCGCGTCAACAAGCAAGAAATCAACCTCATCACGCAGCAAATCATAGAACCACTTGGTGAAAATGCTTTTATCATGCCGTTCTCCGGTGATTTTACCATGGATTTGTCACGCTATTTTTTCGATGGGGAAAATCATGTCACTCTCACCTGCTTTGGCCCGGTAGCGAGCTATGCTGAAATTTTGTTCTTGGATATGGAGGTTCGCCAGCCTACTTTTCCGGGCAACGAAACTTCCGGGCAAGAATCATTACCAAAACGGCTTGTGCTGCACCAGAATTATCCAAATCCCTTCAATGCCGGCACCGTTATTATCTTTGAGGTGTCCGGGCAATGGGCGTGGCCGTTGAGTTTACAAATTTTTGATATGCGCGGTGCGCTGGTCAAAACGCTGGCACAGGGAAATTTCCCGCCCGGCCAACACGCGTTTAGCTGGCCAGGTGATGATGACTTCGGTAAAGCGATTGCCTCTGGTGCGTATTTTTACAAAATCATTTCGGGAAATTTTGTTGCCGTGCGCAAACTGCTATTGACAAAGTGATTCGATTTATCAGCTCGTTTCAAGCAAACGAAAATCGCCCCATCGCAACTTCTCATGCTTTTTTTGTTAAACCTGACGCAAAACCGTCTATATCTCATTCTCACAATTTATCTTTGCATTCAGCTTTTTTATATCACTTTCCTCCCTCTGCCTTTTCAAAGCGATTCCCTCGAACATTTACAGTTGGCGCAAGAATGTCTTGATGCGGGCAGGCCTTATCCCCTGCCGCATCATCGCTGCGATGATTATATTTTAGCGCCCCTTTACATTAATTTCCTACTGGGGTTGCTGAGTATATACAACTCGACAAGTATCATCTTGATTGCAAACCTCGTGCTGAACTTTCTGCAATTGTTTTTGCTCTATAAAATTTCAAAACAACTGCTGGCGCAAGAAAACTGGGCAAGACTGACAGTCATTCTCTATGTTTTTTATCTCACCAATCTCGGTTTAATATTGTTGAATCTTACAGAGCTTGCATTCGGTGTGTTGAGTCTGGCGAGTTTTCATTTTTATCTGCATTCTCAAAAACGTGATGCCGGACTGGCAGGCGTGTTTTTGGCGCTGGCGATTGGCGTGCGGCCGTTCGGCTGGGCCTTGCTGCTCGCTTATCTCACAGTTTATTTGTATCACTGCGCGCGCCGCCAGGCGCAACATGCTCGCATGTTGTCCCTCCTGCTGGGATTCTCATTCACGATTGCTGCCATTGGCTTTACCACCAAAAGCTATTTTGGCGATTTCATTTTTACCTCCACCACCGGGCCGGCAAACATGTTGATGGGCGCCAATGCTTATGCCAATGGCGCCTACAACAAAAAGGTTTTTGAGCCCGGCCATCCCGGGTTCATTCCCGACGGCGAAAATAGAACCTATGTCCAAAAAGGCGAGCGTTGGATGCAGGAAGCCAAGCGTTGGATTCAAACTCACCCGCTTTCATGGCTCAGTCTTTTGCCTCTCAAAATATTGCACACCTTCGCTCGCGATGATTGGGCCATCAACACCTTGACACACAGAAGCGATTGGAGCCTTTATCGCGTGGGGAAAATCATTCTACAAGACGAAACACTCTCCGGAATTTTTACCGGCGAGCCATTTGGTTTCAAAATGGGATTCCTCGCTTTACAAGTCATACATCATGTTTATTACTTTGGCATTCTTGCGGTAATGCTTTATCAATTTTACTTCCTCATCAAAAGTAAAGCGGCGAAGGATCTAAAAAAATTCGCCATCATCTACTTGTTTGCCTTTTACGGCATTGGCATCAATCTTTTCACTGTGGGCGATCCCCGCTACAAGTATCCCTACATGATTTTTGGCCTCATGACGCTGCCGCCGGCAATCGCGCGCTTGCATGAATCATTAAAAAAATGACACGCTCTCGCTTCTGTGCTGGAAATTCCGTTTGACTTTCGTTCAAGCCCTCATTACTTTCTACGCAACTTTTAGGACATTGCACCTCATTTGTGGGACACACACGTGCTCATTTCGGCCGCGTTGCTGGTTATCCTCGTCGCCTGCGTCACATTAATGTACCGCAAGCGCCTTTCCGCGATGTTGGCTTTGCCTTTACTGGCGCTGCTGTTCGCCATTGTTGCGGGCATACCAAAAGATTACCTCCTCAATAACATTCTCCAACGTGGCCCATTGCAAGTCGCCCCGGCAATCATGGCTTCGATTTTTGGCGGCATCCTCGCCATGTTCATCAAGAATCGCGGGGTGGTGGAGTTGATGATTCGCTATACCGCTGAGTTGGTTGGCGACCGCCCGCTCGTGCTTGCGTTGAGCCTGATGTTCATCACCGCCGCAATTTTTACGACCCTGGGCGAGCTCGGCACCGTGATCATGGTCGGCTCGATCATCCTGCCCATCATGCTCCATGTCGGCATCTCACCGGTGACTTCGGCGGCAGTCATGCTGATCGGCCTGGCGATGGGCGGCATGCTGAATATTCGCAATTGGCAGCTTTATATCAACGTGCTGGATTTGACGCGCACCCAGGTGCGTGATTTCGCCATTATCATGGTCGGTTTGTTTGCGCTCTTCGGCATTGTTTTTTGCATGTGGCACTTGCGCGCCAGTCAGCTGCATCGATTCTTTGCCGAGCCGCAAGCGCCCGTCAAACCGCCGTTGCATCGCCTGGCGTTGGTTTCGCCGATCACGCCGTTGTTATTCGTATTATTTTTGGATTGGCCGATCGTACCGGCATTCATCATCGGCTTGCTCTTCGCCATACTCGCCTCCAGCACCGAGGGCGAATTGGCAATCGTATCGTTGCTCATCCTGCTCGCCAATATCGCTTTGTTCCAGCTCATTCTGCCGGAGCTATATGATATTCACCTAGGAGAGCAGCAGCAGGCAGGCGCTGCAATCATTAATGGTATGCTGGTTTTGCTGCCATTTCTTGCCTGGACAATTTACCAAATCGCTAGAAATCTTCGCCGCCGCAAAACGAGGCGCGCTCATCTGGCGGTTTTATCACCAATCTTACCACTGTTCTTGATCCATGTGGTGCATCTGGAAATGACAATCGCCTTCATCGCCGGGCTGGTGCTGGCCATTGTCTTGACCATTCGCCGCGAAACCGTGCAAGTGTTGACCAAATCAATCATCGAAGCATTTGAGAACGTCGGTCCGGCGATTTTTTTGATCATCGGCATCGGCATGCTCTTGGAAACCGTCAATCACGAGAGTATAAGCAAAGCCTTCAGCACCCTGGTCGGCCCGCTGATTCCAGAACAGGGAATTTCGCGCACCGCTTTTATTATTGTTTTCGGCGCGCTGGCGCCATTGGCGTTGTACCGCGGTCCGCTGAACATCTGGGGCATGGGCAGTGGTTTCGCGGCAATCATGCTGGCAACGCAGGCGTTGTCGGCGGAAAAAATCATGGCGGTGTTGCTGGCGGTCGGCGCGGTGCAGGGTGTTTGCGACCCCACCAACAGCCACAACTTCTGGATTGCGAATTATCTCAAAATAGAACCGCTCGATCTTACGAAGCGAACCCTGCCGTTTATCTGGCCCATGGCCGTCATCGCGTTGATCATTGCGGGCTGGCTGTACTTTGGACAATCTTGAAACCCCGCCCAAATATGAATTCTGCCATACAAAACAAACTGGAAAATCTACCGCTCAAACCCGGCGTTTATCAATTCAAAGATCGCGCCGGAAAAATCATCTATGTGGGCAAAGCCAAAGTCTTGCGCCCGCGCGTGCGTTCGTACTTTCAAGATAGCCGCCCGCTCGATCCCAAAACCGCGCGTTTGCGCAGCCGCATCGCCGACGTCGAGATCATCGTCACGGATTCCGAGATGGAAGCGCTGATTCTTGAAATGAATCTGATCAAAGAATACCGGCCGCGCTACAACGTCAATCTGCGCGACGATAAAAGCTATCCCTACATTCGCGTTACACATGAGATGTTTCCGCGCATTTTTCCCACCCGCAGAATTGTGAAAGATGGTTCACAATATTTTGGTCCGTATACCGATGTCGGCCAGATGAAAGCCCTGCTGCGCACGGTCAAGCGCATCTTCCCGATTCGCAGTTGCAATTATCATTTCACGCCGGAAATCATTGCACGCAAGAAATACAAACTCTGCCTGGATTATTACATCAAAAAATGTGACGGCCCGTGCGAGGGCTTGGTTTCAGCGGAGGACTACGGGAAAGTCGTGCAGCAAGTGGTCAATTTCATCAATGGCCGCGATCGCCAGGTTGTGAAAGAAATGCAGGAGAAAATGCAAGCGCTGGCGGAGAAACGTTTGTATGAGGAAGCAGGCAAGATGCGCGATCGCATTCGTTTCATTGAGGAGTTTCAATATCGCCAAAAAGTCGTGACGGAAGATCTCAAGGATCGCGACATCGTTGCGGTTGCCATGGAAGATGAAGACGCCGCGGGCGCGGTGTTCAAAGTGCGCGATGGAAAGATTATTGGCCGGCAGCATTATTACCTCAACGGGATATTTCAAGAGCCTTATGACAACGTGGTAGCCGCGTTTGCGAAACAATATTATCTCAAGGCTGATTTCATTCCCGAAGAAGTCATCCTGCCGTGCGAGATTCCGGAGAGCGACGCCGTCAGAATCTGGTTGCAGAACCGGCGTGAGGGGCCGGTGCAGCTCGTCACGCCCAAACTCGGTGAAAAAGCCAAACTCGTTGAAATGTGCGCCAAAAACGCGCATTTGCTGCTGCAAGAGTTAAAACTGCAAAAGATGAAGGCAAGGCTCAAAGTGCCGCACAGCGTTGTCGCCTTGCAACGGGATTTGCGCTTGGAAAAACCGCCGCGCCGCATTGAATGTTTTGATATTTCCAACATTCAAGGCGCGGATGCTGTGGCAGCCATGGTAACGTTCGTCGACGGCCGTTCCAAAAAATCGGATTATCGCAAATTCAAAATCCGCGGCCAGCACACGCCGGATGATTTCGCCATGATGGCCGAGGCCATAGAACGGCGCTATGCCGGCTCACTGGCACATAAACTTCCGCTGCCGGATTTGATTCTCGTTGATGGCGGCAAGGGGCAGCTTTCCAGCGCGCAAACAATCTTGCGAAAGTTGAACCTCAACATTCCCATTGCCGCACTGGCCAAACGCCTGGATGAAGTGTTCGTGCCGGGCGCCATGGAGGCGCAAAATATTCCGCGCCATTCTTCAGGATTAAAACTATTGCAGCAGCTCCGTGACGAGGCGCATCGTTTCGGCGTGACCTTTCATCGCAGTTTGCGCACCAAGCGCACGACGGATTCCGAATTGTCAAAAATTCCCGGCATAGGCCCGGCGCGGCGCAATGCCTTGTTGAAATTTTACGGCTCACTCGCGGGTGTGCGCCAGGCTTCGGTGGACGAATTGATTTTGGTGCAGGGCATCACGCCAGTGATTGCACAAAGAATCTGGGATTATTTTCACACCATGCGAGATAAGCAAAAGGCCGGGCCGGAAATGACGGGCGAACAAACGGCAAACGCAGAGAAAAAAGACACAACCGCGTAAAATCTCGCATACAAAATTGCACTCACACTTTGACAAAGTTGCTTGAGCTTTCCCTGCAAACACAGATTTTTCTGATACGCTATGAACGTTTTTCTGGCCATAATTTTCTCGCTGCCACTGGCCGTCGCATTTCTCCCGGACGGCGAATACGACCCCACCACCTTGGTTTTTCCACCGTTTCTTCATGTTTGGGTGCAAAAGGCAACAGCGACGCATCTCAAGCTCTACACCAAAAACAGTGTGAAGGTCAACAATCCGCAAGGCGTGGCCGCTACACGACTGGATAGCTGGGAAGACCCGAAACGAGCGGACGATGACGATGAGTTGACGGTCTACGGCGTGAATGCCGGCTACAATATGATCATCTACAATACCTCTAAAAGTGCGATTGCGTTCTATGGCTTGAATGAAACAGGTGAGAGACGATTGAAGCAGCCCAACGGCATTGCCGCGCATCGCCGCGGCGACGTTTATGTTGCGGATACCGGCAATAATCGGGTCGTGCATTTTTTCAATCCCGGCAAAGAGTTGAAATTCGTGCGCAGCCTTAATGAGTTCAATGCGCCGCGCGATGTTGCGCTCTCGCCCGATCAGACCTTGTACATCGCGGATACCGGCAACAATCGCGTTGCCGTCTATCGTGATGATCAACTCGTGACTAGTTGGAATGCGAATGGCGATTTGAGCCACCCCACCGGCATCGCCGTGACAGATGCAAGCGATCCATGGTCGTATTATAAAGATGAGTTCGTTATTGTGATCGACCAGAATCAACAGCGCTTGCAAAAATTTTCTCCCCAAGGACAATTGCTGACGGCCAAAACCATGGCAAGCCTCAAGAAGCCGAATGCCAAGCTTGCTTACGCTGCCATCGACTACTATAGCAACATCTATGTGAGCGATAGTGCGAATCATTGCCTGCACAAGTTTGACCGCGACCTGAATTATCTCACCAGCTTCGGGCGGCGCGGCAGCGGCGAAAAGGAATTCAATGAGCCACGCGGCCTGGCGATTTACAAGCGCTTCGGTCAGGTCATCATTGCCGAGCGAGAGGCCGTGCAATACTATTGGGTCGGCACGGATGCGCGTGACGTGCGCGCCTCGATCGAGGGGGATCCGGCATTGCTCGCGCTGACATATCTTCTGACGGAACCCAGCTATGTTACGCTCGAAATCCTTGATGCCAATAAAAAAATGCTGGCAAATCCGTTGGAGAATACCCTACGTTTTTCCGGCATGCAACGAGAATTGTTTGACGGCGCGTGGCAGGCGAAGACTTCGGAAATTTCCCTGCATGCGACACAAAATCATCCGGCCCTAAAAGCCGGGAGCTACATCCTTCGAATAACGATTAAGCCGACGTATTCCAGTTACAAAAAGTTCGAAAAAACGCTTGAAACCAGGGTGCAATTTTGAACATGACAGAACCAGCCGTGACGGCCGAGCTCGCACAACAACATGGTTTGAGTACGGACGAGTATACGCGTATTCTGCAAATCCTCGGCCGCACGCCGACATTTACCGAGTTGGGTATTTTTTCGGTGATGTGGTCGGAGCATTGCAGCTACAAAAATTCCATCGCGCAATTGAAGAAGCTGCCGCGCGAGGGCAAAGCGCTGTTGGTGAAGGCAGGCGAAGAAAACGCCGGCGTTGTCGATATTGGCGACGGCCTGGCCATTGCCTTCAAAATTGAAAGCCACAATCATCCCTCAGCCGTGGAGCCTTATCAAGGCGCAGCCACGGGCGTGGGCGGTATTTTGCGCGATATTTTTACCATGGGCGCGCGCCCGATTGCTGCATTAAATTCGTTGCGCTTTGGCAGCCTGGAAGACAGCCGCGTGCGTTACCTTGTCAAGGGTGTCGTCAAAGGCATCGGTGATTACGGCAACTGCTTTGGCGTGCCGACGGTTGCCGGCGAGGTTTATTTCGAAGATTGCTATCGCGACAATCCGCTGGTTAATGCGATGGCGGTCGGCATTGTTAAGCATGATCGCATTGCCAAAGCGGTCGCAGCCGGAGCCGGCAACAGCGTTATTTTGATCGGCTCAGCTACCGGCCGCGACGGCATACACGGCGCAACGTTTGCCAGCGAGGAAATTTCAGAGGAAAGTGAGAGCAGGCGACCGCAAGTGCAAGTCGGCGATCCTTTCGCCGAGAAACTTCTGCTCGAAGCCACATTAGAAATGATTCGCGCAGATTTGATTGTCGGCATTCAAGACATGGGCGCCGCTGGCATCACGTGCTCAACCTCGGAAATGTCCGCGCGCGGCAAACATGGCATGGAAGTCCATCTTGAAAACGTTCCGCTGCGGGAAGCGGGCATGACGCCGTATGAGATTATGCTTTCGGAATCGCAAGAACGCATGCTGGTGGTGACAAAACCCGGCCATGAGCAAGCGATTGCCGAGATTTGCCGCAAGTGGGATTTGCATGCGGCAAAAATTGGCGAAGTAAAATCAGGCAATGTGCTGCGCGTCAAAATGAATGGGCGGATCGTGGCCGAAATTCCCGCCGAAACGTTGGTGTTGGGCGGCGGCGCCCCGGTTTACGTGCGTGAAACCAAAGAGCCGGATTATTTAAAAACCACTCGCGCTTTCGAGGCGGCGACGCTCCGCCCTCCGAAACATCTCGATGAAACACTGCTACAGCTTCTCGGCGCGCCGAACATTGCTAACAAAAGCTGGATCTACCAACAATATGATTCCACCGTGCGCAGCAACACCGTGATTATGCCCGGCGGTGACGCCGCGGTGATTCGCATCAAAGGAACCAATAAAGCCATTGCACTCAAGACGGATTGCAATGGCCGCTATGTTTATCTCAATCCTCGCCGCGGCGCTGCAATTGCCGTCGCCGAGTCGGCGCGCAATGTGGCGGTGACGGGTGGCCGGCCGGTTGCGATTACGAACTGCTTGAACTTTGGCAACCCCTATAAGCCGGAAAATTACTGGCAATTTCAAGAAGCCATCGCCGGCATCGGAGAAGCTTGCCGCGTGCTGGAAACGCCGGTGACCGGCGGCAATGTGAGCTTCTACAATGAGAGTCCCACGGCTGCAGTTTATCCGACTCCGGTGATTGGCATGCTCGGGATTTTAGATGATGTCGCATACGCGACGACGGCGAGCTTCAAGCAAGCGGGCGATGAGGTTGCCTTGCTCGGCACGAATCTCGAAGAAATAGGCGGCAGTGAGTATTTAAAAGTTATTCACGGGCAGGTTACCGGTGATTGTCCGGCACTCGATCTTCAAAAAGAAAAAGCCGTGCAAACCGCTTGTCTTGAAATGATTCATCAGCGCTTGCTCAACTCGGCGCACGATGTCGCAGACGGCGGGCTGGCGGTTGCGCTGGCAGAGTGTTGCATCATGAATGAGGAACGTTCGCTGGGCGCAGAAATCACGCTGCCCGAATTCCAACGCGGGGATTTTGCGTTGTTCGGAGAGAGCCAATCACTGATCATAATTTCGTATGCGTCGGCGCAGCGCCGGCAGGTCAAAGCCATTTGTGAGAAACACCGTGTGCCGTTTACAGTTTTGGGGAAGGTTGGGGGCGAGACGCTGCAAATTTCTTCATTACTCAAGGTTTCATTGCCGGCATTGCATGAACATTACTTTCAGGCTCTCGCAGAAAAAATGGAAAAGCTGTGAACGTTTCCAAGTCCTTGGCCCGGAAAATTTTCCCGGCTTCAGATTGAAATTGTTAGTAATGATTTTTTTTATTCACAAAATTAGAAATCCCGCAGAAAATTTTCTCTGCGGGATTTGATTTCTGTGGGCATTTTTTCAACTTTTTGCGCTGCTGCTGTTACTGCCGGCTAGCCCAAAGGCTCCTGAGCACAAATAACTGTTGCCGGCAGTTGCCATCACGCTGACCTTCATTGCGCGCTTTCGGCCTTCACTTTTCTCGAGGCCTTTCTGTGCGCAGCAATGCTGTTCAAGGTGTGCTGCATCATGTGACTGCCATAGGCCTCCTGCACTTCCGGCAGCAAATGATCCGAACCGCGAATGATGCCCCGGCAATTGGCGGCGCCACAGCCGCACACGAGAATAAAATCCTCTTCGATTTCACTCATGGCATAATCATACGTAATTTCTTCGCCGGGCATAATGTCGCGGCGTGCGCTCATGACATTGTCGCCAACAAACCACGTGTTGGGATCACAACTGTGATTGGTGGAATCCGCCGGGTCGTTCGATACACCATTTTCCGGACCGTAATAAACGCCATCGCTGATTTGATAAGCATAATTCAGAAACTTGCGTTGCAACTCTTCCGGCCAGCTTGCAACCTCCTCGCGCGTCACAATAAAACGTTTTGCTTGTTCTTCCGGCGTCTCCCACCACACAATTTCGCCTTCTTTAATAAACTCTTTGGCAAAAATCCCCATGCCCTGAATCACACTCTGCTTCAACTCCACCTTGGGATTCAACATTACAGTTTCCTTCCTCCAAGAATTTAAGAATGATGCGATGACCGCCTTCGCGCGAAGGTGATCGTTTATTTAGAAGACTGCCTCGACAGGCTTAGCCAGGTTCAACGGAAAGATTTCTTGCGGCTCTTGCGTGTCACGGCTTCGCCCAACTCGACTCACCCAGCAATAAATCGCGAACCGGCGCGCCTTCCAGGCCATAGTTCTGCCAAGTTTGCCCGCCATCCACGCTGAGAAAAACGCCCTTGTCATATGTGCCGGCGAAAATCATTTGCCTTTCGTGCAATGGTAAAATACATAACACGGTACCGAGTTTTTCACTATCGCGCATCCTCTCCCACAATTCGCCGGGCGAAGCGGCGCGATACATGCCTTGTTCGAACAATCCGGCATAAATCGGTTCATTTGCGCCGCCGCCGGCGAGGGTGTAAACCGAACTGCTATCATCGTCCATATCAACTTTTGTGAAGGTTTTGGCGCCGTCAAAACTTTCATAGATACCGTGATACTCGGTGCCCACCCAGAAAATGCCCGGCCATGACTCTTTTTCACGCAACAATGCGCGCACGGCAATGCCGGGCAGCGCCAGCAAGCGCCAATCATCGCCGCCGTTGAGAGATTCAAACAAGCCGGCTTCCGTGCCCGCAAATATACGTCGTGGTTGTTTGGGATCGGGCAACACACAACTTACAAAACTGCTGGCCAAGCCCTGGTTGTGCAGCTTCCATTGCTTGCCATTATCCTTTGAAATGAAAACGCCCACTGCGGTTGCAGCGTAGATGGTGCGCTCAGCAGAGGGATCGACTTCGACATCAAGCACCTCAGTCAAATGCCAATCGGTCAGCAAGCGCCAGCCGGTAGGGTTGGTAAACGGCTGAAAAATTCCAGCCGGTCCGGCAGCGATCAACTTTGGTGAGCTGCCACTGGTGGTTTTGGCAATGGTGTTGAAAGGTAATCCCGGCCATGTCAAAATCGCCCATTGGGGATTGTTCAATGGCGAGGCTAACAGGCCCATGGTTTCCGTTCTGTCTGCGGCATTAGTGTGTAAACTTTTGGCAACGGCGGCGAACAACTTCTTGTTTGATTGTGCGTGTAACAGCCCGCTCGGCAATAGCAGCAATAAGAGGCTGAGAACAAAAATACGAAAAGTCATAAGTCACTGTCCTGTTAAAATTATATTCCAAAATCCTTTTGAAAATTTAAGCGGCGTCTTTCCAGCTTCAAGGATTCGACGGCCGTATATCAATCTCGCTGATCATTGATCGTTGCGGCAGTTTGAGCGCGGCAAGAATGCTATCCGCGACGTCTTCCGGCATAATGATATTGCGCTTCTCGTTACGCTGTTCCCGGCTCGGGCCGGCGCCGAAATCTGTAGCAACTGACCCCGGGCAAATCGTGAGCACACGCAAGCCGTTCTTGCGTTCTTCTAGCATGAGACACTGGGCGAAAGCGCGCAAGCCCCATTTTGTCGCGGTGTAGCCGGCGCCGTTGGCAAAGGTGTTTTTACCTGCAAGCGAGGCGACATTCACGACAAAACTTTCACCGGCTTGGCGCAGATGCGGCAGCGCCTCGCGCGTCGCCAAAAAAACGCCGCGCAGATTAACGCCGAACATCTCGTCCCATTCCGCCGTGGAGAGATCGCTCACCGGCTTGAAATAGCCGAGGCCCGCATTGTTTACCAAAATGTCAAGACGGCCAAAACGTTTTACCGCAGCGTCAATCATATTTTTGATTTGAGCTTCATCTCGCATATCGGCGCAGACGCTGTCTGCCTCCACGCGATATTGACGCGCCTCCTCAGCGACGCGCTGCAACCGCTGTTGATCACGCGCCGCCAGCATCAACTTGACGCCCTCGCGCGCCAATGCCAAAGCAATGGCCCGCCCAATGCCGCGGCTCGCGCCGGTGACAATTGCAGCTTTGCCCTTGAGAGTGGTATGCGACTCCATAAATGCTCCTTTAAGCCAGACGTTCCTGCGCCAGCATCATGGCGCCAACACACTCGGAATTTTCATGGATCAATGCCCGCACAAGCTGCAACCCGGCAGCGCAACCGGGCAAAATCCTGCGCATCACATCCTGACTCATCTGTTCAAAAAATTCTGCATGCCCGTAAACCGGATCGCCGGTTATCACGATCTTGGCCGGATTAATGATGTTGATCACGCTTGCCAGGCCGGCGCCGAGATCGAAGGCGACATCATCGAGCACGGCGCGCGCCACGGCATGGTTCTGTTGGCCAAGCCTAAAAACACCTTCTGCAGATTCGGGCATTTCTTCATCATCAAGCTCAAGCTCCGCTTCTTCCATTGCCGCAAAAAAACGATCGAGAATCGCATTCGTGGCCACGCTCGCCTCCAAACAGCCGAGATGGCCGCATGAGCAGGGTAAATCACTGTTGCCGGTTGCGATGTGGCCGATATTGCCGAAAAAGCCATTTGCGCCGCGCACAAACTCACCATTGCGCCAGTAAGCCGCTTTGACCGCCGTATCGATCTTGATGATGAGTGTGTCTGGCGCTCTCCGCGCTGCGCCAATTTTCAATTCCGCCGTTGCGGTAGCAATCACTTCAGGCTCGACGATAACCGGCACACCCCATTCTTTTTGCAACCATTCCGCGATTGCCAGGCCCTCCCACATCGGATTGTTTTCTGTAGCTAAGGTAAGATGGCCGCGAACGGGATGAACGGCTGCCGGCACCGCAAGCCCAACCGCATGAATCTGGCTTGCCAAATCGGCGGCAACCATTTGTGCACTTTGCCAAATGCTGCACAAAACAGGCAAAACTTCTTGCGCCGTATCACCGTGTTGCAAAGGCTGGCCCAGGTCGGCAAGTAATAGCTGAAAACCATCGCCCAAACCGGCTTGAATGAATGAGGTTTGAAGATTGAGGCCGAGATAAAGCGGAGAATTTGTGTTTGCGTCCGTGCGAACTTTTTTCATAGCGATCTTAGTTTTTCAAATCTGCCATCAATAAAACGGGCGACTCCGCCTTGGATTGTTTCAGCTCATGCGCACCCAGCGAAATAATTTGTGCGGCATTAACCAGCCCCGAAAAGTCAATGAGCCGCGGTCCAATGGCAAGATGAATGGCCGGAATATGCGCGCCGCTGTCGCCGTAATGCGTGAAGGTTTCGAGAAACTGCTTCATGCGTTCGCGGCCGTCGCCCGCCGTCATTTCTAAAAGCTCCGCGCGCTCGAACACCAGGCGCACAACGCCGTGTTGGTCGACAATCACGATCGGTTGTTGCGTGCGTTTGATCAAACCGAACATGCGGGTCACAACTTTGGGCGCGGTGAATGCCGAAAAAAAGTCGGTTTGCGCCAGCATGCGAATTTTGTCGGCTTCGGTTTCTAATGTGGCGGCCGCGACATTGGAACGTTGATGCGAGGGCACGGGGCGGCGAATTTTTTCCAGTAAGCGCGCTTCCGTCGCGCCGGTTGCAATCGCGCGCACCAGGCTGCGCCGCGAATCCACTTCGATCTTTACATCAACAGTTTCGGGCGACGCGCCCATTCCCAAAACGATGGCTTCCGCCTCCTGCCGCAAGCTTAACAAATCAGCTTCAGAAGGATTCACCAAGCTGCGCTCGATCGTCTCACGAATCATGGCGAGCGCCACGCCAATCGCCGAGAAAATGGAGTTATTGGGCGCCAAGACGTGGGGCAAATTCAACAGCCACGCAGTGTAAGGCACAATGGTCGAGGCGCCGCCGCCCGCGCCAATCAAACGCAAATTCTCGCGATGCAATTCATGCCGGTCAATCAACTCTTGCACCGCGGCTGCGATGCGTTTACAACCAAGACGCAATATCGTTTCCGCGGCTTTTTCCGGCGTTTGATCGAGCAAGCGCCCCAATTTCGTGAAACTCATGCCCACATTTTTTTGGCCGCCGCGAGCATAATCATGATCCGGAACCAGGCCCATTTGATTGGCTGCGCCGGTAACGGTGAGCGCAAACCGCTTGCCTTCCTTGTGCAAAAAAACATAATCCGAAGGATCGCCGGGATTCGGCGCACCCAAGGTGGGCTCGGCGTCATGCAGATCGATTATCGAGCTGAAGGCTTCATAGGGCATGCCGGCAATGTGAGCGCTGCGCGGGCCGACGTCAAAAATCTCGCCGTGGCGAACTCGAACCATACTGCCGCCCGCCACGCCAATCGTGCGTGTGTCGAGAGCCTTGACATACAATTTATGAGATCCAATGCGCGCCGTCCGCACCTCAACCTGGCCGTGATGAATCAAACTGATGTCGGTGCTGGTGCCGCCGACTTCCAAAAAAATTCCCTCAGAAACTGAGGCATACATCAATGCGCCGGCAATGCCGGCTGCCGGTCCGGACAAAAGCGTCAGCACGGGACGCTCCCGCATGCCTTTTACATCCATAATGCCGCCGTCCGAGCGCATGATCATTAGCGGCGCATGAATACCGGTTTCGCGCAGGCTGCGTTCCATCAATTCCGTCGTGGCAATCATCACCGGCAGAATGGCGGCGTTAATAACGGCCGTGCGCGTGCGCATCCGCAAACCGTAAAGCTGGGAAACTTGTTGCGTCGAGGTGGCGGGCAGCCCCATCTCTTGCGCGAGGTTGAGCACGAGCTGTTCGCGGCGAGGATTCTCAACCGAGAATGCTTCCGCAGCAACGATGGCGCCGGCGCCCTCCTGTTGCAACTCTGCAATGGTTTGTCGGATCACCTGCTCGGAGAAATTACGCTTGGTATCGAGAAAACGATAGCTCGTGGGCAACATCTTGCCCGGCGCCAGCTCAAGATCCTTGATATTTGTTTCGCGCCGCACACGCATCGACTTCAGCCCCGTGCCCATGCCGATAATACCGACGCGAACCACATCGCCCTCCAACAACGCATTGGTCGCTTGCGTTGTGCTGTGCGCAACCAAAACCACTTCTTCCGGATCAATTCTGCCCTTGCGCACAAGCTTGCGCAACGCGGTCACAATGCCATGGGCCACGCCCTCCTTGGCGCGATGCGTGGTGTGCGTTTTGGTATGTGCCAGGATGCTGAAGCTGGCGGTATCAATTGCAACCGCATTGGTGAAGGTGCCGCCAACATCGATGCCGATACGAATACGTCTCATAGTAAATGCTCGCCCGAGAATGGCGCTTCTCAGCCAATTTTTTTTTCGACCAACTCGATCAAAACGCCGGCCGCGCTGCGTGGATGCAAAAATGCGATGCGGCTTCCCTCCGCGCCGATGGCGCCGGCGCCCGGCAAAATTTCCATGCCCTCCTGACGCAAGCGCGCCACCGTCGCCTCCAAATCAGCGACTTGGAAACAAATATGATGTATGCCTTCGCCGCGCTTATCGAGAAACTTTGCAATGGTTGAATCCGGCGAGGTTGGGGCAAGCAGCTCAATGCGCGATTCGCCGACCTCGAACATCGCGACCTTCACGTTTTGCTCAGCCACTTCCTCAACATGTTGCGGCGGCACAGCCATCAAGATGGTATAGCGCGCGGTGGCAACCTCCAAATCGCGCACGGCAATGCCGACATGGTCAATTTTTTTCAACACGATAAGCGCAGCTCCTGTCACAAAAATTGGGGCAAAAGTATTAAAGGCAGGGATGAATTGCAAGGGTTACAACGTCTCCGGTCGAAATAAAATAGCGCTGTAACTTTTGAGGGGATACTCTTTCGTTATCCGTGTTGCCGCTCAGCGCAGGCGGGCGGAGTCGGCGTTCTTGAGTGCATTCGTGGCAGTTGCGCGAACATTCGCCGTCGCACGAATTTTTGCGCCACTATGAATCGAAACGCTGCCGAACATCAAGGTTTCAAAACGGGCATGATGCAACCCGGCATCTTCCAATCTCACCCGCAATTCTTCCGGTGTGACGAAAATTGCGACAGAATGAGGCAGATAGCTGTAGGCCTCCTTTTGGCCGGCCACCAGCGCGCCGATGCGAGGAACGATTTTTCCAAAATACCAGGCAAAAAACTGGCGAAACCAGCGATGGCGTGGGCGGGTAATTTCCAAACTTGCAACCTTGCCGCCTTGCTTTGTCACACGCACCATCTCGCGCAAGAACAAGTCGAGATTGGCAACATTGCGCAGCGAAAATCCGGTGACAACCGCGTCAAAGGTTTCATCCGGAAAGGGTAGTTTCAAACCATCGGCCACCGCGAGGTGGATAGAACTGCCGCGGCCCCTTGCTTTTTGAATTTTTCGATGTGCAAACGCCAGCATTTCGCCGCTGAAATCGGCGCCAATGACGCCGCGTGCCCCGGCGGCCCGGGCCACCAGCGCAATATCGCCGGTGCCGGTGGCGATATCCAGAACCAATGCATTTTGCGAAACGCCGGCATGCCGAACCAAACGCTTGCGCCAGGATTGATCGCGCCCGAACGTCATGAGGCGGTTCATCAAGTCATAGCGCGGCGCGATGCGGTTAAACATTTCTTGCACATAGGAGGATTTGTGCTGTGGGGTGTCGAAGCGAAAATCTCGAACAGGCATGGTTTGTCGATTCGGCTTGATGGTAGTTGATCACATGGACAAAACTGATTAGCAACATACAACCGCAGCATTGCTTTTGCGGAGCAACGCCCCGGAAACTTTATTGCTCGGGTTCCTTTTGAGCCCGCTGTCTCTTTTCCAGTTCTTCGACTTGTAGCAATCGCCTTTGCACCTGCCTGTGCAATTCCTGCAATTGTTGATATTGTATATTCAAGGTCTTTTCATGCTCATTGAGACGAGCCTCACGTTCAACCAGCTCACGCTGGCGCTCGGCATAATTTTTTTCGAACTCGGTACGGTTCCAAAACCCGCGGCGCTCAAAATAGCCCTTGAACAGCCAATTATGTTTGAGCGCCTCCATGTTTTCAGCGAAACTGAAAGCGCCGGCCCGCGCCACCCGGCTCAACTCTGCCAATTCCTGATTCAAACGCGCCAGGCGATGCAACGACGAGTCGACTTGCGCGGACAATTCTTGATCCGAAATCATTCTTCCCACCAAGCCCTGACCGCGGCGCATGTCGTGTATCAATCCGGAGAGGGAGTCTCTCGTGTGGCTCACGGTTTCATAAGTCAACTTGTAGAGATCGTCTTTATAAACCAACGCGCCGAGCGTGCCTTCGCCAGCTTCCACGCGGCTGATGATCGAATCCGTCAAGGTGGAAACCTTGGTGAGCAACTCACCCAGCCGCCGGGTTTCAGCCGAGGCAGCGGCAAAGGCGGAGTCGCTGCGATCCGTCATCGAAACAAGATTATGATAGAATTCTTCGTCATAAACGAGCTTGCCGATCGTGCCTTCACCGCTGCGAATTTTTGAAGTGATGCCATCAAGGCTCACCGTCACCAACTGCATATAGCGCGCGGTTTCATCGAAACTGCCGAGGATGGCGGAGAGATCGATGGGGCTGCGGCTGCCGATCGAATCGTAATCACTAACCTGAAGCTGGCTGAGTGAGCCGCCTTTGACTGAAACGATTTTGTTGCCGACCAGGCCCTCGGTTTCAACCACGGCATAGGCGTCCCTGCGAATCAGCGGTTGCGCATTCTGATCCAAACGCATAACGACGACGACTTTCCCGCCGGGAACCGCGGGCAACGCGATCTTTTCCACAACGCCAATGTCGATGCCGGAAAGCCGTACCGGCGAACCTTCGCGCAGACCGGCAACTGTTTCAAACGGCGCCACCAGGCGAAACGTCTGCTCGAAGATTTTCTTTTTTGTGCCGAGCAAAAAAATGGCCCACACCAACAGCACAAGCCCACCGAAGGTAAACAAGCCCAGCCAAAACAGTCTGTTCTTTTTCATAGGCGACTCATCCCCCCGGTTAAGTTTGCAAAATATTCCTGCACGAACGGATGTTCATGATCGCATAATTCATCAAACGTGCCGGCGGCCACAATTTCACCTTCGTGCAACACGGCGATCCGGTCTGCGGTGCGGCGCGCACTGGCCAGGCTATGCATGATGGCAATCGAGGTGACGCCGGTTTCCTCGTTCAAGCGCACCGCCAGGCGATCGATTTCAGCCGCTGTGATGGGATCGAGTCCGGTGGTCGGCTCATCATACAAGATGATTTCCGGGGACAGCACCAGGGCGCGCGCGAGGCCGACACGCTTTTGCATGCCGCCGGAAAGCTCCGCGGGATATTTGTGCATGGCATCCGCCATGCCGACAAAATTCAATTTTTCCCGAACAAGTTCACGGCGTTCTGTGGGCGGTAATTTCGCATATCGATCCAAATGAAATGCGAGATTTTCCTCCACCGTCATGGAATCATATAACGCGGCGTTTTGAAAAACATAGCCGATGCGCCTGCGCACGGCATTCAAGGCATGCTCGCGCAATCCCAGAATTTCCTCGCCATCGATTCTAATGCTGCCCTGATCCGGCGTCACCAATCCCACGATACATTTCAACAACACACTTTTGCCGCTACCGCTGCGGCCCAGAATCGCAACTGCCTTGCTGCGGGGTACGACAAGATTCACGCCCCGCAAAACGGATTGCTTACCAAAGGATTTATGCAGATTGCTTATTTCGATCATGGCCGCAGACCAAGCCAGCTTGAACCAGCGGGCTATACTTGTTGAAATCTCCTACTCATCCAAACAAAATGATCGTCACTTTGACCAACACAACATCGACAATGATAATCAACAAGGACGACGCCACCACGGCAATCATGGCACTGCGGCCCACGCCGTAGGTGCCGCCGGTGGCGTTATAACCGAGATAACACGCGATCGTGCCGATGATGAATCCAAAAATCGCGGTTTTCGCCAGGGCCGGCACGACGGTGGGAAAATTAAGAAAACGAAGGGCGGAATCAAAATAAAGTTTCAGCGAAATGTTTTCTTCGACACGCATTGCCACAAATCCGCCAAACAAGGCCAGGGCATTCGCATAAATCGTCAACACCGGTAACATGAGAATCGTGGCCAGCACGCGTGTCACGACCAAATAGCGAAACGGATCGAGCGCGGCAACCTCCATGGCGTCGATTTGCTCAGTTACGCGCATGGCGCCCAGCTCGGCTGCGATGCCGGCGCCCACTCGCCCGGAAACGACTAGCGCCGTGATGATGGGTCCGATTTCACGCAAGACCGCCACAGCGATCATGCTCGGCAACAAACTTTGGCCGCCGAAACGCGCCAGCGTGCTGCTGGTTTGCATCGCCAAGACCATGCCGATGGCCAATCCGGAAACGCCCACGAGCACAAGCGATTTGCTGCCGATTTCGTGCATCTGCCGCAGCGTTTCATGCCAATCCTGCCACGGACGCGAGAGGCTACGCAGGAAGCGCCCGCAAAACAGCACGAAGCGCGCAATCGTTTCAAAAAATTTTATGAGTGCCGGCATAGCAACGTCACGTTCGTTGGTTTGGCATTGCTGTGCAATAAGCGTGGCAAAAGAGGAAGTAGGCAAGCAAAATTCATTTCGTCAGCAGGGTCGTGGCGGGCTTGAAGGAAAGGATGACTCGTCGCAAGGCTCACGCTTTCCCGAGCAGAAACATCTGTGTCACTGTTGGTTCAGCGCTGCCGCCTTTCGGTTCACGTGTGACGGCAAACGCCGCAATATCTTCTCCGCTCTGAGAGAGATGCAACACTTGCAGCGCGGCGTAGCCGCTGCTATCCACCTGAAAAACGCCGCCATTGACCGGACCCGATTTCCCGATGTGCCAAAGCTGATAATCTTGATCCTCCGGCAGCGCCGGAAGCGCGAGCGAGATGAAATAGGCGCGGCGTTCCTCGCGGTCGAAAATCACTTTGCCGCGACCGCTATGGTTGCCTTGCGGCGCGCTCAAATCAACCAGCATAACGCGCGGCTTTTGTATTGCCTTTGCGAAATCTATGTGAAAAGCCAGAGCCGTTTCCAGCTCCTTAATCTTGCGTTGTTGCTCTTGCACCTGTTGTGCTAACGCTTGCTGTTCCTGCGCCAGGGTTTGAATGTCGTTCCGCTGCTTGAAAATATAGCCCCCGCTGAGAGCCACGAGCACCAAACTTGCCGCAAGCGCCCATGTTCGCCACCTCGTGGGCAAGACTTGGCGTTGCGGCATCGTGCGAATGTTGGCGACCGCTTGCGCGGATACCGGTGGCGAGGACTCGCTTGCAGTCTCGTGTGCTTTGCGCATCACGCTCCGCTTCAACGCCTCAGGCGGCGTTTGCGGCGGCAGCGCATACGGCAGGCCCGCCAGCACGCGTTGCGCCTCCTTCAGGGCGTGAATGGCAGACGGCTCTCCCGCCGCAAGACGCCGGGAAAATTCTTCGGCCTCGGCTCGCTCCAGGCTGCCGAGCACAAATCCGTCGGCGAGAGTTTGCGTTCGTTCGTCGGTCATCTTGCATCTTGAGAGTTTTCAACAATACGAATAAAAAGCATAACCAGTTTGCCGCTGCTCTCGAGGTGGTGAAATTGTGCTCTCAAAATATTGCTGCCTATAGCAATTCATCTTCCAGGGAAGAAACGATGAACAACAAACAGCCCTGCTCAGTCTTTTGCACATCGTGAATCGAGCCGCCCTCGGCGCGTTGATAATCGCCGGCATGCATCACGATATTGCCCACATGCAAATCGCCCTGCATCACGTAACATTCCTCAAAACCGGCATGGCGATGGCCGGGATATGCCGTGCCCGCGGCCATGCGCACCAGCATGGTGGCATAGTTACGCTTTTGATCAACAAATAATTTTTTGACCTCCACGCCCGCCACGGCCGTTGGTTCCCACTCGCCTTCGCTTCCGCGTTGCAGAAAAAAATCAGCCGGACCAGAAGGGCGCTTCCAGTTTTTCCATACTTGAACCTCATTCGCGTTTTGCGCGGCAGACTTGCCGGCAACCGGCGTTTCCGCCTGCTGGTGTTGAAGGGATACCGGCGCGGCTTCGTCGCCAATCGCATTCAACAAACGCTTTTTTAAATCTGCCGGAGGCGCCGCCGGTTCCAATGAAAAGGGCAGCGCGGTCAGGAGGCGCGCCCAGTTGGAAATCGCTGCCCGGACAGGAGGTGAATTTTCCGCAACGATTTTTTTTGCATGCTGTTGTTCTTTATCGTCGAGCGCTCCGATGAGGTAGGCGCCCAACAAGTCATTATCATCCGTTATCATATTGATCTGCGTTTGGCTTAATGGTTATCTGATTTCTAATAGGCCATGCTGCCGGCTTGCATGAGATAGCCGCGCAACTTCATCATGGCTTGGCGCGTGCGCGTTTTAACGGTTCCCAGCGGCGTGTTGGTTGCTTCGGCAATTTCGGATTGACTCAACCCGCGAAAGTAGGCCAACTCGATTACGTCCCGCTGCTCACGCGGAAGCTGTTCGAGCGCTTGCCGCAACAATCGGCCATCTTCTCTTGCCACCGCCGCATCTGCCGGACTCTGATCATGTTCGATCAGAATTTCGCCGACAGATTCCAATTCCACCCGGCGCGAGGCCTGGCGCATCTTGGCGCGATAATGATCTATCGCCAAATTGCGGCACAACACAATCAGCCAGGTACGCACATTGCCGCGTTTCTGCGAGTAAAGCGCGGCCTTACGCCAAGCTGTGAGGAAAGCCTCTTGCACCACGTCTTGCGCCGTCGCGGCGTTGCCCAGAATTTTCAGCGCTAGCGTGTAAAGTACAATGGCATAGCGATCATACAACTCGGCTAAGGCCTGTTGCTCGCATTGCGCCATGGCCACGAGCAACTCGTCATCCGAGCGCCGCAAGGCGTCATGTCCAACGCCTGTCGCGGGATCAGCCTGCTGATTCATCATGGAATCCATTCCTTCAACCGCATTGCTCCATTTTTGTAATTCCGACGCCCAAACCACGGATTGAAAAATGCCATAATCGCACCACAAATGCAAGCCTTTTTAAAAACGACAGCCCCGCGATTTGCTGCAAGAGCGAAGATCGCAGGGCCGTCAGCCGTGGTACAACTCACTCACCGTGTGCGCGTGTAATCAAATTCAAGTTCGTCGCAATCCGCCTCCCCCATGCTATCTCATGACAGGCGCTGTTAGCGCATTGTTATAGAATATATCAAGCAGCGCCCTGTTATCCCACAGTTCTGCTGCGGCAGAACTCCGAAGTTCCGGGCCTGATGCGGAACGCTTCACTAGATTCGTCTGAATGACCTTTCGAAAGAATGTCCCTTCAAATACAAGGTAACAGAGTGCTATGAGCCCATCCGCTTACGCAAGAATGCCGGCACATCATAATCTGCCGGCGCGTCAGGCATCGGAACGTATTCATCTTCCAGAGGACGAATGATCGGCTCGGCGTGCCCGTTATGGCCATTATGCCCATTTTTCTCGCGACGCTGATAGGTTGGAATATCGAGTTCTTTAATTGTCGTGTCAAAAAAACGTGCAACACGATTCTGCCGGCTCGCAGAAGGATGGCGGCCGTTGAGGCGAAAGCCCGTGGCAATCACTGTAACGCGGACTTCATCGCCCATGTTTTCATCGATGACGGCGCCAAAAATCACGTTGGCGTCGCTGCCTGCCGCTTCCGAAACCACGGTCGCGGCGTCGTTCACTTCATGCAGCGTCATGTTGCTGCCGCCGGTAATATTCACCAAAACGCCGAGGGCGCCGGCAATCGAAATGTCTTCGAGCAGAGGGCTTGAAATGGCTTGCTGCGCCGCTTGAATCGCGCGCTCCTCGCCGCGCGCCAAACCTGCGCCCATCAAGGCATCGCCCATCTCGCTCATGACGGTGCGCACGTCGGCAAAATCGAGATTGACCAGTCCCGGAATCGAGATCAAATCCGAAATGCCTTTCGTAGCGTGCAATAACACATCATCCGCCTGGCGAAACGCTTCAACCAGCGGCGTGCCTTTGGGCACAACGGAGAGCAGCCGCTGATTCGGAATAACGATCATGGTATCGACGCGCTGCTTCAACTCGTGCAAGCCTTCTTCCGCGCGTTTCAGGCGCTTGTTGCCTTCAAACGCGAACGGTTTGGTGACGATCGCGACGGTGAGCGCGCCGCGATCTTTGGCAATCTCCGCCACGATCGGGGCAGCGCCGGTGCCGGTGCCGCCACCCATGCCGCAGGTAACGAACACCATGTCGCAACCGTCGAGAATTTCCGCCACCATGTCGCGATCTTCTTCAATGGCTTTGCGCCCAATTTCAGGATCAGCGCCCGCGCCCAGGCCGCGCGTGGTGGTTTTGCCGATTTGCAATCGTTGCGTTGATTTGGAGGTGTCGAGGGCTTGCATATCGGTGTTGATGGCAACGAAATCAACACCTGTCAAGCCCGCGGCGATCATGCGATTCACAGCGTTGCATCCGGCGCCGCCCACACCCACCACCTTCATGCGCGCCGCCATCAAGCTGCCTTCGTCAAAATTCAATCTGAGGTTCATGGAGAAATCTCCTTGCTGAGAGTCTTCGTTCGTAGTAGCCCCTTGCAGGGGCTTCAGTGATTAGGAACCAGCGCCTGAAGGCGCTACTACTTCACTAGGCCGCGCGATTCACCACGCCAAACCAGCGTTTCATGCGATCGGCGATCTTGTCGAACAAATGCGTTTCATTCGGACTGGTCAGGCCTTCCACATCATTTTTGTGCTCAAAGCCATAAAGCACCAATCCGACGCCGGTGGCATGATTGGGTTTATTCACTTCCGTGGTCACGGAATTCACCGTGTTGGGGATGCCGAGCTTGACCGGCATATCGAAAATCGATTCGGTCAATTCGACGATGCCGGGCAACATGGCGCAGCCGCCGGTGAGAACTGCGCCTGCCGTCATAAGCTTGAAGTAGTCGGATTTTTTAAGCTCCGCCAGCGTCAACTCCAAAATCTCTTCGACGCGCGGTTGGATGATGTCAACCAAAACCTGGCGCGAGACTTTGCGCGGCCGCCGGCCGCCGCCCCCGAAAACTTCCACGGTGTCATCGCGTTCGTTATCGGTGTGAACCGCGGCGCCGTAGGCGATTTTGAGCAATTCCGCGCGCTCAATGGGCGTGCGCAGGCCATGCGCCAAATCATTGGTGATGTTCTTGCCGCCGAGTCCGACGATGGCCGTGTGCCGGATGCAGCCTTCGTAGAACATCGCGATGTCCGTGGTGCCGCCGCCGATATCCAGCAACGCCACGCCCAGATTTTTTTCATCGTCCGTGAGGGTGGCGAAACTTGAAGCCAGCGGTTCAAGCACGAGATCTTGCACCACCATGCCGGCGCGCTCGATGCAGCGGCAGATATTCTGCGCCGAGGTCACTGCTCCGGTGACGATATGCACCTCGGCCTCCAAACGGACGCCGCTCATGCCCACCGGATCATCGATGCCGCGTTGATCGTCAACAATGTACGCTTGCGGTAAAATATGAATGATCTCGCGATCGAACGGCAGCGCCACTGCTTTCGCTGCATCGATCACGCGGCGGCGATCTTCAAGGGTGATGACGTGATCTTCGCCGGTCACCGCAACCACGCCGCGGCCGTTGACGCTGCGAATATGATCCCCGGCAATGCCGGTATAAACGGCTTGAATCTCAACGCCGGCCATGCGCTCGGCCTCGTTTTTCGCGCGTAGAATGGAGTTGACCGTGCGTTCGAGATTGATGACGACACCGCGGCGCAGCCCCTCGGACGGCGCCGTGCCCATGCCGATAATCTTGAGCTGGCCGTGCTCATCGACTTCGGCGATCAGCGCACAGATTTTGGTTGTGCCGATGTCCAGCGCGCAAATGTAGTCGAGTACCATAAAATTGTCTCCTAAAGTCTTGTGGTTAAGATGCCCGTCGCTGGTTATTCCTTACCGCTGCGCCAGCCACCGGCTTCATGTTCTTCGCGTCACGACTTGATTTTCAAAGCGCAAATCGATCGCAGCCAGGCCGTTGCCATTGTGCGGCAATTGTTGCAACACCGTTTGCAAACGATCGCAACGTTCCAGCCATTGCTGTTTGCCCAAGTAAACCGGAACCCCGTGAGAATAGAGAAACAAAACCAGATTGCCTTTGCCGTCAAGATGAAACTCGGAAACGTCGTGATACATCACCGGATTTTGGGTGCGCAACACACTGATAAAATCACAAAGAAATTTTCCCGATTCGGACAATACTTTTCTGGAATTCTCCTGTTTGAACGACACGCCGGACACCACCGGTAAATCCAGGCGCACGCCGGCTTCGACTTGCGGCAAGACTTCCCCGTTGGCGGCAATCGGACTCAGGCCTTTCGCGCTCAACAAGGCAATCGCCTCGCGCTCTTTGACGTAAATCTGCACGGTCGATGGGAAAATGCGGCTGACTTGCACTTCTTCCACGAACGGCAAGGTTTCGAGCTGCTCTTCGATTTGTGAAACATCGACGCGATACGTGCGCTCGCCTTGCGGCACTTGTGCGGTTTTTAAAATCGTTTCGGCGCTCAAGAACGAGTTGCCTTTGACAGAGACGCGCTGCACTGTGAAGCTGGCATCTGCGCCGACCCAATTCTGCAAATGCAAGCCGCTCAACAGGAATGTCGTCGTAAAAAAGAATAGCTTGCTGTAGCGCTGCGTGATCATAGACTCATATCCTCAAAATTCATGTTCTTGTTTTGTTGATATTCTGTTATCCAGAAGCTGCCACCCGGGCGGCGCCCCGAATAACCGTCTTGTTTTAAACCGGCAGGGCTTTCCATAAATTGCCACGTCCGAACGCGTTTTTAATTTTTTCGCTCAATTATGCTCATACAAATCTCGACAATTTCAGCCGCAGCGTTTGGCCGGGCGAGCGTGCGGGCAGCTTTGGCCATCTGCTGCCGAATATGCACGTCCGTTGCAAGCCTGCTGATCATGCCGAACAGCGCATCAACCTGCAGATCTTTTTCCAACACGACGCTGGCAGCGCCGGCCTTTTCCAGCGCGCGCGCATTGAAGGTTTGATGATCTGCCGTCGCAAACGGAAACGGAATCAGAAGCGACGGCAGCCCGCAGAGCGTCAATTCAAAAATTGTGGTGGCGCCGGCGCGGCACAGCACAAAATCCGCGAGGGCATAGGCCAAATTCATATCGTCGATATAGGGCACAACGCGCACGGTTTGCTGTTGTGTGATTCCTGCAATCCGCTCAAAATGACTCGGCCCGGTAACCCACAAGACTTGCAATCCGGGCAATTGCGTCAAGCGCGGCAAGAGCGCGGCAACTGCTTCATTGATGCGGCGCGCGCCCTGACTGCCGCCGAACACGAGCAACGTCGTTTTATC
Source organism: uncultured Cytophagia bacterium (assembly GCA_964457925.1). Lineage (GTDB taxonomy): Bacteria > Zhuqueibacterota > Zhuqueibacteria > Zhuqueibacterales > Zhuqueibacteraceae > Coneutiohabitans. The sequence continues at coordinate 43,314 of CAYWGH010000040.1, forward strand.
GGCGTGCAACTGCCATTTTTGCGCGGCTTGTTGCCGCATTGCCGGCGTACGAGTCTTTAAATTGCTGCGCACCGGGTTACCCACCACATGCAGGTGATGCTGTTTGCGAAAATATTTTCGGCTTTCCTCGAAGCTCAGAAACACGGCGTCCGCATGATTGCCGAACATGCGATTGACCAAACCGGGAAAGCTGTTTTGTTCTTGGATCACAAATTTTCTTTTACCGAGCCGGGCCGCGAGCAACGCCGGACCGCTGACATAACCGCCCGTGCCGATGATGAGGTGCGGCTGAAATTCGCGCAGCAACGTTCGGCATTGCCACACGCTGCGCATGAGATCAACCGGAACCATCAGGTTACTCCAGGTCAATTTGCGCAGCAGGCCGCGCACGGGCACAAGCTGCAACCGATAACCTAAACTCGGCAACACGCGCGCCTCAAGTCCGCGCTCTGTGCCAATAAACAGCGTTTGCACGGAGGATACGCGTTGTCGGAACGCCTCGGCAATCGCGATCGCAGGATACAGATGGCCGCCGGTGCCGCCGCCGGCAAACATTAGGCGCAACTCCGGCGCGGCAGATTCAACGCTTGCGGTCACGATACCATTGCACCTTCGCGAGCGGCACCTGAGACATTCCCTTCGCGGCGGCAGGCTTGCCGCTGCGCGAAATATTCAACAAGACGCCGACGCCAATGAGATTCATAATCAATGCGGTGCCGCCATAACTCACGAAGGGCAGCGGAATGCCCGTGGTCGGCAACAGATTCATGACAACCGCCATGTTGATGAATGCGCCCAAACCAATCACACAGGTGATGCCCCAGGCGACCAGACGGCCTTCCTGATCCGGCGCATGCCGCGCAATGTGAAAACCGCGCCACAGAATGAGCAGGAACAATGCAACAACCGTCAACGCGCCGAGCAAACCAAGCTCTTCACCGATAATCGACATGATGAAATCGGTGAAGGGATCGGGCAAAAACATCAGTTTTTGTTTACTATTGCCCAATCCCAAACCTGTGAGGCCGCCGGTGCCCAATCCGATGAGTGATTGTTTGACCTGCCAGGCAGGTTCGGCATTGCCCAAGAACGATTCCACGAACGACTCGACGCGGCCGCGCTGGTAAGCAACTTTGGCAGTGAAGGCAACGATCACTAAAGCTGCGGTGGAAAGTAGCGCGAACAAGTGCGCCAATTTCGCGCCAGCGAGAAAGAGCAGGCACATTGCAACCGCTGCGATTATCAATGCCGAGCCCAGATCCGGCTCGAGGGCGACCACGATGACGATTGCGCCGATGAGCAGCAATTGCGGCGCTAAACCGTCGCCGAACTTGCGCAGGTCGAGCTTGGGTTTGGCAAGATTCATGGCGAGGTAGAACACCAGGCCATATTTTGCCAATTCCGACGGTTGAAATTGCACCGGGCCGAGCATGAGCCAGCGCCGCGAGCCGCGAATCATCCACGATTCCGGGGCAAACAGCAGAAACACCAGCAGCGCCAGACTGACCACGTAGATGAGCGGCGAAATTTGCAGTATTTTATGGTAATCCAGGCGCATCATCAAAAAACCGAGCAACAAGCCGAGCAGCAAGCGCAGCATTTGACGCTTGAGATAGAATGCGCTGTCCTGGTGCAGCCGTTCGGCGCGTGCCGAGCTTGCGGTAAACACGAAGCAAACGCCGAGGAGCAGCAGAAACAGAACGGCAATCAGCAGAATCAAATCTAAATTTTGACGGCGCATTAAAAATCTTCAAAATGATAAACAGTATCACCCAAAAGCAGTTCAGAAAATTATCGCAGCCATGCGAATTCGTACGCGGTTACCTTGAAAAATTTGTCCATCCTTGTTTGTCGTGCAGAAGATATCTTGTGAAGTTACCGGCATAACGCCGAGTACCCAGCGAGATTCGCCTGCATGACATTTCAAACGAACGCCTCTCACCGATTAAGGCAACATTCGTTAACGTACCTTGAACGTGGTCAGTGTCAGCAATGCCAGCAGAATGCCGACGATCCAAAAGCGCACAACGACTTGCGGTTCACTCCAGCCTTTTAATTCGAAGTGATGATGCAGCGGCGCCATGCGAAAAATGCGCTTGCCGCCGGTGCGCTTGAAGTACCAAACCTGAATGATCACCGACAGGCTTTCGGCCACAAATATGCCGCCAATGATTGGCAGCAACAACTCCTTCTTGACCAGAACGGCAAGAGCGCCCAACGCGCTGCCAAGCGCAAGCGAGCCGGTGTCTCCCATGAACACTTGTGCGGGATGCGCATTATACCAGAGAAATCCCAACGCTGCGCCGAACAAGGCGGCGCAAAAAACGGTCAACTCGCCGGCGCCCGGCAGATAAAGAATATTCAAATAATCACTAAAATCCGTGCGGCCAGAGACGTAACAAATCAGCGCCCATGCGGCGGCAGAAATCGCCATCAATCCCACCGCTAATCCATCCAAACCATCGGTGAGATTCACCGAGTTGCTCGTTGCGGTGATGATAAAAATCACCACCAACACGTACGGAATGTAGTTGTAGGGAAACCCCAGATTCAAACCGAGATCGAATTCGAAATTTTTGAAGAACGGAACCGTGGTCAGTGTTGCGATGCCGTCGAACTGCGGCGCAAAAAAGATGATGCTGCCCAATACGAAACCGAGTGAAACTTGCCCGACGATTTTGTAGCGGCCATACAACCCTTTGGGAAGTTTCCGCACGACTTTTAAATAATCATCAATGAAGCCAACGACGCCCATCCACACGGTTGCGAGCACGACGAGCCCGACATAGATCGTCGCGCGCGCCCAAAGCAACGTCGGCAACAACGCGGCCGCCAGGATGATCAAGCCGCCCATGGTGGGCGTGCCTTGCTTTTTTAGATGCGTTTGCGGGCCATCTTTGCGCACTTCCTGGCCGATCAGGCGTTCACGCAAAAGATTGATGATGCGCGGGCCAACGACGAAGCTGATGAACAATGCTGTAATCGCGGCAAAGCCGGCGCGAAACGAGATGTACTGAAACAAGTTGAAGCCGGAAATATGCTCACGCAGCGGGTAAAGCAGATAATACAGCATTGACGGCTCCTTTTCGTGCTTGCTCCGGCGCGATCATGCCTGGCGCGCCAAAGGATGCGCAGAATAAAGAGAAAAGGTTAAACCTCTGGCAACTTCTCCAACACTTCTTCCATGGCCATGCCGCGGCTGCCCTTGAGCAGCAACGCATCGCCCGGGCGCACGGAACGATTCACCTCGGCAATCAAGTTTTGCTTGTTTTCAAAATGTTCGGCCCAGCAATATTGCCCGACGGCTTGAATGAGATGTTTCGTGAGCGGGCCGTAAGCAAACACCGCTTGGATCGGCAACGTGGTGATGAACTCGCCGATTTCGCGATGCGCCGCCTCGGCGCTTGCGCCCAATTCCAGCATGTCGCCCAAAATGGCGACGCGCCGGGCGTGCTCAGGCAGCGGTTGCTGCGCCAGGAATTCCAGCGCGAGCTTGGTGGACTCCGGGTTGGCGTTGTAGGCGTCGTTAATGATCATCATGCCATTCTTGTGCACGATTTGCATACGCTTCGCCACGCTGGCGCAACTTTCAATTCCCGCTTTGATTGCGGCAGCCTCAAGCCCGAAAAAATTTCCCACCGCAACGGCGGCAAGCGCATTGCTGGCATTGTGCGCCCCCGGCACATTCAAGCGAATCTTGACGCCGCGCCAGGCCAGCGTGACATGCCCGCTCGCATCGATCTCTTTGATCGCGCCTTGAATCTGCGCCGGTTTTTGCAGGCCGTAGGTCACGGCTTTCAAACCGGCAGGATGCACCGCCGGCAACAATGGATCATCGGCGTTTAAGAATGCAATTCCATCTTGTTGATGCAGATAATGAAACAACTCACCTTTGGCTCGCGCCACGCCGGCGAGATCTCCGAAAAATTCAATGTGCGCGCGGCCGATGTTGGTAATCAAACCGAATTGCGGGGCGGCGATTTCGCACAGCCGCGCAATCTCGCCGAAATGATTCGCGCCCATTTCAACAACCGCCGTTTCGTGCGCATGGGTAAGCTGTGATAATGTGAGCGGCACGCCGATATGATTGTTCAGATTGCCCAAGGTTTTGTGCGTGACTTTTGTTTGCGCCAAAACCGCGGCCACCATTTCTTTTGTCGTGGTTTTGCCGTTGCTGCCGGTAAGCGCAAGCACAGGTCCGCCCCAGCGCTTGCGCAGGAGGTGACCGAGATTTTGCAGGGCTTGCAGCACATCGGCGACGATGATGGCATTATGACGCGCGCGCTGATTTTGATCGTACTTGCTTGCGGAAACAACTGCCGCCAAGGCTTGCTTCTCGAACACCTGGTTCAGAAAGTCGTGGCCGTCAAACTTGTCGCCGGACAACGCGAAGAACAAATCGCCTGGCTGGCAGGCGCGCGAGTCTATGGAAAAAGCTGCCGGGCGTGTTCTGAGTATGCTGTCATCGCCCGTAAAACGCGCCTGCGCGCCGCACGCGCGCAACACTTCTCCCAATGTTAGAATGATCGGCATAGAGCAACTCGCCTCACGTCGCAATCATGCTAATAGTCATGCCGTCAAAACGATTTGAGTCATTGCTGCAAACTCGGGCTAATCGAATTCATCGTGCCGGCATATTTTATTGTAACACGGCCTCCTGCGCGACCACAACCTCGGAGCGGCAGCGCAGTTCGCAACGCACACCCGAACTGATGGGCGTGCCGGGCGGCGGATACTGCTGCACCACCGAGCCGCTGCCCACCACGCGCGCTTCCACATTTGCAACAGAAAGTTGGCGCAGAGCCTGGCGCAACGAAAGCCCCACAAGATTGGGCATGCGCGCTTGCCGCGCCGTTTGGCCAACTTCAAAAAGCTGCAAGGTAATCGGTGAATTGCGCAACACCGTTGAGCCGGGCGGCGGCATTTGATTCAAGATAAAATCGCCTTCGCCGTCCCAAATCGGCTTGAGATCAAGACTTTTCAAAATTTCTTCGCCAACGTTGCGATGGCGGCTGGTGAGATCGGGCAACACAATTTTGCGGGTGTCCATAATTGTCTCGCTGTAGTTTTCCGTGAAATTTTCATGAGGCCTGCCGGGCCGCTCCGCGGGCGAGGGCTCCGCGCCGAGAATGCGCTGCGCAATTTGCCGGAAGGTGGGCGCTGCGACAGAAGCGCCCCAATGATCTCTGCGGGGATTTTCGAGCATGACATAGATCAAATAGCGCGGTTGGTCCGCCGGAAAAAATCCCACAAACGAAGAGATGTAATCGCTGCGCGAATAGCCGCGCGCATTTTGCAGAGCGCGGTGCGCGGTGCCGGTTTTGCCGGCGACGCGGACGCCCTCCAGGGCGGCATTTTTGCCCGTGCCGTTCTTCACCACGCCTTCGAGCATGTGTGAAAGTTCCGCCGCCACTTCTTTGGTCAAAACACGCCGCACAACTTGCGGCTTGTCGAAGCGTTCCACGCGGCCGTGCGCGTCGCTGCGCGCCATGAGAATCTTTGGCTGCAGCAACAAACCGCCGTTGGCCACGACGCCGTAAGCCATTGCCATTTGCAAGGCGGTTACGGACACTTCATACCCCATGGCCATCGCGGCAATCGTATAACCGGACCATTCGCCGGGCATTTTGAGCGTGCCATTCGCTTCACCCTCGATGCCGGCGCGCGCCAGCATGCCGCAACCGAAATCACGCGCATAGGGATAAAATTTTTCCTTGCGCGCCAGACGTGCCAGTTTGGTTGCGCCGATGTTGCTCGATTTCGCCAACACCTCCGCCACACTGAGATTGCCGTAGCGTTCGCCGTGATCGGTGATGACTTTATCAGCAAACTTCCACGCACCATTTTCACAAAAAATGACGTCTTTCGGACGGCGCACATTTTCCTGCAAAACCGCGGCGAAGGTGATGAGCTTAAATGTCGAACCCGGCTCAAATTGATCGGCGACCGCGCGATTGCGCCGCGTTCCGGCAGAATAGGCGCCGGGATTATTGGGGTCAAAACCCGGTTCGTTCACCATCGCCAAAATTTCACCGGTTTGTGGGTTAGTGACCACCACGGCGCCATGGTTTGCGTCAAAAAAATCCATGGCCGAGCGCAACTCTTCGGTGGCAATCGTCTGAATGACATAGTCCAGCGTCAAAAAAATGTGCTGGCCGTGAACCGGCGGCACATCCGGCATGGCGAGATTGGGAAAGGAATTGCCGATTGCGTCTTTCTGCAAAAATTTGCGGCCATCCTGTCCCGCCAGCAAAGAATCGTTGGTCAATTCGACGCCTGAGATGCCGCGATTATCCACATCGGTGTAGCCGATCACATGCGCGCCAATTTCTTTGTGAGGATAACGGCGGCGCATGTCTTTCTCGATGCGAATGCCGGGCAAATGGCTCGCCTCAATTTTCTTGGCCAGCTCGGCGTCAAGCCGGCGTTTGAGCCAGACGAACGGGCGGTCGGTGCGCATACGCTCCAACAACGTTGCGGCAGATTCGCCTAAAATGCGCGCCAACTTGTGCGCCAAACCGCGGCGATCTTTGACTTGGCGCAGATCCACGCCGACCGAGATGCTGGCATCGTTCAAAGCGAGCATATTGTGATTGCGATCATAAATGAGGCCGCGTTGCGCTTCCAAAGGAATGGCGGAATAATGCTGGCTTTTCGCGGCGCTTTGATATTTCCCACGTTGCAGCAGTTGGATATACAACAAGCGGCTGATTAAAATAAGGGCGAAGAGTAAAAAAAATGCTTCAATAAAAACGATGCGATTCGGCTGGGTTGCGTCAGCCGTTTTGGTTTTCCGTTTCAACGGCGTGTCCCGCCGCGACGAGGCTGTATGAAATTGCTTCTTCATTCCTGTGAAACGACGATCAGCTTGGTGGCCACTCTGATCATGTGCAAGCGCTCCCGTGCGATTTTTGAAATGCGGCCATAACCGCCAAGCTGCTCCGCTTGCACGACCAGCCGCGTGTTTTGCTCGACAAGCTGTAGTTTGGCAACTTCCAACTGCGCAACTGTTTTTGCCAAGCGCTCCACCGCCACCCGCTCCCAAATCAACAATAAACCGAAAATCAAAAGAACGAAAAACGGCGCCAGCAAAACCGCCCAGACTTTGCCCATGCCGGGACTCGCAACCGTGGGCTGACGCAGCCTGAGGCGAACTTTGCCGCTGGCGTTGATGACTTGCGAGCGCGGCGCTGCCTTGCGCTTCGCCAGCGCTGCGGGGCGGCGCACGCCGGTTTTGGGTTTCGCCATTTTCATCGTTTTTGCAAGACGCGCAACTTGGCGCTGCGGCTGCGCCGGTTCGAGGCTAACTCTTCCGCGCCGGGTGTAACGGGTTTGGGGGTCAGAATCACAGCCTGGCTTTGTTTGCCGCACACACACACCGGGAATTCCGGCGGACAGATGCAAGACAGGGCTTGCGCGCGAAAGAATTCTTTCACCAGGCGATCTTCCAGCGAATGATAGCTGATGAGCGCCATGCGCCCGCCGGAGGAAAGCAGTGTGAAGGCTTGCGGTAAAAACTCCCGCAAGGCTTGCAGCTCTTCGTTCACCGCGATGCGCAGCGCTTGAAATACGCGCGCCAATGATTTAATCCGATGAGGGCCGCGCACGACGCCTTCGATAATCAAGCGAAGATCAGTCGTCGTCCGGATCGGGTGCCGCCGTCGTTGTTGCACGATGGCTCGCGCGAGGGGCCGGGCTTGCTTTTCTTCGCCATAGTCCCGCAGAAGACGCACCAGTTCGTCTTGGTCTAGAGCCGCCATCAGCTCCGCTGCAGTTTGGGGGAGGGAGGGGTTCAGGCGTAAATCGAGCGGGCCCTCATCGAGATAACTGAAGCCGCGTTCCGGCCTATCGATTTGGCGTGAACTCATGCCCAAATCGGCCAGCACACCATCAACCGCGGTAATGCCGTTTGCTGTAAGGAGACTGGTCATATGCCGGAAGTTGCCATTCACCAATAAAAATCGGTTTTCAAACTTTGCCAATCGTTGCTGCGCTACGGCCAAGGATTGTGGATCGACGTCCAGGCCGATTACGCGCAGGCTCGGATTCGCCTCCAAGAGCGCCAGACTGTGACCGCCGTCACCCACCGTGGCATCCACCAGCGTCACGCTTTTGTCGGTGAGCAGGAATGCGATCACCTCGCGCACTAAAACCGGAACGTGATACTCGCCTTGTTGTAGCTTGGGGGTTGACACAGACTAACCCTTGAGCGCGCCGCTGCGTCCTGCTTCCAAAAACTGTTCGTAGTTTGCGACGTCCCACATATCAAAAAAATCGCCCATCCCGACATAGCGAATCTCTTTAGTGATTTTGGCGGCTTGCAATAACTCCGTCGGAATGTTGATGCGACCTTGATTGTCCAGCCGTACCTGATGACAGGAGGCTAAGATTGCCTGCATCTGGTAGGTGCCAAGCTCACTTTCCTCGTCGATATTCGAAGCCATGGGAAGGATCTTCTCGCGGAAATAAGAGGCGGGATACGCACGAATGAAACTTGCATTCGGCGTTTCCATCAGCCGCAAAACCAGCGACTTCATGTCGCGCAGATCGACGATTTCACGAATCTTGGCCGGAATGGCGGCGCGGCCCTTATCGTCTAAGCTCTGCTTAAAGCGGCCATAAAATTTTGGAATGATTTCAGAGAGTTCAACCACGGCTTCTTACCCCTACCTTCCATTAATCCCCACTATTCCCTACTTTTATCCACTTTCACCCAATGATAACTGAGAATCATATTAAAGTCAAGTTTTTTTTCGAAAATAGCATACATTTAGTGAATAATTTCAAAAACTTGTGAACAAATAAACACTCAATTCAGTCGTTCTGCTAACGCACGGTAACAAAAAAGGCAAAGCTGTGATCCTTGCGGCTTTACTTCAACGCCATGCAGCCATCTCGAAAATATTCTTTCGCTCAAGCGTTGCTGCCAGGAACAGCATTCATGCTGGCGCATTTTGAGTTCGCAATGATACGCGTCCATTCGCGGTTGGAGATTGGGAAAGTTAGCTAACTCGATTATGCCACATTCCAAAAATCACCGCCGTGGCGCGGAGATCGCAGAGTAAGATTTATTAGAATTCCCAGCGAACTCTGCCTCTCAGCAGTGAATCTGATCTCTTCAAGTTAAACGTCAATCCTTGATTGGGAAGAACTGTTGTCGTTCCCAAACAACCGCGTTAGGCCGGCAAGCAATGCCGCTCAATGAGAATGATCTTGACAAAGCAGAAATTTTTATTATTCTTAATCACTGCTGTCCGGTTGAGCGCATTTCGTATAGCCCAAAGGGCAAAAAGCGCC
>CAYWGH010000041.1:0-52504 GCA_964457925.1 uncultured Cytophagia bacterium
CGCCACCGCCAGCTATCGCAAAAAACGAAAATCGAAATCTGCCTAAGTAGAACTAGTATATGCAAAAATCAATGGCATCGAGTATGGCACCTCTTTGAGCATCAAACACAAGAGTGGGGCCCCGAATATACCTCGAGAGCCATCATTGCGTGTCTATCCCAATCCAATACATGATAAAGCCGTAATCGAAATTGAGAGTTTTCAGTTGCATACAATTGAGCTCAACATTTTTAATATTTGGGGCCAGAAAGTAAGCGTCTTGCATCATGGTAATTTGCCAAACCGTCACCATACTGTGATTTGGAACGGTCGTGACGGCGATGGAAAAAAATTGAATAGGGGGGGTATTTTCTTGTGTTGAGATCTCAGCGGATTGTCAAAACACTTAAGATTCTTTACTTGTAAGCAGAAAGGGGCAAAGCATGAAAGCTTATCGTATTTGCTTCGCAGCCGTCGCCATGCTTCTGACATTGTTGTTGGCTCGTTCATATGCGCAGTTGCGTAAAGCCTCGGATTACTTCCCGCTGCAGGTCGGAAACGTTTGGGAATATCAGCATTATTTGGGATACTCAAAGCCTCAGCGTTTTGAGATCGTCAGTGACACGCTCATTGCTGATACGGTGCATGTGTACCGGACGTTACTGAGAATCATAGATGTCGGCAACCCTTCACCCCAAGAAGGCTATGTATATTATCACTATAACCCTGACTCAACTGTCGTTTATCGCGATTACGAATTCCCAGCTATGCCATATTGCGGCTTGCCGATGATCGACACGCGAGGCGGCGTCGGTTCAATTTGGAGGTATTCGATTGGTGATTATTTAGGCGCTTTCGCTATCACTGATACTGGAAAGGCCTTTTACTTCCAGCGCATTCGAAATTGGGCTGAAGTTCAATCAGGCATTTTTATTCGAGAAGATTCGGTAGTCTTTGACCGTACTTATCATTGGTTTTTTTTCAAAAATATTGGAATCACAAAGGATGGTGTTGACACTCTATTGTATGCGAAAATCAATGGTGTTGAGTATGGTACTTCCGTGAGCGTCGAAGAAAAGAACGAAAGTTTTAACATTCCTCGGGAACCGTCATTGCGCGTTTATCCAAACCCAGTTCGAGACAACAGCATAATCGAAGTTGAAACCTTTCGCTTGCAGCAAGTTGAAATCAGTGTCTTCAATTTATTAGGGCAGAGAGTGCGTTTATTGCATAGTGGAAGTTTGCCAGGTGGCCGGCATTTTTTGATTTGGAACGATTCTGACGGCCATGGGAAAACTTTGAACAAGGGAGTTTATTTTCTGGTGTTGAGGTCTCAGCGGATTGTCAAAACACTCAAGATTCTTTACCTGTAAACAGAAAGGGACAAAGCATGAAAGCTTATCGTATTTGCTTCGCAGCCGTCGCCATACTTTTGACGCTGGTATCGACTCGTTCCTATGCGCAATCAGTAGAATGGGTTTGCGGTACACCGGAGGACGCAGGTGAGGGTTTCGTTGGAAAGACAAAAATACACCGATTATCAACAGGGTGAATCCCAACCCTGCCGGGAAAAATTTTAAAGTTGCGGCATTGTATTTCAAGTTCTCAGATGACAGCTTTGATAGCGGAAACTGTTTGACTGAAGGTTGGAGCACATCATCGCCCTCGCCGAGCTGGGAGGGAGAGTTTTTGATCACTACGCCTTATAGCGCCGGCACCGTGGAAAGTGACATCGCAGCCAAGCCCAATAGCCTTACTGCTTATTGGTACCGCATGTCGAACGGGAACCTTTGGCTTTACGGTGATGAACATGCTTATGAAGGCCCGGCTATTAACACAAGTTCAGATTTTACTTCCAAAGCAAACTGGCACGCCAACAACAGGCTATTTTGCAGTGGTATGCCGATAATTATGACTTGAGGTCTTTGGATAATAATTCTGATGGTGTTGTCGATATGATCATGTTGATTTGCCGTGCCCGGGCGAAATATCCTTATGGCAGTGGGAGTGGCCAACATTATGGAGGTGTCGCTGATGGTGATTATCTAACCAACCTCTCTGCTGGAACAATCACAATTTCTGATGCTTCAGACCCTAGTGAGCCCGATATCGTTGGCTCTAGCAGTCTGATTGACAATTCTGGAGTTTACGGCACGGACTGCTACAATTTAGAAGGCACACACCAACTTATTACACACGAGTTGGGTCATCAATTGTGGAACTCTGGCCACCGAAATGGACTACATCGCTGGAACCTCATGTCGGGTGCTGGGTCAACCCCACCTACTGGAAGCGGTGAAGTGGCTAGTGCATTTGAAAAATTCTTATTGGGTTGGCTGGCTTTTACGACGATTACGACGGATCAAGTAGGTTTTGAATTGAACGCTATGACATCTTCCAATCAGGCCATTCGTATTCCTGTGGGTGCAACCAGTGATTACTTTGTGTTGGAGTATCGGCAGAATATAACGCATTATGAGATCATCGATCCCTCTACTTGCCCCGATACCGGGGTTGATGAGGGATTGCGAGTATCTTACATGCGAGCAGGGTCAAGCGGACCAGATATTCGTCCAGCGGATAATAATGTTGCTTTTGTTGGTTCTTTTGTTGGTTCCCCTCCCATATACAAGGACGGTGATGCTTCTGACCTTTTTCCAAATGGCGGTATAACCAAAATTACGCCATATACCACACCCAACACCGCAGATCGAAACGGCAATCGAACCGGATTGGCGATTCTCAACATTCAATATAGCGGCGCCGGCAACGAAAAAGTGAAATTTGATATCCGTCAGAACTATTGGGAAGGCCCCATTACTACGAATACCACTTGGTCTGGCCAGGTTTATGTGGGCGAAAACATCACAGTCAACAGCGGCGTCACCTTAACCATTTCTGCGGGTACAACAGTTTTGTTCGCTGCGGGTAAGAAATTGATCATAAATGGCAGCATACAGGGGAACGGCGCCTCCGGCAATCCCATTACCTTTGATCGCAGCGGCGCCTCCGGCACCTGGGCCGGCCTCTGGATTGAAAATTCCTCGGCAGCTTCAAATTTGAATTACTGCGCCCTGCGTAATTCCACCTATGGTCTTCGCATCAAAAACAGCAACGGCATGGTAACCATCGATCACGCGACGCTTACCGACAATTCTTTTGGTTTGCTGGCAGAAAACTCCAGCCCGTTTACGATTCAGAACTCCACGATGCAAGACAATGCTTACGGCGTTTATGTCGCTTCCTCTTCCGGGTCCGGCAGCATGAAAATTTTGTCCAACAACATATCTTCCAACTCCACTCACGGCGTTTATCTTTACAACAATGCCGATGCTTTTTTGGGTTTCAATACCATCACCGGCAATACCCAACACGGCATTTACTGCTATTCCAACAGCGATGCCACCATTCGCAGCATTCTTCCTTCACTGGATTATGGCGGTAATATCATTCACAGCAATGGCGGCGACGGTGTGCGCACCGCGGGCACTTCCTATCCCTCGCTCGGCGTTGATTTTCAGCAGGGAGGTATTAAAGACTATTATGGTTACAATGAAATTCAGGGCAACGACGGCGATGAAGTGGGCAACTCCAACGCCAGCGGCACGATCATGGCCGAGCGCAACTAGTGGTCGTCCAATCATGAGGTTGAAGCCGAACCCGAGGATCTGAACGGCAGCGTTGATTATGACCCCGTTCTGCCTGAGATTCCCACCATGCCGGATCAACAACCATTCAATACTCTGACAAAAACGTTGATTGACTTTAAAGAAGCCTATGCGCTGGAAAATCGCGACGAATTACAGGCCGCGGCCGAATTGTATTTGAAGCTGCTGCACGAGAATCCGGAGGCAGACAACGTTGGTTTTGGCGTAAGCGGCTTGATTCGCTGCTACAAGGGATTGGGACGTCATGCGGAAATCAATCGACTCATGGATGATTTGATCGACAATTTCGTAGGCACGGCGCTGGCCGGCAGCGCCAGCAGCCACAGCCTGCCTTTTCTTGTGCAAATCGGTGATTTCGGAATCGCTATTTCCCGCGCCACAGAGTTGTTGCAGAAAAACCGTGAGTCTGCGGCGGATGAGGCTCATTATCTTTTTCAATTGGGATCAATCTATCACTTGAAAAACGGCAACACCGAGACCACGGATTTGACGAATGCGCTCGGCTATTATGATGAGTTGCTGCAAAAAACATCCGGACTCGGATTTTGCCTTGTTGGCAACGCTGGAAAAGGAACAACTGAATCGTGACGGCCTGGCAAGGCCTGCGATTGGCATTTCGCGGCCTCTTGCATCCGCCTCATCGTTTACGCTTTATCCCAACTATCCCAATCCGTTCAATCCCGAAACCAGAATCGGATTTCATCTGGATAACGAGAAGCGCGTTTCGCTGTGCATTTATGATGTGAATGGGCGTCTAATGAAAACGCTGGCGGATGGCGTTTTTCCCGCCGGCGATCATGAGATGACATGGAACGGCCGGGATGCTCGAGGCGTGGCAATGGCCAGCGGCGTCTATTTCTTGGAGCTGGTCGCCGGAAACGAAAGGCAGATGCGAAAAATGGCAGTCGTGCGCTGAGTTGTGCAGATTCGGAAACGATTGCCCGCACGATTGATGACAGAGACGGCTTTTGACCAGGCTCAAACTGGCATAGACAATAGATTGGCATTATCACCTTTCTGAAGATTGAATTGATTGCTCGCCTTAACAGCAATCTCCGCAAATTTAAAGCGTCTGTGCGGCGGTTCTCATCGATGAGTATTCAATTCTATCCCACCCCTTGCGCAGCGGTCGCGCACGGCCTGAATAATGCTGGTGAAATCGTGGCTCGGCGTCATCGGGAATGAATAAGGAATTTGATATAATCCGAAACCCTGAAGTTAAATTTTTCTGAGCAAAAGGACTCTCTGGCCGTCATCACTGATTTTTTGAAAGCCGAATTCGCCACAAAGGTAGGCAAAAGTCTGATCGTGATAGAACGCCACATGAGAAGCGTCGCGGGTGTAATACCAATTGCGAAAGCTTGCGAGATTAGTCCAGCGCGCCGTCATCACCACTAATATTCCCTCCGGCCTCAACAGATTGACGATTTTTTCGATATCCCGTCGCGGCTGGCGGAAATGCTCGAAAACTTCCGTGGAAAAAATAAAATCATACGTCGCATTCAAATCATTGCTGACAAAATACGGATCGTAGTTGTCGCAACGATAACCTTCCCGGGCGAGAAGGATCGACAAAGTCGGCGCATATCCGCAGCCGTAATCCAGGCCCAGCATATTTTCTTTCAAGAAAGGCAGGGCGGGATCGACGGCCCGCCTCAGAAAATCAACATACCCCTGATGCGCAATGCCGTTGTTGTGGGTCAGGTATCTTGCTTTTTCTTCGTGAGCCGAAAGAAAATGCTCCGGTGCAACGCTGATGAGCCGGCAATTCGGGCATAAATAATAAACTCTTTCATCAACGCCGCGAACCTTCTCAGTCTTTGGTGCGGCGCATAATCTACAATTCATGACAACCCTCTGCTGCATTCTCCAGGCTGAGGGTGAGATCATTGTGTTCAACTGAGGACAGGAACTTTGCCTGTGGACATTTTTCCAGCGCCATGCTATAGGCAAACTGCGTTTCCGCCAAAAAAACGAGATTACTGTTCTTGTCGAAGTAAAGATTGTGCGAACATAGTTGTTCAAGATAGGCAATGTCTTTGCGGGATTTGTATTCCAGCCAAAACGCTTTGTATGCAGGCAGCGGCAGAAACTCCACACGCGCGCCATATTCATTGAGCAGGCGGTATTTTAAAACGTCGAACTGCAGCTCTCCCACCACGCCCACCACTTTGGTGTTCCCCAAGTTTTGGGTAAACAATTGCGCCAATCCTTCATCCGTCAAATATTGAATGCCCTTTTCCAATTGCTTGGATTTGAAGGGATCGGCATTGCGAATAACTCTAAAGACTTCCGGTGAGAATCGTGGAATGCCCTTGAACATCAAGGTTTCCCCCTCGGTGAGAGTGTCGCCAATATTGAAAATGCCCGAATCGTATAAACCAATCACATCGCCGGGAAATGCCTCTTCCAGAAGAGATTTGCTTTGCGCCATGAAGGAAGCCGGATTGGCAAACTTGCGCAGCTTGTTCAAACGAACATGATGATAAAACTTGTTTCTCTCGAATTTGCCCGAACAAACCCGCAAGAAAGCAATGCGATCTCTATGTTTCGGATCCAGGTTGGCGTGAATCTTAAAAACAAATCCGCTGAATTTTTGATCTTCCGGCTTAACCACCCCGTTGGTCGTTTCTCTGGCGGTGGGCGAGGGGGCAATCTCCGTGAACGTGTCAATGAGTTCTTTGATGCCGAAATTGTTCAACGCGCTGCCAAAGAATACCGGGGCCAGATTGGCGCTCAAATACCGCTCAACATTGAACTCCTCGTAAACGCCGTCGATCAATTCAATGTCGTGCCGTAACTTCTGCACGTCGTCGCCAAAGATTCTATCAAGGCCGGGATCGGATAAGCCGGTGAAGACGCTTATTTCTTCTTCGATTTTTCTCTTGTTGGGTTTGTAGAACGCAAAAGAGTTTTTGTAAATGTTGTAAACGCCCCGGAATCGCGAACCCATGCCCAGCGGATAGGTTAAAGGCCGGACGTTGATGGAAAGCTTTGACTCCAGCTCATCCAACAATTCAAACGGATCCTTGCCCTCCCGGTCCAATTTGTTAATGAAAATGATAACCGGTGTGTTTCTCATGCGGCAGACGTGCATTAATTTTTCCGTCTGCTCTTCAACGCCTTTAACACAATCGATGACGAGAATAACACTGTCCACGGCGGTTAGCGTTCTATAGGTATCTTCCGCGAAGTCTTTATGGCCGGGCGTATCCAGAAGATTGATTTTGTAATCATTGTAATCGAAAGAAAGAACGGAAGTGGTTACGGATATCCCTCTTTGTTTTTCAATCTCCAGAAAATCAGACGTTGCCGTCTTTTTTATTTTATTGGATTTGACCGCGCCGGCTATCTGGATTGCCCCGCTGTAAAGCAGCAGCTTTTCCGTTAACGTTGTTTTACCCGCGTCCGGGTGGCTGATGATGGCAAATGTTTTGCGCTTGTGAACCTCTGAAATAATCGACACTCTGCGTACCTCTGCTTGAGTTTAAAAAGGTGATCAGGCTTTTTTGGGTGAAAACGAAACGGGCGAGAAAAGGGTTGTGCAACCCCTTTTTCGATCAGATTGGATTGCAGGTATAAAATTTATTTTTCATGGGATGGCAATATAGTAAAATCAAAGCCGCTTTTGTAGTCTTTTTTTGAGTTTCTGTCGCCCGCCGAGCAGCTGTTCCTTAAAACATCTGTATCGTTTTTGTAACGCTTGCCTCTTCAAAACAGTGATGATGCGGGTATAGTTCATTTCGTGATTGGGGAAGGGAGGTTGGCTACTCACCAAATTGCATTGGCCCAGGACGCATCATGGTCGCTGCAACAAAATATTTGAGCTGGAGCGCCCTCATTCTTGCCGCGGGCCTCGTCTGTTCTTGCCATTACCCTTCGCCCTCGGATCCAACGCCGCCGGAGCCGCCCTCGACCACGATCATCCGCGAAGAAAACAGCCTGCACTTTCGCGATCTCAATACTTACCTGATCAAGCCCAGCCAGGTGCAATTCACGTTTTCGCTGCACCAACGCGAAGGCCAAACATTGTTTCGCCCGACGGCAGAGATTGCGGCGGCCACACGCATTCTGGAAAACGGCGTTCCCCTCGATTTCACTGAAACCAGCTTTTTTGTTCACACCACAGTGCGCCAACGCCTGGAATTGGTGGTGGTGTTGGATTTCACCCGCAGCATGGCGCTCTGGCGTGAAAACAATCTTTCTGGGATTGAGTTGATCACAAAAAACGTCAAGTTGTTAATTGATTCGCTCGGCCAGGCCAACCGCATCGCTTTGGTGGAATTTCACGATCGCAATGAAACACCCAGAGTAATCAGCAATTTCACCAACAATAAATTTTCCCTGACACAAGCACTGGATCAGTTCTTACAATCCCGGATCGAATATGGCTCCTCGGGCTGTTGGGACGCGCTGCATGCTGGTGTGAGCCTGTTTCCGGACCCGCCAAAAGTCAGCCATGAAAAAATCGTGTTGTTGATTAGCGACGGCTATGACACGAGCAGCGAGCATAAGCCCGAGGAGATTAGCGCACTCGCCTTAAAAAGAAATGTTCACATTCATGCGATTGGCACAGGCCCACTGGCTGAGCACGCCATGCTCGAAAACCTGACGCGTGCAACCGGCGGAGAATATTTCAGCGCCGAAGATTTTTCGGCATTTGCCCAACAATGGGCTTTGGCTGCGCGCCATTTGCGCCAGCAATACAAACTCAGCTATTTGACCTTGAAAAAAAACGGCAAACACGCGGTGCGCGTGCAAATCGATTGGTCGGGAGAGAGCAATTCCTTCGAGCAAACGCTGGATCTCGGCGCGATTTATGACGACGATCGCGTGGGCCGCATCGGTTATGAAGAACACGGCGTTGTCAATCAACGCGCGGAGATACGCTTCAACGCGCATCATGTTCCGCGCAACATCGATAAGTTTCGATTCCGCCTGGAGACAAATTTGCCGGCGCGCTGGGAGATCATCCGAGCGCGTGAAGGCGGAATATGTGAAGGTTGGCGCTTGGAAGGACCGGATGCGCAGGGGTATCTCTTGCTGGCGGCGCCGGCGGGCGCCAGCCTGCCCTTCGGCGATTCCGGCGGACTATGCAAAGTTGTTCTTGAAAACCTGCAAGACTCCGGCTTGATTCTGCGTTGTGATTTCGATAATAGCATTTATGAAAACGGCAAGCGCTTCGAATATCCTGACACGGTTTATGCCGGTCTGCCTATTGTGAATCCTCAACCCTCTGACGGCGCGACGCCGTCGCTTGCTTCGCTTTCAGGGCTGGGCTGGAGTGTGAAAAATCCCCGCAAATTGCCACTGACCTTTTCTGTCTTGTTCGACACACTTGATGCCACCCAAGAAATCGCACGCAATCTGACTGTGATGAATCATGCTATGCCGGAGGAGGTGGCAGCGAACAAAACGTATTATTGGCGGGTCGTTGCCTATTCCGGTGAGCGCATTTTTATTGGGCCCAAATGGCATTTTCGCACGAATTAGTTTGAAAACTATAAACTCGTTACCGTTTGGGTCATTAGCTCGCGAAAGTTAGAACCTGAATTTTGCACAAAGTCTGACCGAATCCGCGATGGATGCGGGTTTGATCAGGATGCCGAGCTACCAATCGGGTGATGCACAAAATATTTTGCACGGGAGCTTGCTGGCATAAACAAAGGAGTTGAGGACCGTTGCAGGGCACCGCTTCTAGAAACATTCCACTCCTCGCGGAGTTGTGTGTGACGGGCCGCCGAGCTTTAACGAATGGCAACCATCGTGCAAAATTCAAGTAGAAAAAAATTCTGAGCTTATTTCCAGTGAAATAGAGAAAGCAGCG
This sequence comes from uncultured Cytophagia bacterium, assembly GCA_964457925.1. Classification (GTDB taxonomy): domain Bacteria; phylum Zhuqueibacterota; class Zhuqueibacteria; order Zhuqueibacterales; family Zhuqueibacteraceae; genus Coneutiohabitans. The sequence continues at coordinate 9,475 of CAYWGH010000041.1, forward strand.
GATAAAACTCTTACAGGTGGTTTTTTCTATCTGGTCGAAAAAAAATTTTTTCGATACTGCCCGGCGGGCAGCAATGAATACGACTAGTTCGAAAAGCCACAAAGGCACCAAGAAAAATCCGATGACATGGTTTTTGTTTTTTCGTGACTTTGTGCCTTCGCGGTTAAGAATCTTTCAAAATTTTATTTTGTGTTTTAGAAGTTAATCGCGTGTGTCGTTCATACTACCCCGTCTGTGAGCCTGCCCTTGACATTGCTCTCCGAAATCCGCATTTTGATTTTAAGATGAGTGTTATGGGGAACAAAACGCCAACCAGTCAGAGAGGATAAAAATGCGCGTCAAAAATCCGCTGCGTTCGATTGCGCGTGTATTGTTTTACAAAGCTCCGATCCAGGCGCAATTGATCGTTACCCGGCGCTGCAACTTGAGCTGCGGTTATTGCACCGAATATGACAATTTCTCCCCGCCCATTCCATTAGAGATTTTGAAGGCGCGCATTGACGCGCTACATCGCCTGAAAGTCATCAACATTACCATGTTGGGAGGCGAGCCGCTGTTACATCCGCAGATTGCCGAAATTGTGGCCTATGCCGATCGCGAAGCTCAAGTCTCCATCACGACCAATGGTTTTCTGGTATCGGATAAAATCATTGCGAGCCTGAACGAAGCCGGGCTCAGCAACATGCAGGTCAGCATTGATGCCCTCATGCCCGACAAAACCGGCTACATTCAGAAAACCATGAAATCGATCATGCCCAAGCTTGAACGCTTGCGGCGTCTGGCAAAGTTCGATGTTTATGTCAATCTTGTGTTGTGTGAGAATTCCAAGGGGCATTTCAAGGAAACCGTCGCTGAGCTTAAACGCCTGGGTTTTTTTGCCAGCGTCAATCCGATTCACAATGAAAAAGGCATTATCGAGATTAACGGTCCGGAATATATTGAACTGTGGGATCATCATTATCAGCAGGGCAATCCCAATTCCTTTATCGAATACGAGTATGGCAAGCGTTTGCTGGAAGGCGAACAGCCTTCATGGAAATGCCGCGCCGGCGCGCGCTCGCTTTATGTTGATGAACACGGCAACACGCAATTTTGCCATTCGCAAATTGGCCGTTTGAATAAGCCGATTTTGGAATACACGCAGGCGGATATTGAGGAGCACTATCACAGCTACAAAGGTTGCGAGGAGGGGTGTTCGATTCTTTGCGTCTATCGTGATTCGTATTTGGATAATCAGCCGTTGGGCATGGCGAAAGCCGCGTATCAACTGCTGCGTCGCGGCGGCATCTCGCGTGGAAATGGCAATAGTAACGGCAATGGTTCGCCGCGTTTGCCGGAACCGGCGCCCCGTGCATTGCCGGTAATCCCATTGACAACCGTGGACGATTGACACGCCCGCAGACGCTTTGTGATCAAAAACTCGCGGCACCTCATCGCATGAGTTTTGAACCAGGCCAGGAGAACCCCAATGTATGCGTGTGCAACTTCGAGTACTTCTTTTGCTATTTTTCGTTTTGCCAAATGCTCAAGCCCAAGCTCCTGACCGCCGTGAAAGTCTGATCCAGCGTAGCTTTGCACAGTTACAGGCTGGTCAATTTGACAGCGGCCTGGCAGCATGCGCCGAGCTGCGGCGTTTTTGGCCCGATGATCCCGCCGGTTATTTGCTTGCGGCCAATATTTATCAAACGATGATGCGCGACTATCGCGTGCGCCTGTTCGAGGCAAATTTTGACAGTTTGATCAAGAGTGCGGTTCAGCTCGCCGACAAACAGGTGAGCAAGCGCGCGACGCCCGAAATGTTGTTCATGCTCGGTTCGAGCAGGGGCTATCGTGGCTTGCACCGCTTTCGCTGCGGCGAATGGGGCGCGGGTTTCCGCGATGCGCTGCTGTCATTGCATGCGATGGAGCGAGCGCTGCGCATGGATCCGAGTTTTGTTGACCCGGGTTTGGGTGTGGCGTTGTATGAATACTGGAAAAGCGCCAAACTCGATTTTGGCCTGGGCATGCTGGCGCACAAACGTGCGGCCGCTATTGCCGCGCTTGAAGATATTCGCCGGCGCGGCCGTTATCTCGCCATTGATGCGACGTATGCGTTGCAAACGATTCGCGTCCATGAGAAAGATTATGCAAAGGCGCTGGAGATCAACTCCTGGCTGTATGAACATTTCCCGCATAACATCAGCACGCTTTATCATCGTGGTTTGATTCTTGAGAAACTCGACCGCCCGGCCGAGGCGCTGGCGGCTTGGGATACGCTGGTGCAGCGTCTCCATGCATTTACACCGAGGAGTAATGGTTTTCTGGCCGAATGCCATTTGCATCGCGCCCAACTCAATGAACGGCTGAAACAGCTTGCGGGCGCTGAGCAAGCGAAGGAGCACGTTTTGATCGCCCTGCAAAGCGCGCACACCCACGCGCAACAGCGGCGCGCGGCAGTGGAGCTGGAAGGCCCGCTGGCCAGCTTTGACGATATCAACAAAGCGATAAAGCAGATGGTTAAAAAATACGCCCACGAACGCGAAATTTTTGATAACTGAAATTCTTTCTTGTTGGCTTCGCGCCACGGTTTATTTCATTCTTCCCATCACAAACAGCATTTCCCTCCTCGACATTTTTTTAGGGATTGCTATCGCGTCCCGCATTCTGTGAATTCCCTGCCTCGTAATGTGCATCAGCTTCACATACGACTGTGTCAAACTACAATCATAGTCGTCTGACCTTGAACCTGTAAAACTCCTATTTCGAACAATTTCTTTTGAATCTGCGGGCGTGCAGTATTTCGGCATGCCGCTTGCGAAAGCATGCCGTGAACCTGCATATAACGGAGGAAATCGTCATGAAATACCAATCGATGCGATCCCTTGTGATCAGTGTTATTGTCACCCTCGTCGTGCTTACCATTGCCACCTTTGCCTGGCCGCAAGTCCGCGAACCGCAGCGTGTTTCCTGCAACGCCTGTCAATTTGAAAATAATTGGGCCAATAAATTTTGCGTGAATTGTGGCATCCCGCTGGCAGCGGCAAAGGAAACAAAGCTGGCGGAGTTGCTGCGCGAACAGGAACAAGCCCGGATTGAAGCCCGGCGCAAATTCGTGGCTGATTCTCTTGCGCGTGTGCAGGCTGCCGAGCAACAACGGCGGGCGCGTGAAAAAGCAGCAGCCCCAGCGCAAATTTCCAAAAATGATGAAACGAGGGCCGATACGATTGCAGAGAAAATTCGGGAAAATGCGCGTGCGCCAGCCCTTCAATCCCCCAAGGATAAACGGCCCTGGTATCAAACCATGCTCAGCGAGCCCGCAGAGCTGCCACGCTTGTTTAACGTGCCGACCGCCGAGGTTTTAGGTTCACTTGATCTTTACTTCACTGGCGGCGGCGCCTTTGGCATTGAAAAAGAACGCAATTTTCTTGGCCATGCCGGTCTTGGTTTGGGCGATATTGCTGAAGTTGAGTTTGCCACACAAGCTGTGATCAATTCGCTGCAACAAGGCTCCGCCAGCGTGCCGACGTCCGCGTTCAAAATGCAAATGCTGCGTGAGCGTGATCGTCTTCCGGCAGTTGCCGCCTCGTTGCGCGGCACCACAAGCTGGCAATATCTGGAAGGCAATGATCCCAACGTTTCGTTTGAAACACGGCTGACGAAGCTTTATCTCGTCGGGTCAAAACAATTCGGGCAAACAACGGCGCATTTTGGCGTCGGTTTAACAGATGTACGGGTGCGCAATCCGCGCGGCTGGCATTTTTATAATCCTGCGGAGAAGGAGTTGCAACGCAATCTGGTGGCGCCGTTTGGCGGTGTTTCGATTCAGGCCAATCCCAAAGCGCAGGTGATGATCGAAATCGAGGGCTTGCCCTCGTACAATTTTGTCGAGGGCGGAACGCATGAGGGCGACGCCGTCAAAAGCATTTGGGCCGGCGTGATCGGCGTGCGGTTCTATTTCACCAACTGGCTGGCGGCTGATACCGGTGTGCGCTATCGCAGCGACTTTGACGGTATTGCGGATGCGAACATTCAAGCGAATATCAATATGCTTCTGCCCTTGGGCCGGTTGCGCTCCGCAACCAGGACAAATTAGCCGGCGGTTGATATGCGATCGCGTGTTTTTGGCCGGAATTGGTTTTGTGTGATTTTAATATTGACCTCCGGCGCCGCTTTTTCACAAGGCGTTTCATCGGATTTCCAGCTTCTCGTCGCGCTCTCTGCGCTCCCAGAAGGGCAGCGGATCCGTATTGTAAGCAATTCGCGCGGCACGCTCGAAGGAGACGTTGTTGCTGTGCGAAGCGACACACTGGTGCTGCACCCCTCAGTTGGCGGATTGACAACTTTTCCGTTCGCTGATTTGCTGGCCGTCTGGCAACGCGCCAACTCTTCGCGTCATGCTGCGACAATCGGCGCAATTGCAGGCGCAATTCCGGGGGCGATTATTGGGGCGACGATGGCAGGAATAGCCAATCTCGATTGTGAGACGCAGTGTCAGGATTTGATTGGACTTCATTTGCTCGGCGGTGCAATCGGCGGCCTGATGGGAACGGCAGCTGGCGTGACTCTCGGAGCAGCGGTAGGGGCGGCAATACCGGCATGGCATCAGGTGTATGCCAAAAATTGAGTAATGAAGAGATCGTCAACACGTTTTGCCCGGCATCAATCGTTGTTGCATGTGAGGTGAAATCATGAATCGTTTGAATAAATCAGCCGCAATATTTTTGACCTTATATCTATGCGGCTTTCTGGTGGCGCCACTTTTCGCACAGACAGTGCCAGTTGTGCAGAACGATGGCTTGCAATGCCCGTACTGCAGTTTCTTGAATCGAGAAACAAATAAGTTTTGCAGCGCGTGCGGGACTCGTCTGTCCATGGCGGCTGTGTTGGACTCAGCATTAGTTGATACAAACACGTCTTCAGATCAGAAGGCAACACCGCCGCAGGAAAGCGCGAATCCGCTTGAAGAGAAGCAAGCGCAGCTTTTGTATGAAACTAGCCTTGCTTTCATCGAACAAGGCTTCTATGACCAGGCAGCAAGGTATTTTCGCCAGGTGGTGAAGGAATATCCTGCGTCAACGTATGCCAGAGAAAGCGAGCAATTGGCAAAAGCGTGTGAACATTTGGTTTTGGCAAAAGCCAAAAGCGATCAAAAGCCCGTGAAGTCCAGCGGGTCTTCGGCAGCGGCATTTAGCGGCGCATTTATCGGCGGCGCATTAGGCACGCTTGGCGGACTGTTGTTGTTGATGATGTTGTTGGCGGGCGGTATGGATTAACCTGGCGCGGAAACGATCATGAAAACAAATCACACGTTTCAGATTCTCTGGCTTGCGCTTGTTGGCATCAATTGCTCGTCCACCCTCCTGGTTAATCACGAACAATTGTGTTATGAAGCAAGGCGATGGAAAGCCGGCAGCAAGCTCGAGATAGTGGATACTACCGGACACAAGTATAACGGCATTTTGCTGGAACCTGTTTATCGGCTTGCCGATTCTTCCGAAATCCTCGTCATCGCAAGCGAACAGCAAAATATTCAAAAGCCATTCAAGCTTTTCCCCGCTACCCAAATGGAGGTGGTTCATCTACGCCTCACGCGCAAAGCCAGCGCCGGCGAGGTTTTGATCGCTGGTATGCTCGGACTGCTGGGCGGTGCGTTTTTCGGCTCGCATATCGGAGAGGCAATGCAAGCAAAGCATGACGATACACCGGCCTCGCGATTTTATGGCGGAGCGCTGGGAGCAATGGCAGGATTTGTTTCATGCGCCGTTCTCTTCAATGCGCTACCGCATGAACAAGAATTTATTTTAGAGCGTGAGACAAAACCATAACACTCATGCGTGAATAGATAGCGTCCATTTCTCAATGTCAATCGCCCTTACGCGCGACAAGAGTTGTTAGATCTCGGTTTGCTTGGGTAACTAAAAATATGTGAATTTTATCGTCGCTGAGGGGTCTTCTTTAACAAACGGCTTTTCTAACTTCACTACTATGTCAGATTCACCGCGGAGACACAGCATTCGCTGAGAATTCACGCAATCTTACTCTGCAAACTCCGCGACTCTGTGGTGGTTTTTGGCATGTGACATAGTCAAACTAATTTCAGGAGGGCTCATGCAAAAATCTGCTTGTCATCTAACCGCCGCGTTTGTGATTGCTGCTGCCGTCTTATTGCTGCCGTTCTCAGTTCCGGGGCAATCGATCTGGGTTGATCGCAGTCACAACAAAACTATCGGCCTCGAGATTCTCAAGCCCAACCTTGCAGGAGATTTTAATGAAAACACGACGTTCCCCACTTCGGTGATGTTTTTCTCCCTGCACTTGCCCATCAGCAATCGGCTCAACGTCGTGGGCGAGTTTCCTCTTGCCCATGCTGGCGTTAATTACGGTTCCGACTTTTTTGAGTTTGATGAGTCAGAGACCGGTATTGGAAATCCCTACGTTGGCCTCGAAATATTCAACGAGAGCGCGACGTTTTTTACCGAAATCGGTGTGCGCGCACCCTTAGCTCCGGAGAGCAACCTGGGAACCACCGTTGGTTTTTTGGGTGACTTCGTCGATCGTGGTGAAGCGTTCTTGCCGGATATTTTATCGGTGATCTTTGTCCAAAATTATCATCACCGCGCGCCGTCAGGTTTCACCATGCGATTGCGCGGGGGCCCCTCGTTTTGGAGTTACACCGGCGATGAAGACATCGATGAGAAGGTGGAATTGTTCCTGCTTTATAGCGCACAGGCCGGCTATGAATCACACAACGTTAGTTTGATCGGCGGCGTTTCCGGACGCATGATCGTTACGGAGAGTGACCTCAATATTGGCGAACGGACGTTCCATCAATTTGGCGCTTCTGCCAGCGTTGATCTAGGTCGCGTGCGGCCAGGCGCGCAATTCAGACTGCCGGTGGACGAAGGCTTTAGTGATATTCTTGATTCGGTTTTTGGCGTAAATCTCGCCATTGAACTCGATTAGCGGGTGTTCTGCGACGGCTTGGCTGTTGCATTTAAACTCTCAAACTCCTCACGACCTCGAGGTCCGATAAACCTCGGCCAAGCCGCAGTTGGAACATTTTTGGACGGGCATAAAATAGTCTTCTCATATCCCAAACCGTTAATCATCGCTAACATACGCCAATTTGAAAAATAGTATCCCTTGGCGCTGATTGGCGGTTTGGAGAAATGGGTAAGTCTATTATGCGACGCCCCTCCCCATAGACTCTGCGGCTACTTGTTTTTGAAACTCCGCCATTGGTGCAATCGTCTTTCGCAGCAAAATTTCAGAGTGACCTGCAACAATATAGTCTTTCAGCTCTCCGATGATTTCATAACCGAGCCGCAAATACAATTTTTGCGCTTTCGGATTGAACGATGACACGCACATAAACACGTTGGGAACTTCACGAAATATTCTGGCTTCGGCGAATTTGATCAACTCACTTCCCACGCCCTGCCCGCGCCATTCCGTCGTGACACACACCGTTTGAATATAACCGCGAAACGCGCCGTGCAAATTGAGGATAATAAAGCCGGCCAGGCGATCATTCACATAAGCGACATACGTTTCCTTTGAAGCATCGCTGAGAATCGTGCGGCATTCTTCATAGCCTCGCCTGAGCGTCAGCCACGGTTCGGAGGTTGCCATGGTTTGCGCGCATGAATGAACTTCCTCGGCGTTTTGTAGCGGGCGAATGTCAATCATTGATTATTTGTTCCTGTTGAATTCGTCAGAAATTTCCGTCCGGGCGGCGATTTGATTAGTTACGATTATCTTCCTTTTCAAAATCGTGAGCAAAGCGTTCACAGGCTTCGCGCAATGCATCCTCGGCATTCAAACCTAAGCCTCGGCCAAGTGAAACCAGGTTGAAGAGTAAATCACCGAAAATTGTTTGCAAGAACTCATGGTGAAGCACGCGCTCACCATTTTGATGATTAGAGACTTTGTTCGAAAAATCAAGCAGTTGTTGTTGAACAATCGGGCGATCCACTACCGCGGCATTCGCTTTTTGCTGTAACCTTGCCGCCTTTTGCAAAGCTGGCAATGCACGCGGCACGCCGTCGATTGCGGATTTTTTGCCTTCTTGCTGTTTGAGTTTTTCCCATAATTGCGTTTGCTCTTCGGCTGAATCGACTTGCGCGTCACCGAAAACATGAGGGTGCCGGCGAATCATTTTTTCACAAATACCATCGATCACCCCGCCAATGTCGAACCGGCCGGTTTCTGCTGCGATCTGAGCATGATACACCACTTGCAAAAGCAAATCGCCCAGTTCCTTGCGCAACTCTTCATCGTTTCCGGCATCAATCGCTTCCAAAACCTCATAAGCTTCTTCGAGAAGGTATTGCCGCAACGAGGCGTGCGTTTGCTGGCGATCCCACGGACAACCGCCGGGCGCGCGCAAGCGATTCATGATTTCGACGAGTCGGGAAAATTTCTCACTGCCGTGCATGCATCCTCCTATTCGGTTTTTTTGTTGGAATTTTAGATAAGCAGATTCGCTCAAATTTGAAAGGGATTTTATCTGATATTAAAATCGCAGGCAGAAAACCGCAAATGCGCGCCACCAAACGTGTATTTGAAATTGAGTCATGTTTGCGGTTGCAGAAAAGTGAACGAGTCACATGTTGAAACTGGCGCAAAGCACCGGCAAATGAATCGCATGCCGGAGCTTATCCTTGACTTTCAAATGAAAAATCAGTAAATAATCGCCACCAAATACAACTGTGACGAGCATGGCATGCCAAATTTGCACCTCTCTGCGACGCTTGATTGGCTTATCTTTGGTGGTTTCCTGTTGATGTTGTTCGTGCTGCTGGCCTCGGCCGATGCGTTGCAGTGTCGGAATATCCTTACAGGCGAAACCAGCCGAAAAATGGTGCATATTCTGGCGGGCGTTGCGGTACTCCTCTCGCCCTTCCTGTTTCAAACATCACTTCCATTGTTGATATTGGCAGCGCTATTCACTGTTCTCAATGCCCTGGCCTTGAAATTTGGCCGGTTCAGCGGCATCCATGCCACGGGACGGAAAACGTATGGCACCGTGTTTTACCCACTGGCTTTTTTTGTGCTATTGCTCTTGTTTTGGCGCCGCGAACCCCTGGCATTGTTGGTAGGAATGAGCTTGCTCGCAATTGCGGATGTGTGCGCGGCGCTCGCGGGCAAGCAGGCGAAATCGCCGATGCGCTTGCCCCTGCCGGGCGACCGCAAAAGTCTGCAAGGCTCGCTGGCAATGTTTTCCAGCTCGGCGCTGCTCGTTTTCATCGGGTTTGCGTGGGTTGGGCCGATTCTGGGCTTTCAGCCGGAAACCGCGCGCGTCATGTTTGCGGTGATTGGCATTGCGCTGCTGGCAACCACGGGCGAAGCGGTTTCATGGCGCGGCTCGGACAATCTCTCCGTGCCCCTGCTTGGCGGTTTCCTGACTTATTTTTATGTGAATGCCTCTGAAGCAGCGATCTTGCAGTTTTTTGTGGGTGAGTTGCTGGCATTGACCGTTGCGGCGATTTCATATCGCGTGAAATTTTTGGATCTCAGCGGCGCGCTGGCCACTTTCGTGCTCGGCTCATTTGTGTTTGGCCTCGGCGGCTGGAAATTCAGTCTGCCGTTGCTGGCGTTTTTTGTGTTGTCCAGTGTGCTGTCGCGTTTGGGCGCAGCGCGCAAAAGAGCTGCGAATAAAAATTTTCAAAAAGGCCATCGCCGCGATCTTGGACAAGTGCTGGCCAATGGCGGAATTCCCGGGCTGCTCGTGGTATTGTGGTATCTAGCGCCGCAACCGGTTTGGTATTTTTTGTTTTTGGGCGCAGTCGCTGCGGTGACCGCAGACACCTGGGCCACCGAGATCGGCCTGCTCTCGCGCCGCCCGCCGCGGTTGATCACCTCTCTGAAAACCGTCACGACCGGCACCTCGGGCGCGATTTCGATCATCGGCTTGTTCGGCGCAGCCTTGGGCGCGGGCACGATTGCGCTTCTCGGCTGGGCATTGCAATCTGCCGGATCCGTCCATCGCTTTGGTTTCATCGGTGTCGCGCTGATTACCGGGGCCGGCGTGCTTGCGCATTTGTTTGACAGCCTGCTGGGCGCAACGATTCAGGCGCAACGCATCTGCCTCACTTGCCGCAGAATCAGCGAGAAGAAGGGCGAATGCTGCGGCGCGGAACGCCAGCCGCATTCGGGTTGGCGCTGGGTGGATAATGACGTGGTCAACGGCGTCTGCGCGCTTAGCGGCGTGCTGGCGGTGTTTTTGGGAATGGAGGCAGTGAAATAATCTGAGGTTAGAAAATAAGACATCTCGCTTTCGAGGCTGGTAACATCATTGTGCTTTGAAACGGAACAATAGTCTTGAGGGAATGGGGTCAGAATTCGGGTGGCTGAACGAAGTAGAGGCATAGGATATTGCTTTCCGACAGGAAGTTTTATGATGAAGATTTTATCGTTTAAGACTATATTCTGTCTCGTGCTGGCAGTGTCCGTGCATATGCTCACGGCACAGCCAACCAATAGCGGTCTTTACGATGTTGCTGTACTGGATACTCCCACAGTCATCGTTGTTGGCGGTAACGGAACAATATTGCGCACGACAGATGGTGGAAAGAACTGGACACAAAAAATCAATTCGGCGAAAACTTTTACAGCAGTTCATTTTATCGACAAAAACATCGGTTGGGTTGTTGGTGAAGACGGTGTTATCCGCAAAACAACAAACAGCGGCAGGAAATGGCTTCGTCTTCCGCTTAACGGACCCACATTGCAAGATGTGTTCTTTGTAAATCCTCAAATTGGCTGGGTAGTAGGAGTAAACGGGGTTATTGCCAAAACAATTGATGGCGGAGAATCCTGGGAAAACCAATTCTCCGGGACCACTGGCGACTTCGAAAGTGTGTTTTTCTTTGATGCCGACACAGGATGGGCGGTGGGCCGGTATCCAGCAAATATGAAGACAATTGATGGAGGGAAAACCTGGCTTCCAATGCAAACTCAAGATTGGGACTTTTTATCAGTATTTTTTGTAAATGCAGAAAAAGGATGGGCTGTTGGATTCGGGCAATCCATCGCCCTTTCGATGAATGCCGGCAAAAATTGGACATTACAAACACCAGCACCATCTCGATTGGGAAGCTCCAGAGGAGTTTTCTTCATTGATGAAAAGGATGGTTGGATTGTTGGCAAAGACCCGACCAATCTGGAGAGCGGACGTGTCATTGCAACAGTTGATAGTGGCCAAACCTGGCAAGCCCAAATCGTTATCCCCAATACTACACTGTGGGGAGTCGACTTCATCGATAGGGAAAATGGATGGGTTGTTGGCGAGAAGGGAATCATGCTCAAAACTTCTGACGGCGGCCAAACCTGGCAGCAGGTCACGGGACAATTAGTGGGTGTCGAAGAACAGCTCGAGAGTTTGCCATTGGAATTCAACCTGCGGCAAAATTATCCAAATCCCTTTCGCGTAGAAGGAGCCAATGTACAGGCGACGATATTAACCTACACATTGTCACGTCCCGCTTATGTGGGCATGGCGATTTATGATGTGTTGGGCCGTGCGGTAGCGGCGCTCGTTGCAGAAACGAAATCGGCAGGTGTGTTTCAAGCAAGCTGGAACGGCCGGGATTTAAATCAACAGCCGGTCAGCGCCGGAATTTATTTCTGCCGGATGGAAATTACTGAATCGAACACGCACCAACAAATTTTTCAGCAGAAAAAAATGCTGGTGTTGGAATAAAGACAAGTCAACTTAGATAAACATGACACCTCGCTTTTTCACCAAAACCTCGACTCACCGCACGAAACTGTGGCGCAAGGCCTCGTGGCTCATCTGCGGTATTTTGCTGTATCTGGCATACACTTACTTCGGCGGCAGCTCCGGGCTGATTAAATTTTGGCGATTGCACCAAACGCGTTCGACCTTGGAAAGAGAAATTACCGCTTTGCAAGTCCGCCAGGACAGTCTGCGCCAAGTGATCAAGCTGCTGGAACACGACACCACCTACATCGAAAAAGTCGCGCGCGAGCGCTATCAAATGGGCAAGCCGGGCGAGACGATTTACAGCATCGTCAAGCAGCCCAAATCCGAGGAAGCTAAAAAGTAGTCATGACGACCGCGTTGATTCCAACTCCCGAACACAAGTTTGCCGCGAAGCTCAAGGGTTATTTTCTCGCCGGGCTTTTGGTTTTAGTGCCGATCAGCTTGACGGTTTATATTTTTTTTGAATTGTTCAAGGCGATTGACGGCATTCTCAAAGACGAAATCTTCGTGATTTTGCGCCAAACTTTTGGCGTAACCTTTACCATTCCCGGCGTGGGTATGATTGCGCTGCTGCTGCTGATTTTGGGCACCGGCATGGCCGCGCGCAGTTATTTCGGCCGCAAGCTGGTGGAGTTCGGCAACCGTGCGGTCACGCGCATTCCCATCATCAGCCGCATCTACGGCACGGTGCAGCAGCTCAGCCAGGCGCTGTTCGGCGGCGAGCAGCGCCAATCGTTCAAGAAAACCGTGCTGGTGCCTTATCCCAATCCCAACACTTGGCGGCTCGGTTTTTACATTCAGGAAATGCGCGGTGAGATTCAAGAGGCGTTGCAGCGCGAGATCGTGTGCGTGTTCATTCCCAATCCCCCGAATCCCACCGGCGGTTTTTTGATGTTTTATCCCAAAAGCGATATCATTGAGCTGGAGATGCCGGTGGAAGACGCCGTGCATCTGCTCATTTCCTACGGCACGGTGGCGCCCAAAGCGCGCGCGTCAAAACACATGATGTTGACGCGCGATCATCTCGAAGCCATGCAAAAGAAGGCGGAGTGAACTCATTTCGAGTTGCGGATTGACGCGCCGGCCGTGCGCACCAAAGCGCGAACGTTAGCGCAGCCGGCAGGAGGGAGCAAGGACTTTTGGAAATCAATTCATTGATTGATCATTGTGATTTGGCATTCTAAGCGCATCTTTGCCGCCCTCTTGCATTTGACGGCCGGCGCGCTTGTTTTTTGCGCCGTCGGGCATGCGCAAGAGCCGGAACTCACGCCGGTGTTGCCCGATACCGTCATCCCCGGAGAATTGCTGAACCCGGCGCCTCGCGCGACTTCTCGACCGCTCACCAGCCTGATGCAATTCGGGCACGATATTGAAATCTTCAATTGGCAAACCCAAATAAATTTTCAAAAAACGCTCGCAAGCCGCTGGCAGCTTACGCTCTTTGAAAACTTCAGCTCCGTGTTGCAACAACAAGCGCGCGGCGACATTTGGAAGGACGATCAAATGGCGGGCTTGCGTTTGCAGCGCGCGCTGCGTCCGTATTGGCGTTTCGAAACGGAAGCAACCTCGCGCGTGTTTCGCGATGATTTCACCCGCGGCGCGGCCGGCCTCAACAACAATGATTTCAGTTTGCATCGCTTCACGCTGCGCAATGAGCTGACGCTGGCGCAACGCCTGCGGCTGACGCCCGGTTTGGGGTATCGTTGGGAGGAGGTGTTGCAGCGCCGGGAATACGGCCCGCATCTCGAGGCCAAAATCGCGCTCGCGCCGGTTTCGTGGAATGATTATGTGCATCAATTCGAGGCTGCCGGCCAATGGGATGATACGCGCGACCGGCGCAATGATGATTTCAACCTGACCTACGGCGTTTCGCGTGTGTTTGAAGGCCAGGCCACGGATTCGTTGTTCGTGCGCTACAGCCATTTGCGCCGCGAAAACTATTTTGCCGATACCACGCTGCAAGTTGACGGCCTGGAGCGCAATCGCCGCGCAATTGAAAATCGCCTGAACTATCGTTTCGGCGGCGGCTTTTTGCAACTACGCTCGGAAATCGGCGAGACGGAAATCGTCGGCACCCGGCGCTGGGTGGAACCGGTCACGCTGGCTGGCCGCATTAATGGCCGTTTTCAAGAGAGCAATTTTGAAACGAATCATCAAGGTTTGTTGGTGTTTCATGGCGGGCGGCTTTCGAACGAAATTGCGTTTGACTATTCCTCGCGCAACCGCACATTTGAGATTCCGGATTCTTTGCGCGCCAGTCCGTTTTTACGGCGCTTCCCGCGCGAGGGTTTTGACGCCGACGACTGGACCTTCGGGCTGAGCCACCGGCTGCATTGGCAAATCGGGGCGCGTGATTCCTTGCGCTGGTATGGCCGCGCGGTTCGCCACGCGCACAACACCGCCAATCTCGAAAACCCGGATGACTATGATCGCGTGCAATTTCAGGCCAATGTGTTTTATGAGCATCGCTTTCATGAAAATTTGCGCATGCGCTGGGAGGCGCGGAGTTATCTCGAACATCAGGTTTATCTCAAACGCAATCTCTCGGCAGACAATCGCTGGATGCGCATTTTGCAACTGTTGCCGCAAATTGTAATCACGCCTCTGCCAGGTGTGACGTTGCAGCAGGGATTCGGCGTGCGCGCAACCTATATCGATTATGATTTTCCGGAGAGTATTTCGCGCCGGCGCAGTCTCGTGTTTCGTGATTTCACCGTGATTGATTCTCTCGCAGCGCGTTTCAGCCGGCGCACGCACATGAATCTGTACTACAAGCTCACGCTCGAAGAACGCGGCGCGCTCGATTGGGAACGCTGGTTGCAGACACCGCAAACCACCGTACACCGGCATGCGGCCGTGCTGACGTTTCGGCACGAGCTCGCGAAGAATTTCTATGTCGCCCCCAGCGCGAGTTACTATCGTGAAAACAATTGGAGCTTTCAGCGCCGCTCAACCGCCCCGGGGTATCAAAAAGTATTCAATTACGGGCAGGGAATCGTGACGCCGGCCATCGTCATTAGTTACTTGCGTCCGCCGAATACCTTGCTTATCTTAAGCGCACGCCGCCAAATCAGCCGGCGTTTCCGCGCGCAAGGCGCAGAAGCGCAGGATGTGCTTATTGATACGTTTCACATGACGATTCAGTGGGCGATATGAAGCACCGCCGGCGCGGCAGTCGAGTTTGATGAAGCGCTGGATCGTTTCATGCCCTAAAGAGTTTTGACATTCAAGTTCGGCAATGTTCAGCCCCGGCCTGGCCATGGCTTGATCACAGTAAATGTCACAGCCAAGTCGTGGCCGAACAAATCGGGATTACCGATGTTGGTTATCAAAATTCATAAGACTCAACCAACCCGGCCAGGTCGAGGTTGGAACGTTTTCGCACGGGTACAAATAATTTCTCCCTTATAATTGTCTGACATGCCTGACCTCTAACTCACGGCCGTTTGCATCAAACCTCAATCAGGATAGCAAACATGGCGCAGGGCAAGAACAAATCCTTCAGTCTCGTCGCGGCCAGCGACCAACCTGACTTGATTCACGAGATCGAGCGTCTCGCCGAAAAAGCCTCGAATCATGCCGGTTTTTCCGAAGAAGAACGCGACAGCCTGGCAATTGCCGTGACCGAGATTGGCAACAACGCCATTAATCACGGCAACAAACGCGACCCGCGCAAAAAAGTGTTCGTCGACATCACCACCAAGCCGGGAGAAGTGCGGGTGGTGATTCGTGATCAGGGGCCGGGGTTTGACCCCGAGCAACTGAGCAACCCGCTTGACCCCGAAAATTTGTTGCGGGAAAGCGGGCGCGGCGTTTTTATCGTGCGTTCGCTGATGGACGAAGTTCATTTTGATTTTTCAAAGGGCGGCGCAGAAACCACTTTGATCAAGCGCAAAAAGTCGTGACCCCGGCGTTGGGGTGGTGTCCATGAATTTGACCTTTCTCACGCAACTTATTTATCTCACCTGCGGCGTGGTTTTGTTTCTGCTCGGCTTCCTCATTTTTCGGGAAAACTCCGCGCAACGCCTTAATCGCATTACCGGCCTGATGCTGTTACTCGCCGGCCTCGGCCCGATACTCGGCGCGTTTGGCTTGCTGTTGCAGCAAGCCGGCTCTTCTGCGCAAATCGACTTCACGTTTCTCGATCGCCTTTATCATGTCTGGGAATTGTTTTTTCCGCAGCTCGTGCTGTTCAGCCTGGTTTTCCCGCTTGAGCATCCGGCGCTCGCAGCGCGGCCGCGCTTGCCGGTTTTGCTGTTCGCGCCCCAAGTTCTGCACTTGCTGATGTCGCTCATGCTGCCCAATGCCGGCAGCGTGCAAAGTCTGCGGCACAGCCTCGGGCTGGCGCAGAACTGGCCGGCGTTGCTGCAGCCGGTTAAGATTTTATTGCGCGGCTTGGCTGCGGTATTGGAAGTTGCAGTTACGCATCAGGAAACTTTCTTCGCGGCAATCAACATTGCCTATGTCGTGGCGGCGGTTGTGCTCATGCAACGCAGCTATTTTCGTTTGAAAAATCCGCGGGTGCGCGGCCAGACGCGCTGGGTCATGTGGGGCATTCTGACCAGCCTCGCGCTTTATGCGCTGGCCTTTTTGCTTCCCAAAATTTTTGCCTTTGAAGTCGAACGCAACCTCGCCCAGGTGCTCACCATCGCCAGTTTGCTCATCGGCTCGTGCGCCATTGCCTGGGCCATCATTCGCTATCAGTTTCTTGACGTACGCTTCATCATTCGCCGCAGCTTCGTCTACTCTGTCACCTCCGGTTTGCTCGTCGGCGTTTATTTGTTGATTTACACCAAAGCCAAAAACATCGTAGAAGCGGTGGTGGGCGTGAATTTGCCGCTGCTGGAGGTCATTTTTTTGGTGATTGCGGTGATCGCGTTTCAACCGTTGTTAAGCTTGATGGAAAGCGTGGTGGAGCGCTGGTTCTTTAAAGACACGGTGGATTACCGCGAATTTTTGCAGACCCTCAGCCGGGATTTGCTCAGCGTGATGAATCTCGGCCAATTGCAGGAAAAAATAACCGGCTCGTTGCGTCAAGCCCTGGGGCTGGAAAACGTTTATCTTTTTTTGGAAGATGAAAATGAAACGGCGTTCACCTCCATCATCACCACCAACGGCCGGCCCGAGGAAACCCGCAGCGATGTGATCAGCACCGAGGTACGGTTCAGCCGCGACGGCCAGTTCGTGCCGTTGCTCAGCCGCATCGAATCTCCGGTTTATTCCGAAGATGTGCAGCCGCAGGTAACGCAGGCGCAGGAACGCGAAGCATTGCTTCGCATGCGGCCCAAGCTGCTGTTGCCGCTCTCGCAGCATGGCCGCCTGGTCGGCATTCTTTCCGTCGGCCAGAAACTTTCGCGCCAGCCGTTTTCGTATGAAGACATGACCTTGCTGACGCTGCTTTCCAATCAAGCCACCATCGCCATCGAAAACACCAAGCTCTATCAGGCGAAACTTGAAAAACAGCGCCTCGATGAGGAACTGAATGTGGCGCGCGAGATTCAGCGGATGCTGTTGCCGCGCCACATTCCCGCGGCGCCGCGATGCGAAATCTCCGCCATCAATCTGCCTTCGCTTGAGGTGGGCGGCGATTTGTATGATTTTGTGGAATTGCCG
This sequence comes from uncultured Cytophagia bacterium, assembly GCA_964457925.1. Taxonomy (GTDB): domain Bacteria; phylum Zhuqueibacterota; class Zhuqueibacteria; order Zhuqueibacterales; family Zhuqueibacteraceae; genus Coneutiohabitans. Next base: position 26,795 of record CAYWGH010000041.1, read on the forward strand.
AACGGCAACATCGGGATTGCCATCGGCGATGTGGCCGGCAAGGGCGTGCCCGGCGCGATTTTGATGTCGAGTTTGCTCGCGGTTTTTCGCGCCGCTGCGGCGCGCTGCGTGCAGCCCGGCGCGGTGATGCAGGAAGTCAATGCGCAAATCACTCGCACCACCAATCCCGAAAAATATGCCACGTTTTGTTATGCCGTATTGTCGCCGGAAAAGCAAATGCTCACGTACACCAACGCCGGCCACAACTATCCCATCCTCGTGCGCGGTAGCGGCGAATTGATGGAATTAACAGAGTCGCATTTGATCGTGGGCGTGTGTGAAGATATCGTTTATGGCGAGAGTGCCGTTGCAGTCGCTTCCGGAGACACGATTGTATTTTACACTGACGGCGTCACCGAGGCGCAGGATGAAAACCGGCGGGAATTCGATACCGAACGTTTGTTTGACGTCATTTCCCGCAACCGCCACCTTTCCGCCGAAGGCCTGCGCAACTGCATTTATGAAGCCGTATTGCAATTCATCGGCGACATGCCGCAGTCGGATGATTTGACGCTGGTGGTGGTGCGCTTGAAATGACTCGTTTGTTTGTCGCGGCCCCTTCCGGGGCTGAGCGTAGGGGGCGAACGGTGGCCTAGTGAGTTTTGCATTAAAATGTGTTATATTCCCGCCGCAAGTTTTTACCAACGAATGTCATTTTAAAAGAATCTTGTGAAGGTTCATTCTGGGCCGTATGCCTCTCAAGATTCCATCAGCAAATGAAAGTTTAAAACGCGAAAGCAATTTAAGACATATGAAAGCCGAATCTACCCGTTTCGATTACGCCGCCAAGTTCGCCGGTTTCGCCGGCAGAACCCTCTTTGAACAATTGCCGCCGCGCCAGCAGGAATTCCTGCGGCGGCTCGCTTTCGAGCAGCGCTTCACCTTTCAGGAATTCCGCCAAGTGGTGGAGGCTTGCCGCGATTTGAGCATGTGGGGCGAGGGCGATCTTGAAGCCTGGTGGCAAAAACATGCCACGCAAAACGGCAACCACAACGGCCAATTCAAAAAACAATTGCTGGCGGAATTCCAAGCCGAGCTGGCCGCGCTGCGGCAGGCGCCCAAAACTTATCCGATCATTCCGCTGACGCGGCCCAAACAGCGCGAAAAAAGCCTGATCACGGTAAAAGATTCCGACAAAACCATTTTCGGCAGGTGTCCGGTGGCCTCGGAAAAAACCGTGTGCTGCAACCTGCACACGATCGATGCTGTGGAAAACTGCATCTTCGGCTGTTCCTATTGCTCGATTCAGACGTTTTACAGCGATGAAATTGTGTTCGATGAACGCTTTGCGGAAAAGCTGGCGGCGCTCGAGCTGGTGCCGGGCCGCTTTTATCACATCGGCACCGGCCAGTCTTCGGATTCGCTGGCTTGGGGCAACCGCCATGGCATTCTCGATGCCCTGTGCCGGTTTGCGGCTGATCATCCCAGCATTTTGTTGGAGCTTAAAACCAAGTCTGACAATGTTCGCTATTTTCTTGAGCATGAGGTGCCCACCAACCTCGTGATCAGTTGGTCGTTGAACACGCCGACTATCATTGCCAACGAGGAACATTTCACAGCGAGTTTGGAAAAACGGCTGGCCGCTGCCCGGCAGGCTGCGGATCGCGGCATTGGCGTGGCGTTTCATTTTCATCCGATGGTGTATTATGACAAGTGGCAGGAGGATTATCCGTCAATAGCAGCCGAGTTGTTACAGCGCTTTGATGCGGCAGAAGTGCGGTTCATCTCCTTCGGTTCGGTGACGCTGATCAAGCCGGTGCTGCAGAAAATGCGTGCGCTCGGCCATGCCACCAAGATTTCGCAGATGGAAATGGTCCCGGACCCGCACGGCAAGCTGACGTATCCGGATGAGATCAAAGTGACGATGTTTCGCAAAATGTATCAAGCCTTTGCGCCCTGGCGCGAGCAGGTGTTTTTTTACTTGTGCATGGAAAAGGCGGGGATTTGGGAGCAGAGTTTCGGTTATGTTTATCCGGACAATGAAAGATTCGAGGCGGAGTTCGGCCGCCGCACGATGCGCTGACAATTTCCCGGCGGAGGTCAAAATTTTGCATTGATTCACGCCGGCAGCACATTTTTCCTGAACGGCCCTGGCCGGCGTGATTTTTTACATGCCCGTAAAATCTAAAATGAGCCTTGTAAATCGTGCCGGCGCGACTCTCTCCTTGCTTTTCTCGCCCACGATCTTAAATTTCCCCCCTGCACTGCAAGCGGCTCTCAAGTGTCTGACCCTGATGGCAGACGAAGTGAGTATAATAACGCGTTTGTGAACGCCCACGGCCCGTGGCGCTCACGCACGTGAAGTGCCTGAGGGTATTATCACACACAAATCATTATTTGTTCAGGCTGAGTTATCACATTTTCTGCGACATGACAACTTCTATACGCGTGAGATTCGCCCCCAGCCCGACGGGGCATTTGCATATTGGCAATGCCCGCGCCGCCATTTTGAATTGGCTGTATGCGCGGCACACCGGTGGAACGTTCATTCTACGCATCGAAGATACGGATGCCGTACGCTCGACTAGCGAATCTGAGAATTCCATTTACGAAGATTTGCGCTGGCTCGGGCTGGATTGGGATGAAGGCCCGGAAGCCGGCGGCAAATTCGGGCCGTATCGGCAATCCGAACGACTCGGCCTCTATCAAAAATATGCCGAGCAGCTCATAACCAACAAAAAGGCGTATTATTGTTTTTGCCGCGAGGAAGACCTTGAGGCGGAGCGCGAAGTGATGAAATCCGAAGGCGCTGCCGGGCAATATCGCTACAGCGGCAAATGCCGTTCACTCACGCCGGCACAGCAACAGGAGTTGCGCAGCCGGGGCATCACGCCCGCGATTCGTTTTCATGTGCCGGAACGCGCCTTTTCGTTTGTGGATTTGGCGCGCGGCGAGCTGAATTTTCCGGCAAACGCTTTCGGCGATTTTGTAATCGTGCGCTCCGGCGGTTTGCCGACCTACAACTTCGCGTGCGTGATCGATGATCATCTCATGCAAATCTCGCATGTGATTCGCGGGGACGATCACGTCATCAACACGCCCAAACAAATCGCGATGTATGAGGCGTTCGGCTGGGCGTTGCCGCAGTTTTGCCATATTCCCATGATTCTCGGCGAAGATCGCAGCCGCCTCTCGAAGCGGCATGGCGCGACCTCGCTCGATCAATTTGCAGACAAAGGCTATTTGCCCGAGGCTTTGATCAATTTTCTCAGCTTGCTGAGCTGGTCTTCGCCCTCCGGCGAGGAAATTCTTTCGATCGAACAGTTGGTGCGGGAGTTCGATTTCAACCGCCTGAACAAATCGCCGGCGGTGTTTGACACGGTGAAGTTGAATTGGATGAACGGGGTGTATTTGCGCAAGCTGAATCCCGAGCAACTGTTAAAGGCGAGTTTACCGTTTCTCAAAAAAGCCGGTTACAAATTGCCCGAGGCCGGAATTCTCAAAAAAATGCTGGTGTTGGTGCAGGAGAGTTTGGAGTACCTCGAACAAGTGGTGGAGAAGCTCGAATTCTTCTTTGTCGAGCGCGTGCGCATCGCCGACGGCGCAGCGATTGCGATGGTGCAAACCGAGTCTTCCGAGAAAGTTTGCTGGTCTTTTCTGCGTCAGCTTGATTCGCAGGATACTCTGACAGCCGACAGCTTTCGCAAGATCATGAAAGTGGTCAACAAGGAAACCGGCGTGATGGGCAAGGATTTGTGGATGCCGATTCGCATTGCGCTCACCGGCAGCCTGCACGGCCCGGACTTGGCTGCGGTTGTGGAGATTCTCGGCAAGCAGGAGGTGCGCCAGCGCGTTTTGCAGTTGGTGGAATAAGCTGTTCAAAGGCGTCCGCTCTCGAGTCGTGCGGAGAAGTACTCGGCGTTATCCCGGCAGTTTCACAGGATTCCTTCCATTAGACAAATAAAGAGGGACACGTTTTCACAGCAACAACTTCCTAAGGCCACCCCTCTTTGTTTTGTGCTTGCGCCCTGGCGGCAAAAAATTCACAGCCTTAAAGATGAACGATCACAATTTCAAACAACTCTTTGCACGCAAGCCTGTTCTTCTGGGCATGGTGCATTTGCCGGGATTGCCGGGCAGCCCGAATGCCGCGAGTTTCGATGAAGTTATTGCTGCCGCGTTAAATGATGCCAACGTTCTGTTGAATTGCGGCTTTTCCGGCATTTTGGTCGAGAATCTCGGGGATTACCCCTATTATCCCGATCACGTTCCGGCAGAAACGGTGGCCGCGCTGGCGATTATCGCGGATCGCATCAAATCGAGTTGCAATATTCCGGTGGGCGTGAACGTGTTGCGCAACGATGCCTTGTCAGCGCTGGCGATTGCTGCTGCGGCGCGTTTGCAATTTTTGCGGGTGAATGTGCTGGCAGGCACAGCGGTCACAGATCAAGGCTTGCTCACCGGCAAAGCGCATCTGCTGCTGCGCGAGCGCAAACGCCTGGGCGCAAACGAGATTCAAATTTACGCCGATATTCGTGTGAAACATGCCGCACCGCTGGTGATGCGCAATCTTGAGCAGGAAGTCGAAGAATATTTCGAGCGCGCCATGTGTGATGCTTTGATCGTTTCCGGCAGCGGCAGCGGCAAAGAAGTTGATATCGAATTTTTGCGGCAGGTCAAAAAAGCTGCCGGGCGCCGGCCGGTGTTGATCGGCAGCGGCTTAAGCGCAGCGAACGCCGCCGAACTCTTGCGCATTGCCGACGGCGCGATTGTGGGCAGCGCGATCAAATTCGATGGGCAGATTCATCAACGGGTTGATCCGCATCGGGCGCAGGCGTTGGTGCAAGCAAGCCAAAGTTTATAAAGAACAGCCTCGCTGTAAACCTCGAAAACCCGATTCCCTCCCATTTTCCCCCAACTCGACTTGGACAACCTCATTCAAACATGAGCAACCGCATGGCGCCGCAAATGATGTTTGTTATGACTTGACATTTGTGGTAACCGCGCCTCTCCGCATCGTCTTCGTATTGTCGCTAATACAGCCATACGATTGTTTTCCCCGTGCATGGGATTCGTGCAAAGATGTTACAACCGCGCCTTAACTGATGGCTTTTAAGGCCGCCGCCCGACGAGGTTTTCGTATGATTTGGTGCAAACATGCCTTGCCGTGCTTGAGCGCGCTTTGTTTGATTCTCTCAAGCTGGAGTTGTTATTATCGCTATGCGCCCGAACGGGTCCCGGTCTACCGCGATGCTCCGGCCGGTATGCGTTCACCCTCTTCTCTGCAACGGCTCACGCTCGATCTCATCGAGGAATTCAACATTTCTCCCCAGAGTTTGCAGAATTTGCGTTATTATCTCGAAAATGGGTTGGTGCTTTATCAAGCAGCCTCGCACGGAAGCAGCGCCATCACCGCGAACGGCGAGCTGGTTTTAAGAAGACAGACGCGACAGAACGAAATTGTTTTCCAGCATCTAGCCCGAGGACGGGCCGTTTCGCTGCACGAGGAATTTCAGTTTTCCCGTTTCAGAAGCGTGTACAAGATCTCGGTTCACTTCGCCGAGAGTTCACCGCATTACCAGGTGGCGCCAAAATATTATGCGCTTACCTTCGCCCCCAATTTAAATGGCGAGTACGTCTTGGAAAAAAGCTTTTGGGGCAACACCGTCTTGTTCGGCGGCTATGAATATACCATCTCAGAAGCCCAAGCCGAAAACTTTCTGCTTATCAATGTCAATCTGCAAGATGATTACACCCCAACGCGAAGAATGATGCCTGCCGAGCCGTGGTATTGAACCCAACTTCAGTACCATCATCAATCTGTAATCTCAAACCTTAAATCCGCACTTGCAAGTTTGCCAATTTGTCACACAATTTGCCAACATACCACTTGACTAATTTGATTGGAATTATATATTGTAGCCTGTTTTTAGCACTCTATTCAATTGAGTGCTATCAAAAATTTTAAGCAATAAACTAATCCAACTGGACCTTATTTTTAAGGAGGTAATGCTATGAATATCAAGCCGTTGGCTGATCGGGTAGTGATCAAGCCTCTTGAGCAAGAAGAGAAAAAGGTTGGCGGTATTATCATTCCTGACACTGCCAAAGAGAAACCCATGCAAGGTGAAGTCATTGCGGTTGGCCCCGGAAAAGTCTCGGACTCGGGCCAGAAAGTGACGATGGAAGTGAAGAAGGGTGACAAAGTTTTGTACGGCAAATATTCCGGCACAGAAGTATCGGTGGATGGCCAGGATTATTTAATCATGCGCGAAAGCGATATTTTGGCCGTGCTGTAAGCGTATTCAGAGATAATTTCATTCCCAATTTTATCATCTTGAAGGAGAATAAGAACTATGGCGAAAATCATCACATATAGCATGGACGCACGCGCGTCGCTCAAGCGTGGTGTTGACGCGCTGGCGAACGCGGTGAAAGTTACGCTTGGCCCGAAAGGCCGCAATGTCGTGATCGACAAGAAATTTGGCTCCCCGACTGTTACCAAAGACGGCGTTACCGTGGCGAAGGAAATCGAGTTGGAAGATGCCGTGGAAAACATGGGCGCGCAGATGGTGAAAGAAGTTGCTTCCAAGACCAGCGATAATGCCGGCGACGGCACTACGACCGCAACGGTTCTGGCCCAGTCCATTTTTGCGGAAGGCTTGAAGAATGTCACTGCCGGCGCCAGCCCGATGCACCTGAAACGCGGTATCGAGCAGGCCGTGAAAACGGTAATCGCCGAAGTGAAAAAGATCAGCCGTCCGGTTTCGGGTAAAACCGAAATCGCGCAGGTTGGCTCGATCTCCGCAAACAACGATAAATCCATCGGCAACGACATTGCCGAAGCGATGGAAAAAGTCGGCAAAGACGGCGTTATCACTGTTGAAGAAGCCAAATCCACTGAAAGCACGCTGGAAGTCGTCGAAGGTATGCAGTTTGATCGCGGCTATATTTCGCCGTATTTCGTGACCGATCCCGAGAACATGGAAGCGGTGCTCGAAGATGCGTTGATTTTGATCCACGACAAAAAGATCAGCGCAATGAAAGACCTTCTCCCGATTTTGGAGAAGACGGCGCAAATGGGCCGTCCCCTGTTGATCATCGCAGAAGAGGTGGAAGGCGAAGCTTTAGCGACGTTGGTGGTGAACAAGCTGCGCGGCACGCTGCGTGTGGCAGCGGTGAAAGCGCCGGGCTTCGGCGATCGCCGCAAGGCCATGTTGGAAGACATCGGCGTGTTGACCGGCGGCCGCGTGATTTCCGAAGAAGCCGGCTTTAAGCTGGAAAACACCACGCTGTCCGATCTCGGCAAGGCCAAGAAGATCACGATTGACAAAGACAACACCACGATCGTGGAAGGCGCAGGCAAAACCGAAGACATCAAAGGCCGCATCGCCCAGATCAAGAAGCAAATTGATGTGACCACTTCGGATTATGACAAAGAGAAGCTGCAAGAGCGCCTCGCCAAGCTGGCCGGCGGTGTGGCGGTGTTGCGCGTCGGCGCCGCGACTGAAGTTGAAATGAAAGAAAAGAAGGCGCGCGTGGAAGACGCTTTGCATGCAACACGCGCGGCGGTGGAAGAAGGCATCGTGCCCGGCGGCGGTGTGGCGTTGATACGCGCGATTCCGGCGCTCGACAAGCTTAAATTGGACAATGCCGATGAGCAAGTCGGCGTAAACATCGTGAAGCGCGCCATCGAAGAGCCGATTCGCCAGATTGCCGAAAATGCCGGCTGGGAAGGGTCCATCGTGGTGCAACGTGTGAAAGAAAGCAAAGACGTCAATTTCGGCTTTGATGCAGATTCCGAACAATTCACTGACCTGCTGAAGGCGGGCGTGATCGATCCGACCAAAGTGGTGCGTACAGCGCTGGAAAATGCCGCCTCGGTCGCGGGCTTGTTGTTAATGACGGAAGCCACGGTAGTCGAGAAGCCCGAGAAGGAAAAGGCTCCGCCGATGCCTCCGGGCGGCATGGGCGGCGGCATGTATTAATATAGCGTTGCCTCAAACGCTGGGTGAGCCTGTCGAACCCAGCGGACAAGTTGTATTACACAAAAAGCCGGCACTCGTTGAGAGGCCGGCTTTTTCGTTTCCTGCCTTTATCGCCTGCCGCTTTTTCTTTAGCCGCGGATGAACACAAATTTCCACTGATTCTTGCTCTATGTTGATTTATATCTGTCGCGAGTGGGAACATGCTAAAACTTCTTATCGTTATGCCGACTTTTGATCATCCTTTAAAAATGCAAGCTCAGAAATGTCATTCAAAAAAGCAAAACCAAGATCACAACTTTTGACTCACGTTTCAAAATGAAAAGCCATTTTTTCATCCTGAAGAAAAATGAACCCAAATTTAACCAAGAAATACCATTCCTTGAGTCCATGTTGAGTCGATTTCAAATTACCCATTTTTGGTTATAGTTTAAATCATTAAATAATATACGTTAATGTCGATTTGAATGATGGGGTTAAATTGGGCTGATTATAACGATTTTTCCCGGTATTTTGATTTTTTGCCCTGAACTTGGCATAACAATTGAAAGAATAAGGGCAACATCAGAAAAAAACGATTTTTAAGTTGAGCGAAAAAGTCGAAACGGGATCTATGATCTGCCCGCAAATCCTTGTCATCGGTACCAGTCATCAAGTCGAAACCGTCGAGCAGCGGGAGTGCTTGCGCTTTAATCTCGAAGAGCAAGCCAGATTCGTTGCCAATCTCATGACGGATCCTGCCATTGATGAAGCCTGTTTGCTTTCCACTTGCAATCGTACGGAATGCTATATTGTGACGCAAGAGCCGGAAGCGGCGCGGCGCCAATTGGGGAAAATCGTGCGGGAACATCGCGGCGCGCCGGCCGAACATGCGCTGTTTATCGGCTATCAATACGAGAATATCGAAGCGATTCGCCATTTGTTTCGGGTTACGGCCGGCCTGGAATCGCAGCTCCTTGGTGAAAATCAAATTCTCGCCCAGGTCAAGGACGCTTATGAACTCGCTTCAGCGAATCACCATGTGGGACCGGTGCTGCACCGGGCGTTCACGCTGGCATTGCAAACCGGTAAGCGCGTGCGCACTGAAACCCGCATTTCGCAAGGCGTTGTCTCCTCCGGATCAGCGGCAGCGGATTTGTTGCTGGACGCGCTTGCCGCAGACAAAGACGGGCAAAAGAGTCGCGCCTGCAGTGAAACGCAGGTGTTGATTCTCGGGGCCGGGAAAATGGCGGAAATGGCTGTGCAGCAGATCAAAAAGCGCACGGCAGGCCGCGTTCGCTTGAGTGTAACCAGCCGAAAACTCTGCCATGCCTACAGCTTTGCGCGGGAATTCAACATCTCATTTTTTCCCATCCAGGAATTGCCGGTGATGTTGGAGCGGGCAGACGCCTTGATCAGCGTGCTGGGCGGGGAGGGTTATGCGGTTACACCGGATCATTTTGCACAATTTTGCAGCGCTCGCGACTCCAGCAGGCCGTTGATCTGCGTTGACCTCGGTGTGCCGCGCAATATCGATCCTGCGGTGGCAAAAATCCCGAATGTAATTGTGCATGACATAGATGCGTTGGACGGTGTTGTGACGCAGACGCTGGCCGCGCGCCGTAGCGAGATTCCTGCAGCAGAAGCGATGATCGCGGAAACGCTGGCGGAATTCAATGAATGGTTTAACAGCCGGCAAACGGCCCCGCTGATTAAAGGTTTGCAAGATTATGTCGAATTCCTTTGCCAAAGTGAACTGGGGCGCTTTGGCCGTGATTTTCATTCCGAAGACGAAGAACGGCTGGCAAGGTTCGGACGCAGCCTGGCGAAAAAAATCATCCGCGAGCCGATTCAACGCTTGCGCATATTTGCCGCCCAGGAAGACGCAGACAGCCTGAAAACCCTGAATCGTTTTTTTGAGTTTGTCCATGAATACTCGCAAGATGAAACTGCGCCTCGGCACACGCAGCAGCAAGCTGGCGTTGTGGCAGGCCAATTGGGCGGCGGCAGCGCTGCAACGCCGCTTTCCTGAAATTGCAATCGAGCTGGTCAAAATCAACACGCGCGGCGACAAGACGCTCGACGTGTTGATTCCCGAAACCGGCGGCAAGGGCTTTTTTACGGAAGAGCTGGATCACGGCCTGCTCAACGGCGAGATCGATGTGGCTGTGCACAGTTTGAAGGATTTGCCCACAGCCCTGCCGCAGGGTTTGGAACTGGCCGCGGTTTGCAACCGCCAATGGGTGCATGACGTGCTGCTCGCCCGCACGGCTTGCACGCTGGACTCTCTCGCTTATGGCGCGCGGGTAGGCACATGCAGCTTGCGGCGCACCGCGCAACTCCTGCGTCATCGCCCGGATTTGAATATTTTGCCGTTGCGCGGCAATGTGCCCACGCGTATTCAAAAACTGCTTGCCGGCGAGTATGACGCCATCGTGCTGGCAGAGGCCGGTGTGCGCCGGTTGGGTTTAATTGATCACCTCGTCCAAAGATTGCCGGCCAGCCTGATGTTGCCGGCGCCCGCGCAAGGCGCGCTGGGACTCGAGGTTTTTGCAAATAACCAATTGGCTTATAAATTCGCCGCGGCTTTGGATGATTCGGATGCGCGCGCGACCACGGCTTGCGAGCGCGCATTGCTCAACGAATTGGGCGCCGGATGCCAGGTGCCGGTGGCGGCGCTTGCGCATTGCGAGGGTGATGAGCTGGAATGCCAGGCGCTGATTGCGGCGCTCGACGGTTCACGCCTCGTGCGCGATTCGATTCGCGGCCGGCGAGAAGAAGCGCAGGCGTTGGGCACAACTCTCGCGCGCCGGTTGTTGCGCGAAGGCGGAGAAGAAATTCTCGCCGGAGTGAGAATGAGCAATGTAGCGGCTTGAAATCAACAGGAATTTGGCCCATGCCTGCGAATCTGCGCGACAAAAGAATTCTAATCACCGCGCCGCTCGATAGCTCCGAGCGCCTCGCCGGTTTGGTGCGGCAGCGCGGCGGCATTCCGGTGATCGCGCCGCTCATCAAACGCGCGCCGCTGCCAGGCGATGAGTCAACGCGTAACAGGCTACGAGCCTTGTCCGGTTATCGCTGGATCGTGTTTACCAGCGCGGGCGCGGTGGAAAGATTTTTTGATGAGTTGGCGAGCCTGCAACTGCGCGCTGAAAATGTGCCGGGCACCATCGTCGCTATAGGCGAGCGCACGCGTTGGCGCATTGAACGCCGTGGCTTTCCCGTGGGCTGTGTCGCGCAAGAGAGTGTTGCCGAAGGCGTAGTCGAAACGATGATGAAGCGGGGTTTGCGGGCCGGAGATCGCGTGCTTTTCCCCTGCGCGGATAACGCGCGCAGTTTCATCCCCGAAGAATTGCAGCGCCGCGGTGTTCATGTTGAGGTGATGGAACTTTATACGATAGCGCCGGACACGCCGGACAATCTCGAGTATATTCGCGCCGCGCTGGACTCCGGCGTGATTGACGCCGTCACATTCACCAGTCCCTCAGCCGCGCGCCGTTTTTTTGAGATCTTTTCCTGGCAAAAGTTATTGCCTCGCCCCGTTATTTGTGTCATCGGACCAACGACTGCCGCCGCATTGTGCGAAGCCAAAGTAAAGGAGTTTGTGCAACCGGCGCAGGCCACCGCGGAAAGTATGATCGCCGCGCTGGCAGAGCATTTTGAGAGCTACCGCCTGGACGATTTGAAAGTACGAGTTTAAATGTTATGAAGCTTCTACACGCTTTGTAAGGAATCGCCCGGCGGTTTGTTATTGGTTAGAATCGTGCAATGGGAGCTTTTCTCGTGAATACACTTTCTTCAAATTCTCTATTCTTGCGCGCGTGCCGTGGCGAGCCGGTATCGCGCACGCCGATTTGGATCATGCGCCAGGCTGGACGTTACTTGCCGGCGTATCGCGCCACGCGCGCGAACGTGGATTTTCAAGCGCTTTATCGCACGCCTGCGCTGGCCGCAGAAGTAACCGTGCAACCCATCGAAATCCTCGGCTTTGATGCGGCCATTGTCTTTTCGGATATTTTGGTGATGCCGGAGGCCATGGGCATGGCGCTGGAATTTCATGAAGGTTCAGGCCCGCGCTTCCCGGCGCCGCTGCGCACACCCGGGGATTTCAAAAAGCTTCGTCGCGTGCAAGCCGAATCGCATTTGGATTATGTGCTGGAAGCGATCCGGCTGACGAAAGAGAAGCTTGCCGGGGCCGCTCCGCTCATTGGATTTTGCGGTTCGCCGTGGACCCTGGCGACGTACATGATCGAAGGCCATGGCTCCAAAAATTTCGTGAATGCCAAAACCATGCTGTACAGCCAGCCCGGATTTTTGCACGAGTTGCTTTCCCTGATCACGGAAAATTTGCGCGATTTTCTCAACGCGCAACTGCGTGCCGGCGCTGATGCTGTGCAGATTTTTGATTCCTGGGGCGATTGCCTGAGTCCGCAAGCGTATGAAGAATTTTCGCTGCGTTATATCAAACAACTGATCGCCGGCATCAAGCGCACGCAACAGCCTGTGATCTTTTTTCTGCGCGGGCGAGGCAGCGGCCTGCCGGCCCTGGCGCAGAGCGGGGCCTCAGTTTTGGGTTTGGATTGGACGATTGACCTTGCCGAAGCGCGGCAGCTCACCGGCGACCGCCTTCCGCTGCAAGGCAATCTCGATCCCGGGGTCTTGTTTTCGCGCCCGGAAATTATTCGGCGGGAAGCCTTCAACATTCTGCAAAAAATGAAAGGCGCTGCCGGCCACATTTTCAATCTTGGCCACGGCATTCTGCCGGAGACGCCTGTGGAAAACGTCAAAGCATTGATTGCCGCCGTGCGGGAGTATGAATTATGACAATGCCGGAAATCGATTTAGATTTGTTGCGCAAATATGATCGCCCCGGGCCGCGCTACACCAGCTATCCCACGGCCCCGCAATTTACCGAAGCCTTTGGCGCGCAGGAATTTCTCGACGAAATTCTCAAAACGAATGACGCCGCCGCCGATCGCGGGCTGTCGCTGTATTTTCATTTGCCCTTCTGCGATACCCTATGCTACTTTTGCGCCTGTAACATGATCATCACGCACAATCCCAAGCGCATCGATGATTACCTCGATCACCTCGAGCGGGAAATCGCGTTGACCGCGGGTTTGATCGATCACAGCCGCAAAGTCGAGCAACTGCACTGGGGCGGCGGCACGCCGACCTATCTTTCACCGCAACAAATTGCGCGTCTCGGGCGGTTCATTCACCGGCATTTTAATTTTACCCGTGACGCCGAGATCAGTGTGGAGATCGACCCGCGCGGCTTGGAGTGCAGCCATCTCGTAGCGTTGCGCGAAGCGGGTTTCAATCGCGCCAGCCTGGGCGTGCAAGATTTCAATCCCCAAGTACAGGCTGCGGTGAATCGCGTGCAGCCTTACGAGCTGACCGAATGGACGCTCACCACGCTGCGCGAATTGGGTTTTGGCAGCATCAATTTGGATTTGATTTACGGCCTGCCGTTTCAAACGCAAGAAACGTTTGCCGAAACGCTGCGCCTGGTTTTGACCATGCAGCCCGAGCGCCTTGCCGTGTTCAACTACGCTCATGTGCCCTGGATGAAAAAACATCAGCGCGTCATTCCAGAAGACAAGCTGCCCTTGCCGGAAACGAAGTTGCAGATACTCAAACAAACAATTGAGATGGTGCAGGAAGCCGGTTACATTTACATCGGCATGGATCATTTCGCGCAACCGCACGACGAGCTTGCGGTGGCGCAAGCCTCCGGCAACTTGTATCGCAACTTCCAGGGCTATTCCACCCACGCCAATTGCGATTTGTATGCTTTTGGCATCACCGGCATCAGCATGGTCGGCGAGGTGTATGCGCAAAACGTCAAGGAATTGGGGCATTATTACAAACGCATGTCGGAAGGCCGGCTGGCAACGGCGCGCGGCTGCCGTTTGTCGTGGGATGATCAACTGCGCCGTCACGTGATCACGCGATTGATGTGCGACATGCGCCTCGATCGGCGCACCGTCGTAAGTGATTTTGGCATTGATTTCGACAACTACTTCATGCCCGCTTTGGAAAGCTTGCGCGAGCTTGAGGACGACGGCTTATTGGAGATGGACGATGAGCAAATCATCGTCACGCCCATGGGGCGCTTGCTGATTCGCAATATCGCCATGGCATTTGATTCTTATTTGACGCAAAAGCAAAACCGGGCGCTGTTTTCACGCACGGTGTGATGGTAATTTGATCAAATCAAATGGCAGAAAGATGAAGGGCAGAAAAATGTTTATTCGGCTTGCATTTTTTTGACATACATTTTCTGTCATTAGCTTTTACCTTTACGATTATGCTCGAAGAATATGCTCGAAGAAAAAAACACTGACGCCCTCATTGCCGGCGCAGGTATTTCCGGATTGGCATGCGCCGCCTGGCTGCGACAGCAGGGCCTGTCCGTCACTGTGCTGGAAAGCGCGTCTCAAGCCGGCGGCGTCATGCAGACTGAGCAGCATGACGGTTATCTTTGTGAAACCGGCCCCAACAGTCTGCTCGAAACCTCGCCGCGAATTGGAGAGCTTGTCGCGCTGGCCGGTTTGCAGGATGAAATGATGGCTGCCGGTCCGCAAGCCAAGCGGCGCTACATTGTCAAGAACGGGCGGCTGCAAGCGCTGCCCATGAGTCCATTGGCATTCTTGCGCACCCCGTTGTTCAGTCCTGCCGCCAAATTGCGGCTCATGCGCGAGCCGTTTATCGCGCCCTTGCCGGCGGTGGAAGATGAATCCATTGCCTCATTTGTGCGCCGCCGTCTCGGCAACGAATTTCTTGATTATGCCATCGATCCGTTCGTGGCCGGCGTTTATGCCGGCGATCCGGACAATCTGAGCGTTGCCTGCGCCTTTCCCAAGCTCAAGGCTTTGGAGGCAAACTATGGCAGCTTGATTCGCGGCGCCATTCGCGGGCGCAAAGAGCGCGCGCAACGAGAAGATAAGGCCAAAGACCGGGCCCGCATGCTTTCATTCCGTCGCGGTTTGGGACAACTCAATACTGCGCTGGCTCAGAAGCTGGGCCGGAATATCCTCTATGAAATTTCGAATCTGCAAATTGCACATGATCCTGTTGAAGCGAACTGGCAGGTGAGTTTCAGGCAGCGGGGTGAGAGTCATTCTCTCACGGCGCAACATCTCGTGCTTACGATTCCGGCGAATCGTCTTTTGGAAACCGTCTCCGGAGAGTTGGCCGAGGCGTGCCGCCCGTTGCAGCAGATTCCTTATGCCCCGGTCGTTGTGCTGGCCACGGGCTTCAAGCAGGAAGATATCAAACATCCGCTCGATGGTTTTGGCTTTCTTGCGCCGAAAAAGGAGAAGCGTCAGATTTTGGGCACGTTGTGGAACTCCTCGATTTTTCCGGAACGCGCGCCGGCCGGGCGTGTGTTGCTCACCACATTCATCGGCGGGGCGCGCCAGCCGCATCTTGCTGATTTGAGTGATGCGAAACTCATCGAGCTGACGCTCAATGAACTGCACGATCTCATCGGCGCGCACGGCCGGCCGGAGTTCATGCACGTGCGCCGCTATGCGCGCGCCATTCCGCAATATGCGCTGGGACATCAACGCTACCAGCAGATTATCGACCGGGTTGAGCGTGATTTCCCCGGGTTGCATTTTGCGGCCAATTATCGCGACGGCGTTTCGGTCAGCGATTGCATTGTGCGGGCGCATCGCGTTGCGGAAAAGATTGTACACGCGCATGCACGTTTTGAGAAGCATGAGGCGTTGGTATTTGCTTGAAAGAAGCTTTCCAGCAGATAGAAACAACCCGCGGATAGCTGAAAAGAGCCTTTATCCACTGGGAATAAAAAATTTGAATTTTCCAATTTTCGTGAACCAATGATCAAATGTAGGACAAGCCATAACCAAACCCGGGAGAAGTAAAATTGCACACTCCGCTTATTCGTCCGCGGCGCTTGCGCCGGACGCCGGCGATACGCAACATGGTGCGGGAAACCACCTTGCAGCCCGCGGACTTTATCTATCCGCTTTTCATTCGGCACGGCCAGGGCGTGCGCACACCCATTGCCAGTCTGCCCGGACAATTTCAACTTTCCATTGATGAAGCGCTTAAAGACGTGAAGCGCGTGCATCGCCTCGGTATTCCCGGCGTGATTCTGTTCGGCATTCCCGCCCAAAAAGACGCCACCGGCTCCGAATCCTATCACCCCGAAGGCATCATTCAAAAAGCCATTCGCGTGTTCAAAGACGCGGTTCCGGAGATGACGGTTATCGCCGACGTGTGCTTTTGCGAGTATACCGATCACGGCCATTGCGGTGTGATTGAAAACGGCGCGGTGGACAACGACAAAACGCTCGCGCTGCTGGCCAAACAAGTTTTGGCGCAAGCGCAGGCAGGCGTGGACATGGTCGCGCCTTCAGGCATGATGGATGGCATGGTCGGCGCGATTCGTGAGGCGTTGGATGCAAATGGATTCACGCATATTCCCATCATGAGTTATTCCGCCAAATATGCCTCGGGCTTTTATGGCCCGTTTCGCGAAGCAGCGGAATCGGCGCCGAAATTCGGCGACCGGCGCACGCATCAAATGGACCCCGGCAACGTGCGCGAGGCTTTGCGTGAATGCGAGTTGGACGTTAACGAGGGCGCCGATATGCTGATGGTCAAGCCCGCGCTCGCGTTTCTCGACGTGATTCGCGCGGTGAAAGAAAAGTTCGATCTGCCGCTGGCGGCTTACAACGTGAGCGGCGAGTATGCCATGGTCAAGGCCGCCGCGCAAAACGGCTGGATCGACGAGCAGCGCGTGACGCTGGAAATTCTAACTTCCATCAAGCGCGCCGGCGCCGACATGATTCTGACTTATCACGCGCTGGAAGCCGCTGAGTGGCTGAATGGGAGCGCGGACATTTCTATCCGCAGATGAATTGTGGACTGGAAAGTCCGCAATCCCCCAACGCCAGCCGCAACCCAAAAAGCTTTTTGTAAGCGGATTTTACTGTTGCGGATAAAGCAAAAGCGGTATCCGCTTACAGAAGAATCTTTGCTTTTAAAGCAACGATTTCACGTTTAAGGAGATTAACATGCCTTCAATAAATATCAAATCCGTGGATTGGTTTGGCCGGGCGCAAAGCTTTTTTCCAGGCGGCGTCAATTCGCCGGTGCGCGCCTTCAAAGCCGTGGGTGGTGTGCCGCCGGTGCTGGCAAAAGGCGAAGGGCCTTGCGTGTATGACATCGACGGCAATCGCTATTTGGATTTTGTCGGCTCCTGGGGCCCATTGATTGCCGGGCATGCGCATCCGGAAGTGGTGGAGGCCGCGATCAAAGCCATTCGTAACGGCTCGTCGTTTGGCGCGCCGACGCCGGCAGAACTCGAGCTGGCGGACTTGATCAAGAAAGCACTGCCCTCGATGGAGTTGCTGCGTTTCGTCAGCTCGGGCACGGAAGCTACGATGAGCGCATTGCGGCTGGCGCGCGGTTTTACCGGACGCGAAAAAATTATCAAATTCGCCGGATGCTATCACGGTCACGCCGATTTGTTGCTCGCTCAAGCCGGTTCCGGCGTGGCAACGCTGGGCTTGCCGGACAGTCCGGGAGTGCCGCGCGCCGTGACGCAAGACACCATCGTGTTGCCGTTTAATGATCTCTCCGCGGTGGAGCAGGTTTTTTCCCGCCAGGGCCGCGAGATTGCCGCGATTATCGTCGAGCCGATTGCCGGCAACATGGGCATGGTGCTGCCGCAAGCAGGATTTCTCGAAGGGTTGAGGCGATTAACGGCGCAGGCTGAGGCCGTGCTGATTTTCGATGAAGTGATGACCGGCTTTCGTGTGGCGCGCGGCAGTGCGCAAACATTGTTTGGCATCACGCCGGATCTCACCTGTTTGGGCAAAGTCATCGGCGGCGGTTTTCCGTGCGCCGCATTCGGTGGCAAGCGCGAGATTATGCAGAAGCTCGCGCCACTCGGACCGGTTTATCAAGCCGGAACGCTTTCCGGAAATCCCGTGGCCATGGCAGCGGGCGCGGCAACTCTGCGCTTGCTCGAGCAAGAAACGGCATTCAAAAAGCTCAATCAGTATAGCCGCCAATTGACTGAAGGCCTTGCCGGATTGGGCAAGAAATATTCTCTTCCGCTACAAGTTGCTCAAGCCGGCGGCATGCTGGGCCTGTTTTTCGCGCCTCGTCCGGTGTGCAATTATGACGATGCCCGCACTTCGGACACGAAACGCTACGCGCGCTTTTTTCACGAGATGTTGAATCGCGGCTTTTATTTTGCGCCGTCACAATTCGAAGCGGCGTTTGTCTCACTGGCGCATACCTCAAGTCAAATTGATGAGACGCTTGCTGCTGCCGGCGAGGTGTTTGCTTTGTTGGCCAGCGCGGCGGAGTGAGGCCACCTTCTGTCCGCAAATGGCAAAACCGCCCGGGTGGTTAGTCATGGAAAGCGTGCAAGTTGAATTAACAATTTATTCTTTCACTACAAACTGCCCGGGCCGTGGCCTTACCGGGCCGACAAGTGATGACACAAAAAAACAAGATCGGCATTCTGCTGGCGCAATTAGGCACGCCCGATGCGCCCACGCCCAAAGCTCTGCGCCGTTACCTGCGCCAATTTTTGGGGGATCCCCGCGTGATCGAATTGAATCGCGTGGTATGGTGGTTCATTTTGAATTTGATCGTGCTCGTGGTGCGGCCCCGCAAATCGGCGCGATTATATCAAAAAATCTGGACGCCCGACGGTTCGCCCCTGCTGGTGACCAGTCAGGCGCAAGCCGAAAAACTCGAGCGCGCTCTCAATCAGGAACAGGGCGGGCGCTTCAAAGTCGTGCTCGGCATGCGCTACGGCAATCCCTCCATTCCCTCCGCATTGGAAACGCTTTGCCGGGAAGCGCCAGACGGTATTTTGGTT
This sequence comes from uncultured Cytophagia bacterium, assembly GCA_964457925.1. Taxonomy (GTDB): domain Bacteria; phylum Zhuqueibacterota; class Zhuqueibacteria; order Zhuqueibacterales; family Zhuqueibacteraceae; genus Coneutiohabitans. The sequence goes on from CAYWGH010000041.1 coordinate 45,614, forward strand.
TTTCCGATGTATCCGCAATATGCCGGCGCAACCACGGCTTCGACGTATGATGAAGTCTATAAGCATCTTCCCAAGCGGCGTTATGTGCCGGCGCTGCGCATGGTGCGGCCTTACTATGATCATCCCGCCTACATTCGCTCGCTGGCAGAATCGGTGCGGGAGAGCCTGCAACAACTCGATTGGCAGCCGGAGAAAACCGTGATCAGCTTTCATGGCATTCCGAAACGTTATGCCGACATGGGTGATCCCTACCCGCAGCATTGTGAAGCCACGGTGCGGGCTTTGGCACGCGAACTCGGCTGGCAAAACGGCGATTATGTGATGTCCTACCAATCCCGCTTTGGCAATGAAGTTTGGTTGCAGCCTTACACCGATGAAACACTGGCGGAGTTGGGCAGGCAAAAACTCAAACGCATTGCTGCAATATGCCCGGGCTTTGTCACCGATTGTCTGGAAACCATCGACGAAATCGGCGAGATTGGGCAGGAACAATTTCGCCATGCCGGCGGCGAGCGTCTGCATCTCATTCCATGCCTCAATGACAGTGAGCGCTGGATTCAAGCGATGAAAACCATTGTTTTGGAAGAAAGCGCGGGGTGGTTGTGAGCGCGCCATTTTTGCGGATGATTATTATAAGCTGGGTTCATGGCAGGAGCGGGCTTTTCGGTTAAGATCAGTTCTTCTGAAAATGAAGTGTTGAGGCGGATGAGGTAAAACCAAAAAGCGAAAGCGCCTTTCAAGATTTCGAAAGGCGCTTTTGCTTTTTTACAGACTTGGCAATCGTTGTGGTTGGAGTTTCTCCGCATTTATTGTTTCTGTTTGCCTATTTCGCAAACAGCATGCGTTTGGTCAATACTTGTTCGCCGAAGCGCAAACGATAAAAATATACGCCGGTTGCCAATGTTGAGGCATCGAAGTTGACTTCGTGCCGTCCGGCGCGCATTGCTTGATCGACCAACACCACGACCTGCTGGCCTACGGCATTGAAAATTGTGAGCTGGGCTGCGCCATCTTCGGGCAGTTCGAACGCAATCGTCGTAATCGGATTGAACGGGTTGGGATAATTCTGTTCCAAGCTGAATTGCCGGGGCATTTCGCTGATCTCCGCGACCTCAGTCACAACTCTCGTGCGGAAGCGCCAGACGGTCGACCAGTCACTCTTGCCTATGGCATTGTAGGCGCGCACCCGCCAGAAATAAAATCGGTCGCCTTGCAACTCGTTGATCTGATAAGAGGTGTCGGCGATGCCCGCCATATCGAATGCCATTGCAGCAGAGTCGAATAACGACGTACTTGCAACTTGCAGATGATAAAACTCTGCGCCCGCCGCCCTTCTCCAGAGTAAGGTGGGCTGAATGGGAACATCTCGCAAGTTGTTCGACGGTTCAGCCAACAAAACGGTTTCCGGGAATCCGGCCGTAAAGCTGAAAATTTGCGACGGGAAACTCGTTCCGCCAGGATTGCTCGCACTTACCTGCCAGAAATATTTTGTCTGTCCTTTCAGCCCGCTGATGGTTTTGAATGTATCCACCAAGCCAATTTCATTCACCAGCAATCCCGAAGCCAATGTCGAATCCGTGGCGACTTGCAAATTAAAAGACGCTGCGTTCAACGAATAATACCAGCTCAAAGTAACGCTGGTTTGGCCTTCGATTGCGCCGTTCACCGGCATGGCCAGTATCGGCGAAAGCGGTGGAAAAACCTGAATCACATTGCTGACTTCGCTTTCATTGGAGTTGCGATCGAGCGCCGTCGCCACATAATAGTGCGGGCCATTGCCAGCCGGCGCTTTGGGCCTCGCGACTTTGTCGGCGGTGACCGCAACGATTCTGCTGGGATCTTCCAAAGTAATGGGATTGATGTTGAGCGTGGTAAAATGATAAACGACATAGCGTGCCGCCGTATCGCCGTCGCCGGCCGGCAGCGGCTCATCCCAACGGAGGGCAGCAGGCCCGCCGGAGGCTAGACGTTCGTAACGCAGATTTTGTGGCGCATTAGGCGCTACCGCATCTTTCCACGCCATGACCGGCGACAGCGCCGGATAGCGAAAGAGGTCCGTGCGCAAACTGTCGGCAAAACCATTGGAATTATCACGGAAAAACAGGGCACGGAACATGATGCTGCCCTGCACATTGGCATTGGCGCGATTGGCGCGCACTTGCCGCGGGATTTCATTCCGCGGCCAGACTGCGGCGCGGTAGATCGCCTGTCCGGGATAGAAATGCCGCTGGTTGCGCTGCGTGCCCCACCACGGCATGAGCTTGCCGTAGTCCTGGCCGCCGCCAAACGGCCAGTAGAGTTGCGGGGTGATGTAATCGACAATCTGGCGCTGCAGCCAGGTCACAGCGTCGCAATAGATCGTGCTGTAAGCGTCCAGGCCGGTAATGCCGGGAGGCACGCCGTTTTTCCAGATGCCAAATGGACTCATGCCGAATTTCACATGCGGCTTCACCGCCTGAATGCTGTCGTGAATCGTTTGAATGAGCAGATTGACATTGTCGCGCCGCCAATCTGCGAGATTGGTGAAACCGCGGCTGTAGTTGGCAAACGTGGCGGCGTCCTGATCGCCGATTTGTGTGGGCGGATAGGGATAAAAATAATCGTCGAAGTGCACGCCGTCAACATCGTAGCGGTTCACGACATCCATCACGACGTTGGTGATGTGCTGGCGCGCCTGCGGCAGGCCAGGATCGAGCATTTTGATCGTGCTGATTTGAATCACCCAATCCGGGTGTTGTACTGAGACATGCTCGGGATCATTGGGATAGTTGCCCACTTCCCGAGAGACGCGGTAGGGATTGAACCAGGCATGCAGTTCCATGCCGCGTTTGTGCGCCTCCTGAATCGCAAATTCCAGGGGATCATAATAGGGACTCGGGGCTTTACCCTGTTCCCCGGTGAGCCAGAACGACCACGGCTCGAGAGTCGAGGCATACATCGCATCCGCTTCTGAACGGATTTGGAAGATAATGGCATTCACGTTGTGTGCCTGCAATTCATCCAACAGGCGCACCAATTCAGCGCGTTGCGCTTCGGGCGTGAGAAACGGCGAGCTGGGCCAGTCGAGATTGATGACGGTGGCGATCCAGGCGCCGCGAAATTCGCGCTTGGGCGGGAGGGACTGGGTCAATGCCGGAAAAGAACTTATTAGAAATAGAATTGTGCCAAGCAGTAGCGATTTTTTCATAACACCTCTCAAGAGTTCAAGTTCTCAAACCAATGTCGCGCCGGCTGCTGCAGAAATTCCCGCGCAATGCCATCCGGGCCGACCAGCAAGGTCTTGGCCGGCGCAAATGCCCGCTGAAACGCAGTCATACCCTCAAAATGTCGCCGCCGTCCGCTTTTAATCTCAATGCCAAGCAGACACTTTCCCTGCCGCAGCGCAAAATCGACTTCGTGTTTGTGATTGCGCCAGTAATAAACTTCAACGCCCGCGCCCAGCGCGCTATTGACAAGAAGCGCGCCCACCGCCGTCTCCACCAAACGTCCCCAGCATGTGGCTCCTGTCGCGAAGCGGCAGAACCAACGCCCGCCGTGGCCGTTAGCAAAGCATTATTCAAGACCAGCCATTTCGGATTGAAGGCATGCCTTGCCACTTTTCCAGACCTTTGATCAACCCGGCGCCTTCGAGCAGATGTTGATAATGCGCCAGCGTGGTCGTGTTGCCGGCATCCAGAAGTTGTCCCAACAGTTTTTGATAAGAAACGATCTGCCCGGAATATTCGGCAGCCATGACGAAAAGCTGCCGCAACAGCGCCGGTTTTTCGATGCGGGTGAGCAGCAAAATGTCCTTGCTCAAAGTGGTTTCGATCAACGACTCGCGCACATATTGCGCCCAACGCTGCTCATCCCTGATCAAGGTCGCAGCGCCGTGATATCCGCCGAAGTACAAATACTGATCGAGATTCCAGCCAAATGCCGCCTGACATTCGGGCCAGGACCAATGTATGGCATGCAATTGTTCGAAGCGGCCGGCCAGGCTTTCGGTCAATCCTGCTTGCATGAGCAGCGCAGAAGAACCTAAAATGACAACGCGAATATCACGCCCCGCGAGGGTGTCTTCATCCCAGCAGCGTTTGATTGTTTCCGAACAGCGCGTGATTTTCTGTGCTTCATCCAAAACCAGCAGTACGGGTTGGCCCGTTTGCGCCTGAAGTCATGCGAGTTGCCACTGCTGCTCAATCCAAAGTTGGTCCGGCGGCGCGGTCAAATCAGCGGAGCCATAGTGCGAGGCGCCCCGCCAGTTTAACAACACTTGCTGCGCAACGGTGGTTTTGCCGACTTGCCGCGGGCCGGTGAGAACCTGGATAAATCGTCGCGGCTCGCGTAATCTTGCCAGAAGTGTGCCGGCGATAGGCCTTTGATAATCAGAAGGATGCATGATGGCTTGAAAATTTACTCAATGCTCTGAGCAAAAATAGGCAGATTACTGCGCAAGAGCAAGAGCACTCACAGCAGGAAGAAAAAGGCGCGGGGATTGCTCTCGCGCCCATAAAGGTATGCCAACTCAAGCAAGGCAAAACTACGCTACGAGGATTAACTCTTCAATCCTCGATTGCACCGGACGAAGCTTTTTGATTTTGACAAAGATGACTTGTTGCCCGGCATCCGCCTGATGTTGCGCCGTCTTCCGGCTCCACCGGTTGAAAGCGTCATCATCTTCGATTTCCATCGCCACCAGCGCCCCCGCTGGAATGGATTCCGCGAAATGGGGATTTTCAATGATGTAACGGTCAAATTCTGTTACAAGCTGGGCGTTTTTTGCTCAAAAATGTTCGTGGGAAACGTCCTCGCATAAAACGTTCTTGGTACTCTTCCCAATTTTTGTTGATATCGGCGTCTGCATAAGCCAGCGTTTCTTCAAAAGTCAATTCCAACGCTTCCTTTTGTTGCTCGTCGGTAAGATTGTATCGGTCAACATACGAAAAGCCGTGGGTGGAATCATAACGCAATATCGGCTTCCACTTTCCTTGATGTTGAATCTCCAACTGCACCATGAAAGCCACTATGCGCCCTCTAACCGTTTCGTGCCGATGGCGTTTTCGGGCGCGCTGACCCAACAACAGGACGTATTCTTTGGTCATTGTTCTTCGCTGACCGTCAATGATACACAGTATTTAATAAGTTTTCAAGGGTTTTTCTAAACTTTGATTTGATTGGGCGAGCATATCCACGTCTTGCGCGAAAGCAAACGCCCAGACTGCAACAAAAAGGGCGCGGGGAAATACCCTCGCGCCCGTGGGTTAAGCTTGATTTACTTTTGCGCCTCGCTATTTCACGAATAGCATGCGTTTGGTCACGACTTGATTTTCAAATTTCTGGCGGTAGTAATAAGTTCCGGTTGACAGCCCGGTGGCGTCAAACGTCAAGTTGTGAGCGCCAGCCGGCATAACTTGATCAACCAGCGTCTTAACTTCACGTCCCATCATGTCGAAGACCACGACCAGCACGCGGCCAGGTTTCTGTAACTCAAACGGAATCGTGGTCTGCGGATTGAACGGGTTGGGATAATTCTGGTGAAGCTGGAACGTTTCCACGTAAGCCCAGTTGCTTTCCTTGCCGTCAACGCTCATAAATTTTTGAACCTGTCGGATAATCGATACTGGCAAAACAGATGGCGTAAGCGTGTTGCCATTTGCTATGAACAGGCATTTATTGCGGTTCAGCTAGAAAGTATCCTCCTGCAGAAGACGACAAATTGACTTGATACTCATGATTAGCGATCAAGTTGTAACTCTAGGACCAACTACTTACAGGGGAAACGCTGACATAATCGACACGTGAAGAAGTTGTCCGATCGTCAAAATACATCACAAACTGCCCTGACTCGATACCTCCGAAACTTAAATTGTAGGTTTCGGAGCTCGCTGGGCAGAAGTTCCTCGTAACTGGTTGTGAGGCCGGAAGAGTCACGGCCACAGTGGTGGGGCAATCAGCGGAAAGAGAAACAGCACATAAAAGCAAAAGGGCTATTAATACAACAAACTGCTTTTTCATAGCTCCTCCACATAGCTTGGTAGATTGAGAATCAAAGTCGAGGCGGTTTACGTGGCGGCCTTCACGCCGCCTCGAAATTGGATATGCAATAGCCCTCACAAATTTCTACCCACTCGGATCATGCGTGTCTACGCTATGAAGTTTGACGGTCTAAGAATATGCGAATGTTATACGATTTAATTGGTACCTGATGGTTGAACAGTTCCCTGTTCCATGAGTTTGAAGCAGTTTTCGTGCCCTTTGAATAAACTATTTTGATTTGTTGAATTCAGCTTTGGTTATCTTTATACCTGAATTTTGCACCAAAGGGCACAGTTAATTGTGATCGGTTGTGCACTCTGACTAACCCCACTAGGGGTGAAATGTTTATAGTAAATTCCAAGTTTCCAACATTCTCAAACTCCGTAGGAGTGACATGTCGCACTTCGTTGATACAAGCTTCGATTATTTGACGAGTAGCACATTGCACTCCTACAGCGTTTTCAAAACCTGAACGGCGCACTGCTATAACCATCCCACTCCTAGCGGAGTTAAAAGCAAAGCCAGCCGTGCAAAAAATCTTTTGCACCACCCAGTGGGTGAATCAAAACAATTGCCTGAACCGCTTGAATTGCGATTTTAGCCAACTTCGGTGCAAAATTCAGGTTATAAAAAAACGCTTAGGGTCGCGAAACCACCCTAAGCGCTTTTTCATACATCAGTAGAATTGAACGAAAATACTGACAATCGTGAATTAACTTGACACATTTTAGCCTGTAAAATCAAGGTTATTCTTGTCAAGTTAAATGACAAACATCAGTAGGTGATCTGAAAATAATCATGATTTATTTTCAGTCACGCTATTTCCATTCAGGTCAACTGACCTCATCGTTATTTTTGGGATTGGGGCGAGCT
>CAYWGH010000042.1:0-48027 GCA_964457925.1 uncultured Cytophagia bacterium
GAACGATTGTATCATCAACCAACCCAAAACTACCGCGCAGCGGTTTCGTTCAACGCTCCGGCTAACCGGCGCGGCGAGCAAGAGAAAGTCTATTTGAAAGACAAGTCTTCAAACTTCCACCAACATAAAATTCATGCACGGCTCGCCGCGTCCGGTTGAGCCGGTTGTTAGCAGCAAAGCTTACCTTTCTCCACGAATTTTTGTCTGTATGAAAATACAGTTTTATGTTTTCATCGATTTCTATTTACTGCGAATCATCACCGAGCTTTACTTCCTTTGAGATGAACGAAAAACTTGCTCTGCGAAATGGGGGGCGGCTTTGCCGAACCTTTTACGCGAGCACTCAGTTTCGCAAAGCCTGCATTTTACTTGCTCTTTGATTGTTATAACCATGACTACTTTGATCGCTCGTTATCAGCATTTTCGCGTTTTATTCCAAGCTCCATTATTTTATTTCTTAAATGACTACGGTCTAATTGAAGAGCCATTGCTGTTTTGGTTAAATTCCAATCATTTTGATTTAGTGCCGCTACTATATACGCACGCTCAAAATAACGTTTTGCTTCGCGGTAAGTTAAACTCGTTTCTTCCGCATCATAAATAAAGGTGCCCACTCCTTTTTGATTTTCAATAGCCCATTTTAGTTTGGCTTTAAGCTTATCTTTCAGAACAGAAATTTTATCGCCATAAACAATATGTTGATAATGCCTCAAATCAAACGGTATGTCCTCAGAGTTTTTGGTTAGCAAAATTACACGTTGGCCTCGACCATGCGCATAACCAGCCTCATAGAAGACATTTGGATTCTTGTGGCTCATATCCGCTATTATGATATCGGCGTCTTCGATCTGATTGTATATTCTCTCCAAAATGCTCTCATCGAATAACTGTTCGTCGACTCTCTGACATTCAATGTCAAGCTCTTGGCAAGCTGCCTTAATGCCCAATGCATATATATCATCAAACTCGCTAGAAAATGGCATCAACACAAAGGCAAAATATTTATTCATGGTCTGGATTCCTAGTTTTAGTTCTTTGTGCCGTGAAATTTATTGCTCGATTTGTGCACGATACTTTATTTCTTGAAGGCTGCTAACACCCAGCTCAGCGGCGGAAAGGCATAGAGGCAGTTTGAGACAAGCACAGACGTTGAAGTACCACCACACGAAATTTATGCCACTGCCTTTCCGTCCGCTGAAGCTGGTGTTAGAAAATATAGTTTGCATTTACCGCGATTTTTCTCGAACTCAAGCACAGTCTTTATTTCTTCAACGAATCTACATTTTGCTCTTTCACGCTTTGTATTCTTCACCAACTTTTATTTCTTGTCAAGTCGCTTGATTGTTTCTTGCACGATACTTTGCTTACTCTGTGGCTTTTAAAATGGGGGTGAAAAACGTTCGAATTTTTCACGATAGTTTGTATTCATCGCGACGCTATTCTTTTGTTGCCTCACGATATTTTATCCTACGCGGTAGCTGCCACTCCTTCGTGAACCTATTGATCAATTGAATCGACGGTTCGGCAAGCGGGTAGGATTCGATCTTCATCCAGTCGCCGTCCTTGTTGGCATAGTAATCTTCGTTCCGCTGCTCCACGCGGAATACTTCGAATCTTGACGCAAATTCGTGGGCTACGGAATTATACACGGCCATCCATTCGTGGTTATCAGCCGCAAGCTTACGGCAGGTAGGACAAGCCCTTTGGAGCAGTGAGATGTTGCGGTAACCATAAATAGTGGCCCCGCTCAAACTGGCATCCTCGACGTTAAGTTCGATAAGCAGGAGTTGTGCCTCGGCTTCGGGAATAACCTTGGAACAATAAGTGCACCAAGTTACGCAGCGGGCCTGAAGTTCTTTTTTGAAAAGCTCGATACGCATTGCGTTGTACTCCCTGATCACTTGCTTAAGTGACAGCTTCTTCTCGGATAGCAGGCGTGAAGTCTGTTTGACGTCTTGTGCCATCATTTTAGCCTGCTGGCGTTTGGCCAGCAACTCTGTAGTCATTGCTTCGCGTGTCATAAAAAAAACCGCCTTGATCAGAGTACTCATTGTCCAGAGCGCACCGCTCGAATAACTGTGCACCAAACCTTCTATCGTGAGATGGTCTAACACCCAGCTCAGCGGCGGAAAGGCATAAGAGAAAGTTTGAGCGAAGGAAAGACGTTGAAGTTAACACCACACGAAATTTATGCCACTGCCTTTCCGTCCGCTGAAGCTGGTGTTAGGCCCGCTATTTAGAGGCCTGAACCAATAAACCTCGAAACTTGCTCAAGTTGTTTCTGGATAGTTTTATAACCTTCTATAATATGTTCCAATATGTTTGTAATCTGAAAAGCATCAGCATATTTTATAACTGTTTGAATGTAATAAGATGCTGCATAGTAGACCATCATTTTACTAAAGCTTATTGTTTCTATGCCCATATCCTCTTTTAACTTTTGATTATTACACACAACAAGAAGAACATAACGAAGAGTCTCTTCGGCATCGTTATGAGCTTCAGAACCCAAGCGTGCATAGACGGTTCTGTATATATCTGAGAGTCCAAGAGACTCGAATCTTTTCTCTATTTTCGGTGGCCAATTTTCTGTGGTGGTTACACCGACTAATTCCCTCATCCCTGCATTTGCGTTAGAGAAAACTTCTTTCATCATTTTATTTGCACTACGTCTATTCTCTATTGCTTTGAGATGAACTTTGGCTTTTTCAGGGGGCATCTGAGATGTTGTGTCATGCCATAGCCTTATTTGTTTTTCTACGCTGTCAAAATAATGATTGAAATAAGCCTCTAATCGTAGAACCCTATTGCCAGAAAGAATATACAACACATTGACTGCTGCTTCTAATCCTGCTCTTGCAATTACTTCAGCAGAAGCGGGAGCGCCTGCAATAAATGAAAGAAGCGCCCCGTCTACATGCTGGAAAGTCCTATCAAGCATGTTTAACAGAATGCCAACAGTGGGTTCGGATTCAAAAACTTTGTTAGGTAGAGAACTATATGCTTCATGTATCAATATGTTGGTGACATCTACCCAATAAATGGTAGTTCCTTCGGCGTCTAATAATTCGGTTCTGCGGAGAAAGTGTCTATTGGCAAAACCTTCAATTATTGATTCACGATCTGGTAAATTATTCATATGTGCTGTAAAGGTAAAAAGCAACAAGATTATTTAGGAATAGAGTTAACTTCGCGCTGGCCTAACACGAGTTTCAGCGGCTGCGGGGCGAGACAGAGTTTGATCGAAGACGAGGCGTTGAAACTGGCACGATATGAAATTCATGCCACTGCCCCGCAGTCCGCTGGAAACACTGTTAGCGACGTTTGTCCAACTTGAGATGTATTTCCGAAAGTGTTCTACTTCGACGCGCTATGATGTTGTATCAATTCATCATCGCTCCTTCTTCTTTACCGCTACCATGATGTCTTTGATTTTCTTCCCTTACGGCTTCGACTACTACAGTTTTGATGGTCTCTAAGTTTAGATCGACTAACTTGCGAAGAGAAAAAAGATGCAAGATTACTGTGCATATAAATCCGGTAATCGCCTGCATAAATATGAACATTAAAAACGCTGCCATAGGATTAAAACCAGTACCTGTCAAATAGCCTAATTCAGTATCATAAAAAAACTCTTTTAGCCTAGGTATATTACTCATTGCCCAGATGGTCAGTATGAGTGCAATGGCAGAAGCAAAAAGTTGATTTCTTTGGCTTGGTAATTTTATCCCAAAGCCATCGATATGTTTAGAAAACAGTTCAAATAGATACTCAATTGAACAAAATGCGACATAAGCAACCGCCGCAATCGCCAAGATGTATTGCCACCACGAGGAGGCGATGGCGAAGAAAGTGTTTATGCTAATTATAATGAGAAGAAGTGCATAAATGGTTCTTGAACTGAAGATAGCTTTGAACATGTTACTTTCCTCCTTAAATTAATGTAAACAGCATGATGCCTTTTTAAAAATGGGGGTGAAAAAACTTTCGGACTAGCACGATGCCTATGCACAGCCAGCATGATGCTTTATTTCAAATCCGGCACGATACTCTAATCTTTGCCGAGATGCTGTTGTTTCTGCGCCTGCGGCAAGATAGTTTCATCTCTGCCGAGCCGCCCTGTTTTGACTCGCGCACGAAACTTGTGTTTTCACCGCGATGCCATCTTTTGTTGCACAACGATATTTTTGTTTGCACCGAGATGCCTTTCTTTCGGCGCTTCACGATACTTCCATATTTGCACGAACTCCTTTCGCTTGCAAAACGCTAACTATTTATTCAGTGGTCAAAATCACCGCTCACAAAGTTTCCAAATATAGCCATTTGTTTCCACATGTAGAAACCTCTGGAACAAAAGTTTCTAAATGTGGCTACTTTTTTGTTTCCAATAGTAGAAACTTTTGATATCAAACTTTGCTGCTGCAGCTTTCTAATATTGGAAACTTTCTGCAATCACGGTCGTTTTCTCCCCGCGTATTTATCATGCAAATCCCAAAATGCAGCAACCGTGCTTATTCTCAAAGTGAAAAGGATTCCAAAACCGCTTGGAGCAAACATCATATGATGAACCGGGCGAAATTTCACCTTGCAAGTTAAGCGACGCGCGAGTGAATTCAATAGGTACAGGCTTTCTCCCGGCAGCGCCAATGAAACTACGTTTGGGAGAAGAGAAAAATAGGGTTCTAGGGAGGCGAGAGGGTGGTTGGGTTTGCGATGAGCGTAGCTATGCAATCGCGGAGAAGTGATCCGACCCAAATGCGACGATGGAGATTGCATAGCGAAACTCCTCATCTTCTGCCAAGCATCCCGGGCAGGTTGCGCGCAGCAGCCGCCCCAAAATAACTGCGATATTATGCAAAACGTAACGCCCAGAGTCAAGCGAGATTTTTATTAAAACCAGACGCGATATTCCTCTGAAAAATGATCCTACGTGTGTGTCGACGTGAATGTAATTTGGGCAATGGGTATTCTGCATTGAAAAGAGGATTGCCGAAGAAAAAGTCGCACATCGTCAAGTAAGATGCGATTCAGTGACAGGCCCGAACGAACTGCGAGCTTGAGCTCCGGCCTTGCTGCACCTCATGACTGAAAATCATTTAAACAAGGATTCGACGCTAAAATATCACCAACATCGCGAAAATGGTCTCCAAAACAAGGGTTTACGCTAAAAAGCGCGCATCACCGCCGGCCTCATAACCCAAAGGTCGGAGGTTCAAATCCTCTCCCCGCAACCAATCTAAATTATTGATTTTGTGCAGCAAGGGAATCCACGTGATTCCCTTTTTTATTTATATGGCAGGGACAAATGGGGACAGGGAGTTTTGCATTGGACATTTATGACAGCGGAATGGTGAATGCATGGCTTTCAAACCAATCCCGACCATGTAGTAGCCGCTTCCATTCTATTCCCTGATTCAGTAAATGGCGTGTCACGCCGCCTGGCAATTTTGAATTGATGCTCCGCAAGGCGACAGCTTCGCTCTATCCCGTGCCGGTGAGAGGGGAGCGTAGAGTGAAACGCCGGTTGAAGGCTTTCAGCGCTTTCCGTTGAACGATCTTCAAGTATTTTGAACGCGCGGTCTTTCTCCGCGGTGAGAGTTGCGTTTTCACGCGCCCTCCAGATTATCCCCATCACCAGCTCGACAAGTTCCTTCCACAAAGTTCGTCATCCCTCCAGTTCATCAAAAACGACGATGCCACAATTCTCATGCGGGTTCGCCAAGGGGATGCGATTGTTCGTTTGGTCTCAAATCAATTGAGCGCCATCTGTCTCTGGTGGCCGAAAACCTCATGTCCTGCGAAATCCATGAGGCTGACCCTCTCGTTTCGAGTACATGGTTTGAGCGAAGCAGGCTTTTCGGCTGCGCCCGCAGCACAGTTCTCATCGGAATTGAGTTGACGTACGATATGAATTCGCAGAAACCTATATGAAAATACATAAAAAATATATTGACAAAAATGAAATCATATGTTAAATTTTCGCAAATAAAAATAATAAATCGAAACCAATCGAAAGCAATAAGAAGCTAAATCATGGCCGACGCTATCGAACGACACTCGGCGATTTTGAAGCGTTTACATGATGATGGGCGCGCTTCAGTTACCGAATTGAGCCGCTTGCTGCAGGTCTCCGAAGTTACGATCCGCAATGACCTTAAAGAACTCAGCGAACGGGGGTTGGTGCAGCGAACGCACGGGGGAGCAGTGAAGAGTGGTTTGTATGTCTACGATGTTCCTCTATACAAGAAGACCAAGCAACACCGGGGTGAAAAACAAAAAATAGCAGCAGCAGCGGTAGAGCTGGTCAACGATGGCGAGATTATCACTCTCGATTCCGGCTCGACGACGTGGGAGATGGCCAAGCTTTTGAAAAACAAACGTCAACTCACCGTTATCACCAATTCCATCCCGGTCGCGAGCGAATTGAGCACGGCTCCCAACATTCAGGTGATCGTGTCTGGCGGCTTAGTGCGGCGTGAGTCGCTCTCCCTCGTGGGGCCGCATGCCGAGAAATTGTTGCGTGAGCACTTTGCAAGCAAGGTTTTTCTAGGCGTCGACGGTTTTGACGTACATTCCGGATTGACCACCCCGAATCTCGACGAAGCGCAGGTGAATCGATTGATGGTCGATATGTCGCGCGAAGTCATCGCCGTCACCGATTCCTCCAAGTTTGGCCGGCGCAGCATGTGTCTGATCGTTGCCATCAAGCGTATCCACAAAGTGATCACCGATTCAGGAATTCCAAAAGGAGATGCAGAGTATCTGCGCGCCAGTGGCATCGAATTGATTATTGTGTGAACTCCGAAGTCCGGTTTTTTATGCAGAGCAATGTGTGGATCGACATATGGACTCTCTCACTTTGCAGGAGATCTTGAGCCAACCGGAGGCGTGGAAAAAAGTTTTGCAGCAGGCGGCGCAGGAAAAATGGGAATTACGGCCTGCCGGCAGCCCATCCGGTCCGCTGTTGTTTGTCGGTTGTGGAACTTCCTACTATCTGGCGCAAAGTGCTGCCGCCAGCTTTACTCGTATTTCAAGTCAATCCAGCCAGGCGCTTCCGTCATCGGAAGCATTACTTCTCGCGCCCGCGTCGGTCGTTTCCTCAGCCAATCCGTTGGCCGTGGCCATCTCGCGCTCGGGAACGACAACGGAAACCGTGTGGGCTGCCAATCATCTGCGCCGGAACTTGCAGACGCCGGTGGTCGCGGTCACCTCCTGCGCTGACTGCGACCTGGTGCGCGAAAGCGACCGGCACATCATCATCCCCGAAGCCCAGGAAAAAAGCGTGGTGATGACGCGATCGTTCACTTCGCAACTGCTGGCGCTGCATCTCGCCTCTGCTGCCTGCGCCAAGGCTCGAGGCCTGCTCGATCAGCTCGCCGGCATTCCTGAACGCGGTGCGCAGCTCCTGAAGGATGCGGCTGCAAGGGTGCGCGCCGTTGCCGAGGACTCCTCCCTTGATCATTTCGTTTTCCTCGGGCAGGGAATTTTCTACGGCGCCGCTAATGAAGCCATGCTTAAAATCAAGGAAATGTCGCTGAGTTTTTCCGAAGCCTACCACACCCTGGAGTACCGTCACGGTCCCATGAGCATTGCCGGCGCCCGCACGTTGATCACCTTTCTGATCAGTGATGCCGGCCGCGAGCAGGAAATCCGCATGCTCGCTGATATGAAGAATCTCGGCGCCCGCACCTTGGTGCTGTGCGATGTGGCCGATGAACAGATTCGCCGCCACGCCGACTGTCTCATCGAGTTGGGCGGCGGCCTGCCGGAGGAGGCGCGCCTGCTGTTGTCCATGCCGCTGCTGCAGCTCCTGGCTTACCATCGCGCTATTGCCAAAAACTTGAATCCCGATACGCCGCGCCACCTCTCTCAGGTCGTCACGCTCTGAAGGCCGTTTATGAAAAAACTCGACGTTGTGGTTGTCGGTGAGCTTAACGTGGATTTGATTTTGGATCAAATCCAGGGCTTTCCCGAGCTGGGCAAGGAAAAGATCGCGAGCGCGATGACCCTGACGCTCGGCAGCTCCTCGGCGATTTTTGCCAGCAATCTGTCGGCGCTGGGGGCGCGCGTCGGATTCATTGGCAAACTCGGGGAAGATGTTTTCGGCGATTTGGTGCTTGCCAGTCTAAGGAAACGCAACGTCGATGTCGGGCAAATCATCAGCCAGCCGGCGTGCGGCACCGGCGCCACCGTGGCGATGAATTATGCGCACCAGCGCGCCATGTTGACCTACAAGGGCGCGATGGATGAGCTGCGATTGGCGGATGTGAACTGGGATTATGTGCAGACCGCGCGCCACGTGCATCTGTCTTCCTACTTTCTGCAAAGCGGGATTAAAGCCGATTGCGCCGTACTCTTCAAGCGCGCCAAGGAGCTTGGCCTGTCAACCTCGCTCGACACCAACTGGGATCCTGAAGAACGATGGGATCCTGAACTGTATCAGGTCTTTCCCTACGTCGATATTTTTCTGCCGAACGAAGACGAGGCGCTGCTGATCGCCAATTGCAAAACCGTGCAAGCCGCTCTCGATGAACTGGCCCAGCACGTGAAAACCGTGGTGATCAAATTGGGCAGAAGCGGCGCGCTGGCCAGACAGGAGGGCAAGACCTACAAAAGCGATGGTTTTAAGGTAGCCGCAGTCGACGCCGTCGGCGCCGGCGACAGCTTCGACGCTGGATTCATTTTCAAGTGGCTGCAGGGCGGCGACATTAACCAATGTTTGCGCTTTGGCAATATGTGCGGCGCGCTGTCTGTCACCCGGGCGGGAGGAACCGCCGCATTTCAAAACCGCGAACAAATCGCGCAGGATTTTGAGAGCTACTTTGGATACAAAGAAATCTAGTTGATGCCGTGATCATCGTCATTTGATTTTCATCCTAACGAGATGCAGTCCAGGGACGGGTGAAATGGAAAATCCGCTGATGCAGTTGGTGGCGGCGCAAAAGCAGGGACGAGCGGTGGGCGTGTGTTCGATTTGCTCAGCCAACCGCTTTGTTCTGGAAGCGGCCATGTTGTCGGGCAAAATCGACCCGGCGCCATTGCTCATCGAGGCGACCTCGAACCAGGTAAATCAATTCGGCGGGTATACCGGCATGACGCCGCAGAAGTTTGCCGATTATGTCGAGGCCACCGCCCACCGGATGGAATTCCCCTATTCGCGCGTGATGCTCGGCGGCGACCATCTGGGGCCCAATCCCTGGCAGCACGAACCCGCCGCGGTCGCGATGGCCAAGGCGTGTGAGCTGGCGCGCGACTGCATCCGCGCCGGGTTCAGAAAGATCCATCTCGACACCAGCATGCCGTGCGCCGATGATGCGCTTGATGCTCGTGGCGCCCTGCCCATGAAGCTGGCTGTCGCAAGAGCCGCGCAGCTCGCCAAAGTCTGTGAAGCCACTTTTGCCGAACGCCCGCCCAATGCCATTGCCCCGGTTTATGTGATCGGCACCGAAGTGCCGCCGCCCGGCGGCGCCAAGGAGAAGTCTGCCCACGTCTCGCCCACTGAAGTTCATCACGCCCAACAATCAATCGAAGCGACGCGCCAGGCATTTTTCGCTGAGGGTTTGGAATCAGCATGGCAACGTGTCATCGCCGTGGTGGTTCAGCCGGGCGTCGAATTCGGCGAGCTTTCGGTCGTTCCCTATCATCGCTCACAGGAAACTGCGGCGCTGAAGGAGCTTATCGAGCGCTACCCCGCGCTGGTGTTTGAAGCGCACTCCACAGACTACCAGAGCCGGCAAGCTCTGCGCCATCTCGTGGAAGATCATTTTGCGATTCTGAAAGTGGGACCCTGGCTGACGCTGGCGTTTCGCGAGGCAGTCTTTGCGCTGGAGCACATCGAGCAGGAATGGCTGTCCGGGCGAAAGTCGGTCACGCTCTCACATTTACGCAAAGTGCTGGATGAAGTGATGGTTGCAAAACCGCAACACTGGCAGAAGCATTATCATGGCGCCGGGCACGAGATTGCCTTCGCGCGGCGCTTCAGCTACAGCGATCGCATCAGATATTATTGGAACGAGCCGGAAGTGAAAGCGGCGCTGCATGTGTTGCTCGCAAATTTGAATGAATATCCCCCGCCGCACACGCTGTTGAGCCAGTATCTGCCCGAGCAATGCCGGGCAGTGCGTGAGAAAATAATCGAAAACAGGCCGGTAGATTTGATTCATCACAAGATTCAGGAAGTTTTGGAAATCTATGCTGCGGCAATGCGCCCGGCGAATGATTCGCACAATTAGGCCATAAGGCGCTCAAAGTCAGAATGAAATTCTGGAAGATCTTTAACCACAACGCAAACTTTTGAACCGCGGAAACGCTGAGATCGCAGAGTTCGACACCCCCAAAACCTGTCTCTCTGCGACTCTGCGGTTCCGGTAATGGCTTTATGACTTCGTGCCTTCTCAGTAAAGCTATTCATTCAGGCAAACTTGTAAATGCTGAAATCCTGCACACCCGGAAATCGACAACCAAGCGGCGAACCACGCCGAGGAGAATGATTTGTGAAATCACGGCTATGGCTGGTCTTTGCGCTGGTCACCACCACGTTCTGGGGATTATGGGGCGCGCTCATCGAGCTTCCTGAAAAATCCGGTTTCCCGGCGACGCTGGGTTACTCGGTTTGGGCGCTCACCATGATCTTGCCGGCGCTGGTGGCCTTGTATGTCATCAAGTGGAAGCTGGATCATGATCGCCGCGCGATCCTGCTCGGCGCGTTGATCGGCCTGACCGGCGCCGGCGGCCAGTTGATCCTGTTTCAAGCACTGCGCATGGGCCCGGCCTATTTGGTGTTTCCAATCATATCCTTGTCGCCGGTGGTGACGATTCTGCTCGCTTACGGATTGCTCAAGGAACGCGCCCACAAGATGGGTTGGGCCGGAATTGTTTTGGCGATGATCGCCATGCCGCTGCTTTCCTATCAAACTCCGGGCAACAGCGACGCCAGCGGCATTCTATGGGCCGTGCTGGCATTTCTGGTGTTTCTGGCCTGGGGCATCCAGGCCTACTTCATGAAACTCGCCAATGTGACGATGAAGGCCGAGAGCATATTTTTCTATATGACAGTCACCGGCCTGGCGCTCATCCCCTTTGCCGTGTGGATGACGGATTTTTCGCAGCCGATCAACTGGGGCTTTCGCGGGCCCTATCTCGCGGCAATGATCCAGATTCTGAATTCGATCGGCGCGCTGTGCATCGTTTATGCTTTTCGCTATGGCAAGGCGATTATCGTCAGCCCGTTGACCAATGCCATCGCGCCGGTGATCACCGTCATCATCTCGCTCATCATCCATCGCGCGGTTCCGCACAACTTTGTGCTCACCGGCATGGTGCTGGCGCTCATCGCGACTTTTCTCATGTCGATCGAAGAGGAGGCCAAGCCGGTCGGTGCAGACGCAACTCAACCAGTAGCGTGATTCATTTGTCATGGCGCATGTGCAACATGCCGCAAACGCGAGAACACTTCTAGGTCTGGGGCTGGTGTTCCTGTGGTCAACGCTGAGCTTGAGCCAGAATGCGGGTTCGCTCCCGGGCATCACACCGGCGTCCGACTATCTGGTTTATTACGGCGGATGGAATGCGACGAAAATTTTACAGGCGCAATATTTCGATCTGGTGATCCTTGACATTCGTTCCGGCATTACGCCGGCGCAGATCGCCGACCTGCGCGATGGTCTCGATGATCTTGCCGGCACCGGCGATGACGTCATCGTAGTCAGCTATCTTTCCATCGGCGAGGATGACGATGGCCAGCGCGCCGGCAACGGCCGCGGCCC
Source organism: uncultured Cytophagia bacterium (assembly GCA_964457925.1). Classification (GTDB taxonomy): domain Bacteria; phylum Zhuqueibacterota; class Zhuqueibacteria; order Zhuqueibacterales; family Zhuqueibacteraceae; genus Coneutiohabitans. The sequence goes on from CAYWGH010000042.1 coordinate 11,766, forward strand.
GGTTTACTGGAATGCGCAATCAGGATCGCCGGTTTATCAAAATCGCGGCGTGGCTTCGTGGTATCTCGATGACGCTGACCGGAACGGCAACCCGGATCAGAATGGCGTTTGGGGCAGCTACTATGTGAATGCCGGTGATTCTTTATGGCAGGAATTCCTGCGCAGCAAGGCTCATGGCGCAGATGACATCATCAACCGGTGGAAGTGTGACGGCTTGTTTCTCGACACCATCGACACGGCCTCGCCGTGGGGGGAGTATCATTGGACCGTGGCCGGGATGTCGGATTGCATCGCCGGCTTGCGCGCCGGGTATCCGCAGGCGGTGATCATCGGCAACCGCGGTTTGTTTTATTTCGATCCGGCGCAAACGGCATCTTACGCGCACAATATTCGATCTGATGTGAATGCGATCATGTTTGAATCCTATTACACAGAATGGAATTGGAGCACCAGCCGCGGCGGCGTCAGTCCATATTTCGCCGACAACAAAAACTATTGGGCGTCACGCGTGAATACGGAAGCGCAAAAGAGTGACGGCTTCACCGTGCTGTGTCTCGATTATCTCAATCCGGCGCAGGCGGATTATCGGCTCATGCTGGAAAATCAGAGGCATGAGGCCATTGACGTACAGGGCTGGACCGATGCGGTATCGAGCATCATGCTGGATGAGATTCGCTATGACATTTATCACCAGCATGCGCCCGACGTCAATCCTCCGACGTGGAGCAAGACTGTCGGCGTGCGACAGGCGAGAGTGGAGTCCGGCAAGGTCGTCGTGCGGTGGAATCGTGCTGATGATCGCCATCCGCCGGTGAATTACAATCTTTACTACAGCACCGCTTCGCCGATTGATTTTGCCACTGCAACCCGGCTCTCACACATCGAACCGGAAACCGCGGCCGCTTATGACCTGCAATTTGCCGTCCCCGGCCTTGTCGATTCGGCAAAGTATTTTTTCGCCCTCCGCGCAGAAGATTCGCTCGGAAACGAAGACGGCAACCGGGTTGAAATCGGCGTCGTGTTCGGCGGGACGACCGGAGTCGAAGCAGCCGTGAACCCGGAGAGCTTCCATCTGTTTCAGAATTCTCCGAACCCTTTCAACACGGGCACGCGCATTGAGCTGGAGGTGCCGCCGTCGTTTGCAAATGAGATTGTTCTGGAGATTTTCGATGTGGCCGGCAGCTTGGTGCAGGAGATGCGGCATCCGCCGGCTTCATCGAGGCGAATTTCTTTTCAGTGGAACGGCGAGACGCTGGCCGGTGAGCGCGCCGGCAGCGGCATTTACTTTTACCGCGCCGTCGCCTGGCCGGCGACGCGCAAGATGGTTTTGGTGCAGTAAGTCCCAGCGCTGAAAGCATGAAGAGACGACTAAAAAACTTGGCGGTTGGTATACTCCTCTTTGGAATGGCCGAGGCCCTGCCGGCGCAGGAAACCCCACAGTCTGAGGCAAAATTCGCCTTGCCTGGCTGGAGTACCGGCGCACTGTTGTTTGTAGCGGACGTTTGCCAGTTCGAGGGCCGGGGCGGAAAAACTGCCATCGAGATATCCTATGCCGTTGACCTTTCCCAGTTTGCCGCGCAGCCGTCTCCGAACCAAGCTCAGGTGCTCGACCTCGGCATCCTCCTGCGCGAACCGCAGGGCAATGCCGTGGTAGATGTTCATGAACGAAAGCCAATTACGTTATCCCGCGAGAAGGCCGGCGGAAATTTTTCATTTGTTGATCTCAAGCGATTTGAGTTGTCGCCGGGCCCGGTGGCGCTGCAGGTGACGTTGCGCGATTCGGCTTCCGGCCGGGAAGGAAACTGGCGCAGGGAATTCGTGGTGCGAGATTTTGGCAGGGAATTTTCCCTCAGCGATCTCATGCTGTCTGCGCAACTCCAGAAGGCGCAAGGCAAAAGTGTTTTTGAAAAAGGCGGTTTGATTGTGGTGCCGTTGCCGTCACGATCATTCTCGACCGCCGACTCATTGGTGCAGCTCTTTGTGTATTTCGAAATCAATCATCTGAAATATGCGCCGGCAGAGACCTCCTTCTACAGCATTCACTATGAAGTTCACGACGCGCGGCGGAATCGCGTTTTTGCAAATACGCGGGCCCACCTTCGCAAAGCCGGCGCCAGCAGCTCAAGGATCGAAAAGATCCCGGTTGCCGGCTTGAGTCCGGGCCGATATCATCTGTCCCTGCAAGTGACCGACCTGGCAACCCAGCAGGCCTGCAGCGCGGCTGTGGATTTCGCCTGCACACCTGGACATGTGACAGAGGCGATAGTTCTCACGATGACCACGGAGGACATTCAGAAGTACTTCGATCAAATTAAATATGTAGCCACCGAGCAGGAGAGGAAAATCTACTGGCAGCTTTCCAATGACGGCAAACAACACTTTCTCCTGGAATTCTGGAAATCGAAGGACCCGACGCCCGGGACGCCGGAAAATGAATTCATGATGGAACATTTCCGGCGCCTTGCCTATTGCCAGGAAAAATTTCCTGGCGGCCTGAACTCGGATATGGCGAAGATTTACATTAAGTACGGATCACCCATGGAGGTGAGTCGCGAAATGTTCACGGCGAAGGTCAACCGTCCGGTAGAGATCTGGACCTATGCGCTGGACGGTCGCAGAGAGTTCGTATTTGTGGACCGCACCGGCGATGGCCGTTTTGTGCTGGTGCATTCCAATCACCCGGCAGAGTACAGCAATCCGAATTGGATGGAAGACTTTGCCAACTGAACGCAAGAAGCCAAAGCAACCTCTTACAACACAAGGAGGCGGAACATGAAACTTCACAGGTACAGGACCGCGATACCAATTCTATTGTCGCACGTCCTGCTGGTGGCGATTGCTAGTGACGGTTGGGCGGCCAACACCGGCAAAATCGCCGGGCGCGTCACCGACCGAGAGACCGGAGAGCCTTTAATTGGTGTCAACGTCGTTGTCGACGGCACCAGCATGGGTGCGGCCACTGATGCGGGCGGCAATTACACCGTGCTCAACCTGCCGCCGGGGATTTACAGTGTCCGCGCCTCCATTATCGGCTACGGCCAGGTCGTGCAGGAGAGGGTGAAAGTCAGCATCAACCAGACCACCACATTGAATTTCGTCCTGTCGCAGCAGTTGCTCCAGGGTGAAACCGTGGTGGTGCAGGCCTCGCGGCCGGTGGTGCAGTTGGATGTGTCCTCCAGCCAGCGCATCGTCACCGCCGAGGCAATTCAAAACCGGCCTTTGGATAATTTCGAGGAAATCCTCGGAACTGAGATCGGTATCAGCTTGTCGGCCTCGACCGAAGGTTCGGGCCTCATCGTGCGCGGCGGCCAGCTCAATGAAACCGACATTGTGATCGACGGGCTTTCCACCCGAAACGAACGGACGCAGCAACCGATGACCAATCTCAGCCTCACCGCCATCCAGGAGGTTGAGATTCTGACTGGCGGCTTCAACGCCGAATTTGGTGACATCCGCTCCGGCCTGGTTAATGTCATCACAAAGGAGGGAAACCTCGACCGCTACACCGTCAGTTTTGACGGCAAGCTCAGGCCGCCAGCTCGCAAGCATTTTGGCCCCAGCCCATTCAGTATCGAGGGGCCTTTCTGGCAGGTCTATGCAGGACCCGACGCCTTCACCGGCGTTTCCCAGGACATGGTGAACAGCAAGGCCTATCCGTTTACCTTCATCGGCTGGAACGAAGTGGCCCGGCAGTTTCTGGCAGATACAGATCCGAACAACGACTACACCCCGCAGGAGCTTCTCGAGATTTGGAAATGGCAGCACCGCAAGCGCGATTACGCCAACCAGCCGGATTATATCGGCGACTTGTCGATCGGCGGCAAGGTGCCCTTTACCAGCGTCGGCTTCCTGTTGTCGCAGCGCTATGAAAATTTGCAATTGGTCTATCCCTTCAGCCGAAACAATTCGATTGCCAGCACGACGCTGCTGAAGTTGACCAAGCGCCTGTCGCCTTCGATGAAGCTGAGCGTGAACAACACCTACATTTTCGTTCGCGGCGTCGACGGATCGATCTATGATGACACGGTCGGTATGATCACCGGCACGCGCGAAGGAACGCAATATGCGCGTGACGCGCACTTCTGGAGATATATCTGGCACGATGCCAACTTCAATCCGATCGAAACCCGGCAATACCGCGGCGGCGTTACACTAAATCATTTGCTCGGCGCCAAGACCTTCTATGATTTGCGCCTGGAATTTACCGACTTCCGCACGCGGCAGGAACCCATTGCCCTGCGGGACACGACGGGCATCAAGCGCATCGGCGACACTTGGTATGATGAAGGACCATTCGGCTACGTGGGCAGCGCTCTGGGCGGCGGCATCACCGAGAAGTATGACATCCTTGGCGAGTTTTTGATGTCCGGCGGCGGGCGCGGCCAGGATCATTCCAAGTACCGTGGCGCCAGCCTGAACCTTGACCTGGTCTCGCAGCTCAACCAGCACAACGAAGTGAAGATGGGCTTCATGTTCGAGTACACCAGCTTTCGCGAGCGCCGGGAAATCAACCATGGAGCGACCACAACGCCGGTGACTGAAGCGCCGTGGCTCTGGTGGTATTACAATGAATCCCCCATCAAGCTGGCGGGCTATGTGCAGGACAAGCTGGAATTCGAGGGTATGGTCGCCAATGTCGGCTTGCGTATGGATTACTACAACACCCGCACCAGCGCCTTCAATCTGGATCCTGATTTTATTTTCGCAAACAATCCCTACACGCTGGAAGCCTATCGCGCCAACAATGGCAGCTTCGCGAATCTGACGACTTCAGAAAGCTCCTACAAACTCTATTTCAGCCCGCGTGTGGGAATTTCACACCCAATCAGCACTTCGAGCAAAATCTTCTTCAACTACGGCCATTTTCTCCAACCGCCGATTGTCGATCAACTCTTCCTCGTGCGGCCGAATTCCACCGGCCGGGGCGCCGACTTGCCCAACATTACCGCGGAATGGCCGCGCACCATCGCTTATGAAGTCGGCTTGGAGCAGGGGATCGGCAAAGATTTTCTGATCCATCTGACCGGTTATTACAAGGACGTTTCGGATCAGTTGAGCACACAAAACATCGTATCGCTCGACGGCGAGAACGACATCACCACCTATGCCAACAACAGTTACGCCGACATCCGCGGCCTCGAGTTGAAACTCGAAAAGCGCTTCGGCGACTGGTGGTACGGCTGGGCTTCGCTGGAGTATCTGACCAGAAGCGAAGGCCGTACCGGCTATCGCTACATCTACGAAGACCGGCAACTGGCGAATCGCCAGCGCGAGACCGCCTCGCAGATCAAACAAAAAGGCGTGCCTTCGGTTACCGCGAACGTTTCATTCCGGACGCCGGCTGATTTCGGCCCCGAGGTTCTCGGTCACAAAATTCTCGGCGACTGGCGTTTGAATGTGCTGCAAGACTGGTCGGATGGCGGTGAATCTTTGTTGAATCCCGATGCGCCGCTCAAAGAGCAGACTTGGGTGGAGGTGATCGACTATGCCAACACCGACATCATGCTCGAAAAGCGCCTTCAATTCGGCGCAAACCGGCTTGGCTTTTACTTGCAGGTCAACAATCTGTTCAACAACAGAGGATTCCCCAATCCCTTCAATTGGAACCAGTACATCGATTCCCTGCACTTTCCGCATGAGACCGGCTCCCAGAAGGGCAATGACAAGCTGGGCGAATGGGACAAACCCTACATCAATTTGGGGTGGAACACCTGGTCGCAATTCGTGAATCCGCGCGAATTTTACCTGGGACTGCGGATCGAACTGTAAGCGCGACCGCATGGAAATACCACGGATGGTTTCGTCAAATGAACTCAACACACTTGCAATCAAGCTATGGATGGAGGTAGACTTATGTTGAAGTTTTGCAGCCCTCCAAGGATTCATGCGTTCTGCGCATTCTGTGCGCTGCTGGTCTGCCTGGCATCGGCCACGCTGCTCGCGCAAACCAGAACGCATAATCTGGGTGATTTTAAATTGCGGATCGAAGCCGGAGAGACCATCAACACCAACGACGTGCAGCCCACCGGCGAATGGCCGCAGGATCATTTTCGCTATGCCCATATCGTTTTTCACAACACCGGCCATGTGGTGGGCAGTTGGACCGACGCCAACGGCGTGGTTCATACCAAAGAACAGTTCATTGGCGGGCCGGTTTCCTACAATGCCGCTGCACCTTATGGCCTGCGGGAAGTGCGGCGCTACGAGCCGCCGGAGGTCTGGGTCTACGCCAACGGCGAGCTGCAGTTGTCGTCGCGCCGATACAACGGCGAAGTTGATCCCACGCTGCCGGCAGACGTTATGATCGAAAACCGCTACAAATCTGCTCCCGGCTTTGATGTCTTGAAGCGTTCCTACTCCTTCTCCAATCCCAATCATGATGACTACGTGATTTTCTATAACCGTTACTTGGTCACCTTCGATTGGGACCAGGATCCTGAGCCGGAAACCAACACCACGCAGACTCTTGAAGATGTCTATTTCATCGTCGGCTATTCCTTCCAGACTGCTGAAGGCACCTATATCACTTATTCGCGCTGGTATGAGGAAGGAAAAGATGACTGGGCAAGCTATGAAGATTACACGTCAACGCTCGTGCCCAGCGGCAGGAAACTGGCGATTTCGTACAGTTGGGACGGCGATTATCCCGACCTTACGGAATTCGAATCCGGCGGACCTGATTTCGACGACACCGGCGATCCGCGCTTTGCCATCGGCTCGGGCGGATCGACGGCCATGCCCTCGGGCGAATTCATTTCCAGCGCCTATTCCGGTTTTGCCGCGCTGCACGTCGACCGTTCGCCGCAGGACCACAGCGACGATCCGACCCAGCCGATTTCCATCATTGCCAACATGAGCATCTATAATGTCTGGGATTCGGACTTTCCGGGTTTTGCCACCGAATGGGATTGGGCCGCCTCTGGCACCAAGCAGACGGTTGAAGACCAAGCCGGTTGGCCGGGGGATGCCAGCGCCCAGGAAGACGAGTATCCGTTCCAGGCGTTTGGGCCATATGACATGGCGCTGGGCGATTCCGTGGTTATTGTGTACGCCGTGGGCGTCAACGGCATTTCGCGGAAGCTCGCCATTGAGAAAGGCCTCGAATGGCGTGACTGGTACCGCGGTGTTGCCGGCGCCACTTTTGACAATGCTGCCAAGAACGAGCTGCTGGCCACCGGGAAAGATTCCCTCTTTCAGACTCTTGATCGCGCGCTGTGGGCATGGAACCAGAATCTCAATATTCCATCGCCGCTGCCGGCGCCAGACTTGACGGTGACCTCCGGGCCGAATCGCATCGAATTGACCTGGGAGGATCTTTCCCAAGTCAAAGATTTTCAGACGGGCGTCCCGGATTTGCAGGGCTACCGCATTTATCGCAAACGGGGGAATTTCCTGGTCGATGAAGAAACGGAATTGAACGCCGAGGGCACCCATCTGTTGTGGGAACACATCGCCGATGTTCCGGCGAGCGAAACTTCCTACAGCGATGTCAATGTCGTGCGCGGCGAGGCCTATCACTATGCCGTCACCGCGGTGGACAACTCCGGCCTGGAAAGTTCCAAGTACGCCAATCGTTCCGAGCTGCCGGCCGTTGCCTTCCAACCGGGACTTTCCAGTGCCGACGCTGTGCGGGTGGTGCCGAATCCATTCCTTTCCGGCGCCGGCGATTTCAATTTCAGCGGCACGCGCGCCAACACGATACTGTTTGTGAATCTTCCGGCCTACTGCACGCTGCGCATCTACACCGCCTCCGGCGACTTGATCAAAGTCATCGAGCATGAAAGCGGCAGCGCCGACAATCAATGGGATTTGATCACCGAGTCGAATCAATACGTCGCCAGCGGCGTGTATCTTCTGCAGGTGACCAATGCCCGCAACATCAACAACGAGCCGGTTTCCGGAAGCATTCACAAGTTTGTGGTGGTGAGGTAGCGCCGGCGCAAAGGCTGCGCGCCCGCCGGGCAATTCCGGCGAACCGGTGCCTTTGACGAGCAAACACTGAACATTGCAAATCGTGAGGCAGAAAATGAAAAACATGCAAAAAGCGACAACGCTCCTGCTGCTGGTGGCGCTGTGCGCAGTGGCCCCGGCGTTGGGCCAGGGTGTGGACAAAATTGCGCAGACCGGAATGAAGTGGCTGTCCATTCCGGTCGGCGCCCGAGCTTCCGGGCTCGGGGGCGCCTACACTTCGATGGCCGCTGACGCCGGTGCGGTGTTTTGGAATCCGGCCGGGTTGGCGCTGACGGAAGGCCGTCATATTTTTCTCAATCAGACCCGGTGGATCGCCGACATTGACGTCAATGCCGCCTCGGCGACATACACGGCCAACTCCCTCGGCACGTTTGGCCTGCACTTCATGACGGTTGACTGGGGAAAATTGAACGGCACGCGCTTTACCGGTGGTGCAGGATTGTATGAAGAGACCGGCGCTTTCGCGCCGGAGAGCTGGGTGCTCGGTGTCAGCTTTGCCAGACGGGTATCAAACAAGTTCTCGTTTGGCGGCACTCTGAAATTTCTGCATGAAAACCTCGGCAGCACACTGGAAGGCTCTTTCGCCAGTCCGGAGAAATACGAGGCCAAGATGGAGATGGTAGCGATCGATTTTGGAACCATCTTCTACACCGGCTACAAAGACCTGCGGATCGCCATGGCCGTGCAAAACGTTTCGCAGGAAAAGGAATATCGCTTTGAAGCCTTTCCGCTGCCGCTGAGCTTCAAGTTCGGCGCGGCGATGAACATACTGCAGTTGATGGAATCCGCCGGGAGCGACCAAAGCATCACCCTTGCGGTGGATGCCCTTCACCCGCGGGACTTTTCCGAACGGCTGCATTTCGGCGTCGAATACAGCTTCAAGAAGATGTTTTTCCTGCGCACCGGCTATAAAACCAACTATGATGAAGAAGGTGTCACGTTGGGCGGCGGCGCTAGGCTGACCATGGGCAATACCGCCTTTGGCCTGGATTACAGCTATCTGGCGTTCGATAATTTCGACGCCGTTCACATGTTCTCCTTTGATTTTGAATTCTGAACGAGACCAGTCAATCAACCCGGCATTGTGGACCTTGCAATGCCCGGTTGACTTCTCAATGGAGGAGTTTGAATCATGAACGCCAAATTCACTTTGTTCACTCTTGCCGCCGCGTGTGTGATCATCGGTCTGGCTTGCGAGGCGCCGGAAAACCCGGTCTTTGGTCCGGGCCATCCTGATCCGAATCCCACCGGGTTGCCGGCGGCGACACTCACGGCCGTGGAGCCCTCGGAGGGATTTCTCAGAGACGTCATCACCCTCAAGGGGAGCGGCTTCAACAGCACTCCCGAATTTAACCTGGTGCAGTTCGGCAACCGGACGGGCGTGGTGTTGGCGGCAAGCGCCACCGAATTGTCGGTGCGGACGCCGAATTTCTCGGATGCAACCGTGGCGGTACGGGTTGCCGTCAAGGGATCGGAACACTGGAGCAACCCAATGAGCTTCACGTTCAAACCGACCCTGACCGTCGTCGACGAAGAAATCAGTTGGCCGAAGGGCGTCGCCGTTGATGCCGGCGGCAACGTCTATGTCGGTTCCGGCAATGACGGCATCATTTTCAAGATCACACCCGCGGGAGATAAGACGGAGTTTGCGCATTATCCGGTGAACGGCTCAATGCATTTTGGTCCGAACGGGTATCTTTATGTATGCGACCAGGAAGCGCACCTAATCTCGCGTATTTCGCCGGATGGCGCGAGCATCGAAGATTATTTTGTAAGCGATTCACTGCGGGTCATCGATTTTGACTGGGATGCCGGCGGCAATCTCTATCTCGTGGCGAATGATCACGGCGTCTTCCGGAAGGATCCCGCTGGCGCGGTGACGCTGGTCGGCGAGGTGGGTACGGCCAAAAGCTGCCGCGTTTTCCAAAACTATCTGTACGTCACTGACATCTGGGCCACCGGCAGTGTTTGGCGCTACGAGATCACCGCGAGCGGGCTCGAAAACGGCGAGATCATCTACACCAACGAGGGTTCCCCGCCGACCGGACTGGAAGTCGACAATGAAGGCACGGTTTACATCTCCGAAGCCTGGGATGTGCATATCCTCGCCATCAAAGCTGACGGTTCAACTGAGAGATTGTACGATGGCGAGTTGGCCACGCCGATGCGCTATTTGACGCTTCACAATAAGACGATGTACGCCGTGCATCCGGGTTGGGGGGATGTGGGGATTGTTTATGCCGCCTACATCGGGATCGAGCAGGCGCCGCGCTACGGCCCCTAATCACAACAAGACAGAGTGGAATCGGACGCGCGCCGAAATCTGTGATTTACGCCGCCATAAGGCGTTCGTCCGATTTCCATACCTGACGCAGGCTTTTTTCAATAGCATGAATTGCCTATGAATCTTCATTTTCGAATGCATTATGCACTGTGGTGGTTGCTGCTTTTTCTCTGTTCGACGGCCATTTCACAAAGCAAGGGCGGCCGGTGGCAATTCGAAAATCATGGATGGGACACCGCTGCGTGGGATGCCTTGGAAGATAATGGAACGCTGCAGAATCAGGCAAGCTTCAGCGGGACCGCGCCGCAGCAGGAAGGCGGCGCTTATCTGTGGCTGGATAGCGCCAACGTCCACGATTTTTTTCTGATCGAAGACAGCGACGATCTCGATTTCACCAACGAGAATATCGGCATCTCGGCCTGGATTTATCCTGTCCGTTTCGATCGAGTCCATTTCATCGTCACGAAGGGTGATCAATTTCCCATACCCAAAACCACCAACTACTCGCTGCGCATCTCGGAAGGCAAGAATTTGGAATTTCTCATTCGAGATGCCAATGATCGCGCGCAACGGGTGACCTCCAGTTTTACGATTCCGCTGCAGCAATGGACGTTTGTTGCAGCGTACTATGATTTCAGCGCCCGCAGAGTTTACCTATGGAACAACCCGACGCAGGCGGTCGATACGCTGAATTTCAATCAGGCGATTTTTGCGAATGATGATCCGCTCGCCATCGGCACATGGTTCCGGAGTGATCCGGCAGTGCCCAGCACCAATGATTTTGAAGGACGGATCGATGACGTGCGCCTCAGCGGCCGTCTTGCGGATATTCTGCCGCAGCCAACCGCTGTGGCGGCAGGCAACCCCGGTTCGGCGAAAACCGTTCCAACCGCGCTGCATGTATTTCCCAATCCGGTGTTCGCGGCCGGCGATGAAAACGGCGGTATTGTGCAATTCACCTCGGGCCTCGAGTCCGTCACTTCCATTGCGGTGCATAATGTTTTGGGCCAAACCGTTTTTTCCGCGTTGAACAGCGCGCCCTCCCGGCCATTTCGTTTTTCATGGAATCTGCGAAACCAGAAGGGCGAATTCTTGCAGACCGGAATCTACTGGGTGCGAATCACCAACGGGCGCAACTACCTGACGAAGAAGTTTTATGTCATCAGATAAGCGGACGGCATTTGCAGTTTGCCCGCCCTGCTCGTGGCTGGTATGCATGCCTCATTGATCTTGAACCCAGAACGGAGTTTCATGCCTCGTCCCCCCATCACCATCGCCTGCATGAAGTTAGATATCGACATGCCCTCATGAAAAACTGTCAACACGATGGCAGCCGGTTGCGTTGCTTGCTCTTCCCGGAGAAAAAAATGAAAATGCAAATTTTGAAATCCGTTGTGCCGCTGTGTCTGGTTGTGGCAATGTTGATGGTTCTTGAACCAACCCGCAGCGCTGCGCAAACACCTCCCGATAAATTGCTGCTCAAGAACCACCGCCCGCAGTCGATTTATAAAACTCCGCGCACGTTCATTCCCAAAGCCAGATATCCGGTGATTGACATGCATTCGCATGCTTATGCCAACGGCCCGGATGAAATTGCGCAATGGGTGAAATTCATGGATGAGGTGGGCATTGAAAAAACCATGATTCTGACCGCCGCCAGCGGCGCGAAATTCGATTCGATTTATGCGCTATATTCGAAATATCCGGATCGTTTTGCGGTGTGGTGTGGATTCGATTATACCGGTTACGACAAGCCCGGTTTCGGACCGGCAGCCGTGGCCGAGCTGGAACGCTGCGTCAAGGTTGGCGCCAGCGGCGTGGGAGAAATGGGTGACAAGGGCAAGGGGCTGTTTTACGAGCATCCGGTCAAGGCCTGGGGCATGCACCTCGATGATCCACGCATGGATCCCCTGCTCGAAAAGTGCGCTGACTTGAAAATTCCCGTCAGCATTCATGTGGCCGATCCGATCTGGATGTATCAACCGATGGATTCCACCAACGACGGCTTGATGAACGCGATGGAGTGGCGGCTTGACAATCAGAAGGACATTGTCGGTCACGCCGGCATGATCGACATTCTCGAGCGCGCCGTCAAGCGCCATCCGCGCACAATTTTCATTGCCGTGCATTTTGCCAACCTGTGTTACGATCTCGCCAAGATGGGCGAACTGTTGGACAAGTATCCCAATCTCTATGCCGACAACGCCGCCCGTTATGCTGAGACCGGGCCCATCCCGCGCTTTGTTTCCCGATTCTATGCAAAGTATCAAGACCGGCTGCTGTATGGCACCGATATGGGCTTCGACAAGGAAATGTACCGGATCACCTTTCGTATTCTCGAAAGCAACGATGAACATTTTTATGAAATCGACCAATTTGGTTATCATTGGGCGCTGAACGGCTTTGGTCTCAGTGATCAAATCTTGAAGAAAGTTTACCGGGACAATGCGCTGAAGATTCTAAATCTGCGATCCGGAAAATAACCTGACACCTCTAACCGGAGCACAAATATGCGAAACGCGATGAGATCGAGAGAAATTGTTTGGATAGTTGCCTTGCTCGTCCTCGCAGTCTTGATTTCTGCCTGTGGTACGCAGAAATCTGCAGCGACCGTGGACGGCAAGAATATCCAGATCATCTTTGATGACAAGCTGCACAGTAAAGTCGTGGCAAAACTGGGCGGCCGTTCCGTCGACATCGGTGGACTCTCGCCCAGCGAGTTCGTCGTGGTGGCCGGAAACGACGTTGTGGATTTCGCTTTCCAGGAGCATCGGCGGGAAAATCTCGACGACGACATTGGCAAGGGAAAAAAGCACATCATCGCCGGCAACAGCCCAATGCTTCGAAAGGAAGTCAGTGTCTCCCTTTATGATGAGTTTCCCAGCATGGCGGTGTTTCAAGTGTCCTACACCAACACTGGCGATGCGGAGTTGACCCTCGACGGTTGGACGAACAATCATTACACGATTTCTGCGACGGAGGCAGGCGAGCCGCGCTTTTGGTCTTATCAAAGCGGGTCTTATGAATCCCGGGCGGACTGGGTGTTGCCGCTCAAACCGGGTTTCTCACAAGAAAACTTTATGGGGATGAATGCCTCAGATTACGGCGGTGGCACGCCAGTGGTTGATGTTTGGAAGCGCAACGTCGGCATCGGCGTCGGCCATCTGGAAACAGTGCCGAAGTTGGTCTCGCTGCCGGTCACCATGCGCGATTCCTCATCCGCGGCATTGGGGGTTCAATTCAAAATGCAGAAAACGCTCAAGCCCGGCGAATCGTTCATCACGCTGCCAACTTTCGTGACCGTTCATCGCGGTGATTATTTTCAAACGCTGGTGGATTATCGCCGCATGATGAGCAAGCGCGGCATCACCATCACCGAGCCGCCGGCGTCAACCTATGAACCCGAGTGGTGCGCCTGGGGTTATGAGCGCACGTTTACCATGGATCAGGTCGTCAACACGCTGCCGATGGCGAAAAAGCTCGGGTATCAGTGGGCAACGCTCGATGACGGCTGGCAAACCGCGGAGGGGGATTGGTATCTCGACCCAAAGAAATTTCCGCGCGGCGATGCCGACATGATCGATTTCGTGAAACGGATCAATGCTCAGGGGTTGAAATCAAAACTGTGGTGGGCGCCCCTGGCGGTCGATCCCGGCACGGATTTGATCAAACAGCATCCCGAATATCTTTTGCTGAACGAGGACGGTTCCAGGCAAGACATCAGTTGGTGGGATGCCTACTACTTGTGTCCTGCCTATCCGCCGGTGCAAGAGTACACCAAAAATCTCGTCAAGACCTTTATGCAGACCTGGGGCTTTGAAGGTTTGAAAATCGACGGGCAACACCTGAACGGCGCGCCGCCGTGTTACAACCCGGAGCATCAGCACGCCTATCCCGAAGAGTCGGTCGAGAAGGTGCCGGAGTTTTTCAAAGCGATCTATGAAACCGCGATAAGCATTCATCCCAATGCCGTCGTGCAAATTTGCCCGTGCGGCACGGCGTACTCCTTTTTCACCATGCCCTACATGAATCAATCGGTATCTTCGGATCCCGAAAGTTCCTGGCAGATTCGCTTGAAGGGCAAGACTCTCAAGGCGTTGATGGGACCCAGCGCGGCCTATTATGGCGATCATGTGGAATTGAGCGATGGCCACGATGACTTTGCCTCCACGGTCGGCATCGGCGGCATCATCGGCACGAAGTTCACCTGGCCGGTTGGCGCCAAAAAGAATTCCAAAGTCGATTTGACGGCTGAGCGCGAAGCCGTATGGGCGAAATGGTCGGAAGTATATCACGCGAAAATGCTGCCCGCCGGCGCCTATCTCGGCAGCCTGTACGACATCGGCTTTGACAAACCCGAGGCCCATGCGATCCAAAAGGATGGCAGGATGTATTATGCCTTTTATGCGAACGAATGGAATGGGGAAGTGGAACTTCGCGGTCTCGAGGCTGGCAGCTATCGCGTGCTGGACTATGTCAATCAAAAGGACTACGGCAGCGTGACCGGGCCGGCGGCAAAAATTGCGGTGCAATTCAGCCGGAATCTGTTGCTCGAAGCGGTTCCCGAATAAATGGGCCAATGGCCGGCGCGTTGCAATCATCAACGAGAGGTGACAATGGTCAAACTTTTGAGATGGACTTTGATTCCTGCGTTTCTGTTTTTTGCGATGCCGCTCAACGGACAGCAGAAGGATATCAACGGCTATTTTCCGTCATGGAAATGGCAAAAGCATCGCGAACGCCTCAATCATCGCTTGATACCTTATCAGAAGCTGACCATCGTCACCTACGCGTTTTTCTATCCCTTGGAAAGTGGCGAAATCGTTGGGATGGATCCGGTGGCTGATGACTTTCTTCTCAAAGGCAAAACGGATTCTCTCTCCGGTGGCCTCGAGCCGAATGATTCAATGGTTGCCCTTGCGCATCGCCACGGCGCCAAGATGGTTCTCTCGATCGGTGGCTGGGAAAATTCGAATAATTTTCCACAGGTCGCCGCCGATCCTTTGAAGCGCGCCAACTTTGCGCAAAGCTGTATCAAGCAAATCACGGACTATGGCTTTGATGGCATCGATGTTGATTGGGAATTCCCTGGTTACGTCCGCCACAAAGGGACGCCGCAAGACAAGCAGAATTTCACCTTGTTGCTGCAAGCCGTGCGAGACAGCCTTCAGGCGCTTGGAAAGAGAACCGGCAAATACTATCTGCTTTCGGCCTCCCTGCCCGCGGCGGCCGGCCATCTGCCCGATATCGAGGTGCAGAAGATCGCCGCAATTTTGGATCGGCTCAATATCATGACCTACGATCTGTTTGGACCGTGGGGCAGGATCAGCAATCATAACTCGGCGCTTTTCGGTCCGGCGCAGGGCGATTCCTCCCGCTGTGTGGACGGCGCCTTTGAGCTTTATCACAACACGCATCAAGTCCCTGCTGAGAAAATCAATCTTGGCGCTGCTTTTTACGGCCACGCCTACTCCAATTGCACGCAAATCTATTCTGAGCATGGCGGTGCAGATGCCAAAATCTTTCCGGCAGATGATGGAATACCCTACGCCCTGATCGCCGAGCGCTTCGACCTTTTCAAACGCTTCTGGGACAACAAAGCGCAAGCGCCCTACCTGGTGAGTGAATCGCAAAGAATTCTCGTTTCGTACGACGACGAGGAGTCCATTGCCCGCAAAGCGGATTATGTGAAAGAAAAAAACGCTGCCGGACTGATTGTCTGGACGTTGCAGGGCGATCGTTTGAAAGATGGGAGGACGCCGTTGCTTGATGCGATCTACAAAAGATTTACTTCGCAGTGAAAATTCCAGTAGAGAACCATAACGAGGTGATATTTCATGAAACGCCGAACCTTCCTGCAAACCACCGGCGCGGCGGCGCTGGCCGCCGGGATTGGCGTGAAAAAGGCCGACGCGCACATTCCGGCACACAACTGGGACAAATATGATTTTGGCTCCGGGCCGCCGGTGAAAGACCGGCTCTATCAAGGACCGTTTCCGCAATATGCGCCGGAAGAATTTCTTCCGGGCAGCGAAGTGGTAATGACCACATCGCCTTCGAAAGATATTGTGCCGAATTTCGGCATGGGACTGACGGTGTACATTTCCGGCGATTACTGGCCGCCGCGAACCAAGGGCGATTCGCTTGAGAAATATTGCGAGGATCTGATCAAGATCCCCTTTGCGCAGAAAATTTACATCCGCCTGAATTGGCGCGATGTGCAGAAGCAGCCCGGCAAACTGGATTTCCCTGAAGGCTGGAAAATCACTTTCGATCTTGCCGAACGCTACAACAAGCGCGTCGGATTTCGCATCATGCTGGAGAATCCGGATTTTCCGGAGCCGGGGATGCCCGAGTTCCTGATGAACAAAGTTCCTTATGTGAAACTCAAAGGCGAATGGAAGGGCAATCCGCAAAATCCGCGCTACCAAAAAGAACACCGCATGCCGCGCTATGATCATCCCGATTATCTGGCGGCCTTTCGCGAGTTGAATGCGCTGCTTGCCGACGAGTTGAACGGCCATCCGCTGGTGGAATACATGGATACGTTCATGTACGGTTTCTGGGGCGAAGGCCATTCCTGGCCGTTCGAGGGCAATCCCTTCCCCGATAATAAAATCGCCGAAGACACATTCGTCAAAATGTTCGAAATGCAATTGGCAGCATGGACCAAAACTCCGCTGGTTACCAATACCCAGCCGGATTTCAGCCTGGTCGGCAATTCCGAATTGCTCGATCGCACCATCCGCACCCATAACTGGATTCGCACCGATACCATTTTCATTGAGAACGAACAGATCGAAGCATTGAGCAACCGCCCGCCCTGGATTGCCGCCATCAGCGAAGTCGGCATGACCACCATCGACCCCGAAGCCTTGATGATCGACGAAGGCGTGACCCGCACCGAGAACATCATCGCGCACGTGTTGGACATCGGCGCGAACTACTGGTCACTGTGGCATTGGCACAACATTGCCGCGAAGAACATTCTGGACTACTACGAGAAATACCCCGAACACATTGATCAGATCGCGCGCCGGGTTGGGTATCGCGTCCGGCCGTCGTGGCTCTGGCATTTCGAGAAAGACGGATATCCGGGATTGGTCATCGGCTTTGTCAACAATGGCATTGCCTGCGTGCCGGGTGTGCTGCGCGTCACGGCTTTCAGCGACGATGGCAATGTTCAGGTCAGTGGGTGTCTCGATCCCGGTTATCCGATGACCCGCGGCGTGCGCCAGGCGATGCTGATGCTGCCCAGGGGCACGGACTGGAAGGGATTGAAGCTCAAAGGGGAGATTGAAGTCAAAGGCGTGCGTTATCCGCTGCGCTGGGCGTGCCATCAGAAGCTCAATGACGACGGCAGCCTGACGTTGCGCCCGACCAGGGGGGTGTGAGAAGAAAGCGAGGGAGGCGCGGCATACCGTGTTCCTCTACGCGAGGTTTTCTGAAAATGCCGTTGGCACGAATTGGAAGCACAGCATTTATTTTCTTTTCAAGTGAATTTCCATGAGTTCGAAAAATTTGGGACATTGATCTTCCAATGATTGCCCGGCGATTTTTGACAACCGCCTCAGGGAAAGGTGTTTCGCGATGATGATACCGGAGATCCGCGGAATTGCGGCTGTGCTGGTGTTGCTATGTTCATGCAATCTTCTGAGGGGGCAGGATCTCGGCACGGCGGCCTCGGGAAGAAATGGAATCGTTGCTGCCGGCAAGAAAGAGGCGGTGGCCGCAGGCACCGCCATCTTGCAAGCCGGCGGCAATGCGGCAGATGCCGCGGTCGCGACGTTGCTGGTACTCAGCGTCAAACACATCGGCGCGTTTTGCATCGGCGGCGAAGTGCCGCTGATGATCTACGATGCCAGGAAGCGCGAGGTCAAGGTGTTGGCTGGCCAAGGCGCAGCGCCGAAAGATTCGCTGGCGCTGGCCTGGTACTACAAAAATGGCATCCCCGGCGACGACATTCGTGCCGCCGCCGTGCCTGCGGTCATTGATCTGTGCGTGACCGCGTTGAGTCTTTATGGCACAATGTCCTTCGAACAAGTTGCGGCGCCGGCGCTCGCCCTGCTCGAGGCCGGCGGCCCCAACTGGTATCGCGATAGCGGCAGCGGCGACACCCTCGACGGCCTCAGCGGCAAGAAGATCGACTTTCATCTTTTGCATGCAGACACCGGCGGTAGAAGCTGGTATGCGGATCTCGCCGTCACACTGCGCAAACTTGTCGATGCCGAGCGCAACGCCGGCGGAACGCGGGAAGCAAAATTGAAAGCTGTCGCCGATCGTTTTTATCGGGGCGATATCGCTGATGAGCTGGTCGCGTGGTACATTGCGCGCGGCGGATTTTTGCGCAAGCGCGACCTCGTGGAGCATGTGACCCGCGTCGAAGAGCCAGTGGCAATCACCTACCGCGGCCACACCGTACTCAAATGCGACACCTGGACGCAAGGACCCTACCTCAGCCAATCGTTGCGCCTGCTGGAGGGATTTGATCTCCAACGCCTGGGTTTTCTATCTGCTGACTATATTCATGTTGTTACTGAGGCCATGAAGCTGGCGCTCGCCGATCGCGACGAGTATTATGGCGATCCGCTGTTTTCAGCGGTTCCCCTGAAAGCGCTGCTTTCCGATGAGTATACCAGGCTGCGGCGACAGCTTATCGACATGAATCATGCTTCCCGCGAGCTGCGCCCCGGCGATCCGATCAAGATGCAAGCCCTCTTGCAAAGAAAGCCGCGCACCTTTCCAAATTCAGGCGGCACGACCACCTGCGTGGTTGCCGATCGCTGGGGCAATGTGGTGGCAGCGACGCCCAGCGGCTTGAGCAGCACCGAAGGCTCGGGCGGATCGACCGGCGTGACCCACGGCACGCGTCTGGTGATTTTCAATACCTGGCCGGATCATCCCAATCGCATCGAACCCGGCAAGCGTCCGCGCACGACGCTGACGCCGACGCTGGTGCTCAAGAACGGCAAACCGGTGATGGCGATCAGCGTGGCCGGCGGCGACATGCAGGATCAAGCGGCGCTGCAGCTCATTCTCGATCGCATCGATTTCAATATGAGCCTTGATGAAGCGCTGGCGGCGCCGCGATTTTCGACGGATCATTTCATTGGCTCATTCGGGCAGGACAAACCCAAACTGGGAAGCCTGAGCCTCAATCAGCTCATCGACGAAGAAATTCGCCAGGACCTCGAGCGGCGTGGGCATGCGGTCAAGACCACGCGATCCAACATCGGCGGCGTGGCGATGCTGGTGTTCGATCCCAAGACCGGAATGTGGCAGGGCCGGGCTGCGGCGGCCGGCGCGCTGGAGTGATGAGGACGAGTGCAATGAAAAAACTATCGCTGTTTAGCGCGCGTGCCGCTGTGACGCTTGCGCTGCTTGTCACTGCCGCGCAGGCGCAGAACGCTTCGAGACGTCTCATCGATGACATCCGCAGCCATCATTCCGGCATTGCGGTGTGGTGGACCGGCCACAACGGTTGGCTCATCAAAGCGGATGAGGTGCTCATCGGAACCGACTTGTGTCTGGAGCAATCCGATCGTGCCGTTCCCGCGCCCATTTCAGCAGCGGAATTGGCAAGTGAGCTTGATGTTTCGTTCATCACCCACGAGCATGGCGATCATTTTGAACGGGAAACTTCGAAGATTCTTGCGGAAAAATCCGGCTGCATGTTTGTGCTTCCGAAGAACTGTGTACAGATCGCGCGAGAGGAAGCGGCAATTCTCGAGTCTCGGATGATTGCTGCTACACCCGGGCAACCCTTCGAGGTCAGAGGCGTGCAGGTCAAGCCGCTGCGGGCGATTCATGGCAATCCGAAGTTTGCAGTTTTTGCGGAGGCCAATCTCGAAGACTGCGGTTATTTGATCACGCTCGGCGGCAAGCGCTTTTTCCAGCCCGGCGATTCGGTGTTGTTGGAGGATCATCTTTTCCTGGAGCATGTCGACGTGCTGTTCTTCTCGCCGACGGAACACAACATGCACATCGATCGCTCGGTGATTCTCATCAACGCGCTCGAGCCGGACTATATCCTGCCTCAGCATCGCGATACGTTCAAAGTCACGCCGGAGAATCGCTATTGGACAAGCGCTTACCCTTATGAGGTAAAACTGCTGCTTTCCAAGCCGCTGCAGGAGCGCTATCACATTTTGGATATGGGAGAAAAAATCATCATCCGCTGAACCGGCTCATGCCGTATGTTGCCATGGAAAATGCGCTTGCAAAGAGCGAGCTGCTTTTGGCGATTTTCGAGAAGATCATCAGTACCGCTTTGGAGAAAATGTTTATGGAAAAGCAACTGCTACGAATCGTCATGGTGGGTGCCTTATTATTTGTATCGTCGTGCAGCAGTCCAAAACCGCAGCCGCAGCAGAATTGGACGCACTTCGTCCGCATCGCCGGACATGGGTTGAACATCAACAATATCGACAACATTATCAAAAGCGCCACGGAAACCCATGTCTTCGGCATCGAGACCGATAATGACATTCCCGGGCGCTACGAGAGCTTTCTTGATCCCACCGAAAAGCTGCAAGCCATCAAGGCCATGGCAGACAAGGCGCACGCCGTCGGCAATTATTCCTTTGTGTACATTGCCGGACTCGAATGCATCACCGCGAACGCCGACAAAACCGAGCGCACCTTTTTCAAAGAGCATCCGGACTGGGTGCAGCGCAAGTTGACCGGCGAGCCGGCGATTTTCGGCGGCGGCACAGCGTTTTGGATCGACGAGGGCGATGAAGACGTTTGGATCAGTCCTTATGCGCAGGAGTGGCGCACAATCTACATGGAACGCGTGCGCCAAATCGCCGCCACCGGCATCGACGGCATCTTTGTCGACATTCCCTACTGGATGACACATTTCGACGGCTGGGAAGATTCGTGGGCGAGCTTCGATGACTATACCGTTGCCGCCTTCAAGACAAAAACCGGTTTGAATGCCAAAACCGATTTGAAGCTGGGAGACTTCAGTGATGCGAATTTTCGCCGCTGGATCGACTTTCGCATCGCGACTCTGACCGCGTTCATGAAGGAGGTCAACGACAATGTCAAGGCGGTTAACCCGAAGTGCATGACCATTGCCGAAATCTATCCGGGCATCGAGGAGAGCGCGGTGCGCGTCGGCGCCGATGTCCATGACATGTATCCGGTGGTGGACGTGATTGCCCATGAGTACAGCGGCGGCGGCGGCAACGCCGCTTCGAAAAATCCGCTGAATTGGTTTTCCTATCTTACCGGCATGTATTCATTCCGCGCCTTTGCCGGCGGCAAGGCTTCCTGGATGCTGACCTACTCGTGGGATGGCGACGAAAAAATCAATCCCGCCGAGGCGATGAAGAATCTGGCGCTGGCGAATGTGATGGCCGGCACCAACTGTTGGGATGCGCGGGGCCACGTGATGTCGGGTTCGAACGATATGGCGGCGCGCACGGAAATTTTCAAGTGGATTGCCGAGCATGAAAAAACCTTTTATCTCCCCCGCCAGCCCATCAAGCCGATCGGCATTTATTTCTCACCGCCGACGCGTAATTATTTTGCCGACGAATTCATGGCCTCGTACAAGGGCATGATGTATTTGCTGCTGCAGTCGCATCTCGAATTTCAGATCGTTACGCCGAGAAACCGTCAGAACTTCGCCGGTGAAGTGTTGATTGTCCCTGATGCCAAATGTCTGAGCCGGGATGAATTGAGTTACTTCGCGCAGTATGCCAAATCCGGCAAGGCGTTGATCATCACCGGCGAAACCGGCAAGTATGATGACACCGGACTGCTGCTGGCAGCCAATCCGCTGCACGAGCTGCTCGGCATCACCAAGGCATCGCAGCCGATGAGCTTGAATGCCGCCATGAAATTCAACTATATCCCCCACTGTCCGGGCAAGGCATATTCAGAGATCACCAGGACGGAGTTCAACGACCACGCCTGGAGCGGCGATGAGCGCGAGGCGCAATTCCATCGGCAGTTAATGAATTTCGCCGGCGAGCTGACCGGCATGCATGGCTACACCCCGGCGGTTGCCATCGAGGCTTCGCCGTTTGTTTCGGCGCAGATCGCCATGGTGGATGGCAATCCGCATGTTTTCCTTGCCAATTTCAAGGGTTTGAAGGGCGACGAAAACGCCGTGCAGATACCGGAGCAGAATGTCAAAATCACCTTCCCGGCGAAGCAGAATGCCAGGATATTTGCATTGCCGTTCCTGGGAGCGACTCAGGAAATCAAGGGCGAATGGCGCGATGGTCGAATGGCTTGTGTGATACCGCAAATCGACAAAGGCATGGTGGTGTGGTGCGAATGAGTTGCCGGGCGAACGGCGATTAGCAAAATGCAAACTACGAAGCAGAGGCCTCATCGAAGTTTGATCGCATTGTTGCTGGCGGGATTACTTGGCAACGTCTGCACCAGTCCCTGGCGATGCGCTGGAACTGCGGGTCGAAAATGATGATCATTTGGCCGCCATCAAATATTGGGCTGAACGATTGCGCAATCCCATTCGAGTGAATTAATGTCCGTCAAAAAACACTACAACACTACCGCCCGGGCGCTTCTTCATGAACATGAGCGAGGTTTGTTCGCCTGAGACACGCTTCGAGACCAAGCGCCCGGGCGGTTTCTTCAATTGTGGACAAACACGAATGAATGCCGTGAACCGATTCTTGATTGCGGCAGCTCTGCTGTTGCCGCTTTCAGCAGCAGCGCAAGACCGTGAGCTGGCTCGCATTGACTTAACCGAGCCAATTGGCTTGGCGCGTGACCGCGAGTATGTGGAACTAGCACTGCAAAGCAAAACCGAGACATTGGCAGATTCGAGCGCCGCATTGTTGGCAATCGATGCAGCGACGCAGCGTGCCATCCCTTGTCAAGTGTTCAACAAGAAAATCTCGGGCAACGGCGAAGTGGTGATTTTTTCTGTCATTTTCCCGGTCTCGTTGGCCGCAGGGGAAACCAAAGCCCTGTCGTTGAAAATAAGCGAGAGCGCTGCGCTTTCCCAGCCCCTCACCGATCTGTCACTGGCAGGAAAGGGAACAGAGCTGCGCATTGCGAACAAGTATTATGTTGCGGATCTGAGGCGCAGCGATCAAGCCGAGCCGCAAAGCCATGCTTCCGGACAAATTCGTGAGCTGCTGATCAAGGAATTCAATCAATTGCTGACCAATGCCGAAGATCGTCTGCACTGGGCGCCCAATTTCAAGCGGCCGGGGATGGAGTACTACACGACCATCGCGCACTGGAATGAACCGCGGGTGCTGGAGATCGACAACGGCAGGTATTTAATCCAGACGCGGCGTCAAGACCTTGCTCCCGGTCATCCGGAAATTTTGCTGACGGCAGTTTACAGCTTTTATGCGGAAGCGCCTTATTTCGAATTTTATTCCAGCATGGAAGCCACCAAGGATCTTTGGCTCGAGCTGCTGCGCAATGACGAGATGACGATGGACAGCATGTTCACGCATCTGGCATTTCAGCGGCCGGACGGTGAGACAGTCGATGTGCCTTTTTCTGAACGGCATGAATTGTTGCGCATGCGGCCGATTGAGAACGATGCGCCCTGGTCGTGCTTTTATCACGCAGAGAAACAGTATGCTTTCGGCAGCATTCGTCTGCATTATGACCTGACGAACGAATTCGGAGAACCTTCACCGACGTACCAACCGCACACCCAGATCGGCGAATGGCTCGGCGGCATCAAATACTGGAATCGCCGCCTCATTCACGATCGCCTGACTTTTGTTCCCCAGGGTAGCCGTTACGTCGAGCGCAATGCCTATGTGGTTTTCCGGATCGGCGCACATCAACGTTTTGAAGTGATCGAGAATCTGGCGCGGCAGCTCAGAAACCCGATTCGCGTTTCCGTATTTCCGCGATGAGTTAAAGATCCGCTGGCGACTCATCATGCAGCAGGTGGACGTTTTACAAGCGACCAAGAGTTGTTTTGGAAAAACACCAGTTTTTCAGATTCAACGGATGCGTTTTGTATCAAGCGTTCTGCCTGAATTTTGCAGCGAAAGGCAATGATGAGTGCCATCGGTTGTGCACTTTGGCCAACCCCGCGAGGGGTGGAATGTTTATAGCACGTGTCGTGTCCAGATTATCTTCAACTCCGAAGGAGTGGCATGTAGATTTCATCGAATGGGTGCTGCCGGAGTTTTCAAAACGGCCTGCTGACCGTTACTATAAACATTTCACTCTTTCGGAGTTGCAAGCGCTTCTCGTGCAAAATTTTTTATACTCAACCCCATGGGTGGATTAGCATCACGATTAAACCCTCACCCATAGCGGCTTCGGTTAGCCTTGGTGCAAAATTCAGGTTCTATAAAGGAGGAACCACTGTGAACAAGAAAGTCTCCCGCCGGGAATTTCTCAAAATCAGCGGCGCCACAACCGCCGGCATGACGCTGGGCCTCACCGCGCTGAGGCCGGCTCATACCAAGCCGGAAGCCGGCGATCCGCTGCGCATCGGCGTCATCGGCACCGGCGATCGCGGCGCGTGGGAAGTCTATATTCTCAAACAGACACCGGGCACAGCAGTGGTGGCTTGCTGCGACATTCTGCCGAAACATCTGCAGAACGGCCTCGAGCACGCTGCCAAGAATGCCAAAGGCTACAGCGATTATCGCAAACTGCTCGACGACCCGCGAGTTGACGCGGTGTTGATCTGCACGCCGCAGCATCTGCATCACGCGATGGCGCTTGACTGTCTGAGCGCCGGCAAGGATATCATCTGCCAGAAGACGATGACACTGAACATTCAAGAAGCGCTGAGTCTTTCCAAAGCCGTGAAAGCCTCGAGCAAAGTCTTTCAGGTCGCCTATCAATGGATGAGCTGCCCGCTGTTCCAGGAAGTCCGCCGCAGAATCCAAAACGGCGAGTGCGGGAAAATCACCCACATCCGCTGCAACTACAATCGCAACACCAACTGGCGTGTGCCGGTGGATGATCCGCGCCACGAGCGCCTGCTCAACTGGCGCATGTATCGCGAATACTCCGGCGGCTTGATGGCGGAGTTGTGCTCGCATCATATCAACATCGTGAACTGGGTGCTCGGCGCGGTGCCGGTGAAAGTGACCGGCATGGGCGGCATCGACTACTGGCGGGACGGCAGGGAAACCTACGACAACGTCAGCACCATCTTCGAGTATCCGGGCGGCATCAAGGCGAGTTTTCAGGCGATCACCACCAACGCCTTCGAAGACGTGTCCATGGTTTTCATGGGCACCGAGGGCACGATCGAATTGAAGAAAGAGGAGGGCCACATCGCCAACTTCTATGCCGAACGCAAAAAGGTTGAGTCCGTGCTTTCGCAGGAGGAGATCGGCAAGCTCGACGCCATTACCAGCGCCACGCGAAAAGCCTGGGCGCGTGGCGAGGCGATTCCGATCAGCGTGGCGAACAACACCAACGACGATCTGGAAACCACCCGCGCCATGTTTCTCGAGTTCGTCGAATGTGTTCGTAAGCGCACCCAGCCGACTTCCAACGTCGACAACGGCCGTGACGTTGCCATTGCCGTGGATATGGCAAACCTCGCCATGCAGAGCCAGCGGATCGAATATTGGAAGCCGGAATACGGCGGATAGAAATTCGCACAAACTTCGCCGCTCAATGTCGCTTGGTCTCAAATAGTGATCACTCATGGCCAAAATCATCATCCTTATTGCCTTCTTTCTCTCCGGCGTGACCGGACTCCTGTATGAGATTGTCTGGGTGAGAATTTTCGGATTGATCTTCGGCAACACCACCCTGGCGTTGAGCGCAGTGCTGGCCGCGTTCATGATGGGTCTGGCGAGCGGCAGTCTGGTGCTCGGCAGGATTGCCGATCGCCACGAGCATCCGTTGAAGATCTATGCCTGGCTCGAGGTTGGCGTTGGCCTGTGCGCATTGTTCATCCCGCTGTTGCGCGTGCCGGTTGAATCGTTTTTTGCCTTTATTTATCCGCACGCTGCAAACCACGCCACACTGTTTTTCCTTTTGAAATTCGTTGTCGCATTCCTCCTCATGTTTCCCGCAACTTTCCTCATGGGCGGGACGCTGCCGGTGCTCAGCCGCGCGGTGGTGCGTGATTCTGCACAAACCGGATTCGGCATCGGCGTGCTGTACGGCGTGAATACGCTGGGCGCCATGGCCGGGTGTTTTGTCACCGGCTTTGTGCTCATTCGCGTGATCGGTGTAGCCAATGCAATCTCTGCTGGTGTTCTCACCAATTTCATTATCGCGGCAGGCGCCTATCTGCTTTGGCGGTTTTCGGTTGCGATGAGAACTGCTCCCGCGCCTGAGCGTGCGGCAGAAGAGATGCCTCTGGATCCCCAGGTTAAAACCGTGCTGGCTGCCATCGCGATTTCGGGATTTGTGGCGCTCGCCTACGAAGTGTTGTGGGCGCGCGTTCTGGTTTTTGTGATGACGAATTCAGTCTACGCCACGACCGTGATGTTGACCACCATGCTGTGCGGCATTGGCATCGGCTCCTTTGCAGTCGGACGCTGGGTGGATCGCGCGCGGAACCTGTTTGCGGTTTTCGGCTGGATCGAGATTGGCATTGGCTGCAGCGCCCTGCTCGCCGCCATTGTATTGATCAACCTATCGTGGCTTCACGACCGGATTTTCACCATTGGCCCGCGGACGTCGTGGTGGACCTGGAATGGCGTGCGTTTCTTCGAAGCATTTTTGGTGATGTTTCTTCCGGCGCTGCTGATGGGCGCCAGTTTTCCCGTCGCCGGCAAGATCGCGGCGCCGCGGCTGCAAAATCTCGGTTCGCGGTTGGGAATGGTTTATTTCTGCAACACCCTCGGCGGCGTGGCCGGGTCTTTTCTCGCCAGCTACTTCTTTATTTCAGTGCTAGGCGTCTCGGCAACCATCACGGTGATGGTGTTGATCAATCTCCTGCTCGGTGTCTATTTGATTCAATATGAACGGCAGAAGTTGTCGCGGCAATTTGCGGTGGGCTTTGCGTTGATCGGCGTGATGCTTCTGGTGCTGGTAGTTCGGATCACGCCGGCAACGCTGTTCACGGTCGCCTACTCACACGTTGAAAAGGATTTCCCGCTCATCGATTACCGCGAAGGCATTGAAGGCACGGTCACCGTCCACGAACAGATCAAGCCCTTCTCGCGCACCAAAAGAATCGATGTCGACGGCTTGAATGTTGCCGGCACCAGCTTCATGCTCAAAACGCTGCAAACCTTGCAGGGGCACATTCCCTTGTGTCTGCATCCGAATCCGCAGTCGGCGCTGCAGATCGGATTTGGCACCGGAGAAACATCGAAATGCGCCTTGCGGCATCCGCTCACTGAGTTCAAGGTCGCGGAGATTTCGAAGGATGTGCTGGAACTCTCCGATGTTCATTTTCAAAAACTAAACGAAGGCGTGCTCAAGCATCCAAAGTTTGATTATGCGATCGTCGACGGCAAGAACATCGTCAAATATGCCGGCAAGCTTTTTGATATTGTGATGAACGACGGCAACTATGCCGTGGCCACCAGCAGCGCTTCGCTGTTTACCAAAGATCATTTTGAAAACTGCCGCGATCGTCTCAAGCCCGGCGGCATCGTTTCGACGTGGATGACCATCGATCTGGATCCGGTGGATTTCGCCATTGTCCTCAAGACTTTTCAATCGGTGTTTCCCTACTGCGCGTTGTGGATGGCGCCCAATTGCATCAACAAGCAGATCGTGCTGCTGGGGTCGGTACAGCCCTGGCAGATCGATTTTCAAAAACTGAGCGAGCGCCTGGCCATGCCTGCGGTCAAGAAAGATTTTGAAGCAATCAATATCGGCTCGGTATATGATTTTCTCGATTGCTTCATGCTCGACCATCGCGGCATCGCAGACCTCAGCGCGGCGTATCCGATTAACACCGATGATCGCCCGATTCTGGAGTTTTCCACGCGCGATATCCGGTCGCGGGATTTCTGCGCTTACATCAATCTTGGCGCGATTGCCGCGCGCCGGCCGTGGCTCGGCGACATGATCACCAACCTTCCCGCGGACACAGCGCTCAGACAAAAAATCGAAAATGCGTTGCAGCGGCATCATGATGCCACCAAGCTGCTGTTGCGCGGCATGGTGGAGGCTTATCAGGGCAAGACCCATGCCTCGCTGCAGACGTTGATGGCAGGTTCAAAATTCATCCCGGAAAGCAATCTGGCGAGGGAATATTTTCAGAGGATGGATCTTCTGGGCAACGAACTGGTTGCCACTGCCGCCCTCGACCGCCGGAACCTCGAAGCGCAGGTCAATCTCTCGCGCCACCTGATCGGGTTGGCAAGGTATGATGAAGCGTTGAAAGTGTTGAACGCCCTCGACGCAATGCATGCCTCTCACCCGCTGGTGCAGTACGAGCTGGCGAGATGCTATCTGGCAACCGCCAGAATCGATTCCGCGAAAATCGCGATTGAAAAAGCAACAGCGGCGCTTCCCCAGTTTGTTGATGCATTGTTTCTGCAGGGGGAAATCGCCTCCCGCGAAGGCGCCTTCGAGCAGGCGCAGGCATTGTATGAAAAGATTCTGCACCTCGATCCGCGCATGTATGAAGCACATAATGCCATCGGGCGCATCCACCGGCGGCAGGAACAGTATGCCAAAGCGATCGCGGCATTTGAAAAATCGCTGGCGATCATGGAATTCCAGCCGGCTGTCGTTGAAGCCGTGGGTGATTGTTATCGTGAAATGCGTGATTTCAAAAGGGCGATCAGTTTTTACCAGAAGGCGCTGGCCATGGGAGGAGAGAATGCGAATTTGTTCTTCAACTTGGGAAACGCATTCTATTTGAACAAGGAGTTTGCGAAGGCAGGCGCCTGGTACACCAGCGCCCTGCGCATCGATTCCACCAATGCCGAAATCTACTATAATCTCGGCAACGCGCTGATGATGCAGAAGAAAATCCCGGAGGCGGCTGCGGCGTATGCGCGAGCCGTGAACATCAACGACGGCGAGCCGGACTATTTCAACAATCTGGCCTTGTCCTACCGCGAGTTGGGGAATCTCGCAGAGGCAAGAAAAGTGTTTGAGCGCGGTCTGGCGCTGCATCCCGATTCGCGCATGCTCATGGAAAATTATCGAAGCCTTCTACGGTAGAGACGCGGCATGCCGCATTCATGCATTTTTTTCGGCACGGTGTTCCGACATCATTCTATTCAGGAAACGGAGCTGCAAATCATGTTGAGCATTTCGCGCAAACTTGTCTTGGTTTGGATATGCCTGGCGCCGTCGATGGCGATCGGCGCCGGCTTTGACACACCGCGGCTTGGCATCGTCATCAGCCGCACCAGCGTCGCCCAGCATTGGGGCGTGGCGCAGATGTCGGCGCATGGCTGGGCCGCGGTCGCCAATCTTGCCGGCATGCCCTATGACTGTCTGTTTCTCGAAGATCTTGCGGACAACAAAGCGCTCGAGCGCTATGCTCTCCTGATCTTCGGCCAATGCAACTATGTCGACGAGACTGCCTATCAGAATTTGAAGAACGCTTTGCAGAAATATCTTGCCGCCGGCGGCAACCTCCTCATCGACGGGCCACTGGCCACGGCCGATGAACAGGCGCGCGACCGGCGCCACGCTGATCTCGACTCTTTGCTGGGCATCGAATACGCCGGCTTCAAAGGCAACTCGGACTTTCGCATCAAAATCGCCGACAACGCCCATTCCATCACCAGGAACTTCGAAAGGAATCAATTTGTCACGCAACACCTGGTGAACGGCCTGAACATCATGCAATGCAAAAGTGGCGGCCGGGCGTTGTTGATTTCCAGCGATGAGAAAAGAAACTATCCGTTTTTGTCCTGTTCCAGCGCGTTTAAAAACCGCATCGTCTTGGTCAGCGACTTCAGCACCTGGGCCGGGGCGGCCTCATTCTTTCGAAATGTGCAGCCGCAAGTGTTCTATGCCAATCAGTTGTTCAATGTCATGATCCGCACGGTGCAGTGGGCGATCTACGGTGATCTCGATACGCCGTTTCCCGCGCCGCAGGTTTCGAACGCGAATCTCACCGCCCTCGTCCGCCTCGACGCTGACAACAGCAACAATTTGGGCGCACAGATCAAGACCATCAACTATCTCGTCGAACTGGCAAAGGAATCCGGCGTGGTGGCGGTGTATGCGTGGGTGTCGAGCAACGCCACCAGAGCCGGCTGGCAGGATTTGGCGCCGTGGGGGAAAAAGATCGAAGAAGTGGGAGGGGAGATCGGCACGCACAGCAAGTTTCATCGCATCAACAAGGAGATGACCCCGGCGCGCTGGGATGAAGAGCTGGGCGGCTCGATTCAGGAAATCGAATTCAACATGGCGGATTACGATTTCCCCATCGGCAAGGTCGAATGGTTTATCAATCCCGGCAATACGATTCAGATGAAGGATTATGAAGAAATCGCCAGACGCTTTTCATTTTACATGACGCACGGCTTCGAGCAGGACATGCCGCTGGGGTTTGGCAATCTCACCTGGTACACCGGGCCGCATAAAAATCTTGTCGTGTTGGAAAATGTGCCGTCCCCGGATTACCAGTGGTTCAACGATCCGACCTGGAGTTATACCACGGCGCAGATCACGGCTTATGAAGAAGCCATCTTTGACCACATGTTCAACAACATCGGGCGCGGGGTAATCTTCAATGAAATGTGGCACGATTACTCGATTACCGCGCAGCCGCAGTCGAAAAAAGAGCGCATTGTGAATGAGAGTACCATTGCTTTCTACGATGCGATGAAGGCCAAATTTGCGACGCATAGAATTTATTGCCCGACGCCGGAGGATCTTGCCCACAAGCTGCGCGCCATGGCACAGTGGAACTATTCCTGGCGCAGCGAGGGCAATGTGGTGGAGATGGATTTGGATCTCTCCGGCGTGTTGTTGGATACGATTCCGCACTTCACCGGCGGCATGGGCATCAAAATCGAAAACACCAACGATCGCATTCAGAAAGTGACGATCAACGGCAAGCCGCATTTTGCCTTTGCTGAGGATGTCATCATTCTGCCCAATTTGAAAAAAGGTGTGAACAAAATCGTTGCGACCCTGGGGCCGCACGCCTCGCCGGAAGCGCGCTTGACCTACATCTCCAAGCGAATGCCGGCCATCGAGAAAAAAGGCGAGAGCATCGAAGTTCAAGTGATCAGCAAAACCACGGCGCGCTGCAGCTTCTTTGCGCCGGAGGCGGCAGTGGTTTTGAATGCCGACTGGCAGGAATGGAATCGCGCGGGCGATGGCATGCTGAACGCATCTGTCAATTCCGATCGCAAGCTTATTCTCAAGAGAATCGGCGGCGGAGCATTCATCATCACCCGCGCCGCTGCCCGCATTGTCGACTATAAAGAAGAGTCTTCCAAGGTGATTTTGACGCTGCAGGCGAATGCCCAGCCGGAGGCCGCGATCTACTTCCGCAGCGCCAAAGCACCGAAAAGTGTGATGCTTGGAAATCAGAAACTGGAATCCGTGAAAAGCGAAAGGGACTATTGTGTGAAGCTGCCCGATTTCACCGGGCAGGCCAATTTGTTAATTGGATTCTAACTGCGGCTTTTATCGAATTTACTGGAGGCTCTATGCACCGTTTTCAAAGAATCACACGAAGTCTACTGATGCAAATCGCTGCGGCGGTGGTCTTGCTTTTCTCCATCGCTGCCGCGCTGAATGACTGGAAGCCCAGCACCGACTGGGGCCATTGGCGCCTAGGGCACAAAACCGATCTCGAGTTTTTGACGAAGAACAATCTCACCGTCACCTTTGGCAGCGGCGCGCCGAATTTCGATGCGGTGACGCGCGCGGAATTCGATGAAGCCATGGCCAAAGCCAAGGCCTTCAACAAAGAGTATCATGACAAGGGCTATATTGTTTTGCGTTATTTGTCGACCTCGTTGAATGGCCGGTCCGAATCGAATCAGGATCAACCGCAAAAGCACCAGATCAATCTCCTCAAATTCTACCACGAACGCTGGCAGGATTTTGAAGACTACCTCGGTCCGAAACCGCAGCAAGATCCCACCACCTGGATCACCGTGCATGCGGATGGGTCGTTTCCGCATTACCGCTATGCGCCATACGGCCAAAAGACCACCGCGGGCTTTGAGACTTGGGGCTGCCCTGACAATCCGGATTATGTGAGATTCATGGAAGGCAAAGTGCGCGCTCAGGCCGAGACCGGCATCGATGGCTCCTATGTCGACTGGACGCACATCGCCGGCGGCACCTGTTACTGTGATTACACGAAACAGAACTTCATCGCGTATCTCAAAAAGAATCTGCCGCCACAGGTGGGAGAGCGGAAGTACGGCGCCTCCAATTACGACGGCATCGACCTGCCGCAGAAGCGCGGCGACAAATTCTGGATGGAGTGGATCACTTATCGAGGTCACGTGGTGGCCGAGTTTCACCGGCGGTTGCGCACGGTGGCGCGCCAGTACAATCCGCATTTCATGATTTCCGGCAATGTGTATGGCGGATTCGGATTTGGTCCGATTGCCTATGACGCCGCCGGCAACATGGAAATGCTCGGGCGTGATGGTTACGACGATTTCATCTACTCAGAAATCCAGGAATTTCTCGACAGCGCTCCCCGCAAGAACGACGCAGGATTGAAGATCACCAACAGCCCGGCGTTAAAATTTCTGACCGCCGCTGCGCATGGCAAGCCGGTGATCGTCTATGCCACGGAAATCACCCCGCCGATTTTTCCCAATCCCACGGAAAGATGCCTGAGCGCCATGGCGCAGATCAACATTGCTGAAGCCGCCGCCAATCACGCCATCTTCCGCGAGAAGCGCGAAACGCCGCCCGGCGCCACGCAGATTTACGGCTTTCTCAGCGCCAATGAGAAAAGTCTGCTCGGCGCACAACTCACCAGCAACATTGCGGTGCTCACCTCCCTGCACCAATATCTTGCCGATGAATTGAGTTTTGCGTTCAGCGCCTCGCGCGTGCTGGCCGATAACGGCATCGCCCACGCCATGATCGTCGAGGATGACCTGCACTCGGGCAAAGTTGCGGCATTCGATCTGGTGGTGGTGCCATATCTGCCGTTGTTGAGCACGCGCTCGCAGGCAGCCCTGAAGCATTATGTCGAAAACGGCGGCACGCTGGTCATCATGGGAAATTCCGGGGCCAAAGATGAATTCAATCTGCCGCACGAACAGATCGCATTGGCCGGACTTTTTGGCGGCAAGGAATATCCGGCGACGCTCACCGAGAAAAAAGTTGGCAAGGGCCGAGCATGTTATATTCCGCTGAGCATCCCGGCCTCTCGCTTCTTGATTCCTTCAAAAGAGAAGGGCGAGTTCACCACTTTTGGCCCGACCATGGCGAATGTTTTTGCGGATATTCCCGAAGGCTACACCCGCAGTCGCATCGATCCGGCGTTGCGGGTGAATTTGGAAGCTGCGGCGCAGAAAGTGGTCGCGTTGCTTGATGATCGCGTCACGCGGTTGGTGGAGAAAAAGCCATACGTCGAAATCACAGCGATGGCCCCCCAGGACGGCAGCCGCCTGCTCGTGCATTTTGTGAACTATGACGTGACGGTTGACGGCGAAATCACGCCCGCAAAGAACCTGGACGTGCAAGTTGCCTTGCCGAAAGGGAAGAAGGCCAGGAGCGTTCACTTTGACGGCGCGCTGACGCAGATGCGTCCGCTGTCATTTACGACGGTGAAAAAAGACGCCGCGCAAGTCATTCGCTTTCAGGCGGATGAGGTTCAGGTTTATGGATTGGCCGTTGTCGAATTGGAATAGCGCGGTATTCCCTCGGGTGTAGCCGAAAAATTCTTTTATTGCATAATTGATGAGGCTGACCATTTGTTTTCGAAGTCGCGTTTTAATTTGACTGTGTCACATTCCAAAAACCACCACAGAGTCGCGGATTTCGCAGAGTAAGATTGCGCGAATTCTCAGCGATGAATCTGATATAGTCAGGTTAAGTGAGAACAAATTTTCAGGATTCACTCTGAGGTGAAATCCATCTTTCTCCTGCGTGGAAGAATCTGCGACTGCAGAGATCTGCGATTTTTGAATTTGACACTTTCAACTGCCGCACTCGCAACCGTCAGAATGTTTGTAAACGCGTTTTTAATATTGCTCGCAGCCTGGCGACGGCTTCATTGGCATGAATTCGTATGAGTCCGAGCGAGGTGTTTCTTGTTGCCAAAATGGTTAGGATGAAGTCTCGATCAATTTGATAGACGAAAAGTTGAAATCGCTCACCTTCTTGAAAAATACACGTGAATTCACCCTCTTCATGTAAAGCCGTTCCGAGGAGCTGGGCCATAGTCATTTGTGCTGCTGCGAGTTTTGCGAGTTTGTCGAAATCGAATGATTGCGGAGGATTGGGCGAGGGCTTGTTACCGTTAGCCAATACAAAACCATTGCGGTCGCTGAGCAGGGCCAAATCGAGATGCGCCCGTGCAATAAACTCATACAAAGTTTCGAGTAATGGTTTTGAATCGGAGAGTGGGATTTGAGTGTCCGTCCGCCGCCTCTCGGGCGCTGCCCGCAGTTGGTGCATGAACTCCGGCTCAGCCACATCGAATTTGATGGCATCGTATTCCCGGTTGATTTCAGCCGTTTGATTTAATGGCATGTAGTGGGGTTGCTTTGAGGCTTTTGTTTCAGGGTATTTCGGTGGGTTGAGATCTGCGTGCACGGCGTTCTCGTCGCGGCGGGGCGTCCGAGGTTTTCTTTTCCAAGATACTCTCGCAACAGCAGCGCGCCAGCGCGCGATTAATTTGAATGACAACAAACCGTGATGACCGGCTGAAACCAGATGAAACATGAGTGCGCCCAGACCGGCTGTAATAAAATTTGCAAACCACATGGCAAATGAGGGCGAGACCATGCGGCGATCGGCAAGCACTTCGCCGCCGATTAAACCAGCCCAATAGAAGAGAAAAAATCCCAAACTAAGGCCGGTCGCTTTGGCGATTCCAGCGCTGCGCGCCAAAGCCCCCAGCGGCGCGCCAATCACAACAAAAACCAGGCAAGCCGTCGGGATCGCATATTTCTTGTGAATTTCCACGAGCAAAGCCTGGGTGACCGCCTCGAGGCGCTGCATTTCCGCAAGTTTAGCCTCACGCAAACCGGGCAGGTTATGGGGCTCCGGTATTTGCTCGATCTGTTCGCGCAGGCGTACAACTTCGTTGCGTGCGCTGCTCATTTCTTCCCACATTTGTTGCATGCTCTTCTCGCGATTCGTGCGGGCTGCCGCCTGGCTTTTAGACATGAGGTTCGCCTTCCCGCCAAGCGTCATGAAGTGCTTGGTGAAACTGATCCGCCGGAATTCCTCCCCCTTCGTCATATTGATTTCCTGAATTTCTCCATTAAAGAGTATTAGTGACAACGCCCTCTCCGCCGTGTTCGATTGGATTATGCCAGAGCGTGCAGAAATGGTGCGCCGCACTTCGGCCTGGCTGTTATCGTCAATGAGCAGTTGGCGAGCTATGGTTTGGCCGGCGCTGTCTTCGAGTGCTTGCGCTAACAGTCCGTAATGCGGAATCTCATTGTACCAAACGCCCGGCTCGATTTGGACGATTGGTTTGTGGCGTACGATATCTTCCGCGAGTGAACGCACGCGGAGATTACAATCGGGAAGAATGTTGTCATTGAACCAAATCAACCCGGCCGCGAGCAGAGTGGCAGCAACTAGAACCGGTTTAACTTGACGCCACAAGCTGACGCCGCAGGCTTGTAGAGCGGTGAGCTCATTATCGGCCGCCAGGCGGCCAAAGGCCATCAGTGTGGCAGTCAAAACTGCCATGGGCACGGCTGTCGCAATGATCCAGGCCAGATTCAGGCCCAAAAATTCCATGATCACGGTCCACGGCAGCCCCTTGCTCAGCAGCCGATTGAGATGACGAAACAACAAATCCAGCAGAAAGACCAGCGTCATCACGGCAAAGCTAAAGCAAAAGGGACCAAGGTGCTCGCGCAAAATGTGGCGTAAAAGGATGAATTGCCGCATGGCTCTCAGGAGCAGTGATTAGTGCTTAGCCCAACTTCGCCACTTAAAAATATTTTGAAGGTATTTTTCGGCCTCAACGGTCTC
>CAYWGH010000043.1:0-47822 GCA_964457925.1 uncultured Cytophagia bacterium
GAAAGCGCTGGTGCGGCAGGCGATGGAAGAAGGCGCGCTCGGCGTCGGCTCCTCGTTGATTTACGCGCCCGCGTTTTATGCCAACACGGAGGAGTTGATTGAGCTTTGCAAAGTCGCGGCGGAATATGGCGGCATGTACATCTCGCATATCCGCAGCGAGGGCAATCGCCTGCTCGAATCGGTGGAGGAGTTGATCGAGATCGCGCGCGCGGCCAACATTCCGGCGGAGATTTATCATTTGAAAGCCGCCGGCAGAACGAATTGGCATAAGATGGACGAAGTCATTGCGAAAGTCGAATCCGCGCGCGCAGCGGGTTTGCATATCACCGCCGACATGTATACCTACACTGCCGGCGCCACCGGCCTTGACGCCGCGATGCCGCCGTGGGTGCAGGAGGGAGGCTACAAAGCCTGGGTGCAACGCCTGCAAGATCCCGCGATTCGCAAGCGCGTGATCAAAGAAATGACGGAACCGACGGAGGAATGGGAAAATCTTTTCCTGCATGCCGGCCCGGAAAATGTTTTGCTGGTGAGTTTCCGCTCGGATTCGTTGAAATATCTCACCGGCAAATCGCTGGCCGAAGTTGCAAACATGCGCAAGTCCACGCCGCCGGAAACGGCAATTGACTTGGTGATCCAAGACGGCAGCCGCGTGGAATGCGTTTATTTCCTCATGTCTGAAGAGAACATTAAAAAGCAAATTGCGTTGCCCTGGGTGAGCTTTGATTCCGACGCCGCCTCGCAAGCGCCGGAAGGCAACTTCTTGAAATCGAGCGTGCATCCGCGCGCGTACGGCAACTTTGCGCGTTTGCTCGGCAAATATGTGCGCGAGGAAAAAGTCATTCCTTTGGAAGAGGCCATCCGGCGTTTGACCACATTGCCGGCGGGCAATCTCAAAATCAAAAAGCGCGGCAGTCTCACGCCCGGTTATTTTGCAGATGTCGTCGTGTTCGATCCGGCAACGATTCAAGATCACGCAACTTTTGAGAATCCGCAGCAATACTCCACCGGCGTGCAGCATGTGTTTGTGAACGGCGCGCAGGTTTTGAAAGACGGCGAGCATACCGGCGCAAAACCGGGGCGCGTGGTGCGCGGGCCGGGCGCGAAATGAGGGATTGGAATTTATTTTGAAATCGCTTTCGACGACTTCCAGTTGGGCTGAAAAAGAATCATGACAGAAAAAATGAATGGCAGGAAAAAACCTGTTTCGATGTCATAAGTGATAACGAACGCCATGTCCACCTACCGCACGCTTTTTGAAATCGGCAAAGCCCTGGTGGCGGAAACCGATCTCGATACGTTGCTCCCCATCTTGATGGACAAAGTCATCGAGCAAACCGGGGCTGAGCGTGGCATGATTACCGTTCTCGGAGACCAGGGCGAGCTGTTGTTCGAGACCGCGCGGCATCTTGACAAGAAAGATTTGGCGAAACCGGAATTCGAGATCAGCCGGACCATTATTCAATCCGTGTTGAAAAGCGGTGAATATGTGGTCATTAAGAATGCGCTGGATGATCCACTTTTCACCGCCAGCGCCAGCATCTCGCGGCTGCAACTGCTTTCCGTAGCGTGTGCGCCGCTGCGCGAGGCGGGCAAAAGCTTTGGTGTGATCTACATCGACAATCGCGATATCTCCGGCGTGTTTGCGGAAGACACGGGCCGCTTGTTGAGCGAGTTTGCCGAGCTGATCGCCGTCTCCGTAAAAAGTTTGCTGGAGAGACGGCGGGCCATGTCCGAAGCGGCGCAAAAAGATGTAAAGCTGCGCCGGCAGGTCGAGCGCCTGCGGCAACTGGAAGAGCGGTTGGCGCAAAGCGAAGGTTATGATGAGCTGAAAGGCCTGAAAAGTCTGGCGATGCTGGAAGTCGTTAATCAAATTGAAAAAGTGGCGCGCACCGATTCGCCGGTGCTGATCATCGGTGAAACCGGCGCCGGCAAGGAATTGATCGCGCGTGAGCTGTATCGCAAAAGCCTGCGCCGCGAACAGCCGTTCATCCCGCTCAATTGCGCCGCGCTGCCGGATGAGAATTTGCTGGTCTCTGAGCTGTTCGGCCATACCAAAGGCGCGTTTACCGGCGCGGAGAAAGAGAAAGCCGGCGTCTTTGAAATCGCGGACGGCGGCACGATTTTTCTCGATGAAATCGCCAAAACCAGCCTGCCGTTCCAAACCAAATTGCTGCGCGTTCTGGAGTCCGGCGAGTTCTGTCGCCTGGGAGAAATCAAAATCCGCAAAACCAACGTGCGTCTGGTCTCTGCCGCGAGTCCGGATTTGCCGGAATTGATCAAAAAAGGCGGATTCTATCCTGATCTCTATTATCGCTTGGAAAGTTTTGTGATTCGCGTGCCGGCGCTGCGCGAGCGGCGCGAGGATATTCTCGAACTCGCCGAGCATTTTTTGCGAAAATTCACGGCGGAACATAAACGCAACCTCGCCGGATTCAGCGCGGAGGCGCTCGACCGGTTGCTGCGTTATCACTGGCCCGGCAACGTGCGCGAGTTGAGAAACGCGATCAATCGCGCGGTAATTTTGGCAGAGCAGGATAAAATCGAAGCCGGAGATTTACCGCACTCACTACTTGAGGCTTCCGGCGATCTCGATTCGAATCTGACGGCATCCAATTTCAGTGCCGCAAAACTGCGGGCGATTGAGGCGTTCGAACGTGATTTCATCACAAAATTACTGACGGCGACGCACGGCAATATTTCCGAAGCGGCGCGCCGCTCCGGCATGTACAAAAAGAATCTCATTGACAAATTGAAACAGTACGGCATCAAGCGTGAGGATTTTGTGTGATGGATGACATGTTCAACCGCCGAGGACTCGGTAGTACACGAGCTACTGAGTTAAGCTGTGTTGCCACCGTTTTCGTTATGTAAAAATTTTCCCGCCGTCTTTTCCCGCCGAGTAAAAACAAATAATTGATTCGCCAATAATCCGGGCGCGCGAGCTTGGTATCGTTCTTGTTTGATGATGAAGCAACGACAGAGTTGCTCATTCACTTCAAACAAGAAAGGAGATTTATCATGAGAACACTCGCCCTGATTCTGTTGTCGGGTTTGGCGTTGGCGGCTTGCCAGAAAGATGGTGACTTCATGCTCGACCCGAATGCGCCTTCCAGCGCTGCATCACCGGCAACGAAAACCAGCAACCTCGAAGGCGATCTGCAAGAGATCGCGCAGTATCTGGCGCAAAACGAAGGCGCCCTGGCGGCGCGTTTTAATGGCGACATGAAGCGCGCGCCGGTGGCCTTGGCGAATCTGCGTTTGCAAAAACATTTTCCTGCGCGGCTCGAAAGCGACGGGCGGATTTATGAAGTGGAAGTGGAGGCCTTTCGCGGCTCATCGCCCGCAAATAATCAGGCGCTGCGCGTAGCGCTCGATCCCGATCGGTTCTATGGAGATGAAGCGGCTTTCCCGGCATATGTTTTCGACCGCGATCAGAAAACCGTCAAAGTCGAGAATATCGTGAAAGCGGAGGCAAAGCAGAAAACGCTGCCGTTTCCGCTGGCGCTGATCAGTGTGCAGGACCGCACGGAAATGGCCTGGCAGGAAGTCAGGAGGAATTCAAAAGTTTTTGCCGAACGCAGCCTCGCCGCAGCAGAAAGCCGTGGCGGCGCCGCAAAATACTATCTCGCGGTGACCAAAGTGCGCGTGCATAATGACCGGGATGATTTCGGGTTCGAGGAATTCGAGCTTTATATTCGCGAAGGAAACAGGCCGGAAGATCGCGTGCAACCGGTGACGACTCACCTGTTCAACGGCGGGCGCCGGGTTGACGCGGCGGGACGGCTGGTTTTTTACAACGATATCAACCTCATCGATACGACCTACATCATGGAAAGCCCGATCGCGCTCTGGCCGCTGAGTGACAGCACGCCGATCGCAATCGTGCCCATCGAAGATGATTGCGCCGCCGGCGAGCATCGTAATAGCGCTTTCCCGGACGCCCAGCATTTGACGATGACACAGGAGTATTATCGGCCAAGCCAATCCTTGCGAAACAATGTTAATTACAGTTTTTCGTTAACCGGGCGCGGCTGCGGATTTTTGGGCACCAATGACGACGACATTTACAAACGCGGCCCGTTCAGCGGCTGGACAGTCAGCAACACGCCGGCGCACGAAATCAGCATCAATCTCGGCGACGTTCAGCTTTGGGTTACCAAACTCTCCATGCAGACTCCTCATGATAAAATCGTAAGTCTGGAGTAAGCGTGACGGGTTGAAACCAGTAAAATGCAAATCTGCGAAGGATGTTTAACTAGAAACGTTTTTGAAAGGCGAGCTCCGACTCGCCTTTTTTATTGCCCAGTTGCAGAGGTAGCCTTCCCGCCACCGCGATAGCCGCGGCGCCACCGTTTTCCCATGTTGTGGGCGCGGTCTGCAAAACTCTCCCGCCCAAAAACAGCCAATTACCGTTTGCCATCGTGCTGTTGGAAAGTGGCATGTTTGTTGTGTTGTTTCATGGCGAAGGCAATCGGTGTAACTGCCGAAGAAATTGTTCAACAAAATTTTTAATCGCCACCGTTAGCCTGAATGACTCATAGAGATTCAAGCACGAAGACACAAAGGCAAAATGAACAAAAAACTTACTAAATCCTGGTGATCAAAATTGAGTTTTTGCATCTCGTGTTCGTTTTCTAAAAAATCAAAGCTTTTTGTCTTGGTGTCTTCGTGGTTAAGAATAATTCAGGTTAGGAAAGGAGAAAATCATGCCGCGCAAAAATCAGTTGATCCTGTTCACGCTGCTCATCGCGCTTTCGAGCGCGGAGTTGCCGGCAAAAGGCGTGAAACTCACGCTTCATCTTCAAAACGGCAAAACGCAGCACGGCGAGCTGTATTCCGTCAGCGACAGCGCGTTGATCGTAGGCATGTCTGCCGCTGGTCAAGATCGTTTCGCCGAAATCAAATTTTTTTGAAATCCGCCATGCCGCTGTCGATAAAAAACCGAATATCCTGCTGTTACTGCGGAACGATGAACAAATCAGCGGCAAACTCTATGCGGTCAGCGACAGCTCGATGTTCGTGGACAGCCGCGCGGCGGCGCAAAATCGGGCACGATCGGATTTTGGCAAGCATATCGTCGAAGTCAAAAACCGGGAAGTCAAGCTGG
This sequence comes from uncultured Cytophagia bacterium, assembly GCA_964457925.1. Classification (GTDB taxonomy): domain Bacteria; phylum Zhuqueibacterota; class Zhuqueibacteria; order Zhuqueibacterales; family Zhuqueibacteraceae; genus Coneutiohabitans. The sequence goes on from CAYWGH010000043.1 coordinate 5,111, forward strand.
CGATGCTCAAATGCAACAGCCAACGAAATGCGATCGGTGCGGGCCTGGGTTTGTTTGTCGGCACCGTAACCGGCGCGGTCGTGGGGACTCATCATATAACCAGGCATAAGCACGATCCCATCGAATTTTTCGCCGACATTACTGCCAGCGGCTTGATTATGGTCGGAGCGCCGATCGGCGGCGCGCTTGCAGGAAGCCAGATCGGATCAGAGCCGGGGAAAGAGGGTGAGTCGGAGGTGATTTATCCTTACGCCGTCTTGAAGCCGCTGGCGCGCTATTCCGGCCGGTGACGGCGCGTCTCGATGCCATGCGTCAAGTTTGTTTTGTCAATTGCAACCGTTGTGATCGTAGTTCTATTGCGGTTCCATTCATCAAACCCCAAAGGAGGTTCATTATGCAAACTCTGTTTTTCCGCATCGCGACGATGCTGGCGGTAGCCAGCGCCGCGATATTCGTTCCCGCCACAGCGCCGGCGCAATCCATTTGGCTTGACCGCAGCTCGGGCAAGATGCTGGCGCTCGAAATTTTAAAACCCAGTTTGAAAGGCGAAGAGAATGTCAGCTTCACCACCGCTGCGTATTTTTTGTCTTATCGCACGCCGCTGTCGCAAAACGTGCGTTTTGCCGGCGAACTGCCTTTCGCGCACGGCGATTTCGGCTGGGAAGTAAATTCCTTCTTCACCAGCTTCGGGCCGGGAAGCACCTTTGGCAATCCCTATCTCGGCGTGGAGGTGCAGAAAGAAGGCTCGCCGATCTTTATTGAAATTGGCGTGCGCGTGCCGTTGACCTCAGACAATCAATTCCAGGCAGTGACCACGGGTCTTGTGGCAGATTTTGACCGCATAGAGGCTTTCATGCCCAACACTGTGCCGTTCACCGGTATGCTGAATTACCGCCAAAAATCTGCCTCCGGCTTGACCTTCCGCTTGCGCGGCGGCCCCTCTTTCCTGGTGGGTACCAAGGGCGGCGGCAGCGAATGGCTGCTCGGATACAGCGCGCAAATCGGCTATGAAACCGAGCCGTTCAGCATGAACGCCGGCATTACTGGGCGCGCCAATCTATCTGAAGAAGGAAACTTTGGTGAGCGCTCTACACATCAGCTTGGCTTGGCGGCAAATCTGGGCCTGGGCAAAGTTCGCCCCGGCATTCATTTCCGCTTGCCGTTGGATCAAGATACCAGGGACGGTCTGAATTATGTGGCCGGGATCAACCTCGGCATCCTGCTCGATTGATGAAATCTGGCTTGGCTGGAGATAAGTTTTTCAGAATGTAAAAGGCGGATCTTTTTCCGCCTTTTACATTCTATATAAATGCTTGCATCTTGCAGCAAGCCGACTATATTATATCCACTTTCGTGCACATCTGCTCATCATTACCGTCGTCCGGATGGATGTGTATTCAGAAATCCGCTGCTGATTGAATGAAGACTCGCACGTGTGACCGACCGGGGATTTCTTAATTGAAGGAGACGGCACAGGACGTAAGCCCTCTGTTACGTCATTAAATCATACCGAAAATACCAATGATTGTTTGAGGTCGGGCATGCAGCAACGGGCATTTGAACCGATCTACCCCAACCCCTACATTGCCGGAAATCCCATCCGCAATCGCGAAATGTTCTTCGGCCGCGAAGACGAATTCCGTTTTATTGCCCGCGCGCTCGAAGACGGGCGCAAGACCGCGTTAATCGTGCTGTTCGGTGAACGGCGCTGCGGCAAATCTTCCATCCTCTATCAAATCCTCAACGGATGCCTGGGCCAAGCCTTCCTGCCGGTTTTTGTGGATATGCAAATCATGGCGGGCATTGCCGGCGAGGCGGTATTCTTCAGCCGCATCATGGCCGATGCGTGCAAGCAACTCAATGGCGCCGGTTTGTTTGCCGAGCGCTACACCAGCTTGCCGCTGGAGGCCGCCACCGACAGCACGTTTCGCGAGTTTTTGCAAGAGTTGCGGCGGCGGTTTCCTGCGCGCGCGCCGCTGCTGCTCATTGACGAATACGAGATTCTCGAAGCCAAAATCAACGAAGGCAGCCTGCCCAGGCGCCTCTTGGTTTTTTTTGCCGGCTTGCTGGAAACGGATTTGGTGTCATTCGTTTTTACCGGCTCCAAAAGCCTGGAAGCGCGCGATCATATGCTGTGGGGCGAGGAACTGTTTCGCAAAGCCACCTCACGCAAGATCAGCTTTCTCACCAAAGACGACACCATGCGATTGATTACGCACCCGCTGCAAGATCGCGTGACGTTTGGCCCGCACGTGACGGCGCAGATTTATACGCTGACCGCCGGGCAACCGTTTTATACCCAGTTGATCTGCCAGAATCTCGTCTATCATCTCAATGAGGCAAAAAAGGGCGAGGTAACCGAACACGATGTCCAAGCCGTCGTTGACAGCATTCTGGAAAACCCGCCGCATCAACTGCTGTTCAATTGGGGCGAACATTCACCCCGGCGCAAGTTGGCGCTTTCCCTGCTTGCAGAATTTTCCAAGATGCCGGAAACGTTCTTGTCAGCGCGCGACTTGTGTGAGGGCCTCGCAAAGGAAAAACTTCAACTCGACCTCGAAGAGAATTTTTTTAATGAAGAACTCGCCAGTCTGTTTCAAGATGAGTACGTTCTACAGCGAGACCGGCAAGCGCAGCGGGAGTATTGCTTCCGCCTCGATCTTTATCGCCGCTGGGTGAGGCATGATCACAGCATCTGGCAGGTGAAAAAGGAGATCGGCTCGCACGAACTGGCGATCATTACCGAGCAAAAACGCCGGCAGCAGGAAAAACGCAAGAAAGCCTTCAAAATTTTGGAACGCAGCCTGGAGATTGGCCTGACGGCGCTTGCGCTTTTCTTTTTGGCAAAGTTTGTGCTTGCGCTGCAACGGCACGTGATCGTGCAAGCCAACGGCGGGCCGTTTTCGGTATGGGTTGACGGTGAATTTGCCGGCACGAGCCGGGGCAGCGAAGATTCGACGCGATTTGAAATTCCCGAACGCCTGACGAAGGATTTCAAATATAGTTTTCGAGCCGAGCTGCTTGCCACCGGCGAGGTGTGGACGGATTCCATCACAGTGACGAAAGATGATCAAGAAGTGTACCCCCTCTTTCGCGCCTGCTCGCTCGAGGTGGTTACGGACGCTGTCAGCGTGGAACTGCGGCTGGGCGGCGACTCCTGGAAACCCGGCAAAGAGCAAGAAAAATGGCGGCATACATTTGAAGTTTGCGCCGGCACATATCGTTTGCGGGCGAAAGACAGTCACACCGGAGAAGTGAAGGATACGGTTATCGTCGTTCGTGAGCCGTTCAGCCGCGTGCGAATCGATTTCGCGCAAGCGGCGTCATTTACCCTTGCTTCGAACATCTATCCTTTTGAGTATGCGTATGCGCTGCCCAATTCGAAAGGAGTGGAGAAGGGGCAAGCGCATGCAACCCTGACTTTGCGCGGGCTTGCCCCGGGAGATTACCGTTTCACGCTCAAGAATCCTGCCACCGCCGAAGAGATTGTTGTGAACGCTCGCGCGCAATTTGAGGATACGAGCACGGTCGCCTTCAATCCCGATTGGATCAGGCCGGGAACAACGGTCAAACCGCCCAGGGCGAAACCACTGGATTTTCCGAGAACATATAGGTTGAGAATTATTTCCGAGCCTCCCGAAGCGCTGGTTTCGCTGGAAGGAGTAACCCTGCAACATGCCACCCCTTGTGAAACAACACTCGTTGCCGGAAAATATGCGCTTACGTTCGAAAAAAAGGGTTACGCAATCGCCCGAAGAGAAATTGATCTCACCGGCAACGATGTGATCTCAGCTGCATTAACGCCGCAATGGGGTTATCTAAAGCTGATCATTCAAGATGAGGAAGGCAGCTTGCTCACCGATCCCGTTGTTACGATCGACGGCCGGCAACTCGCGCAACAAGAAATCCGAAAAGAAGAGATTCGTTTACTGGCGCTCCGGCATACCCTTCGCATCGAGCATCGGGGATATGCGGCGCAAGACACGTTCTGCGACATCAGCGCCGGCGAAGTGCAGCGATTGCTGATTAAATTGAGGAAGCGGTTATGAAGCCTCCGACTGTTCGTCATGGCCGATCTATCTTGATCCTGCTGATTGCCGTTGCGGCTGCGGGCGTTCCGGCGCCTGCGCGCGCGCAAAAGAAGCCGAATCTCGATGCAAATGTCATTGCGTATCTCGACTTCGAGAAATTGCTCGAACGCAATCAATCCCTGATAGTCGCCGCGGTTGACGATTACAATAACCGCGAACATCGTCGATCGATATTGGCTCTGCAGGCGCTGCTTTCCGGAGAAAGCATTTATCAGCCTAAGAAGCCTTTGCGCGCATGGGCCGAGCAATGGCTCGCAATCAACTACGCCGTGTTGGCGGACAGTTTGGCTAAAGCCCGGGAGCATGCCCGGCGCTCGCTCGATGAGGACGTTGAAATCTGGCGTGAGTACCCCTATCGGAAAATGCCGCAGGACTTGCGGGATATTTATCAAGAAGAATGGCAGGCCTTGCAGCAGGCCTTTGACCGTAAGCACAAAGGTTTTCGCCTGGGTCTTGGAACAATATCGCGAATGGATTTCAGCTATCGCTTCAATTTACTCGAAATCATGGTTGGCGTGGGCGCGCCGTTGGCCGTCGATTCGGAAGAGGAAAAAATCCGGCTGAGGCCACAACTGTTGTTTTACTCTCGATTGCAGCGTTTGCGCCGCAGCATTGAACGGCTCTCCGCCGGCTATTACGTTGAAGTCTCCGGCCTGGAAGAAAATTGGCGAGAAGATGGCTTCAAGCTGCAAAGTGTGGTGAGCGTCGGCTCGGTTATCGCTTATCCTTACAAAGGGGGGGTGGAATTCGGAGGCAGCTTCGAAGTCGCCCGGGTGTTTCTGTTTCGCGACGAACCTGGCGAGTTGCCGTTTGTGCAAAGAATCAAGAGCACAGAATTGAAATTTTTCGGCACCTATGCCAATTTCGAAATTTATCTGCGCAAATGGTTTTGAGCCGCGCAAGAGTGTTACCCAATGATCGGAAAAATCATTTCTCACTATCGCATTCTTGAAGCGATCGAAGGCGGCGGCATGTCTGAAGTCTACAAGGCCGAGGACGTGAAACTGCCGCGCTACGCCGCGCTCAAGTTCCTGCGCGCCAATATTGAAGCCCGGCCCGAGGAAAAGCAGCGCTTCATGCAGGAAGCTTTTGCAACCTCGGCTCTTGACCATAATAATATCTGCACGATCTATGAAATCGGCGAAACCGATGCCGGCCAGATGTTCATTGCCATGGCCTACTATGACGGCGGCAGCTTGAAAGATCGCCTCAAACAGGGAAAGTTGCCAGTTGACGAAGCCATTGGCATTGCCATTCAAATCGTGCAAGGCCTGGCGAAAGCGCATGAGCGCGGCATCATTCATCGCGATCTGAAGCCTGCCAATGTCATGTTCACAGCCGACGGCGTCGCCAAAATTGTCGATTTCGGGTTGGCGAAGCTGACCGGCGCGCAGCGGCTCACGCCCACAGCAACGACAGTGGGCACGCCAGCCTACATGTCGCCGGAGCAAGCGCGCATGCTCGAAGTGGATTCGCGCGCCGATATCTGGTCTCTCGGCGTCTTGTTGTATGAAATGCTCTCCGGCCGCATTCCGTTTCGCGGCGAAAATTATTTGGAACTGATGTATGCCATCGTGCATGAAGAACCCGAGCCGTTGCGGACGCACACCGCGCATCTGCCGGCTCAGCTTTATGACATTGTCGGGCGTGCGCTCCAGAAGCCGGTCGAGAAGCGTTATGCCTCGGCTCATGACATGTTGAGGGAATTGCTCGAACTGAGAAATGTGCAAGCGCTGCCGGCCATTGAAGGTATTGTAGTGATCGACGGCTCACCGGTTTTAGATTTGGCCAAAAACCTTCAGCTTTTAATCGAACAGACTCTCGTTCTTCCCGACGCAGCGCCGTTGGCCGGCCATGAGAACCCGTATTTGAATCGGGTTAAAATTCAAAACCCGCACGAATTTTACGGTCGCAGCGCGGAATTGAGCCGCATCTACGAACGCATCAAAGCCGGCCGGCCGCAAAGCATTTCACTGGTTGGCGTGCGCCGCATCGGCAAATCCTCTTTGTTAAGCGCGATTCACCATCCCCGCAATCGCGTGAAATATTTGCCCGCGCCGCAGGATTATATTTTCGTGTTTATGGATCTGCAAGAGAAGCGCAACGCCGAGCCGGGCGAGCTGTTGCAGGCGATTTTCAACGCCCTCCAAAATGAATTTCATCAGCGTCTGCGGTTAAACGTCAATGCGGATTACGAAGGCCTGAAAGATGCGCTGCACGCCATCCACGAGTCGGGCTTCAAGTTGATTTTTTTGTGGGATGAGTTTGAATGCGTCACGCGTAATCCCAAGATCGGCCCGGAGTTTTACGCCTATTTTCGCGCGCTCGCCAACAATTTTAATGTGGCGTATATCACCACTTCCTCCGCGCAGCTCCAGAGCTTGTGCCACACCAAAGAGATTGCCGATTCGCCGTTTTTTAATATTTTTGCCAATCTGCACTTGGGGCCTTTCAAATTGGAGGAAGCCAGGGAACTGATTGCGCGTCCCTCGGCGCAGGCCGGAAAGCCGCTGGCCGCGCATACAGATTTTGTGCTGGAATTGGCCGGGCATTTTCCGATTTTTATTCAGATGGCCTGCGCGGCATTATTCTCCCGCGACGGCAGCGAAAGGGTTATGCATAAAAAAATAAAAGAACTGTTTTTGGAAGAAGCCGGGCCGCATTTTCGAGAATATTGGGAGAAGTTTGATGACTCGCAAAAAGCAGTGGTCGCGGCCCTGGCGCGGAACAAAAAGCCGCCGCGCGAACACGCCTTTGCTCTGAAGAATCTCGCGCAAGCCGGCTTCATATTGAACGGCAAATTGTTTTCGCCCGTGTTTGCAGAGTTCGTGTGCGAGGCCATACAGCAGCCGCGTCGATGGTGGCGCATGTGGCCGTAAAGATTCGACGAATCGCCATGAAAACGCCTTCCTACAAACTTCTTGCTTACCTCGCCGGCCTGAATATTTCACGCGCATTCGCGCTCGAGCCAGGCCGCCGCTATCTTTTGGGCAGCGCGGACATGGAGCCCGGCATGCTGGTTTTTCCCAGCGATCGTTCCTTGAGCCGAAGGCAAGCATGGCTTGAAATCACTGGCCAGAAACTGCGCGTCGAGCGTCATGCGCTCGCCAGCCAAAAACTCAACGCCGATGACGCCGTCGCGATATTGGAACTGAATCCCGGCGAAAGCTTCTCTGCGGGAAGGACGGTTTTTTGGTTTGTCGACGAGGAACGGGACGAGCCTCTGCCGGAACGGACGTACCTTTTCTCTTCACGCGCCGCGACGTTTGCCAGCACCGGCAGCGAGCTGCGGACCTTCATCACGATCGTCGAGCAAATGCCAATGCTCATGAAAGATAACGAAGCGCCGGCGGATTTTCTATTGGCGTTGTGCCGCAGCCTGCAAACGCATATTGCCGGGTTGAATGTTTCGGCCTGGACTATCGCGACGGACGATGATTCTACTTTCGCTTCGCCCATTTCTGCGACAGCATTCGCAGAAGGCAGCCCGACAGCGCCGCATGAAAAACCTAGCCGCCATTTGTTGCTGCAGGCTTTGCAGGCACACGGTGATGAGTGCGCGGTAAGTGTTTGGCATGCCGGCGAACAGCAGAGCGGCGCGGCGAACTCGTTGATTTTTTCCGGCGCGCAATGGGCGATGTGCATTGCCATCGCGCTTGCCGAGCACGAAAATTTTGCGCTTTACGCCACCGGCGCGCATGCCTTGCCCGGCGACCAGCTTACTGAGGTGCAACGTCTCTTCGCCGCGTTGGGCGCGATTGCCAAGCAGCATTTGCTGGCCGCGCGCACGAAAGAACGACTCGGCCAAATCGGGCAATTCTTTTCTCCGGCCCTGCGCAAAATTTTGTTTGAAGATCTCGTTCGCGCCGATCAGGCCTTGCAACCGGAGGAACAAGAAGCCGCTGTTTGCTTTTTTGATTTACGCGGCTCTTCGCTTGTGGCAGAGAGGCAGGATATTTACGCCGGCCAAAGCGCGGCAAGACGGCATTTCGCTTTGCTGGAAAGCGTCTTGGGCAACGCCGCCAGCGTGATTTTCGAAACCGGCGGCATTGTCATTGATTTTCAGGGCGACGGCATTCTCGCCTGCTGGGGCGTGCCTGCGCAAGGAGCGCCGCCGCATCCCGTGCGGCAAGCGTTACGGGCCGCCCGCCAGATCGTCGAATTGATCGCCGAACTTGACTGGCCTGCCATTGTCACCGAAAGCGGGGCGGTGTTGCGTTGCGGCGTTGGCATCACCTGCGGAAAAGTGCTGGCAGGCATGTTCACCGCTCAGGGTCAAAACCCCACGAGTCTTTCAAAGTATGTTGTCATAGGCCGGGCTGTAAATCAAGCGGCGCGGTTGGAAAGCTTGACGAAAAAACTCGGCGTGCCGATACTTGTTGGCGGCAACGTGGCGCGTCGAGTTAACGATAAAGAGTTTTTATTCCGCCGCATTTGCAATTTACAACCCGCCGGCATGCAAGAGATTATTGCCGTACACGAGCTGGTTGTGCCCGCACCAGCCGGAGGAACCGGCATCGATGAAAACGGCATTGCGCGTTACGCGACAGCTTTAGCGCATTTCGAGCAGGGCAACTTTGCCGCCGCTGCGGCTGCATTGCGCGAAGCCCCGCAAGATGCTGTCGCCCGTTTTCTCAGTGCGCAGATTGCGCAGCACTCTGACATGCGACCATCCTCAGCTTGGCATGGAGTGTTAGATTTATCGATATGCTGATTTATGAAACACTGCATTTCGATTTTGATGCTATTTTTGGATTGTGTAGTGTGCATTTTTCCGAATAATCGGAATTTTTCAGCAGGCCACGGGGGATAGCTGTGAACTAACGCCCACCTTTGCGCGAATCCGATTTTGGAACTTCCGTCCGGTAATCCACGTTGGCGCTGCTCAGGCAGCCATAGGACGTTCATTTTTTCACCAAAAGTGAAAGCCAAGCCCCGGCAAAACATCCAGCAAAAGGCACTTCGTGCTACTTTGAGAGTTGAATGGGTATCCAGGCTGGGGCGGTCATCATCAACGTTTCAACCATTTTCGAGGGCGGGAACTATGCTGAAACGAAAAAGCTTTCGCACATTTGCCGAAGCCGTTCAATCCTGGATCGATGAAAAGAATTTTGATTTGACTTCCGCGGCGCGCGACTTGGGCGTCTCGGTCGGGCAATTGCACAATATCCTGAGAAGAGGAAAATTGCCGCAACGGGAAATGCTTTTCCGCCTCGCCCAGGGCATCGGCATGTCCAAGACCGAAGCCTATATCCTGGCGGAATTGAGCCGGCCCGGTACGCCCGACAGGATTGTCGAACTCCTCAATTTTTATTATCAAAAAATCATCCAAGGACCGGATACGAATGTCAAAGCATTGATCAACGAGCTTTATCCGCAACTTGATATGTCGCGTCCCGATCTTGAAAGAGACGCTAAAATTTTGAAAAAAACCCTGATGATGCTGATTCGCCTGCGGTGGGCGACGGAATACTGGGATATCGCTCAGGGCGTGATTAGCAGCCTGTTGTCGATGCAAGACGAACATATTCTGCGCTGGTCGATCCTGGGGCAGGAAGAGTATCTCGGCGAGCCCAAAGATTTTGCGAAGATCATGCAGCAATTCGACGGCGCCGGCAAAAATGGCGTCAAGATCGCCAATTTGGACCGCAAGGAATCGCCGCGCGGCTATGTGATGAGCGCAGTCAGCATTCCGCATGGATTTGGCACGTTCGAGCCGGGCACGGCGACGACTTACGGCTTTGAAATGGGGATGGTCATTCGCGGTGAAGGTATGTTCCTGTCAAAGGGGTTCAGCAAGGACGAAGCCTTCACCGTGCAACGGCTGAGTGAGATGATGGCCATCGCGTTTTCCCGGCGGCGCTCGCATTGCATTTTTGTGACCAGCGACAAGTTGGAATTGCTCAACATCCAAATTCCGTTCACCGCCGGCCATTCCGCCAAATTGCCGGTGTCTTTTGGGTTGTCGCGCGGCAAAATTCGCATCGTTCCGACGCTGTTATATTCCGAACGCAGAAATGGCGGGGGTTTTCGGGTCAAGGAACTGCGCACGGAAGGGGCGCGCCTGCCGGCGGAGTTGCAAGAGTTGATTTTGTCGATTGGTGCAAGGGCTGGGGATTGAACACACTCTTTGTGTGAGGGAGGTTACTGTGGTAATCGTAAGCCGCCTCATTCTCATCGCAACGTTGATTTGGCTTCTCGTGTCTTTGTACTTCATGCTCAAACCCGAGGCGCAAAAATATTGGCACCGGCGAGAGTCCCAAAGCGATTGGAAACGGCTCGTGCTTCTGTACCACGGCGATCAGGGGCGCGCACAGCGTTTGATCAAGTTTGAAAAGAAAGGCAATCCCGGCATCAGCGATGCCGAAGCGTTCCGCCGGGCGATTGAAAGATTCTATCGGGATAATCGGTAAGCAACGAGCATGCGTCATGGCAAAAGTTGGAATTATTCTCTTTTGGTTTTTTCGGGTGGTGGCCATTGTTCTTCTGGTGTTGGGAGTTGTTGGAGTCATCGTGGGGGTATTTGACCGAAGCTGCATGGCTATCGGCGCGTGGGGCTTGGCCGGTTTTTGCTTGAGGAGTGCGTTTTTCACCGAAGTTACCGCGCGTAATGTGAGAGCAAGCTTTGTTACCGGAGAGGAAGAGCGATGAACGCTTTTTAAAACAAAAACCCGCCGCGAGTTGCAGCTCGCGGCGGGCCGATGCAAAAGGCTGGGGAAAGCCTTTTGGTTGAGACAAAATTAAGATAAGAGTTTCTGATTTCTCCGCAAGCGTTTTCCTGCCTTTATCCCCGGCCTTCTTCTTTTGCAAAACCGATTCAAGGAATGTGACAGTTTTACAAAGTCACGTGTCTATTTCAATGGGCATTGACAACGAGCCTAGCTGTGACCCCAAGAATGCTTTGACCTTTGGCCTGCAAATCGTTCTGTTTTAATAAAATTGCAGACATATCTGCAACTTGCTGAAAAGGCGCGGGGCAATCAACTCTGCCGGTGTGTCTCCGATTCATGGCCCACAGGCTCATATCAACAGAATGTAAACGTGAGACGCAAGGAGGCAAAATGGCATCGATCTATCGCAAAAATTGGGGCGAGGAAGAGGATTCGATCAAACGAGCTTTGGCAGAGTTTTTTGAGTTTTTAGATGACGGGCGTTGCGATTATGGCGCGGTCAAAAAAGCGCTTGAGACAATCGTGGTTTACTACACACCGCGACTCAAGAGTGTTGTGGGATTAGCCCCCTCTGATTGTATCAACGGCATCGTCGAGTCGCGAGATTTGTATCAACATGCCTGGATCAAACTCATGGAACGCGGCGCTGGCATTAAACTGCGCACGCCCGCGGGCGTTTGCGCCTGGCTTAAGCGTGTGGTGATAAATTACAAAATCAATCTCAAACGATCGTGCGCCCGGCTCACGCCACTCGATAATTATCTAACCATGGAAGCCGCGCTTTGCATTGAAGAAATCAGGAGTTTTTTAGAGAGGTGGCATTTGCTGCCCTCTACTTGCGAGGAGATTGATGAGATCGAGTTTCGCTGGCAGTATTTGCAGGAACTCTTTGGCAAGGCGCTAGGTAAGCTTAATGGACGCCAGCAGGAAATTCTCCGGTTGGAACGCGAAGGCCGTTCGCCGGCTGAGATCATGAAGATAATGGATTTCCCCAGCGTGGGCGCAGCAAACTGCTTTAAAAGCCGGAGCTATAAAGCCCTGAAAAAGCAGGTGTACATGCTTTTTTTGCGCGAATTGGAGAATCCGCGCGTCAATTTGAGGAGAAAAGCCGTCATTGAAGAATGGCTGGACCGCTATCTTATTACCAACAGGGAGAAAAAACGCAATGTGTGATCGCGACAATACGAAAGCTCGCAAACGGGCTGCCCGATCGGTGATGATCGACGCTCGCATGCGTGTGCAGCATGATTTGCCGCCCGCATTTCAGAGCATCGTTGATAGAAATTGGCAAACCTTGGAAAGAGAAATGGAGACGGAGTCAGTGCTTGCAGCGCTCGCTTGTTTCAATCGTTACTTGTGGCGACAGCCAGTGGCGGCAATGGAACAAGAAGCAGAAAAACGCGCACAAGCCCTGTTGCATGCCATACGCGAGCGGGTAGAGGGCTCAGAGTTTTTTCAAATGTTTTGTGTAAACGATGAAGAAGAAATGCGTTTGCGTTGCCATGTATTCGTCGAGTTGTACGAAAAGGCTTGGGCCAGTTTGAGCAAGCGGCAACGGCGAATCATCCGGCTGGCAAAAAGAACAGGGTTATCGTTTGCAAGAATCGCACAGCATATGGGATTCGCCAGTATCGCTGAGGTCAAGAATTTTTATCAAACAGCCTGGCGCGCTGTCACGAGTATGATTCAACAGTTGGTGCGCGATGAATTACAGCAACCGGAAATGGAAGCGCGGCGTCACACGGCGGTTCTGGCCTGGCATGAGTTATTCGAGCACAAGACAGCAGCGCCGGTGGTGGGTAAATTGCTCGCTTCCATACCATATTTTTTGGCGCTTTGTTATTTGCCAGGTATACGAGTTTTCGGCATCGCATAAAATAGGAGTAACAGCCATGTATCGCCGTTTGATCATTGCCGCCGGGTTTTGGGTTATGATCAGTGCGCTTGCCGGTTGCGTTGTGCCGGCGCGCATGCTCGTTCGCGAGGAAAGTGTCTCGCAATTGGCAGGCAAAAAGATCGTTCGGGTAATATCCTTGAACGGCGAGGCGGTGAACTTTGATGACAACGGCGCGTGGTATTATGAATCGTATTACAGCCAGGCGCGCGTCATCGTCGGCAGAACCGTTGCCGGGCAGGTGATGGTGATCGATCTCAACCAAGTGCATCAAGCGTTTGTCGAAGTTGAAGTCACCGAAAGTTCTTGGGGCGACCCCTTTGCAACCGTAATCGTAATGGGACTTGTGATTGCGGCCGTGCACGGAGCACAACAATGATGCGCCGGAATTTATTGGAGGAAACAGCCGCCACCCTCGAGTTATTCGAGCAGCGGCTGCGCCGGGCGCTGAAAAGCATATGGCGTCGTGTGCGGTTGTGGTGCAAGCGAATATTCTTCCGCTTATTACATTTTCTCAGCCAAGTAAGTGAAGCGCTGCTGGCATTTTGCCGAACAATTTCTCGCTTGGTTGTCGCAACAGCAAAACTGAGTTTGTTTTATCTTCCGGGTGTGTTGGGTTGGCTCATGGGCTGGAAAGTTTTTGCGTTAACGTGGCTTATCACGATTACTGCGCTGGGCATGTTTTATGGTAAGCGTAAGCCGTTGCGTTCATAACGCAAAGCTGTTTACCCAAATTCAATAAATGAGGTCAGAGACGAATGCGTTATCGTTTGATAACAATTCGACCCTGACCTCCTTTTATCCCTCCGAATCTCTCCCCGCAACAGCGGCACCGGAATTGCAATCAAACAACAATCAAGCCTGCTGCAAACAATGCGGCCTCGCGATTTGGCGCAAAATTATATTGTCATGCGTTCGACTCGGCTCGCGGCAGATTCTTATTGTCTTTTTGGTAATTACAGGATAGTAAATCGTTGCACGTTCAGGAGAACACCATGTTATCAATCCCGCACAAAATGGCAAAGAGGAGCGTAGCACATTTTGCTTCGTTGGGCATGCTTACGTTGTTGGCGATTCTATTCTCCGCCTGCCAGGATCAAATCATGCAGCCACAAGTGCAAGGCAAGCCGATCTACGGCGTCGATTCGAACAATAATTTGATACGCTTTGGCAGCATGCGCCCGGATAGCATTACCAACCGTAAAAGCATTTCAGGCTTGCAGGACGGTGAGTACATACTTGGAATTGATTTCCGCCCGGTTGACGGCAGGCTCTATGGCGTCAGCAATTTCAATCTCCTTTATGTGATTGACACGGTTTCAGCAGCGGCGTTGCCGGCACGCTCTAATGCGTTTCCAACAGTGTTGAACGGAACGTTTTTCGGTTTCGGATTTAATCCCGTACCTGACAAAATCCGCATTCACAGCAATGCCGAGCAGGATCTGCGGATCGATCCCGTGACCGGCGTATTGGCCCGGGATTCGACGCTCGCCTACGATTTCAGCGACGTCTACTTCGGCTTCAATCCGAATATTGTCGGCACGGCATACACCAACAGCGTTGCCGGCGCCACCATCACCTCGCTTTTCGCGATCGATTCCAATCTCGATGTTTTGGTGACCTTGCCTTCGCCCAATAACGGCAAATTGTTGACCATCGGCGATCTCGGCGTCAACACCAATGATTATGTCGGCTTTGACATCTCCGGACCGGACGGTGTGGCTTACGCTTCATTGACGCCGGCGTCAAATGGCGGCTCGGGCTTTTATCTGATCAACTTAGCCACCGGCGCCGCGACTTTGCTCGGAACGATTGGTAATTTTTTTCCGTTGCATAGCATTGCCATTGCGCCGTAATTTCGCCCAATTAAAACCAATTTGGGCCGTGCTGTTTTCCGAAAGGCGATGAAGCATTGCGTCCAAATTTGATTCGGCGATTTTGCGAGGGCGCAATTTGAAAAACATCCTGGTCACCGGCGCCGCTGGCTATCTTGGCAGCCTTGTCGTCGCAGAGCTTGCGCAGCGCAAGCATGCGACAACGCCTGCGCCATTTAATCTTGTTGCGCTCGATGTCCGCGAAATACCTGCAGCAATTCGAAAAAACGGCGTCATATACGAGCAAGACGATATTCGTTCGCCTCGACTCGCCGAGATTTTCAAAAAACACCGCATCACGACTGTCGTCCATCTCGCCGCGATTGTAACGCCCGTCCGGGAAAGTGATCGCCAGCTGGAATACGCTGTTGACGTGCTGGGCACGGAAAATGTGCTGCAAGCCTGCCTCGCATCGTCCGTGCAAAAGATAATCATTTCTTCAAGCGGCGCGGCTTATGGTTACCACGCCGACAATCCCGCCTTGATATCCGAACACCATCCTCTGCACGGCAACGCCAGTTTTGCCTATTCTTACCACAAACGTTTGATCGAAGAAATGCTGGACGATTATCGCCGCCAGCATCCCGAATTGCAGCAAGTGATTTTTCGCCTCTGCACGATTCTGGGGGAAACCACGAATAATCAAATCACCGTATTATTTGAAAAGCCGCGTTTGCTGGCCATCAAAGGCTCGGACAGCCCGTTCGTGTTCATTTGGGATAAAGATGCAGCGGCGTGCCTCGTCACCGCGATATTTTCCGAGAAGACCGGCATCTACAATCTGGCCGGCGACGGCGTGCTGACGATTCACGAAATCGCAAAAATGCTCGGCAAGAAAACGTTGACTTTGCCGCCAAGTTTGTTAAGATGGATTTTGTTCGTTCTCAAAAAACTGCGTCTCACGCAATACGGTCCGGAACAACTCGACTTTCTGCGTTATCGCCCGGTGCTTGACAATACGAGATTAAAGGAAGAATTCGGTTTTTTCCCGCAGAAAACGTCGCGAGAAGTGTTCGAGCATTATGCCCAAGCGCGATTTCAAAAATAAGATCATCGTTATCACCGGAGCCGCAGGCGGTCTGGGCCAGGCTCTGTGCCGGCGGTTTGGCGCTGCCGGCGCTGCAATTATTGGCCTCGATAAAGCGGCTGCGCCGTTGGAACAGCTCGCGCAACAATGCAAGCAAGCTCACCTCAACTTCACCGGCCATGTGTGTGATGTAACGGATTTTGAAGCCACCCAAAAGATTACGCACAAAACTCTGCAACAATTCGGCCGCCTCGATGTTTTGATCAATAATGCCGGCATCAGCCATCGCAGCCGTTTTTCGCGCACAAGCATTAACGTGATTCACCAGGTGATGGCAGTGAATTTTTTCGGCGCGCTTCATTGCACCACGGCGGCGTTGCCCGCTTTGATGCAAAGCAAGGGCATGATCATCGTGTTGTCGAGTGTTGCCGGGTTTTCGCCTTTGATCGGCCGCACCGGATATGCCGCAAGCAAACACGCACTGCATGGCTTCTTCGAAAGCCTGCGCACGGAAGTAAACGACGAGGGCGTTCATATTTTGATGGTTTGCCCTTCATTCATCGCTACTCCGATCAATAAAAACGCGCTGGGCGGCGACGGCAAACCGGTGCAACATGAACAAGTCATTGTCGGCAAAAAGATGCCACCGGAAGAAGCGGCGCAACGCATTTTCACCGCGGCTAGTCACGAAAAGAAATTGTTGATTATTGGAAAAACCGGCAAGCTTGCCTTTTGGATGAATAAGTTTCTGCCACAGGTTTATCAGGTGGGAATGGCAAGGCGTTTGAAGGCTGAGATTGAGTGATCCGAACTCATTCTCGATGTGAGTTTGTGAGTTGGATCATCGGTTGAAGGGATAAATGTCACAAGATATATTCTATTCTATGAGGAGGTATGCTATGATGAAACGTCTTTTGCTTCTGCTGGTTTTTTGTTTAAGCCCGAGCCTTCAGGCCGCTGCGCCCGACGAAGGCATGTGGCCGATCAGCGATATTCATAAGCTCAATCTCAAAGACAAGGGCTTGCTGATTGAACCCTCCGAAATTTTCAATCCCAGCGGCGTCAGTTTGATTGACGGCATTGTCATGGTGGGCGGCTGCACCGGCTCGTTCGTTTCGCCCGATGGCCTGATCCTCACCAACCATCATTGCGCGTTCGGCGCCGTGCAGGCGGCGAGTACTCCTGAAAAAGATTACATTTCAGAAGGCTTCCTCGCAGCGAATCGGGCGGAAGAAATTCCGGCGAAGGGTTACAATGTTCGCATCACGGAATCGTATCGCGAGGTTTCCGCCGAAGTTTTGAGCGTCGTCAACGATCAGATGGATTTTGCCGAACGCGCCAAAGCCGTGGAGAAGAAGATTAAAGAAATCGTGCAGACGGCAGAACAAGCGCAACCGGGCAAGCGCGCCGAAGTGGCGGAGATGTTTGTTGGTAAAACGTATGTTTTGTTCATCTACACGAATTTGAAAGATGTGCGTCTGGTGTATGTGCCGCCGCGCAGCATCGGTGAATTTGGCGGGGAGGAGGACAATTGGGTTTGGCCGCGTCACACCGGCGATTTTTCATTCATGCGTGCGTATGTTGCGCCCGATGGTTCGCCGGCTGAGTATTCGCCCGACAACGTGCCTTATCATCCCAAGCGCGTGATCAAAGTCGCGGCCGAGGGCGTGAACGACGGCGATTTCGTTTTTATTCTCGGCTATCCCGGCCGCACGTATCGCCATCAAACATCACACTATTTGAATTTTGAAGAAAAAGTTCGCATGCCCTACATTGCGGATCTGTATGAATGGCAGATCGCGACCATGGAAAATCTTGGCAAAGCCGATCGCAGCATCGCTCTCAAGCATGCCAGCCGCGTCAAGAGCCTGTCGAATGTGAAGAAGAATTATCGCGGCAAGCTGAAGGGGTTGCACCGTCTCGCGCTGGTCGAAAAGAAACGTGAAGAGGAAAAAGCATTGCAGGAGTTCATCGAGGTCGATGCAAGCCGGCGTCAAAAGTATGGCAATCTGCTTGCGGAGTTGGCAAAAATTTACGCCGAGATCAACGCAACCGCTGAGCGCGATTTGCTGCTGCAAAACTTGTCGAGCGTTTCATTGCTGCGTTTTGGCCTGACGGCCTATGAGGCGGCGCACGAGTTGCAAAAGCCGGATCTCGAACGCCAATCCGCTTTTATGGAACGCAATTTTAACGCCACCAAACAAAACCTGGGGCGGGCGCTGGCGGATTTCCATGAAGCCACGGATAAAATTTTTCTGCAAGAGATTTTGAAGCGCGCCCGTTCATTGCCGGCGGATCAACGCGTGCCGGCATTCGATGCGATTCTCAAGGGAAAAGATGCGGACAAGGCGGGCGCGGCGTTTGTCAAGAATGCTTACGCAAAGAGCAAGCTTGGTGATGAAGCCTATTTGATGGCAGCTCTGGCGAAATCGCCGCAGGAACTGCAAAAGCTGCGAGATCCCTTCATTGAGTTAGCCCAGGCGCTCGCGCCCACCCTCAAAGAAATGCGCGAGGCAAATCAGCGCCGCAACGGCGCGCTTGAAAAACTTCTCGGCCAGCTCATTGATGTCAAAAAAGAATTTCTGCAAACGGATTTTATTCCCGATGCCAACCGCACGCTGCGTTTTACCTATGGCCGGATTCGCGGCTATTCTCCCGCGGATGCAACCTATTACAAACCCATCACCACGATCGGCGGTGTGATTGCAAAGACCACAGGAGAAGAACCGTTTGACACTCCGGAGAAATTAAAACAGTTGTATCGCGCGAAAGACTTTGGGAGTTTTGCGCACCCGCAGTTGCAGGAGGTTCCGGTGGCATTATTGTACAACCTTGACACCACCGGCGGCAATTCCGGCAGCCCGTTGCTCAATGCCCGCGGCGAGTTGGTGGGGGTGAATTTCGATCGCGCTTTTGAAGCCACGATCAACGATTATGCGTGGAGTGAAGATTACAGCCGTTCGATTGCCGTTGATATTCGCTACGTGCTGTGGGTCACGCAGAAATTCGCCGGCGCTGATTATTTGCTGGAAGAAATGAATATTGCGCCGGCGGCTACTAATGATTGAATTTGAACCCGTTCTCGCTTACACACTCTTGCTCGCCTTATTTGAGGCGAGCAAGACTATAAAAAAGTAAATATCAAAACCACCTTGCCTGCGCGATAGTTCCCTGTAGCGATTTTCAGTCAACCGGAAATAGAAGCTTTTTGAGCAGCTTTGAGGGCTTCGCCCACAAAAGTAGAACTGCCACAGAAAGAAAAAGTCCGTTTCAGTGGGATTTCATTTCAGTGGGCGAAACACTCTCAGAATTTTGTTCTGACTTTGAAACGCTAATCACCTGCACAAGATGCCTCTCAGTCGGCCGCGCGAGCAAATCCATTCGCTTTGAGCAGCGCCACCTCGCCTTGACGCGCATAATCGATCGCCTCGCCCAAAATGCGCGCGGCCTCTTGCGGCGCATGAAAGCCCATAGAGTTTTCTGCTGCCACAAAATCCAAACGCCATTGCGCTTTGCGCTGCAGTTCCTGCGCAGCTTGCAAGTCTTCCGCCGCCCGGCCGGCATCTTTTGCCTGTTGTAGAGCCATGATTAATGCCACCACCGCCTCTTCCGCGCGAATCATCAGCGCTTGCGTGCGATCCTGAATTGCTTCGGCGCGCGCCTTTAATTCAGCTTCGGGAAAATTGTGGCACGTCTGGCAGGCGTTCGCAACATTCAACAGCGGACTGCGGACATGATGGTCGCTGATCTTGATGGCGCCTTCGCGTTTGTAGGGCATGTGACAATCCGCGCACGCCACGCCGCTGCGCGCGTGAATGCCCTGACTCCACATTTCGAATTCGGGATGTTGCGCCTTCAACACCGGCGCGCCGCTGGCTTTATGGCTCCAATCTTTGAAACCCACTTCATCATAATAACTTTCAATCTGCTCGACTTTGATGCCTTTGTGCCAGGGATAAGTCAACAGCTTGCCTTCGCCTTTGAAATAGTATTCCACATGACATTGCCCGCAAACAAGCGAGCGCATTTCCTGCCGCGTTGCCATGGTGTTGACATCGTAGTCGCCTTTGCGGCCTTCCCGGCGCCAGCGTTCGATGCTCGGCAAATGCGGCAGCGGCTGTTCGCTGTTGGCCAGCACGCGAATGCCGTTGAAAAATCCCGGGCGCGTGACGCGCAATTGCATGGTTTTCGGATCATGGCAATCGCCGCAACTTATCGGCGATGACACCAGTTGCCTGGCCTGCTCATAAGGCATGGCGCAAACGATCTCGAAACCCTTCATGATTTGTGCGCGGCGTTGCGCGGCGTCGTCCGGCACGCCTGCCTGTATTCCTGTTTGCTGATAGGCCGGAATCACCGCGGAATGACAATGCAAGCACGCGCCGGGCTGTTGAGTGACGCGCAAGCGTTCCGTCGTGTCTTGATCGGCGAGCATGTAGGCATGCCCGCGTTCCTCGCGATAGTCAATCCCGAAAGCATAGCCCTTGAAAATTTCACGCCAGCGCGGATCTTCATCGAGTTTCTGAAACGCTTCGCTGCCGCCATGTTTCGTGCGTTCGATGTCGACCGTGCGTTTGTAACTGTCATACTGCCGCGGATAGTTTTTGCCCCAAATTTCGGGATCAATCGTGTCTTCCGTGATTTCGACGACTTGGAAGACGTGCTGCTTGGCCTCCTCTTTGCGCTGCGCAATGTTTTCCATCAACAACAAGACCGCAAACGTGGCGACGGCAACCAGCGCAATCGCGATGACATACGTTAACTTGTTTTTGCTGGAGGAAGTATTCATGTTCATCCACCTTAATGAGTTTTGCAAGTCAAATTCGGTAAAGCCCCGCCGCGCTTTAATATGATTGACCTCGCCTAGCGCAACGCTTACCGATTTTTTTATTCTCTTCGCATGAACGTTTAACCGGTTTATTGCCGGGGGCCATGGCCCACACTGCTGTGACACCGCACACAACTCAACTCTTTTGCATGTTGCGCAGAATTGCCGAGGATTTGACTGACAAATTCAGAATGGCAATACAAGCAGTTTTGCTGCAAAACCGCCGAGCTGCTCGGGCGCAACTGAATCGGTTCATGAAAATCCTGAAGGGTAAAGCCTTTCGAATGCCAAAAACCGTTTTCGAGTTTCGTGTAATATTTGGAAACGAACGTATGAGGCACATGACAATCATTACAGGTGGCAAAGGCGTGATGACTCGCTTTTTGCCAGCCGTCGTATTGGTCGCGCATGATGTGACAGTTGACGCACGCGCGCGGATCATTGGAAAGATAGGACGCGCCTTGCGCATAATAGAACGTATATCCTCCGATGCCGAATAACAATCCCAGCAGAATGGACAGCACCAGAAGTGAAAATCTTAAACGAGTCATGAGAGGCCCTTGCTTGCGATGAAATGAGATCAGCGCCGTGAAGGTTAGCGTTAGTATTGATCATCCTGTGCGAAGGTGTTGCGCCGGTGCAGCCATTTGCCGCGCGTGAAATCCGGAAACGCCACGGTTTCGCCGCCCAGTTGAATCGAGGTTTCCGAGAGCGGCGCAATCGCGCTCCATGCCGCCGCGTCATAAACGTCGAGCGGCGTGTTGGATCTGCGCTTGACCGATTCGACAAAAGCGTGCATCACGAAAAAATCCATGCCGCCGTGTCCCGCGCCGGTGCTGGCGTTTTCATAACGTTTCCACAGCGGATGATCATATTGCGCCAAATAGGGCGCCGCCTCTTCCCAGCGATGAGGTTCTTTGCTGACGCCTTCCAGGTACAGTGATTTGTTCACGTCCATCCACAAGCCCTTGGTGCCTTGCACGCGAAAGCCCAGAGAATATGGTCGCGGCAGGCTGGTGTCGTGTTGCAGCAAAATGGTTTCTTCATTGTTGGTTTTGATCATGGTCGTCACCACATCGCCGAGCTTGAAATTGATTTTTGCGTTCGGGTGATCTTTGCCGCCATGCTTGACGATGTGTTCGTGCAAGCCGCGCGTCTTGGAGGCGTACGAACATAACGAAACAAAACGGTTGCCGCGGTTGATATCAATCATCATCGCAACCGGCCCGATGCCGTGCGTGGGATAGAGATCGCCGTTGCGCGCGACAGAATGCTGCGTGCGCCAGCGCGCTTCGGAAAAGCCCTGGTCCCCGAACTCGACGCCGCCGCCGTAGGGTTGTTTGCCGTTGTTAAATTTTACCTCACGCAAATCGTGTTGATAGCCGGCTTGCAAATGCACGATCTCGCCGAATAAACCCTGGCGCACCATGTTGAGAATGGCCATGACATCGCGGCGATAACAGACGTTTTCGAGCATCATCATCGGCATGCCGGTGCGCTCGGAGGTCTCGACCACGTCCCAGCATTCTTCCAACGTTGTGCCCGCAATCACTTCGCAGCCCACATATTTTCCGGCGTTCATCGCGTCAATGCTCATCACGGCGTGCCATTCCCAGGGTGTGGCGATAATCACCGCATCAATATCTTTCATCGCCAGCAATTTCTGGTAATCGTGCGGCCCTTCTTGAATCACTCTAGGCGCAGGTTTGCCGCCTTTTTTGATGAGATCAAGGGCCGCCGCGATCATGGTTGGTTGGATGTCGCAAATTACGGGTACGTCAACGTCGTCGCGCCGCAACGCCAGTTCCAACAAATGCTGGCCGCGCAAACCGACGCCGATAAATCCCAATCGGACTTTGTGCGTTTTCGTATCTGCGAAAACGAGGCGGGAGGGAAGAAGCGCTGCGCCGGCGCTTGCGATAGCAGTTGCTTTCAGAAACTCCCGACGTGAGGTATTCATGACGCCACCTTTCTAAAAAATGGAGATTGTCTTATTCGCTTGTTTGAGTCTTTGACCTGGAAAGCTTTCGTAACATTTGACGAATATCGTCAACCCCCTTGATCGCAATATGGATTGTTATGGTAGAATACCAAACAAGACAGGCAATGGTGAGTGATCCCCAGAACCAATGCTCGGAAATCATGTTGAAAATATTATCGAAGACGTTTGCCACAGGTTGCCTCCTTAAGCGTGCTTCGAGAATGGTTTCAGTAACGAGCCAATGATCATGGCAAGCGCAACGATGACATACGTCGCGATGCCGCATACGGTATCATTTTGTTTGAACCAGGCGGTGAATGGCCCGATTTTTTGCAAAATCAGGGTTGTGATTGGCACAAGTGCGCCGAAGATAATTGCAGCGGCTGCGCCCCAATTGTTGGCGCGCGGCCAGTAACAGCAGGCAATCAGCAAAACCGACATGCTCGACAGATAAATCGAGCCGGTGATGCCGAGATAAGTCCAGAGATCGCCTTCCAATTTATACCACAGGCCATAAATCAGCAAAAACACGCCGATCAGTGCAATGATCGTGCGATTCCAAAACAATCCTTTTTTTTCTGACCAGGGGACTTTGCGAAACGGCGCCATGATATCGTTGTAGATCACGCTGCCCCAGGTCAGCATGTATGACGAATCCGTGCTCATGTCCGCGGCGAGCATCGTGGCAATGAGCAACCCCATCAAGCCCGCTGGAACCAGCATGCCGAGCATTTTCGGCATTGCAAGCAAGGAATGGCCGCCGACCTGCTCCGGGGTGAGCAACGCGAGCGCGGCAATGCCCCAAATGCCCGGAATGAGAAAACGCGCCACAAAAAAAAAGGAAGTGCCGGTGTAAACTTTGCGCCCGGTAGCGGTATCTTTCGCAGCCAACACACGTGAAATTTGTGTTTGCCAGGTGAGTACAGCGGCGGTGTTCAGCAAGGCGTTGAAAATGACGTACGACCAACCCATGCTCGCATTCTTGAGAGGATTGAAACCGCCTTCACCGTGATGGGATTGTACTGTTGCAACAAGCGTTTCCCAGCCAATTTGATCAAGAATCAAAAATGTCGTCACCAAAAGCCCCACGCTCATGACGATGAATTGCAGAAAATCCGTAACCAGCACCGAAAGCATGCCGCCAAGAATTGTGTACACCGCAACGCCAATGAGCAGGGTCGTCATCATCAATTCGAGGTAGCCCGGATTCATGCCGCTCACGTTGACGAGAAACTCGCCGCCGGTGCGCAAAAAGACGCCCATATTCAACAACCCGCCGAGCACAATGACGACGCCCGACGCCCAGCGTATGCGCGCGCCGAATTTTTTTTCGAATAACTCCGGAATCGTCATGACGCCCGAATCGCGCAGCGGCTTCACGCAAAAGCCGGTGTAACCCACGAGAAACATCGCCAAAAACGTCAGCACCCCGGGAATGGCGCCGGCAAAGCCCTTGTCATAACCATTTTGCGCCGTATACATGCACGTGACAATGCCGAATTCGGTGGCGGCCAGCGAAGCAATGCCGAGATAAACATTCATCTCGCGTCCCGCAACCAAAAAATCCTCGACTTTGCCGACGTATTTGCGCACCATCACGCCGGCAGCCATGGTCACGAGCAGATAAAGTCCGACGATGCTGCCGTCGAGCAGTGAAAAGTTTGCCATTCCTCCTCCCGAGATTTGGTTTGAGGGCACTAACATAATGATATTTTAACTTCGCGCAAGAGTTAGTTTCATTCCCGGCAAATTTTTGTGGACGGCAAAAATTCGAAGCAACAGTGTTATTTAAACAAGAAAGTGGTATTATCGTCTTTAAAGATTAAACCACCTCACGCTTCGACAAGCGCAGCCTACGAAAAGCATCCGGTTTCGACAAGCTTCAACAGCATTGCAGCTAGATGTTTTCATCGGGCCTGAATGAAGTCAAATGAACGAGGGCGAGGATAATTATGAAGAAACTTAAAATTGTTGTGGCAAACTTTGCGTCCGGGGTTGGGTACATGCTGCATGCCGCAAAACAGCGGGTCTTTGCATCCACATTGTTTTTTTCTTGGTATTTGATTTTTGTTACGCCCCCGGCGCAGGGTCAAAGTGAAACCATGTCATTTGAAGATTATGCACCGCGCTCGACGCTCGTCGTGCCGGAGCATCCGGTAACACGCGCGAGATTTCCGTTTATCGATGTCCACAATCATCAGAGCAACATGTCGCCGCAAAATCTCAAAGAAGTGGCGGCTGAAATGGACAAGCTCAATATGGCGGTGATGGTGAATCTGAGCGGTCGCGGTTTCCGGCGTGTGCAAAATCCCGACGGCACGACGGCTTCCGGATTACATGACAGCAGCTATCTGACGCAAGCGGTGAAGAATGCCAATGAAGTAGCGCCGGGGCGATTCATCGTGTTTACAAATATCGACTTCACCGGCATCGGCGAAGCAGGCTGGCCGGAAAAGGCGGTGAAGGAATTAGAGCTTGATTATAAAAACGGCGCGCGCGGCTTGAAGATTTATAAAAGCCTTGGTTTGGACGTGAAGGACGCCGCCGGCAAACGCGTTCCCGTCGATGATCCGCGCCTTGACCCGATTTGGAAAAAGTGCGGCGAGTTAAACATTCCGGTGCTGATTCACTCCGGTGATCCCGCGCCGTTTTGGCTGCCGCAAGATCGATTCAATGAACGCTGGCTGGAATTGAAACAATTTCCGGAGCGCTATCGCTATGGCAAGGAACCGTCATGGGAACAAGTGATGAACGAGCAGTTTAATGTGTTTCGCAAACATCCGGAAACAAAGTTCATCAGCGCCCATCTGGCGTGGCTGGGCCATGATCTCGCGCGGCTGGGAAAATTACTCGACGAAATTCCGAACATGTATACTGAAATCGGCGCGATTATTTATGAGCCCGGCCGGCAGCCGCGTTTTGCACGGGAATGGTTTATCAGGTATCAAGATCGGGTGCTATTTGGAAAAGATATTTGGGCGCCGGCGGAATATCATGTTTATTTTCGAGTGCTTGAAACGGCCGACGAATATTTCGACTACTATCGCAAACGACATGCGTTTTGGAAAATGTATGGTCTGAATTTGCCCGATGAAGTCTTACAAAAGCTTTATTACAAGAATGCGTTGCAACTCATTCCGGATATTGATAGATCGAGATTCCCGCAATGAAATTTTATCCATGAGACCAATCGCGCTGCAAACCTTTCAATGCCGACAGTTGTCCCAAGGGCAAGTCGAAAGTCACAGCTTTGTGCGTGGCTGCACGCATAACGGGAGAAGCCGATGCTCAAAAATTATCTCATCATTGCCTGGCGCAATTTTCTCAAGCACAAGTCTTTCTCATCAATCAATGTTGCCGGCCTAGCGGTCGGCCTCGCTTGCTTCATTTTGATTATGCTGTATGTGCAGTACGAGCTGAGCTTCGATCGTTATCACGAAAAGGCCGAGCGGATTTACCGCGTCGTCGCGCACCAGCCGGGTAATGTTTATTTAGGCTCCGACCACTTTGCCGTGACGCAGGCGGTGCTGAGCAAAACGCTGAAAGCCGAATATCCCGAAGTGTCTCATGCCGTTGCGCTCGATGATTGGAACGAGGTTCTCGTCACGATTGGCGATAAGAGTTTTTATGAGAACGGCGTTCTTTGGGCCGGTTCCGATCTTTTTCAAATATTCTCGTTTCCACTGCTCGCCGGGAATCCCGCCAGCGCCTTGTCCGAGCCTTATACCGTTGTGCTGACCGAAGCAACCGCGCAGAAATACTTCGGTACGGAAAATCCGTTGGGCAAGATCTTACGTTTGCAAGACAAACACGATATGACGGTCACCGGCGTGGTGAAGAACGTTCCCCGGAATTCGCATTTTCATTTCAACATGCTGGGTTCCTTTGAAACATTGATTGCGATCAATGACAACAAGGAACAATTTCAACAGTGGGGCAACAGCTCTTATTACACCTACATTCTGGTGCAGCCGGGTTTCGCAGCGGCCGCGTTTGAAGCCAAGCTCGTTAATCTGGTGAAAAAGCATCATACAGAAGAGTGGCGCGATAAAACCAGGCCCCACCGCTATTATTTGCAGCCGTTACAGGATATTCATTTGAACTCTCACATCAACTTTGATATTGGCAAAAATAATGATGTGAGGTATCTCTATTTGCTTGCCGGCCTCGCCCTCATCATTCTGTTGCTCGCCTGCATCAATTACATGAATCTCACCACCGCGCGCGCCGCCTTGCGCGCAAAGGAAGTGGGCATTCGCAAAGTTGTCGGCGCCGACCGCTGGCAGCTTCTCAAGCAATTCATGGGCGAATCTCTGCTGCTGACGGTTGTGGCCTCTCTGATTGCATTGTTGCTGGTGGAGTTGCTGCTGCCGGCTTTTTCGAACTTGGTTGAGCGCGACATGTCGTTCCGCTTGTTGCTGCAAGGCAGGTTAATCGCGGGCCTGGTAGTCGCGATTTTAGTGGTGGGGTTGATCGCCGGCAGCTATCCGGCATTTTTTCTCACCGCCTTTCAACCCGCAAAAGTGTTGAAAGGAGAAATCAAAGATCATGGCCGGTCACGGTTGCGTAGCACCCTGGTGATTCTGCAATTCGCGGCAACTGCCGCTCTGATTATTTGTACGGCGGCGGTGCAGCAACAATTGCATTACATCAAAAACGTGAAATTGGGCTACAATCGCGAACAAGTACTGGTCATGCGCATGCGTGATCGGGAAGCGCGCAAGAAATTCGATTTGATTAAAAGGGACTTGTTGAATCATCCGAATTTTGTGAGCGTCACGGCTTCCGGCCATTTGCCCATCAACGTCGGCTCACAATCGGGTTTGGGCTGGACCAAGCGCGAAAGACAGGAAGCGATTCATAGTTACAACACGACAGTCGATTACGATTTCATCGACGTTTTCGAAATTGAGTTGATCGAAGGCCGGAATTTTTCACAAACGTTTTTGACGGACTCGGCGCAAGCCTTTATCATTAACGAAAAATTGCGCGACTTGCTGGGATGGGAGTCGGCTGTCGGCAAGCCGTTTGGACGCGGAGATGAAGCCAACGGCAAGGTTATCGGCGTGATGAAGAATTTTCACATGCATTCGTTCCGGCAGGAAATTCATCCGCTCTTCATTCATTTGGGTTCACAATGGTCCTGGTATGCCTCGGCGCGTATTCGATCCAATGATATTCCCGGTGCGATTGCGTACATGCGTGAAGTGTGGCAAAAGTATTCGGCGAATTATCCCTTTGATTATTTTTTTCTCGATGATGAATTCAACAAAATGTATCGCGCTGAAGAGCGGCTCAGCAACATGTTTGGCTATTTTACCTTGCTCGCCATTTTTGTAGCGTGTTTGGGGCTTGCTGGACTCGCCTCCTTCATGGCTGAGCGCCGCACCAAAGAAATCGGCATTCGCAAAGTATTGGGCGCTTCGCTGGGGCAATTGTTGATTCTGCTCTCGAAAGATTTTGCGAAACTGATCATTTTAGCGAATCTGCTGGCGTGGCCGATTGCCTGGTATGCCATGAACCAATGGCTGCAAAATTTTGCTTATCACGCGCCTTTGGGCTGGACGATATTTTTCCTAACCGCATTCGCGGCTTTGTTGCTCGGGTTGTTTACGGTCAGCTTTCAAACGATAAAAGCTGCGCTGGCTAATCCGATCGAGGCGTTGCGGTATGAGTAGAGTGAGCGTGAGTGAGTGATGTGTGTCGAAATACCTAGTCTCACCATTCCGGTGATAGAATGCCTCGTATTTAGTGCAGCAAAGATTTGCCATGATCGGCATATTCTTGCGCCCTGTGTTTCCCTACGATGTGATGACATTCCTGGCTGATGCCGCAGAGATTGATTCCCATTTTCTGAAGACACCAAGCATTTCAGAATCTCATTTGGCTTTGCCAGATGCCTAATGAGTTTTGACATTCAAGTTCGGCAATGTTCAGCTACGGCTTGGCCGTGGCTTGACTGTAGTAGATGCCACGGCCAAGCCGTGGCCGAACAAATCGGGATTACCGATCTTGATTGTCAAAATTCATAAAAAGTCGTGGGGTAGGTTTGCCATCCAATTTCAATTTGCATTTCCTCGCTTTTCTATTTATTTTGACCGCGTCTGAATCGTGAGAAAACCATGCTTATTTGTCGCGTTGTCGGAGACGTGGTCTCCACCATCAAAAACGAACATCTGCGCGGCCACAAGCTGCTGTTGGTGCAGCCGGTCGAGCTTGACGGCAAAACCGAAAAAGGCGAAACCCTGATCGCCGTCGATAAAGTCGATGCCGGGCCGCATGATTTGGTATTGGTGAATCGCGAAGGCGGCGGCGCGCGCATGCTGCTCAACAATCCCAAGATTCCCGTGCAAGCGGTGATCGTGGGGGTGATTGATGCTATGGATACACCGAGTCTGTAAATATGCCACTGTAGTACAGGAGTTGAAAGCGCAACATGTTGTGGTTACCGAAGATTCTTTGACGTTTGATTTGACAGATGGCCGCACCATCTCCGTTCCATAGGCCTGGTATCCTCGACTTTTACATGGCAAGCTTGAAGAACGCAGCAATGGGCGTTTCATCGGCAATGGCGAGGGTATTCACTGGCCTGGCTTGGATGAGGATTTGAGCATCGACGGCATCATCCTGGGAAGACCATCGGGTGAAAGCTCGCGATCGTCTCAGCGCTGGCTCGATGAATGCACAAAATAATTTCATTAGATCAATACCATGTGAGGCTCGAGGAACTGAATTTTCCGGCGGCCCGCCTACCAAGACCTTAATTCATCATCAATCTTTTTTTATGAACCTCAACGCCCGCATCGAACGCATGATCGCCGAAGAAACCGGCAGGCATTATCACACGCCGCATTGCAACTGGTGTTGGGTTTGCCCGGATTGCAAAACCGAGCTGGTGACGCGCATGGTGAGCCATGGCGCGTGCCGCGTGGGCGCGGATCCCGGCATCGCGCCGGTGAAAGAACTGGCAGCACGCTATATCGATCACACGCTGCTCAAACCGGAGGGCACACGCCAGCAAATTGAAAAACTTTGCAAGGAAGCAGCAGAGTTCGAATTCGCCAGCGTCTGTGTGAATCCCACCTGGGTTTCTTATTGCAGCCATTTGCTGCGTGGCACGAAGGTGTTGGTGTGTACGGTGGTGGGCTTCCCGCTCGGCGCGAATACCACCGAAGTCAAAGCTTATGAAACGAAGCAGTGCGTCGAGCAGGGCGCGTGTGAGATCGACATGGTGATCAACATCGGCCGTCTTAAATCCGGAGAGTATGATTTTGTCGCGCATGATATTCACGCCGTTGTCGAAGCCGCGCATCCCGCGCATGTCAAAGTGATTCTGGAGAATTGTTATCTCACCGACGAGGAGAAAATCAAAGCTTCATTACTCTCACAAGAAGCAGGCGCGCACTTTGTGAAAACTTCCACGGGCTTTGGCCCGAGCGGCGCGAAGATCGAAGACGTTGCTCTGATGCGCCGCGTGGTGGGAGAGCGGCTGGGCGTGAAAGCGGCCGGCGGCATTCGTGAATATGATACCGCGAGCAAAATGATTGCCGCAGGCGCCTCACGCTTGGGCGCTTCAGCCAGCATCGCCATTCTTGAACACCGAAAGGCCGCTTGACATGAACGCGGTGGAGATCATTCAAAAAAAGCGCGACGGCCAAGCCCTCTCCGCAGATGAGATCAAATTCGTCATTTCGGAATATCTTGAAAACAAAATTCCCGATTATCAAATGTCGGCGTTGCTGATGGCGATTTATTTCCGCGGCATGGATGATTCTGAAACCGTTGCACTGACGCGGTTGATGCGTGATTCTGGCGTCGTGCTGAGACATTCTCACATTTCTATTCCGAAAGTTGACAAACACAGCACCGGCGGTGTGGGCGACAAGGTTTCTCTCATACTCGCGCCGCTAATGGCCGCTGCCGGTGTTGCCGTGCCAATGATCTCCGGACGCGGCCTGGCGCACACCGGCGGCACGCTTGACAAACTCGAGGCCATTCCCGGTTTTCAAACCCAGCTTTCGCTTGAACGATTTCAACAGCTCACCGCAAGCCTCGGCACGTGCTTGATCGGACAAACCGAGGATATTTGTCCGGCCGACCGCCGCATTTACGCGCTGCGCGATGTCACCGGCACCGTGCCCTCGATGCCGTTGATCTGCGCCAGCATTCTCAGCAAAAAACTCGCGGAAGGCATTGATGCGTTGGTTTTAGATGTGAAGGCCGGCAATGGCGCTATTTTTCCGGATAATGCTTCCGCGGAAGAATTGGCAACGCGCCTGATTCGCACGGCAAAACATTTCAATCTGCCGGTAATCGCCTTGCTCACCGGCATGTCGCAACCGTTGGGCAACACGATCGGCAACTGGGTGGAGGTGCGTGAAGCAATCGATGTGTTGCATGGTCACGGTCCGCAGGACACACGCCGCGTCACGTTGGCATTAGGCGCAGCGATGCTGAAAGCGGTGGGCAAGATTCAACAGTTGCACGAAGGCGTCAAGCAACTTGAAAAATTGCTGGACAACGGCGCGGCGTGGCAAAAGTTTTTGGAGGTTGTTAAAGCCCAGCATGGAGAGGTTGACGTTGTAGAACATCCTGAACGTTATCCCAAGCCACGGCACACGCTGGCGGTGAAGGCCGCCCAAAGCGGCTATATTGCGCAAATTGACGCACGCGCGCTTGGGCATTTATCCATGACTCTCGGCGCGGGCCGGGTTGAAGTCAATCATAAGGTTGATCCGTTGGCGGGCATGACCTTGCATAAAAAAGTCGGTGAGTCAGTGGCTGCCGGCGAAACGCTGGCTTTGCTGCAAAGCTCGACGGTGGCGTTTGATGAAAACATTGCAACAAGCGTTCAGCAAAGCTTTGTGATTGCCGATCACGCGGCGGCGCCGCCGCCTTTGTTGATTGCGATGTTGGATGAAGCAGGCAGGCATGCGATTGACGGCATTTAGATGAAGACGAAATTTTTTAATACAGATTTTGAACCACGAAAGACGTGAAATACACCAACCGCTGTGCTTCTGAATCGCCTCATGCACGAGCAAGCCTCACAACCTCAATCCCGCAGCGCCTCTGAAAACGGCCAGAACACGATTTCTACAAACAATCATTTCCCCTCTGATGAAGTCGATTTTTTTTCAGCATTGGCCATACTTCTTGCTCATCGCCGCATGATCGTGCGCAATGTTGCGCTGGCTGCGATTTTTTTCGTCATTCTGGGCTTGGTTTGGCCGCCGACGTTCACGGCGCGCACGACGCTGCTGCCGCCCGACAAACAGGATCAACAAGACTGGTTGAATTTGCTGAATAATTCCCCTCTGGTGCGTTTTGCTGTGCCGCAGGCGCGCTCAGCATCGGATTTGTTCGTTGAGATTTTGAGCAGTCGCAGCGTCGGCGCCGGTGTTTTGCATCATCCCATTGTGATTGACACAGTGCAGACTACGCTGGCAAAAATCTGGAAAATCGAAAGCGAAGAAAAAGCATTAAAAAAACTCTATCGCCGCACGACATTATCAACAACCGAGCAGGGCATCATCGAAATCGCGGTGGAGATGGATTCCCCGGAGCTGGCTGCGGCGATTGCCAATGCGTTTGTCGCAGAGCTGGATCGCATCAATCAAGAAAAAAGTGTTTCTGCGGCGCGCAATTCACGCAAATATATCGAAGCGCAACTGGAAAACACCTCGAAACAACTAACCCAGCTCGCCGACAGTTTGACGCAATTTCAAACCCGTCACGGCGCCATCGGCTTGGACGAGCAGATGCGCGCGGTGATGGAACAAGCCGGCGCCATCAAAGGCAACATGATCGCCAAGCAAGTTCAGCTCGATCTCATGCGCCGCAGCATGCGGCCGGATAATCCCGCGCTCGCGGCGCTGGCGGCGGAAATTGCCGCGCTGCAAAACCAATATCAAGATCTGCAAGTAGGCAAAGCTGCGCGGGAGGGGCTGCAAGCAGAATACTTGATTCCCTTTGCGGAGATGCCGGCGTTGGCGCGACGCCTGGCGGAGTTGACGCGCGAGGTGAAGGTGCAGGAAATCATCTGGCAATTGCTCAATCAACAATACCATCAAGCCAAAATTCAGGAGGCGCGAGACACGCCGACGGTGCAGGTTTTGGATCGCGCGCAGCCGCCGGAGTTCCGCACGCAACCGAAACGATTACTGCTGTTGCTGATTGGAACGAGTGTTGTTCTTATTCTGAGTATGCTGGCGGCATTCGTATTGCATTATGTTCGCGGTTTGCGCGCGCATGAAACAGAATGGCAGAAGTGGCAAAGCCTTTGGCAAGTTCGCAAGTTGGATGAATCACAGAGGGTGTCGAATTCATAAACGCGTGCGGCAAGCCACGGCCAAGCTGTGGCGCAAGGCCATGTTAGAAAAAGCAAGCCGGCGGCCAAGCCGGCGCGGATCGGCCTTTTGTGCTGGGCGCTGCATTTTGCTGTGGATCATTTTGTTTGGTATCGGAGCGGCGCCGGTTCTTTTGTCGCAAACCGTCGAGGTTGCCCCGGGGCATTGGTCGTATCAATTGCTGGATCGCTTGCGCACGCGCGGCTTGGTCGAAGTGGGATTGACCGGCAGCCGCCCCCTGACGCGGAAAACGTTGGCGAAAGTGCTGCTCACGGCATATAAGAGTCACCACTCTAAACTTGATCGCAGCGAACGTCAAGCATTGGAATTTTTGTTCTTTGAATTTTCCGAAGAGATTGAGCGCCTCGATCGCAGCAATCATGTGCCTGAGGAAATCAAACGGCAACAGCAAAAACAAGAGAAGTGGCTGGGGTGGCTGCCCGATCCGCTTTATACCAACAGCCGTAACGTTCTCAATTTGGAAAGCGGAGAATTGCATTTTTTCTTCGATCCCATTTTTTATCGTGATGGACTTTTCAACGATACTGATACTCTTGCGCGGCAGGATCGCGTTTTCCAAAATACCGGCGGCTTCACATTTTGGGGAACGCTGGGCCGGCATCTGGGATTTTATCTCAACAGCCGCGACACGAAAGAGCATGGCACACGCGCGTATCCCACTTCCTCACGCATTGCCTGGCCGCGGTTCGGATTTGCGCGCGGTTACGGCACGCATGTTTATCACGATGAAACCGTTGCGTATCTCTATCTCACGCTGCCGCATGTCGAGGTTGGGTTCGGTAAAAATCTCAATCGCTGGGGACCGGGTTACACCGGCGCGCTGGCGCTGAACGATTTTGCGACCTCATATGATCAACTCAAACTCAGTGCGCAGTTTTGGCGGGCAAAGTTTACTTATTTTCATGCTGCGCTGCGCCAGCATCCGCCAGTGTTGATTTCTTCGTATCTGTCGAACGGAGTCGAACGGCAAATTTTTGCGCAAAAATATCTCGCCGGCCATCGTTTGGAAATTGCGCCGGTTGCATGGATGAATGTCGGCCTCCATGAAACCGTGATCTATGGCGAACGCGGCATGGAATTGGCTTATTTGAATCCCGTTATGTTTTATCGCAGCGCCGAGCATTTTCTCGGCGATCGCGATAATGCCACGATGGGAATCGACCTCGATGTTCGCCCGGCCAACGGCGTGCGCGTTTACGGCGAATGGTTCGTCGATGATTTTTCCATTGCACGGCTCGGCGAAAATTGGTACGGCAACAAAGTCGCGTGGCTGGCGGGTCTTCATCTGACGAATCCCTTCGGCTTGCCGCGCAGCGATTGGCGCATGGAGTATGTTCGCATCGAGCCGTATGTCTACTCCCATACGTTTCCGATCAACACCTACGAAAACTATGATAGCGTTCTTGGCCATCCCGCCGGGCCGAATGCGGATCTGTGGTACGCGGAATGGCTCTTTTGGGCCGATCGCCGGTGGCAGTTGTTGTTCTCGGCAGAGCGTTATCGTCACGGCGCGAATCCCGCCGATCGCAACGTGGGCGGCGAGATTGAGCGCCCGTTTGAGGTGAAGGACGCTCAAACCGTTTACTTTCTCGATGGTATTCGCGAGCGCCGCACAACCTTGCGCTTCGAAGCGCGTTACGAAGTGTTGCGCAATTTTAAGTTGCAAATGGCGCTGCAACGCGTGAGTTTTAACAATGCCCCGGCGAGCAGCGGCAGGCGCGAGGTTGGAACATATGCAATGTTTCTGGCTCTGGGATTGAATGCCGATTGAATTGGCGAACGATTGATAAACGCACAAAAGTATCCGTACGATGACGCCAGGCATTACATTTCGGTTTTTCATTTCACCCCAAAGGAAGAGAGGTAGACATGGAAGAAGACTTCTTGATCGAATTCAGGCAAATGATTGAGTCTGCCGAGAAAAGACTGCTCACGATTCCGGAGGCGGAAAGCGAAATGCGCCAGGCGCCGGAGAAATGGTCGGCGAAAGAATTGTTAGGCCATTTAATCGACTCGGCGGCAAACAATCATCATCGTTTCGTGCTGGCGCAATTCTCCGATGATTTGGTTTTCCCGCGTTACGACCAGGATAAATGGGTAGCGGCGCAAAAATATCAACAAGCCTCCTGGCCGTTGCTGATTCAACTGTGGAAAACGTATAATCTGCATTTGCTGCATATCATGGCCACGGCGCCGGAAGAGATTCTGCGGAAAAGGCGCAGCAATCATAATTTGTATGAAATCGCCTGGCGTCCGGTGGAAAAACATGTGCCGATCAGCTTGAAATATCTGATGCGTGATTATGTGTATCACCTGCAGCACCACTTGAATCAGATGTTTCCAGAAAAAACGGCGTGATGATACGTTTGGCTCAAATCGGCGCCGGCTATTGGGGCAAGAATTTGTTGCGCAATTTTTATGAAACCGAGGGCGCGCAGGTCAAACTCGTTTGCGATCATGATCCGCAAGCGCTGACTGCCGTCGCACGGAAAACTCGTGCGGTCGAGACATGTCTTGACAGCTCGAGCATTTTTTCACGCGACGACATTGACGCTGTGGCCATCGCCACGCCGCCGGCAACACATTATGAGCTTGCCAGAGGCGCACTGCTTGCGGGCAAACATGTATTCGTGGAAAAACCGTTGGCGCAAACGGTTGCCGAGTGTGAAGAATTGGTGCAGTTGGCGGACGATCGTCGACGCACATTGATGGTGGGACATACGTTTCTTTATGACGCCGCGGTGAATCGCATCAAGGCTTATTTGCAGCAGGGATTGGCCGGAGAGATTTATTACATCACCTCGCGGCGCTTGAATTTCGGCATCGTGCGGCATGACATCGATGCCATGTGGAACTTCGCTCCGCACGATCTTTCCATATTGCTGCACTGGCTGAACGAAATGCCTGCAACCATCGCTGCGCACGGCGAAGCCCGTTTGCAGGAACATCTTGTCGATGTCGCCTTCCTGCATTTGAATTATCCCAGCGGCGTTTCGGCGCATGTTCACGTGAGCTGGCTTGATCCCAACAAAGTGCGGCAGATGACCATCGTCGGCTCGGAGAAAATGATTGTCTACGACGACGTTCATCCCGATCATAAAATCCAAATTTATGATAAGGGCATTGCCAAAAAGAATCTCGCCGCGCATCTCGGCGAATTTGATTCGTTCGGCAAATTTCACCTCATTCGCCGAGCCGGCGATTTATTGATTCCGAAAATTGATTTTGCCGAACCGTTGCGCGTGCAATGCCGGCATTTTATTGACTGTATTCGCGAAAACAAGCGTCCGTTGACCGATGGCGAGCACGGGCTGGCAGTGGTGAAAATTTTGGAAGCGGGCAAAAAATCTTTACTACAAAAAGGTAAAAAGATCGCGATCTGAATCATTGCAGCATTCACCGCGCTTGTCTTTATCGTGGCGCTGCTTTATCTCGTCTGTGTTTTGCAGAACGCAGGTGAATGCAGCGCATGTCGCCTAATCTATGAGTATGAGGCTATCATGGATTTTGATGATTGCAAAATCCATCCGCAGGTTCGCTTCGGTGAAGGCGCAGTATTGCAACCCTACTGTGTCATCGGAATTCCCCCGGCAAAAATCGAATCCGGAAATCTCGCGACCATGATTGGCGCGCAGAGCCTGCTGCGCTCGCATACGGTGATTTATGCCGGCAACGTCATCGGCGCGCATTTTCAAACCGGCCATCATGTGATGATTCGCGAGTACAATGTCATTGGCGATCAGGTGAGCATTGGCACGGGCAGCGTGATCGAGCATCACGTCAAAATCGGCGATCGCGTGCGCATTCATTCGCAAGCGTTTATTCCGGAATATTCGATTCTCGAAGAGGACTGTTGGATCGGCCCGCATGTCGTTTTTACCAATGCCTTGCACCCGCTGTGTCCGGAAGTAAAAAAATGTATGAAAGGCCCGACGATCCGGCGCGGCGCGAAAATCGGCGCGAATGCCGTGCTGTTGCCCGATATTGTGATCGGCGAGAACGCTTTGATCGGCGCGGGCAGCGTTGTTGTCGCGGATGTGCCGGACAATGTCGTGATTGCGGGCAATCCGGGACGAATCATCAAAGAAATTGACGCATTGACATGTCCTTATGATTTGATTGCGAAACCGTATGATTAATGCAAAGCAATGGCTAATGGCCAATGGTAAATTGTTAATGGTTAACGACCAGCAACCTTTCAGGAACGAACCCCTTTAAACTCGCAGGAAGGCATTATGAGTTCAAAAACCTCTGGAGTGCAGATTCCTTTTCTAGACTTGAAGGCGCAATACCGCACGATCAAAGCCGAAATTGATGAAGCCGTGCAACGTGTTGTCGAAAATTGCGATTTTGTCGGCGGCGCGGCAGTGGAAGAATTTGAAAAGAACTTTGCGAATTTTTGCCAGGCGCCCTATGCGGTCGGCGTCTCGAATGGCGCAGATGCGCTTTATCTGGCGCTCAAAGCTCTGGACATTGGTCCAAAGGATGAAGTCATCACCGTGCCGAATACGTTCATTGCCACAGCCTCGGCAATTTCACGCACCGGCGCAACCATTCGTTTCGTTGATGTGAATCCGGCGACACTGGAAATGGATGTCGCCGAGCTCGAACGCGCCATCACGCATCGCACAAAAGTGATTATGCCCGTGCATCTTTATGGCCAAATGCCGGAGATGAACACGATTCTGGCGATCGCCGAGCAACATCATCTTCATGTGGTGGAAGACGCCGCGCAAGCGCACGGCGCGAAATATCACGGCAAAGCCGCAGGCAGCATGGGCATTGCCGCGTGCTTCAGCTTCTATCCCGGTAAAAATCTCGGCGCCTACGGCGATGGCGGCGCTGTCGTCACGCGCGATGAGGAATTGGCAAACCGCATGCGGCAATTGCGCGACCAGGGCCGATTGTCGAAGTACGAACATTTGATGATCGGTTACAATCATCGCCTTGACACCTTGCAAGCTGCCGTGCTCAACGTCAAGCTGCGCCATTTGCCGGCATGGAATGCGCGCCGCCGCGAGATCGCTGCGCTTTATCGCAGTTACTTGCAGGATTGTAAAAACGTGCAATTGACGCGCGAGCCGGAAGGGCAGGAGGGCGTTTATCATCTCTTCGTCGTTCAAGTTCCCGGGCGCGAGGCGGTGCAAGATCGCTTGAAGGTCAACGGCGTTGCGACGGGCATTCATTATCCGCTGCCCTTGCATTTGCAGCCCGCGTATCAGCATCTCGGCCTCAAGCGCGGCAGTTTTCCAGTGAGTGAGGCGGCGGCGGAAAGAGTGTTGAGTTTGCCGATGTATGCGGAGATGACGAATGCAATGGTGGAGCATGTGGCGGGCAGCCTGCGATCAGCCGTGAGTTGAATGTGGCGAAGCCGCGAGTTCTGATTCTCTCGGAGTTCTATCCGCATACGGCGGAAACTTATGCCGGCATTTTTGTCAAAGAGCAAATTGCCCAATTCAAGAGCTGCAAAATTGTTGCGGTGATTGCCCCGGCGGTGCAGTATCCGCGGTTGCGCCGTTATCAACAACTGCGCGCTTTGCAGCCGGCGACCGGCGTGCATCAGGAAGCAAGTCATGCGGTTATTCGTGTGCCGGTACATTATCTTCCCGTCATGGCTGAAAGCTATGCGTGCATGGAATTCTACCGGCGCGCGGCAAGGGTGATCGCGCAATATCCCCTAGAATTTGATTTGATTCATGCGCAGTGGGCCTATCGCAGCGGATATGTTGCAAGCAAGCTCGCGCAGAAATTTGCAAAACCATTCGTGCTCACGGTGCAAGGCTCGGATATTCACACTTGGCTGTTCGAGCGCCGCAAGCGCGCGAAGATTTTGGCGGCTTTGCAAACGGCTGACGCGATTATTGTGTTGAATGAAAATCTGCGTGATAAAATTCTGGCAGAAGGTCTTGCGCCAGATAAATTGCATGTCATACCCCAGGGCGTCGATTGCGAAGTCTACAAGCCGTCATCAATTAAGATGAACAATCTTCGCCCGGCAACTTCGGAGGGGGCGCTTCTTTGTTTGTGTATCGCCAATCATTACCGCGTCAAAGGCGTCGATGTCTTGTTGCATGCGCTCGCGCGCACCGATGAGAAAATAAGTTTGCTTTTGATCGGCGTGGGCCCGGAAACTGGGGCACTTGAAGCATTGGCGCAAAGGCTTGGACTCAATCCCCGTGTTGCGTTTGCGGGCGCGCAGCCGCCGGAATCGATTCCGGATTGGATCAATGCCGCAGACGCGGTTGTCATTCCGAGCCGCAACGAAGGCGGGCCGGCAGTTTTGCTACAGGCAATGGCATGCGGCAAGCCGATCGTGGCAACCGCCGTGGGCATGGTTCCGGCCCTCTTAACAAATGAACGCCTCGGATTGATCGTTCCGAGTGAAGATGCGCAGGCGCTGGCAACTGCGTTGGAACGGGTGAGTAGAATAAATTGGAATGCTTCGCATATCCGCGAGCAGGCATTGTCATTCTCCTGGCAGAGCATCAGTGCTCGAATAGAAGATGTCTATCGTATCGTTCTTGAGCAAAGAAAGAATGCAGCAAGCAGCAAAGAATCTCGAACTTTCTGAAAGCGAAATGCTGCGCATGGGCGAGGCCTGTGTGCGCGCAGTGGTGCAGCACATCGTCGCGTTGCCCGATTCGCCGCGCTCGAATCTCGCGAATGCCGTTGCGATTTCGCGATCTTTGCGCGAGCCTCCGCCGGAAAACGGAACGGCCTTCGAAGACTTGCTGCCGTTTCTCATGGAGAAGGTGATTCCGCTTTCGATCAACTCGGCGCATCCGACTTACATGGGCTACATTCCAGGAGGCGGACTTTTTCCTGCGGCGCTGGCGGATTTGTTATCTGCGGCAACGAATCGCTACGTCGGCGCATGGTTCGCAGCGCCGGCCGCCGCACGCCTCGAGGCGAATGTGCTGGAATGGTTCGCGCAATGGATGGGTTATCCCGCCTCGGCGCGCGGCATCACCACCACCGGCGGCTCGCTGGCGTGTTTCAGCGCGATCGTCGCCGCGCGCAAACATTTGCTTGATGACGATATCAGCCGCGGCGTCATGTACGCCTCGAATCAAACGCATCATTCGCTGATGAAAAGCGCGATGCTGGCCGGCATCAGCGAACGCAACATTCGCCTGCTCGAGGTGGATCAAAACTTTCGCGCCGTTCCGGAGCGTTTTGAGGAAGCGATCAAAGCCGATCTTCAAAAAGGCCTGAAACCGTTTCTGCTTATTGGCAATGCCGGAACAACCAACACGGGCGCGATCGATCCGCTGGTCGCGCTGGCCGGGATCAGCAGAAAATATTCATTGTGGTATCATATCGATGGCGCTTACGGCGGCTTTTTTAATTTATGCGACGAAGGCAAACGCAAGCTGCACGGCATTGCGCTGTCGGATTCCATCGTTCTCGATCCGCATAAAGGGTTGTTTGTGCCTTATGGCTGCGGCAGTTTGCTGGTGAAGGAGGGCGAGTTGCTGCGCCGCGCGCATATGCTGACAGCGGATTACATGCAGGATCAATTTACGCCCGAAGGTGAAACTAATTTTACCGATTATTCGCCGGAATTATCGCGTTCGTTTCGCGGCTTGAAAGTGTGGCTGCCGTTGAAGCTTTTTGGCGTACAGGCGTTTCGTGAGAATCTGGCAGAGAAGCTGCGTTTGGCGCAATGGCTGCATCACCGTTTTCTCGAGGAACCCGGCTTTGAGTGCCTCGCTGTGCCCGACTTATCCGTGGTTGCCTTTCGCTATCGCCCGAAACGCGGCAATGTCGATGAGTTTAACCGGCGCATGCTCAAGCACATCAACGACAGCGGCAAACTTTTTCTTTCAAGCACGATGCTCAACGGCGAGTTTGTGATACGCGCGTGCGTGTTAAGTTTTCGCACGCATCAAGCGGAGGTGGAGGAGGCGTTTGAGGTTGTTAAAGCGGCGGCGAGGGAAGTTGAGATATAAAGCGTGGGGCATTTAACCTTTGATCATGGGTATTTACTTCGACCGTATGTCGATCCGGTAAATGTCCTTGCGGTGGGCGAAACGCAGCAAATAGATGTTGTTCTTGTCAAACGAATAAACCAGGCGGTAATCTTTTTTCACCACAAGACGCCAGATATCGTCATAGCCTTCGAGTTTGCGCAATCAATTGAAGCGCATAAATATCGTCTTGCAGGCGTAGCACTGCTTTCCAACCGGCCGTTACAACTTCTCGCGGCAATTTTCTTATATCTTTCGAGAAGGTGCGGGTTTTCTCGATTTGCCTTTTAACTGACGAAGCCTTCAAATGATTTTACCCTTTGCGTACGGCCGGTGGACACATCCTGGCGTGCGCGTTCCAATCCCCGAAGGAATTCTGGTTGATATAATCGTTTGCGGCCAATAAAGTCTTCCAACAACTTGCCTATTTTATTATAGGCCTCGATCAATTCAGCAAGTTGCTGATCTGTGACGTGATGCCCATTTTTCTTTGATTTAGTATGGCCGTAAGTTTCTCAACGCGGCTTGTTTTTCGAATGATTTTTTGCTGATCGCAGTCACATACTCTCCTTGTTTTGATGGTTTCGACAGGGTTGGTTGCGTTACACTCTGCGAGAGTGTAACAATAATTTCGCATATAACAAACAAATAGCAGGGCAATTTTATGAATCCTTTTGTTGTTTTCAGATCCCAATTCCCCGCACTGCAATTAAAAGATGCCGCCGGCCGCCCGGCGATTTATTTCGACGGCCCGGGCGGCACGCAGGTGCCGCAATCCGTCATCGAGGCGATGAACCTGCATCTCATTCGAAGGCTCTCCAATACCCATGGCGCTTTTGCCACGAGTCGCGCGACGGATGAAACGATTTATCAGGCGCGCGCGGCGATGGCGGATTTTTTAAATGCCGCCGCGCCCGACAACATTGCCTTCGGCGCAAACATGACGTCACTCACCTTTCACGTAAGCCGCAGCATTGGACGCGATCTCAAACCGGGCGATGAAATCATTCTCACGCGCCTCGATCACGATGCGAATG
Organism: uncultured Cytophagia bacterium; assembly: GCA_964457925.1. Classification (GTDB taxonomy): domain Bacteria; phylum Zhuqueibacterota; class Zhuqueibacteria; order Zhuqueibacterales; family Zhuqueibacteraceae; genus Coneutiohabitans. Next base: position 46,854 of record CAYWGH010000043.1, read on the forward strand.
TCGCGCCCTGGCTCGCGCTGGAAGAGAAGGGCGTGAAAATCAAGTTTCTCGATTTTCATCCCGAAGATTGCACACTTGCTTATGAAGAATTTGAAAATTTACTTTCGCCGAAAACAAAACTCGTCGCTGTCGGTTATGCTTCGAATGCAGTAGGCACCATCAACGAGGTTAATCGCATCGTCAAAATGGCGCATGCTGCCGGCGCTTTGGTTTATGTCGATGCCGTGCATTATGCGCCGCATGGCCCGATCGACGTGCCGGCGCTTGACTGCGATTTTCTGGTGTGTTCGGCGTATAAATTTTTCGGGCCTCATATCGGCGTGCTTTATGGAAAGTACGAGGCGATGGAGCGTTTGCACGCCTACAAAGTTCGTCCCCAGGAATCAGCGCCGCCGTTTAAATTTGAAACGGGCACGCTCAATCACGAAGGATTAGCGGGGACAGCGGCGGCAATTGAGTATATCGCTGAACTCGGGCGGCGCGGCGGCAGCAAATCGCCTGGCGAACAGGATAGGAGAAGGGATTTGAAGATGGCAATGTCGGCAATTCAAGAATATGAACGCACCCTTTCACAAAAACTCATTGCAGGATTACAGGCGATTCCCGGCGTGCGCGTGTTCGGAATCACGGACGCCAAGCGGTATCATCAGAGAACGCCGACCGTCGCCATGCGCATGGCAAAACACTCGCCGCAAGCCGTTGCCGAGCGCTTGGGCGAGGAAAATATTTATGTCTGGGACGGCAATTTCTATGCGCTCGAAGTGATCAACCGTTTGGGCTATGAAAACAAGGGCGGCATTGTGCGCATCGGCTTGGTGCATTACAACACGGAAGAGGAGATTGATCGCATGCTCGGGGTTTTGCACAAGTTTGTTTGAGCGTGAGCCGAGTAGGTGATGGGTGGTGGGTATTAGCCCAACTTCGACACTTGACATCGTTAAGTTCAAAATTTACAATGAAAGAATTTCA
>CAYWGH010000044.1:0-46927 GCA_964457925.1 uncultured Cytophagia bacterium
CCCCGCTTCCAATTACGATCCGTGTGTTTGGCACGTTAAAAGCTATGGTGGTGAGATGGCATCGGGAACAGTGGCAAGATAGAGATGAGGAGTACCAGAGGGATTTCCGATGAGATGATAGGGATCGAACCGAATTTCCTGGCAAAAGCCTCCGCCGCCCAGGGATTGATTCTGCCAGGTGAAGTTGTTTTGGCCAAACGTTTGCCCGCCGAGCGCTAGGCACACAAACGCCGTCACTAAAAGTTGGAGCGCCTTTGACATGTCAAAGCTCCTTTCCTGAATGAGAGTTTGAATCTACGGCGACAGGCAACCCCGCGTCAAAGAAGCATGCCCTGTTAGGAATGAAAGTGGGGAGGATTGAAGTACGAGGATTGAGAGGCGGTCACCCCGCCGCAAAAATAAAAATTTTGTGGCGTATGTCAAGAAATTTTGGGGGTGGCATGATGCCGATTAAACGTCACGCGGCTTTCACGTCACCGCCCGAGACCGGAAAAATCTTCGCGGTCGCAATAGTTTTCCGGGATAATACTACAAAACTCTGAAATGTTCAGCCTTGGTCAATTGATCGCAGTAGGTCGCGGCGGCATCGGCCTGCGAATTCTCCTGCGCCTTGGTGTTGCCGCTTTGGAAGTTTTGTTTGCTGGTGTTTGTTCGCCCGGCTCTTTTTCACATAAGACGAGCTGCAACACTTCTTCCACGTGTTTAACCGTGATCACTTCGATGCCCTTGCGCAACGGCGCGGGCAGTTCTTTCAAATCTTTGGCGTTTTCCTGGGGAATGATCACCTTCTTGAGTCCGAGGCGTTGTGCTGCCAGCATCTTCTCGTTCAATCCGCCGATGGCGAGCACAGCGCCGCGTAGCGTGATTTCACCGGTAAGCGCTATGTCTCGGCGCACCGCGCGATTGCTTAACGCTGAAACCATCGCCGCCACCAGGGTTATGCCGGCAGAGGGTCCATCTTTGGGGATCGAGCCTTCGGGGATATGAATATGAAGATCAAAGTCTTTCCAAAAATCGCCGGTAATTTCGAGTTTGGCTGCATTTGTGCGAATGAACGATAAGGCCGCCCTCGCGCTTTCTTTCATGATATCGCCGAGCTTGCCGGTCAACAACAAATTTCCCTTTCCCGGCATGAGACTCACTTCAATGTCGAGCACGTCGCCGCCGTAACGAGTCCAGGCCAGGCCCGTGGCGGTTCCGATGGCGCGCTGTTCAGTAAGTGGGCGTTGCGGATGTTTCGGCACGCCCAGATCCGTTTCAACCGTTTTGGGCGAAATCTCGCGCAGTTTGTGCTCGCCCTTTGTGGTGATCGCGTAGGCGGTTTTGCGGCAAATCGTGGCCAGTTCGCGCTCCAAATTGCGCACGCCCGCTTCGCGCGTGTATTCACGAATAATTTTAAGAATCGCGTTATCGGAAAAGCGCAATTGCTCGCTGCTGAGACCGTGCTCGCGCATGAGCTTGGGCACGAGAAAACCCTTGGCGATTTCCAGCTTGTCGTGTTCCAAATAACCGGGAAGATCGATCAACTCCATGCGATCCAACAACGGCTCGGGGATCTGGCTGCGCACGTTCGCGGTGGTGATGAACAACACCTGACTGAGATCGTAGTCCACTTCGAGATAATGATCGTTGAAGGCCTTGTTCTGCTCGGGATCAAGCACTTCGAGCAATGCAGATGCCGGATCCCCGTGAAAATCAAAAGTCATCTTATCGATTTCATCAAGCAGAAAAACCGGGTTGATGGATTTGGCGCGCTTCATGCTTTGAATGATGCGTCCCGGCATTGAGCCAATGTAGGTGCGGCGATGCCCGCGAATCTCGGCCTCGTCGCGAACGCCGCCCAGCGACATGCGCACGAAATTGCGTCCCATGGCGCGCGCAATTGATTTTGCGAGAGAAGTTTTGCCCACGCCCGGCGGGCCCACCAGGCACAAAATCGGGCCTTTCATTTTTTGCACGAGTTGCAACACGGCAAGCTGTTCGAGAATGCGTTTCTTGGGATTTTCCAGGCCATGATGATCCTCATCAAGAATTATTCTGGCGTTTTGCACCTCGAGGACATCCTCGGTTTTGGTCACCCAGGGCAACGCGATCAACCAATCGACATAATTGCGAATCACCGTGGCTTCAGGTGAAAGCGGCGGCGTATTGCGCAGCCGGTCAAGTTCTTCGTAAGCCTTCTCCTCCGCCTCCTTCGGCATGCCGCATTTTTTGACCTTTTCGCGCAGCCCGGCAATGTCATTGTCGGCTTCGACCTCATCGCCCAATTCTTCCTGAATCGCGCGCATTTGCTCTTGCAACCAATAGTTGCGCTGCGTGCGCTGAATGCGGCCGCGAACTTTGTCGTCCAGGTCGCGCTCGGCATCAAGAATGTCTTTTTCGTGCTCGAGCAGCTCTGCCAAAAAGGTGAGCGCATCGTAGGCGTTGGGCAATTCCAAAATGTGCTGCTTGATTTTGGTTTCCCGCTGCACGTGGGCGGCCACGAAATCCGCCAAATGTTGCGGCCCGTCGATACCCTCGAGGCCGAACAAGATTTCTTCCGGCAACGCACGATGCAAACGCACGTAATCGCGAAAGGCGCTGGCGACCCGGCGCATGGCGGCGCGCATGGCAACGTCATCTTCGCTGGCATCTTCGAGCAATTCGACGCGCACTTCGAGATGATCTGCCGCTTGCAGGAAGCGGCTAATGCGTGCTCTTGCCACGCCCTCAGCCAGCACTTTCACCAGGCCATTTGGCAGGCGCAGCAATTGCAAAATGCGCGCGACCACGCCAACGCGATACAGATCATCCTTGCCCGGCTCTTCTTGCGTCACATCTTTTTGCGCCGTCACAAAAATCAATTTATGCAGCAACATGGCCTCTTGCACAGCGCGCAAGGACGACTCGCGTCCGACCAGCAGCGGAAATAGCATGTGAGGAAAAAACACGACTTCCTTGAGCGGCAGAACCGGCAGGCGATGGTAGGCGTCAGCAGGAATGCTGTCGCGTGTGGGCTTTTGCATTTAGTATTTCACAGTTTTCAGATTGTGAGCGATTCACAGTTCCCAAAGCATTAGTTCTACTTAGACGCTTTCGAACTCATTGCTCACGCAATGCACGAAAAACGAGAAAAGCCTTTTTAGGGTTATTCGCGTGTTTAGTGGGTCATCGCGTAACCTGACTAAGTAGAACTAGCGGAAGAAATAAAAAACGCCCGCCTTCTGCAAGCGGGCGTGACAATATAGTCAATGGCAGCAACCGAATCAAATCAAATTTCGCACTCGTTACAATGCCGCTTCACATTACCGCCGGTAGTGCGCAGCGCCAGGGTGATTTTCAGGTTGCCACGATCTCACTATCGCCAGCTTCTTTCACTCGCGAAAATCACCGGCAACGAGGCGGTAAAAATAGCCGCCCGCCGGCGCGAAGTGGCCGGCTTGGTCTAAGGGTCTACCACCAGCAAGATTGGCTGTCCAGGTCCCCGGGTCTTTCCATGCCAGCATGCCAGGGGCGGTGATGTTCACAGGCAATGGTTGAGCGGCGTTTAGTGTTGGACCGATACCATTCATCATTCCCACCGAAAAGCTTTGACCGCAATAAACAGCGTGATCACGGCCCACACGGCCAGCCCGATGATTTGCGGAAGCACATCACTCAACGTCGCGCCATCGATGGCAATGCTGCGCAAGCCGTCGGCGAGATAACTGAGCGGAAAAAAATCCGTGACGGTGCGCGCAATGCCCGGCAGGTTCGAGCGGCTGAAGAAGACTCCGGAAAGCATTAACATCGGCAGCGTGATGATATTGGCAAGCGGCGCAACCTGATCTTCCGATTTGGAAATGCCCGAAAGTGCGAACCCGATCGCAAGGAAAACGACGCCGCCCAGCACGCCGACGGCCAGCATGTCAAATATGCTGCCGACAAAATGCAAATTGAAAAACAACACGCCGGCGCCAACCATAATCAATATCTGCGTCATCAGCAACAGCAGGCGCGTCGCCACTTGCGCGATGATAAAGTCATTCGTGCGCATGGGCGTCGCCAGCAGCCGGCGCAGGATGCCGCGTTTTTTCAAAACCACAAAACCAAACGCCACGCCAAAAACGCCGCTTTGCATGATGGCCATGGCCAGAATGCCGGGCAGCAGGAAATCGATGTAAGTGAGATTGCGGCTGTTAACCTGCTCGATGCGCAGCCCGTGGCGCGGCAAATGGTTTTGCTGGAAGATCAACTCATCCAGGGCGCGCTGAATGATCAGCATTCCGGCTTGCGTTTCCTGTTGCCGTTCGGCATTAAGATAAAGCCTCAGCGAATCTTGTCCGACAGGCTGAAACGAAGCGGGTATAACGAGGACCAGGGCGCGTTCTCCGTTTTTCAGTTGCGCCAGTTCCTCTTCCTCCTTCCCCTCTGAAATCCGCAAGGCTTGAATTGACCGCAGGGAATGGACCAGGGTCGAATCCTGCGAATGATTGACGATGCCGAGGTTGACATGTCCGAGGCCGTCGAATTTGACAAAGCTGAACAAAAAAATCATAAACAGCGGCAACAACAACGTCCAAATGATGGCCTCGCGCTGCCGGATAAACATTTTGAAAGCCGCCACCATTAATTTCAATTTCAGTCGCATTTATTCGTCTCGTAAGGAATGTCCGGTTAAATCCAAAAACACGTCTTCCAAATTGGCCAGCCGTTCGACGCGCGCTTTCGAAAAGCCCCTGGCAAGCAGTTGCCGGACCAACTCTTGCGGCGGCGCGTTGGCGACGATCTTGCCGGCGTCCATAATCGCCACACGATCACACAGCTCTTCCGCCTCTTCCATGTAATGCGTGGTGAGAACGATGGTTTTGCCTTCGGAACGTATGCGCCGGATTACGCCCCAGAGATGGCGGCGCGCTTGCGGATCCAAGCCCGTGGTCGGCTCATCGAGAAAAAGCACAATGGGATCATTCACCAGCGCGGCGGCAATGGAGAAACGCTGCTTTTGCCCGCCGGAAAGCTGCGTCACATAGGCTTTTGCTTTATCGCGCAATTCGGCTTCTTCGAGCAAAGCCGCGGCATCCACTTGACGGCCGTAGATTTCACCAAAAAGCAGCAGCAGTTCCGTGAGCGTGAGCTTTTCGAAAAATGAGGAGGATTGCAGCTGCACACCAATCATTTGTTTAACTTTTTGCGGCTCGCGCTGCACCTCAACACCGTTGAGCAGCACGCGTCCGGAATCGATCGGCCGCAGCGTTTCGATCATTTCAAGCGTGGTGGTTTTGCCGGCGCCGTTTGGGCCGAGAATGCCGAACACTTCACCGCGCGTGACGCTGAAACTAACGCCGTCAACGGCTTTGAGATCGCCGTAGTGTTTTCTTAAATCAAAAACTTCGAGAACAGCGTTCATAGTTGCTTGCAATCGTTTTCACCAATGTGATATAGACGAGTTACTTAAGCGAGAATCGTGCGCGCCCGCCTGAAAATGCTCCAACTCGGCATGGTCTTGACTTGATAATTGGCGGCTCGTGAAAACTCGCGAGTTTTTTAATGCAACAGCCGGCCGTTGCCAGAACCTGATCCAAAAACAAAATTTTGCCGGTTACGATTTCTTGACCGGCGGTGTATCCACCGGCCAATCATCCGTTCGAAAAAGATCCACCGGCAAACCGGTTTTGCTGAATAAATTCGGCATGGCCGTATTATTGAAACCGAAGCGCACCGCCGCAGGATTTTTGATATCTCTATGCGAAACGACAACGGTATTGCCCTCGATTTTGGCAACGGCCGGCAGGAAATTTTTGTCGGAACCGGCAATATAAAACTCGGTGGGCGCGCCGCCTTTACTCATCAAACCATTTTCAGCATGATCAAAATAAATGCGGATTTTGCCGCTCTCAATGCTCATGCGGCTGTACCTCGGGTTTTTGTAAGTGAGTCCCACTTTGCCGTAGTTTTCCGCCAAAGCCAAATTTGCCAAACGCAAAGCGACGTCGATTTTGTTTTTGGGATGAATATCGTTAATGTCATCGACCAGGTCACTGATCACGACCATGCCGGTGTTGGGATAACTCAGGCTTTTGGTTTGCGCCTCACGCAGCAATGCGCAGATATTTTCATGTCCATAACCGGCAAACGGCGCAATCTGAACATAATAAAACGGAAAATCCTTTTGCCAGGCCTTGCGCCACGCGCCGATCATCGTCGTGAACAGCGCTTGATAGGTGGCATACGTTCCGGTGTTGCTCTCGCCTTGATACCACAGCGCCCCGGCAATGGCAAAATTCGTAAGAGGATGAATCATGGCATTGTAGATATCGCCGGGCCGCACCGGCCACCAGCGCGTGACATTCACTTTTCCCGCCGCTTCCTTCAACGCCGGATCGTTCTCCACCAATTCCTTGGGCGTCCAGACTTCGGCCGGCGTTCCGCCCCAGTTGGAATTGATCAGGCCGATCGGCACATTCAACTCCTGTTGCAATTTTTTGCCGAAGAAATAGCCGATGGCGCTGAACCGCTTCATGTCCTCGGGATTGCAGACGCGCCACTCGGCGGCGCAATCGTCCTGCGGAAAATCCGCCGTTGATTTGGGAACATAGAAAAAGCGAATCTTGGTATTGGTGGCATGCGGCGCTTCGTCGAAGGATTGTTGCAACCCCTGGCTGCCGCTCCATTCCATGTTGCTTTGGCCGCTGCACAGCCAAACTTCTCCAATCATTACGTCTTCCAACACGATCGCATTTCTGCCATTTAAGATGATCTTGTACGGACCGCCGGCAGCGGGTGTTTTGATCTTTACGCTCCATTTGGCGGTACGCAAACCCGTGGCGTGATATATCGTCGTGTCCCAATCCACCATCACCCGGATTTTTTCACCGGGATTGCTCCAGCCCCAAAGATTCACTTCACTTTTTTGTTGCAACACCATGTGATTGCCAAGCACCGCCGGCAAACGGATTTCAGAAAATCCGGAGGAGACCCGGCCAAGTGAAAACGCAAGCAAGAAAACCAACGCAAAATTCCTTCTCATAATCACTCCCTTCTCTCACCATCTCGTTCAAAGTCAAAGTTAAGTTTATCTCAAAAAAATATATCTGCGATGCGCTCCAGGGCGAGGTAATTTTGAAGCCGCGATCATGCAAAGCAACCATGAATGAACATAAAAGATGCCAATATGGCGTCCAGCTTTTCAAACGCAGAGAGTAAAATGATGCAAGTTTTTCGCCCACCGAAATGAAATCCCACTGAAAAGGCTTTTGCTGGTTCTGTGGGTGTTCTACTTCTGTGGGCAAATCCCATTTGAAGCTGCTTGACGGGCTTCTGATTTGCGCGTGCTTGAAATTCTGGCGTGGAATATTCGCCTCAATTCGCGGTTGGTTGTTCCAACGCCCGCGGTTTTTTGCTTCGTTTGATTTTTACTCCTCCGGCAATGCGACTTTCACGCCTGACACGCTGCTGCCATCCAAATTGCGCAGCCGGGCGCAAGCGCCCCAACCTCCGGTTGCTTGCGTGATTTTCAACAAAAGCGGATTCCAGCCGGGACGCAAAGAGATTTCTATCGCATCGTCTCCCGGAGTAACCCCGCGGCTGGCGCGATGCGCGTGTATCAATTCGCCATGCAACCAGGCTTTGATGCCGTCATCGCTGCCCAATTCCAGGCGAACACGCTGCTCGCGCTCCGACCAGATTTGATTGCGCAAATATGCTGCGCAATTTTCACGATCAAAAACGCCGGCCAAATCGAGCAGCCACGGCGTGCCGGCATTCATGCTTGCCGGCATGATTTGCCATTTGATCTCGCCCTGCCCGGCTTGCTCCGGTGGAAAAACAAAATCGAAGACGTTCTCATCCGGATTCACATACGGCCCGGAAACCAACCATTGCGTCATGAAATCCTCGGAATGCTCAATCTGCTGCAGCACGGCGCGCGCTTGCTGCAAATGCGCGAGCGTATCTGCTTTTGCACCCTGCAGGACTTCCTGCAACCTCGCTTTGGTTTCTGCGGGATAACTGCCGCTGATGGCGCCTGCAATTTTCACGGCAGCCACTTCAGCTTCTGCTCGCAACGCTTCGTTTTTCATGTGCACCATGGCAAGATCCATTGCCTGCAGCGCTTTGACGTCTGCCAACCATCCCAATATCATTTTCTGCTCCTCAGCATTGGCAGCCAATTCCAGCGCACGCCGGAATTTTTTGATGGTGTCGGGCGAGGGCCGGTCGCTTTCAAAACGCAAAAGACGCACAAAACCGCGCAGAGCCAGAATTTGATGGGTTCTCTTGGGGGAGCGTTCGGCAACGGCAAGAAGATGGTCGCCCGGTTCGGCAGAAGGCCACTCCGAGAGCGCATTGATCGCTGTGGTTATAACACCGGCAGATGTGTCTTTGAGTGCATCTAACAATACCGGCAATGCCGCTTTATCGCCGATGCTGCCCAAAACGTGCAACAATGATTTTCGCGTCTCGGCATTCGTTCCCGGCGGGATTTTTTTGAAATGATTCAGCACGGCTGCGCCGCTGCGTTTTTGCAGCGGCGTTGATAACGCCGCCGCAATAACGGCCTGCTGCAACTCGTTGCGCTCCGCAGCATTCGGCGCCTGCACCAACAATTCAACCAAATCCGGCAAATGAATTTCTTCTGCAATTACCCGCAATGCACGAACGGCCTCCAGGCGAACTGGCGTTTCGGGAGACTTGGCCGCTTGAAGCAGCGCTGGCGCCGCCGCCTTGATGCGGCGCTGGTTTACCGCAAGAATCAATTCAATCTGCACCTCGGGTGCTGCCGAAGCAACGCCGGCGACGATCGTCTCATCGACATTGGGGCCGCCGAGGCGATAAAGGCTCTTGCGCGCACTCGCGGATTCCAGGCTTTTTGCGGCAGCCGCGTTTGCCAGCAACAGCACGGCAGAGGCATCGCCAACTTTACCCAGCGCCTGCAAAGCCGCAACACGAACCTCGCGGTGCTGACTTTGCGCCGCGAGAACGGCTGCCTGCCGCACCTCGTCCTCTGGCCTTTCCGCGAGTGAGAATAATAATTGCATTTGATTAGCCGGAGATAAAACCGGCAGGATTTGCGCAATCCCGGCGACGCTTTCCGTCGCGGGAATTTCACTGACGAGATTCACGCCGAGAGTTTGCATTTGCGCTTCGGGATTCTTGATCAAACTTAGAACAAATTCATTCACGTTTTCCCGGCGAGTCTGCACCATGCCACGCAGCGCAGCAAAGCGTGTCGCTTCCGAAAAATTCGGCCTGTTGAGTTGCGCATAGATAGCGCCCGCTTTATCCATTTTGCCCTGCTTTAGGAACAGGCTGGCGCAATTCAAATACGCGTCGCAAACCAATGTTTGCATCGCACCGGTGGTTTTATCCTTGGCTTCCGCCAGAATTTTTGCAGATTTTTCATCTCCAATTTTTCCCAGCGCATTGATTGCGGCAGCCGCGGTCGCCGCCTCGGAACTCTTCGCGAGCTTTCCCAGCTCGGCGACCGCATGAGCATCGCGGCGCTGGCCGATGGTATTGATGATGCCCAGCCGAATCGCGCCGCTGCTTTTGGCTAGAGCTTTACGCAAGGCTTGATCAGCTGCAGGATCAGGAATACGTTCGAGCGCATACCGCGCCATATCTGAAGCGGAGGAGTCGTGCAACAGTTGGATCAATGTGGGAACGGAAGCCTTCGAACCTATAAGGCTCAGTTGTTCACAAACAAACTGTTTGCCGGGAAGAGTCGCTTTGCCGGTTAGTATTTGCAGCAGGCGCGCCTCGTTTTCATGCTGCAATTTTGGCGAGGCGGCCGCCAGCCGGAAGTATTCAAGGAGATTTACCAATGGCTCACGGCTCTCGCCGTACTCGTACGTTTTGATTTTCTCAAAAAGTTTATCAATCTCGCCCGGCAAAAAAGATTTTTCGACTTCGAACGGCAGCGGCGTCGTCTCGACCGGCAAATCGCCGAGCGCGTATTGAATGCCGGCAAGAAAATGCTGTAAAATCGCGGGATTCCAGTAAATCTCATGATTGTGGCCAAGCGAGCTGTAAAACACACGGCCTTCGCCAAAGCGGCGCACCCAACTGATCGGAATGTCGCGGTCATTGAAACGCACGCCATTGGCCGCGCGATTCGCTTTATCAGCCATGTCGAGCGCAACCAGAACCCGGGCATTTTGACGCAAGCTGCGCGCGCGAATGCGATAGATTTCATCGCGGATAGCAAAATTTTTGCTTCGAAACGCGGCCGTAAGCGGATGTGCCGGATCGGAGATTTTGATGATCCACGTTCCGTCGGAAGTCCAGGGGTGGCCGTCAAAATGCCCGCCTAACATGTCAGCGGCTTCCGGCCAGTTATAAAAATTATCCGTCGCCGCGTGAATGCCAATAATGCCCTTGCCGCTCTGAACAAATGTCATCAAGCTCTGGCGCAGCTTGAAATCGTCAAAGGCGAGTTGCGTAGTGCTGGCAAAAAGCACGGCATCGAATTGTTGAAGATTGTCCGGCGCGAACGCGGACATCTCAGCACTGATCACGGTTGAGAAAGCCCCGGTTTGCTTTCCGATCAGCTCCAGAGCTTTCGCTGCATATGGAATCGAACTGTGCTTATAGCCCTCGGCGCGGGTGAACACCAACAGCGTGCGCGGCTGTTGTGGCTTCGCAGAGGCTTGTTGCGGAACGGCTTTTTCAATTTTTTGTAAATCCTCGGAAGGAATTTGCGCGAACGCCAGGCCGGACCAGAACACAACCAGGCAGAGCGCGAGATGTGATCTTGCACGAAGTTTCAACATATTCAAATCTGAGTTACGCTGCGTAATGATCTTCAACAGATGCTCGGCAAGCAACTGGTTGCCGGCTTCGTTCAGAGGCGCGTCATCATTGATGAGAATGCCTTTTGCTCGATTCTCTTGCTTGAATTGCGCCAGACGATCCATGAAAATCGTCCGCAAGCCGCACAGCGGCAGGCCGAATTGCGCGCTTAACTTGCGGATGATTTGGGAAAACATGTTTAAATCATCCAGGGACTCCGCATCGGCCGTGAGAGCAGACGATCAGCTTCAGCATCATTAACAAAACGCTCGGTTTGGGAATGCCATTGTATTTTGCGTCCGAGCTTCATGGCAATGTTGCCGAGATGGCCGATCAGAATGGCATGATATGCAACTTCCGCGGGTGTTATGGTTTTGGCGCGGCTGGCCACACAGTCGAGAAAATTGCCGACATGATCGTTGCTCTCATAAAGCCGAATATCATTCGGGCCGATAACGGATTTCAACAACGATCGCGGATGCGCATCCAAACCGGAACGATCGACATGAATCCAACCCTCGCTGCCGATGAAATGCACGCCCATGCCCTTCGGTTGCTGCTGGCGATCCGACACAATCATGGTAAAGCCTTCGGCATATTTGCATTCAAAGTAATACGATTCCGGCGTATCGAACAAACCGTCTTGCGCAGCCGGAAAAATCGCCGCGCCCTCAATCTCGTTGGGCGCGGAGGCTTCGGTGTTCATGGCCCAATTGGCAATGTCACAATGATGCCCGGCCCAATCAGTAAGCTGGCCGCCGGAGTAATCGCTAATCCAGCGGAAATTCCAATGGCACCGGCTGGGATTGTACGGCCGCCACGGCGCGGGACCGAGCCACATGTCATAATCAAATCCTGCGGGCGGAGGGCAAGGTTGTGTGCTTCGTTTGTCAATGCTATTGCCGAACGGCAAACCGACTCTCACGGTCTGAACGTTGCCAATGCGGCCGTTACGCACGAGTTCACAGGCAAAACGAAAATGCCGCTGCGAGCGCTGCCAACTGCCGGTTTGCCAAATCACGCCGTAGCGCTGCACCGCAGCAACAATGGCGCGGCCTTCGGAGATCGTGTACGCCAGCGGCTTTTCTGCATAGATATCTTTACGCGCACGCGCAGCTGCCACGCCCATGATGCCGTGCCACTGATCCGGCGTCGCAATCATCACGGCGTCAATATCCTCACGTTCGAGCAATTCGCGAAAATCATTGTAAGCGGCGCAATCGGTGTTCGCATAGGCTTCATTCACCACGTCACGCGCCTGGTTGCGATGCTGCGTGTCCACGTCGCAAACGGCAAGCACCTGCGCATTCGGTTTGGTCAGAAAGCTTTTCATATTCGCTGTGCCCATTCCTCCCACGCCGATACAGCCGATGGTGATGCGATTGCTCGGCGCAACTGCGCCGCTGCGGCCAAGAACTGGCGACGGAATGAAATAAGGCGCCGCGAACGCAACGCTGAAGCCGGTTTTAAGAAATTGGCGCCGGTTCATCATAATATGCCTCGAAGTGAGTATCGATCATTCTTGCTCAAAGACACCATCTCTTGAGTTGATTAATTCAATCAATCAACTCCGGAGAATAAGAAATCATCTGCCATTGTCACATCCAAATCCTGTTCCGGGCGAGCCGGTATCAAAAAAACTTTCGGTGGGATTTCATTTCCGTGGCCGCGACACTTTCAAAATTCCATTATACCTTTGAGAGGTTCATCGCATACTGCTTTTCAGCCAGTTTATGGCGCGGCAACGCTTGCTTGCAAGCCCAATGCGGCAATATAACCGCCATTGACGCTGGTATTTTGAAAGCGAATGTTCTCCAGAAAACCGGCAAGCGCGGCACGGCTGTGTTCAAGAGGCGGGCGATACTTCTTGATGTCTGCCGGGTCGGCATGATGAATTTTGGCAAATGCAATGATTTCATCCCAATGGGGTGGAGGCGCAAACGTGCGCATGCAACTCGTTGCCGCCATTTTCTTGTAAGGCCAAAAACACCAGCCAATATCATTCTGTTCCAACAGCTCGCGATAGGCCGCAATCCAGGCATCCGTGTTCTCGCCGGATTCACTCATGTAAATCGGAACCTGGTAGCGCTCGCGGAAATCGACATACTCCTGAATCTGTTCCTGCACCGGCTCCATCCAATATTTGTGAAAGGCATAAACAAGATTATCTGCAAATGGAGGCCCGAACACGCTGAAATTCGTATTCCATTGCGCGCCGCCCAGAATGATAAGATGGTGCGGATCAACTTCACGAATCGCCACGACCATGCGCTGGTAAAGCGGCTCCAGCAGGGGATTGAATTTTTCATAACCTTCGAAGTGCGGGATCGGCTCATTGAGCAGTTCGTAAGCAATTACCGTTGGCTCGTCGCGATAGCGCTCGGCAAGCTTGCGCCAGATGGCGATGGCGCGTTCCTGGCTTTCTGCACTTTCGAACAGCCACGGATGCCCGGCGCTGTCGTCGATGTTGGTGCCGGTTTGGCCGCCGGGCGCCGCATGCATATCGAGAACGACGTAGAGTCCCTCCTGCTTGCTCCACGCGATAACGCTGTCCAGCAAAGCAAATCCAGATGCGAGCCAGATCTCCGGATAATCCTCGGGCGTGAGCAGTTTGTAATTAAACGGCACACGCAGCGAGTTGCACCCGATTTCTTTGATGAAACGAATATCCTCGCGTGTGATGTAGGTTTGATAATATTGCCGCCAAAACGCGAGCGCTTCCGCCGGCCCCACCAATTCTTTGATCACTTGTTGAATCTGCCAATGCGCCGTGGTTACTTCCAGCTTGAACATGTAGCCCTCGGGCAAAAGCCAGTTGCCGAGGTTGATGCCGCGCAATTTCAGAAGATTGCCCTCGGGCGTGACGAGGTTTTTTCCTTGCGCGCGTACGAAACGGTTCTCGCGCGCCGATGGTTTGTGTTCAGAGCAGGACCAAAACACGGCAGCAAGGAAGGCGCACACTAAAAACCAGTCTTGTCGTTTCATAAGCACACTGTTTAGATCTGCAAGGAGACTTTGGTTTGATTGAAACCTGCAACCGCTTGCGCGAGAATTTGCCCAATCGCTTGATAGGCATGGAGGGCGGTTACGAGGCTTTGCTTGAAATAGTTGAAAACATAACTGTACTTGTTCAGCGCAAAACTGCAGGCAAAGACTGTAAAAAACGTGTTCAGAAAAAGAACAATGACGATCGCCAGGAACAATCCTGTTTTGCGTATATCTGGCTGCCAATGCCTGAACTCCTTTGCCAGAGCTGAGCAATGAAATGCAAAAGTCAGGCCGATGAAGAAATCAATGCTTTGATGAACCGATGTCGTTGCAAATGGTTTGAATATCAGCCACGGAAGCGTGAACACGGACAAGTAGTATGGCGCCAGCCGTACGACGGCGTTGCTGGGACGCACATATTCTACAACGCCCCCTTTGGGGGTCACGTGGAAATCTGCGACACGTAAGCGAAACAATGACGCCATCAGCATGTGCCCCAATTCATGCTCAAAAACCTCCAGAAAACGGAGCCGAGAGTGGAAAAAGAAAAGATACAGAAGCACATAAAATGCGAAACCATATGTCATCCAGTTCAGCGCCAGCGCTTTCATGTTCAACATAAAAAAACGAAAGCCCTCGGCTGCGAAGGCATAGGCCACGGGGAGAAAAACGATCAAAATCAATGTCCTTAAAAATCGCGACACAATCACACTCGATCTTTGAAATCAATAAAGGCCTTTCACACCTTGTTGGGCACGACAAACGGTTTGCGATACTTTTTTCTGGTCAGGAATTTGTTGGCAGCCGGGGAAAGATTGCCGGTGAACCTTTCGTTTTTGGGATCGAGTTCCAGCCACGGCCCCCACGTCGTGAGCGGCAGTTGCAAATTGACGCCGTTGCGCAACAAATGTTCGCAATAGCGTTCCAGGGTTTCCCGCGCTTGCGCATGCGGAAAAATTTCTTTCCGCATCTGCTCGGTTAACGCGCCCTTGCCCACACGATACGAGATATTCGCCACATGACACAGCAGCGATGAAATGTGGCCTTCGAGGATTTCAGCGCGCAGATCGTCCGGCTTGCGGCTGCGCATCGCGGCGATGAAGTTTGCTTGATGCGTGCCGCCGCCGTCGCCGGCAAATTGCTTGAGTTTGTTGCCGTTGTTGTCATAGGCCCAACCGCCGCCGCGGCCGCCGGCAAAATAACCGTGCTCGCATTGAATAATGTTGCCGACTCTTACCCCGCGCTGGTGATCCATCATGCGCTGGCCGGTTGCGGTTGGCAGATTGCGGATCTCGATGATGACAGGCGCGGCGGCATAATCCAAAATGGCAATATGCGTGTTGGGCGTCTCGGCATTATCATCGAACACAAAACGCCCGCCAAAGCTCATCAGGCGCCGCGGCAAACCGGCGAGATTCATGGCAAAGCGGCAATCATCGATTTGATGCGGCCCCCAGTTGCCCATCTCGCCGCTGCCGGTTTCCCAAAACCAATGCCAGTCGTAATGTAACCGCTTGCGCATCAGCGGCACGAGGGGCGCCGGCCCGGTCCAGAGATTGTAATCAATATTTGCTGGAATGGGCTGCGGTTGATCGACTCTGCCAATGCTCTGGCGCTCGCCATACCAAACGCTGTGCGCCCACAAAACCTTGCCGAGATTGCCGGCTTGAAGGTAGGCGGCGGCTTCAGCAAATCCGACATCCGAGCGATTTTGCATGCCGGCCTGCACGATGCGTTGGTATTTGCGCGCTGCCTCCACCAGTTTGCGGCCTTCCCAAATGTTGTGCGAAACCGGCTTCTCGACATAAACATCCTTGCCGGCCTGGCACGCCCAAATGCCCATCAACGCATGCCAATGGTTGGGGGTCGCAATGACCACGGCATCGATATCTTTGTCGTCGAGCAATTGGCGCACATCGCGATACGTTTTGACGGTTTCGTTGCGATCCTTGAATTTCTGCGCCTCGCGCGCCAGAAGTTCATCATCCACCTCGCACAAGGCCGCCACGCGCACACCCGGCAAGTTGCGAAAAACTTCGATATGATCCGCGCCTTTGATGCGATGGCCTACCACCGCAACGCGAATATCATTGTTGGCGCCCACGATGCGCTTGTACGCAGAAACACTGAAACTCCTGAGTCCCGCGCCCACCGCTGCGCCGGCAAATAGCGATTGCCGCAGAAACTCGCGTCGGGTAATCTGATTCGAATTCTTTTGAGCGTGGAACGAGATGATTTCTTTCATGAGTGATCAAGCTTGTGCCATCGTCGAAACAACAGCCCGGGCGCTGTCTTTTTAAGGAAAACACTCAAGAACATGGATCAATAATCCTCCCCAAAGCGCCCGGGCGGTTTAGAATCATGTGTTTTTCTTAACGCCATCATCTTTGAACGTCATCGAGAAAAACAATGCAATCACGAGCGCGATGCCGCAAGGCACCCACCAAATTTGGCCCCAATGCTTCACGCCTTCTGACGTGAAAGCATCGACGACTTTGCCCGAGAGAATCGAGCCCAAGCCGATTCCGACGCCGTACGTAATCAACGCAATGAAACCTTGTGCGCTCGCCCGAATATCTTTCGAGGCTTTTTGATCAACGTAGATTTGGCCGGTAACAAAGAAGAAATCATAGCAGATGCCGTGCAAGAGAATGCCGAGATAAAGCATCCATACCAATGAATCCACATTGCCGGCGGCGAAGAGAGCATAGCGCAACACCCAGGCCAGCATGCCCGCCAACAGCATCTTCTTTACCCCAAGGCGAATAAAAAAGAACGGCATGAGCACCATAAAAAGAACTTCAGACATTTGTCCCATGCTTTGCTTGGCCGCCACGCCCGTCATGCCCTGCTCGTTCAGAAACAGGTTGGTGAAATTATAATAGAACGCTAGGGGAATGGAAATGAGCAATGAACACACGACAAAAATCAAAAAGTTGCGCTCTTTAAGCAGACGCAAGGCTTTCAGGCCCAGCACTTCGCCGATCGTCACGTTTTTGCCAACGTTTTGCGGCGGCGTGTTCGGCAGTGTAAATGAGAATAGTCCCATCACCACCGAGGCCAGCGCCGCCATTTTCATGGGCATCGAGCTTTTCTCAACCTCGGGCATGAAATCCGCCAGCACGAACGTGATCACCAGGCCGGCAACAATCCAACCGATGGTTCCCCATACGCGCACATTCGGAAACTGTTTGTCCGGGCTGTCCATTTGGTTGAAGGCCACCGCATTGACTAGCGCCAGCGTTGGCATGTACGTGAGATTATAAAGCAGCAAGCCGCCAATCAGCATCCCAACTGCGGTGATATCGGCGGAAACATACATGAGGAATCCCCCAAGCAAATGCAACACTCCCAGCACTTTTTGCGATGCGAAAAAGCGGTCGGCAATCATGCCCACAAAAAAAGGCGAGAGGATGGCGGCGATATTGTTCATCAAATAAGTGTAGCCGATATCGCTGCCGGAAAATCCAATGTGCGCCAGATGCGTGCCCAACGTCACAAACCACGCACCCCAAATGAAGAATTGCAGAAACATCATGGTGCTAAGCTGCACGTAGGTTTTGGTGCTCATCCTTCCTCCTCGGTTTGGTGAGAGCTGCTGGATTGGAGTCAAATAAAATTGGCCATCCCTGAATTTTAACATTCTTGCTCGGCAATATTCAGCCACGGCTCGGGTGTGGCTTTACCACAACAAATGCCGGGGCTGAAGATTTACAGAGCAATGTCAACGAGCGGCGATTCGTCGCGCGCTTACGTCAACTTTGCAAAATCCCGTTGACGCGATTGACGGCATCGCTGACGTGCGCAATGTTCTCAAACCCGATCGTCATCGCGTCGACGTTGCCGCTTTGCAAGACGTAATGCAGCGCTTGCTGCCGTTGTGAGGCCTGCGTTAGCGCGCCGGCGCCGAAGATTTTCATGCCGATCACACCGGCGCCGCGATCATGCGCTTGCTTGAGCACGGGCATGACTCGTTCCGGCTTGCCGTCCATCGCGCTTCCGGTGTGATTGATGCGCGCTAAAAGAACGTCAACCCAGTCGCTCGCCGCCGCGGCTTGCAGCGCTTCAAACGAATGGCAGGACACGCCCAACGCGCGGACGACGCCTTGCGACTTGGCTTGTGACAGCGACTCGCGCAGGCGCTGTGTTTCCGCCAGCCAGTCCGGCGAGGTCTGGCAATGCAACAGCACGATATCGAGATAATCAGTATTAATCTCTTTACGAAATCGGTCCAATATCTCCGTGGCTTGTTGCGACCCGGGCCAGCCGCGAGATTGCACCCAAATTTTGGTGAGTATCACAATCTTCTCTCGTGGAATGGTTTTCAAGGCCTCGCGCAAATAGGCATGCGAGCCATAGGTGTCTGCGGCATCAAAAAATGTGAGGCCCGATCCATAAGCATATTCGGCCATCCCGACGAAATTTTTCATGCCCAACCGCGTTTGATTGGATTGCTGCCGCCAGCCGTTGGTGCCTGTGCCCATGGCCAGCCGCGAAACCGTAAGGCCTGTTTTGCCGAGCTTGACCCGGCCAAGCCGGTGATCGAGTATCGGGAATGTTTTCCAATTTGCAAACGCATTGGCGTTGGATGCAACCGCAGCAACACCCGCGGCACAGGTTTGTAAAAATTTTCGGCGCGTAATAAACATGATATGCACCTCCAAATAACATTTTAGACATGAGTCACAACCACGGCGGCTACAGTGAAAACGGCCATGCTTTAACCGAACAACACCTCCGCGCCTCTACCCTGCTGAATCACCGGCACGTAGGTTTCCAATTCTTTTTGGATGGCAGGATTGGTAAGATCAATGGTCTGTTTGCGTTCGGCGGCCATGTAACCCGCCATGCAGAGCTTGGTGATTTCAAGGCCGTAGCTCAGCGGCAAAAAACCATCGCGGCCCGCGAGAAATGCCGCAGACGCCTCTTCGTTTTCGTCGGTGTAACCGTACAAATCCGGTTCATTGTATTGCACCGCGAGCAGGCCGCGCGAGGCCGTCGCTTTTTCCAGCGCGGTTTCCGCATCCGCAACTGCCTCTGCCGCAACGTCGCCGATAAAAACTTGCAACGAAGAGTTGAGCGTATTGATTTCGAATGCATAACCCGGCCCCATGCCATCCATAAACAAACGCAAGCCCTGTTTCTCGAACATCCACGAGTCCGTGAACTGCGCCTTAACGAGTTGGCCGGTTTCGGGATTCTTGAAAGTCACCATCCCGGTGGCAAAATCTTCTGCCGGAGTCTTGCTGTAATCCACGCCCGTTTTTTGCAGTAATTTTTCGCGCCAGGGTTTTTGCCCCCATTTTAACAACGAGCAATCTGCGGAAATCGAAACGGGTTGCAGAAACGTTGGCGGCTTGCCGGGCGGCGTGAGACAGTACCATCCCACGGCAATGCTGTGGCAACCCATATCCAAAAGCACGCCGCCGCCTTGTCGCGTGGGATCCCAGAACCACCCTTGGTGCGGACCACCGTGCTCTTCCGCAGAACGAGTCAGCACCAGCGGGCCCATGGTTTTTTGCTGCGGCGCGAGCTGCTGCAATTGCGTGCGAACCGGTTTCATGAAAATTTGATTTTCAAAATAGGCCGTCTTGAGCTTGACCTCATTCACCAAATCGACGATGCGGCGCGCTTCTTTGAGATTGCGCGCCAACGGTTTCTCGCAAATCAATCCTTGCAGCGCCGCGCCTTTTTTGACGGCGTCGACGATCTTCTCAACAATCTCGACGCGGGTGAAATTGGGCGTGAAAATCGCAATGGCATCAACATGGTTGGCCATTTCAGCCACCTCGGAATAAACGATGCCCGGCCCCAAGCCATTGGCTTTTACGAATGTCGACAACTCTTCCGCATTTGCTTTTGCCGTGATGCCTGCAATTTCCACACCTCTCACCTGCCTCAACGCGCGGGCATGAAACTTCGCAACAAACCCCGCGCCGATCATCCCAAGCTTCAAAGTCTGTTTCGTCATGTGATTCCTTTCATGTTTTGCCTGGCTCTCAAATTCATATCAATTGAAACAGCGCCTCAGTTGGTGGAATTTCTTAAAATGTCATCGATTGCCTGCAATTCCTCCGGAGAGAAGTTTAAATTGTTTTGCGTCGCCACGATCTCCTCGATTTGGCTTACGCGGCTCGCGCCAATTAACGCCGAAGTCATGGCCGGATGGCGCAGCACCCATGCTATGGCCATCTGCGCCATGGATTGGCCGCGTTGCTGCGCGATGGTTCGCAGCTTGCGTACTTTATCCACTTTTTCCGCAGTGATATCATCGCGGCGCAGATAGGCTTTTGGTTTGAGCGCGCGCGAGTCCGCCGGTATGCCCTGCAAATATCTGTCAGTAAGCAACCCTTGCGCAAGCGGCGAGAACGCAATGCAGCCAATGCCTTCTTCATGCAGCACTTTAAGCAGGCCATCTTCAACCCAGCGATTGAACATGTTATAAACCGGTTGATGGATCAAGCAAGGTGTGCCGAGATGGCGCAGAATGGCGGCAGCCTGTTGGGTTAACTTGGCATCATACTGCGAAATGCCGACATACAAGGCCTTGCCGCTGCGCACGAGGTGATCGAGCGCGCCGAGAGTTTCTTCCAGCGGCGTTTCAGGATCGGGCCGATGATGATAGAAGATGTCGACATAATCCAGGCCCATGCGCTTCAGGCTCTGATCCAAACTCGCAATGAGATATTTGCGCGAGCCGAAATTGCCGTACGGCCCCGGCCACATGTCCCACCCGGCTTTGGAAGAAATGATCAATTCATCGCGATAACTGGCGAGATCTTTTTGCAGAATTTTGCCAAAGGTTTCCTCGGCAGAACCATAAGGCGGGCCATAGTTGTTCGCGAGATCAAAATGCGTGATGCCGAGATCGAACGCGCGCTGAACCATCGAACGGGCGTTTTCGAAAACATCGGCGCCGCCGAAGTTATGCCAGAGGCCGAGCGAGATTGCCGGCAATTTCAAACCGCTGCGTCCGCAACGGCTGTAGCGCATGACATTGTAGCGGGATTCAGAGGGCGAGTAACTCACGACTTCTCCGTGTTTGGAAGTTTCTTGCGATTTGCAATCTCCTCGGGGAGGGCATGCCTGAAAATTTGGCTCAAAACGCTATATTTCCAGACTCCGCATTTGCCAAAACCCCAAGCCTTACCCTTCAAGTATCAGTTTATAAATCAATACAACAATAAGAAAAATTAGCGACTCAAATCTATATTAATCAAGTCAATATTCATATAAATATAAACCATCGCTTTAGATTACAATTTGATCAAATCCGAGATCTTCACCGGCTCGCGACGGGCCACGCTTTTCACCGCCGCAATACCGGTGAGAATCGACATGGCGCCGGCGCGTGAATCGGCGTGCTGCTTGTACGGATCAGGCATTTCGGGATTGAAAAGCATCCTCTGCAGCATGGGGTCGGCATCGCCATGTCCGCCTTCTGCTTGAGTCGATTCGATCAACTCCGTTCCGCCAAAATTTTTTGTCAGGCGAATCTCGCTGGGCTTGGCGACCTGCCACGGCTGGCGCTCATAATTCCGCACTTCCAAACGTCCGTGCGTGCCGTTTAAGGCCAGATGATAGCCCTCATACGGCATAAACGCATTGAGCGAATAACTCATCATCGCGCCGTTGCTGTACGACACGTTCGCCACCATGGTGTCATAAACATCAATATCCTCGCGAAACACACAAGCATCACGCAAATAACCGTCTTCGGACTCACAATCAACGTAGAGTTTGACCAGCTCCGGCCTTTGCGTGATATCCCAGTAAAACTCGCATTTCTCCTTGAACGAACAGCCGCGGCAATGGCGGTGACGAAACGCGCCGTTGCGTCCATATTTCCGCAAAGCCCCGAACGCGCTCACCTGTAGCGGATCCGCTTCGAGAAACCAGTTGATCAGGTCGAAATGATGTGTGGACTTGTGCACGAACAGGGTGCCGGAGTTTTCTTTATAGGCATGCCAGCGGCGAAAATAGTCTGCGCCATGATAAACGTCAAGATACCAGTGAAAATCAATCGAAGTGATCGCGCCGATCGTATTGGCCATGAGCAGCTCTTTGACTTTTAGCGCGGTCGGCATGTAGCGATAATTGAAGGTCACGGTAATCTTGCGGCCGGACGTTTTTTCTGCCTCAAGAATTGCCCGGCATTTCTTTTCATCGGTGGTCATCGGTTTTTCGGTGATAATGTTGCAACCGAAGTCGAGGCCGCGTATGATTTGTTCGTGATGAGTGGAATCTTTGGTGCAGACGATCAGGGTTTCCGGGCGGGTTTGTTCCAGCATTTCATCGAGCTTGGTGAAGGTGGGAATTGCATGCCCGATATGATTTTTGCAAACTTCGACGCGCTTGCGATTGATATCGCAGAGTCCTACAAGTTCGACGCGGTCGCCGGCTTCGGCGAGCAACTCTTTGCCCCACATATTTGAGCCGCGAATGCCGGTGCCAACCAGCGCCACGCGCTGTTTGTTCGGCGGCGCGCTTCTGACGGCTGCCGCGCCCAGCAACGAAGCAGCGACCGTCGCTTTTGCCGTCGTCTCCAAAAATTCACGGCGCGAAAGCCGTCTTTGCTTTCCGTCCATCTCGTCTCCTCCTCCAAGAATTCGAGTCAAAGATAATTCTCTCATGCCAAGCCGGGCTTACCAACAAACCGCGCGACATCGCTTCGAGAAAGACTTCAAATGTTGCCGCCTTGCCAATCCCAACGAAGATACCCGGCGGTACGAATCATTGGTTATGGCCACAGCCAACCAAACGTGCCGGCAGTCACGAGCGCATAGATCAATCCGTCGATCATGACTTTGATCGTCGTGCTCCAGGCGCGATGATACCAGATCGACGTCTGCAAGAGAGCAACCGCGTATCCAATGAACGCCGTGGTGCCGACGAAGCGGAACACGTCAAGATATGGCTCGCCGGGAGCCAGCGCGCGTCCGGCAACGTATGCCGCAAGAAATCCGATAACAACCGAATAAAGAAACCAAAGCGCGAGACTCTTCCCCATCGTGGGTGGGCCGTTCGGTATAACCGTGAAGATCATAACCGGACCTTTATTCATCTTCTCCACGAATTCCGGCGTGCCCATATCCTTCATGCTCGCGGCGCGAGGCATCATGTAATCGCCCGGCGGAATCGCGAACGGGCGCAGCGCATCCATCACTTTGTCCTCGTTCGGCACTTTGCGGTAATCGCCTTTGTGCCAGGGCAACACCATGTGAATAACGGAGCTCACCACGAAAACAAACACCGAGGACAGCAAAATGGGCAGCCAGAGCATGTCTAGGGTAGTCATGATAACCTCCTGAGATGAGATAATTCGTATTGCGGCTCAACTGTTCGAGCCATGATCTCTTCGCCTTGTAAAGCAGCCACGGCACCCACAACGCATTCGAGCATAGGCAATCCTCCTCCGATTTTGTTGATGGTTTATTTTAGTATTGGGTGATGCATCTTTGGTGAGGCGAGCTTCACCCAGGGCAATGCTTCCAGCGTCAGAGTTGCCTCAGCTTTGTAAAGCGCGGGATATGGTTCACGTTCAGCCCAACGTTTCGGCATCGTACCAACTCATAAATCATGTGCAACTCGGCTGTTTATTTGAAAAGCGCAACCACCATTGGGCGAAACCCCACAAAAATCCCAAGGGTTCCAAAACAACATGGGGTGAGCTTCGCAGTGTCGCCCTTGTTTTGTGAGTGGGATCGGGGCAGAGGCAACTCGACGATGCGATTATCGTTTTGAAAAATTCATCGTTTACAAACTCCACCCGTCACGATATTCGCGTTTGACGAATTTGTTGGCCTCGGGCATGTTGGTGACTTCCATCTTTTCGCCGTCCCACAGCAGGCGTTGGCCGCGCAGCCCTTTATCCTGGAAGGCCGCATTCACGCGCACGGCGAGATTGCCCATCAACACGATTTCGCTCAACGGTCCGGAAACATCAAAATTCGAGCACGCCGGTTCGCCGGTTTTAATTGCGTTGATGAAATCGGCGTAAATGCCGGAGAGGCCATTGGCAACCCGCTTGAGGCGTTTGGGCGGTTGCTTGTAGGCTTTCATGCTGGTTTCGGGAATCAGGCGCGGTTGCTCGCCATAGGTGTTGCACATCATCATGCCCTTGGTGCCGATGAACAGCGTGCCGCTGCCATCGCCCATGCGCCGGCCGGCTTCCAGCTCAATCGGGCGGGGCGGGGTAAGCCCGCCTTCATACCAGATCAATTTCACCGGTGGCATTTTTCCGCGCGCCGGAAACTCGAAGGTGACGATAGAAGCGATGGGGCCGCTGTCGTCGGTGAACGGCGAGGAACTGGCTTGCACTGCCGTGGGATGGCCGAGTTGCAGCGCCCACACCGGCGTATCGAGAATATGGCACCCCATATCGCCCAGCGCGCCGGTGCCGTAATCCCACCAGCCGCGCCAATTGAACGGCAAATAAATCGGATGGAAATAACGCCACGGCGCCGGACCAAGCCAGCGATCCCAATCAATCGTGGGCGGCAAAGAGGGCGTTTCTTCCGGACGCTGCACGCCTTGCGGCCAGTAGCCCGCGGGCCGGTCCGTCCAACAATGCACTTCCGTCACATCGCCGATTGCGCCGTCCTCGATCCATTCCACCATTAAGCGATTGCCTTCACCGGCGCGGCCTTGATTGCCCATTTGCGTCATGACTTTGTATTCGCGCGCGGCCAGTGTGAGTTGGCGCGCCTCCCACACATCGTGCGTCAAGGGCTTCTGGCAATAAACATGTTTGTTCTTTTTCATCGCGGCCATTGCGGCAAACGCGTGCAGACTGTCCGTGGTCGAAACACAAACCGCATCAATACCGGCTTCTTTTTCGAGCATCTCATAGAAATCAACATAGGCATTGCAACCGCTGTAGGCGCCGTTGCCGGCTTGTTTGGCGTAGGTTTCATTCACCAATTGCCTGGCCGGCTCACGCCCCTTGATCCCGCCGAAATAAAATTTACTGTAATCCATTTCTTGCACGGGATCTGCCACGGCGATCACTTGCACCTCCGGCAGTTCCATGAACTGCGTCATGTCGAATGTGCCCTGCCCGCCAACGCCGATCACGGCAAGATTGATTTTATCACTAGGCGGCACAAAACCAGGGCCGCCGAGCACGCGACGCGGCACAATCGTGAATGCCGCTGCGGCGCTGGCCGTGCCCAAAAATTGCCGGCGCGACATAACGCCGCTTTGTGAAGTTGTTTCTTGATCACTCATAGACGTTTTCCTTTCCTGTTTTAATTGGCGGGGATGATGCTTGCACAAAAAATTATTGAAACTGTTTATGGTCTGCTCAAAACATTAATCGCTTACCTGAGGTAGGTTGAAACCTGGGGTTTGCAAGAATTCTTGCTTTTCTAGTGCAACAGCCAAATCGCAGCGGGAACATAACAAAATGGTTACGATGAAAAACAGAAAGCCCATCTGTGGGATTTCAATTCTGTGGGCAGAAAACCCTCTGAGTTGTATTCGACTTCTAAAGGCCATGCGTTTTCACGCCTTCAAGATAATGGAATTTCCACTTCTGTCAATTGTTTTATTCCAGGAATGCTGCACCGCTCGCCGCATTTTAACACGCGATATGGCTGGCCCTGCACTTCGGCTTCGCGCGCGAATTCTCGCGGATCAGCCGTGTTAAATGCAAACATATCGTAGTGGCATGGGATCACGAGCTGCGCGCCGATTTGACGCGCCAGGGCAACAGCTTCTTGCGGGTTGAGATTGCCGGCAATGCGCGGATCGCCCTTGCGGCCATTGATGGGCAACAGCGCGACATCGATAGAAAAATCCTTCAACCGAGCCACGATCTCCTCATGCTGAATCGTGTCGCCGCTGTGATAGAGCGTCCACGGTCCGCATTGGATCACAAACCCCATGAACTTGCAGCGGCCTTGTTCATCGCGTTCAAGTTCTTCATGCGCCGCCGGCACGCCGGTGATTTTGAAATTGTTGATCTCGACAGTTTCACCTGCGTTGACACCAACCGGCAGAGCCGCGTCAATCTTCAGCCGCTCGGCGACAATACTGCGGTTGGCTTCAGGAATAACCAGCGCGGCCTTGGCATTGGCACTCATCACAGGCAGCAGCGTTTCAGCATCAAGATGATCAGTATGATTGTGGCTGGAGGTGATGACATCGATAAAATCAAGGCGCGCAGGATCGATCACCCGTTCCGTCATGCGAACATGCGGGCGATCGGTGTTGGCATATTTTTTTGTCAATGAATCAGAAAGATAGGGATCGAGTAAAATATGCCGGCCCTGCCATTGCAGCAGAAAGCCGCTTTGGCCCAGCCACCACAGATGAAACGATTCATGATCTGCCGCAATGCGTTGAACATCTGCGAGAAAAGCATCATCTTGCAAGATAGGCTTGATCATAAGCACTTGTCCTCGGTTCTACTGCGTTTGTCCTGTGAAAGCGAATTTGTGCCATTACAGGTGAATGTTTGCTATAAAAGCAGGGATTTTGGTGAGCGGATTCTGCGGGAGGCGGGCATCTCCCGTGCTTTGCGGGAGTACTTTCGAATGAATCCGAGTGCAGCCCAATCTCCGCCGCAGAGCAAAGCCCCGTTACCCTTTGAAATTCTAGTTGCGCACCAGCAACAATCTTAATACCATGCTTCATGGAACTTTCCATCATCATACCGGTTTTCGAAGAACGGGCAAAAATTGCAGCCGATATGCGAGCCGCTTGCGCTTTTTTAAAAAGCAACCATCTTGCCGGAGAGATCATCGTCGTTGATGACGGCAGCCGCGACGATACGGCGGCTGTCGCCCAAGGCATCGCATGCGGCCCGGAAGTGAGATGCATGATCATTCGTTATGAGCAGAACCGCGGCAAAGGCTTCGCCCTTCGCGCCGGCGTGGCTGCGGCCAGCGGCAAATATCTCATGTTTGCCGACAGCGGTTTGTGCATACCGTATGAAAACGCATTGGCCGGATTACGCATGATTCAAAACGGCGATTGTGAACTCGCGCATGGCTCGCGCAAACTCCCGGGGAGCAGGATTATCAAACCTCAAACATGGCTCCGCCGCCTCACCGCCAAAATTTTTCGCTGGCTCGCGGTTTATTGGATGCGCGTGCCCGCGTCACTGTCTGACACGCAATGCGGTTTTAAAATTTATCGCGGCGAGGTTGCACGCGAATTGTTCGGCGCCTGCCGCAGCGACGGGTTTATGTTCGATATCGAAATCATCCTGCGCGCCCGACGCAAAGGCTACCGCATCAAAGAATTTCCGGTGGAATGGACCTGCGACCGCGACAGCCGCCTGTCCTTCACGCGCAGTCCGCAACAAATTATCCGCGAGTTGAAAACCATTAAACAAACTTTACAAAAAGAACAGGCATGAGATGCCTCACGCGGTGAGAGAAGTCCCGCCGAATTGCAAAAAATTCTCTGACCCTTCCTCCTCAGTCGTGGCGATGATCGCCTGCGTTTCCGCGTGTCGCGCGCAATAGCCTGAAATCTCCTCCAACGTCATGATCATAAAAGCCGTCGAAATTGCGTCGGAAACCGCGGCCTCCGGCGTGATCGCCCACGCCGCGCGTTCAACTGCAAGCGGCTGGCCGGAGCGAGGATCAATAATATGCCGGCCTTTTTGCAAACCCGATCCGCTCACCGCTTGATGGCAGAGAGGAAGCATCATCGGCGGTTGTTCCGAACGCATGGGATTGCTGATGCTCAACGGCCAGCCTGCGGTTCCCGGCGGCGCGCCGAGCGCATAAACCGAGCTGCGGCCGCCGTGAAGCAAAGCGATTTCAATCTCCCACTCGCGCAATAAATTCGCCATCACATCAACAGCGTAACCTTTGCCGATGGCGCCCAGATCGAGGTGAACCGGACTCGCCTGCAATGTGATGGTATGCTGCAATTCATCAAGTTCTATCAAGTGCATGCCAACATTGCGGCGCGCATCTTCCAACTCTTTGACCCCGGGTGTGCGCAATGTTTTGTCCGGATTCAACCAGCACTTCAGCAGCGGGCCGACTGTGACATCGAAGGCGCCCTTGGTTTCCTGTGAAATGCGTTGGGCAAGCTGAAGGCATTCAAAGGTATCGAGACTCAGGCGCAAGGGCGAATGCGCGGCAAGATTGTTAATGCGGGTAATGTCGCTATTCGCACGAAAGCGGCTCAATTCTTCCTCGAGACGATCCAATTCATTAAACGCTTCGTGCGCCGCTTGTTGGGCATAGGTCGCATCTTCTGTGACGATGAAAATCTCATAAATCGTAGCCATCG
Organism: uncultured Cytophagia bacterium; assembly: GCA_964457925.1. GTDB lineage: Bacteria > Zhuqueibacterota > Zhuqueibacteria > Zhuqueibacterales > Zhuqueibacteraceae > Coneutiohabitans. Next base: position 27,994 of record CAYWGH010000044.1, read on the forward strand.
CTTCGTGCGCGAAACGATGCAGATTGGGAATCGCGCCATCGGGCTTGGTGAAGAGGTCAATATGTTGTGATGATTGCGCCATTTCTAACAATAAGGAGTTATTATGCAGCCGGCATCTCAGAATAAGACTCTGGAGGCGTCTTGCCCACTGAAATGAAATTCCAGGAAAAAAGCTTTTTCTTGTTGGGGGAGATCGCCTTTTATGGGCGCACTTTTGAAACGTTTGATGAGCCTCGACTTTCAGATTGCCTGAGAATGTGCAAGTTTTAACGATTGAAACGCAAAGCGCTATTCGTTACCTGGCTTTTCCGATGAGGCTTCATGTTCCTGCAAACGATCCCACAAATCCTTTCTCACATAACCGCGCAATTCGATTTGAGGGCGCAATTCCGTGTAGCCGTCAAACAGCGGAACGTAGAGATAACGCCGGCCCGGTGGAGGCAACTCATAGAATTTTCGCATTAACGCAGGTTCGAATTGCGGCGCCGCAATGACGAGCTGCGCCGCCGGCGTCTCGGCATCAACTTCCTGCCACCAGCCGATATTGTCAAATGCGCGCAAATACCACGGCAAGGGCCAGTAATCGTTATCCGGGCAAATGACCTGCACATGCATCCTACGGCCGGCGGGATGAATTTGCGCAATTTCCTCCACGCGCTGCACGATCTTGAAGACATCATTGACCGGATGAGCATAGACATAAGGATTAGCGGGATTCTCGTCATAGCGATAGCTGGCTAAATAGGATTGCCATCCCAAATGCACAACGCCGCCGAGCAACATTATCAATACAATTGCTCGGGCTGAACGCTTTGCCAATATTTTGTACAGGTCCATCGCGCCGGCGCCCGCCAGCAAAATCATGCCGTGCAAAAAGCTGAGCATATTCCACGGCGTTTTGTAGGGAATCAACGAATAGGCTGCTGTCATGATAACCGTGTAACACACGAGAAAGCGCAACAGCGATGGATTTGTCTCGCCGTTCCAGTCCTTTCTAAAAGCGGCTGCGCCGCCCACCACCGCCAGGCCAAGAATCAATCCCTCGCTCCAAAACGGATTGTTGCCGAGACGAAAATAGGCGAGGATATGAAGATAATAATGCCAGGGATGAATGTGCAGATCGTGATTTCCGGCGCGGGTGAGATAGGTTTTGTAGGTTAAGAGAGAATCCAATAGGCCGCGCGCATGTGTGAAAAATGACGAGAAAAACAGCAGCGAAACAGCGGCCGCCGCAATGGCGGCGGCAAGAACATGCCCGCGATTGAGTTTTTTTAAATGTGAGATGGCTTCGCCGCGCCCGATAACCAGCAACGCCAGGGCCATCGCCGCCCACGCAATGATGCACGTCTCCTTTGTTGCGTGCATCAATCCGAAAAAAACCCCCAAAGCAACGGCCCAGCCGGGGCGCGGGCTTTGCGCATAACGATAGCCGCACACAATGACGCCGGCCGTGAAGCAAACCAGCAACATTTCCTGAATATAGTAGCGGCTATAATAAGCCATGGCCGGTGAGATTGCCGTCAGCGCGGCAGCGGCAAATGCAGCGACTTTCCCCATCCCCTCCGTCAACAACAGCGGCAACAAGACGAGAACAACGCCAAAGAAAACCGGCGCCAGGCGCAGCGTCCACTCATTTACTTGAATGAGACGGTGAGCGCCGCTGAGCCAGGCCGGCAGCAGCGTGAAGTAGTTCAACGTTGGGCCATGATACTCGAAGCTGTCGTAACGATAATACCCATCTTCCAACAAGGCGCCGAACTTGATGGCATGCACCGCCTCGTCGCCGTGCATGGGACGCTGCTGCAATTCTGGCAAGCGCAAAGCCAAAGCCAGAGCAATAATCGCCAGCACCAGAATGGCGCAAGAGAGATTCGGCATGAGGGGTTTCGACATGGCGCGCAAGAGTCATGGAGTATGACATCGGAGGATCATTGGAGTGATGCCGGCTGGGTGATCCCTTGCTTCATCACCCAACAATCCCGCTCTCCATCAATCCAACAAACTCAACTTGACTATGTCAGATTCACCGCTGAGAAACAGAGTTCGCTGGGAATTCTAATAAATCTTACTCTGCGATCTCCGCGCCCCTGCGGTGATTTTTGGAACGTGACAAGGTCGAGTTAAATGCGCACATTAAATCGCGCCAACCGGCTTGCCATACACCGCAACTTCGATATAGTGGTTCAAATCATCGTTGCTGTTGCCGTTGCTGTAAAGCCGGACATAGCGGCCTTGTACGCCTTTGGCGTCGATCAAGCGGCCTTCGGAGGTTTCAACGTAGTGGTTGTCCTCGCCGACGCCCATTTTCGCGGAATTGTCGAGATCATTGTTGTACAATGTTGCGACATTGCTGGTGAAGTCGGCGTCATCCGCGACTTGCACGATGACATCAAAATAGACGCGCGGTTGTTTGTGATAATGCCACGCCAGAATCGCATAAATCGTGTGCTTCTTGCCGAGATCGATGGTGACATGTTGCAGAAATGGTCCAAGCTCGACATAGCTGCCGTCGCCTGCTTCACAATCGCCGTCTGTGATCATTTTCAATTCGCCGATAACCGGCGCTTCATCCGAGCTTGACACCGGCTTGCCGGCAGCAACATTCGTTGTGCCTTCGGGCGCAAGGAAAGGCGGGCGCGGCTTGCCCAGCGGCTTTTCGAGCTTGGGCACTTGAATATTCTGCGGCGTGCCGATGAACATGGGCTTGGGCAGTTTGATGTCAATTGGGACCATCTTGACTTCCGTGGAAGCCGGAGTTGTTTGTGCCGCCGCTTGTTCGGCTGCAGGCTCCGGGGTCTTGGCCGCAGCCTGCGCCGGCGTTTCTGCTGGTTGTGATTCGGCAGGTGCTGCCGCCGGTTCTTCGGCGGGCGTCGTTTCCGGCGCGGGTGACTCAGCCGCTGAGGTTTGCGTTTCTTGCGTCGCGCTCTGATCGGCAGACTCGTTTTTGCTGCAAGAAATCATCAGTAACGCCAGCATCGCGAGCAGGACAGCGAGCGCGCGCATCTTACTTTTCTCATGTTTGCGTGTCATTGAAATTCTCTCCTCAATTTGATTGAAAATACAGCCAACCTGAACATGAAAGACGCGAACCGGTTTTTCGCGCATGACCTCAATGTTTGAAAATTGCTACCGCCCGGCCGGCAATCTCAAAACTATTTTCGGCGATTCGCCAAAACAAAATACGTATGCCATACCACAACTGCCAGCAACAACAATCCGGCATAGCCGTGCACGTGCAACAGCCATTCCTGCCCGCTCGTGCCCAACAGCGGATACATCATGAAGATGGTTGAAGCAATCACCGGCAGGGCCAGCGCCAATCCCAGCCAGAAACAGATTTTTTGCCAGACATTGGGCTGGATCGATGAAGGCGAATGATTTTCTTTTTTGAATCCCTGCTGCAGATGCTTCCAATCGTTGGCAGTGAAGCGATGGCGTTGCGCCCAAAAGAGCGCAAGCGCCGTGAGGCCAATGGCAAACAGCGGCGCGAGCATGAGATGCAGCATCAGTGCAAAATTCGAAACCGCTGCGCCCCAAAAAATCACCGGGAGAAAACCGGTCAGCGCCAAAACCAAAACGCAGGCCAGCGTTGCCAAATAAAAAAAACGCATAAGCGTGCTTAACAATACCGGCGTCGAAAGCGACCGCCATTGCCGCAGATTTTTGCTAAGCTCAAGACTCTGCTGTCGCAAGGTTTGCTTTGTGCCGGCCAATTCGACAAGGTGGGCGCGCACCGCCCAGACAATCGCAGCGGTGATACCGAGAAGCCCAAGCAGGGAGATGATACGGAACATGTTTTCAAGCCTGTGTGAGTTGAGTCTTTTGAACCGTGCAGTGATTGGACGCTGCGACTTTCCAGAAAATCCTTCAACGTATTCCAAGCCAGCTCATGAGTGAATTCGAATGCCTGAATGAGACTCTGCTCTTCGAGCTTGGAGAGCGGCGCTGTTGGGCCGGCTCAACAGCTTTCTGCAATTGCAAGAAAGCTTTGGCGAAATTATTGAACTGTTGAATCCACGGCTGTCTTGCGCACTCATCAGGCATTTCTGCGTCGAAGTTCCACTTCTATAAACAATGCTGTTATAAAATCGAATTCGCGCGAATAAAGCAATGATTTCTTCAACGGAAAAATCAGCCAACGGAACTCTGCCAATGAGAATGCGCTGCCTGGGCTTGTCGAAAGCAGCGAAGTTGGCTTCGACAAGCTCAGCCAACGACGATCAAAAAGACTGATGGCCGCCCTCAGTTGGAATTTTCTTCCAATCTGTCTGCCGCTTTCATCAAACTTCCCAACCCTTGCAAGCCATGCCACAACAACACGGCGGTTAGAATGATGCTCACGAAAATCATCAGCCATTTGAGCAGCGGGCGCAGCAGAAAGGTGAGCGCGAAGAAACGCGCATAGAAACCGCTGAGATCGGCAAAATCCGTCATCGTCTTGTAGGTGGACTCGCGATCGGCTGCCACCGGCGAGTCGACTTTCAATTGGCTGAAATAAACCGGCGCATTGAAGGTATGGCAATCTCCGCAGCCGCGAATGCCGAGCGATTGCGAGGCCGGGCGCACGTCATGTCCCATCGCCCAGGAATAGGGCGCTGCCGCTGCATGCTTTTCTTGCGTCAATTTGCCAGCTTTGTTCAGCCGATACAATTTGCCACCGGCAATATAAGCCGCTTCTCGCCGACTGGAATCTGCCGCCGCGAGTCGCCGCAGCATTTCCGCAATTTGGGTTTCTTGAAATGTCAACCAATCTCCCGCGCGCGTTGAATCGACGCCGTAAAAAAGAGTATCCGCCAACGCTGCAACTTCAGCGGGCGCAATCGGCGCAACCGCGTCGCCCTCCACTCTTGCCCAAAACGCAGGCCAGAACATTTTATGCGGCGCAATCTTGCCATTGTCTTCACGCACAAACACGGGCGCGGCGATATGCGGCAACGCCGACTCCGATCGGTTCACGGTATGCGTGCCCAGCGCATGCGCCAGCGACGTCTTCACCGCTTGCGCCTGCGCAATGGGCCAAGTTCCGCTATGACATGCCGTGCACGTCATTCGCTCGAAATGTAAAATTGGAATCCCGGCATGTTTGGGAATGGGCGCGCCGGCCCGGCCTGCCACCGGCACCTCATGTGAATCATTCGGCAAATGGCAGCCTTCGCATGAGAAGCTTGCGGCAATGAGATTGGTTCTGGCCTGCGGTTCGCCGGGATAGCTGCGCGTCATGTTATGATCCAGGCCGTTGCGATGGCAATCGACGCACAACATGCCCGAGCTCAAATGAATATCTTCTTCTGCTTCCCAGCGTTCGGTGTGTGCGGTTTTGGTGGAATGGCAAAAGTAGCATCGTTCATTGGGAATGCGGCGTTTGATATCGAACAACACCTTGCCTTGCGCATTAAAGCGCGAAAGATCATATGAAATGGATGGCGAGGCCAGTTTCGGATCATTGAGCGGCAAGCCGGAATAAATATCATAATTGTCGGGAACGTCTTTCGCAGCGCCCCGCACGCTGGCAAAACCGCTGGTCGCGGCCGCCGCCCAGCGAAAATTCTGGCGGCGCATTTGATTGGCATACTCGGCTTGATCATGGCCCGCTTCAACATCATGACAGCTCAAACAGTTGATTTCGAAGTCGCCGGAAATTGCCCGCCGCCAAAAAAGTTCGGGAGAATCGCGCTCCGATTTTTCGCCCCACCCCCCGCCCGGCAGATGGCGGCCGAAGGTTTGCGCAAAATTCCACGGATCCAAACCCACTTGCTCCGGCTTAAACGTTCCCGGCCAATCACGGGAGGAAAGCGGAAGCTGCGTGCCGGTTTGTTGATCAACGAGAATCCAGGGATGGCCGCGGCGCCCGTGCGCGACATTCGAGTCGGCGGCGTTGAAATGCCACCCGGAACTGATTTTAGCATAGTTGTGGCATTTGCCGCAGGTGACTTTGGTGGAAAACGGCAACATGGGTTGATCGCCCGGCCGCACCAGCATGGTGTCGGCATCGTACAAATCAATCAAGTGCACGGGCACGGAACGATTACCGTCGCTCACATCGCCGAGTTTGGGAGTATCACTGTCGTTCTGGGCAAAAACAAGGCGCGGGGCCAGGAGGAAAAAAACGAGCAAACACATTCTGCAAAAATTCATAAAGGAGATCGGGCTTGGGGACGCGGCGTTCAGACAACGGCGCCGGCAACGTTCGCTATCTTCTGAACAGGGCTTTCACATTCGCGCCGGCAGCGGCTAGCAGGTTGATTCCTCTAAACAACAAATTCGGTCGGTTTAAACTCCAATCGCCGGCCGGCCTCAACGGCTTCATTCACTTTCAACACGGTTACGGCGGTTTCGTAGCCGACGTCCTGGTCGCAATTCAACCTGGCCTTGCCGCGAATCGCATCAAAAAAATTTTCCAAATGCGGCTTGTGATATAGATCGTTGAACGTCACCGGCAATTCGTGGCTCGGTGGCGCAACGGTTTCACGCACATCCAGCACCGCGCCGGTATCCGCCTTCTTTTCTTCTTTCGGCGCTTTCAAATAGCCGGACGATACCCACTTTTCCCAATCCGGGGCCGCGGGCTCGCGGTAAACTGCGCCGCGGCTGCCGGATTCTGAAATTTGCAGCGTGCCCTGATCGCCGAGGAAATTTTCAAAATAACCTTCGCTGCTGTTGGTGGTCAAAGTTTGATAATAGGCCCGCACTTTGCCTTGCATCAATTCATATTCATAGATCACCATCACCGTATCATACCATTCGTGCGTGGCTTTGTCGTAATAATCCGTGCCGCCGCTGGCGATAACGGATTTCGGCGAGGCGCCCAGGAACCAGTTGAAAATGTCGATTTGATGGGAGCCGAGATCGACAATCGGGCCGCCGCCCAGGCCGCGATACCAGCGCCAATTGCGGAATTGATGCATGTTCTCATAACCATACTTTGCCAGCGTGGCAGGCGCAATGGCATCTTTCTTGGGCCAGCCGAGGTCGGGCTGCACCGCGCGATTCCATTGGCCGCGAATGGTGGTGATGCGGCCAAGAATCTTCGCTTCTTGCAGCAATTTATGGTAGCAATGCAAATAACGCGGGTTGCTGCGGCGTTGATGTCCGATCTGCATCAGTTTGCCCGAGCGCCGCGCCGCCAGCACCATGTTGCGCGCGTCCTGCAAGTTGTTGGACATTTCCTTTTCGCAATAAACATGCAAGCCGGCGTTGAGACAGGCAATGGCATGGCGCGCATGCCAAAAATCCGGCGTACAAATCAAAACCGCATCGAGATCTTTCTCCGCCGCCAGCATCTCGCGGTAATCTTCATAACCGTTCGGCGTATGGCCGTACTTCTGCAATAAATTCACGCAGCGCTTGAGATGATAGGCCGCCCAAATATCGCACACGGCTTTAAAGCGCAGATTGGGAATTTTGAGACAGGCATTGAGCAACACCTGGCCTTGCGCGCCCGCCCCGAGCAGCGCAATGTTGAGGTCGTTTGAAGTGCGCGACGCCGTTTGTGCGGTCAAAATGTTCGGCGCGAGCACAAGCCCGGCGCCCGCGGCGGCGGTCGCGCGCAAAAAGGTGCGCCGGTCAATGCCGGATTTGGCGTTTTGATCACTCATGTGTTGCTCCATCTCATCACATTAAGCAGTGGTCAAGTGCAGAATGAATTTGTCGAAATTCCTATTCGAGAATTGCAGGTCCAAGGGCACGGCTCAATAAGGCAGGAAAACGGAACGCCGCAGAAGAAACGACATCCTCCTCGCGCTTCAGCAAGCAAGGCTGCGATCAAAAGTCGCGCGCAAGATAATCAAAAATGACCCAGATTTCAACTGCTTTTCAAAATTTGTAGTGATTCAACTATTTCAACGCCTGGGCGCTCAGGTTTTGGAAGATTTGTTCCGCAAATTTGATTTCGCTTACAGACGAAGCGCCCAGGCGGCGCTGAATCGTCATCAAAATTTTAACTATTCGTTTGCATTTTTAGGAATGATGTATTATCTATTGCCCGTTCAAAATGATTCGGCAGCATCTTCGTTTCCCACCAGATGAAGGGAGTATGATGAAGCATCCGTTCCTCCTGCTTGGACTTGCGTGCCTGCTGATCGGCTGCGGCGCCGGCACGATTCCCACCCTCTCTCTCGAAGAACAAAACGCCGGCTGGAAAATGCTGTTCGATGGCAAAACCTTCAACGGCTGGCGCGGCTTCAAAATGGCAAGCGCACCCACGGCCTGGAAAATCACTAAAAATGGCGAGCTGCATTTCAGCAAAAAAGGCCAGGGCGGCGATCTCATGACGGTCGACGAGTTCGGGGATTTTGAGTTGCAGCTTGAATGGAAAATTTCCAAGGGCGGCAATAGCGGCATTTTCTTTTGGGTGAGCGAGGATAAAAACTATTCCTGGGAAACCGGCCCGGAATTGCAAGTGCTCGACAATGCGAGACACAAAGACGGGCTTGATCGCAAAACTTCAGCCGGATCCAACTACGCGTTACACGCGCCGGCGCAAGACGTAACGCGGCCTGCCGGTGAGTACAATAGTGTTCGCCTCATTGCAAAAGGCACGCACATCGAGCATTGGCTCAACGGCGTCAAGATTGTGGAATATGAAATCGGGAGCCCGGAATGGGAGGCGTTGGTGGCTGCCAGCAAGTTCCGCGAGATGCCGCAATACGGCCGCAATCGCAAAGGACACATCGTACTGCAAGATCATGGCGACAAGGTGTGGTACCGGAATGTGAGGATTCGGAGGTTGTAAGCAAAATGAATTATAACCAACGAGATTGTTCTCTTCGTTTGAAAAATGCCTCGCGCAGCTCGCGTTTTAAATAGTTTCACCATGAAAAACTAAACCGCTTTTTGCAAACCGAGATATGAAATGAACATCCCTCCCCCCACCACCTTCGAATACAAAGACAAAAACTTCGGCGACACGGAAGGCCTTGTAGTCAAAACAAGCCCCGAAGTTTTTTATCCCACCAGTACCACCAACTTGCTGCTGGCGGCCGTGCGCAAATCCGCCAATCCGAATGTGACTTCAGCTTTGGATTTGGGCTGCGGCTCCGGCATCGTGGCCGTGGCGTTGGCGAAAGTTGTATTGCCGCAAGCAAAAATTCATGCCTCGGACATCGGCCCGGCAGCAGTGGAGTTGACCAAGCGCAATGCGGCCGAGCATGCGCTTGCCATCGATTGCCGCTGCGGCAGCATGTTCGAGCCGTGGGCCGGCATGAAATTCGACCTCATCGTGGATGATGTCGCCGGCATTGCCGAGCCGATCGCGCGGCGCTCGCAATGGTATCCCCCTCACATTCACAGCGACGCCGGTGAAGACGGCACGCGCTGGATCGCGGAAATCTTATCGCAGGCCCCCGCACACCTCACGCCGCGGGGACAAATCTTTTTTCCGGCTCTCACCCTTTCCAACGAAACAAAAATTTTGGAAATCGCGCACAAGCATTTTGCCAAAGTCGAAATGATCACAGAGCAATGGTATCCGTTGAGCAATGAATTGGCAGCGCATATGGATTTGATCGAAGATATGATGAGCCGCGGCTTGGTGGAAATCAAAAAGAAGGGCAGCCGCTGGGTGTGGGCTACAAAGATCTACTGCGCCGGTAATTGAGAACTTGATCATTTATGGAAAGGATGGCGAGCGATGATCAATCGTAGAGACTTTCTGAAAACCTCCGTGAGTGCGGCATTCGGTGGATTTCTCATGAACAACTTGCAGGCACGCGAAGCCCCGGCAGGCGCCAAATCACTGGGCAAAATCGGGGTTCAGCTCTACACTGTGCGTGATTTGATGAAACAGGATTTTGCCGGCACGCTGAAAAAGGTTGCAAAAATCGGCTACCAGGAAGTGGAATTCGCCGGATATTTTGACAATAAGCCCGCGGAGATCAGAAAGCTTTTGGATGGCCTGGGCTTGACCGCGCCGGCCGTGCATGTGGGGATTGATCTTCTGCGCGATAAACTCGACGCGACGCTGGAGACAGCGAAGATTATCGGCCACAAGTATATCGTCTGTCCCTGGCTGGCGCCCGAGGAGCGCACCCTGGAGAAATACAAAGAACATGCGGCATTGTTCAACAAAGCCGGCGAGGCCTGCAAAAAGGCAGGCCTGCAATTCGCCTACCACAATCATGATTTCGAATTTGAGGCGCAAGACGGCAAAATTCCCTACGATCTTCTGCTCGCCGAGACCGATCCCAAACTAGTGCAAATGGAGCTTGATCTGTTCTGGATTCGCAAAGGCAGGCATGATGCGCTGGCGTACTTCGAAAAACATCCCGGCCGCTTCCCGCTGTGCCATGTAAAAGACATGACTGAAGACGAAAAAATGGTGGACGTTGGCGCTGGGAAGATCGATTTCGCTGCGATTTTCGCGCAGAGCAAGCAGGCCGGTTTGAAGCATTATTTCGTCGAGCATGACAATCCCGGTGATGCCTTACAAAGTATCACCACGAGCTATCAGTATTTGAAGAAGCTGAAGTTTTAAATGATGAATCAACACAGATTCAGGCTTCGACCTGGTTATGCGGCAGTCTTCATGGCTGGCTGCTTGCTCAATCTTCTCCGGCCCAACCTCTTCGCGCAAAACATTCCGGCGGCAGCCAACCAACCTGAGCCGGCAAAATCGCAAGCCCTGACGCCGTTCACTGAAGCCATTCCCGCCACTGCCGTGAAATTTGAAATGATTCCGCTCCCGGCTGGAAGCATCACGCTCACGCCTCTTGAAGCCAACAAGGGCAACACGGCGATCGCGATCAAACCAATTTGGATCGGCAAAACCGAGGTGACGTGGGATGAGTATGACGTTTATGCTTTGCGGCCCGGCAAAGACGAGAGCCAGAAAATCGGGGAGCTTGACGCCATTGCGCAACCGAGCAAGCCGTACGGCGCGCCCGATCGCGGCTTTGGTCACAAAGGCTACGCCGCATTGAGCATGACGTTTCATGCCGCGCAGGAATATTGCCGCTGGCTTTCAGCAAAAACCGGCAAAAAATATCGCCTGCCCACCGAGGCCGAATGGGAATATGCTTGCCGCGCCGGCGCTACCGGAAAACTTGCCAAAGAAAATCTCGAGCAACAAGCATGGTTTTGGGATAACGCTGAGGGCAAAACGCATCCGGTTGCCACGAAGCAGCCGAATGCCTGGGGCTTGCATGACATGTTGGGCAACGCGGCAGAATGGGTGATCGGCCATGACGGCGCGCCGCTGGTTGCCGGCGGCTCATTCAAAAGCAAAGCGGATTTGCTCGATTGCAGCCTGCGCGCCAGACAAGCGCCGTTCTGGAATATGACGGATCCGCAAATGCCGAAAAGCAAATGGTGGCTTTCAGATGCAACGTTTGTGGGATTTCGCGTGGTGTGCGAGCCGTAAACACAGCCGGAGATGCAGCCTCCCAATTTACGCTGATGGACCCTGGCGGAATCTTGGACAAACTGAAAAATGCGGCCCTTCGGGTGATCCCAATGGATAGATTAAGGCCAACGGATGTAGCTTTTGTCTTTTCATCCCTTGGTCTTAACTTGACCATGTCAGATTCATCGCTGAGAGGCAGAGTTCGCTGGGAATTCTAATAAATCTTACTCTGCGATCTCCGCGCCTCTGCAATGATTTTTGGAATGTGACATAGTCGAGTTAATCTGTCAGGTGGAGAAAACTTTCAGAAATCTTCTGAGCTTGAAAGTTAAGCGCGCAGTTCGGGCATATTAACGCTTACGCAGCTTGAGAGATGGGGAAGTTATTTTAACGACATTCATTCTGACTATTCAACCAACTGCCGGAAGAAATCACCATGTACGAACTCAAAACGAAACAAAATGACCGCAGCGTGACGGCCTTCGTGAACAGCATTCCCGATGAGCAGAAGCGCCGGGACAGCCTGGTCATCATCAAGCTCATGCAAGAAGCCACCAAAATGAAGCCCAAGATGTGGGGCAGCAGTATCATTGGTTTCGGCAGCTATCACTACACCTACGCCAGCGGCCACGAAGGCGATATGTGCCTGATTGGCTTCTCGCCCCGCAAACAAAACCTGACGCTCTACCTCTGGGATTCTGATTCTGCGCCCAATGTGGAACTTTTGAAAAAACTCGGCAAACACAAAACCAGTAAAGCGTGTTTGTATATCAACCGGCTGGCCGACATCCACCTCCCCACGCTCAAGAAACTGATTCAACAATACTACAAACAAGCGGTGAAAACCAAAACTTAGGCGCGGCATATGTTTGCGAGCCCAATTAAAAAAATCTCTCGCTATCGTTGCCTTTTGTTGGCGGCAACCATGCTGGCCTTCTTTTGTTCGCCAACGCCGGCTCGGGCGCAAGCGCCCTACCAGCCTGCACGTGAAAACCTCGAAGCACGGCGCTGGTTTCAAGACGCCAAATTCGGCTTGTTCATTCATTGGGGCGTGTACAGTGTGCTGGGCGAAGGCGAATGGGTGATGAACAATAAAAAAATTCCCGTCAGCGAATATGAAAAACTGCCGCCGCAATTCAATCCCACCGCGTTCAATCCCGATGAGTGGGTGGCGCTGGCCAAAGCCGCGGGCATGAAATATATCACCATCACCAGCAAGCATCACGACGGCTTTGCGATGTTTGATTCCAAAATCACGGATTGGGACATTATCGATCGCACGCCCTACAAAAAAGACGTGTTGAAAATGCTGGCAGATGAATGCCGCAAGCAGGACCTTAAGCTTTTCTTTTATTACTCCCAGCTCGACTGGCATCATTCCGATTACTACCCGCGCGGCGGGACCGGCCTGGCCGCCGGACGCCCCGAAAGCGGCGATTGGCATCGCTATCTCGATTTCATGGATGCGCAACTCAAAGAGCTGCTCACCAACTACGGCGAGATTGGCGGCATTTGGTTCGACGGCATGTGGGACAAGAAAGAGGCGGACTGGCGTTTGGCGCAAACGTACAGGCTGATTCACGATCTGCAGCCGCAGGCATTGGTCGGCTCGAACCATCACCTCCCTCCTTTTCTGGGCGAAGATTTTCAAATGTTCGAAAAAGATTTGCCCGGCCAGAAGACTACGGGTTTCAATGAGGAACAGGAAATCGGCGACCTGCCGCTGGAAACGTGTGAAACGATGAACAATTCCTGGGGCTATAATAAAAACGACAAAAAATTCAAAAGCACGCGCGCCTTGATTCAATATCTCGTGCGCGCCGCCGGCAACAATGCCAATTTTTTGTTAAATGTCGGACCAATGCCGAACGGCGAGATTCAACCGGAGTTTGTTCAACGTTTACGAGAAATGGGAAAATGGCTGGCGAAATACGGTGAGTCGATTTACAGCACGCGCGGTGGTCCGCTCACGCCGCGGCCCTGGGGCGTGACGACGCGCAAAGGCAACAAAATTTATCTTCACATTCTCGACTGGCCGGATGAAACGTTGATATTGCCGCGCATGACGCAGAAGATCAAAGCCGCGCGCTTTTTGAAAGACGGCAGCCCGGCGCAGATTGTTGATCACAAGCTGGGCATGCTTTTGCGCATCCCACCGCTGGCGGTTGATGAATATGACACAATCGTGGAGCTAGAACTGGCGCAAGATTGAAAATTTGATAAGGAATATTTTCAAAACAATCCAATCAGCGGAGATTGCAATGGAAAACAAAACGATCCTGCAAAATGCCGGCGCAGCAATGACGCGCCGGGACTTCATCAAAACCACGGCTGCCGCCACTGCCGGCTTGATGGCCTCTGGCAATTTTGCCTTCGGCTATGCCGCCTCCGAAACCATTCGCGTCGGATTGGTTGGCTGCGGCGGGCGCGGCACCGGCGCGGCCAAAGATTGCGTCGAATCGTCGCCCGGCATCGATATCGTGGCTTTGGGCGATCTGTTTCCCGATCGTGTGACGCAATGCAAGGAACAATTGCGCAACGCCCTCGGCGAACACTTCAAAGTCGACGAGGACCATTGCTTCACCGGATTTGACGCTTACAAAAACGTGCTCGCCAGCGAAATTGATTTGGTGATTCTGGCCACGCCGCCGGGTTTTCGCCCGATGCATCTCGAGGCTGCCATTGCAGCAGGCAAGCATGTGTTCATGGAAAAACCCGTAGCGGTTGATTCCGCGGGCGTGCGCTCGGTGTTTGCCGCTTCGGATCTGGCCCAACAAAAAGGCCTGGCGATTGTCGCGGGCACGCAGCGCCGTCATCAACTCGGATATCTCGAAGCGATGAAGCGTATTCACAGCGGCGCCATCGGTGAGATCGTTGCTGCGCAGGTTTATTGGAATCAAGGCGGCTTGTGGATGCATCCGCGCCAGCCCGGCTGGACCGACATGGAATGGCAGGCGCGCAACTGGCTTTATTTCACCTGGCTCTCCGGCGATCATATCGTCGAGCAGCATATTCACAACATCGATGTCGCGAATTGGGCGTTGCAAGCGCATCCGATCAAAGCCCACGGCATGGGCGGCCGGCAGGTTCGCGTGGATCCGGGTTATGGCCACGTCTTCGATCATTTCGCCATCGAGTTCGAATATCCCAACGGCGCGCGGGTGATGAGCATGTGCCGCCAAATCGACGGCACCGCCACTAAGGTGAGCGAGCATCTCATCGGCACGAAAGGCGCTTCTGACCCTTCCTCGTGGATCAAAGGCGCGAAACCCTGGCGCTTTGACGTTGAGGCCCCGCCCAATCCCTATGTGCAAGAGCACACGGATTTGATCGCCAGCATTCGCAAAGGCCGGCCGCTCAACGAAGGCCGGCAAGTAGCAGAGAGCACCCTATCCGCGATTATGGGGCGTGAAGCGGCTTACACCGGGCAAGCCATTTCTTGGGATGAAATTTTGAATGCCGAGCTGGATATTACGCCGAAGAGTTTTGCTTTCGGCCCGATGCCGGTGCCGCCGGTCCCGGTTCCGGGCGTGACGAAACTGGCGCGGACAGCGTGAGTTGATAATCAGAATCAGGCTTGCGCAAGAGTTGTTTGGTTTGTGTCCAAAGCATGATCTTGGAGTAGGATGCTTCGGCAACGGCTTGGCCGTTAACGGGCGCCCCGGAGGCTTTAACAAGCTCGGCCAAGCCGCGGTTGAAACAGATTGGCACGGATGCTTCCTGGAAAGTCGAGGCCACAGCCCACGCCTGACTTCAACGTTTGAATTAATCGGAGCCCAAGAATGAAACGACGCGACTTCATGAAAACCGGTTTTGCCGCAAGCGTAGCGGCGCTGGCAACTTCAAAAACCGTTCTGGCGCAAGCGGAAGCGCCACGCCCGGCCGCAAAACATAAATTCAAAAACAACTATGCCCCGCATTTCGGCATGTTCAAGCATCATGCGGGCGAGGATCTGATCGATCAAATAAAATTCATGGCTGATCAGGGCTTCACCGCGTTCGAAGACAATGAGATGCGCAAACGCCCAAAAGACGTGCAGGAAAAAATTGCTGCTGAGTTGGCGCGCCAGGGTATGACCATGGGTGTGTTCGTGGCAAACAGCAACGGCTTCGGCCAACCCAGCTTTAGCAGCGGCGACCAGGCGATGCGCGAACAGTTTCTCAGCGACTGCCGCGATTCCGTCGAAGTGGCCAAGCGCGTCCATGCCAAATGGATGACGGTGGTGATGGGCGATTTGCATCACAAACTCGAAATGGATTATCAAACCGCCAATGCCATCGAAAGCCTCAAGCGCGCCGCGGAAATCTTCGAACCGCATGGCCTGATCATGGTGCTGGAGCCGCTCAATCCCTTTCGCGATCACCCCAACATGTTTTTGTCGAAGATTCCGCAAGCCTACATGATTTGCAAAGCTGTGGCCAGTCCCTCGTGCAAGATTCTCTTTGACATCTATCATCAGCAAATCACCGAAGGCAATTTGATTCCGAATATGGATATGGCGTGGGAAGAAATTGCCTACTTTCAAGTGGGCGACAACCCCGGACGCAAAGAGCCGACCACCGGCGAGATCAACTATCGCAACGTGTTCAAGCATATTTATGAAAAAGGCTTCAAAGGCGTGCTGGGCATGGAACACGGCAATTCGAAGCCGGGCAAGGAGGGCGAGCTGGCGGTGATCGAGGCTTACAAGCGCTCTGATGATTTTTGAATTTACCGTTAACAATTCACTATTCACTATTAGCTATTAGCTATTAGCCATTAGCCATTAATCATTAGCCATCAACCATTCACCATTAACCATTTCCTCTTGTCAAATTGCCAATGCACAATTATCAATTGCTAATTGTGAACTGTTAATTGTGAACTCTTCAAGGAGCTGCAATGGTGCTTCAACGCAAACTGCGCTACGGCATGGTCGGCGGGGGGCCGGGCGCGTTTATCGGTGCGGTGCATCGCAAAGCCGCTGCGCTTGACGGTGAAATAGATTTGGTTGCCGGCGCATTCTCATCCTCGCCGGAAAAATCGCGGCAGCAGGGCGCAGAGCTTTTTTTGAATCCCAAGCGCGTGTACGGTTCGTTTCGGGAGATGGCGGAACAGGAAAGCCGTTTGCCTGAAGGCGAACGCATTGATTTCGTTTCCATCGTCACACCCAATCACAATCATTTCGAAATTGCCAAAACCTTCATCACCGCCGGATTTCACATTGTTTGCGATAAACCCATGACCACAACGCTGGCCGACGCTGAGGAGTTATGCCGCTTGGTAAAAAAGCATAACGTCGTCTTCGCGCTCACACACAATTACACCGGCTATCCCATGGTCAAACAAGCGCGTGCGCTGGTGCAGCAAGGCGCGCTGGGACCCATTCGCAAAATTGTCGTCGAGTATCCGCAAGGCTGGCTCTCAACTTTTCTTGAGAATGAAGGCGCGAAACAAGCGGTGTGGCGCACGGATCCTGCGCAAGCCGGCGTGGCCGGCTGTTTTGGCGACATCGGCTCGCATGCGGAGAATCTTGCGCATTACATCACCGGCTTGGAGATTGAAGAAATTTGCGCAGATTTGACGACCTTCGTTCCCGGCCGCAAGCTTGATGATGACGCCAACACTCTCGTGCATTACGAAGGCGGCGCGCGCGGCATCATGTACGCGTCGCAGATTTCAGTCGGCGAAGAAAACGGCTTGCGTATCCGCATTTATGGCACGGAAGCGGGACTTGAATGGCGTCAGGAAGATCCCAATTATCTGCACCTTCGCTATGGAGACAAGCCGGAGCAAATCTACAAACACGGCAACAGTTACCTCGCTCCGATTGCCGTGCACAATTCGCGCTTGCCGTTTGGACATCCGGAAGCATTTATCGAGGCGTTTGCCAACATTTATCGCAACGCCGGCCGCACGATTGCCGCGAAAATTGCGGGCGAGAAGCCGGGGGAATTCGATGCCGATTTCCCCACCGTGCAAGACGGCGCGCGCGGCGTGCATTTCATTCATGCCGTGGTGAAAAGCAGCAAGCAACGCGGCTGGTTGAAGGCGCGCTACACGCCGCCGCAATGAAGGCATGGATGGATCGATGGATTGGTGGATCATTGTTAGCTGCCGCGAAATCCAATGATCACCCGGTGTCTTGATCACTCCAACTTCGCACCGGGTTTTTGGGATTCAGAAGGTTTCACCAACGTCGGTGAATCTGGAACCTCGTGACAATGAAATTAATTGAAGGCCTCACACGCACAAAAGATGCGACCCTGCGCTGCTACAATCTCAGCGCAAGCGATCTCGACAAAACCCACGGCCCGGGCAAATGGCCGGTGCGATACATCTTGCATCACCTGGCAGACGCGGATTCCGTGTTGTTCGACCGCATTCGGCGCATCATCAGCGAGCCGCGGCAGGTGCTTTGGGCTTTCGATCAAGAGGCGTGGGCCAACAAGCTCGACTATGATCAACGGCCATTGAAAATTTCGCGAAACCTCTACACCGCCGTGCGCGAGGGCATCATTTACTATGCGCACATGCATTACGAAACCAATGGCCATTTGGAATTCGTGCACAGTGAAACTGGCGTGCGCACACTCAAAGACGAATTTGATAAGGTGGTGTGGCACAACGAACAGCATTTGCAGCAAATTGAAAGGGCGTTGGTTGTTTGACAATTGTGGAAGAAACAATATTCAGTCCCGCAGAACGCGATTCTTCGAACCGTAAAAACCTAAGGCAACCGAGCCTCAATCAAAAATCTTGCTGTGGGCGGATTGAATGGCAAGCGGATAAAGCAAAAGCAATATCCGCTTATAGTAAAGTCCGCTTACGAAGCTTTTATTTTTCTTCAATGAGTTCAATTAAACGAGACTAAATTTCGAAAGGCTCAAATCGAGGAGGCAACCTCTCATGAAAGATCAACCGGAAAAATCTTTATCTCAAAAAGCAACGCTTTCGCGCCGCGAATTTCTGGGAACATCCGCGCTCGCGGCTGCCGCTTTTACCATTGTGCCTCGCCATGTGTTGGGCGGGCCGGGCTATGTTGCGCCCAGCGACAAGCTCAACATCGCCTGCGTCGGTGTGGGCGGCAAAGGCCGCAGTGACATTGCAAGCTGCGGCACGGAAAACATCGTTGCGCTCTGCGACGTCGATGACGAACATATCGTGGAGACCGTGAAGAACGCGCATGCCGACACCGGCAATGCGGCATACGCCGAGATGCTCGGCCGCGCCACGCGCTATCGCGATTTTCGCGTCATGCTCAAAACCGAGCCGGGCATCGATGCCGTGACCGTCAGTACCCCGGATCACACCCACGCCGTGATCGCGCTGGCCGCCATGCGCGCAGGCAAACATGTGTTCGTGCAAAAGCCGTTGACGCACACGATTTATGAAGCGCGCCTGCTGGCAAAGACTGCAAAAGAAATGAAACTCGTCACGCAAATGGGCAATCAGGGTCACGCCAGCGAAGAAGCGCGACTGATCAACGAATGGATTGCCGCCGGCGCCATCGGCGACGTTTCTGAAGTGCATTGCTGGACGAATCGCCCGGTTTGGCCGCAGGGCATCAAGCGCCCGCTGGAGATTCCCTCGGTGCCTTCGACGCTGGATTGGGA
>CAYWGH010000045.1:0-46058 GCA_964457925.1 uncultured Cytophagia bacterium
AAACAACAAAGTGGATTTTCTCATGCTGCTCGACAGCCAGCGCACGCTGCGCGATCTGAAACTCGCGGCGCATCAGGCGCTGGCAGATTTCGGCACAAGGCTCGCGGAGTTGGAGTTTGCCGTCGGCATCGAGCTGATCAATAAATAAGTAGTCCTGCCCCCTTGTGGGGCACTGTCGATAGTGCCGCTCTTTTTTTTTCGACAACCGCCCACAAAGGGGCGGGGACTACCTCAATAAAAGAATATGTATTTTGCGAAGAGGTAGAACATGCATTCTCGAATGCTCTCATTTAGCTCATGTCTTTTGTTGTTCGCCATATTTCTTGCGGCCTGCGAAAAAAAGGCCGAGCAAATCGCAACCACAGACGCGCCGTCGTCCGTCGACAAAAAAGACCGCAAAATCCTCTACTACAAAGACCCGATGCACCCCTGGCTCACTTCGCCGAAACCGGCGAAAGCGCCGGATTGCGGCATGGACATGGTGCCGGTTTATGAAGGTGAAGAGGAAGCGCAGCCCGGCAGCACGATCAAAATCGATCCCATCGTCGTGCAAAACATCGGCGTCAAAACCGAGGCGGTGCAGAAACACCGGCTCGCTAAAACCATTCGCGCCGTCGGCAAAGTCGAAGTGGACGAAACCAAGCTCTACGCGGTAAACACCAAAATCATGGGCTGGGTGGAAAAGCTTTATGTGAATGTCACAGGCCAGCCCGTGAAAAAAGATCAACCGCTGCTCGAGCTTTATTCTCCGGATTTGGTTTCAACGCAGGAAGAATATCTTCTCGCCTTGCGCTATCAAAAAGCGGTGAGCGGCAGTGAATTGCAAGAAACGCTGGCCGGCTCGTCGAGCCTGGTCGAAAGCGCGCGCCGGCGTTTGGAATTGTGGGACGTTACAGAGGCGCAAATTGCTGAATTAGAAAAAACCGGCAAGCCGCGGCGCACGCTCACCTTTTACTCTCCCGCCGACGGCATTGTGATGGAAAAAATGGTTGTGCAAGGCGTCGCGGTCATGCCCGGGATGGATCTCTTCAAGATTGTCGATCTCTCGAAGGTGTGGGTAATGGCGGAGGTTTATGAATACGAGCTGCCGTGGATCAAAGTCGGCGAACCGGCGGAAATGGAGCTGTCTTTCATTCCCGGAAAGACTTTTTTCGGGAAAGTCGCTTACCTCTATCCGATGCTGGCAATGGAAAGCCGCACCGCCAAAGTCCGGATCGAATTTTCCAATCCTCGAGGTGAGATTCAACTGCGACCGGAGATGTTCGCCACTGTACGATTGAAATCTGAAATGAGTGAGGAAACCATTGCCGTGCCCGAGCAGGCCATCATCCGCAGCGGCGAGCGGCTCGTTGCTATCGTGGCGCGCGACGGCGGCTATTTCGACGTGCGCGAAGTGAAAGCCGGTTTGGTTGCTCAAGGTTACATGCAAATTCTCGAGGGCTTGCATGAAGGCGAGCAGCTCGTCGTTTCTTCACAGTTTTTGATCGATTCCGAAAGCAATTTGCGCGCGGCCATTGCGCAATTTACCAGTGGTCACGCGGGGCATAGCGGGCAATCGATGGGCACACCATCCGGAGAGCGGGAGAGCGGGAGAGTGGGAGAAGGGGAGAAAGAGCACGAGGAGCATGGTATGGGAAAAACTCAAAAAACCGGCGCGCAAAAATATACCTGCGAAATGCATCCGGAAGTGATCATGGATGCGCCAGGTGATTGTCCGAAGTGTGGGATGAGGTTAGTAGAGATGAAGTAAAAGTCGCTGGTTGCTGGATGCTCGTTGCTAGTGACGGAATTAGAAGCCATCGAGCATTAAGAATCAAGGATCAAGCATCGAGATCGGAGAAATTATGCTGCCCAAAATCATAGATTGGTCCATCCGCAACAAATTTCTCGTCGTCCTGCTCACCGTCTTTGCGATCATTGGCGGAATTTACGCGATGCTCAACACGCCGGTGGATGCGATTCCGGATTTGAGCGACGTGCAGGTGATCATCTACACCAAATTCGATGGCCAGTCGCCGCGCATTGTCGAAGATCAGGTGACGTATCCGCTGACCACGGCAATGGTCTCGGTGCCGCGCTCGACGGTGGTGCGCGGATATTCGTTTTTTGGCTACTCGCTGGTTTATGTAATTTTCGAAGACGGCACCGATATTTACTGGGCGCGCTCGCGCGTGCTCGAATATCTCAACTACGCGGCGAATCGACTGCCCAAAGGCATCGTGCCCGCGCTCGGTCCGGATGCCACCGGCGTCGGTTGGGTTTTTCAATATGCCCTCACCTCAAACAAGCGCGATCTCGCGGAGCTACGCTCGATTCAAGATTGGTATTTGAAATATGAATTAAGCGCGGTGGAAGGCGTCTCCGAAGTCGCCAGCATCGGCGGATTCGTCAAGCAATACCAAGTCACCGTCGACCCCAATCGCCTGCTCGCCTACAACATTCCGCTCGACATGGTGATGATGGCGATCCGCAAAAGTAACCACGATGTCGGCGGCGAAAGCATTGAGATGAGCGAGACGGAGTTTATGATTCGCGGGCTTGGCTATCTCAAATCCGTCGATGACATCAGAAAAATTCCATTGATGGTGGACAAAATGAGCGGCACGCCGGTGTATTTGCGCGACGTGGCTGACGTGCAAGTCGGCCCGGAAATGCGCCGTGGCATCGGCGAACTGAACGGCGAAGGCGAAGCGGTGAGCGGCATCATCGTCATGCGCTACGGCGAAAACGCGCTGAAAGTGATTGACGCGGTGAAGGAAAAGCTGGAGGTGTTAAGAGCCGGCCTGCCGGAAGACGTGGAAATCGTCACCGTTTACGACCGCTCGGCGTTGATCAATCGCGCAATCGCCAATCTGCGCGAGAGCCTCATTGAGGAAATTGCCGTCGTCGGCATCGTGTGTTTGATCTTTCTGCTGCACCTGCGCAGCGGTTTCGTTGCGATTTTCACGTTGCCCACCGCGGTGTTGATCTCGTTTTTGATCATGTACTACCAGGGCATCAGCGCCAACATTATGTCGCTGGGCGGCATTGCCATTGCCATCGGCGCGATGGTGGACGCGGCGATCATCATGATTGAAAACGCGCACAAGCATCTCGAACACGACGCCGACAAAAAGGAGCATTGGAACATTATTGCCGACGCTTCAAAAGAAGTCGGGCCTTCGCTGTTCTATTCTTTGATGGTGATGACCGTGTCGTTTTTGCCCGTCTTCGCTTTGCAGCAGCAAGAAGGGCGGCTCTTCAAGCCGCTGGCTTTCACCAAAACCTACGCAATGGCGGCCTCGGCATT
Organism: uncultured Cytophagia bacterium; assembly: GCA_964457925.1. Taxonomy (GTDB): domain Bacteria; phylum Zhuqueibacterota; class Zhuqueibacteria; order Zhuqueibacterales; family Zhuqueibacteraceae; genus Coneutiohabitans. The sequence goes on from CAYWGH010000045.1 coordinate 3,290, forward strand.
TCTCGCCATAACCATCGTGCCGATTTTGATGGGCTACTTCATTCGTGGCCGCATCCTGCCGGAGGAGAAAAATCCCATCAACCGTTTCTTGATTAAGCTGTATGATCCGGTGCTGCACTTCGTGCTGCGTTGGCGGAAATCCGTGCTTGCCGCGGCGGTGATTATCCTCGCCGTAACGATTTATCCCTTCTCAAAAATCGGCGACGAATTCATGCCGCCGCTTTACGAGGGCGACTTGCTCTACATGCCGACGACTTTGCCCGGCATCAGCATCACCAAAGCGCGCGAGTTGTTGCAGCAGACCGACAAGATCATCCGCCAATTTCCTGAAGTTCATCACGTCTACGGCAAGATCGGCCGCGCTGAAACTGCGACTGACCCGGCGGGTCTCGACATGCTGGAAACCACCATCATGCTCAAACCGGAAAACGAATGGCGGCCCGGCATGACGGTGGACAAGCTCATCAATGAAATGGATGCGGCGCTGAAAATTCCCGGCTTGTCGAACGTTTGGACGATGCCGATCAAAAACCGCATTGACATGCTTTCAACCGGCATCAAAACGCCGGTGGGCGTTAAAATTTCCGGCCCGAGCTTGCAGACCTTGGAAGAGATCGGCAAGGAGGTCGAAGCCGTGGTCAAACAAGTGCCGAACACGCTTTCCGCTTTCGCGGAGCGCGCGATCGGCGGGAACTATATCGATTTCCACGTTAATCGCGATGAAGCCGCGCGCTATGGCTTGACGGTCGAAGACATTAACAACACCATTCAATCGGCAATGGGCGGCATGGCGGTGACGACAACAGTTGAGGGACTCGAACGCTATCCGGTTAATTTGCGCTACAGCCGCGAGCTGCGCGACAACATTGAGGCACTCAGGCGCGTGCTGGTGGCGACGCCAACCGGAGAGCAAATTCCCCTCGGCCAGCTCACCACCGTCAACGTCAACAAGGGCCCGATGGTGATTCGCACCGAGGATACGCGGCCGAATGTTTGGGTGTATGTCGATATCAAAGACATTGACGTTGGCACTTATGTGAAAATGGCGAAGCGGGCGGTGGTGGAAAATATCAAGCTGCCGCCGGGATATAATATTGTGTGGAGCGGGCAATACGAATACATGCAACGCGCCGAACAGCGTCTCATGTTCGTCATTCCATTGACGATTCTCATCATCTTCGTGATTATCTATCTCAGCACGCGTTCAGTAACGAAGACGATGATCGTCTTCCTGGCAGTGCCGTTCTCGCTGGTCGGTGCGATTTGGCTGTTGTATCTGCTCGATTACAATTTCAGCATCGCGGTGTGGGTGGGCATCATCGCGCTCGCCGGCTTGGATGCCGAAACCGGCGTGGTCATGCTGCTGTATCTCGATGTTGCATTTGATAACGCCAGGAAAAAGGGACTGATGCGCACGCTGGCAGATTTGCGCGAGGCGATTTACGAAGGCGCCGTGCGCCGCATTCGCCCCAAAATAATGACGGTCGGCACCACCTTCGTTGGCCTGCTGCCCATCATGTGGAGTGCCGGCACCGGCGCCGACGTGATGAAGCGCATCGCTGCGCCCATGGTCGGCGGATTGTTCACTTCGCTGCTGTTGGAGTTGATGGTTTATCCGGTGATTTATTATCTTTGGAGGAGACGAGAGCTGCAAAAAGTAAACACTGATGAAACAGATAAACAAGGAAGGGTGCAACATGGCTAAAGATCCCATTTGCGGCATGACGGTGGATGAAGCGACAAGCCTGCGCGCCGAACGCGATGGGCAGACTTACTATTTTTGCTGCGAGCATTGCCGGCAAAAATTTCTCGGTCAACCCGCGCCGCAATTGATCGTGCTGCAAAGACATCATCACCTAAAAGAGCAGCGCCTGAATCCAACTCACTCCAAACATGAAGTAACCTCCGCATCCTCGGCAAAATATTTTTGCCCGATGTGCAAGGGCGTCGAGAGCGACAAGCCCGGCGATTGCCCCAAGTGCGGCATGGCATTGGAGCTGAATCCCGCATGGAAACCGAAGAGCAAAATTATCTACACCTGCCCGATGCATCCCGAAATCGAGCAGGACGAACCCGGCGAATGCCCGATCTGCGGCATGGCGTTGGAGCCGAAAACAGTGTCACGCGACACCGAAGAGGAAAACGCCGAGTTACGCGACATGACGCGCCGCTTCTGGATTGGCGCAGCGCTCACGTTGCCGGTTTTTCTGCTGGCAATGGTGCACATGATGCCAGGTCGGCAGCTCGTACCAGAAAATATTGCGCGCTGGCTGCAATTCATTCTCACCACGCCGGTGGTTTTGTGGGCCGGCTGGCCGTTCTTCAAACGCGGGTGGCGTTCGATTAAGACGATGCACTTGAACATGTTCACACTCATCGCCATCGGCGTGGGCGCGGCCTATGCATTCAGCGCCGTTGCGATGCTGCTGCCCAACTTGTTTCCACATTCGATGCAGCACGGTGGCGGCGTTCAAATTTACTTCGAAGCCGCAGCGGTAATCGTCGTGCTCGTGTTGCTCGGGCAAGTACTCGAATTGCGCGCGCGCAGCCGAACGGGCAATGCGATTCGCGCATTGCTCAATCTCGCGCCGCCCACGGCCCACCTCATTCACAACGGCGAAGAAAAAGAAGTGCCGTTGGAAATCGTGAAAGTTGGTGATCGCCTGCGCGTACGGCCCGGTGAGAAAATTCCGGTCGATGGCCTCGTTGTTGAGGGTCGCAGCAGCGTGGACGAGTCGATGATCACCGGCGAGCCGATTCCAGTGGAGAAAGATCCGGGCGACAAAGTCACCGGCGGCACGGTCAATGGCACCGGCAGTTTTGTGATACAAGCCCAGCGCGTGGGCAGTGATACTTTGCTTTCGCAAATCGTGGATATGGTCGCGCAAGCGCAACGCAGCCGCGCACCGATCCAAAGTTTGGCGGACAAAGTTTCCGGCTACTTTGTTCCTGCTGTTGTCGCAATTGCTGTCATCACTTCTCTCCTGTGGTACTTCTTCGGCCCGGAGCCGCGTTTGGCTCATGCCATTGTCAACGCAGTTGCGGTATTGATTATCGCATGCCCCTGTGCTTTGGGTTTGGCGACGCCGATGTCGGTAATGGTCGGCGTTGGCCGCGGCGCGCAAGCCGGCGTGCTGATTCGCAACGCGGTGGCCATTGAAGTGATCGAGAAGGTCAATACGCTGGTTGTTGACAAAACCGGTACACTCACGGAAGGCAAGCCGCGCCTCGTGGCTGTATTGACAGCCGGTGAATTTGACGAGAATGAATTGCTGCTGGCGGCAGCCTCAGTCGAGCAAAACAGTGAACATCCACTGGCGGCCGCAATTGTGCAAGGCGCAAAAGACCGAGGAGTTAAGCCACAAGCGATTACGGACTTCGCTTCGGTCACGGGCGGGGGCGTCATCGGTAAACTTAACGGGAGGGAAATTGTTGTGGGCAAACGTGTGTTCTTGCTGCAACGCGGCGCGAGCGGCCTTGCCGCGCTCGAAGCGCGCGCGGAACAACTGCAATCCGAAGGCAACACGGTGGTCTTTGTCGCGATCAACGGCAAATCCTCGGGCTTGCTCGCGATTGCTGATCCGATCAAAGCTTCAACGCCCGAGGCGATTAAAGAATTGCACCGGCTTGGCTTGAAAATCATCATGCTCACCGGCGATAATCAACGGACTGCGGAAGCAGTGGCAAAAAAACTCGGCATTGATGAAGTGGAAGCCGGCGTCGAGCCGCAACACAAACACGAGCGCATCCAACAACTGCGGCAGCAGGGGCTGATCGTGGCAATGGCGGGCGACGGCATTAACGACGCGCCGGCATTGGCTGCGGCGCATGTGGGCATCGCGATGGGCACAGGCACGGACGTTGCAATGGAAAGCGCGGGCATCACGCTGGTCAAAGGCGATCTGCGCGGTATCACCAATGCCATCAACCTGAGCCGCGCCATGATGCGAAATATTCGCCAGAATCTTTTTTTCGCGTTTGTTTACAACACGCTCGGCATTCCCATTGCCGCCGGCGCGCTCTATCCGTTTTTCGGCGTATTGCTCAGCCCCATCATCGCGGGCGCGGCGATGAGCTTCAGCTCGGTTTCGGTGATTGTGAATGCGCTGCGCTTGCGCAGCCAGAAACTTTGACTATCCGTCAATGCTTTGCGTTCACGAATTTTCAATCAATCACTTTTCATTCATTTTAAAAAGGAGGCCGTCATGGTAAAACGTTTTTTCCTTGTGCTCGCACTTGGTTTTGCGCTCACCGCTTGTAGCAAATCCGAACAAAGCCAGGCCGATCCCGCTGCCGGGAATACAGAGTTGGCAAACATCTCTGAAGTCAAAATCAGCGTGCCGACTGTGCAATGCGGCAGTTGCCAGGCCAACATCGAAATTGCCTTAAAAAAAATGGAGGGGGTGAAATCGGCAAAAGTTGATTTGGAGGCAAAAACTGCGTCGGTAAGTTACGATGCGATGAAAATTGATTTGGCGGCATTGGAAAATGCCATCGCCATGGCGGGATATGATGCCAACAACGTCAAGCGTGATGCAACGGCTTATGCCGAGCTTGAGGCGTGCTGCAAATTGCCCGAAGACCGCTGAAGCAAGGGAATCGAGGATAGGAGACAGAAATTCGAAGATTGAAAAAATCTCTCCTTCGTCTATCTTCTATCCTCTATCCCTCAAGCAGCTCATGAGGCCTTTTGCCCGCCATTTTTACGGCGAATATGCTGCTCGAACCAATCGAGCAGACGGTTGCCGATGTCGAGAATGAATTTCGGTTCTTGCGGGCCATGCGGGGTGCGTGGATAAACCACCATTTGAACCGGGCAGTTTTGCTGCTTGAGCGCGTTGTAAAACTCCTGCCCTTGCGAAAGCGGCACGCGCAAATCCTTCTCGCCGTGCAAAATCAATGTCGGCGTCGATACGCCCTTGACATTGAACATGGCGGAATGCTTTTGATAGGTTTCGAGATTATCCCACGGCTGGCCGTGAAAATAATCCGGCAGAAAACTCGGGATGTCAGCCGTGCCGGTGAAGCTCATGAGATTGGTCACGCCCGCACCGACGGAAGCGGCTTTAAAGCGCTTCGTGCGCGTGATGATGAATGAGGTCATGTAGCCGCCATAACTCCAGCCGCACACGCCCAGGCTATCGGGATGCACGAGGCCCTTCTCGATCAAGAGATCGACGCCCGCCATGTTGTCATCGTAATCGCCGAACCCCCAGTCGTTGATATTGGCGCGGCGAAAGTCTGCGCCGTAGCCGCTGCTGCCGCGCGGATTTGGCCGGAGCACCACGTAATCCGCCGCGGCCAATGCTTGAATCGGATAGATCGACGAGGCGGCGGTGAACGATTCCGTGAACACGCCCGCGGGTCCGCCGTGAATGTTCAAAATCAACGGATACTTCCGCCCCGCAGCATAATTGACCGGATAGGTCAACACGCCTTCGATTTCCTTGCCATCCGGCGATTTCCACTTGATCACTTCGGTGCGGCCCATGGCCAACGCCGGCAACTCACGATTGACATGGGTAATTTTTGCAGGCGTAAATTTCAACGTCGAAGAAAGAATCACTTGCGGCGCTTGCTCCGGCGTTTGATGAATCACGGCCATGTTTTTCGTATCTTTGCTGAAAGACACACCGCCAAAAACGCCATTGCCAGGGGTGAGCACGCGCGTTTTGCCGCCATTCACGGCCATCGCAAACACGCGCGGCGAAGTACGCTCGGTTTCCGTGTAAAAAATTTCCCTGCCATCTGCAGACCAGCCTTGGATCACAGATTGATCGTCATGCGTCTCACCAACTTTGCGTGCCTCACCGCCATTGGCGGGCATGATATAAATGTCACGCCGTTGGGCCCAGCGCGTATCCCCGCCATCATGTGAAAACGCCAGCCATTTGCCGTCCGGCGAAAAATTCGGGTTGGTGGCAAACGGTTTCGCAAAAAGCGGCTTGATCGCGCCGCTATCAGAAGGCGCCAGCGAGATTACGGTTGTGGGCCAATCATTCACCCGCGGCGTGGCTTGGTGAGAAAATGCCAGCCATTTGCCGTCCGGCGACCAATCGAAAGTGGTGACATGAAATTCGCCCGCAGTCAAGCGCTGCGCCGGCCTTTTCCCTTCCGCATTCTTCTCGACCGGAATGGCATAGAGATGGGAAAATTTGAAATTTTTATCGACGACGATTGCGTCGCGTTTTTCTTTATTGTCCTTCTCTTCCTGCTCCGAAAGTGGATCGTTCATCGTGTATGCGATGCGCTTCGCATCCGGCGACCAGGCAAAATTGCTCACGCCGCTTTTGGCTTCGGTGAGTTTCTCCGCTTCGCCGCCATGCGGGCGGATGAGCCAAACATTGTTCTTGTCTCCGCCGCGCGTGGAGAGAAATGCCAGCCAGTTGCCGTCCGGCGACCATTGCGGGTTGGTGCAGGATTTTTCGCCTTGGGTGAATTGAAAATCGACTTTGCCATCCGTGCTGGCCAGAAAAATATGCGTGCGATACTCGCTTTTCTCTCCTTCCATCAACGGCTCGGAAACGGTGTAGGCAATCCACTTGCCGTTGGGCGAGAGCTCCGCATCGGTGAGGCGTTTGTACGAAATCGAGGCTGCGGGCGTCCATTTTACCGGAGGCGGGTCCGCGTTGCTTTTGGCTTCTTGCGCGAAGATATTCACGGCTGACAACGAAAAGAACATGACCAAGAAACTCATGGTCGGTGTTGCAAAAGAATGCTTATTGCTCATGCCGCTCTCCTTTCCTAAAAACTTTATCTCACCTGTTTCGAATTCTGGCGCGAAGACTTTCAATCTGCAAACGGAAGCAAGCTGGAAGCATGCACCACAAAAATTTTGCTACTGTGATAGTTTTTAAAGGGTGATACCACTGTCGGGCTTAGCGCCTGGAAGCGCAAGAGTTTTCTCGCTATGGCAACCCGAGGTTTTTAATGCAACGGACAAGCCCTTGCAGCAACACTTTGATTAAAACGCTGCGATTCTTACTTACACTAATAGAGCGTCTCGAGCTGCGCGCCACGAAAATAATGCCGGACGATTTCTTCAGCTTTATAGCCTTTGGCCGCCATGATGGCTGCACCGATCTGGCAAAAACCCACGCCGTGTCCCCAGCCGGCGCCATGCAACGAGAACTGCGCGGGCAGGCCGCCCGCTTCTCCTATAGTTCGCACGACAAATGCCGAGCTGTAAAGATGGCTTTTGGAAAGCCAGCGCCGAATCTCCAATTCTTTTCCCACGATCAAAGTCTTTTTTGTGCCGATGATTTTTAGCCTGATAATTCTCCCTGAGGGCCCCCGCTGCACCGGCACAAGGTTTTGCAGGCTGCCGAAATCCATACCGGATTTCGTTCTCAGAATTTCTTCCAGCTCCTCGCGATTGTAGGTTACAGTCCAGCGAAAAAAATCCGTCGTTTCTTGATCGAAAGACGGCAAAACCTGCTGCAAGATTTTGCCGTCGGTGGTGTTGCAAAAGGCCTCCGGCTGCGAGAGCATCCAGGCCTCGGCCTCTGCTTCGGTTTGAATCGGCGCATAGCTTTGCACAGCGTCCGAAACACAGGAAAGATAGGTGATCGGTGTATCTTCCCATGCGCTCTCGAAATGTTCACTCAATCCGCCGCAAGCTTTCGAGAAACGCGCATCGCAGATTTCATTTTGGTAAACGAGAAAAACGCCGCGCGTCGCGCGCACCGCTTCGGCAGCAGCCGCTGAGATAATTTTGGTCACACCTTGATAGCGCTGGCAATGATCATCGGCGCAGACATCAAACAACTCATGGTCTTCGCGATCATACCAGCGGATCAGCTCACCGGCTTGTTCGAGCGTGCGCTGGCTGCGCCGTCCGCGCTGCTGTTCTTTTTTTTCACGCTCGAGCATCGCCACCAGCCAACTGCGCGAGGTGATGGCATGCGCTTTGAGCAATTCCAGGGGCGCGGCGGCGCTCATCTCTGAGGAGATGACGCTCGCCAGATAATCTTCCACAGAGATCTCGTTGATGGCAGTGAGCGTGGCGTCTTTATCTAAAATCAGCCGCAAGTCGCCCTGGAATGTTTGCGCTTCTTTTCTTTCCCAGTGAAAATCGATGCCGATGATCACCTCTTCGAGCGTGACGGTGGAAGCGGAAAGAGGGCGGCAATGAATTTCCGGAGCGCGCAGCAGTTCATCGCCTGCTTGGTTCGTGATCACGATGGCGTCGTTTTCCACGCGCGCAAACCATTCGCCGGCAGCGGATAGTTTCCCGTTGATTTGGAAGTCTCCATTGAAACGGCCGCGCACTTGGCGGCGCCGGGTGATGATGCCGGCTTTGATTTGCGGTTCAGAGCTGATCATAATGACCCGATGATTTGTTGGGTGATTTCGGGAGTGATGGATACTTCGCGATAGATGTTCGCGATCTGCGCCGCATCAAGGCGAAGAAAATCCTTCTCGATGGGCGTGATGATCAATCCGCCCATGTCAACCGAGGCCGGGCTGACCAGAATTCTATCGTCGCCTTCGCGGAAATAAACCTCCGGGCGATGCTTGCGGCGCGGGAAGATGATGGCCCGCAAGGTCTTGTCGCGGAATGAGCAAATGATGTTCATCATCGGTTCACCCGGATCAGCCATTGCTTGCTTTATCGCTGCAGTCGTGCGCGCCAGCGCGGCCGCCATCGCGTTTTCGTCGCCACCACTCAACAGCAAGATTTCTCGTCCCAGTTCCTGACTCGTGTGCAGCGTGACGCCGGGCAAGTTTTTCGACAGCACGCTGCGTCCCGGTTCGAGTATTTGTGTTTCCACGGGAATGATTTGCGCAGGGCACGCTTGAAAATGCAAATGATCGGGCGCCGAAGCGCCGCAGCGCGGACCGTTGTAAAATACACTGAACTGCGGACTGAGCTCCCGCGCCAGTTTCAGCAGGGTTGTAATACTCCCGTCGATGGCTTGCGACCGATGCTGCACATGCGCAATGGTAAAGTGCTGCGCGAATATCGGCGCTGGATTGCACAATACCAGATAGTCGTCGCGATAGCCGACGCCCTTCTGCTGGCTGGGCAGATTTTTTTCGCAGAGAAAGCACGGACGCGCTTGTATGGATTGGGCATCGACTTTCGCGCCGCTGCTCACAGCGCGCAGCGGATTGAACTGCAAGCGCACGACAAAACCTTCGGCGTGCAGCTCACGCACCCGCACGCTCTCCAGGGCGCGGTAACCTTCGGCAAGCTGCGGCCATGCGGCCTTTTGCTGCTCGAGTAAATCCAAGGCCAACTGTGACAGCGAAGGCGGATTTTGAAAAGGATTGTAATGCGCGAAAATTCGGCTGGGCTGCAAAATGACTCTCCTGAAGAAGATGCTCCCGCGAAAGTTTTGGATTCATCAGTGCTTCTGCAAAACGCCGGCTACCTGCGCGAGCGGGCGCGTTGTTGCCGCGCCAGGATTTCGATCGTGCGAATCTTATCTTTGTAGTAATCATTACGATTGATCTTGTCGATGGGCAATGCCGCGTCAGTGTTGCCCTCCCAGCGCCGGCAGAGATAAACGCAATCGTAAATGCGGCCGATTTGATACTCGCGTGAGAGCCGTAATGCCACGGCATAATCCTCGCCGTAGCTCACATTGGGAAGGCCGGCTTCGCGCAGCAATGCGGTGTCGAAGGCGCGCGGCGCGCCCAGGCCGTTGATGCGCAACGCATTGTTGCGGCCGTTGGCAGGCGTCCATTCGCGGTGATCGATCAAGCCCGGCGGGATTTCCTCAAGATTCATGTTTACCAGTCGGTACGAACCGATAACCATGGCGTAATTCCCGTTGCGAAATTCCTTGACGATTTTTTGCAGCGTGCCGGGGCCGCTGTAAATGTCGTCGGAATCGAGCTGCACGGCATATCTGCCGCAATGCTCGGAGGCGACCGCTTCATTCCAGCAGCCCCCGATGCCCAGATCATGACGGGCTGGAACCAAGTATTTCAAAGCGGGGTGTTGCGCAGACAGTTCTTGCAATTTCTCGGTCGTGCCGTCGGTAGAATGATTGTCGACAACAATGACATTGAAGGGAAAATCCGTCTGCTGCGTGAGCGCGCTGTTCACGGCGTCGGCAATCGTGCGCGCGCGATTGCGCACGGGAATGATGACGCTGGCCGTCACTGGAAATTGCCGCGCCGGTTTGGGCACTTTTTTGAAGCGCGGCGCCAGATAAGCGCCGAGCCGCTTGAGGTGCTGCGTTGCGATTTTCTCCATTTCCACTTGTACCGCGCGGTTGCGCGGATCGACATAATCAAACAGCTTCTCTCCGCTCAACCGCGCATCAGCTTCGGTTTTGGTATAGAGGAATTCCTGAATATGAAAGAGTGGATAATCTAGCGAGAGCTTCAGGCGCAAATCATACAGGCCGGCGAATTCGACATTCGCAACAGCGCCATATTTCTTCAAACTGGTGCGCACCGCGGACATGTTGAAGAGCAGCAGCGCACCGAAGTCGAAGTTGTCGCGGATGCTGCCGAGCTGGTAGTCATTCAACGGATGCTCGCTGCGGCCTCCGTTTTTGATTTCGAAAAAATCCGAATATATTTTTCCGGCGCCCGTGCTTTCTGCCACAGCCAAAAATCTTTCCAACGCACGCTGGCCAAGCTGGATGCCGGCCGCCGGCAAAACCAATAAGGCATACGGTGTTTTGATTCTTTTGAACACGGCGTTCAGCGTCTTGCCTGAATGCAATCCGGTCACACGCAGCCCTTCACATTTAACATGGTCCGGAATCACTCCGCCGCTGTGCAACAGCAGAATCTTTTTTACAGAATCGGCGACGGAGAACTGTTGCAATGTTTCATGGAATTCACTGGAAGGGGAAGCGGGGATGATGACAGTCAACACGCTCATAAATTTCCTTATCTTTGATACCGCGATACCCAATTCTAACCGAATCTAGATCAGCCATGGTGTTGGCCTCATGCGTGAAAACATTCACGGCGATCAACATGAGGGTCACCAACAATAACGATTGTGCCGGTTTGTCCAAAAACGGCTGCTGCTCATGGCATTCTTTTTTGAAAAACTTTTGCCACTCTCGGCGCAAATTTGCCGGCAAAACATAAGGTACAACCTCTAGAACCGCAAGCGTTTTTTAACAATTCCAATGGCGTCCAGCGGACAATCGCGCCCAAGTTCCCAGCAAAAATTTTGCAGCTGAAACACATTGGTGCTTGATAATAAAAAATAACTTTCGTAGAATCCGCGCCGGTTGTGGCAGATCCCTCCCCCCGACTGTGAGCGCAAACAATATTCTTGGCTGAGGAACATGCTCATGAGATTCGAAGAAGAGTACGAAGACGTTTTGCAAAACATCGAGGCCGCGATCATCGGCGTCTTTCGCCAGGAGCCGGACTTGACGGATTACGATGTGGCCGATGCCATTCAGGCCTTGACGCGGCTCTATGTCTTGGAAGCAACCAAACGCTTTCCGCCCTACGTCAATCTTTCCGAACGTGGAGAAATAGTTCTAAAGGCAGCCCAGAGCATTTGTGAATGGCGATTGGGGCGCAGCACGTTTGAAACCCGGGAAGGCGAAAAAATTGCATCGCCGAACAATACTCTGGATGAAATCATTGCCTGTCTCAAGCGCATTCACAAATCCGTACAGTTTTGGACAAAGGAAGGCGGGCGGCAGGGTTATCTGAAATTCATCAGCAAATACGTCTAACTTAAACCACCATGAGGGCAACGTGTCGGTTTGGAAAATTCAAGATTCGATTGAGGCATACAACATCGCGCAATGGGGCGCAAATTTTTTTGCCGTAAATGAAAACGGCCACGTGGTGGTGCATCCCAACGGCGACACGGGACGCGCGATCGATCTCAAAATCCTGGTTGACGAGATTCAACAACGCGGCATCCAATTGCCGCTGCTGGTGCGCTTCTCCGATGTGCTGCGCACGCGCGTGCGCGACCTGTGCATGAGCTTTCAGCACGCCATTGAAGAATACAAGTATCAATCGGTTTATCGCGGCGTTTATCCCATCAAAGTCAACCAGCAAAAACACGTGGTCTCCACCATCGTGGATGCCGGCCGCCCGTTTCACTTCGGCCTGGAGGCCGGCTCGAAACCGGAATTATTGACGACCATGGCGCTGATCGATGACCCCGAGGCGTTGATCGTGTGCAACGGCTACAAGGATGAGGAGTTCATCGAGCTTGGCTTGCTGGCGCGCAAAGTGGGGAAAAATGTTATTCTGGTGGTGGAAAAGCTCAACGAAGTCGAGTTGATCATCAAAACAGCGGAACGCATGAACGTGAAGCCGGCAATCGGCCTGCGCATTCGGCTTTCCACCAAAGGCGCGGGGCGCTGGGAGGCTTCGGGCGGCGATCGCTCAAAATTCGGATTAGGCCCGGTGGAAATTTTGCAGACGGTCGAGAAGCTCAAATCCTACAACATGCTCGATTGTTTGCAGTTGTTGCATTATCATCTGGGCAGCCAAATCACCGCCATTCGCAACATCAAGGACGCGCTGCGCGAAGCCGGCCGTTATTATGTCGAACTCAAACAGCTCGGCGCAGCGTTGACTTATTTCGATGTCGGCGGCGGCCTGGCGGTGGATTATGACGGCTCGCGCACGAATTTTTCCGCCTCCGCCAATTATTCGCTGCAAGAATATGCCAACGACGTCGTCTATCAAATCATGACGACGTGCGATGAAGCCAAAGTGCCGCATCCAATTATCGTGAGCGAATCCGGACGCGCCATCACGGCGCATCATTCCGTGCTGGTGTTCAATGTGTTGGGCGCGATTGCGTCACAGCCGATCGAACCGCAAAAACCGGTTGACGCCCCGCCGCTGGTGGTTGAGTTGTGGGATTCCTATCAAAGCCTGAGCCGGAAAAATTATCAGGAAGCCTATCATGACATTCAACATGCGCGCGAGCAGATCTTAAACATGTTCAATCTTGGTTATATCAATCTGCACTGGCGCGCTTATGCCGAAGCGGTTTATCGCGCGGCCAATCACAAGATTCAGCGCCTCGCCAAGGATTGGGATTATATTCCGGATGAATTGGAGGGCTTGGACAAGGCTCTGGCGGATATTTACTTTTGCAATTTCTCGCTGTTCCAATCGCTGCCCGATGCCTGGGCGATTGATCAGGTTTTCCCGATCATGCCGATTCATCGCTTGCATGAAAACCCGACGCAGGCCGCCGTGCTGGCTGACATCACCTGCGACTCCGACGGCTGCATCGACCGCTTCATCGATCTGCGCGACGTCAAAGATGTGCTGCCGCTGCATCCCTTGCATGAAAACGAGGAATATCTCATCGGCATTTTTTTAGTCGGCGCGTACCAGGAAATACTCGGCGATTTGCACAATCTCTTCGGCGACAACAATGCCGTGCACGTGACGCTCGACGGCGACGAGCATGCCTACAAAATCGAGCATGTCGAATACGGCGATACCGTGGCCGAGGTGCTGGGCTATGTGCAGCAGAAGAAAGACGATCTCGTCAACCGTTTTCGCCAGAGCGTCGAGCGCGCGGTGCGTGAGGGCAAATGCTCGATCAACGAATCGCGCCACGTGCTTGAGATGTACCGCAACGGCTTTGAAGGATATACTTACATGGAGGGCTGATGGGCACGGCCAAATTCTGGGGGAGAGGCGAACGTTACTCGATTTGGATCACAACTCGCAGGTGCATGCAAGAATTTTACGTTAACTTCAAAGACGGTTTTTGCTGGTTTTCACAACCGCAGACGGCAGAAGTATGATTTTCGGCGCTTCAGCAATTCAAAACGCCTGCCCGATGCTCAAATGAAATTCAAAACGTTTCTTCTCTCCGGTTTGCCGATTGAGCTTCCACGCGAAATCGATTCGTCCAGGCCCAATGGGGGTGTCCAGCCGCAGACCCCAGCCTGCGGCATAATGCAACTCATTCAATGGAAACGTGGCGCTGGAACGCCAAACGTTGCCGGCATCGGTAAAGAGAACCATGCCCAGGCTTTTCCACAAGGGTAGCCGCAACTCAACGTTGCCTTCCAAAATGCTGCGCCCGCCGCTCGGCACATCTTGCTTATCCTTCGGCCCCAGGCGAAGCCGGCGCCAACCGCGCACGGACGTGCTGCCGCCGGAATAATAAAGCTCGTCCGGCACTTCGGCTTCAGTGATTTCTGGCGGTAAAAACAAACTGCCGATGCGCACGCGCGTCGCCAAGACCACAGGTTGTGAGAGTTGGGTATATGTCCGGTACTCCGCAGTCGCGCGCCAATACGGTTTATCCTTTAAGAACAAATTTCCCCAATTCACTTCGAGCGAACGAAAATACCCCCGGCGCGGAGAAAACAACGGCTCGCTGGTATTTCCCGACATACCCAGGGTCAACGTGGAACGTCCTGTGCGCTGAATACCGCCGGTCGAATCGTTCATTGCTGCAATCGCGACCCGTTCGAGGCGATAGCGTACATAACCGCTGCTGAATTGCCCGAGACGGCGGCGCATCAAGGCCTCGGCGCCCGCGCGCCGCAAGTCAAACACGACGCGCCGCTCGCCTGTTTCATCTCTTGATTTCTCGACTTGACGCTGATAATAGGGGCTTAATTGCAGCGACGTTTTGGCGTCGGGAATATGCGGTTGAAACAGCGTGATCTGAAAACGGCCCGGCTCAAGATCAGAGTATTTGGCTTCCATCTGCATACGACGCGCATCGCCCAAAAAATTTCGCCGTTGCCAATTGACGGCGGTGCGAAGCCGGTCTTCCGTGCCAAAGCCTCCACCCAACTTGAGTGTGTAGCGCGGCGCTTCTCTCACCCGTACTTCGATTGGCACAGCGCCATTTTGATCGTCAACCGGCGTGCCCCGAATTTGCACAGACTGAAACAGCTCCAATAAGTAAATACGCTGTTGCGATTCCAGCAATTTGCTCTGGGTAAAGCGTTCGCCTTCCTTGAACGAAAGTTCTTTGCGGATCACGCGCGAGGGATAATAACGTTGTCCTTGAATTGTAATTTTGCCAAAGGCACACCACATTTTGGGATTGATTTGAAAAATCAATTTTGCCGTCAGATGATCCGCCGCCGGCTCGAGCCGCGGCGTTATTTCGGCAAAGGGATAGCCTTGATCGGCGAAACGATTGAGCAGGGCAAGGCGGTTGCGGCTGATTGCGCCATCAGCAGCGATATCGCCGACTTTAAGATCGAGCGCCTTGTGAAGATCGGGCCACAGATGGGTCAAGTTATTGGAATCCGCCGGCACGAATATGATTTGCGCCAGGCGTAGCGGCTCGTTTTCTTCGATGGTGACGCGTATGCGAATCTCCTGATTGAGGTCGTTTACCTCGAGTTCATGCTCGACAACGCGCGCACGATAAAAACCGTGCAGGCGGTAAAACTTGGGAATGCGCAGGAGATCCAGTTGAAATTCGTAGCTATTGAACAACGGCGCCTCCTTCCAGGGCGCCAATTGGTTGACCCAGGAAAGGCTCCTGGTCGCCAAAGCTTCACGCAATTCGGCTTGCGAAACTTGCTTAACGCCTTCGAGGTTGAATGCTTTGATGCGATAATCATCCTGCGCCCGGCAGAATTCAACGCACAGCCCGGCGTGCGCCAACGCGATCATCACACAAAGCTGGCGTATTCGCTGGGGGAACACCAAAATTTCAGGCACGGGAAAAAGGGGGGAAGCGCCGCGCAGGAATCGCGACCGGATAATCCGTGGCAAAAAACGGGACAAGAACGTTTCCCTTGGCTAATTCAATTGCAGGATGAGAAAGGCAGGTGATTCCATCTTGGCTTGCATTCCGGCCGTGTGAAAACCGGCTTCGACAGGCTCAACCGGCGTTAGCAACAGCGATTTTCACACCCTCGGATTGTTTAAAGGTTTACCGGCCTTCAGCAATTCACTTGACAAAAAGCTGGTGAATCCTTTGATATTTTTTCATAAAACTTGTCAAGCGGCTTTACGAGCATCAGTAGCTCAATGCCCGGCTCCGGTGTTTGCCTGTTCCTGTAAAATTTCAGGCAACCGTTCGAAAAATTTTGACCGCGGCATCACCTCGCAGCCCGTCGCGCGCGCAACTCGCGCCAGTTCGGCTTCAACATGACTCAAAAATCCAATCACGTGATGGCCTGCTTGCAGCAACTCTTTCAAGAATGGAAATTCCTGCGTTGGAAGTTCGCCGAGATTGATCAACACCAACGCCGGCCGGCTGGAAAGTTGCGCACGCAAACGGCCCAAATCACTGAAGATTTTGATTTCGACTTTCGCCGCCTGCGCCACCGCGTTGATCTTGCTGCGCAGAAACAAGTCGTTGACAGCAGCCATCACCTGCGGCGCGCCGGCCTGGTTATTCGGCGGTGACATGTTCATCGCGAATGGCCTGAATCACTTGTTCGTGCAAACGTCCGTGGGTTGCGACCAAACCCTGGCGATGCCGGACTTCCACGGCGCTGTAATTCAAATGCGCGCCGTATAAATCCGTCATCACACCGCCTGCTGCCGTCAGAATTGCCGCCGGTCCGCAGCTATCCCACATATTGACTTTCGAACTGGGGTGAATGTAGACTTCGCATTCGCCCGCGGCAATCAGAGCGCATTTCAGGCCAACGCTGCCTGAGCGGCGAATTTCATGTATGCCGAGGCGCTCACGCACGCGATCGACGCGCGCATCAAAATGCGAACGGCTCGCCACCATGCGCAAACGCGCCGGTTCGCGAAAATCGGAAACCCGCAAGGTTTGCATGCCTTCGCTGGCTGCGAGCCAGGCGCCCAAGCCGCGCGCGCCAAAATAAACCTTCGCCGCTGCCGGCTGGCAAACCACGCCGAGCGTTGGGCGCCCGTTTTCCACCAGGCCGATCATCACGGAAAATTC
Organism: uncultured Cytophagia bacterium; assembly: GCA_964457925.1. Taxonomy (GTDB): domain Bacteria; phylum Zhuqueibacterota; class Zhuqueibacteria; order Zhuqueibacterales; family Zhuqueibacteraceae; genus Coneutiohabitans. Next base: position 20,106 of record CAYWGH010000045.1, read on the forward strand.
GCCGTTGCGCTTGATGAACTCTTTCGTGCCGTCAAGCGGATCGACGACCCACACCAAATCCTTGCCCAGACGGCTCATGTCGTCTTGAGATTCCTCCGACAACACCGCCTCGCCGCTGAAATTTTTGTGCAAGTGCGCCAGAATCGTTTCATTGGCGGCATGATCAGCAGCCGTCACCGGATTGCCCGCCGACTTCCACTCAACTTGTATCTTTTCATCATAAAACTGCAACGCGACTTTGCCGGCTGCGACCGCGATTTCACGCACGATCTGCAACCGGCGATCCAACTCCGAAGATTGCATCTTTCTGTCCTTAGAAAAGTGATGGTCCTATTTTTTACGCCGGATGAACTTGCTTCCGAGTTTGTAAACGCCGCCCAGCACGCTGCCGATCAGCCCCGATACTTCCAAGAGCGGCCGCTGCACGCGCAGACGAATCATCTGCTCGAGTTGATGCACTTCACGCGCAGTGTCGCGAATCGAGCTGATGGTGTCTTGCAACTTGGGTATTTCACGCTCGACGTTTCGCACAATGTTGCGCACATCCGAGCTGATTTGCGTGACATCATGCATCAAAGGTGGCAAGTGCATGCGCACCGTTTCTGCCAGCTTTTCCAATTCCGTCACGAGCTTGCGCGCGCGCAATAATACGGAGGTCGCCGCCAGCGCGATGCCGATCATACAAGCTGCGATGACGGCAACGCTGACAGTCATGATCAATTCCATGCACTCCTCACCTTTGATGATTTCATCATAACCAGCGTCAGCTCAAGGATTGTTCGTCAGCGGTATTCACCTCGCCGGCTTTATCCTTGCGTCCGAAGCGCTTCTTGCCTTCGTCGATGATGCTTTGCGCTTGCGCTTTGACATCCGCCAGACGATGTTCCGCTTCATCGGACAAATTGCCGGCTTTTTGCTTGCCGAGCGAAATCAGTTGATCCGCTTTGGCGCGGGCTTCGCGCAATTTGGCGTCTGCTTGCTGGCGCAAAAGCTCTGCCTGATGCTTGCCTTCCTCAACGACTTTGGCAGCGCGCTCTTTCACGTCACTCAAGTAGGTATCTGCCTCGTCATACAATTCACGCGATTTACGTTTGATATCTTCACGCGTTTCGCGGCCCGTTTTGGGAGCATACAACAGCGCAAACGCCGCGCCGATCAGTCCGCCGGCCAACAACCCTTTCAAAAAACCACGATTGTCAGACATGATAATCTCCTTTCCGTCTGATAGTGTTATGAGTCAAAACAACGGTGTTGCTCTATGAAATTTTATTGCGATGCGCGCCATGTCAACGTCATAACGCGTCACTCGTGCGACGACTACAACTCATTCGAGTTTTTGAGCAACCGAATGCAACTGGTTTTGAGCCTGCTCCAGCTTGTCAAGCAGCAGCTATTTTGCAGCAACCGCCTTTTCATCTCCTCTACAATGACGTTTCTTAACACCTTTGCCAGGCTGACAGCAGGTTTTTCATCTGGTATCGTCCGGCGCAAGGTTTCATTGATCAGCAAGCAATCGGCCTTCTTTTCCTTCTGGTCTCGCCGTTGGAAGTGCTTGACAATATCGGCAGCGAGCGGAATCGTTCTTTGCGTTTCAGATACACGAAAGAAGTTGCCGCCTGCGCCATTCGAAAAATTGTCTGCGGTGCGTACAAACTTTTTTCACTCGTCTGTTTCTGCATATCATTCAATCATTTTCAGAAAATCATCTTCCGAGATGACTTTCACCCCCAGCTCGCGCGCCTTGTCCAGCTTCGAGCCGGCGCCCGGCCCGGCTACGACGTAATCGGTTTTCTTGCTCACCGACCCGGAAGCGCGGCCGCCGCGTTCATCCACCATGCGTTCTGCCTCATCGCGCGTGAATTTTTCCAGCGCGCCGGTGAACACGAACGTCTTGCCGGCAAAGTTGGGATCCGCCTGCTTCGGCCTGGCGATGGCGCGAATCTTCACCCCGCCTTTTTGCAGGCGCTCAATCGTGGCCAGGTTCTTCTTTTCCCGGAAAAAGCTCGAAACGCTCTCCGCCACTTGCGGACCGACTTCATGTATCTGCTGCAGTCGTTCCGCCTGCGCTTGTTGCAATGCTTCCAAAGAACCGAATTCCTTTGCCAACACGCGCGCCATGTGTTCACCCACGTGGCGAATGCCGAGCGCATAAATAAAACGATCGAGTGACACCTCCCGGCTCTTGTCGATGGCCGCGATGATGTTCTGCGCCGATTTTTCCGCCATGCGCTCCAATTCGGCGAGTTGTTGCGGCTTGAGAAAGTACAAATCTGCGCAGCTTTTCACAAGCCCTTTATCAACCATTTGATCGATCAATTTCTCGCCCAAACCATCGATGTTCATTGCCAGTTTCGAGGCAAAATGGCGAATGCCTTCTTTAAGCTGTGCGGGACAGTTGATATTTTGGCAGCGATGCGCCACCTCGCCTTCAAGGCGGATCACCGGTTCGCCGCACACCGGGCATTTGGTTGGGAATTTGAATTTTTTGGCGTTCTTCGGGCGTTTTTCCTTGATGACTTTGACGACTTCCGGAATGACATCCCCGGCGCGCTGGATAATCACCCAATCCTTGATTCTCACATCGAGGCGCTCGATCTCGTCTTCGTTGTGCAGCGTGGCGCGGCTCACCGTCACGCCGCCGACTTTGATGGGCTGCATGATCGCCACCGGCGTAATCGTGCCCGTGCGCCCCACCTGCACTTCGATATCGAGAATCTGTGTGCTTTCCTGCTGCGCTTCATACTTGTAGGCAATCGCCCAGCGCGGACTGCGCGTGCGCATGCCGGCGGCGCGCTGCTGCGCGAACGAATTGACTTTGATCACCGAGCCGTCGATCTCATACGGCAACGAGGGCCGCAATTGTCCGATGTAGCGATAATGCTGCAACACTTCCTCGACACCGCGGCAGAGCTTCGGCAGATCATTGACTTTGAAGCCCCATTTCTTGAACATCTGCAAGGCCTGCCATTGCGACTCGATCTCGAATCCCACCACCTGGCCCAGGCCATAAACAAACATGTCCAGCGGCCGCTCAGCCGTGAGTTTGGGATCGAGTTGCCGCAACGAACCCGAAGCGGAATTGCGCGGATTGATGAATGCCGGTTCACCGGCTTTGATGCGCTGCTCGTTCAGCTTTTTGAATGCGGCAATGGGATAAAACACCTCGCCGCGCACTTCGAGGCGTTCGGGAATCGGCGCTTGGTCGTTGCGCAAACGCAGGGGGATGGATTTGATCGTCTTCAAATTCTGTGTGATATTCTCGCCCGTGTAACCGTCACCGCGCGTGGAACCGATGGTGAACAGCCCATTGTCATAAACCAGTTCGACGGCTGTACCGTCGAGTTTTGGCTCGACCGTGTATTCGATTTCATCAAGCTCGAGCAGCTTGCGCAGGCGCTGATCGAAATCGCGCACTTCGCCGTCGTCAAAGGCATTGTCAAGCGAGACCATGGGAATGGTGTGCGTCACGGTCTCGAATTCTTCCAGCGGCGCGGCGCCAACTCGTTGCGTCGGGGAATCCGGCGTCACCAGCTCCGGATGTTTGGCTTCGAGTTCCTGCAGCTTGCGGAACAGGCGATCATACTCGGCATCGGTAATTTCGGGATCATCGAGCACGTAGTAGCGATACGCGTGATGATTGAGCTGCTCGCGCAGCCTGGCGATTTCGGCTTGGGGTTGAAGAGAGGGCATGGTTCTTCCGGATTCTTCGTTCGTCGTTCCCGCCTATAATCCTAATTTTTGTCGAATGAAATCCCGTGCGATTTTCATCGCAGATAACGCGTTTCGAGCATCATCTTGGGTGGCTGATTCGCCGGGATAGCGAACCGATACGGCATATTTATTCAAACTTTCAAAGAGTTCACGCTGTAATTCGAAAGAGCCGTCATGCAGCAAGCATAGCTCCAGCAATTCAATGAGATCATGAACAGGACGAAAACGTTGACCTCGCTCCTGCAAATATGCTTTCATGTATTTTTCAACACATTGCTGGCAGTGAAAGCAAGCGGCATCGTAGTTGGGCGATTTTCTGACACGCGCCTCTCGGGTTGCCGTGCGAAAATCGCCTTCGGCTTTATCGAGCCACTCCCGAGTAAGCGCGTTCATAAAGTACCTTGCCTTTTTCCATCACTTCTTGTATGAAAAAATCGCCCAGTGCCAGGCGCTCGGCTATTTGCTCGGGCCGGCGCACCAATAAATCAAGCCCGAAATGATAATCGATGGCATGCGCGATTTGAATGGCTTGTTCGACATTGCGCAGGGGGGTGTCCATCACCACCAATAGATCCACGTCGCTTTCCGGCCGCGGCGTGCCATAGGCGTATGATCCAAAAAGAATGATTTTGTTCGGCTGAAATTTTTCGGCAATCTGCTGTACCACCGCCCGAATGGCGGCTGCTGGAATGCGGCGGCGCTCGTTGACATTGGGCACTTTTATGGTTTTCATGGCTCATGCTCCTGCAGCTTGCGGAACAGGCGATCATACTCGACATCGGTAATTTCGGGATCATCGAGCACGTAGTAGCGATACGCGTGATGATTGAGCTGCTCGCGCAGCCTGGCGATTTCAGCTTGGGGTTGAGGGGAGGGCATGGGGCTTAGTCTTTCTTCTGCAAAAAAGCTATTCTCAATAAGATAATTTTCAATCTCACGATCAAGTTGCCAATCCCAAGTTTCGGCTTTCTGCGCGCGGGGAAAATATAACACCGTTTGGCATGAAGTCGCAAGCGAAAGTCTGGGTAGACACCGCCCGGGCAGTGGGTTAAGGCTGGGATTGAAGATACTTCACCAACGCCGCAGCATTATTATGCTTTTCATCTTTTGCGCTGTACAGCAACGTCACGGCCCCGGCGCGCGCATGCTGGCGCAGCAGGGCCAGCAATTCCGGCTGGCGGCGCAACTCGGCAAAATAGCGCTTATTGAATTCCGGCCATTTCGCCGGGTCATGGCTGAACCATTTGCGTAACTCATCGCTGGGCGCGATTTCTTTGAGCCAGAGAGCGATCCGCGCGTTCTCTTTTTTCACGCCGCGCGGCCGCAGCCGGTCGACGAGAATGCGAAAGCCGTCGTCCGCGGCCGGCGCGTCGTAGATTCGTTTTGTATCAATCCGCATTTTCATGACTGTGATCGCCAGCCCGCCAGGAACATCGGCAGCGGCTTCACCTCCAAACCGTAAGGTCCATGAACAACTCTCATCTGCAAAAGATTATTGATCCGATTTGTCTTCTGCCAGCCGTTCCGCCAACAAGCTCTCGATGAATGCCACCACCTCATCCGCTTTTCGACAATACAATCCGGCCATTTCATCGTCAATTACCGCGTCGACTTCATAATCGGCCTTGTTGCGAGCTTCAAACGCGCTCTTCAGAAGTTTATGATACTCTTTCGGAACAAGTCCTGACTTTACATAATCACGCCCGAAAGCATCTATAACACCTGTGTGCTTCTTGTATCGTTTCCCGTCCAAAAGCAAAAGCGCCGACACGGCATGAAACATGGCGTAGTAGGCGCGGTTGACCGTGCCGTAGTAATGCCGGTTCTCGAACATCGTTCTCATTTCGGCCAAATTGCGTTTGGCAACCTCGATCAGCTTGTTGCCGTTGATTCGCCGTTTCTCTTCCATATCGAGATTCCCTCGTTTTGAATGTCTTCAGCCAGATAGGATAAGCGTCCCCATTCTCCGTAGAAGCGATCGGCGCTGATGACCCGCACATCGATTACCGCATTATGTTCAAGATCAAGCTCGCTGGCGATATCCCAGATATACCCTTCGGTATCGCGATCATCGCTTTGGCAAATAACCGCCACGTCGATATCCGAGCCTTCTTCGGCGTCTCCGCGGGCAGTGCTGCCGTACCAGATTATTTCATGAATCTGGTCGCCGAGCTGCGTCAGCAAGGCTTCGGCAAAGGCGTGGACGATTTTTTCGGCTTGTTGCTTGTGGAATTCGAGAGTTTGCATAACGGATTCTTCAGTTGACCTGCAAAAATAATTTTGGAATCATCCTTAAGCACGCCTCGCTCCATCAATCCGCCACTCCACTACCCCATTTCACCCCTTGATGCACCCCAACGGCCTGAGCTGCGCCACCTTCTTCGAGATGCCGGCGTAGTGGCAGGTGTCCACCACATCCGTCACGTCTTTGTAGGCTTCGGGAATTTCCTCGTCAATCGTGCCGCGGCTGGCGCCCATGACGTGAATGCCTTGTTCTGCCAATTCTTTCGCAATATTGCGGCCGTGCGCGGTTTTCTTGGCTTTGTGGCGGCTCATGGCGCGGCCCGCGCCGTGACAAGTCGATCCGAAGGTTTGTTGCATCGCGCCCTCCGCGCCGACGAGAACATACGAATAGCGGCCCATGTCCCCGGGAATCAAAACCGGCTGGCCAGCCTCACGGTAGCTCTCGGGGATTTGCGCATGCCCCGGCGCAAACGCGCGCGTCGCGCCTTTGCGATGCACACACACTTTCACCGGACGGCCGGCAAAGACATGGTCTTCGAACTTCGCGATGTTGTGCGCCACTTCGTAAACTGTGCGCAGGCCGATGTACTTCGGCGCTTTGTTAATCGCCTTCGCGAATGCTTCGCGCGTCCAATGCGCAATCATTTGGCGGTTGGCAAATGCAAAATTGATGGCGCAGCGCATGGCGCCGAGATAATCCTGGCCCTCCGGCGAGGTGATGGGCGCACAGCAGAGCTGCCGATCGGGCAGCGTGATGCCGTATTTGTGCACTGCGCTGTTCATCACGCCGAGATAATCTTCGCAGACTTGATGGCCGAAGCCGCGCGAGCCGCAGTGAATGATCACGGTGATTTGATTCGGAAACAAACCCAGCGCTTCCGCCGCTTTCGGATTGAAAATCTGCGCGACGTAGCCGACTTCGAGGAAATGATTGCCGCTGCCCAGCGTGCCGAGTTGCGGCCGGCCGCGCTCACTCGCCTTCTTTGAAATCTTGTCGGGCAGCGCGCCGGGCATCAAGCCGTTTTCTTCGATGAATTCGAGATCATCGGTTTCGCTGTAACCGTTTTTGATGGCCCAATGCGCGCCCTTGGTCATGATTTGTTCCAGCTCTTTCTGCGTGAGCTTGACTTTGCCTTCCGAACCGACGCCGGTGGGCACGTGATGAAACAAAGTTTTGACCAGCTCTTGAATTTTTGGTTTGACTTCGTCAAGAGTGAGGCTGGAAGCCATGAGGCGGACGCCACAATTGATATCATATCCGACTCCGCCGGGCGAGATCACGCCGGAGTCGATATCAAACGCCGCCACCCCGCCGATGGGAAAGCCGTAGCCCCAGTGAATATCCGGCATGGCGAGCGAATAGCCGACGATGCCCGGCAAATGCGCGACGTTCATGGCCTGCTGCGGCGCATTGTCGGCAAGAATGTTTTTGAGCATCTTCTCGGCGGCATAGATGCGCGCCGGCGCAAGCATGTTGCCTTCTTGCGGAATCTCCCACAGATAATCGGAGATTTTTTTGAGCTTGATTTCAGACATGATGGTTTCACCGAAACGACAAAGGTTCGCCGGGCAATTAAAAGTATAATCTTTGCTTTAAAAGCAAGGGCCTTTCTGTCAGCGGATTATATCGAAAGCAGATACCGCCTTTGCTTCATCCGCTTCCCCAAAAATCCGCTTACAAAAGCTTTTGGCCTCAGTTCGTCCGGGTTGGGAGTTGAGCAGAAAATCTCAATGCGGCGGGAATATAGCGAGAAAAAGCAGGAGAACAAATGTGAAAATGCCGTGTCAATAGGCGGCTTGGTATAGCTGTAGACAATCAGCAACCTCAAGCGGTCGCGGATTGAATGTGCCGGTCCACTCCTGTGTTGCCGCTTGCGCCAGTTGCGGCAAAGAAGCTTCATCAACCCGGCAATTGCGCAAACGCTGGGGCAAATCGGCGGCGGTTTGTAATGCGATAATTCGTTCACACAAGCGTTCGCCGCTGCCTGAATTATTTTGCGGTTTGGAATTCGTTACCGTCAGCAATTCGGCATACGCCCGCTCAGCTATGCGAGCATTGAATCGAATCACATGCGGCAGCATGAGGCCGACCGCAGCGCCGTGTGCGAGGCCATGAAACGCGGTCAACGGATTCGCACAGGCATGCGCCGCGCCCAGCATGGCATTCTCAATGGCCATGCCGGCAAGATGCGCGCCGAGCAACATGTTGCCTTGAGCCGTGAGATTGGCAGGATTATTCAAAGACTCAATGAAATTGTCCTCCAGCAGGCGCCAGGCTTCTTTCGAAAACATTCTCGAAAACGCATTGGCGCGCGTGCAGACGAAGCTTTCAATCGCATGTGATATGGCATCGATGCCGGTAACCGCAGCAACAGCGCGGGGAACCGAGGTGAGCAAAGTTGGATCAAGAATAACCGCGGTGAAACGCGCTTTGCGATCGCCGCATGCCATTTTGCGATGCGTGTGCGGATGCGTGATCAACGCGTAGGATTGCGCCTCGCTGCCGGTGCCGGCCGTGGTGGGAATGCCGATGGAAGGCAACATTGGTTTTTCAGCTTTGCCGAAGCCCCAATAGTCCTCCATTTTGCCGCCATTGGTGAGCAGAAAGTTGATGCCCTTGGCGCAATCCATCGTGCTGCCGCCGCCCAGCGCAATGATCAAATCAATCGGCGCATTTTCGCGGGCGAACTGCACGCCGCTTTCGACGTGCCGTGAGTTGGGATTTTCTTTGAGATCAGAGAAAACGGAGACGGCTATGGCCTCTTGTTCGAGCACATGCTGTGCGCGCTCGAGGTGTCCGGCTTTAATGAGACCGCGATCGGTAACCAATAAAACCCGCTTGCCGCCGAGTTCCCTTGTCAATTTCCCCAATTGCGCAATCGTATTTTCGCCAAAAAGAACGCGTGTGCTCGGTTGAAAATCAAACAATGACATTACTCAAAGCTCCGCAGCGCCGGCGGCTATGAGCCGGCTTTTCCCAAGCTGAATCATCATTTGCTTGCGTCGCGACGATTTTGGCGATCGTTTTTTCAGCCAGCGACTTGTGGTTGGGTCTTTTTTCATAATGTAAGTCAGTTCTTGCTGGAAAAACTTCACGCTTTCACCATCAACTGCAAAGCCCGCTGGCGGTAAAGATGCTCGAACAGATTGCCTTCGTGCGGCTGATCCCAAAGAATTTTGTTGGTCGGGATTGGCCCGATGTTGAGGCGGTCAACATTGGGCGAGGAAAAAAGCGCGCGTGTGAACGCTTCATCCTCCGTAATCGCGGTCAATACCAAAGTGTTCCCCATGCGCGAGAGCAATTCGTTCTGCGGCGCCTGCACCACGCTGGCAAAGGGAAACAAAAACTCCACATTGGCCAATGGATGTTCGGCATCTTCACAGCATACGATAGTCGGCAGCAAAAATGTGCAGCCGTCTTTTTCCACCAGACGCTTGCCGCCGCGGTATTTGGCGGTCAAATCCTCGGCGCCGGCAACATGAAGCTGTTGCTCGATCATATCGTTGATGCGTTGCGCGAATTTTTTATTGGTGAAAGCGGAGATTTGCGCCTGCGGATCATCCATGGCCCGCGCTTCAATGCCGGCCAAACGCTGCGCCAGCGCCTCGGCGATTTCACGGCCGTGCGAGGGAACCCAAATGCCGGAAGCATTCAAGCATGAACGCCCGCCATTGGCAGCAATCGAAGTGACCATCACTTCGAGATATTCTTCCCAGCGTGAGATTTGATCCTCGGCAATGATGATTTTACTCCAGCCCGGTCCGTGAATTTCCACACGCGGGTCTTTCGCCCAGGCGCGCACGCTGCTTTGATCGCCGAAAAACATTGAACGGTTGCAGCGCAACAGAATCTCGGTCGCGCCGGAATGATCAGAAGGATAATAATTGAATGCCTCTGCCGGACAGCCGGCAGCAATAAACGCCTGCGCCACGCGATACGGCGTCCAGGGTTCTTCGCGGCCGGGTTTGAGCACAAGTGGAACTTTTAATGGAATCGCGGGCAGCCACAGCGAATGCACGCCTGGTGAGTTGCTGGGCAAAATTGCGCCGAGCGCATTCGTCTGGCAGAAGAAACTCAGCAAACTTTCGTTGCGCACAATCCAACCGGAATCCAGAATTTCGAGTTCGAGGCCGTGCATCAGGCCGTGCAGAATCTCCGGCATTTCAGCCAGCACGCGCCGGATTTTTTCCATGTTGCTGCGGCAAAGCGCATGCGGCATGCCGGTGGTGGCGGATAATTGCTGCACGTAATCCTGCGGACCTTGCCAGACGCCGTCAAGCGGCAATTCCGCATTCATGAAAAGCTCTGCAGCCCGGCGGCAAATGTCCAGCAATTCTTCAATAGGTATTTCTTGCAAGCGGCGACGATGATTTTCTGCTTGCGCCAGGTCTTTGGCAATCACGCCGGTGTTGGCTTGACTGACCACAGCCACCGGCTCGTGATCGCGAAAATGCTTGAGTGGCGCCGTTTCCAAACTTTTGTAAGGCCGGCCCGCACGGAGAATGGGAATGTGAATCATGCTTTTAAATGTCAAAATGAAATTTCTGTTAAAGGGAGTAATGGAGCTCAACACTTCAATACTCCAACAATCCACCGCTTTATGCACATAAGCCGGACGAGCCGGAACCGAAAAAAAGCCTCACGCAAAGACGCGAAAGCGCAAAGAACCCGCAAAGTTTTTCTTTGCGGAACCTTTGCGGCTCTGTGTCTTTGCGTGAAAAGTTTCTGCCTTTAAAGCAAAGAGTTCGCTTTTAATAGAATTAATACACGCCCACCACCACCGATTCCTGAAACCGCGAGAACAGGCGCAAATTGCTGACGCCGTCCCAGGGATAGGAATCAATCGGCGCGGCGCGTTCGCCTTCATCGCGTTCAAGAAAGCGCGGCATGAAGAATTCTTTCGTCAAGGTCGTAAGCATCACCCGCCCGGTTTCGCCGTAATCAACGCGCTTATCGGTGTTATCAGGATCAACGATCTCGAACACCGCGCGCGGCGCAGGCGGATAATAGGTGATGGCATAATTGTCGTTGGGATCGAACGGCTTGTGGCAGGCGAGGCCCATGAGGGTATTGCCATAGGTCGGCACGAAATCCACGCCGGGCACAAGTTCTTCGCGCGCGAAGCGGTGAAATTGCGCATTCATCTCCGTGCCGCCGCAAAAGATGCCCGTGATGCCGTATTTCACCAGGTTGATTTTTTCGCACAAGGCTTCGAGCAGCTTGGGCGTGGTAAATACGCATTTGATATTTTCATGGGCCCGCAAAATGTTCAAGCCTTGATCAATAACGTGGCGTTTGTATTCATCGAGTTCCTGCCATTTGCCCGCTTTGATGAGCTTGTTGACCCAGCGCGGATCGAGATCAACGAAAAACGCAATGCCGCCGCGATGCTGCGCGAGATGTTCGATCGCCAGACGCAAGCGCCGCGGTCCGGTGGGCCCGAGCATCAGCCAGTCGCTTCCCATCGGAAAACTCTCCGCTGAGAGCGTTTCGCTGAACAATTCATAGTCGGTTTGAAAATCATTGATGTTGATGCGCGATTTGGGCACGCCGGTCGAACCGCCGGTTTCGAAAACGTAGACGGGTTTGCCGGCCAGGCCCTTGGGAACCCAGCGCCGCACCGGCCCGCCGCGCAGCCATTCATCTTCAAAATGACCAAGCTTTTTTAAATCATCGTACCCGTGAATTTCTTGGCGCGGATCGAAATCGAGTTTGGCGGCAAATTCCAGCCAGAACGGGCAGCCGGTTTCGGGGCTGAAATGCCATTGCACGATTTCGCGAACATGAGCATCGAGTTTTTGACGCGCGTCGGTCACTTTTTGGGAGAGTGATTTGTTGATCATTTCCAATCTGCCGTTTCTTTGCTTATCCGTTTTTGGGTCTACGCCGGCGCGTAGGCTTCCATTTCACACATGCCGTTATGAACAAGCCGCTCACCGCTTGCCGGCCAGAGGGCAGCCTTGACCATTACCCTCCTCATGACCTTTGCCGGATTGTTGCTTGGAAATCAGGCGTGGTCGCGTACTTCACAAATGCAAGCGTCTGCTCGATGATTGTTCGCGTCACAGCGTGTTGCATTCCTCAAAGGCCAAAGCCGGACGAGCCGGCGCCAAAAAGCTCTCTGTAAGCGGATGAACCAAGAGTGGTATCCGCTTCCAGAAAAATCTACTTACAGAAAAGTTTCTGCTTGCAAAGCAACGATTTCACCTTCAACGGTCGAACGCTGAGTCGGGCCGACAAGATTACATCACTCCCCAATCCCATAAACATGCTGTTGCGTTCGCACAAAAATCATTCCCTCCGAAATCGCCGGCGTGGCCATGCACACTTCGCCCATGGCATTCGTCGCCAGCAATTCATACGCCGGGCCGGCCTTGATGACGAAAATTTCACCGTCTTCGCTGGTGAAATAAAGCTTGCCGTCTGCCGCAACCGGCGAAGCGGTGAAGGCATAACCGCTGCCTCTGCCGGCGAGGCGCTCGCGATAAATCTGCTCGCCGGTTTTGGCGTTGTAGCACGTCAGCGTGCCGTTGTTCGCGCAGGTGTAGAGATAGTCGCCGTAGACGATCGGCGTGGGCATGTAAGGCCCGCCGCGCTTCTTGCTCCAGGCAATGTGCGCGTTCGTGGTCGAAGTATCTTGCAACGAAATATCGCCAACCGCGCCTAGGCGAATGGCATAAATCGGCTGAATCGGGCGATAGCCGCTGGCGACAAAAATGAGATCGTGCGCCACAAACGGCGTGGGCGTGGTAATCTCCGAATTGCCGGCGAGCCGCCACAGCTCTTTTCCGGTAAGCGGGTCATAGCCGCGCACGTAATTCGTACCGTTGGTGATCAACTCGGCGCGATTTCCGCCGTCATGAATCGTCGGCGTGCCCCATGAGGGAATTTCATCGCGCTGCGTGCGCCAAACTTCCCTGCCGTCTTTGAGGCGATATGCCGCGATGAAGGAATTCTTTTGGATGTCGCATTGCACGATCACGAGATCTTTGTAAATGACCGGCGAGCTGCCATGTCCCCATTGATAATCGGGATCGTAAAACCAGCCGGAATCGAGCCAGCCGAGATTTTTCTGCCACTGTAATTTGCCGTTCATGTCATAGCAATACATTCCTTCTGCGCCGAACAGCGCGATGACGTGCTTGCCGTCGGTCGCGGGCGTGGAATTCGCCTGTGTAGCCTTGGTGTGCCGTTTGACTTTCGGCAAGCCCTCATGCGCGATTCGTTCCCACAGAATTTTGCCGCTGTTTTTATCAAGACAATAAACTCGCCATGAATGCTTGGAAACATCTTTGTCCGGGGCGACATCGCCATAAAGCCCGACGCGCAACACCGCGCCGGTGTCGCTGCTGATCGCGGTGGTGATGAATATGCGATCGCCCCAGATCACCGGGCTGGCATGCGCAAAGCCGGGAAGGGCGGTTTTCCATTTGATGTTCGTGGCCTTTTCCGCGTTCCACGTTGTCGGAGGCGCGCTGCCGTCGGCCACGCCGCTCGCGTGCAGGCCGCGAAATGACGGCCAGTTTTTCGTGATCGCTGCCGAAGGTTTCTTTGCCTTCACCACCGGCGCAGCAGCAGCCTCGTTTTTCTCCGCTGTTGGTTCAGGCATGCCGGCGCTGGCCTCTTCGGCTTTGACTCTTTTAAACGTGAAAGTCCGCTCGCCCTGCTTGAGCGTGAACTCATTCGCCTGCTCATTCGTCAAATTGAACGTGATTTCGATGCCGCTGAATTCCACGGATTTGAAATGCGTATTGTCGGTCGGCACGTAAGTCAACGCGGGTTGGCCCGGAACCGCGCCGATAAGCTTGCCGTTGTCAACGGTGAACGTCATCTCGAGGTTGATGTCGCTATTGGTGTAGCGTCCCGCATAAATTTGCAGCAATGCCGGCGCAATTTTGAACGCCGCTTCCGCCGCATCTTTGGCGCCCGCATTTTTCAAGGCAGCGATGATTTCAGCATTGCCGTTTTTCAGAGCATTTGCCAGAGCCGAGGTTAACGCCTCCTCGCTGAATCCGCCGGCCGCCAGCGCGGCCTGAACCATTTCAGCGTTGCTGCTCTGAACGCCGCTCGACAAAACGGACTCTTTTCCCTCCGCGCCTTTTTCCAGCATGAGTTTGACTGCCGCGGTATGGCCGTTGTAGGCCGCCCAGGTCAATGCCGGCGCATTGTAGAATGTGTCTTTCACATTCACATCAGCGCCGTGTTCGAGCAGGACTTTGATCACCTCGACGAAGCCGCGATCGGCGGCGTATGAAAGCGCGGTGGCACCGTATCGCGTTTTGGCGTTTACCTCCGCGCCTTTGGCAAGCGCGGCTTTCACCGCCAGCGTGTCGCCCTTGCGCGCCGCAGCCCAGAGTTCTTCGTTCAAATCCTGGGCATGAACCGCCAATGGCAGCGCGAACGCGATAATTGATAAAAAAAGCCTGGGTCGCAGCATGTTTGGACTCGTGAATGATAAACAGCCGTGTTTGCCGAAGTGAAGAAGTTAGTTGTAAATTTATCTTAAAATGGAAGAATTCTGACGCGTGACTTCCTTGTCAATAGCCACTTCACAACCGCCACAAATAAGAGGCCTTCGAGAAAAAGCCGCGCCGGGTTTCAAGATAGCGATCTCTCGGGTTTGATTCCACGTCTTTCTCATAGAGCGAGCCGTAGCCCAGGTGCAGCACGGTTCCGGGAATATACGTGAACGAGGCGAGAAAATCCGTGAGCAAGCGCCGGCGCAGCGTGTTGTTTTCAACAATGCCGCGGAAAAACAGATAACGGTTGACTTGATAGGTCAGTCGAAAGCGGGTAATCGCACCATCAAAGATTTGCTTGGTGGATGACTCATCAAATAAATCCGCGTACGTAAGCGTGAGATTGGCGTTCAGCTTGTCCGAGGGTTGATAAATCAGATTCATGAGGGCATCGCTTCTTCTGGCTTGCGCCGCGGCTTCATAATAAATCCCCCTGCCGCCGCCATAGGCCAGGCGCAAAAAAACTTGTTTGGTCAACTGGCTGCTCGCGCCCAGGGTCCAGCCGCTGGTCTGGAATTTTTTGCCGGCAAACACTTCGGTGGAGTAATTGGCAGTGATCGCGATGTTCGCATTTCGGCGCGGTATGAGGCGCAGCGTGAAGATATTGTCCGTTTCATAAAGATCGCTGGGCTTGTCTTTTACTTGCGCGCTCGCCAGGCTCACATCGACGCGGCGAATGAAACCGGATTTGGGATAAAACTTTGGCGTCACGGCGGCGCGCGCCCGCGCAATGCCGGTGCGCGTCAAAAATCCCGACACGGTGGTAAAATCATTGGAAAGATCCTGCACGCCGAGATTGATATCGAGATTGCGCGTGTTGTACAAATAGTCCAGGCCGAGCGCATGCCCGTCTTGCACCGGCAACGAAGCCCCGGCTTTGTGCTGTGAGAGAAAGAGATGATAACCCAAAATGCTCGACTCGTTGATGCGCATTTGCCCGTCCGGTCCGGCGACGCGGTTGAAGCCGTGCTTTTCCTCGCGTCCGGTGTAAAATGCGCCAATGTAACTGTCGCCACGCAGCGCGCGCTTGTAGCGCAAAAGTGAAGCGTGCGCATGCTTGCCCTCGCTGCCGGCGGGCAGTTCATCCAGCGCATCAATCAAGGCCAGGAAATTCTTTTTGCCGATTTTTCCGGAAAGCTTCACGCCCGCGATGGGATTGACGATGGTGCGGGTATGCGCCACTTCCAGCAGCGGGTCATTGCCGTTGCCGCCGGCAAAATTGAAGTTCTCGTCGCCTTCGAGAAAGAACGGCCGCTTCTCGGGATAAAACAGCGCGAAGCGCAAATTGCGATCGACCTGCCCGGCGTCCGCTTCCACCTGGCTGAAGTCGGGATTGTAGGTGCCGTCCAAAATCAACTCGGAAGTGATGCCGTATTTCGTGGTTACGCTGAACTCATTTTCATCGCCTTCGGAAACCAGGCGGCCATTCACGCGCGAGCTTCTCTGGCTGTGCGTCACGCCGGGCAACAATTCGAACAAGCGGTAATTCTTCACATCGTGCATCACCATCGGATGCATTTGTGTGAGAAAGAACATGCCGCGCTCGGGCTTGAGCGGCGGGAAGGTGCCCTGCTCGGCGCGCCGGCTCACGCGGCGCTCGAACACCACGCCCATTTCGACTTGTTCCCGGTTGGAAAAGCGAATGCTTTTGAATGGAATCTGCACTTCGATCGTGTAGCCCGCGCTGTCAATCGCGCCGGCGCTGTGCCAGATCAAATCGATGCCTGAGTCTTCGCTGCCATTGGCAAAGCGCGTGTCTTCTTGAATGCCCGCCGGGTTGACGTAAAAACCGTAAAGCGCCTGCTGATCGTTGAACGAATCAAGATTGATGCAAATCCAATCATCCGGGCGGATGTTGTCGCGCTTGGTCACTGAGGTTTTGATTTTATGCGGCTCGCGGTCGAAGCAGCGAAACGCGAAATAGAGATTCTCGTGATCGTAGGCGTAATAAACCACGGTTTGGTCGGCCATCTCCAGGCCAAAATCCGGTATAAACGTTTTGAAGCCGGTGACGGAAGGCGCTTGTTGCCAGGCGGAATCGTCGAGTTTGCCGTCGATGACGGGCGGAGTGCTGACGCGCAAAGGCGTAAGCGCATCGTTCGCGCGCGCGGAAAAAATGGAAAACAATATCAGAAGACACGACAACAGCGTCAAGAGTTTTTGCATGGGCACTCGTTGTTTGTTTCTCGATATTCCTGTCAAACCAACCAAAGCCGCCAGTTGAAAATTTCTCACAATTTATGACAGTAGCTATCCGATGCCTGCGTTACGGAATATTCAAACAGGGCCGCATTGCGGCAATGCCGGCATTGCCTTATGTTTCCACTTCATCCCAAATGCGCACGTGATTCGTTTCCGGCAGGTAAAGCGAGCCGATGATGAACGTCATGAGCGCGATGGCGATGGGATAGGCGAGGCCCGCATAAATATTGCCGGAGGCGGCAACGATGGCCGAGGCGATCAACGGCGTGAAGCCGCCAAACTCGCCGTTACCCAAGTGATACGGCAGTGACATCGAAGTATAACGAATTTTCGCTGGAAACAGCTCGACGAGAAACGCCGCGATTGGGCCGTAGACCATGGTCACATAAATCACTTGAAGGAAAACCAGCAGTGTGAGCATCACGTGATTGATTGGGTCGGCAAAATGGCTCATAGCCTTGTAAATCGGCACATAGGTGAGCGCAGCAATCAAACAGCCAGCCATCATGATTTTCTTGCGGCCGATTGTGTCCGAAAGCTTGCCGAACACGATGAAGAACGGCGTTGCCAATGCGAGCGCAATTGCGATAATGACATACGATGTCACATAATCGATCTTGAGCGCGGTTTGCATGAAGTACAGCGCATAAAATTGGCCGGTATACCACACCACCGCCTGTCCGGCGGTCGCGCCGAAGAGCGCGAGCAGAATCAGCTTCCAATTGCGTTTGTTGCCGAAGCTGTCCTTGATCGGCGCTTTGGAGGTTTTGCCGGCGTCTTTGAGCTTGCTGAACAGCGGCGATTCGCGCAGCTTCACGCGAATGTAAAGCGACAAGCCCAACAGCAAGGCCGAAAGCAAAAACGGAATGCGCCAGCCCCAGGTTTTAAAGGCCTCTTCGCCGACGCCGAGCCGCGTAGCCAGCACGACGGCAAGCGCAAGAAAAAAACCGAGCGTGGCCGTGGTTTGAATATAGCTGGTGTAGTAGCCGCGCTCATGATCCGGCGCATGCTCGGCGACATACGTTGCCGCGCCGCCGTATTCGCCGCCGAGCGCCAGGCCTTGCAGCAAGCGCAGGATCACCAAAATGATCGGCGCGGCGATGCCGATTTGATCATAGGTCGGCAACAAACCAACTGCCGTGGTCGCGCCGCCCATGATGGTAAGCGTGACCAGGAACGCATATTTCCGCCCAACCAAATCGCCCACACGGCCGAACACCACTGCGCCAAAGGGCCGCACCGCGAAGCCCGCGCCGAAGGTGGCCAAGCTGGCGAGAAACGCGATCGTGGGATTCCCCGCCGGATAGAACAACGTCGAGAAGAAAACCGCGAGCGTGCCGTAGAGATAGAAATCATACCACTCAATCATCGTGCCGGCGGAAGAGGCGGCAATGACGTGGCCGATTTTGTATTCGTGAATCACGCTGGGCGCGGCGGGCTTGGTTGGCGGCATTTTCATGAAATGGCTCCGAAGATGCAGGTTATTTCATCTTGGTTTGGTTATCCATCATCACCTCCCTACAGAATCGATTACAATCCCTTCCGAAAATGAATGGCGCGCTCGACTTCTTCATATCCAATCGCAAGATGCGCCTGCAGGCTGATGTCGTTGCTCAATTCACAATCGCTGGCCATTTCGCGGCAACCCTGTTCGCGCGCCCACTGCTCGGCGGCGGCAACGAGTCTGCGCCCGAGGGATTGCATGCGCAGATCGGGATCGACATACCAGCCTTCAAGGTAACCGACGTTGCGCGTGTCACAGCCGTCGGCGTAGTAGCGTATGCTCGCTTCGAGAAAACCGCCGAGCTTGCCGTCATCACGTTCGGCAACAAAGACGACAGCCTTCCGCTCATTTTGATGAAAATAGTCGCTGATCTCAAGCTCGTGATCATCTTCTCCATCCGGCCAGAGGGCACAGCGCATGCGCCGCCATTCGGCGCGGTCGGAGAGTTGTATTGTGCGGATGCGCATTACGCTAAATAGTTTTTCACTTCTTCTGCTCCAGCGCAAACAGCGTCGACCGATTGGTCACGTACAACACGCCATTTTTCGCCACCGGTGTTGTGTACACCGCGCTGCCCATGTTGACTTCGTAGAGCAGCTCCCTTTTCTTGCCGGTTTTCAGCACCGCCAGATCGCCATCCTCATCGCCGATATAAACCTTGCCGTCGGCCACGTAGGGTGAGCCCCAAATCGCCGCGTAGGTGTCATACATCCAGTACAACTCGCCGGTGAGCGCGTCCAAACAATACACGAACCCGCTCAAGTCAGCGACGTAGAGCAAGCCCTCGGCAATTGCCGCAGTAGACATGGTTCGATTGAAATCTTTATACCCGCGATGCCACACCACTGCTGTTTTGGTGATATCGCCTTTTTGCGTCGCATCGATCGCATAGAAATGGCTGATGCCCTCGCCATGTTCGGGATCCTGGCCCAGGCCGACGTAGACCTTGTTGTCATAAATCACCGGCGTGGCGATGAAATCGTTTTTCGTGCCCGAGCCGCCCAATTCGTAAACCGCATCCGGCGGATTGCCGTTGAATTTCCAGATCAATTTGCCCGTTTCCGGCTCGAAGGAATAAAGGTAGCCGTCGCCGCCGGGAAAAATCACTTGCGGCACGCCTTTGATCACGGCATACGCGGGATTCGACCACTGGCCGTGCATGATATTTCCGCCCGGTGAAGCGTCTTCCCACACCAGCTCGCCGGTGTTCTTGTTGAGGGCGATAAAGCTTGGCGCTTGCGGCGAGGGAATATGAATGTGGCCCTCATCCACGCCATTGGCGGTGACGATAAACAGCAAATCGCCGACCGCGATCGGCGAACAGACCGCAAGATTGTGCGGAAAAACGTCCAGCTCCGCAATCATATCATATTTCCAAATAATATCCGCATCAATGCTGCTGCTATCGGTTTCGGAGGTGAAAGCGCCATTATTTTTGCCGTCACGAAAGCCGTTGACATCGAGGCAAACCACTTCGCAACGATTTGAAACATAATACAAACGGTCGCCCTCGACGAACGGACTCGAGCATACGCCCTGCAGTGGCCAGTCATTCACCCGGCCCGAGGCGAGTTTGGGGTTGGCATGTTGCCACAGAAATTCGCCGTCGGATTCGCGGAACGCCATCATCACTCCGCGGTCGCCGCCTTGCTTGGGGTTCCGCATACCTTGATTGTTCGTGCCCACAAAAACTTTACCGCCGGCGATCACGGGATTGCCGTAGGTTTGTGAGCCCAGACTAGCCGTCCACTTGATGTTCAAGCCTGTGGCCGGATCGAATTTCGTGGGCAGATTTTTTTCCAGCGAAACCATGTTGCGCGTGGTGGTGCCCCCCCACATGGCCTGCTCCGCGGAATAGAAAGCAATGGTCAAAAGCGTCAACAGGCCAATCAACACATGCAGCTTTGAAAACTTGTTTTGCGGAATTATGCTTTTGAAAGTCATGTCTGCTCCTAAATGAATGACGACAACCGGAAGGCATCACCTTCGCTTCAATTTCATCAACTCTTCGACGGTGAGGCCGGTTTCACGGATCGTGTTGTTGCACACCGCGACTTGATTTGAAAACCGCCTCGCATTGTCATTTCGAAGGAATCTCGTGTCGTACTTGATTTCGCGTTTGAAGCTTCACCAGATTCTTCAGGATGACATGGCAAGATGTTCACACAGGCCAGGACGGCATTGCGCTGCTGGCACAAAAAGGGCCTTTGCTGATTTTCTGGTAATTGGGAATCGTCACATGCCCTGTCATTGCGACTTCGTGATCCTGATGTTGTCGTAATAAATTTCCACCGGCGAATAACCGTACAAGCCGGGACTGCCTTCGGGATTGGGCAGCGGGTCTTCCATCGTTATAGTCCAGGCATCCGGTTCGTTTTCAGCACGCGGCCAAACCTTGCCCTGCACCAGCGATTTTCCGCCAACCGTGTCGACGCGCAACTTCATCGTGTACCAGATATCGGGATCGAATTTAAAATCGATGGTTTTGGAATTGAGCAGCTCCGCGCCCCACACGCGAATTTGCAGCCGTTGCAGCGCGCCCATCAAATCGAGTGTGTACCGGTTCGCGATCAACCCCATATCCGGCATTTGGCGGCGATTGCGGGTTCCCCTCATGTCGGCTTGGATGGTGTAGTTCTTCATCGACGGCGGGCCGAGAAAAATATCCGAGCGGTTCAATCCGGCGGCGGCCGGCGGCTTGACCAGAACTTTGTTGCTGTCTTTCATCTGCACGGAAAATTTGTTGCTCGCCCCGACGAAATACGAAGGGTATTTGCCGATTTCACTTGTTTCGAAATCCTCGCTCCACGGCGCCTCGGGAATGACGCGCACGCGCGCCTTGCCTTCCAGATTTTCAAAATTAGCTTTAATGAGACCGGCGGTGCTGCGGCTGTTTTTGTCGATCGTCAGTTCTCCCGCCGGGCTGAATTTTCCGGAGACGTTCGTCAGCGACCATCCCCCGGCCTTGACGTCGCGGATAAAATTGCCTTTCGCATCAAACACCCGGCCGCGGAATTTGATTTTCTCGCCCGGCGTCGCCAAAACTTCGGCGGGAATAATTTGCAAATGCGCCGGCGCACCTACGGCGGCTTGCGTCGCTGAAGCTGGTGCGCGCGTGGGCGCAAACGCAAAAGGTTTATTTTTGTCGCCAAGGCAATAGAGTCCCGATTCCGCCGTGAAATAGATTCTGCCGTAAGCAATCGCGGGCGAGCCGTAAAGTTCGGCGTAACGGCCGTCGGGCATGGTCAGTTTTTCGGCGTCGAGCGTGTCGCAACCGTTTGCGCCCGGCTGCAGAATGTAGAGCACGCCGTTTTGTTCTGGAGCGAAGATTTTGCCGTCGGCCACCACCGGCGAGCCTTTGCCCACCGTGCCGATCTTGAGCTGCCAAAGTTTTTTGCCGGTGGCAGATTCCAGGCAAAACAGGTTCGCGGAATTGTCGATGAGATAAAGCTTGCCGTCGTGCAGCGCCGGCGAAGCATAGCCCGCTTCAAGATTATCGACGCGCCACACTTCATGCGTTTGCGTGACATCTCCCGCGCCGGTGGCGTCGATGCACACCACGCGGCCCATGATGGCATTATCAAGATTCTCTTCACTATGGCTCGCAAAAACGTGATTGCCTTCGACGACGATGGCGGGATTGATCGCGGTTTTGGTGAGCTTGAATTGCCACACATGCTCGCCGGTGCGCGCTTTCAAGGCATGCACCGCGCCGTCGCCGCCGCCGGCGATGAGCAGGCGCACACCGTTGATCACGGCAATCGCGGGCGTCGAGTAATTGGTATCATACGGATTGTTGGGCAACGCAGCCATCCAAACCACTTCGCCGCTGCGCTTGTCGAATGCTACAAAGCGATGCCGCATCGGCGCCTGCTCGCCCCAGCCGGTGTTGAGAAAGCTGACGATGACGAGATTCTCATCGACCACCGGCGTGTGCGTGCGGCCGCCGTAACCGGAAAAACGCCCGAACTCTTCGGTCAGCGAACGCGACCATAAAATTTTGCCGTCGCGATCGTAACAAATGAACATGCCGCCCACGCCGTGCACATAAACATTGCCGGTTTCAACATCGCCGGCAGGACTCGTCCAGCCCACGCGATTGAACGGCACCGTGGTTTGAAACACGTTGAAGCGATGCTCCCACAGCATTTTGCCAGTTCCGGCGTCAAAGCATGCGACCTGTTCCTGGCGCGTCAAGCCTTCGCCGGCGCGGCCGATGACGTAAACGCGCCCATTCATGACGATCGGCGTCGAGCGTCCGATAAAACCGGCTTTCCAAATCAAGTTTTCACCGTCAACCGACCAGCTCGAGATCAATCCGGTTTCCGTCGAGGCGCCGTTTTGCTGCGGCCCGCGCCATTGCGGCCAATCCTGCGCCGGGACAATTTGAATGCCGGCTATCTGCAAACAAAATATTGTATAGATTGCAAGCTTGACGTAAGATTGCATTTTTACTCCTTCGTTATTCAAGTTCTCCGCGCATCGAACAAAGAAGAAAAACTTCACCAATCAGACATCGAGAATTGATTTTTGTTGCAGGGGAATTAGGATAGACAACTCTCCCTGAAAAGTCAAGCAGGGATTTGATGTGCCGGCTTCGAGTATACCAGGCCCTGCGCATGATGCAGGGAACAACTTTTGACAATGCCGAAATTGCCATGCACTTGAATTACAGCGAAGCCAGCAGCCTGGCGCGCGACTTTCGCAAAGAGCTTGGCTATGGCCTCACCATTGCCCGCCGGCGATTGTTCGAGAACAAGCCGGAGGACTTGTTGCTGGGATAATTAGTGTCCGCCCGAAAAGGCCACCGTCCGAGCGGTTGTTAATAAGTGCATTTGCTGTTTATTGCGTTTATGCGCGCTTCAAGAGTAACCGCCCGGACGGTATCTCAATTCTGGACAGACACTAATTATCCCGACGGGGCCCGGCGCTTATCTCCATCATCTCCGTGCAAATATGCCCACGCCTCCTCTGCCTTGACTTTGCGCGCGATTTTCGCTATCCTTCGGCCACGATGCACGCACCCAAGCCGACATTGCTCGATGAAGACGATCTCTTCAGCCAACTCGATGCCAAGCAAGGCTCTTCGTTGTGGCTGGGCCGCTACACCGAGGAGGACATTCGCGCGGCGTTGGAAAAAAGCGGTTTCCTGCCGGCGTTGCGCGAGCAGGGCTTGCGGGATATCCTCGTGCAGATCGATCCGATCGATCCGTTTTTGCAGTCGCTGAAATTGTACCATCGCCAGGCTGCGCCCGAGCATCTGCTGGCGGAATTTCGCGTGCGCGAAACCACGCTGGCGCCGCGCGTGCGCCTGCATGATCCGTTCGGCGCTCACTTGCCCGGCGTGCTCGCCATCGAATGGTTGTTGCTGCAAAACCCTTATGTCGATTTCGATCCCAGCCGGCCGATACTGCCCGGGCAGCAACATCCCGGCCTGGGCCAGGCGCGGCGCATTCTCAAATTACTCATCCATCTCGCCAAGCGTCTCGGCCTGGAAGGCGTTACAAATTTTCCCGAATATTATCACAACGCCTATCTTTATCAGCATGATTTTCATTTCTATGATCCGCAGCGCGAAGGTTTGCTCAATGCGCTGACGCGCGATCTCCATGGGTATTCGCTGGCGGATATTTCCTGGGCGATTGATCTGGGCTGTATTCAAATGCTGCCCTCCCGGGAAAAATTTCGCTGGGAATCCGACCTGCAAATACTGCCGCTCTCGCCGCGTCTCACGCACTATTTCGAGACGCGCGAGTATCACCGGCGCGCACGCGAGGCCGAAGCCTCCCATCGCTTTCAACTCGATACTCAAAAATTCAAAACCGTTCAACCGCAATCGCCCGGGAGGCTGCACGAGCAGAGCCTCCAGCATTCATCCATTTCAAACCAAACTTCCGGCGGAGGGAGTCGCATGACGCACAAATCGATTTATGAGTTGTTCCACGACATCAGTACAAAAAATGCGAACAAAGTGGCTTATCGTTACAAGCGCGAGGGCCAATGGCGCGACGTCACCTGGGCGGAAAACGAAGCGCGCTGCAAACAGATTTCCAAAAGCTTGATGGCGTTGCAGGTCAAGAAAGGCGACAAAGTCAACATCCTGAGCCAAACCCGGTTGGAATGGGTGCAATGCGATTTCGGCATCGCCAATTGCGGCGGCGTGACCGTGGGCATCTATCCGTCCAATCTCGCGCCGGACTGCGCCTACATCGTCAATCACAGCGACGCCGAGATTATTTTCGTGGAGAACGCTGATCAACTCGCGAAAATTTTGGCGGTGCGCCGGGACATTCCGCGCGTGCGGCACATCATCCTTTTCGACGGCACGAGTGATCCGGCCAACAACGTGTTGAGCTGGGATGAATTTCTGCAAAAGGGGGCAACGATTACCGACGCGCAATTTCAGGAACGCGCGGACGGCTGCGAGCCGGAGGATTTGGCTTCGATCGTTTACACCTCCGGCACCACCGGCGTGCCCAAAGGCGCGATGCTCACGCATAAAAATTTGGTTTTTACTTCGGACTCTGCCAGCCAATGCCTGAATTTGAAAGGCGAGATGACAACGCTGCTGTTTTTGCCGCTCGCACACGTCTTTGCGCGCATCGTGGTTTATTTTTGCGTGCGCGTGGCGCATACCATCGCATTCGCCGAAAGCATCGAGAAGGTGGCGGAGAACCTGCAAGAGATCAAACCGGATTACATTGCAAGCGTGCCGCGCATTTATGAAAAAATCTACACCAAAATCACCTCCACCGTGCAGCAAGCCGGCGGCCTCAAGGAAAAATTGTTCAACTGGGCCCTGGGCGTGGGCATGCAAGTCAGCCAATTGCAACAACGCCGGCAATCGATTCCTGCGATGTTGCGCTGGGAACATGCCCTGGCGAACAAGCTGGTGTTGCACAAAGTGCAGGGCGCTTTTGGCGGGCGCTTGAAATGGTCGGTCTCGGGCGCGGCGCCGCTGAACAAAAGCATCGCCGAATTCTTTCACGCGTGCGGGGTGCTCATTCTCGAAGGCATCGGCATGACGGAGAACACCTCGTTCACCAATGTCAACCGTTATGACAACAACAAATTCGGCACCGTCGGCCAGGTGGGCCCGGGCATTGAAATGAAGCTGGCGGAAGATGGCGAGGTGTTGTATCGCGGCCCGAATGTGATGAAAGGCTATTACAAAAGCCCCGAGGCTACGGCCGAGGCGATTGACGAGCAGGGCTGGCAGCACACCGGCGACATCGGCGAGATTGACGCGGAAGGTTTTCTGAAAATCACGGATCGCAAAAAAGATTTGATCATCACCGCCGGCGGCAAGAATGTCGCGCCGCAGCGCATCGAGCGCATTTTGCGCACCTCGCGTTACATCAGCCAGGTGGTGGCCGTGGGCGATCGTCAAAAATTCGTCACCGCACTGGTTACTTTGAACCTCGAGTATGTCGAGCCTTGGGCGCGCGCCCAGGGCATCGAATTCAAGAACAGCGATGATTTGGCGGCGCATCCCAAAGTGCAGCAACTCATCGAATCGGAAGTCATGGACAAGAATAAGCAGTTGGCCTCGTTCGAGAGTGTCAAGCGCGTGCGCATCGTGCCAAAGGACTTCACCATCGCCGGCGGCGAACTGACGCCGACGCTCAAAATCAAACGGAAAGTGGTGACGGAGAAATACAAGAAATTGCTGGAAGAGATGTATGCGGAGTAGGTTATCGTGTTCGCTATATGACGATTCACTGCTGTCCGGTTGAGCGCATTTCGTATAGCCCAAAGGGCAAAAAGCGCCC
>CAYWGH010000046.1:0-42592 GCA_964457925.1 uncultured Cytophagia bacterium
ACAATCCGATGGATATGGGTGCGCTGCCGAGAATTTCCGGATGGGAGCGGCGAATCAACTCGCAGGCGCAAATTAACGATGCGGCACGCTGAAATTGCTGCGTCGTCAACAGGCGCAGGGTGTAGCGCATTAGAACGGTGGTACCACAGTTGGCCGGATTTGTGATTCGTCGCCAAAACAGAGTAAACGCAGTCAAGCCCAGATAGGCCTCGGTTTTGCCGCCGCCGGTGGGAAACCAGATGAGATCGACGATTTTGCGTTCATCGCAATCCGGTTGAGTCATGGCCCGCAGATTCATCAGGATGAACGCCAGTTGAAACGGCCGCCATTTGCCCCTGGTTGGTCCGGGGTTGCTCAAATCCGGAGGCTGGTACGGCTTTTCGAGAACAAGCTCGCCGTCCCTGGCTTTCCATTCGCGTTTGTGATTCGCAGCAAGATCGTAATGCAACTGCTGCTGCAACATCACCTGATTCATCCACGCGAAGGCTCTGCGGATTTCCGGCTGTTGAAGCAGCGATACACCGGCTACAATGCGCTTGTGGCAGTCACGGCATTTTTGCAAATGTTTTTCAGCAGTCTTTTTGAAGTCTGCAGGAAAGGATGGACTCCGGACTTCCTTTTCCCTGCTTTCGATCCAGGCAAGATATTCATCTGCGAGACGGCGGCAGAGCTGCAAGGCGTTGTCATCCTTCTCATCGGCCAGTTGCTGCATCGCCAGCTCCAGGCCCTCGATCTCGTTGGGAAGGATGGGTTTCACCTTATAAGCCGGCAGGGTTTCCGTCCAGATTCTGTTGGTTGTGGTCAACTCACCGTCCGGCCAGTTGGCGGCGCAGCCGTGCCCCACGGCAAACGTTTTCCGATGTCGATACAGCAAGCGGAGTGAGGCCTCTTCCTCATCCTCGCTTTCCCCGATTCGCTCGGGATATTCCAGAAAGCAGGAGCCGCCATCGGCATCCATCACTTCGAAATGGCATTGAAAAAAACAATTCTCATCCTTTGATTTGCCTTTTTCTGAAAAATTGCGATTGATCAAAGTGAAGGTAATGATTCGCTCGCGATCGGGGTTGGCACCATGAACATGCGGTCTGCAGAAAACATGGAGCGCCAGTTTGGAATCGGTGCTTCCGGTTTCCAGCGAATATTCAATGCTAACGGGCTTTTTTTCGTGAAAAGTTGAGCAATCGATCAGTTGCTCATTATCGATCCTGTTGCGCAAGTAGTGTGGTGGAAATTCTCCTTTTATATCCTTCTTGCCAAGCCCGCTAACAGCCAGCTTTTCATAGCGGCCCGCACTGACTTTGACTTTCAAAAATTTCGGCAAAAGCACCAGTGCACTCAGGCCCATGGCGCTGGGCAAATATTCATTTGCACGATTGACTTCCTGTTCGGGAAATTCATCGAGTTCTCCGCGTGCGCCGTTTGATGATGTTTCCTCCTCCGGCTCATCGCCTTCGACAGGGGCGCTTTCCGTAACATTGACCTCGTCCTCCGTCGGAAGTTCCGCCTGCTGGACCTGTGCCTTCATGGGAAACAAAACCCCGGCGCTGTAACGAAGCCGGGGCGGATCCTGTGGCCGCAGGATTTCCTCGCGGTTGATCTGGATGGCCGGATATCCCGGATCCGGGCCGACAAGCTCACGGCGCAGAAATTCGACGATTTCCGCTCTGACTTCCGCAGGATTGTTCATGACGATTTACTCCAACCTTCCTCGAGTTTTCGTGCAACAGCCTGTTTAACGAATGGTTTCGTCTGCTCATGCAAAAGAACAATCAGGAGACTGCGCGCGCGTGACATTCCAACATACAAAAGTGATTGTGATTCCCTGCCTTCAATACGATCAACATCGCACAGAACGACCACCGGGCTCTCCATGCCCTTGAAAGCCTGAATGGTGGCAAACGAAATGATTGGAATGCGGGACCTGTCCGGTTTGACAGCGCCAACCTCCACCAAACGAAATTCCGACCCCTCCGCCAATCGGGAGGCACAGGAGTTTTCGAGCCTCAATCTGGAAAGGACCACAATTTCACCAGTTTTTACACCATCCCGCAAAAGTCCTCGAAGAGTTGCACTCAAAACAGCAGCCTGTTCCCCGTCGGAATGGTAATAATGATAGTCAACTGCCGGCCCTTCAACTTGCCCCATGCGATATGGTGGGGATTCAAAACCTGAAAGCAGGGCGGTTTCTTCTCCAATGCGACGGGTGTTGCGGCAATTCAAACGCAGGCTTCCTTTCGCATAATCACGACAAAAACTGTTTAACAGTTCTTTCAGTTGTTCACGGGAGGAATTCTCAAAAATTGCCTGGCGTTGAAAATCACCGAAGATCGCCCATCGTCCACCAGCGAGGCCACCTTTCAAACAGACATTAACCACCTCCAAAATACTTTGCTTCAACAAATCCTGTGCCTCATCAATCACAATCACATCGTACGGCTCATTCAGTTCCTCCAGCGCCAATTGTCCATAAAACGGATAAATGTTATGAAACAACTCGTCCCCGGAATGGTCCTGTTCCCTGCCGGCAAATTCACCGGCAAACGATGAGCGCAGAATGGTTTCACGCAAAAACTGATAGTATCGACCGCCCTTCAAAAAATTCTGCAATGCAGATTCCGCGATTCTGGCACGAAACCAATCGCCCAGTAATTTATTGTAGCAAAGCAACAAGGTGCGATGCCCGGCACGGGCAGATCTCCCGGCATATTCCAGCGCCAGCATGGTCTTGCCTGTTCCTGCGGCTCCCTCAAACAGGCAGCGTTCATTGTCAGCCAGGAGGTCCAGCGCCTCGTACTGCTCCCCGGTCAATTTTAAAAGCCGTTCTTCTGTTTCATGCACCAGAGTTGACTTTGTGACTATTGCCTCGAAATCGGGACGCAGAAACTGGCGGATCGATTGTATGGTCGCTAGGCTGGGTTCCGTAACGGAATCTGGAAGGCCCAGTTTCTTGCGCTGTTCCCCTGCCATGCGTTTCAGGGCAACGGACATGGGACGCTGCAAATCATGCTGGTCAATCACCTCCCATGGTTCCCACTCCGGTGATTGCATGGTGAAACGGATGTCCGGGAAAATTACACCGCAGCCGAAGATGCTGGTCACAGCAGGATGGGCCGCATCGAAATTCTTTTCAATTGCATTTTTTACTGCGAACATTCCTTCGCGAACTTGCATGAAAGGGCTGCGCCTCATCTGCTCAGTTTTGTCTTCACGGCTGGTGGTTGTCCAAACGCCTTCGTGGCAAGTCACACGTCCACCTTTCACTTCCAGACAAAAAACACCGCCGCCGGGGATGAGAACAATGAAGTCGATCTCACCATAGGGCTTGTGCCCGCGACGACTCAAGCCGAGGGAATGAATGACCGTCCAATCCCTCGTGTCTGGATCTTTGGCAAGCAATTCAAAAACCTTGCGTTCGGCCGCGCTGACGGTTGTTTCGCCCGGTTGTGCCGGAATCATTTTGGCCATTTTCTTCACCAACGCAAGTAATTTGTGTCATCCCATTGCAACTCATTGACTTTTAACCTGGAATACGGCTCAAACTCGGAACCGATGCTTTCGACCTGCACCACCCACGCAGTTACCAAATCATCGACATTGATGCGTGTTCCTTCTTCCTTTATTGCCTCGAGGTATTCTGGAAGCTTGCGCAGCAAAACTTTTTTCAATCGCATGCCGGCGCTGAGATGCGCACTGCGTATTGTCTTTATGGCATGCCATATTTCATCAAGTTTACCGTCAAATTCAGTAAACCCGATAATTCTTGCAATCAATTCCAAATCCGTTTTTTTGCCGGGACCAATGCGAAAATCGTCGTTCAACCAGTTGGCCGCAGTTGCAAAGCTGAGTGTGCCGCCAGCCTCCCGTACTTTGGCATGAAGCGTTTCCGGGGTGAAAAAACATTCATGCAAAGTGCGTTTCCACGTGCCTGCCAATTGTCGCAGTTTTGATGCTTTCTCCCCCAACATCAAATCAGCTATGGCGTGAATCACATCTTTGTTGCCGCCATCCTTTAACACCACGTAATCTCCGACACTGATTTCGTCCACTTTGTGCAGCGGTATTTGGTACTGCGCGATTTTGTCGGAAGTGATGAGCCCGGTCACAACCGGCACTTTGTGGTTTTCCGTGAAGTAAGCGAATGAATCACCAACGAAACTGATATATTTCGCCGGGACTGTCTCCTCGCCCTCGGATGATGTCGCCATGCCGCCTTTGCGCACAGATTTGATCCTTTCCTCAAATTCTTCTATTGAAAAAGAATTTGATAATTCCGGCTCATGTAAATCTTTATTGGATTTGGTCGATTTCAGCCAAAAGGTTTTAATATTCGGGCCGAGGCTCAGCAGCCTAACTTTTTCCTCCCCACTCAAGGTGGGTAGGCTGGGAAGATGCTGGATTTTCTTTTGACATTGTCCCAGCCACCTGTTTTCAAAACGATATCCGATTACTTTGATGTGGGGCGCCAAATATCTCCTGACAAACTTCTGGAAAGCCTCGCTGCCGGGCCAAGCCACTGAAATGACGCAATCGAAAAAGGTGTCCGGAGCACGACTTGGAGAAAAAACCGGAGGTTCCTTTCTGTTTTGTTTCATCCAGGTATGTAGTTTTTCAACTTGATTGTTGGTTCGCGCGAGGATGGCCATACGAGATTTGTTGTTTGCATCAAGCTCTTGCAGAATCTGAATGAGTCGATCCCCCTTTTCCCCGCCAAGTTTCGTCGAGGCGGAAAAGGCCCTTTCAAACAGATCGCAAATCAAGGGCATTTTTCCTGATGCAGATTCATCCAGCCACATCTTGTTTCTTTCAAATTCCTTGCGAATGTCGGACAGGCGATCAAGAAACTGCCGTCTTTCTTCAGGTGAAGGCGGCTGAACCAAACCGGCGGCTTGAAGCAACAAGCTGTAGAGCCTGCCAGCCAGTTTTTTCAAGGATTCATTTTCATCATTTTTTATGACCGCATTCAAACCCTCAAGATTCCGACTTATTTCATCCAAAACTTCATCATCACAAATTACGGGGTCAATTTTGAGCTTGGCTTGATTGGTTGCTGCCCGGAATATTGGCTCAAAAAGACCGCCATTTTTAACGATGGTGGATTCGGATCCGGCCATCAGTATTTCCTTCTCGGAAAGCCACCAAAACCTGCATCCGCGACTTGCCAAGTCCTGCATTTTGTCCACTTCATCGTGTTGGGCAATCATGATGAGATTTTGCGTTTTGCAGATTTCATCATAAGCTTGCAGATTCTTCAAGACCAGCCCCACCCCATTTGTAACAACCACCTTTGAATGTGGATCCGCAGATTGGCAAGCTTTTGCCAGTTTTTCAATTGAAGAAGTAACCGCTACGAGGGGTTCGCTGTCAGGGCTTTTGACATCCCAATTCTCAAGTTTTGCCATGCCCGCGTCATCGTCAATGGATATGGAGCCAAATGGCAGAAGGGATGTCAGGGGCGGCATGCCCGCCAGGTATGAACTGTTTTGAAGGCAAATCTGATTCAAAAAATCCTTTAATGAATTCTGATGATCCAGCAACAAAACGCCGTTGGTAAACAGACTCTGATTTCCGAATGTGCTGACTCCAAGAAGATGGTCAAGCGGATGCTTTTCCATGACAGCCAGTTCGGTCTTTAGTTTTCCCTTTGGGCGTTTTCGTTCCGTTGGCTCCACCCTTAGAATGTCAGCAACCGGAAATGTCCGCCACGCATCCTCGTCCATCACTCGCAGGCGAAAATACTTGTCTTTTTCAGGCCAGACCCCTTCGTATTCGAAAACATGCTCATCCGGGTGAATACGAACCCGCTGCCCCGGAACAAATTTTCTTTCACAATACCTTCGTACCAAGTCAGGGTAATTTTTCCGGAATCTCTCAAGTGCGAAAACAATGGATGCAATTTGCGCGGTGCATCCCCTGCGGGGCAGAACAAAGCAGCAGGGTGAAAACGACGCAGATTCCATTGCTGACAAAATGAGCCCGAAAAAGAGGGGGAATGGCTCAGGTTTTGATGATGTTGCCGCCTGCAAACGCAATTGCGCCAGCAGAGGAAAGCGTTCATTAAGTTGGCGAATTATTTCGTCCATTTTTCACCCCAATAGGTGTTCCAACATCATATTTGTTTCGTTCGCTTTGAACCTCCTCCACCAGCTCCGGATAAAGATAACACATCCCCGCAATCGCCGCTTCGGTGCAATAGTACTCATTGTCCGCCAGCTCGCCCCGTTTGTACCTGCGCCGCGCTTCTTTTGCGACAGGGTCAAGAACAACCGGCCAGCCGCTTTGAACATAATATGGATTGATGAGTCTGGGCTCGACATATTCAATCCCAAGGCCGTCTTTTTTGTCATGCAGGATTTCTGTACCGTGTTCCAATGTACTATCCGGATGGAGTCCTGGATAGAGGAAGCCGATTGAGTACCATCCGCGCTTGAATTCCTCATTGGACAATCGATGCAGTCTCCGGTTGTCTGCGGCCCGAACCAATACCAGCAACCATTCAGTAGCCTGAAAATGGTCAATGGGGAGGGGCTCAAGCCAGAAATTGATCACTTTGTTTTTTTGCATGGCTTTCTTCAGGTATGATTTTACCGCCACTCCCACCGCTTCGCCGACCAAAGGCGGCACAGCGTTGCCGATCAGCCGAAACTGATGTGAACGCGTCACCGGAAACTCAAACCAGTCCGGAAAACTTTGTACACGGGCGGCCTCGCGGGGGGTGAGCGAGCGGTTTTGCGTGGGGTGAATGAACATCAGGCCGTCCTTGTTCAAATGCGCTACAATGGTTGAACACAGGCGGTTGCGATGCTGGCGACAGTAGCGATCCTTGAAATTGCTTTTGTCATAGGGAAATTCGAACTCGGCCCCGCGCTGCATGGCATGCAAACAGTTTTCCCCCTCGCGCAGCCGTTTGAAATCCCGCAGGTCGCGTTCGAGATGAGGTCTGGCAAAATGCGCGGTCAGTCTTTTGGCCTTGTGCACTTCCAAAACTTTGTACAGAAAATGCCGGCCGTATTTTTTGACATGTGCCCGGCGGCGTTGCATGTCATATTCCATTTCCTCCGCTCCGCCGCCGGCTTTGAGCACCGGCAGATCTCCAATCGCTTCACCCAGCGTGACCATCCTGTTTTTGTGAGAGGGGGGCATGAAACCTTCATGAAAATACTCCAGAAAATCGAGCCGGGTGCCGAAGATGAACTGCCGCTGCCGCTTTTGCGGCACGCCATAATCGGAAGCGGTAATCACCTGGCCGTGCACTCTGTAACCCAGCGCACGCGCCTCACTCTGCACGCGCATGAAATACTCGCCGCCTGCAGCAGATTTGATACCCGGCACATTCTCCATGACAAAAACTTTCGGGCGAAAGAATTCAACATATTTGAGAAACGGCTGGTAAAGCTTGCGCCGCGAATCTTCCACCAGACGATGTCCGTGATTGGCGCCGTCGCGTTTGCGTACGGTGCTGAAGCCCTGGCAGGGCGGCCCGCCAACGATGACATCGACGAACGCCGGCTTGATCAACCCGGCCAGCTCCTCCGGCCCGAATTTGGTCAGATCGCGTTCGAGCACGCAGGGTACTTGCGGGAAATTTTGCCGGTAAACAGCAATGGCCTTCGGATCGGCATCAATGGCCGCCAGTGTGCGGAACCCGGCGCGCTCCATGCCCAGGCTGAATCCGCCGCAGCCGCAGAACAGGTCAATGCAAGTCAGGCGATTTTTCATTTGAAAAAATTGCTCAAAATCTCACTCAAATGTTTGTAAAAAACACAGCGGAAAAATATTATAGAATATA
Organism: uncultured Cytophagia bacterium; assembly: GCA_964457925.1. Classification (GTDB taxonomy): domain Bacteria; phylum Zhuqueibacterota; class Zhuqueibacteria; order Zhuqueibacterales; family Zhuqueibacteraceae; genus Coneutiohabitans. The sequence goes on from CAYWGH010000046.1 coordinate 7,787, forward strand.
AAAGATTATTCAATTATGAAAGTAAAAAATACGAAGACAATGAGAAGACAGAAAATGACGCAGCGAGGGGCTCGATGAAACAAAGAAAGCAACTTATTTCAACCGAGCACTTTCAACTCATTCGCCCTCCCCACAGCCTCAATACGGTGAGTAGTAACGCCCGGCTTGCCACAGGCATTCTCCTCCCACCGGGCAGACTTGACGGTGTGCAGACTGATGAACAGGAGAAAAAAGTGGAGGAGCCCGCCTTTCAGCGGCTCAACCGTCCCATCATCGGGGATGGCTCTTGCGATAAGCTCGACCAGCTCATCTCGGTTGGCTTGCCATCTGCGCCTCGCGCTTTGCCGGTTGTTTATCCTTCGAATCCATAGTTGTCTCTTTGCTTGTGCTTATCCCGCTTTTGCATTGTATGGTCGAAAAGGAAAAGCGGGGCTCATCTTGAAGATTTGCAGAATAATACAATAATTTTCGACAATCATTATATCACTCTGTGCTCTAATTCATATATTTTACAGTAATAAAGGTTTGCATACTTTAACAAAATTATTCAATCGGCAATGAAAAAGAGAACATCAAGTAGAAGCGACCTCGAAGCGTTCGCAACAGAACTTGCCTGCATCGGTTTATTGCTACTTTTGATGTTGCTTCTTACAAGCTGCATAGAGATGAAAACCGTCAGTTCTGGTTTCCAAGTTTTCTTTGATTTTGGTTGGTGAGACGAATTTTCCTCCACCTGCTTCTTTTCCCCTTTTGATTAGTGAATGTTGTTAACTCGTTACCTCGAAAAAAAACCTTTTATTCTTTTCTTCAAATGTTATATTTTTATACACCAAAGTGACCTTTTAATGGGTACTTTTATGCGAAAAAATATAACATCAATCGGGCAAAAGGAAGCGGAATTTCTCGCCGAGGTTTCCTCGACTAACAACCAGCAGTTTAGCATGGAGGCTGCCACTCGGTTTTGGGGCAGCAGTGCGATGGCCAAAAAGAAACTCTATGTGCTGGAGCGAAAGGGCTGGGTGGCGAGGATCGAACGCGGAAAATATATCGTTATCCCGCTGGAAGCCGGGCCCGACCGCAAATGGAGCGAGGACTCTTATCTCATTGCCGGTGCGCTGGTGCAGCCGGCGGCAATTGCATATTGGAGCGCCATTCGTCACTGGAATTGGACTGAGCAGATTCCTCGCATTGTGTACGTCCAAACCACGAAACGAAAGAAAAACCCGCGGCGAACCGTCTTCGGCGTTCAATATGAATTTGTCACCGTTGCCAAGCCCAAATTTTTTGGACACATCAAAGAGTGGCGCGGCGGCAAAGCTTGCTTGATCACCGACAAAGAGAAAACCCTTATTGATTGTGCTGACGATGTGGATCGCAGCGGCTCCATCGAAGAGCTTGCGAAGGCCGTCCGTGAAGGCGCCAAGGAAATCTCCTGGAAAAAGCTGCGCGAATATGCGGCGCGCTTCCCCAATGGCGCGGTGAAGAAACGTCTCGGCTATCTTTTTGAATCGCTCGTTCCCAAGCTTCCGGAAGAAGCAGTAAATGTTCTTGAGGAATGGCAACAGGAATTAACCGCTGGGATTAGCCCATTATTGCCCTCCGGCAACACGAAAGCTAAAATTTCGACGCGATGGAAAGTTTTAGTAAATGCGGGATTATGAAAGCAACTGGCAAAATAATCTCGAGTACCTTGTGCCATCAACTTCAAAAGTAATGTTTGATGAGGCATGGGACATTGCTCTCAAGCTTCTTATGCGGGTGTTGGAGAAATGAATCGCAGTGGAGTTCAAAATCCAAAGCTCAAAATTCAATGCCGCTTTTGGTTTTTGTGCTTTGACTTTTGGGTTTCCGGCTCGTCCGGCTTCGGTTTACTGCCGCTCTTGATGTTGCTTCTTACAAGCTGCATAGAGGCGGAAACCGCCAGTTCCGGCGGCACTAAAAACAAAATAATATATGGCGCAGCAAGCGGGAATATGGAAAATCAAACGAAGCAGGGCCATCTAACCACCAATGATTACGTCCGCGACCTCGTGAACCACCCGGCGTTCAAAGGGTTTGGTGAGCTTATGCTGCCCGGGGATGATAACACCTCTTACTATAACACCCCGTTGCATCAGGTTGGTTCGCTTATGCCCTACCACAGCCAGGTGAACCCGGACATCGTCGTGGGCGCACTGAACCATATCATTGACGAAGTCAATGCCGGTAAAACCATATTCTACGATTTCTATACCGCAAGGCAAAAGCAAGAGGACCCAGCCAAAAACTCTACCGGTCTCTTTTTCTACAGGGGCAAGCCCGGAGCGCCGTTTGCCATTGTTTGTCCGGGCGGAGGCTTTTCATACGCCGGTTCCCTGCACGAAGGCTTTCCGCTTGCTTGGGAGATAAGTAAAAAAGGGTTGAACGCTTTCGTTATAAGGTATCGCATGAACGAGCAAAAAGCCACCGAAGACCTGGCGGCGGCAATAGCTTATGTTTTCAGGAATGCGGATACGCTTGGGGTGAGCACGCAAGGTTATTCATTATGGGGAGGGTCTGCCGGCGCCAGGATGGTAGGCAATATCGCTCTAAGCGGAGTTCCTCATTATGGAGGTGGCAACCTTCCCAAGCCGGCTGCTGTCGTCATTGCCTATACCGGCCAATCAAGCTACTCCAGCAATTTTCCACCGACTTTTATTACGGTAAGTGAGGATGATCGGATAGCGAATGTATCAACTGTGGATAGACGTGTTGAAAATTTAAGAAACGCCGGAGTCGAAGTCGAATACCGCAGGTACAGGAATGCCGGTCATGGCTTTGGGCTTGGTGTGGGCACCGATGCCGAAGGGTGGATAGAATACGCTATCAAATTTGGGGAAAGCCATTTGGCCAAATGAAACAACCAAGAAAGGCGAACCTGAGAAAGGCTCTGTCATTTCTCAAAAGAGCCTGGCAACATTTATTGCGAAAATGATCGAATCTCCTGAAAGCTACATTCGTGAAAACCTGGGCGTGAACAAACCCAATTCTTAAACTACCACAGTTTGCTGTCAAGTCAATTCTTCTCCGCCACAGGACAAATATCATTGAGCGCGCAAAACGGGCAGGCGCTGGGTCCGGGGGTGGCGTGAAAATCGCGCTGCCGAATGCCCCGGGCGGCGGTTTGCACGTCTTCACGAATCTTGCGCAGGTATAGTTCTTTGAGCAGGATTTCCGCAACCATGCCGGATTCGAGAAAGTGCATGCGCCAGCCGGCCACCGGTTGGCCAAAACGTTCTTGATAAGACCAGGCATACAGCCGCAATTGCCGGCTGCTCATCGCGCGATTGCGCGCTTTTTGGGGATCCTCAACGGCCGAGGATTTGAAATCAACGATCAGCACGCGGCCATCGGGCAGCTCGTCCACGCGATCCCAACGGCCGGTGATGACATTATTCTCGAACATGAACTTGAATGGCTCCTCGACATACAGCGGCTTGAAGTCTTCGCGTTCCTGTTGCTCGAAAAAGCGGCGCAACACCTCTTGTCCGGTTTCAAATCGTTGTTGTTCATGCTCGCGGTTCAAAAAGCCGCGGCTGCGCCAATTGGCCTTGAACACGGATAGTAAATCATCCAGAGTAACCGCCTCCTGCTTTTGCCTGCACCGGTTGTATTCCCGCACCGCCGCATGTAACGCAGCGCCGTAGATGATGGTTTGATACTCGCCCAGCGGCACGCGCAGGATGTGAATGTATTTGTATTTCAACGGGCAGGTCAGATAATCGTCAATTTTGTTCTGATCGAGATGCAACAACTGATCATCGGGAATCGGGGCGGTTTCAGGCGCTTGTGGCTCGCTGTGAGCCTGTCGAATCGGCTCGCCGGATCGATCAAAACGCGCCAGCGCCTCGAAGGGTGAGGCTTTGGCAAAATCGTCATCGGCGTGCGCATCCTCCAGCGCTTCGCGCACAAACACGCTAACTTTGCGCGGGCGCGCGCCGCCGTAATCGCGGCCGCTGGTGAGGTAAAGCTCCTTTTGGGCGCGCGTCATGCCGACATAAAACAACCGCCGTTCTTCCTGCACATGAAAATCGCCTTCCGGCAAAATATCTTTGATCACGCCCTCCGGCAGTTCGATGGTTGAGCTGCGCGGCTTCGTGGGAAAGCGACCTTCCACCAATCCCACCATAAAAACCACCGGAAATTCCAGCCCTTTGGCTTTGTGCAGCGTCATCACCTGCACCGCCTCGACGTCGAGATCAGCCATGGCCGTGCCGGGATCGTCGCCGAACTCTTTCAAAAGCTCGAGATGATTGATAAAAAAACTCAATGCGCCGGGCGTGGTGAAATGCGCATAGTCCTGCACCGTGTTGAAGAATTTGGTAATGTTGCTGATTTTTTCATCCGAGGCGATTGATTCACCTTCGGCCAGGCGTTTGAGATAACCGGATTCTTTCAAGAAATCATAAAGCAGGGAATAGACCGGCGTGATGCGGGATTGTTGGAGATACTTTTCGTTGTCCGCAACGATCTTGGCGGCCGTGGCGCGGCCTTCGGCAGAAAGCGGCTCGGGCCACTCAAACTGCTCGGGATTTTTGAAAATATGAAACAGTGGGCGATGCGTGTCGTGATGGATCAGCAGCGCGGCCTGCACATCGCGCATGGGCATGGCATAAATCTCGTTCTGCGCGAGGTGATAGAGATTTTGCGAATCATAAGGATTGGCGATGCTTTTGAGAAAGCAGAACAGCATGCGAATTTCCTCGCGCTGATAAAGGCCGTAGTTGCCGGAAAAGCGATGGGGAATGCCGGCTGCGGCGAGGCTCCGCAGAAATGGATCAGCGGCGTTGTTGGAGCGCACCAGAATGCAGAAATCACGAAAGCTGGACCTGCCGGCGGCCACGCGTTCTTGAATATGCTGGGTAACGGCCTCCGCCTCAGCGCTCAAGGTTTCGAAATGCCAATGCTCGACCTGCTGGCCCTCGGGTTCATTGCTGGTTAGTCTTTTGTTGATTTGTTGTTTGACTTCCAGGCGGTTGGGATCGTTGTGCCGAATCAGGCGATAGGCGGTGTCGAGAATCGGCTGGGTGGAGCGGTAATTGTGGGTCAGCACGATATAGCGCGCATGCGCATACGTCTTGCTGAAGTTGAGAATGTTGCTGATGGCAGCGCCGCGAAACTTGTAAATCGATTGATCATCATCCGCCACCACGGCGAGGTTCTCATGACCGGCAGCCAGCTCTTTCACCAGTTGAAACTGCGCGTAATTCGTGTCCTGAAACTCGTCCACCAGAATATGGCGATAGCGTTCCTGCAAGCGGTGGCGAATGTCGGGATGGTCGCGCAGCAATTTCAAACCATAAGAAATCTGATCGCCAAAATCAAAAAAGCCGGATTCCGCCATGAGCCTTTGGTAGGCTTGATAGCATTGCGCCAATTCCATTTGTTTTTCAGTGAAAAGCTGTTCCGCCGGTTCGCTGCCGGTTTGGGCCTTTGCGGCAAGCTGTTCGCAATGGGCAAGATATTCTTCGGGCGAGACGTCTTCATCTTTCAAGCGGCTGAAGTGCCGCAGCAAATCCTGTAAAAAGCGGGTGGGATTTCCCAATGGCCGGTAATGTTTGAGCGGCAGGTCGAACAAATGCTCGCGCAGAAACAGCGCTTGCTCGGCCTGACTCAGCAGGCGAAAATTGGGATCCAGCCCCAAATCCACGGCGAACTCGCGCACAATTTTGTCGCCGAACGAGTGAAACGTGGAGATGGTGAAGCCCACATCACCATAAGGCACGAGCCGGTCCACGCGTTCTTCCATTTCAGCGGCGGCTTTGTCGGTGAAGGTGAGCGCGAGAATTTGATCCGGGCGGGCGATTTGCGCGGCGACGAGATAGGCAATGCGATAGGTGATGACGCGGGTCTTGCCGGTGCCGGCGCCGGCAATGATGGCCAGCGGGCCGTTGAGATATTCAACCGCGGCGCGCTGCTGGTCGTTTAGGTTGTAGAGAATTTTCTCAACCGAGAAGTCGTGTGGCATGAGAATAAAAAAAGCGCTTCTCCGGTGGGGAAAAGCGCTTCAGCGTCTGAAAGTTCTGGTCAGTTCAAAAAGAAGTTCAACGGATCAACCGGCGCTTCGTCTTTGTGCACTTCGAAATGGAGGTGCGGTCCGGTGGTGCGTCCGGTATTTCCGACAAGGCCGATCACATCCCACCGCTCGATTTTTTGGCCTTCCTTCACCCAAACTTCGGAGAGGTGGCCATAAAGTGTGCGGAAACCGTAGCCGTGATCGATGATCACGTGACGGCCGTAGCCCTGACCCAGGCTGTATGTCGATTTGGCAGCAACCACGACGCCGGCGGCAGTGGAATAAACTTCCGTGCCAATTTCAGCCGAAATATCGACGCCATTGTGATGTTTGACGCGTTCGATGAAAGGATCGAGGCGCTTGCCGTATTTGTCAGTAATCCGGCCGGCTTCCACCGGACGAATCGAGGGCGTGTGCTTGAGCTGCGCGTTGTCGCTGGCAATTTTATCCTTCACATCTTTAATGTTATCGAAGTGCAGTTCGATACGCTTTTCCAGAACGGCAAGCATGTGATTGACGCGCTTGGTCTCCCCCGTGATTTCTTCCGGCAATGAATTCAAATCGACATCGACATAGTCTCCCGGCGCGCCGCCCGTGCCGGCCTTGCGCAGGTCCGGATCAATACGCGGGAGTTCCGTGAACACGCGCAAATCGTCGTCGTTTTGTTCGACGGTTTGCATGCGTCCGTCAAGCTCGTTGACCTTCATACTCATGTGCTGGAGTTGCTTGGTCAGGGCTTGATTCGTGCGATTGAGTTTGGTGATACGCTCATCCTTATAATAGTCGGTGAATAACGCAATTGAAGAACCGACCATCAGCAACATCACCACAAATGATGAGAACATGATAGAAATGATCCTCTTCCACGACAAATTAACCGTTTTGACTTCCGACCCCTGTAGCGAAAACAAGATCAGCTTAATCTTTTTATCGCCCATGGTTCCCTTCCTCCGTGATTGGGGACGTTGAAGTTGATTTAAATTGTCTGAAGCTTGGGGCTACCGGCAGCGTTTGGCTTAATATCTCCTGAAGACATTTTCGACGCTTACCTGCATTTGTAGGAACTGAACGAATTCGTGAAACCATCCTAGTTAAGCTTTCATGAAGTCTGTTTTCTGGAAAGGCGAGTAAAATTAGCCCAAAAGTTCACCTTTGTCAAGTGAAAATTCTGGAGCTAAGCTCGCAAGGGTTAAACACGGCTGCGCGCCTTCTCCTCCTGAGATTGCGCTTAACCGAGGTAGCTGCGGAGCGGCTTGCTTCGAGAAGCATGCCGGAGGCGTTTGATTGCCTTCTCCTTGATTTGTCTCACCCGCTCACGGGTCAGTTTGAACAGCTCGCCGATCTCTTCGAGCGTCAAGGGGTGTTCCCGTCCCAAACCGAAGTAGAGCTTGACCACTTCGGCCTCACGTCCGGTCAGTGTCTCAAGCGCACGTTCAACTTCAACGCGCAGGGATTCGCTCATCAAATTATTATCCGGCGAGGGCATTTCTTCATTTTCGAGCACATCGAGCAACCGGCTTTCTTCATCCTGGTTGAACGGTGCATCCAGCGAAACATGCTTGCCGGAAATTTTCAACGTGTCCGAGACTTCGTAGGGCGTCATCTCGACTTTGTCGGCAATTTCATGCGCCGAAGGCTCGCGCTCGAACTCCTGCTCAAGCGAACTCAGCGCTTTCCCAATCTTATTGAGCGCGCCGACACGGTTGAGCGGCAGGCGAACCACGCGAGATTGTTCGGCCAGAGCCTGCAAAATCGACTGGCGAATCCACCAAACTGCATAGGAGATAAACTTGAAACCGCGTGTCTCATCAAACCGGCTTGCGGCTTTAATTAGGCCGAGATTGCCTTCGTTGATGAGATCTCCTAATGAAAGTCCTTGATTTTGATATTGTTTAGCGACACTAACAACGAATCGCAGATTCGCTTTGGTAAGTCTTTCTAATGCTTCCTCATCACCCTTTTTAATGAGCTTGGCGAGCTCGATTTCGGCTTCGGGGGATAAAAGAGGAACTTCACTGATTTCCTGGAGATACTTCTCTAGGGATTGATCCGTTCTAGAACGGTTCCCACCAGTGAGTCTCGCCACACTCCCTCCTTCAAGTTGGGTGAAGAGTCTCGTGCTCAAAACATGGTTATTTTCGAAAAGCGTGGCAATCTACAAATTTTTCATTATTTTGTCAACAATTTCGTTGTCACGGATTTTGGCTTGGAATTTTGCGGAGTAACGCGCCCTGCCACGTTCCTCACAGAAATTTGAGGTATGATTTGAATCGCCGGGACCATTTTCGCGACGCTGCGCGGCGAGTTCCTGCTCCAAGCCCGTCGCCGGAAAAAAACTGCCGGCCGTCCGCAGATGCTTCGCTTGCTTTTATCTTAATTTCTGTTAGTTTGTCACGACTTCGTGCGCGAGTTTGCAGGGTTGCGCCGAAAGCTCGGAAGAATTTATCGCCGAATGCGAGGGTTTGATGCCCGTGCGGCTTGTTTCGGCATCTTTGTCAGGCCCGGCTGGCCATTTTTGAATTCCACGCGACGGATCGAGGTCATGAAAGGACGCTTGCTGCAAATCGCCAACTTTTTCAAAGAACTTCCCCTCATCATTGCGCCCAGTGCAATCGTGCTGCTCACTGCTGTTTCTAGCTACCCACAGGAGATTCTCCCTGCGGAAATCGATTCCCTGCTGCAGAGTTCCATGCGCGCGACCATCAATCAAAATTATGCGCACGCGCTTGCGGAAATCGACCAGGTCATCGCGCGCGCGCCCGAGAGCCCTCTAGGCCATCTCTTTCGCGCCGCCACTTTGCAAGCGATTATGCTCGACTATGAAGACGACCGGGAAGAGAAGGAATTTTACAAAAGCTTAAAAAATTGCCGGACGCGCGCGGAAAAATTGCTGCGGCAGCAACCGAACAGCGCATGGGCGCATTTCTATCTCGGCAGCGCCCACGGCTATGAATCGTTTTACGTCTCAAAGCATCGCCGCTATTTCCAGGCCTTTCAGCTCGGCTTAAAATCGATTCATCATCTTGAGGCGGCGGTGCAACTCGATCCGAAGCTCTACGACGCCCAGCTTGGCATCGGCACATACAAATACTATCGCAGCAAGCTCAGCAACAAATTGCCGGTGCCGCTGTTCTCGGACGAGCGGGCCGCCGGCATCGCGATGGTGCGGCAGACGATTGCGCACGGCAAATACGCCAGATATGCCGCGATTAACGCCCTGACCTGGATTTTATTGGATGAGGGAAAGCCGGCGGAGGCTTACGCCCTGGCGGATTCCGCGCTGCAAGAATTCCCCAACAGCCGTTTTTTTCTCTGGGGCGCGGGGGAATCGGCGGTGCGCTTGGGCGAATATCAGCGCGCACAGGATTACTACAAGCATATTATGACGACGTTGCAACAGGAAAACAAATTATCGCCTTATTTGGAAGCCGTATGCCGCACCAAAATTGCCAAGGCAAGTTTTCTTGGGGGACAAATCGATGCGGGTTGTCATCAACTCGCTGCCGCGCGGCAATTGGAGGTGCCGCATGATGATTGGCACAAAGACATCAAAAAAGATATCGCAACGCTGGCCTCGCAATGCGCGAAAACGCCGGCTGCTGCCAACGGGCATTCGACTTCGCATTGAGTGTTGACGATGCGTGTGGTGGGGGGGTAAGCTTGTTGTTCAGGAAACAGCCAGCGGCATCATCTGACCGCTGTTGGCGTGCCCGGCTTTTGTCCAAAGCTGGCCGCAGGCCGCGTCGATGTCATCTCCCTTGCTCCAGCGCAGCGTCACCGGCACAGCCGCGTCCTGCATGCGTTCATAAAATGCCTGAATGCGTTCCACGCTCGGCCGGCGGTAATGCTCATCCACCGCGTTGTACGGAATTAAATTGACCTTGCACGGAATTTTTGCGACGAGCCTTTTGAGGCGGGTGGCGTCTTGCAAACTATCATTGACCCCCTCCAACAAAACATACTCAAACGTGACGCGTTGTTTGGCCTTTGCCGTATAGGCCCGTGCTGCCGCCAGCAAATCGGCAATGGGGTATTTGCGGTTGAGCGGCATGAGTCTGTCACGCACCTCGTCGGTGGTGGCGTTCAACGAAATGGCCAGGCGGAACTTGTGGCCTTCCTCCGTAAATTGCCGGATTTTCGGAATCAACCCGCTGGTCGAAATCACAATGTGCCGTTGGCCGAGGTTTGGGCCTTCCTCGTCAGTCATTAAGTAGCACGCCTTGATCATTTCATCGTAGTTGTTCATCGGTTCACCCATGCCCATCAGCACGACGTTTGTCACACTGGTGTGACATACTCGCTGCGCGGTGAGCAGTTGATTCACAATTTCGCCTGCGGAAAGATTACGCAACAACCCCATTTTGCCGGTCGCGCAGAATTTGCAGTCGATGGGGCAACCCACTTGTGAGGAAATGCAAAGCGTGTGACGCGCGGCCTCATGCATCATGACGCTTTCGATTTGAAAGCCGTCGGGCAAGCGAAACAGCAATTTCTCGGCATCCTGCTTGCGGGAAATCTGCCGCTGCACCAGCGTCAATTCGCCCACCTCCGCCACCTCGTTCAAGCGCGTGCGCAAAGGCAGTGACAAATTCGTCATGTCGTCGAAATGCTGCGTCGAACGTCCATAAAGCCAGTGGAAAAGCTGTTTGCCGCGAAACGCTTTTTCGCCGAGGGCAACACAGAACGCAGCCAGCTCGTCGCGCGTCATGCCGAGAAGTTGTGTTTTAGCCATAAGGAATGCCATCTCAACAACATCCCGATTTTCTGCAACCGCGAATGAAAGCAAATCAGCGCGAAGAGAAAATTTTTTCGCGCGTATTCGCGGTTTAAGAGCGGGGATCGCTATGTAATTAATTCTGATGCTTAACTTGACGATGCCAGATTCACCGCTGAAAAGCAGAGTTCGCCGGGAATTCTAATAAATCCTACGCTGCGGTCTCCGCGCCACTGCGGTGATTTTTGGAACCCGAGTTAAGCAAAATTCGAGACTCTTTGTTTTCTTGGCCGATTTATTTCTTCGGTGTAACATGCAGCGAGGTTGACAGAATATTCTCCACCTCTTCCTCGCTCAAATCGGTCAGCAAACGGCCGTCTTTGGCGATGGAGATTTGGCCGGTTTCTTCGGACGTGACCAGCACAAGCGCATCCGATTCTTCCGACAGGCCGAGTGCGGCGCGATGGCGCGTGCCGTAGCGTTTATCGAGCAAATCGGTTTGTGAAAGCGGGAGGATGGCTTTCGCGGCAATGATTTCTTCGTTTTCGATGATGATGGCGCCGTCGTGCAGCGGCGATTTGGGGCTGAAAAACGCGAGCATGACTGGCGCAAACGCCGCCGCTTGCAGCTTGATGCCGGTTTCCACCACGCTGCGAATGGCATGGTTGCGCACAATGACAATCAGCGAGCCGTGCCGCAAGCGCGACAATTCCTGCGTCGCTTTGACGATTTCATCAACCAGGCGCGAGCCGGTGACTTTGACGAAGAAACGAATCACCGGGCTTTGGCCGAGATGCACCAGCATGCGGCGCAGTTCCGGTTGAAACAAAATCACAAAAGCGATCAGCCAGATGGTTTCCAGGCGGCTGAAAATCCAGCTCAGGCCGCTCATGTTTAAGATTTGCGCCAGCAAGGAGACGGTGAGAATGAGCAGCAAACCCACCGCCATTTGCGCCGCGCGCGATCCGCGGATGAAAAGATAGAGGCGATACATCACAAAGCTGATCGCCAGAATGTCCAGAACATCGAGCAGAGTCACGCGCAAAAACGCGACGCGAAAAAGTTCGAGATCGGTCAATTCGCCTCCCTACGCTTCATAGCCCATGCGCCCGGCAATCAAATCGGCAATTTGACTGACCCGGCGCATTTCCTCAACATCATGCACGCGCACCATGTGTGCGCCGTTCGCAATCGACAGCGCCACAGCCGCGGCCGTTCCTTCCAGGCGTTGATCCGGCGGCAAATTGAGCACTTTGCCCACAAATGATTTGCGCGAAGGCCCGACCAGAATCGGGCAGCCCAAGCCGCGCAACTCCGCCAGCCGGCGGATGATTTCAAAATTATGCTCGAGGCGCTTGCCGAAACCAATGCCGGGATCAATAATAATCCGTTCTCGCGGAATGCCGGCTTGCACTGCGGCCTGCACTTGCGTGTCAAGGTGAAGATAGATTTCATCGAGAAGATTTTCATAAACCGGATTGGCCTGCATATCCGCGGGCGTGCCCTTAATGTGCATCAAGATTACTGCCGCCTGCCGGGCTGCGACGGTTTCCGCCATTTTCGCATCAAACAGCAAGCCGCTGATATCGTTCACCATCGCGGCGCCGGCTTGCAGCGCAGCATCCGCCACGGCCGCTTTGTAGGTATCGATGCTGATCGGCACGTCGATCTTTTGGCGCAAGGCCTCGATCACCGGCACGACGCGTTCGATTTCCTCTTCCGCAGAAACCGGTTCTGCGCCTTCGCCATAAACGCCCTTCGGCCGCGTCGATTCGCCGCCGACATCGATTACATCCGCGCCGGCTTCCGCCAGGTGCAGGCCGTGCGCAATTGCCTGTTCCGGGCTTTGATGGCGGCCGCCGTCGTAAAACGAATCCGGCGTGCAGTTGAGCACGCCCATGATCAACGTCGGTCCGCCTAAAATCATGCTGCACTGCGGGCTGTCAATGACGAATTCGTTGCGCGTTTGGTTTTCCAAAAACACACGCAGCTCGCGTGCAAATGCCGCTTCCTGGCTCGAAAACGCTTGCCGGCTGGTTGCCAGATCGTGCAACTGGTCTTCATTTGAAAACAAATAGGCCACGCCGCCGGCGGCCACCCAGCATGGCAGTCCCCGCAATGAAAAAGCCGAAAGCAAGCTGGACGAAAACCCCTGCTCCCGGCAGATGATCTTGAGAACCCAGGTATGCTGGCGCATACGGCGGGCAAACTCATCTGCGCGCGGACCGCGCTCGCCTTTCAGCTCGGCCTGCAAATCCGCTTCATGGTGCAGGAAGAGTCTTCGCAGCGTATACATTGGCATTATTTCTTCTCGAGCTTGTCGGGCAGCAAATTTTCCGGAATTTCGCCCCGCCGCAAGAGAACTTCATAGAGATGTTTGCGCGCTTCTCCGGCAAAAATATCGTCGTCACCCGTGCTCAGGCGAATGCGTTCACGCAAATACCGAATGGCCCGGTCCATGTCGTTGCGCCGTTCGTAAATGTAGGCGAGATACAGCCGCGCATCCGCGTGATTATTGAGCTGCAGGGCGCGTTCAAAAAAGCGGATTGCGGTCGAGTCGTTTTCTTGATTGTAATAGGCGATGCCAAGATTATAATACGCATCGGCATTAGCCGGATCAAGTGCAAGAATGTGCTCGAATAGCGGCAGGGTTTGCAGGATTTCGTTCTTGGTGACGAAAATACGGCCGAGCATCATGAGCACGGGCAGATGATCGGAATTCAAGCGGCGGTATGTTTCGAGCAAGGTGATGGCTTCGTCGCGCCGGTTTGATAAAAGCAAATGATTCGCGGTCGCGATCGCCGCTTCACTGTCGAAAGGATTGAGCGCAAGCGCGCGGCGGCACAGCTCAAGCTCGTCTTTGTAGCCGAGATCTTGCACGCGGCTCATGTGCAGTTGCGCCAAACTCAGATAAAGTTTGCTATTGAGCGAATCTTGAGCGTAGGCGCGGCGCAGCGCCAGCTCGGCGTCATTCCATTTTTTGGCGTAAATGTAAGCCTGCCCCAGCGTGAGCCAGCCCGCCGCCGACAAGGAATCGCGTTGCATGGCTGAGCGCAGACGAGGAAGCAAGATGCGGAGAGAGTCTCGCCATTCCTCTTCGTGCGTGCGCCGTTGTGCGAGATATTGCATGGTCGCGCGCGCGGACAGAACGGCAAAGAGAGCCTGCGAAGTATCGTTGAGCGCCAACGCCGCGGCCTTGCGCGCCGCCTGCCGATGCCCGCCGCATATCAGATCGAAATAAATTTCGTAATAGAGAGATCGTTCTGCCGCGTCAAGATGATTCGGCGCGAAGCCGGCGCCTGCAATTTCAGCGGCCGGGAGATCGAGTTGCGCTAAAATTCTTTCTTTGATTTCGCCGGCGGCAACGGCAGGCTCATTCGCCGGGGCTGTGAGGCTGTGTTGAAATATCGGCTGTGATTGCTTGGACTGAAAAAGCTGAAACTGAACGCGATAATTCCCGTCAGCAACTTGAAAAGCGCCGAGGCCGAGAAAATCAACGCCCAAGCCGTTCCCTAATTTTAAAAGATAGGCGAGATCATGAAGTGAATCGCGTTTGGCAATTTCGAAGATCGTTTCCGCTGGCAGAATCTGAAGCTGTGGCAGCTTGCTCGACGCCAGCGCGGCTGTCACAACATCGGCCAACGCAAAGCCCTCTGCCGAAACGGATCGTTGCCCCTCGCTGGCGTTTTGGACAAAAGGAAAGATGAGCAGTTTTGCCCGGTCGCCGGCAAACCGGCGATGCTCGCGCAGGGCAAGATAAAATGCCGCCGCCGTGCCGGCGGCCACGATAAACAAGACAATACTCTGGAATGCCCTTTTGCTCAGCGCATTGCTGTAATGATAGAGATTCCAGAGTATGAGTAATAGCACCCCACAGCCGATCAGGATGAATATTGTCCCCAATGGGATCTGCATGAGGTCAAGCTTTGCTGGTGGTTTGCGGCGGTCGATTTTCGACGTTCTCTGCCGGCGGCGCAACCCGGCCATTGCCGCCTTCTTGCGCGTCCTCGTGTTGCAGCCCGGCGCTGCTGAGCACCGCGTCGATTTCGAGACCGTCGAGTATTTCTTTTTCCAGCAACGTCGTGGCCAAGGCATGCAGTTGGTGAACGTTGTCGCTCAAAATTTTATAGGCTTTGTGCGAGGCTTCGGTGACGATTTTTTTCACCTCATCATCGATCTTCTGGGCGGTTTGCTCGCTGTAGTCGCGATGTTGCGCAATCTCGCGGCCGAGAAAAATCTCTTCCTGCTTTTTGCCGAACGACAGCGGCCCCATGACTTCACTCATGCCCCAGTCACAAACCATTTTGCGCGCGAGTTCGGTTGCGCGTTCGATGTCATTGCCGGCGCCCGTCGTGGTTTCGTTGAAGACGATTTTTTCCGCTTCGCGGCCGCCCATCAGATGAACCAACAAGGCTTCGCAATAGCTTTTGGAATAATTGTGTTTTTCATCGATCGGCAGCGAGGTCGTCAAACCCAGCGCGCGCCCGCGCGGAATGATCGTAACTTTGTGAATGGGATCGGAGCCGGGTGTGTGTTTGGCCACCAACACGTGGCCTGCTTCGTGGTAAGCAGTAATGCGTTTTTCCTTGTCGCTGATCAACAAGCTGCGCCGTTCCGCGCCCATCAATACCTTATCCTTCGCTTCTTCCAAGTCACGCATCTCGACAATATTCTTGTTTTTGCGCGCGGCCAGCAACGCCGCTTCATTCACAAGATTTGCCAGATCGGCCCCGGAGAATCCCGGCGTGCCCTTGGCAAGCACGCCCAGGTCGACTTTATCGGCAATGGCGATTTTTTTGGTGTGAACCTTCAAAATGCCTTCACGGCCGCGCACATCCGGCCGGTCAACCACGATCTGGCGGTCAAAACGGCCCGGGCGCAGCAAGGCTTGATCGAGAACGTCCGGACGATTGGTGGCGGCGATGAGAATCACGCCTTCATTGGAATCGAAGCCGTCCATCTCGACGAGCAACTGATTGAGCGTCTGCTCACGCTCGTCATGGCCGCCGCCGAGGCCGGCGCCGCGATGGCGGCCGACGGCGTCAATTTCATCAATAAAAATGATGCAAGGGGCATTGCGCTGGCCCTGTTCGAACAAATCGCGCACACGCGAAGCGCCCACACCGACGAACATCTCGACAAAGTCTGCACCGGACATGCTAAAAAACGGCACGCCCGCCTCGCCGGCCACAGCTTTGGCGAGCAACGTTTTGCCGGTGCCCGGAGGACCGAGCAGCAACGCGCCTTTCGGAATTTTGCCGCCCAGGCGTTGAAATTTTTCCGGATCGCGCAGAAATTCGATGATCTCGCGCAATTCTTGCTTCGCTTCGTCGGCGCCGGCGACATCGTCAAAGGTGACTTTCGGGCGATTATTGCCGGCCAGGCGCGCGCGCGAACGGCCAAACGTAAAAATGCTTTTGGTGCCTGCGCCTTGCATGCGCCGCAATAAAAAGAGCCAGAAAAATGCCACCAAAACCCAGGGCAGTAAATTCAGAAAGTAGTTCCACCATTCGACCGTCTTGGGCCGCACGTCGACTTCGATATTGTACTTTGCGATCCAACCACTGATGGTCTCGAAGGAAACCTCTTTTGGCATGAAGACTTTGATATCCTGGTATGTCTTGGTATCGTTCGCCGCGAGCTGTTGCGCCGTCGCCAGGCGGCCTTCAATTTCATCGCCGCGCACAACGACTTTTTGAAACTTTTGGCCCTCCAGCAGCTCGATAAATTGGCTGAAACTGATTTGTTTTTCCGCCGGCTCTTGGCGTTCCCAACTCAGCGTGATCCAGATCGCGAGCAATAGAATCGCCAACCAAAAGGTCAAGGTACGCGACGCGCGTGCCCATTGGAAGTTGTTGTTATTGTCATCGCGACGCTGCGGCGTTTGCGGCCGTTTGCGTTTCGGAGAATTGGTCGAATTGCTTTTCTTTTTGCTGTTGTTGTTCATTAGAATAGAATCGCAAGGTTTAATGGTACAAGATAAGGTTTCTGCCTGCCGCTTTCGAATGCATGTCGAATCGCCTCGTTGTGTCCTCCGCAGGGAGGGGTTGTAAACTCGAACGAAAGACGAACCCCGCCACCGCCCGGATATTCAAGGAAGTGTGTTCATGCAATTGAAAGCTATAAAACCGTGTCCTTCAGTCCATCATGTAGACTTCGGGGAGGTTGCGAAATTTTTGAGCGTAATCCAATCCGAAGCCGACCACGAAGCGGGTCGGTATGTGAAAGCCGATATAATCGCAATGATAATCGACCTGCTTGCCGCCGTCCTTGACCAGCAATGAAACGAATTTCAAAGAAGCGGGTTTCATTTCCCGCAGTTTGTTGTTAAGATACGTCACCGAAAGGCCGGAGTCAATAATGTCTTCCACAATCACCGTGTGGCGGCCTTCGATGTGGCAGTCGATGTCCTTTTTGACTTTAACGACGCCCGAGGTTTTCATCGCCTCGCCATAGCTGGAGATTTTTATGAAATCGACTTCGCAATCGATTGTAATCTCCTTCATCAGATCTGCCATGAACATGAAACTGCCGTTGAGCACACCGATAAACACCGGGCATTTGCCGGCATAATCCGCGGAAAGCTGCTGGCCCAACTCTCGTATTCTAGCTTGAATCGCTTGCGCCGTCAACAAAACCGGGTATTGGCCTTGATAAAAGCGCGCGGTTTGATCAGACACGCCTGTCCCTCCGAGCATCACTTGTCATGGTTTGCGGCCCGCACGGGCGCATTCACAACCACTCGATCTGCAAATGCAACGCTTCCCTTGTTGTAGGTTTGATTTTGAAGCGTTCGTCGAGCCGGTAGCCGCAGACCCAGATAATGCCGTCATCGCATTCGAGCAGCGGAATTTGTTTGCGCTCGTGTGACGGCACTTTCGAATCGATCAAAAAATCCGAGAGTTTTTTGAAGGCCGTCATGCCTAACGGCTGAAAGCGATCGCCGGGCCGCGGAAAGCGTACGCGCAGATTGCCGCGCACCGCTTGCGCATCAGCCCATTGGGAATTGGCGGTTATAGTTTCGCGCCAATCCGGTGGTTGCTCTCGGTGCACGACGGTAATGGCAATCCCCGCTTCCGGAACCGGGCAACGCTTTCCGATTGTTAGCACACGCGTGGGTAACGCAGGACGGAGGCGACTGAAGGCAACCTCGGTTTGCGCGACGGCGATATCGACCATCTGCCGCCAGAGGTAATGCTTCGTGCGGTGATGTTCGTGCGCCGGCGCGAGCATGGAAAGAATGCGATCGGTTTCTTGAAAGGTCAACTGACTGCGGGACGCCGTGACCTGCTGCATCACTCGGCGAACCACGTACGCTTGAATCGGGCGAAAATACTTCCAAAATTGTTGAAGATCAAGGACTATTTTCGCGGGCTTTCGCGCTTTGATGACGGTTTGCAACGCGTCCTCCGCTTGCTGCTGCAGCAGGTGGTCGATTTCCGCAGAAATTACGGCCAGGCGTTGCAGGCTGCGCACAATGCCGGGATTGAAACGCGTTTTTAATAAGGGTAACAATTCGTGCCGGATGCGGTTGCGCCGGAGGGAAACATCGATGTTGCTGGCGTCTTCACGCCACTGGAGATTTTTTTGTGCCGCATAGGTTAACATTTGGCGGCGCGAGAACGGCAACAGCGGCCGCAAAATCACAGCCGGCCCCTGGCTGAACACACGTTTCGCCGGCATTCCGCACAAACCGGAGAGGCCGCTGCCGCGCATGAGATGCGCCAAAATTGTTTCCGCTTGATCATCACTGGTATGCGCCGTAACAATTGCCTGACATGCGGCTTGCTGGCGCATGTCATTCAGCGCGCGATAGCGCAGCTTGCGCCCGGCCGCTTCCAGGGAGAGGCGATGCGCTGCGGCATATTGGCGCACCTCGATTTTTTGCATCAAAAAAATTAGGCGGTAATCGCGGGCGAGCTGTTCTACAAATGCGGCATCCGCCTCTGCCTCAATGCCGCGCAATTGATGATGCACGTGTCCGACCACCAGCGTCAATTCCCACTCCGCTTGCAGCGCAGCAAACAAATCCAGCAGCACGCGCGAATCAACCCCGCCTGAAACGGCGAGCAATAACCGGCCGCCGCGCGCGATCAGGTGATCCTTTTCACAATGACGCTTAAAAAGCTCGATGAAATTTTCACTGCCCCGCTTGGGCATGAGGGTGACTTCCGGGCATGGGCTTGAGAAACGGCTTCTAAAAAAGAATCCCGACTTTTCTCGTTGGAACCGTCGGGATCACACACGAAGTAGCGGCGGAGGGACTTGAACCCCCGACCTACGGATTATGATTCCGCTGCTCTACCGACTGAGCTACACCGCCAAGACTTTACGAGCTTAATTTAAAAATGATGTGATGAAACGCAAGGGCTTTTTCCCGCCCAGGCTTCACTCAGAATTAACGCAACCGTCATTTTTCCTTATCATAAAATTCGTATCTAAAACCTGCAAAAAGTGATGGCGCGCTACAAGTCTGTTTCACACTCTGAATCACCTCACGAATCAAATCCACGTTTCACAACTTCATGCCATTCGCAACAGGAGCAGGCTATGAGAATTTCTCACCAGGCTTTACGGGCTGCATCAGTGTTTGGGTTTCGGGGTTTAAAGGCAGCGCTCACGGCGCTGGCATTTGCCGGTAACGTTGCATTCGGCCAGAGTATTCAACTCCATCCGATTGCGTCGCACAACACCGGCATTTATGATGGTAGCGCCTCCGAAATTGCGGCATACGACCCAGATTGCCGTCGCCTGTTTGTCGTCAATGCGCAAGCGCAGCGGGTTGACGTATTCGATCTCAGAGATCCGAATGCCTTGGTTGAGCTGCAGTTCCTCGACATGTCGCCCTACGGCACAGTGGTCAATAGTGTCGCCGTTCATGATGGCGTCGTGGCTGTCGCGGTCGAAAATGCTGTGAAATCAGAGCCGGGCAAGGTCGTTTTCTTTAGCACCAAGGGCAAGTTTCAGAGCCAGGTAACAGTCGGGGCGCTGCCGGACATGCTGACATTTACGCCGGATGGCCGCTGGCTATTGGTTGCGAATGAAGGTGAGCCAAATAGTGATTACTCGATTGATCCGGAAGGCTCGATCAGCATTATCGACGTCTCCGAGGACGCAGACGAAATCAAGCAAAGAGACGTGCGTACCGTGAATTTTAGAGCCTTTAACAACGCTGCGCTCGATCCGAGCATACGGATTTTCGGGCCGAATGCCACCGTGGCGCAAGATCTCGAACCCGAATATATCGCGGTTTCCTCAAACTCGAAATACGCCTGGGTGACTTTGCAAGAAAACAATGCCCTCGCGTATATCGATATCAAGCGCGCCAAAGTCATTGAGTTGATCGGCCTGGGTTTTAAAGACCACAGTGTTGCCGGCAATGGCCTTGATGCGAGCGACCGCGACAATAAGATCAATATCGCCGCCTGGCCGGTGAAGGGTATGTATTTGCCGGATGCGATTGCTTCATACAAAACCCGGGGCAAAACTTTTCTCGTGACGGCCAATGAAGGCGATGTGCGCGAATATGATACGTTTGAAGAAGCCGTGCGTGTGGGCAGTCTTGCGCTCGATTCCGACGCATTTCCCGAAGCTGTGACGCTTAAAGATAACGCCAATCTCGGGCGCTTGACCGTCACCACCACCCGCGGCGATACGGACAACGACGGCGACTTCGATGAACTTTATTCGTTCGGTGGGCGCTCGTTCTCGATCTGGAAGTCTGATGGTCGTCTGGTTTATGACAGCGGCGACGCGCTCGAACAAATCACGGCCGCCGCCTTCCCGGAAAATTTTAACGCCAGTAACACGAATAACACATTTGATAATCGCAGTGATGACAAAGGCCCGGAGCCAGAAGGCTTGGCGATTGGCAAAGTTTATGGCCGCACTTACGCCTTTGTCGGTTTGGAGCGCATCGGCGGGGTTATGGTATTTGATATTAGCAACCCCTTTTGTGTGACGTTTGAACAATATTTCAATCATCGTAATTTCACGCAAACGCCCGGGCCGTATAGCGGTGGTGACTTGGGCGCCGAAGGCCTGCTTTTTATTGATGCAAAAGACAGCCCGTGCCGCAAGCCTTTGTTGGTGGTGGCGAATGAAGTCAGCGGCTCGACCACGGTTTATGAAATCAACAAAGGGTTGCACAAGGATGCTATCGCCAGCGATGAAACGGCAACAACGCCGGAGCAATTCGGTTTGCATCAAAATTATCCCAATCCCTTTAATCCCAGCACGACGATTCGCTACAGTTTGCCGGAGGCCGCATATGTGACGATCAAAGTCTACAATCTCGCCGGCGCCGAAGTGGCGAGATTGGTGGATGATATGCGTCAGGCTGGCAATCATGAAGTTGGATTTCAGGCGGGGAGTTTGGCGAGCGGCGTGTATTTCTACCGCATGGAGATTAACGGCGCAATCGCACAGATGCGGCAGCTCATGCTGGTGAAATAGGTTTTGTCGCGTGTTTGCAGGGGCAGGCATGCAAGCGTGAAAGGACCTTTTCATCATTTTTTCATTGGGGCTAAAACAAGTCTCTAACGCGGAAGGCGCTTCTGCGTTGGAGACTTTTTGTTTTAGAACAAAACCACATCTTGGAATCAAATATTCGTTGTGTTATATTTCGCAACAAGTTTTGAATCGAACTCAACTCTGAGACAATGCTTAAGTTTTCGCTTTGCTTATTGCTGCAAATCTTTTGGGGCCTGTCGGCCTGCCGCGAATCACCGCAGCCGGCTTCACGCGAATTCACCATCATCTGGGGCAGCGGCGGCGGTTTTACGGGATTCGCCGATGGTTATATTTTGCACAGCAATGGCGCCCTCGAGAAATGGTCGGGTCCTTATTTTCGCCGCGATAAAATTCAACCGCTCGGCAGAGTGCCAGCCGCCAGCCTTGACTCTTTGCGGCAACTGTTGGCAGCGCATGATTGGCGCCAGATGCGCTATCGCGAAACCGGCAATATGACCACAAACCTGTGGGTGATCAGCGGCAAAGATACCACGATCATGTCCTGGAGCGGCGTAACGCCGGGCAAAGAGGTGCCAGCCGCGCTGCAAGAGTTATATCACCGGCTCTCGCAAGGCGCTGAGCGCGCGACACGAAAGTAACTCGAGCACAACCGAAATTCTGCCCGGCAACCAGGGCCTTTCACTGAGGGGAAGAATTATTTTCACGCGAGCTTGCCCGCATTTTTCACGAACCTTGATTTTTTAAAGGCATTTATTCATTTTCAAGCCTATGACTGGCCGCCCGAAAAAGCGTGTGGTACGCACTTTTATTCGCCAACGGCGAAGAGGCCTGTGGCGCGTTTTCGAAGCTGCCATTGCCCTGTTCTGCCTGCTGGTGACGCATCAAAGCGTTTGGGTTTATTTTCAGGATTTGAGCGAGCGGTTGCGGCAAAGCTATCCCAATCCCACCGTGTGGATTACTCCGGCCTCCTCCACCGAACCCATTGATCCTCAAATTTATCCCAAGCCCTCGTTTCAAGTCGAGCAAGCACGGCTCGCGCTGCACGGCTTTGCGCCGCCCAACAAACCCGTCAATCTCATCATCAACGGGATTGCCGCCGGCTCAGATTTCAGCTACGACGGAAAGCTCAATTTTTATGACGTCAAACTCCGGCGCGGGGCAAACGAAATCACCGCGTATTTGTGGGATTCGGCGCGCCAAGTCGCTTTGTCAAGCAATGAGACTTCTTCGCCGCAAATTATTTACTATCAACCGGCGCAACCGCTGCCGCCCCGCTTCCTGGGCATGTTGCTTGACGACGAAGGCCGCCTTGTTGTTCTCGGCATGGCCGATCCAACCTCACGCGTTTTCATTCATGATGAACGCTATCCGGATCCGATGGCAACCTGGGTGGACCCGGCCGGGTTTTTTCAATATACGCTCGCACAAACGCCACAAGCACCCCTCAAGTTGCATGCGGTGGCCTTGTCAAACAGCGCTGCACAAGTTGTGCAAACGTTGCAGGATTCGATTTTGATTTCTGCTGAAGCTTTGCAAAGCTACGGACGGCTTGCGCTGGGTCGCCGCATCACGTTGAAGATTTGGGAAAACCAAAGATATGAATTGCAAGCGCAGGCCCGTCTTCCCGCAAACACGGCGTTGCACGAGTGGGTCGAACAAGATTTGATCAATGCCGAAGAATTTACCGAGAAGTTTTTGGGCATTCGTCTTGTTCCCTGGCGCGTTGTAACCGAGCTGAAGCGGCAAGATTTCCCCAAAGTCATGGAAGACAGTATCACGCTGAAGCTTACCGGCGACATTCCCGCTACCGGCCAATGGTTGGAGTTTTCCCGCGCCAACGCCCTCAATCAATATCCCCTGGCTTCGATTGATGATACGCTGCGCGTGGAATTGCTGGCGACGCAACACGTGAAGCTCTTGCACGACCCCGATGCTTCCAGTGAGTTGGATTCCTCTCAAGTTTATGTCTGGTACGGCGGCGCGGCGCGAAAACTATTAGACAACCGGCTGCTTGAGATTCAGGACGCCGCGGCGCCCTCCCGCCAGGTGAGCGGTGAACCCTCGCCGGACGAGCCGCGCGGCTTGGTGCCGCAGCTTACCTACCTGCAGAATTTGATCCCCAGAAAAGTCGCGCATATTTTGGAAGCCCTGCTTTCGGCAATTCCGTTTCTGTGGCTGCTGTGGATTTTGCGCAGCCGCGGGGAGGAGCGTACCGGCTTTCATCAAATGCTCTATGCCGTGACGATGACGTTTTTGATTTTTCATCTCGCGTTGTTGTGTTTGCCGGTGTTTTCCGTGAGCCTGGGTTTTGTGGCGCCGCTGCTCTCACTTTTTTCCGTGGAAAACGAGGTGGTGCAAACCGTCACCGCGGTCGGCCAGGTTTATCCGTTTTTCGCAATCGGCATCATGCTGTTGTTTCGCCCGCTGTATTATGCGTATCTGCAGCGCCGGGGCGCGCCGACATGGCGCAAGCGCGTGATCAAACAAGTGCAGCGCTGGCTGGTGTTTTGGCCGCTGGCGGTGATCGTTCCGGCGGCGTTGTTTTATGTGCTGGTGCGCATGAGGGAGGAAGTCACTTCGGTTCGGTTTGACTCTTCGTTATTCGATAACTATTTGTTGGGCGCAGGCTTGTTTGGCGTTGTGGGCTTGTTGACGTTCTGGTTCTTTTTGTATTGGTTCATCCGCATCGGGTTGGGGCGGTCGGTCAGCGCGGGCACCAGCATCAAAGTCAGTTGGGCGATGTTGTTGCTGCCGCTGGTGCCGATCATGATCGAAGCGGCGGCGCGGTTTTTACGCCATCTCATCACGGAGCAATTTCAAACGTATCCGTTTTTTGTTCCGCCGCGTTTGGATAGTTTTGCCTGGAGTTTGATTATCAGCGCCGTGGGCGCGATACTGTTTTATCAAATTACAAATCTCTCCGTTCGCCTCAGCCAGCATAGCGTCAGTCTGCGTTTTTGGCGCAGCGCGAAAATCTGGTGGCTCGTGCCGCTGTTTATCATGATCAGCTTGCCGATGCGTTATCTCGCGGGCGTCGAACGCGCGGCCAGTGACGCCGGTGATTTGCAGCTTCTGGCGTCGCGCATTGACACGCTGCTGCCTTATGCGCTGTTGATCGGCTTGCTCAGCTTTTTGCGCAAATCAAACCCGGATGATCGTTTCGATTTGCAGGCCGAGGCGATCAGCATCGGCACGATATTATTCGCCTATTACCTCACCGGCCGCACCGCCAATCTGTTGTTTGTGCCTTTTCCTTTGCTCGTCGGTTGGTTGATTTTCAAGCGTTGGGTGCTGGTTCCGCCGGCACCCGCTGGCGCAAGCGCGGCAAGCCTTTCAGCTTCTGAGCTGGTGCGCCGCCTGCTCGATTGCAAGCAGGCAAGGCGGCTGGCTGACAGCCTGCGCAATAATTTGGAGAAGAAATATACGCAGGGCGATCTTGCGCTGTCGGAGATGCAGAAAAAAATTGCTGAAAGTCAGGAACATCTCGCTAAAACTCAAGCCGCTTTGCCGGCCGGCGAGATGGCGGCGAAACGGCAAATTTTTGGGCAAGGCCCGGAGCCCGGGCCGTGGGCAAACGCCAAAGTTGCGGTCAAGTACGGAATTGTTCTGTCAATTCCGTTTCAAATCAGCACGCTCGGCAACATTGTTCAGAATCAGCAATTCGAGAATTATCCGTTGCTGCAATTTCTCGGCAGTTTGCTGTTTGCCGCCTCGTCGTGGATTTTGATGGCATTCGTCTTCGGCTACTTTTTTCATATGATTCGCGGCCGCGACGGCTTTGCCAAAGCCGTGGTGTTTGCCATTGCCCTGCTGGTGCCAACGATTCCACAACGCCTGATTTTTTCGCAGCCGCTGCTCCAGCAAGGGCATTTGATTCAGATCGTGCAAATCTTCGCTTATGTGCTGCTGCTCGCGTTGATCGCATTTGATTTGAGAACATTGCGCAAACTCGGCTACTCCTGGCGCGAGTTGCTCACGGTACACGGTTTCACTACGATTACGGCTTACAGTTCTTCCATTTTGCTGGCAACGCTGGCCAGTTTGAGCGGAAAAGATTTGATCCCGCTTGCCAAAAATTTTATCAGTTGGCTAATCGGCATACAAACCGGGCCGTAGTTTGCGCGCGTTTGCCAAATGCCAAAATAAAAAGCCCGGGCAACCCCCGGGCTTTTTTTATGCAAAGATAACCGGTTCGATCACGAAACCGGCAGGGTGATCAATGTCATGTGGAGTTTTTATTTCAGCCGCTTGAAAATACAGTAACCCTGATCGGTTTTAATTGGGGGGCTCAATTCCCCGACTTTCAAGGCCAGTATCGCCTGTTCGTAGGTTGGCGAGAAATCGCCCTTGAAGGCATCGCCGAGATCGCCGCCGCGCGCCGCATTGGGGCTAAGCGATTTTTCTCGGGCGAGTTTTTGAAAGTCCGCGCCCGCCTGCAATTGTTTAATCAACTCGAGCGCTTCTGCTTCCGTTTTGACGAGAATCATCGCGGCGCGGTAGGGCTGCTCGCCGCTGAGAACTTTTTCATCGCCCGTCACGGATTCCTTCCAAATATAACCGGCGGTGGCAACTTGCACCCATTTGTCTTCGACCGCGAGTATTTGCATGGGCGTACCCTTCACCAACGATCCCATCACCTCACCGCCGGGCGCGCGGCGCAAATTTTCCTGCGCGACTTTGACAAATACCACCTTGCCTTTGTAGAAACCTTCCTGGGCGATTGCCAGTGCAGCTAAACTTACCATGATGCCCACAAAAACACCGCTGACAAACTTCTTCATCGTCCTCCTCCGTTTCCAAGTTGATCGTCGCGCCTTCGAGCGCGCTTCCGTGTGTGAAAATAATTAGTGGCTGCTTTCCGCGGCGTGCCCATGCTTGCGCCGCAGCATAACATGCAGCGGCGTCATACGGTCCGGCTGTACCTGCACTTTCTCAAAATGCGCCGTTTCATAATCCGCTTGACTGATTTCAACGGCGTATGTTCCGGGCCGCAATAGCCGTTCAAATCTACCCCATGCGCCGTTGGCATGCCGCGGCCGCACATAATCCGCACGCAGGCCGCGCACATGAATATCAGCGTTGAGCGGCTTGCCGGTTTCCGCGTCGACCACATAGCCGGAGATGCCGGCGCCGAGCGCGCGTTCAAGCAGATACATGGCGCCGCGCAGGTTTTGTTCCGCGATGCGCGCCGCGTCGGCGAGCGAAGGGAAATATTCCTCGCCGGTTTCGATAATGAAGTCGATTGCGCCCAGTTCGCCGTACATCCAAATCGAGCTTTGGCCGCAGCGCCCGTTGAGCGGAAGTATGTTATAAGTCCCGCGTCCCGAGAGCCGGCCAATCTGCGCGGCGCACGCCTGCGCGATATCCACAATCAAGTCTTGATCCGGCGCCGGCGAATAATTCCCCCACGGAAAAAGCACAGCTTCGCCGTAGCTGTGATAAGAAACCCCCACGACGAATTTTTTTCGCAACGCAAGATCGCGCACGGCCTGAATCTCCGGCTCGGAGAAGGCCTGTGCGCCGCGATAAAACCAACTGCTCGGCTCGTTCTCGCCGCCTTCGCTCCAATTGTAATCATAATTTCGATTCAAATCAACCCCGTCGACGAGCGGATCGAAGCGGCCGTCATGATTATTGTCGCGCAGATTCTTGCGCCACCAGGGATAGTTGCGCTGGCTCTCCATGATGTAGCGGTATCCATCGGGATTCACAATCGGCACGAGCCAAATTTCCAGGCTATCGAGCAGGCGGGTATGGCGCGCGTTCACGCCGTAGTTCGAGAGCAATTCGTTCATCACCGCCAGGCAAATAAACACGCCGGCCGGCTCGCGCGCATGATGGAGCGCCGTAAATAAAACCGCGGGCTTGCCTGCCTGCTCATGCCCGGCGGCCGTTAGCCGAATCGCCCAAATCGGATGTTGCCAAACTGTGCTGCGGCCGATCATTTCGATCTTGGCGAGTTGCGGATAGCTATGAACCAGATTGAAGAAACGGGTTTCGAATTCTGTGAGCGTGGGATATCCTGGCGGTACCGTGAAATTCTGCTCGCGATTGCGCGGCGCGCTATCGCGGGGCGCGGACATGCCCGGCAGTGCAGCCCAAAGGCGTGACGGGTTGAGGGTTTGCGGCCAGGAACGCAACAGCGGCAAGGTCGAGAACGACGTTTGCTGCTGCGTGTGATGATTAGTGGAGTCGCGCCTCGCGCCCAGCCAGAAGCCGAGCAAGGCAACATAGAAAACCAGGGTCAAGACGAGGTGAAAGGTGTTCCGGCGACGATGAAGGGGATTGGGATTCGCGGGTATGCGACGCATGATTCTCCTTCGTGATGGATGGTGGATGCGGCACAAATCCTAAGTGCGGAAGGGCGCCCCTGGCGCCACAGCCGTTTGAACGCAGCAAGCGGCTAATTGAACAGCGTGGTGAGAGCATTGCATGTTGTTGGCAACGCTGGTACATCTCCCCTCGTCTTTTCCGGCAGCTCAAATGCCGGCATAACAAAATAACAAATGTGTGAAAACGCTTTTTCACACACGTTGAAATTTTCGCAACAACCGAGAACGTCGTCAAAAATTCTGCGCCAGGTTTCAGGCAAGTTGAAATCCGAAGCCCGACAGGCAGCGATTCGAAAGTAGTTTTTTCCAACGGGCAGAACAACCAACGGATGTGAAAGGCTGGAACCGTTGGGTGCTTCAATCTGCTGGAGAAAAAAGTTATAACTTTATTCTGTGTTTGAAAAGCTAATCGCCTTAAAGTGTGGCGAACTTAAAAAATTCGAGGTAGGCAAGCAAGTTAAAATTTATGAACGGATGGAGGAGACGCCGCGGCTTGACCGTGGCGTTTAAACCTCAACGCGGCGAATAAGCGTCGCGCAGAAATCAAGCAGGAGTTTGCTTAAATTCCGGCAAAGAATTTGACCGAAGCTTTCGTCAGGTTGTAAAGCGGGCCAAACACGATGCCGAGGATAAAGGTTGGCACGGCCAGGAGCGCGAGCAGCGCAATTGCCGGCCAGGAAACCGTCAGGCGGCCGGTTACCGGCCCGGCGGGCGCTTCGAGATACATGGCTTTGATGATGCGCGCATAATAATAAAGAGAAATGACGGTGTTGATGATGGCGACCACCGCCAGCCAGTAGAATTGCGCATCACCTTGAATCACCGCGGCCAGCAAATAAAATTTTCCAATAAAGCCGATGGTGACGGGCAAGCCGGTTAGCGAGAATAGAAAGATGGTCATACATGCCGCCACGACCGGCGCGCGAAAGCCCAGCCCGCGATAATCCTGCAAGCGTTCGCTGCCGATCAATTCTTGCACGATGATCACGACGAGAAACGCACCGAGATTCATCAGGTAATACGCCACGAGATAGAACATCGTGGCATTGATGCCTTCCTGCGTGAGCAGCACGACGCCCATGAGCGCATAGCCGGCATGCGCAATGCTCGAATAGGCCAGCAGGCGCTTCATATTTGTTTGCACGATTGCGACGAGATTGCCGAGCGTCATGGTGGCGGCGGAAACCACCGCGAGCAACTGTTGCCAGTTCAGGCCGGCAATCGTCGTCCAGCCTTCGCCGCCGGAGGTGGAAAGCCCGACGGTCACGAAACGAATGAGCAGCGCAAAGCCCGCGGCTTTCGGCCCGACGCTAAAAAAGGCTGTGACCGGCGTGGGCGCGCCCTCGTACACGTCGGGCGCCCAGAAATGAAAAGGCACAGAAGCGATTTTGTAACCAAAGCCCGAGAGAATCAACAAGAAGGCGACGAACAACGTTAGCGCGTTGGGAGAGCTGGTTGAGAGGGCATGAGAAATTTCGTAAATGTTTAGCGATCCGGTCAAGCCATAGATGAGGGAGAAGCCGTACAACATCAAGCCGGAGGAGAACGTGCCGTAGATCGTGTACTTCAACCCTGCTTCGCTTGATCGCTTGACGGATTTCAGATATGTTGCCAGCGCGAATGAGCTGATACTGACGGTTTCGATGGCAATAAAAATCGTAATCAAGTTCGTCGCCGAAGCCATCCAGAGCATGCCGAGGGTGGTGGCGGTGAGCAGGATGAAGTATTCCCCGACGTTTCTGCCCGCCAATTCCAGCGAGGAAAAGGACAACAGCACGGTCATGATCATGCTGCCCAGAAAAATCAGCTTGAAAAATGTGGCAAAGCGATCGACGGCCATCATGTTGTTAAAGATGCCGCGTCCGGGTTCATCGCTTTGGCCCAGCACCGCGATTAAACAAATAATACCGCCCACCAGAGTCAAGATACCGAGCCACGGCGTTTGCGCGCGTTTGAGAAAGACATCGGCGATCATCAGCACCAGCATCAAACCAATCAAAATGAATTCCGGCACGAAATGGCCCAAGCTGGCAATGTTGTTTTGTAAGCTGACAGTGAAATCTGGCATATCAAAAGGCCTGTGTTGAGGTCAATCTAAAACGTCATTCCTGCTTTCGTCAAAAACGTTTGCGCCGCATCAATGTTCTTGCGCCCGTTGCCTTGAAAAACACATCCATTTTGCCGTGTCATTCTGCCGGGAGCTTGTGAAGTTCTTGGTTTAATGCCGAACCCTTCCCCAAATTCGGCTGAATGACATTTTCAAGAAGAGTCTCTTGGCGACTAACGATTACTTCAGGCCCATCATCATGGGCGCGGCTTCACGCACGGCAGCGGCCAGGCTGTTCAACGAGACTTCCAGCAAATCCAGCATGGGGGCCGGATAGATGCCGAGAAAAATCACAATCACTGCCAGCGGCACCAGTGTGAACAATTCACGGCCGTTGATTTCAGGCAGATTGGCGTATTTGGGATTGGGCTTGCCCAGGAACATGCGTTGCAGCGTCCACAACATGTAGCCCGCGACCAGCACGATGCCGAGCGTCGAGATGATCGTATAGACTTTCAAATTGAAAGTCGTCGAGCTAAAGGCGCCGAGAAAACTGAAGGCCTCGCTGATGAAGCTGGACAATCCCGGCAGGCCGAGGTTCGCAAAAAACGCGACGGTCACGATGCCGGTATAGATCGGCATGCTGTTCGCGAGGCCGCCGAAACCGTCCACGTCACGATGGTGGGCGCGATCGTAAATGACGCCGACCAGCAAGAAGAGCATGGCGGTGACCGTGCCGTGATTGAACATTTGCAGCACCGCGCCGTTGACGCCGAGCGGCGTGAGGCCGATCATGCCGAGCATGACGACGCCCATATGCCCGATGGAAGAATAGGCCACGAGCTTTTTGAGATCTTTTTGCGCCATTGCGCAAAACGCGGCGTACACGATGCTGATCACGGCAATTGTCGCGAAGCCGTAGGCGAACGGTGGAAACTTCACGGCATCGGGCAGGATTGGAAAGCTGATGCGCAGCATGCCGTACGTTCCCATCTTCAACAACACCCCGGCCAGAATGACGCTGATGGCCGTGGGCGCTTCCACATGTGCGTCGGGCAACCAGGTATGAAACGGAACCGCCGGCACTTTGATGGCGAAGCCGATGAACAGCGCGGCATAAACCAGCAGGCGAACATCAAAGTTTCTCAGCAAGCCGATGTGATTGGTTTGATCCATCATGGCCAGCATGTCGAAGGTGTGGCCGCCGGTGACCGGATCGGTGACGTTAAAATAGAACACCAGCATGGCGATCAGCATCAGCACGGAACCGGCAAGGGTGTAGAGAAAGAATTTGATGGCGGCATATTCGCGCCGCGGGCCGCCCCAAATGCCGATAAGAAAGTACATGGGCAGCAACATCACTTCCCAAAAAATATAGAACAGGAAAAAGTCGAGTGCGCAGAACACGCCCATCATGCCGGCGTCGAGCAGCAGGAACATCGTGAAGTAGCCCTTCACCGCTTTGTCGATATTCCACGAGGCAAAGATGCAAATGAACGACAGCAGCGCGGTGAGCAGCACCATGCTGACCGATAGCCCATCGATGCCGACTTTGTACCAGATGTTGTAGGATTTAATCCATTCGGCGGTTTCGCTGAATTGCATGCTCGAGGTGTTGCGGTCAAACGCCATGAACAGCATCACCGCGAGAAGCAATTGCAGGCCGGTAAACACCGCCGAGACCCAGCGAATGATATCTGCCTGCTTCTCATTCCGGGGAATGGCCAGCACAACCGCCGCGCCGATGACCGGCAAAAAGATCAACCAACTGAGAATGTTTGGAACCATGTCTTCCTCTAAACCTGTCAAATGGATTGACGAATGCCCTTACCTGCCCGGCTTTTCATTTAAGCTCGCGGAAGATTTTTGCTGCGAGCGGGAGAATCCGTCGAAACGAATGCCAGAAGCGATTTTTATGCAAAGGCCAATTGCAACACATACAACAACACCACCGCGCCGAGCGCCATCAAAATATACGTCTGCACTCTGCCGGTTTGCACTTCGCGCAGCGTGCCGCCGAACCAGCCGATGATGCGCGCCACGCCATTGACGGCGCCGTCGATGATCTTGAGATCATTCCAGCCGCTGAAGCGCGAGCCCAGCACGGCAAGTTTGGCGGCGCCGTTGACCAGGCCGTCGATAATGGTGGCATCAAACCAGGCTGAAATCCGGCTAAACGCCAGAGTGCCGGCGACTGCCGTGGCGGCATAGAGTTCATCGAAATACCATTTGTTCCACAGGAAATTGTGAACGGGCTTGAAGCGCGCCGCCCATTCATCCGCGGAGAATTTTTTCCAGAAATAAAAGGCGGTGGCCAGCACGATGCCGAGGCCGGCAATGGCGATGGAGAGATACATCGCGACGGTGTGGGCAGTGTGTGCTGCGGCTTCATGTCCGGCTTCACTGCCTTCGAGCAGCGCACGCGCCGCCGCGAACATTTCCGGCTTGCGAATCAAATCGCTGAACCAACTGCCATAGCCGCCGACAATCGACAAAATGGCGAGCACGATCAGCGGAATCGTCATCACGCTGGGAGACTCGTGCGCATGTTGATGAATCTCCTCGCGCGCCGGCTTGCCGGTGAACGTGAGGTAGAGCATGCGGAACATGTAGAACGCCGTCAGACCGGCGCAGAACACCAGGGTCACGAAAATAATCATGTGCACGGGATTGTGCGTGATCAGCGCTTTTTCCAGGGCCGCGGCAAGAATGGCGTCTTTACTGAAAAAGCCGGAGAGAAATGGCACACCCGCAATCGCGCAGGTCGCAATCGCCATCGTGGCAAAGGTGAGCGGCAGCTTGGTGCGCAAACCGCCCATGTTGCGCATGTCTTGCGGATCGGTGTCATGATCGTGCAATTTGTGCAGCGCGTGATGCATGGCATGAATCACCGAGCCTGAACCCAGGAAGAGCAAGGCCTTGAAGAACGCATGCGTCATCAAATGAAAAAGTCCGGCGGTATAGCCGCCCACGCCCAACGCCGCCACCATGTAGCCGAGTTGGCTCACGGTCGAATAGGCCAGCACTTTTTTGATATCCATTTGTGTAATCGCAATCGTGGCCGCAATAAATGCTGTGATCGTGCCGATGATCGCGATGAACAACAGCGCGCTTTCGGTGTAAAGCGGGAAGGTGCGTCCGACCATGTACACGCCCGCAGCCACCATCGTGGCGGCATGAATCAAGGCGGACACGGGCGTCGGGCCTTCCATGGCATCGGGCAGCCAGACGTGCAGCGGAAATTGCGCCGATTTGCCAATCGCCCCGAGAAATACCAAAACGCCTGCAGCGGTGAGCCAGGGATCGAGCAGGCCGCCGCCGGCAATGCCGGAGAAGACTTCTTGATAATTAAATGTGCCGAGATGGGCGAAGATAATCATGATGCCGATGAGCATGCCGATATCGCCGATGCGGTTGACCAGGAAGGCTTTCTTGGCGGCGTTTGAGGCAGAGTCTTTTTCGTACCAATGGCCGATGAGCAGATAGGAACTGACGCCGACCAATTCCCAAAAAATGTAAATGCCGAAGAAGCTGTCAACGATCACCAGGCCGAGCATCGAAAATGAAAAAAAACCGAGATACGCGAAATATCGGCTGTAGCGCACATCGCCCTGCATGTAGCCGATGGAAAAGAGATGAACCAAGGTGCTGATGAGGGTGACGACGAACAACATCACAGCGGTTAGATTGTCCACCGCCAGGCCGGGGGTAATGTTGAATGATCCGAGGCTGACCCACTCGAACGCTAGCGCGACGCGAAAATTGGGATCATAGGTGCGAAAGACCTGGCCGAGAATGACGATGGAGAGCAGCAAGCCGAGCGCAATGGCGCCGGTCATAAGCCAGTCGCCCTGACGCGGCAGGCGTTTGCCGAAGAAGATTTGAATGGTAAACGCCGCCAGCGGTAGCAAGAGGATGGCGACAGCTTGAATGAGAATGGTATCCACGAGCATCCTTCAGAGCTGTTTAATCAGCCGAGACATTTTTGCCGAAAATTGCGGGGCCTTGAGATTGCCATAACTGCCTTCAGCGCGCCAGCGAATCGGCTTCGTCGAGATTCACCGAGCGCATGCGCTGATACAGATTCAACACAATGGCCAGCGCCACCGCGGCGCCGGCAGCGGCTATGATGATGACAAAGATGCCAAAAACCTGGCCGTCCAGGGGCGAGGCATCTTTATCGAGATAGCGTGCAAAGGCGATAAAGTTGATGTTGGCGGCATTGATGATCAGTTCGATGCCCATCAGCACCGTGACGGCATTGCGCTTGGTGATGACGGCAATCAAGCCGAGCGAGAACAGCAAAGCGGCCAAAACCAAAAAGTGCGCGAGTCCGACTTGCATCAGCGCGTCTCCCTTCTCGCAATGAACGCCGCGCCCACGAGCGCTGCGAGCAGAAGTATCGAAACAATTTCAAAGGGGATCAAAAAATCCGTCAACAGTAAATGGCCCAGGCTTGCGACGGTCGGCGGCATGTCGGTTTGTTGCACGAGATTCCAGTCATTGCTGAACACCACGCGCACGAGAATCGCCGCGATGCCGGCGCACACCAAAACCGCCGGCAACACTTGCAGCGTGCCGGTGCGCATTTCCAGCCCGGTAACGCGCTGCGACAGCATGACGCCGAAAAGCAGCAGCACGAGAATGCCGCCGACATAGATCAGCATTTGCGTGCCCGCGAGAAAATCCGCGCCCAGCATGACATAGATGCCGGCCACGCCGATAAGTGTGAACAACAGGCCGACGGCGTTGTAGATGATATTTTTTCCGAACACCATGATCACAGCGGAGGCCAGCGTGGCCAGGGCGATGAGATAGAACATCGCATCAAAAGTCGTCATGAAAAACTCCCGCTTACGTTCACGACATCAAATCAACATCCACAAGCCCACCGCGAAGAGGCACACGAATGCAAACGGCGTCAACACTTTCCAGGAGGTATACATCAGCTGATCAACGCGCAAACGCGGCAACGTCCAGCGCAGCCACATCTGCACAAAAATTAGAACAAAGATTTTAGTCGAGAGCCATACCAAGCCCCACGCGCCGGTATTCAAAAAATCGCCAAACGGGCTGGACCACCCGCCCAGAAACAAGGTGGCAACCATGATCGATACCACCAGCATTTCGCCGTATTCCGACATCATAAAAATCGACCATTTGAAGCCGCTGTATTCGGTGTGGAAGCCGGCGACCAGCTCGGATT
>CAYWGH010000047.1:0-41357 GCA_964457925.1 uncultured Cytophagia bacterium
GAGGTAACGGCATCGTCGAACTGATAGCGGTACTTTTTGAAACTCGCGATGTCCGAGCTTAGAAAAAAGCTGCGATTGGGATCAAGCGACTCGATATAGTAGTCCAGCAAATGGGAGGACACGGAATCATCGATCGCCATTTGACGATAATGATGGTAGGAGAACAAGCGCGCCACCACTTTGCTCACCACCGGGTGTTGCCGCTCCGGCAAGAGATCCTCTGCCTGGGAAAGATGCACTTGAAAAACAAGCACACTACAAAGCAAACCCAAAAGCATTTTCATTGCAAACCTTGAAGAATAAGTTTTCATAATAAAATCGTCCTCATATCAAGTGCCGGACTCCCGGAATCGTGTGAATTCGAAATTCAGCAGCAGTTTCATTTTAATCATCGAGGTAATCTAAAGATCATAAAACCGGGAAAATGTTCAACTTTTTGCCAACATTTTTCGGAGAATCGCCTGCTCGTCCACGCGATATTTGCACGCCAGCCGGCCGTTGACCCAGATCAATGGAATGCGCGTGTGATAGTCCGCATACAACCGCTGTTCCGAGGTGATATCGACTTCGTGCAAGATGAAACCATAGCGGCGCTGCAATTCCAGCAGCCGGGCTTTGGCTTCGTCACATAGACAACAATCCGGTTTGCTGTAAATTTCAACCAACACGCCTTCGCCGCTTTTGGCGTGCGTCAGCCGGGCCAGCCAGTTTTTAAGGCGTTCGCGCATGCCGCCTCAGCTTTTGCGCTTCGCGAGAAAATCTTCGTATTTCGTCGTTTTGTAATGCCCATCCGCCAAAAATTCCAAAATCGGCATGAATTTATCCGCGGGCACAAACCCGGAAACCAGCGTAATAAACTCGCCATCCGGGCCGATGAAAATCGTGGCCGGATAACCGCGCACGCCAAAGCCGGCCGCGAGCTGCTGATACGTCAACTCGTTGTCTTGAAAACGTGTCATTGCCTTCGATTCCGCGTTGACTTTCGACATGATCAGCTTGGTTTTGGCATATTTGGCCACCTCCGGGTTGCCGTAGGTGTCGCGATCCATCACTTTACACCAGCCGCACCAATCCGTATAGAAATCGACCACGAGCATTTTGCGCTCTTTTTTGGCAGCCGCAACGGCTTTCTCAAAATCCAACCATTGAATTGCTTCTTTCTTGTCTTTCTCATCCGCGGGACTCAGAGAAGCCGTCAGAACAATCATTGCGATTGCCAGGCCGGCCCAACACCGCCGGCGGTTTTTTGCTTTGTCAGTTTTCATAGATAACTCTGTTTTCAAGTACTGTGCCATTACTTGAGTTTAACTTTGACTCAAATGGTTAACGTGACTATGTCAGAATCACCGCAGCGTTCGCTGAGAATTCACGCAATCTTACTCTGCAAGCTCCGCGACTCTGTGGTGGTTTTTGGAATGTGACATAGTCAAATTAATTGCTAATGGTTAATGGTTGATGGTTAATGATTAATTGTTAATGGTTAACCATTAGCCATTAACCATTAGCCATTAACCATTAGCCATTAACCATTAACCATTAACCATTAGTCATTCACAGATTCAACCTAACCTCACAACT
Organism: uncultured Cytophagia bacterium; assembly: GCA_964457925.1. Taxonomy (GTDB): domain Bacteria; phylum Zhuqueibacterota; class Zhuqueibacteria; order Zhuqueibacterales; family Zhuqueibacteraceae; genus Coneutiohabitans. The sequence continues at coordinate 1,579 of CAYWGH010000047.1, forward strand.
CATCCGCAACCTTTGTATTTACCGCTGCACCACCAATTTGCCGAGTTCTTCCGTCTTTGAGGCGCCCTCGGTTCCGTTGCTGTAGTTGGCCATGACTTTATACAAATAAACGCCATTGGCAATCTCATCGCCGTCCTGGTCGCGGCCGTCCCACGGAATCATCCTGAAATTGTCGCCATTCCCTGGCACTTCAATTGTTCGAATCAAGCGGCCGGCAAGCGTATAGATTTTGATTTTGACTTCAGCGGCAGGCTGGTTGATTTCAAAGGTGAAAGTGGTTTGGTTACGGAACGGGTTGGGATAATTCATCACCTCGCGCAACACCACTTGATTCGCCGGCGCCACCACAAATTCTGCGGAAGCTGTGTTCGAATTGTTGAAATTATCCCAAGCTTTGACTTCCACCGTATGACGGCCCTCACTCAAGCCGGCAAGCGGGTAGCGTAGCGTGCCGGTAGTATAGTTGCCGGAATTGTAATTGAAAAAATCCGTCACGTCAATTTTGTTGTCGCTGTTGCCGTCGAGCGTGAGTGTAATCTTGTGGCCGATTTCACCGGCGATATTAATACCAGATATACTGTCTTTCAAGGTCACTTGCAAAATCGGGTCCGTGCCGACGTAGCCGCCGGACGCGAAATTCTGCACGCTGGCAAATCCGATTTGAATTTCCGGGCCTTGCGTGTCGGTGAAATTGGCCGCGGTGCCGCCGATTGCGATATTTTCACGATAGCCGTTGCCGTCAGTCGAATCATTCCAAAAATAAACGCTGAAACGGCCGCGCCGCCCGCCATAAGTCAGGTCTTTCGGGGCGATAAATTGCAGATCGAATACGCCGTTGATCACCGGCGCTTCACCGCGGAACAGCGAGTTGCCCGGCAAGGTGTAGTTGATGCTGAAATTGCCGTTACGATAATTGACGAAGCGCTCGGAGTCGAACGCTTCCACGCGCACCGTGCCATTGAAGCTTGTCCACGGCTGGCCCTCGCGCAAAATTTCACCGCTAACGCGGGTGAGACCGAGCGCCTTGATCGTATCCGGTGTGCTCAAGCGGGCGCTATAACGCGGGATCGCCAGCCGCATGCTCGGATCGCCATAGATAAGAAATTTTTCATCATTGACCGTGTTGCGCGTTACCGCGCGCGCGCCCACCAAAGCCATGCCCAACGTTTCCGAAAGTTGGCCGCCGCTGAACAGGCTGGTGTAATAGGCTTGATTGAGATTGGCATTGGCCGTGGCAAAAACCAGCCGTGAAGTTGCCAGCACCGCCACCGCGCCGCGATTCGGTACCAGCAGCAATTGCTCACCGTAACTCTGGCGATCCACCAAATCGAATTGCCCCCAGGTGCAGGTCGCCGCCACCCAGCAGCCCTGCAAGTCTCCGTTTTGAATGCGATCGAAATCAGCGGAATATTCCAGCAGGCGTTCGTGCGCCCACACCGTGGGATTGCCGTGGCCGGCATAGTTCACGATGAGCGCGCCGCGTTGCAGCATTTGCATGAAGGCATCGGTTGCGGCCGGCTTGCGAATGCCGGAAATCGATGCGCTTTGCACGGCCGGATATTCCGTGAGATAAAGCTTGCGAATATCGAAATAATCCGGGGTGCGCTGGTTGATGAGATTTTCAGTGTCATTAATATGAAAGGCTTCCGGGCCCTCCGGCGAATTTTCATCATCCGCAACCATGATAATGGTGTTGCGCCACGGGCCAAAGACCGGATTCGTTTCATATTTGATGAGTTTGTTCACATATGCTTCGGCCTCGGCCAGCGAACGCGCCGGAATGCGGCCAATGGCCAGGTCCATCAACGCGTCGTTGCCATTTACATATGCAAACCAGCTATCCGTGACGCGGCTGGTATATTCATCCAACTCGGCGGTGTGATAGCTCGGAATCCAGTTCTTGTCGGATTTGTTGCGCAGATTTTTGGGGTCGTAATCACTATCGCCGAACAACAGCACGAAGGTGGGGCGCTTGCGCCAATTCTCATAAGCATACTTCAAAAAATCGCGAATGGCGGTCGGATCGTACATGCCGCTGGAGAATTCATCGAAAACGTCCTGAATGTTGACGACTTCGACCTCCAGATGCTGCGGCGAGGGGCTGTACGGTTGCCAGTTCTCGCGCAAACTTTCAATGCGCTGCGCTTGCGAGACGAAATCATCATGTGTGATGATAATCATATCCGCACTGTGCTCCGGGGAGCGCAAATTCGACGGGGAATCTTTGGTGAGCGCGCCGGCTTCGATATTGGTAAAGCCTGCGGCGGTGGCAACGGCATAGCGTCGCGGGTTGGGCGTGCTGCCGGCATCTGTAAACGTAATCTGTGAGCCGTTCACCTGCCAGTTTTCCGTGGTCAGCAGCACTGCCGCGCTGAAATCACTGACATCGAACAGCCAAAGGCCGTTGGGATTAGCGTTGTCCAAACGATAAGCCACCGGATCGGCGCTGGCCGTGCCGTCAAAAATCAAGCTTGGGCCGGGCATGCGTAACTGGCGCGCATAGTTCAATTCAAGATAATCGATGTACATGTGCGTCGCGTCGCCGCTGCCGGTGTAGGTGAGCAGAATTTCGTTCTCGCCGTTTTTGATGACGCCCGAGCGCGCCAGCGTAAAATCCTGTGTGCGGAAGCTGTTGCCGGGAATGATAAACTCGTTGATCGGCTGCCCATTGAACGTTATGGCCATGCGGTGGGGCGTGCTGGAGAAATACTGCGCATAAAATCTAAAGAGAATGCGCCCGGTGGCGTCAGTGACAGGGTCGGGAAGTTGAAGTTTGTACGTTCTGGTGTTGGTGTTTGAGCGGGTGCCAAAATCGTAGCCAAACCAGGTTTGCGTCGATTCGAACAGCGGATTCAATTCCTCTTCATTATAAACATATTGCTGAAAACTGGTCGCCAAAGTTTGTGCGACAGCAAAGGGCAACGGCGCGCGACTCGACATGCGCTTGCCGGTGCTGCCATCGCTGTACGGTGTGACCGAGAGAAAATAGAAATTATCAAAACCGAATTTGTTGAGATAATGCTTCATCTGACCGCTGGCGGTATCGAACTCAAAGCCGTCAACGCCGCGGCCATAAAACAAAATGAAATCGTTGGGATCGAAACGGCCGTCGCCTCCGTCAGAAACATAGATGGCATTTTCCACCAAGCCTTCCGGGCGCGCGTCAAACAGGTCGCGCGGCAATCCCCTTCCGCCGTTGTTGAACAGACGAATCTGCGCCGGTTGCACGGAGGTGAGATCGATGCCTGCGCCGGCCAGCGCCTGGCCGGTGATGCGATACATGCCCTCAGCGCGCAGTGCAAATTTATAGAGCGGGCCTTCGGCGAATGGCGAAGCGGCTTTACGCAACGCCTGCGTCTGCCGTGGCAGCCGGAATTGGCGCGCTTGCTCATAATTGAAAATCAAATTGCGATAAAAAGATTCCTCCACCGGAGAGCCGCCCGTTGACGAAAATGCGGTTCGGCCGGACTCATCGCTGGCGGTGTGGCGCACGAGGAGGCGAAGCTCTTGGTAAATTCTGAGAGTCTTTTGGGCGGGATTATATTGCACCGGCGATACGACAACGCGCACGACGCGTTGCTGACGAAACAACTCCGGCGCCTCAACAGAAACCAAACCGGTTGGCAAGAAATCACTGCGCGAGAAGATTTGAGCATCGGGCAGATATTCCACGCGCTGCACGCCTTCTTCAATACGCGCCGTGGGGAACGGGGCAACGGTAATGTCGCGCAATTCTTCCACCGCGCCCGGCAGCGCCGTCGCTTCGACGCGCGCCCCCGCTGGAACACCGATAATAAAAACACGCTGCGGCAAATCCGGCGCGCCGGGTTTCTCCGCTGAAAAGCTATTGGTAAATTTCGGAATGACGCCTACCATGACACCGTCGCTGCGCAGCGTATCAAAGTTGAAACCGGTAAGCTTGAGATCAATCGTGGTTTGCTGGGCGCTCGCTTGCACGAGTTTCGCGTCAGGCTCGGCGGCCTGAGATAACGCGGCAATCAACAACAATGGGAGAACGCCTATGATGTGTCTTTTCATAACTGATTGGAGTCAAGAATTATTGATACTGGCTTCAACAAGCTCAGCCAGCAGAGATATTGACAAAAGTTACGTACAGGCTTGTCAGGCGCTTTGTTCGGCATCGCGCCGCTGCCTTATGGCAAAAATCATTGCAATAATTATGAAGCTATAGCCCGCAATCAATGGCCAGCGAACCGGTTGCACTTTTAGCAATTCATAAGTAATCCCGCCAAGGCTGATAGCAATATACAAAAAGCGCAGTAAAATTTTCCCGGATAATTTTTTTCGCCAATGTTCGAGCATGCAAGCGCTTGAAATCGTAGTAAATAAACAAACTCCTGTATTGAATTGTTCCCGAGGGCAATATAACCAATTCAGGGGAATTTCAGCAAGTGAAAGTTCCGGTGTTTAAAAGCCGGTCACATAACATGCTAAAATCTTTGCGCACAAGTTATCCACATTCGATAAATCGGGTCTAACGGTCAAAAATGAGTCGATTACTGTTTGCGGAAAAGACTTTGTTAAAAATTCAGGGTCGAAATACTTTACATTGTGTGTCATGGTATCGGTACCACTACACCTAGATGGTCATGATTTATACAAATATAAGATTTTAATTTTAAAGGACTAATTAGGTTGAATTAAGTTTAAGGATTTGACGATCAAAGGTAAATTGCACCTTTTAGGCGACACATTGGGGCGATACTACGAATATTAACTTTGTGCAACAATAAACTGTCTCATTTTGGCGCACTCGACCCGATGAAGTTATCCACATTCTGCCAACATTAGGCATAAACCTCCACTGGTTGCGGGTTAGCCAATAATGATAGTTAAGCTGCTTTTTTGAGGCCCGAAGGGTGCACATAACCGTAGGACAAATTTACGCTTGAGAAAAAGTTTGCCTTATTGCGAATAGTTATCTAATTTGCAGCGCTAATGATAGCGTCAATTTCAACGCACAAGATCAAAGATCCAAAATCTCCATCGAAAATGTTCTGCGGCAAAACGAAACCCTTTAACAGCAAAAATTTGAATTGATGTATCTCGCAATTTACTAATTATTCGGCAACGCATAGCCCGCACCATCCAAAATCTCTCAATGAATCTCCTGCAAGTTATCGAGCAGCTTCGTTCTGAGCCGGATTTTCTGCAAAACGTCACGCACTGGCGCACGCTACCGGCGCGCCCGGCGCAGTGGGTAGATCTGCCGGACTCGTTGCACCCCGCGTTGGCGGAGGCGCTGCGGCAACACGGCATCACACGGCTTTATACGCATCAAGCGGAAGCCATCACAAAAATTGCAGAAGGCAAAAACGTGGTGGTGGTCACACCCACGGCCTCCGGTAAAACGTTGTGTTACAATATTCCGGTGTTGCAGCGCGTGATTTCCGATCCGGATGCGCGCGCGCTTTATCTTTTTCCCACCAAAGCCCTGTCGCAAGATCAAGTGGTCGAACTTCAAGACGTGGTGCGGCTGCTGGGCGACCAAATCAAGTTTGATATTAAAACCTATACCTTTGACGGCGACACGCCGGTGTCGGCGCGCCAGGCTATTCGCAGCTCCGGGCATATCGTGGTGACCAATCCCGACATGCTGCATCAGGGCATTCTGCCGCATCACACCAAGTGGATCAAGCTGTTCGAGAACTTGCGCTACGTCGTGATCGACGAATTGCACAATTATCGCGGCGTGTTCGGCAGCCATCTCGCGAATTTAATGAGGCGCTTACGTCGCATCGCGGCATTTTATGGCGCACAGCCGCAATTCATTTGCTGTTCGGCGACGATTGCCAATCCGCAAGAGCTGGCCGAACAAATCATCTCGCAAAAAACGGTGCTGGTGGACAACAACGGCGCGCCGCGCGGGGAAAAGCATTTCATTCTCTACAACCCGCCGGTGGTGAATCGCGAGCTGGGCATTCGCAAATCTTCGGTCAAAGAAGCGCGCAGCCTGGCGATGCGCTTTTTGTTGAACAAAATTCAAACGATCGTGTTTGCACGCAGCCGTTTGCGCGTCGAAGTTTTGGTGACCTATCTCAAACAGAGCATGGCAGCCAACCAACAATCGCCGCAACAGATTCGCGGCTATCGCGGCGGCTATTTGCCCACGGAGCGCCGCGCCATCGAAGCGGGTTTGCGCAGCGGCGAGGTGCTGGGCGTGGTGTCGACGAATGCGCTGGAATTGGGCATCGACATTGGCCAGCTCACCGCCTGTGTGATGGTGGGTTATCCCGGCAGCATTGCCAGTTCCTGGCAACAGGCCGGGCGCGCGGGCCGGCGCTCGGATTCCGCGCTGGCGATCATGATCGCCTCCAGCAGTCCCATCGATCAATACATGATCAATCATCCCGATTATTTTTTTGAGCGCACGCCGGAAGCCGGCATCGTCGATCCCAACAATCTCGTCATTTTGATGAGTCACATCAAATGCGGCGCGTTCGAACTGCCGTTTCAAGACGGTGAAAAGTTCGGTTATGGCAACAGCGTGGTTGATGCCACGCAGGAGATTCTCGAATATCTCGAAGAGAACAAAGTGTTGCATCACAACGAAGGCCGCTGGCATTGGATGACCGACGCTTACCCGGCGGAGGCGGTGGGCTTGCGCACCGCCGCGCCTGAAAATGTGATTATCATCGACACAACCGACAACGAACGCGTGATTGGCGAGGTGAACCTGCTCGATGCGCCCGTCATGCTGCACGACGACGCGATTTACATTCATGAGGGCCGCCAATTTCACGTGGACAAACTCGATTGGGATCGGCGCAAGGCTTACGTGCGCCAGGTGGAAGTCGATTATTACACCGATGCGCATACGGACACGAGCATTCACGTGTTGGAAGTTTTTGAGGCAAGAAGCCTCAGCGAGAAAGAACCTCCTGAAAAACGCGAGGAAGAATCAGGCGAGGCGATAAAAATAGCGCATGGGGAGGTGAATGTGAATTGCCAGACAACCAAGTTCAAAAAACTAAAATTCGGTTCGCATGAGAATATCGGCTACGGCCCGGTGGAATTGCCGGAAATTAGCATGCACACCACGGCCTATTGGTGGGAAATGCCGGCCGACATGGCGCAGCGGTTGAGCATTCCCGAGTCGGCGCTGGGCGACGGTTTGAAAGCAGCGGCGCATGCGCTGCACGGCGTGGCCGCAGTGTTCTTGATGTGCGACAGCAGCGACATTCGCGCGGTGCCCCAGGCGCGCGCCCTGCTGACACAACGCCCCACGATTTTTATTTATGACAATCATGCCGGCGGTGTTGGCTTCAGCAAGCGGTTGTTCGGCATGCATGCCGAATTGCTGACCGCGGCGCGCGAGTTGGTGCAAGCCTGCGGCTGCGAAGACGGCTGCCCGAGCTGCGTCGGGCCAATGCTGGAAATCGGTGAGAAGGGCAAAGCGGTGGCGTTGCAGTTGCTGGCGCTGGGCGAATAATGCAAACGCAACCTGTGCTGATGCCGGATCATGGCCTGGTGCGCTACTATGCACAGCGCGCCGGCGAATATGAAAAAATTTATGCCTGGCCGGAACGGCAGTATGATTTGGCGATTGCCGCGCGCTGGCTGCAATCCGAGCTGGCGCAACGAAACGTTCTCGAAATTGGTTGCGGCACCGGCTATTGGACAAAATCTCTCAGCGCTACCGCGAAGGCCATTCTGGCAACCGATCGCAACCCGGAAGTTTTGGCGATTGCGCGGGCAAAAACGTACCCCAACCCCAATGTGAAGTTCATGCTCGCCGACATGCACGCGATGCCCGTTGTGAACAACTGCTGCCAAGCCATATTCGGCGGCTTCATCTGGTCACACCTTCCCCTGCAATGCCTTGACGATGTTCTTGCTGCCTGGCACGGCTTGCTGGCAAACGGCGGCAAGCTGGTGTTTATCGACAACGTTTATATCGAAGGCAGCAGCTCTCCTCTCACTGGGCGCGACGAATTTGGCAATACCTACCAAACCCGAACGCTGCAAGACGGCTCGCAGCATCGCATCATCAAAAACTTTCCGCAACGTGAATTCCTTTGCCAAAAACTGAGCAGTTGTTCAAAGAATTTCGAGCTGCTTTGGCTAGAATATTTTTGGCTTCTGGCTTATGAAATCGAAGAGACGAATTTATACAAATAAGACAAGATTTACCCAACGATGAAATCTGCCAACGGGTTTCGTTATAATAATTTTTCCGTTGGCAGCTTTTGTCCGTTGAATATTTTATTCGGCGGCCCCGATTCGTCTGTGTCTAATGAATTTTGACAAACAAAGTCGGTAATCCCGGTTTGTTCGGCCGTGGCATCCATTGTGGTCAAGCCGTTGCTGAACATTACCGAACTCGAATGCCAAAAATCATGAGGACAGGAAAAGCAAGCGCGCCATCAAATGCGATGGGTGTTTCAAACGGCTCTTATTCGTTAAATTCACAAAGCCTGCTTGCAAAATATCAAGGCTCGCGGCGTATCCGCGTCAGGGCGTTAAAACCACTTTCGTACATCCTTCCAGCTTTTCATCAAAAATTTTATAGCCTAAAACACCCTGGTGCAGCGGCAAACGGTGAGAAATAATTGCCGTCAGATCATGCTTCTTTTTTTGCACAATGGGAAGCAAGCGCTCGGCATAATGGCGTGCGGAACAGCGGCCGACTCTATACGTGAGATTCTTGTCATAAGCTTCGTTGGGCGTAAACGCGAATTGCCCTTCGTTATGCACGCCTGCGACAGAGATGATGCCGCCCGGTCGCATCAACGCCAGCGCCAGGCGCATTGCGGATTCGTTGCCGACCACTTCCATGACGGCATCAGCGCCGCGGCCATCTGTCGTTGCACGCAAAATTTCAACAGGATTTTCTTTTTGAAAATTTACTGGCGTCGCGCCAAAGCGTTTTGCCAATGCCAGCCGCTCGGGAATGGCGTCAATCGCATAAATTCTCTCCGCGCCCAGCTCGCGTGCTGCGATAATCGCCATGATTCCCACCGGGCCACATCCAATCACCGCATAGGCTCCTTCCGGCCGGAGGTTCGCCATTTCCGCGCAAAAATAACCGGTGGAGAAAATATCGCCCAGCAATAAAGCCTCTTCAGGCAATACTTCTTCCGGCATTTCAAGCAAAGTCGCCTCGGCGAGAGGAACACGCACGAACTCCGCTTGCGCACCCTGCAAGCCTGCGCCGTTTTGTACCCATCCGAAAAGCCGGCTTTGCAGGCAGCGCGCGGTTAAACCGATACGACAATAAAAGCAATCACCGCAATTCACCGTAAAGGGCGCAAACACCAAATCGCCGCGCTTGAACGCCTTAACATCTTTACCCACGTCAACGATTTCACCGGCAAATTCATGTCCCATCACCGTGCCCGGGTCCAGCCCCTTTTCGCGTTCGTGATAAAGATGCAAATCCGAACCGCAAATGCCGGCGAGATGAACTTTGATGACGGCATCAGTGGGCGATAGAATGGTAGGATCGGGAACGGAGGCGAAACGAATATCTTGTTTGCCGTGAAAAGTAAGGGCGCGCAAACGGTTTCTCCTGTTTTGCAATCGCAATAAAAACGCCTCAAACGAAAAACCACGGCCATGCCGTGGTTGAACTGATTTTCCAATCCGGGGCACAACAACAGGCCCGGCCCAGCCGTGCCGGAACATTAATGACGTATCAGGAATTAATTTGACTCTGTCACATTCCAAAAACCACCACAGAGTCGCGGAACTCGCAGAGTAAGATTGCGTGAATTCTCAGCGAACGCTGCGTCTCCGCGGTGAATCCGACATAGTCAAATTAATCCGGCAGTGGCAGATGCGGCCGTTCATCAAATGCGGGCAGTTCCGTGCCTTTCTCTTCCAGCAACCGCCATGCTTCTGCGATCGCGCGTTCCAATTGCGGATCGTCGCCGCGCAGATGCGCATTCGGAGAGAAATCGACTTCAATATCGGGATCGACGCCGTAGTTTTCGACCTGCCATTTCACATCGGCAAACCAGAAGGAATATTGCGGCTGCGTGGTGCGGCCGCCATCGGCAAGATTATAGCGCCGGTCAATGCCAATCACGCCGCCCCACGTGCGCTTGCCGATGAGGGGCCCGATTTTCAACAATTTGAAACTGTGGCAAAAAATGTCGCCGTCAGAGCCGGCATGTTCGTTGGTAAGCGTGACGATCGGACCGCGCATCGCATGTTCGGGATAAGGGTCGGGCGCGCCCCAACGTTTCACATCGTAGCCGAGCGGCCGGCGAATAAGTTTCTCCAGCAACAATTGTGAAACATTGCCGCCGCCGTTGTAGCGCACGTCGACGATCAAGCCGAACTTGTTCGATTGCGCCAAATAATACCGGTGAAACTCAATCAACCCCTGTGTGCCCATGTCGGGAATGTGCAAATAGCCGATCTTGTTGCCGGTGGCTTCGGCCACACGCGCGGCATTGCGTTCGACCCAGGCACGGTAGCGCAGCGGGTATTCCGAATACAGCGTTTTGACGATCACCTTGCGCGGCTTGCTTTCAGCCGGCGGCGATTGAATCGTCAAGGTCACTTCTTGTCCGGCTTGATTGGCCAGCAAATGCCCGGGCGTAACCGTCGCGCTCAGCGTCACACCGCCGATCTCCAGCAGCGCGTCGCCCTCGGCAATATTGGCGCCGGGCGCGCTGAGCGGTGAGAAATTGTCTTTAAGCCAGACATCGCCGCGATAGATCTTCTTGATGATATAGCGGTTCTGCGCCGCATCGAACATCAGATCCGCGCCGAGACGACCGATGGAATAGTATGGCGGCTGGCGATAATCGCCGCCGCTTTCGTAGGCGTGCGAAGTGCCCAGCTCGCCCTGCATTTCCCAAATCAAGTCTGAAAATTCGGCGCGCGTGGCAATGCGATCGATGAGGGGATAGTAACGATCATACACCTTCTGCCAGTCCACGCCCGACATGTTTTCATTCCAAAAAAATTCGCGTTGCAGCCGCCAGGCTTCGCGAAACATTTGTCGCCACTCCGCGCGCGGGTCAACCGAAAGTTTGACCCGGCTGAGATCGAGCCAGCCGTTTTTGCGGCTGGGCGAGGCATCACTGTTTTCCGCAGGTTTCTCGCCCGCTTTCAATACACGAATGCGGCGGCCGCTGCGGTAGCTCAAGGTCTTGCCGCCGTTGGCGACTTGCATGACTTGAACGTCGCTGGCAATCACTTCGAGCTTGTGCGTGGTGAAATCATAAACCCAGAGCGTGCCCTTTTCATCGTCATCCTCGAGCGCCGAGGAATCGCCCAGATCGGCGCGGCCACGAATGGGGAAAGAGGTGAATACGACTTTGTCCTTGATACCAAGGACTTCGCCATACAATCCTTCTTTCACCGGGAATTCCACCATGCGATAGTGCATGCCCTCCAGATCGAAGTGCAGCGCCTCCGGCTTTTTTTCTTCGGTTTTGACTTTATCCGCGTTTTCCGAATCGGCGGTTTCGCCATTGGCTTTGGCGCCATTGCCATTGGCTTTCACGCCGTTCGACGGCAGCTTGGGGGCGCTTTCTTCGCCGGGCGCTGCCGGTGATGGAATGAACGGGCTGGCCAACTCCTTGCGCAGGGTAAGCAGATAAGGCTTATACGCACCCGGGAAACTCACTACGAATTGCACCGAATCGTTGACGGGATTAAGCACGCGCGCGGAGAGAAAATAAAGATAACGGCCATCGGGATCGAAGCTCGGGCGGAAGTCGCGCAGCACCGGTTGCGTCGCCTGATGAATCGCGCCCGAGGCAATTTCACACAAAAAAATGGCGCGTTGATTCTCGTTGATCGGCTTGCAATAGGCTAACCAACGGCCGTCAGGGGCGTAGGTCACGTCGCAAATTTCTGCATAAGGATTGCTATCCAAACAGCGGCGGTTGCCGGTCTCCAGATCAATCACCCACAGATCGAGGCGGCTGGTGGTGAGTGCAACTTGCAGCGCCGTTGGTGAGGTGTGAAGCGATTGTATCCGTCCGGGTGGCGAGGGAATAACGCGCTCGGCCTCGTGCAGCGGCTCGCTGGAAAACACCACGAGTTTTTCTTCGCCGTCATCCTGGTCGTTGATGGCCACCAACCGCTGGCCGTCGTGCAGCCAGCGCACCAGGCGATGGCGCGCGCCTTCCCGCGGGCCGTATTGCAATGGCGCGTTTTCCCAATTCGGCATGGTGAAAAGCTTGCCGCGCGCAGACAAAGCAACGGAGTGGCCCTTGGGATGCAGATGATAGGATTCCAAATACCGCGACGCTGTGGTGAATCGACGTTGAGTTTGCACCATCGGGCTGCGCCACGCCAGGGGAATGAGGCGCGTCCGGCGTGCGACGGCATCGAACGCATACAAATCTGCGCCGGCCTGATAAACAATCGTGCGGCCATCGGTCGACGGATGGCGCACAAAAAAATCGCGATGCCTGGTTTCCGCGCGCAAATCGCCGCCCGCCAGCGTGCACGAATAGAGATTACCCACGCCCTCATGATCCGAGGTGAAATAAATGCGCCCGTTGATCCACATGGGCGCGTTGGGATTGCCGCGCGGCAAAGGCAATTTTACGAAATTGCCCGAGCCTTCGTGATCGATCCAGATTTCTCCGGCAGTGCCGCCGCGATAACGTTTCCAGCGCGCGTTGTCATCGTTGTTGCGGCCGAGCGCCATGCCCGGACCGTCCGGCTGCAGCGAGAGGTTGAGTGTGGGACAATTTAAAAAGAGTTGCGGATATTCGCCTGCGAGCGAAACACGATACACGATCGGGCGGTCAAGAGGAATCGCGGCTTGATGAGAGCTGAGAAACAACACCGCGCTGCTGTCTTTCGCCCATCCCACAATTTTGGAGACGTTGCCGAGGAATGTCAGACGGCGCATTTCACCGCCATCGGCGGGCATGAGATAAACATCAGGCTGGCCTTCTTCGCGGCCACAGAAGGCGAGCCATTCACCGTTGGGAGAGAGGCGCGGAAACCCCACCGCGCCCAGGTTGTTCGTGAGTCGCCGCGCGATACCGCCGCTCAGGGGCACACTCCACAAATCGTCTTCGCTGATGAAAACGATGTATTCGTCTTGCACTGTTGGATGATGATAATAACCCTGGCGAGTTTCCGCCACTTGCGCCTCCTTGCGTCGCGCGGTTGAGGTGTGAATCTCAGTAGATGAAGATCAAACCGTGTTTAAACGCGGGAAAGAATCTAAAGAAAGAAGCGCAGCAAAGCAAGGTGGAAGTTGGGGAGAAAAATAAAAGATGATGGAGTCCGTTCGGCTGCTCGAAAATACCGTCCTCCGGGCGCTTTGCCTGGCGGAGATATTCGTCTTCTGGAGTACATAAACAAACATTAACGCAGCGCCCGGGCGGTGGCATTTTGCAATGCTGGTGCATGGTTGCCATCATCGGCAAAAACATCGTTTCGAATCGTCATTCAGGCGAATCTTGTGAAGGGCTAGGCCCAGCGCCGAGTTCTTCACAAGATTTCCGTGGAATGACAAATCAAAATACTCTCGCAGATTAACGGGACACCGTACGGGCTGCGTTATTTAGCCGGTTTGTTAACTCGACTATGTCACATTTCAAAAATCACCGCAGTGGCGCGGAGATCGCCGAGTAAGATTTATTGGAATTCCCGGCGAACTCTGTCTCTCTGCGGTGAATCTGACATCGTCAAGTTAACATCAACCACCGCGACTGGTTTTACCTCACCTTCTCATAAACCAGTTTGCCGTCCTTCGCCGCGATGCGCAGCTTGTCACCCTTGACCAGCTCGCCGCCGAGAATGCGTGTCGCCAGTTCGTTGATGATTTGCCGCTGCATCAGGCGTTTGAGCGGCCGCGCGCCGAACACCGGGTCGTAGCCTTGCTCCGCCAGCAGGTTCTTCGCCGCATTCGTCAGGGTTGCCTCGATGCCCTGTCGTTGCAGGACGGTTTCCACCAGGCGTTTGAATTGGATATCGACGATGTCGTGCAGATGCGCTTTTGACAGCGGATGGAACATGATGATCTCGTCCACGCGGTTGAGAAATTCCGGGCGCAGCCGGCGGCGCAGCATCTCCATCACCTCCTCCTTGGTGCGCTGATAGATGCTCTCCTGCTGTTCCTCGCGGGTTTGCTCAAAGCGCTGCATGATCGTTTCCGCGCCGATGTTCGAGGTCATAATAATGATTGTGTTCTTGAAATTCACGATATGGCCCTTGCTGTCGGTCAGGCGGCCGTCATCCAGCACCTGCAGCAGAATGTTGAAAACGTCCGGATGCGCCTTTTCGATTTCATCGAGCAGAATCACGGCATAGGGCCGGCGGCGGATGGCCTCGGTGAGCTGGCCGCCTTCTTCGTATCCCACGTAGCCCGGCGGCGCGCCGATCAAGCGCGAGACATTGAACTGCTCCATGTACTCCGACATGTCGATGCGCACTACTGCGTTTTCATCGTCAAACATGAATTCCGCCAAGGCACGCGCCAGCTCGGTTTTGCCGACGCCGGTGGGGCCGAGAAAGATGAATGACCCGATGGGCCGGGTTTCCTCGCTCAGGCCCGCGCGCGAGCGGCGCACCGCAAACGAGACGGCCTCGATCGCCTCGTCCTGCCCCACCACGCGCTGGCGCAGGCGATCCGCCATTTTCAAAATCTTTTCCTTTTCGCTTTCCAGCATGCGCGCCACTGGAATGCCGGTCCAGCGCGCCACGACTTCGGCGATGTCAGCTTCGGTGACTTCTTCATTCAGCAACGCGCCGTCCTTGTGCAGCGCGGCCAGCTTTTCATTCAGGGCGCCGAGCTGTTTTTCCAGGCCGGGCAGCGTGCCGTAGCGCAGCTCTGCAACTTTATTCAGGTCGCCGGCGCGTTCGGCTTTCTCCGCCTGCTGTCTGGCCTGTTCCATCTGCTCCTTGACGCTGCGGATTTGCTTGATGGTGTCCTTCTCGACCTGCCAGCGCGCCTTGAGCCGCGTCGATTGTTCCTTGAGATTGCCCAGCTCCTCCTTGAGTTTGGCCAGCCGTTCCTTCGAAGCGGCATCACTTTCCTTCTTCAACGCCACCTGCTCGATTTCGAGCTGTTTGATGCGGCGCTCGATCTCGTCGATCTCTTCGGGCATGGAGTCGATTTCGGTGCGCAATTTTGCCGCCGACTCATCGATCAAATCAATCGCCTTGTCCGGCAAAAAACGCTCAGAGATGTAACGGTGCGACAGCGTGGCTGCGGCCACCAGGGCGGAATCCGCGATGCGCACGCCGTGATGCACCTCGTAACGTTCCTTCAGGCCGCGCAGAATCGAAATGGTATCCTCCACCGAAGGCTCGTCCACCAGCACCGGCTGGAAGCGGCGCTCCAGCGCCTTGTCTTTTTCGATATATTTGCGATACTCGTCCAGCGTCGTCGCGCCGATCAAACGCAGCTCGCCGCGCGCGAGCATGGGCTTGAGCATGTTGGCGGCGTCCACCGCGCCTTCCGCGGCGCCCGCGCCCACCATGGTGTGCAGCTCGTCGATGAAGAGAATGATCTCGCCTTCCGCGCTTTGGATTTCCTTCAATACAGCCTTGAGTCGTTCTTCGAACTCGCCGCGATATTTGGCGCCCGCCACCAATGACGCCATTTCGATTTGAATGAGACGCTTGTTCTTCAGCGACTCCGGCACGTCGCCATGCGCGATGCGCTGCGCAATGCCTTCGACAATCGCGGTTTTGCCGACGCCGGGATCGCCGACCAGCACGGGATTGTTTTTCGTGCGGCGCGACAAGACCTGCACCGCCCGCCGGATTTCTTCATCACGGCCGATCACCGGATCGAGCTTGCCGCTGCGCGCAAGCTCGGTGACATCGCGACCGAAACGTTCAAGCGCTTGATACTTGCCTTCGGGGTTCTGATCGGTGACGCGCTGCGTGCCGCGAATTTCTTTGAGTACTTTGAAAATGTTGTCGCGCGTCACGCCCTGCTGCCGCAGCAGTTGACCCGCCGGGCCTTGCTTTTCTTCCGCAATTGCAATGAGCAAATGCTCAGTGCTGACGTATTCGTCTTTAAGCTGGCGCATTTCGTTTTGCGCTTGATTGAACACATTCGCCAGCCGATTCGAAACATAAATATTGCCCGCCGCGCCGGCGCCCGAAACGCGCGGCATGCGTCGCAACTCATCTTCCAGGCGGCTCTGCAACAGGCTCACATTTGCGCCCAGTTTTTTCAGAATTGCGACAGCAACGCCTTCGCTGTCACGCAACATCGCCAGCAACAGATGTTCGACTTCGATCTGTTGTTGCCCCGCTTCCGAGGCCAGTTGTTGCGCGCCGGCAACGGCTTCCTGCGCTTTGAGAGTGAATTTATCGAGTGTCATGGCATTTTCTCCGCTTTTCTTTCCAGAATTCCGATCGAGATTCGCGAGGTGAGACGGAATTCTTTAACAAAATTTTCCTGGAATAGCAACCGTTCACACCATAATGAACAAAGACTGTACCAGTTGAAAATTTCTGACAGGCTGGCAAAAAAATGCGGCAACTTCAAGCTAATTTGGCCATCATGCTTGACAGCATGACATACGCAAAAAATCCCTTGCGCTTGTCGCCATCCGGTTGCAATTTGGGGTTCAACTTTTGGGATTTCCGTTCGTAAAAGCAGGCCGCCATTAATCGCCCAAAAAACTGGGCGACAAAGCCTGTTAATTTTCATTAGCTTTGCGAGGGAGATATGAGCAGATTATGTGTTTTGCTCCTGAGTGCGTTGCTCATCATCGCGTGCCGCGAGCGCCCGGCGGATCGTGAGCAAGAAAACGATCGCCGCCGCGAGAGTCGCGCCCGGCGTGCTGCCAGCGAAGAGCTTGTGATTCGGCAAACCATCGCGTTAACGAATCAAACCGAACTGCGCCTGGATCTCGAATACGCTGCCGGCCGGTTGGATGTGGAACCGGCGCCTTCCGGTGTGCTGGCCGAATTAGATTTGACTTTTTCAAGCGAAGAACATCGCCCGACAATTGATTTCGACAGCACCAGTACCTCTCCGACCCTGTGGATTCGTAGCCCCAAGCGCCGGAATGAAAATGTCGATCTTGACCGGCTGCGCGACAATCACTGGCGACTCAAGCTCTCGCCGGAGATTCCCATCACGTTCGACATAGAAGGCGGCGCGTTTGACGCGGCGCTTGATTTCGACGGTTTGAAAGTCGCCAATCTCAATCTTGACATAGGCGCCGGAGAGTTGGATATCGAATTTCGCGAACCGAACCCTGAAACCCCGAATCTTCGCATCAACTCCGGCGCGGCCTCGGTCGAGGCGCGCGGTTTGTGTTACGCCAATTTTCGCCGCTTCATCTTCAACGGCGGGGCCGGCAAATCAACCTTGTCGTTTGACGGCGATTATCAAGGCGAGGGCGATGTCGAAATGAATTTCGGTGTGGGCGTCAATTCCGTCGAGTTGAACCGCGCGCTGGGCGTGCGTATTCGCAGAGAAGGTTCGTTTCTCGCGCCTATCAGCTTGCGCGATTTCGTCAAGCAGGGCGATACCTACTATTCCGAGAATTACGATACGGCCAAGGGCAAACTCGACTTTTACATTAAAATGGGCGTCGGACATACCTCGATTCGCTGGATCAAGTGAAAGACAATCGCAGCATCCCGCGCGATAAACTGATGCCTCTTGCCGTTTGCCACATGCTCAATCCCGTGCCATGAAGTCTCAAATCAAACGCACTGCTTCACAAGACAATATCGTTTTGCTGGTTCTAGCGTTGCTGGGCGCAGCGCTGTTCTTTGCGCTGTTCCAGCGCGTCACGCCGGCGGCCAAACTGCATATCGAGCTTAATCGTGACGAAGCCGAGGCCGCCGCGCGCAACTATTTGAAGTCGCTCGATTATAACGTCGCCGGCTTCGAAGAAAACATCATGCTCGTGATTGACGACAAGCAGGAAAGCTTTTTGCAAGCGCAAAATGCCACACCGGATGAGCGCGCCCTGATTGAGCGGCATCATCCGGTTGCGGCGTGGGAGGTAATCTATCGCCATCCCGAAACCAGCGAACGCTTTCAACTCATGGCGTCGCCCGCCGGCAAAGTCTTTCACTTTGAGCATATTTTGCCGACCAATGTTGAAGGCGAGGTGATGCCGCAAGCCGCGGCGCGTTTATTGACGCGCGAGTTTCTGGCGCAGCACAAAGGCATTGACTGGGAAGACTATGAAACCGTTGACGCGCAGATGATCAAGCAGGAAGCGCGCACAGATCATAATTTCATTTGGGAAAATCGCGCGCCTGCCGCCGGCGGCCTGAAGCTCCGGCTCAAAGCCATTGTGCTGGGCGACCAAATCGGCGGCTGGATGCAACAGGTGCAATATCCCCGCGACTTTTCCGAAGAGTACACCCAGCGCGTCAATGTAGCCAATTGGTTTCACGCCGCGGGAACTGTGCTGCTCATGTTAATGGCCGCCATCAGCCTGGTGATTTTCATGCTGCGCTTCCGCGCTGGAGAAGTGGGGTTGCGCAACGCCCTGGTGCTGGCGTGCTTCATCTTCATGTGTACCCTGCTTTTTTTCATCAATGTAGTGCCGGCGCAGGGCATCACCCGTGAGAGCCTGCTCTCCGACAATCGCGGTTTTTATGTTGTCGCCACCTACATTAATATTTTGCTACTGACCGTGATCGTAACCGTCGGCGTGTTTTTGGTTTGGATTAGCGGTGAATCGCTGACGCGTGAAGCTTGGCCGGAAAAACTGCGCGCGTACGATGCGCTGTTCACCGGCCGTTTTTTCTTTCCGGAGTTCGGCCATGCCATTTTGCGCGGCGCAGCGTTGGCGTTCATTCATTTGGGATGTTGGTATGCGTTGGTGCGCGCCTTTATCAAACAACCGGAACAATGGCTGGTCACAAGCCATCAGGACGAACAGATTTTTTCAGCGTTCCTGCCGGCCGGTTTGCCCATTTTCTTCGGAATCTATTCCGCCGTTTTGTTCACCTCCTACGCGCCGCTTTTCACGCTGAGTTTTTTGCATCGCCGGTTGAAAAACACGTTGGTCGCAGCGGCGTTAACGCTGTTGTTATTCGAAACCGTTTTCAGCGGCGCGTTTACGATTCACGATCGCTGGTGGCAGGCAGGCCTTGCCCTGCTGACCGGCGTGATCACCTACATTTTTTATTGGCGCTACGATCTGCTGACCGTGTCATTCGGCATCGGCATGGCCTCGGCCCTGCCGCATGCCATGACATTGCTGGCGCAACCGGACGACGGCTTTTGCGCGGCGGGATGGTTCTCGCTCAGCCTGTTATTTGCATTGCTGATTTTCGGTTACATTGCCATCGCACGCGGCAAACAACTCAACGACCGCACGATTACCCCGCGTTATGTGCGTTACTTAACCGAGCGCGAACGTTTAAAAATGGAGCTTGAAATTGCGCGCAAAGCCCAACTGCGCATGCTGCCGCAGCAAATTCCACAATTGCCCGGCCTTGACATTGCGGCACACTCGGAACCGGCCAAAGAAGTCGGCGGCGACTATTATGATTTCGTGACCCTGGATGAAAATCGCCTGGGCGTGGTGATCGGCGATGTTTCCGGCAAAGGCATGCCTGCCGCCCTATACATGACATTGACCAAAGGCTTTTTGCAGGCGCGCGCGCTGCCGCATGCTTCACCCAAGGAGATCTTATGCAGCATGAATCGCGGTTTTTATCAAACCGCCGATCGCAACATGTTCGTCAGTTTGTTTTATCTTATTTTTGATCCGGCGCAACAAACCGTCATGTGCGCGCGCGCCGGCCACAATCCCATCATCATCCACAAGCATGCAAGCCAACATACGAAATTGCTGCAGCCGCCCGGCATTGCGCTCGGCCTGGAAAAAGGCGAAATTTTCGAGCGCATCATCCAACAAGAAACATGCCGCTTGGAGAAGGGGGATACGCTGGTGTTGTACACCGACGGCCTGACCGAAGCCATGAATCACAAGCGCGAAGAATTCGGTGAAGAGCGCCTGCTCGATATCATTGCCGGCAACAACCAGGGTTCAGCCGGCGATCTGCTCGATTTGATTCGCAAGGAGCATCGCAATTTCATCGGCCGTGAGGATCAATTCGATGATTTAACCTGCGTCGTTGTGAAGATCAAATAAGTCATGTCGGTCCAAAATCGCCGCCTTCCCAATATAACGATCCTGCAACGGCTTGGCCGTTGCATTGAAAACCTCAGAGTCCCCATCGTGTTCGGAGTTTTGAAAACCTCGACTCAGCCGAGTTTGGAAAAATTTTTGGACGGACACCAAATCGACATCGGAGCTGGGCAACAGTCCATTTCTGCGATCTCCGCGTCTCGTGTGTAAGAATCTGTGTCTTGCTCATCCCTTGAACCTCTAATTGCAACGAGAAAAGATTGCCACCCCGAACCAGCTCCAACTCACCCCAAAAGCGAACCTATGATGCCGTTGTTATTGGTTCCGGCCCGAACGGATTAGCCGCCGCGATCACACTTGCACAAGCCGGGGCCGCCGTTTTGGTTATCGAAGGCAAAGAAACCCCGGGCGGCGGCACGCGCACGCAGCCGCTTACCCTTTCCGGCTTCCTGCATGATGTTTGCTCCGCCGTACACCCCATGGGTCTTGCTTCACCCTTTCTGCGCCGCTTGCCGTTGCAGCAATACGGACTTGAATGGCTGCATCCGGATCTACCGCTGGCCCATCCCCTGGATCATGGCAAGGCTGCGATCATGTCGCGCTCGCTTGCAGAAACCGTCGATCAACTGGGCGTCGATGGTAACAGATATGAGCGGCTTTTTGCCCCATTCATTGACGGAGCAGAAAACCTGCTTCAGGATGCGCTTGGCCCGTTGAAGGTTCCACGCCATCCCTTCATATTAGCGCGTTTTGGTTTGCACGCATTGCGCGCCGCAACGGCGCTGGCGCAAAGCCATTTCACGCTGCCGCAAACACGCGCGTTGTTCGCCGGAAACGCCGCGCACGCCATTTTGCCGCTGGAGAAGCCGCTCTCGGCTGCCGTTGGTTTGATGTTGATGACTGTCGGACACGCGGTAGGCTGGCCATTTGCACGCGGTGGATCGCAAACGATTGCCAATGCTTTAGTGCGTTATTTCGAAGCGCTGGGCGGCGAACTCGTGTGCGGCTGGCCTGTTACGGCGCTTGAGGAATTGCCGGCTGCCGATGTCATCTTATGCGACATTGCGCCGCGCGCCTTGGCTGGTCTTGCTGGCAAGAGATTGCCCGAGGGCTACCGGCGCGCCTTGCTGCGTTATCGCCACGGCCCGGGCGCTTTCAAAATCGATTGGGCGCTGAGCGAACCGATTCCGTGGACTGCAGCCGCATGCCGCCGCGCAGGCACCGTGCATGTGGGCGGCACGCTGGAGGAAATCGCAGCGGCAGAGCGCGCCTGCTGGCAGGGAAAAGTGAGCCGACGGCCGTTTGTGCTGGTATCCCAACCAAGCCTGTTTGACCCCGCGCGCGCGCCACAGGGCAAACATGTGGGATGGGCTTATTGCCATGTCCCACCCGCATGCACGGAAAACATGACGGAATATTTGGAAAACCAGATTGAGCGCTTTGCCCCGGGCTTTCGTGAATGTATACTCGCCCGGCATACGATGACGCCGGCGGATTTCGAAAACTATAATGCCAATTACATCGGCGGCGATATCATCGGCGGCGTGTCCGATTGGCAGCAACTCTTCACCCGGCCCGTGATCCGGATCAATCCCTACCAGACTCCTCGCAAAAATCTCTTCCTCTGCTCTGCCTCGACTCCGCCGGGCGCGGGTGTGCATGGTATGTGCGGCTATCATGCTGCTCGCGCTGCGCTTAAAAGACTGGAGTGACTGCGCTGTTCATGCGCTCAATGTAAAATTTAGGCAAATTCGAATTCTGCCATTCCGCAAGACAACGACAGCGAATGTATGTAGCTTGCGCAACATCGGGGCAGCGTAGGAAACGCTGAATCCACCACCAACCTACCATGGACGATCATTCGGTTTTCCCGGAAGCAACCATAACCCTCCAGAGTTTTCGCGGGCATGTTTTGTCATCGATTGGTATGCTTCGTTTACGTGCGAGCTAAAGTAAATTCGGAAAATGTGGTTACTCTTGATTTGATCCGAATCCAACCGACAAACGTGTATCATCAACGGCCAACGGCTTGGGGCGAAGAATCGTTATAACACCGTTTCACACGTTAGACCGGATTTGCCTATTCGCAATATCGAGTACCCGTCAATTCATTCCGCTGGAACCGCCGGTTCAAGATCGTCACATCTCAACCAACGAAGGGGCATTTTGTATGGCCTTCACCACAACAACTGATTCCGCGATCCCCGAGAAGAAGGTTTATCGCCTGACGATTTTTTCCTTCTTGTGGGCTTGTCAAGCCCTGGTGCACCAGGAATTTTTTTGGGATTGGCTGCCGAAGGGGAGAATTTTGGGATACGCCGTCACTCTCGCGGCCATCCTGCTGATGTTCAATCCGAGATCCGTGTCGTTGCTGGGCTTGTTGGCGTTGGTGAGTTTTTCGTACAATGTCACGCGCTGGCCGCGGCTGGCGAATCACATATTTGCCGAAGGGTTGATCAATCTTGTGATAGTGCTCGCGGTACTTTGGACCCTTTACCAAAATCGCCATCAAATCGGCAAGCCGGGCTGGAGCTGGTACACACTGGGGATGAATAATCGCAAATCGACGAACAATCTCTTACGGCGCTTCGCACCAGTCATGCGCGCTTCAGTGATTATTATTTATCTCTTCGCCACCCTGCACAAGCTCAATTGGGATTTTTTTGATCCGGCCATCAGTTGCGCCACCACCATGTATAACCGCCTGCCGGCATTGTTCACGTTCATGCCCGACTATCATTGGGGTCCGCTGGCGTCGATTTGGGGCACCTTGATTATTGAACTCGTCCTGCCGGTTTTTCTCATTTTTCGCAAGACGCGGTACTACGCGCTGGCCATCGGCATACCGTTTCACTTGATGCTCGGCTTGATCGGCCATCGGACCTTTTCAGCATTTGCCTTTGCAAACTATTTCCTGTTCACCGATGAAAGATTCATGCAAGCGTTAAATGATCGCTTACGCGCGCTGCGTCAGTGGTTGAGCCAGTTTCAGCGCGAACAGATTCGCCGCTATCTTTGGATGGGCATCGGCGTCATACTTCTCGGCATCGTCACCGGTTTTGCGGCAGATTTTTTGGATTCGAAGCGTTTGCGTAAAACCGTCTGGCTGGTTTGGTCACTCAGCATGATTGCCGCCTATGTGATTGTCTTGCACCGGCAAAAAGTACTGGGCTTGCCGGCGCCGAAAACCGCCTTGCGCTGGAGTAATCCCGGCCTGCTCTGGATGCTGCCGTTGGTGGTCGTGTTCAACGGCATGAATCCCTATTTGGGATTGAAAACCCATGTTGCTTTCGCGATGTACAGCAACTTGCGCACGGAAGGCGGGGAATGGAATCACATCTTCATGCCAAAATGGTTAAAGGTTGCCAAATATCAGGATGATCTCGTTGAAGTCATTGATGCGACGCGCAAAGAGTTCGACGAGCTGAAGACCCAAAATCTGCTCATTCCTCATTTTGAATTCCGCCGCATGATCGACAGAATCAAAGGCGATGTCTGGGTTCATTACGTACACAATGGCGAACACAAAGTGCTCGAGATCAAAAACGGAAAAAGCAACCAAACGGATTTTGTGAAGGGAAGCACCGGCCTGCTGGGCAAGTTCCTGGTTTTCCGGCCGGTTTACAAAGAAGGCGCCTTAGCCGACTGTTTGCGTTAGCGGCGCTGCCGGCGTGTTTCGCTTCCGGGGATATAGCATTCGTGTTCACCGCAGACTTGCGCGAAACGCAGGAACGCCATTTAAACAATGTGTTTATTTTTGCAATGCTAATAAACGCAAATATTCAGCACCCTAAATTTGCGTTTATTAGCGTTCATTTGCAGTTAGACAGAGTATTAAGCCCACTGAAAAGGCTTTGAGGCTATTTCGTGTCTTTCGTGGGTCCGATGGAATCTGCCGAAGCCGAATTCATAACACAAAAACCATCCGTCAACGCCTCACAAGTTTCCCCCGTTAGAAATAACTTGCACTTCTCGCCTGCCGGTTGCAATTTGTTGCGTAATCATCCGCCGCTGCTATTTTTTAAGAGGAGTCATTGGAAATGGTTCCCCATTTGCGCGACGATTTCAACCGGCGCTTTTCTGCTGAAAAATACCAAAAATTTTTGCGCGACCTGGATCAAGCTGCCGGCGCGCATGTCGATTTTCGCGTGTGTGAAACGCCGGTATTCATGCCCGCAAACGTTCGGCTAAATTTCCAGCAAGCCGCCGTGGAATTGGCGCAGCAAGTGAGCCGTCCCGAATATTTGCAGGCCTCAATCGCGGCTGTGCCCGAGGCCTTTCGCGTGCCGAATGACGATCAGCATCCCTTATTCTTAGCCATCGACTTTGCGCTCACGCAAAATGAAAGCGGACAAATCGAACCCAGACTCATCGAACTGCAAGGCTTCCCTTCGCTTTATGCTTATCAACTCGTTCTGTGCCAGTCTTTCATCAAAACCTATGAACTGGGCAATTTGAGCTACTTGCTCGACGATTTGAATGAGGCCGAATATCTGCGCCTCTTTAAGGAGGCGTTGCTCGCCGGGCATGATCCCGAAAATGTCATTCTCATGGAAATCGAGCCGGAGAAACAAAAAACCGCAGTGGATTTCGTTTGCACGGAGCGCTTGACCGGTGTGAAAGCCGTGTGCGTGACGAAGATCAAGAAACGCGGACGCAGGCTCTATTACCTCACCAATGGCCGGGAGGTTCCGATTGATCGCATTTATAATCGCGTCATCGTTGATGAATTCGTCAAAAAAAATATTCGAATCGATTTTGATTTTCGCGACGACTTGGCGGTGGAATGGGCCGGGCACCCGAATTGGTATTTTCGCATCAGCAAATTCTCCATGCCGTTTCTCGATCATCCCTGCGTGCCGCGCACGTTTTTTCTCGATACGATCGAACGTTATCCCGAGCCGTTGAGTAATTATGTTTTGAAGCCGTTGTTTTCGTTCGCCGGCAGCGGCGTCATTATCGACGTGACGCGCGAGCAGCTCGAGGCGATACCGGCGCAGGAGCGCGGCAACTATATTCTGCAGGAAAAAATCACCTACGCCCCTGTTATCAAGACGCCGGATGAACCGGCCAAGGCTGAAATTCGCATGATGTTTATTTGGCAGGACAAGCCCCGGCTGGTAAATTGGCTGGCGCGTTTGAGCAAGGGCAAGATGATGGGCGTCGATTTCAACAAGAATAAAACCTGGATTGGCTCCTCAGGGTGTTTGTATGAAGCGGCGATTTGAGTTCCTTGGCGCGCAAGTTCACTGATTGTTGAAAGCGCGCGACAGCTTTGGATTGAATTTATCCGGAAAACATTCTTTAACCATACATTCTCACAAACCTGCTATTGTTGCAGCAGAAAATTGTAAAGCCATTCTTCGTTAAGATTGCAAAACCATGCCCACCACCGGAAGCGCCCCAGCAGACCCAAACACTCAGAAGTCGCAACCAGTTAATGAGCCGGTTTGGAAATTTCGCGGCTACGAAATGCGGCCGGCGGAATTCAACACTGCGATGGTACACTACTATCGCGCCGAAATTCAACGCTCCAATGTCTGGCGGCAACGCCTGGATAACACCACGAACTGGGCCGTGGTTACCGCAGGCGCGGCACTCAGCTTCACGCTTTCCGATCCTTCCCATCACAGCGGCGTGCTGATCTTGAATACTCTGCTGGTGACTATTTTCTTGTGGATCGAAGCGCGCCGCTATCGCTACTACGAATTATGGGCTTATCGCACGCGCTTGATGGAAACAGATTTTTTTGGAAACATGCTGGTGCCTCCGTTTGCGCCACAACCCTATTGGGCGGAGCGGCTTTCCGAGACCCTGCAAGCGCCGGATTTTCCCATTAGCATGTGGGAAGCGTTCGGCCGGCGCTTTCGCCGCAATTACATGTGGATCTTCATCGTGCTGGCCCTGGCATGGCTTTTCAAAGGGCTTATTCATCCCACCACCGCCGTTTCGTGGGCGGAATTTATTTCGCGTTCAGCGATTGGACCGCTTTCCGGCTACGTTGTTTTTCTGATCGGTGTTATTTATAACACGGTACTGTTCATTGTGGGATTGGGAACTGCCGGATTGCAACAGGCAACCGGCGAAGTGTTGCCCAAATCCGGCGACATACCGATTCTCACCGCGCTTTGGCATGCTTTGGAAGTGAAGGACAAAGACGCCTCGGCGCGGGGAACCGCGGCGCGGCGCCGGCTCTTGAGTAGAAGACGGATGCGCGGACAAAAGCTGCTGTGCATGATCGTCGCCGTCAAAGCGCAGGTTATCGCAGAACGTATTATGCGCGATCTCAAACGCGGCGTAACCGCACTGCACGGCATGGGCATGCATTCGCGCCAGGAACGTGAAGTGTTGCTCGTTGCGGTGACCATCAACGAAATGCCCGGCCTCAAGGCCATTGTCAATGCCGAGGACGAGCAAGCTTTTGTGATGGTCATGCCGGCGCAGGAAATCTTGGGCTCCGGATTTCAGCCTTTGGGAGTCTGAATGGCCTGTGTTATTGCCACTGCTTGAAAACAACCAAAAGTACGAATCTATCTGGAGGTTTGATGAAACGGCAACTTCTTCTTGCCGCCGCAATAGTATCTTTCACAGGCTTTTCTCATACGCTTGCACAAAATACGCCGAATTTGCGCTTGCTCAAATCCGTTGACCCTGTTCCTGCGGCGGGCAATCCCATTCGCTACAGTGAGGTGACGGGATGCGGCAGTCTCGCCGCCATTGCCGGCTGGGGTTTCAACGGTTCTGCGCGCAATGCCTATCTCTACGATGTCGGCATACCAACCTCTCCGCAATTGCTTGCGGTCGTGCCGAGCGACGGCTCGGTTTATGATTTACAGATTCACGGGCGTTATCTCTACCTCGCCGCACAAAATCAGGGCTATATCGACGTGTTTGACATCATCAATCCGGCCGCGCCAGTGTTGGTGAATCGTTTTCAACCGATCAGCCCGGCGATCAGCCCGCATACGTTTTGGGTTTCAGGCCGGGAGCTTTATATCGCCGACAACTTCGCCCCCGGCATCGTCGTGCTTGACATCACCAACAAAAAAAATTTCGTGCGCAAAGGCGTGATCAACAACGGATTTGGCCGTTCACACGACAATACTGTCATTCGCGGCAAGCTGTATGCGGCCTTTATCTTCACGCCAGCCGGGTTGTGGCTCGCCGAGGTTAAGAATCCAACCTCACCGCGCAATATCGCCGCCGTTTTTTATCCCGGCGCCGGCACACACAACGCCTGGCCAACGGAGGACGAACGCTACGTTCTCACGACAGACGAAGTCGGGCAAACGGCGCATAACGTCAAAATTTGGGACACGCAGCAAGCAGGCGGCCTGAATCTTGTGGCGACCTATGAAACCCGGCCGGGCGCCACGGTGCATAACGTCTATGTGCGCGGCCGTTATGCTTATATGAGCTATTATTGCGACGGCATTCGCATTATCGATATCAACGACCCCGCCAAACCGGTTGAAATTGCAGCGTATGATCTCAACGGCGCAACGCCGTGCGGCGGTTACGCCTCAACGTGGGGCATGTATCCCTATTCAAAATACATTTATGCGAGCGATATGAGTCTTGGTTTGCATATTTTCGAATTTGACCAACATCCGCCTGCCAATCTCACCGGCAACGTGAGAGACGCCGCCACCGGCGCTGCGATTGCCGGCGCTTACGTTTATTTTCCCGAGGAGTATGCCACAACCCGCAGCGAGTCGTCCGGCCGCTATGAAATTCCATGGTTCAAAAACGGCGAAGTACGCGTGGCTGCCGAGGCGCTTGGCTATCTTGCGGATACGCTGGTGGCCACTCTCTCTGCCAATGCGGCAACGCAATTGGACTTTTTTTTGCGGAAAGCCGGCACGATGGTCGCGCGCACCGAACAACCGAAGAATCTGCTGCCGCAGGATTTCTGCTTGCTGCCAAGCTATCCCAATCCTTTCTCGGCCGAGCTTCTGTCCGGAACGAATAACGCAATCCAAATTGCCTATCGTTTGCCCAGACAAGCAGCCGTGCAGGTTGACATCACAAATATGCTGGGACAACGTGTGATCCGGCTGGTTGATGGTGTTGTAAAAGCGGGGGAACATAGCATCGCTTGGAACGGCAAGGATGAGCGCGGCAGAACGGTGAGTGCAGGGGTATATTTTATTAATTTGTACAGCGGCGGGCGCGTGTTACAACAAAAGCTGACGATGGTGAAATAGGAAGACCTGATCAATCTTGACAATCAAAATTGATGATCCCGACTTGTTTGGCCACGGCTTGGCTGTGCCTGAACATTCCGCAACGTGATTGTCAAAACCCAATAAATATAAATGAACTTTGCGAAGCCCGGCGTGCGCACGACATGAGGGGTTAATCTCTCCTGGATTCACGTGCACACGCCTAATTTTTTTACATCACTCCTTCAACGCCCTCACTAAATCCGTTACCATCTGCTTGGCATCGCCGAACAGCATCATGGTTTTTTGATCGTAGAACAATTCATTGTCTTCGCCGGCAAAACCGGAGCCCAGGCTGCGCTTGACGATCATGACCGTGCGCGCGTAATCGACGTTGAGAATCGGCATGCCGTAAAGCGGGCTGTCTTTTTTCGTGCGCGCCGCCGGATTGATGACATCGTTCGCGCCAATCACCAACGCGACATCCGTGTTCTGAAAATCGTCGTTGATTTGATCCATTTCCACCAGCAGATCATACGGCACATTCGCTTCCGCGAGCAAAACGTTCATGTGGCCGGGCATGCGGCCCGCCACGGGATGAATGGCATAACGCACGCTTACGCCGCGCTCCATCAGGATTTTCGCCAATTCCTGCAAGACATGCTGAGCTTGCGCCACCGCCAGGCCGTAACCGGGCACGATAATCACCGATTGTGCACTGTCAAAAATCATGGCGGCATCCGTGGCAGTGTAGCGCACCACGGTGCGTTTTTCCGTTTGCGTTGCCGCGGCTTGATAATCCGCGCCCACGCCCGCAAACAAAACGTTGCCGAGCGAGCGATTCATCGCCTTGCACATGATGTCGGTGAGAATGATGCCTGAGGTGCCTACCAGCGTGCCGCTGATGATCAAAACATCATTCGAAAGGATAAAACCCGTCATCGCGCCGGCGAGGCCGGAATACGAGTTCATCAGCGAAATCACCACCGGCATGTCTGCGCCGCCGATGGGAATAACGCTGGTGACGCCGAGCACGGCCGCGATGGCGACGATGATCAGGAGAGCGAAATTGCGTGAGGGGTCGAGCACGAAAAATGCGCCCAACACGAGAATGATCAGCAGCATCGCTGCGTTGATTTGCTTTTGCATGGGATAAAGAATCGGCGCGCTGCGCATCATGCCTTGCAGTTTGGCCGCAGCCACCATGCTACCCACGAGTGTCACCGTGCCGATCAGCAAACCAAGCACGATCGTAATGTAAACATCCAGGCTAACCGCGCCGGACGCCTCTCCCATGCGCAGATACTCGGCATAGGCAACCAGCGCCGAAGCGCCGCCGCCAAAACCATTCAGCACGCCCACCATTTGCGGCATTGCCGTCATTTCGATTTTCTCTGCCAGCCAAACACCCACGGCTGATCCGATCAGCAGCCCGGCGAGAATATAAGTGAAGTCGATGATCTTTTGATCGGTGAGCGTGACAATGACCGCGAGCAGCATGCCAAGCGCGCCATAAAGATTGCCGCGACGCGCAGTTTTTGGCGAACTGAGCAGCTTCAACCCTAGAATGAACAACACGGATGCCAACAAATAGCTCAACTTGACGATCACATGCATAATCTTCCCTTCCTCACAATAATGCCAATCCTAAAACCTCCCGTGCGGTCATGCCCGCGTGCCATCATGTTCGGGCATCCAACTCAATTCCAAGAAAGGTGTTGGGACAGGGCGCTTAATTTCTCCAATGTCGAACAAAATTCTCAAAGCCTTTCGCCCGCTGAACTCGCCAAACGTTCGACGCATGCCGTCCAGGATGGGCGAAGCTGCGATCAAGCAAATTGAGATTTGGATAAAAAGCCTTTGTTTTCTTGGTGATGCTTTGCAAAACTGTCCCCGCGCCAGGTTTCGGATTTTGGTAATCTGAAATCTGATGCCGGCGCTTAATCCGTGCGCTTGATCTGATCTTTTTTGAACATTTTAAGCATGCGGTCGGTGACGAGAAATCCGCCGACGACATTAATCGTTGCCATAATGACGGCAAACATGCCGAGATACACGCTCAAACCGGCGTGGCCTTCCCCGGCAGCAATTAACGACCCGACAAGTGTAATGCCCGAAATCGCGTTCGAGCCGGACATCAACGGCGTGTGCAGCAGCGGCGGCACTTTGCTGATGATCTCGACGCCGATGAACGTGGCGAGCACGAAAACATAAATGGAAACGACCAGGGTCTCTGTCATGATTTGCTTCCTTCCGATTGCATGGCTTGTTGGACCATGCTGTTGACGATCTTACCTTGATGCGTGAGGCAGGCGCCTTTGGTAATCTCGTCTTGAAAATTGAGTTTGCCGTCAGCGGCTTGATAAAGATGCAGGAATAAATTGGTGACATTCTTTGCGTACATTTGACTGGCGTGCACGGGCACAGTGGCGGCGAGATTGACCGCGCCGTAAATCATGACGCCGCGCCGCTCGATCATCTCGTTCGGTTGCGTCAACTCGCAATTGCCGCCTTGAGCCGCTGCCAAATCGACAATCACGCTGCCGGCGCGCATCATCTGCACCATTTCCGCGGTAATCAGCAGCGGCGAGCGTTTGCCGAATACTTGCGCGGTGGTGATCACAACATCGACCTTCGGCAGGCGCGCGGCAATGGCCTCGCGTTCTTTGCGCAGAAATTCTTCCGCCTGTTCCTTGGCATAACCGCCGGCCGTTTCGGCGTCTTTGGGCATTTCCATTTCAACGAATTGCGCGCCGAGACTCATGACTTGTTCTTTCACGGCCAGGCGCGGATCGAAGGCCTCAACTTTCGCGCCCAGGCGTTTGGCGGTGGCAATCGCCTGCAAACC
Source organism: uncultured Cytophagia bacterium (assembly GCA_964457925.1). Taxonomy (GTDB): domain Bacteria; phylum Zhuqueibacterota; class Zhuqueibacteria; order Zhuqueibacterales; family Zhuqueibacteraceae; genus Coneutiohabitans. The sequence continues at coordinate 32,631 of CAYWGH010000047.1, forward strand.
CGCGACTCCCGCGCCCAGAATCAACACCGTCGCCGGCGGAATGGTGCCGGCCGCCGTCATCAATAACGGAAAAAACTTGCCGAGCTGTTGCGCCGCGATGAGCACGGCTTTGTAACCCGCGACTGTGGCCATCGAGCTGAGCGCGTCCATGCTCTGGGCGCGCGTGATGCGCGGAACATACTCCATCGCGAAACCGGTAATGCCCTGCTTCGCAAGCAACGAGATGGTTTCGCGTTGATTAAGCGGATCCAGGAAGCCGATCAGCGCCGCGCCGTTGCGCATCAACTCCACTTCGTGTTTGCCGCTGGCAGCATGCTTCTGCGGCGGCTGAACTTTGAAAATGATATCGCTCGCACGATACAACTCTGCCGCGTCACGCACGATGGCCGCGCCGGCAGATTGATATTGTTCATCTGAAAAAGAGGCGGCAATGCCGGCGCCTGTTTCGATCAGAACCTCATGCTGCTTCTTTTTGAGCATACCGACCAAAGCTGGAATCAACGCCACACGCGTTTCGCCTTCCCAGGTTTCTTTGGGAACTCCGATTTTCAAGTTTTCCTCCTTATGCTAATCGCCAATGTGACAACAAAAAACCGCCTGTCCTCAAAGCGCGGATGACGGCCTTGAAGTACCTTACTCACGGCCCTTCAAAACGATCAAATTCTAGTGTTGTGAGATGAGCGCGTCTGAGCCTAGCTCGGGTATGATCTCATTTCGGGTGGGGCAATTTATGTTGCACAGGTGTTGGTATCATAATGTTCAAATCTTTTCAGATTCTGGCAGCGTCACTGGAAATTTCATTTGGCAAAACCGCAACCCAGAAATACATACTTTTATAAAATCGTATCATTGTGGGCGTGTGGACTTGCCACTTCTCCAGCCTGTCACATCATATCAAAATTATCTTGCCGCTATTCTAAGAACTACTTTTTCAAATACTCCGCCAAAAAAGCCGTAGTTTTGTCCCAAGCATCCGCGGCATCGTCGGGATTGTAGCCTTCTTTGTTGTTTTCGTTAATGAAGGCGTGGCCGGATTTGGCGTAAACATGGATCGTGACATCCTTTTCGAGCCGTTTACATTCCTTCTCAAACACGCGCACGGTTTTGACGGGAATTTCGTTATCCTTGCCCCCGAAAATGCCGAGAACCGGCGCATTGATTTGACCAAGAAGTTGTTCGTCGGTGATCAATCGTCCATAGTTGACGACACACGCGGCGAGGTCGGGAATGTGCGCCGCCGCAAGGAGGGAATAGCTGCCGCCCATGCACCAGCCTAGGCTTGCAATGCGAGTCCGTTCGACCTCCGGCCGCGTGCGGAGATAATCAAATGCGGCCTTGAGGTCGTGAATCGCGCGATCAGCGGGCAGGCCTCGGCTTAACTCATGCGCCGTCGCTTGATTGTCGGCGATGGCGCCGCGATAGAGATCAATGGAAAGCGTCAAATAACCTTGCTGTGCCAGCTTCTTCGCATTAGCCTCGATCCAATCATTTAACCCCCACCTTTCATGAATCAAAATGATCGCGGGAAACGGGCCTTTGCCTTCCGGCAAGGTGACCACGGCATGCACCGAGTCAGCGCCACTTTTGTACGTGACCCAATGCGTCGCTACCGCCGTGTTGGCGCGATGGTAAACCAGCGCCGCCGAGGTCAATGTAACCAGAGTCGCTAGGGCAACACCTGAAGCTCTCATTTTTCCCTCCTCGACCGTAAGGAATTCATGATCAATTCCCTGATGCTACAGCAACGGAGCTACTCGACAACTTTTTTGAATGCCAGAATGCGCGCCTGTTTCTGCTCGATGGGATGAACGCTCGCAGTTGAGGTTTCAGTTGCAACCGGCTCCATTTCCTCGGAGGCCCGGCTTGGCGGCGTCACTTTTTCGATACGCACAGGCGTTCCACCCATGGTAAACTCCGCCCCCCGTATCTGGTCATCGTCGATCGTCCATGTAACAATCTTCATGGGCAATGCCAGGATAAACAACGTCACCTGCCACCAGTTGCGCTTGAGGTCGGGGTTAATGTCTTCCACGCGCGCAAAAAACGCCGGCTTGTGCTCGATGTGGACCAACACCAAATCTTGCGGAACGATAGCAACAGGCTTCAGCGGCATCATCTCTCCATAAATTCCTGTAAACCGGTTCAAAAGATAACGAGAACAGAAGCGAATGTCAAAGAAAATTTATATTCGTCTGGCGTCGCGAAACACCAGGCAAACAAACGTTCCCCCGGTTTGTGGTCGTATAAACACGCGCTCTTGCGTCACACCAAACTGAGACAGCGCTGCCAATTCTCCATGACAATGTTTTACTTTACAACCAGTTCCTTTTTTGCTATTTTGCCCGAGTTATGAAATTGCTCGCCGCAAACAAAACCTTTTCAATGATCACGAGGCCTTCATGATTACACGGGAGATTGTTTTTCTCAGCGGCGTTCGCACGCCGTTCGGCACATTCGGCGGAACACTCAAGGATTTAACCGCCACTCAACTCGGCGTCATCGCGGCAAAAGCGGCGCTGACCCGGGCGGGCGTTGCTGCTGCAGAAGTTGATCATGTGATTTTCGGCAATGTCATGCAAACGTCGCAAGACGCGATTTATATCGCGCGGCACATTGGTTTGCAGGCCGGTTGTCGCATTGAAACGCCGGCGCTCACCGTCAACCGCTTGTGCGGTTCGGGTTTCGAAGCGATTGTGCAGGGCGCGCGCTTGCTAATGCTCGGCGAGGCTGAAGTCGTTTTGGTGGGAGGCGCGGAGAGCATGAGCCAGGCGCCGCACGTTATCCGCGGGGCGCGCTGGGGATTGCGTTTGAACGCCGGCAAGCTGGAAGATTATTTGTGGGAATCGCTGCTCGACGCGCAGTGCGGCTTCACGATGGCGCAGACCGGCGAAAATCTCGCAGACAAATACGGCATTACCAGGCTCGCGTGCGACGAGTTTGCCTTGCGCAGCCAACAACTCACAGCAGCGGCGTGGGAAAGCGGAAAATTTTCGGACGAAGTTGTCGCGGTGGAGTTGCCGGGTAAGAAAGGCCATGTCACAAAATTCAGCCGCGACGAGCACCCGCGCCCGGAAACAACGTTGGAGACGCTGGCGAAACTCGCGCCCTATTTCAAGAAAGATGGCACAATTACCGCCGGCAATGCGAGCGGCATTGTTGATGGCGCGGCCGCGATGGTCATGATGACAGCCGCCGCCGCAAAAAAACGCGGTTTGCAGCCGATCGGAAGTTTGGTGAATTGGGGCTTTGCCGGCGTGGAACCGAGCATCATGGGCATCGGCCCGGCGCCGGCGAGCCGCAATGCCTTGCAACGCGCCGGCATGAAGCTCGAGCAGATGAATTTAGTGGAGGTGAATGAAGCCTTTGCGCCGCAATATTTGGCGGTGGAAAAAGAACTGGGCTTGCCGCGCGACATCACGAATGTCAACGGCGGCGCAATTGCCATTGGGCATCCGCTGGCAGCCAGCGGCACCCGCTTGACGCTGACGCTTTTGCATGAGTTGCGCCGGCGCAAGCAGAAATACGGTTTGGCAACCGCCTGCATCGGCGGCGGACAAGGCGCCGCGGTAATTGTGGAAGCGAGCCAATGAATTTGCCTGCGTTCATAACGCTTGCGCCCAACTCCCGACAAAACAAAAAACGCCTGATGGCAGCCATCAGGCGTTTATGTTTTTGAACGGATTTTTGCGAAGATCATCACGCCGCACAGGTTTCAACCGGCGTCGACCTGACAGGCAAAAAATTCGGCTCGGTTAAACCCGGCTGGGAATTCACCCGGCTCATGGGCAGCAACACCTGAAACGTGGAACCTTGTTGCGGCGCGCTGTCAACCTTGATGCCGCCGCCATGAGCTTCGGCAATGGCGCGCGCCAGCGGCAGGCCGATACCCAATCCCCCGCCTAAAAAACCCGTCGCGCTCGAGCTGTGTAAATCTGAGTTCTGCACTTCATAAAATTTTTCAAAAATCTTCCCCAATTCTTCAGTTGCAATGCCGACGCCGCTATCTTTTACGGCAATGATCCAATACTCGTGATCGTGCGTCAAGGTGATTTCAATCGCGCCGCCGTCGGGCGTGAATTTTATCGCATTTTGCAGCAGTTCGGCGAGCATCAATTTAACTTTCAGGCGGTCGGCGTAGACATTGCAATTTCTGAAAACGGCCTCCCACGTCACTTGCTGGCGCCGCGCATTTGCTGCCAGCTTGAACTCCTGCACCACTTGCCGGATAATCGCGTTGAGGTCGATCAACTCGCGCCGCAAATGCCAGACTTTTTGCTCGAGATAAAGGAGATTCGTCATGTCCGTCACGATTTGCTCCAAATCAGCAACCGCGGTTTGCATCACGCGCATGCAATCTTCCTTTTCCTCGTCGCTCAACTCGTTCGCGCGCGCATCGGTGAGAATGGCGAAATAGCCCTTGAGATGGCTGACTGGCGTGCGCAGCTCGTGCGAGGTAATCGCAATAAATTTATCCTTTAACACCTGCAATTCCCGCAGCTTTTCATTGGCGCGCTTCAATAGAAAATTCTCCTGGCTGAGTTGAATCTTATCCCGGCACTTGCCCACTGCCAGGCGAATTTGATCGGCTTTGAGCGGTTTGAGTAAAAAATCGAACGCCCCGAGCTTGAGCGCTTCGATTGCCACTTCGATGGTGGCGTACCCGGTCATAATGATGACTTCCACATGCGGATAATCCCGCTTGATCGTCTTCAACAATTCCATGCCGTCCATCGCCGGCATCTTCAAGTCCGTCAACACGATTTCAATGCCCGGAAAATCTCGCAGCATTTCCAGCGCAAGCAAGCCGTTTTCTGCGGTGAACACTTCGAAACCATTGCGTTCCAGACTCAATTGGCAGACATGCCGGACGACTTTCTCGTCATCAGCCACTAACAGCTTTGTCCTTTTAACCATAATCCTGGCACCATTTGGTTGAGGCAAAACGAGTTTGGGAAAATCAAATCAAGGATGCGAAGCGGCGGGGAAGCGAGCCGAATTTTAGTGAATTCGCAATGAAATGCAAGCCGGAATTGACATATTGCAGAGTTTTAATTTTGGGGAAACTGGGGTTAAGATGCCAGCGCGCGGCCGGGAAAATTTATAACAAAAAACCCCAATCAACATCCTCGTTAATTGGGGTTGTGGTAATATTGTATCAATTACATGGTCATCAGGCGGTATTCCGAATAGAGTTTTTTGACGGAGGGGATATATTTTTGGGTTTCATCCCACAAAATACCGTCTTCGCGATTTGCCTTGATCCACATGGCCGCGCGTTTCGCCCCGCCGTTGTACGCCGCCAAACCGCCATCGAGATCGTACTCCGTGATCAGCGACGACAAGTAGCGGCAGCCGAGGCGGATGTTCAAAATCGGGTTGAACAGCACGTCTTCCGGCCGGGTCCAGTTGAGGCCCTCGTATGCGGCGACGTACATGCCGGTGGTCGGCATGACCTGCATCAAGCCCATGGCGCCGGCATGCGAAACCACTTCCGGATTCCACGTGCGTCCGCTTTCGTGCGTGATGGTGGCGCAGATGAGATCGATGTCGAGATTGGGATATTTCACACTCATCTCGTAAACGGTGTTGGCGATCTCGTATTTCAGGCTGGATTCCATCCGGGGATTGAAACGGTCAATGATGGCAATCACTTTCTGAATGCTGTATTGCCGCACGGTATCGACGTTCATCGAGCCGCGCAGTTCGTGCAGCACGCGCTCCAACTCACCGATCTTGCTGGTTTGCATTTGGGAGAGGGTGTAGTACTTGAAGCTGACGCCTGCTGCCACAAGGCAGATCGAGACCAAAATACCATACAGGAAGATTCTAGAAGAAATCCGGCGCTTACCGTATTTTCCTCCCTGATTTTCTCCTGTTGACATCTGTTCCTCCGTGAGTATGTTCAACTTAATAAATTATCGTGTTCGTGTTGCAGCTTTGCTTAACCTGATGTTCGCCAGAGATGTATTAACTAAAACTGTTTGGCGATTCAATCAAACAACGGTCTTGTCAATAGCAGATAACGTGCCAACTACAAAATATGTTGTATTTTATGATTTTATGTCATCATATCCGCACCAATTTATCAACGATGCGTGTTCGGGTCTGATTCACTTATCTTTTTACTAGGTCGAAAATCGATCATTCTTATAAACAAAACGCGCCTCAAAAGGCGCGATCAGACACATGAAATATATTTTAACTATATGTTTTATATAAATTAAATCTTCATGTTCTTGAGCGACTCCATGGGAGTTTGTGTGCTATAGCTTGTCTCATTTCAACAAAATTATTGGTGAACACTTTTTACTTATTTTAAAAATTCGGCCAGATTATAATCATTCCAGTTTGCAGATGCAAGAGAAATTTTTTGTTACAATTCGTTAAGAAAATAGAAAGTGAAAATATGTCATAAAACAAAAAACAGCATTGCCAGCAAATTATAAATTAAATGGCAACGCTGTTTAATTGACATTAAATCAACAAAAATATATAAATATCTACTCAATAACAACCTTTTGATAGCGTTTCTTTCCAGCACGGATAAGCAACTCACCTTTATCTAAATCTGCCATATTGACACGCTCATCAATCGTCTCAATTCTTCTCCGATTTATGTAAGCGCCGCCTTGCTGTATCAATCTGCGAGCCTCGCTCTTTGATTCGACAATTCCGGCAGCATGGAAAAGGTCAATTACACCCAGGCCGTTTTCAAACATCGCTGCTTTGAGCGTGACTTTCGGGATGTTGGCATCATCGCCAGTCTCACCGAACAATGCTTGCGCCGCATTTTGGGCTTTTTGGGTCTCTTCTTCGCCATGAATGAGCCTGGTCACCTCGAACGCGAGCAAGGCCTTGGCCTCGCGCAACTCCGCACCTTGCACTTGTTTGAATCGCGCAATCTCAGACATCGGCAAAAAGGTGTACAACTGTAGCAGGCGCACCACATCACGATCATCCACATTTATCCAGTACTGATAAAAATCGTACGGCGACAGCATTTCAGCGTCGAGCCAGACAGCGCCTGCTGCTGTTTTGCCCATCTTCTTGCCGTCGGAAGTCGTGAGCAACGGCGCGGTGAGCGCAAATGCTTCTTTATTCTCCACCCGGCGGATCAGCTCAACGCCTGCCAAAATATTGCCCCATTGATCATTTCCGCCCATTTGCAGCACACAGCCGTGTTTGCGATTAAGCATTAAAAAATCATACGCTTGCAAAATCTGATAATTGAATTCTAAAAACGAAAGCCCGGTTTCAAGGCGCTGCTTGTAAGCTTCAGCAGCCAGCATGCGATTCACGCTAAAATGCCGGCCGATCTCACGCAGAAATTCGATGTAGTTCAACTCAAGCAGCCACTCGGCGTTGTCAACCATCATGGCCTTGCCCGGGCCGAAATCCAGCACGCGGCCAAATTGTTGTTGAATTTTCCGGCCGTTGGCCACGATCTGCTCGCGCGTGAGCATTTTACGCAATTCGGTTTTGCCGCTGGGATCGCCGATCATGGTGGTGCCGCCGCCGAGCAGGGCAATGGGACGATGCCCGGCGCGCTGCAAATGCCTGAGCATTATTATTGAAAGCAGATTGCCGACATGCAGGCTGGTGGCGGTGGCATCGTAGCCGACATAGCAGGTAATCGTTTTTTCATTTAAAATTTGGCGCAGCCGTTCCTCGTCTGAGACTTGCTCCACAAAACCGCGCTCTTTGAGAATGTCGAAAGCGTTTGTCATAAATTGATTCTGAATTATTTAGAGTAAAAGCCTCGGTCGCAGAAGTGAAACTTCCACAAAATTTAAAAAGCTTTTGGGGGGGATTTTAATTCTGTGGCCGAGAATTTCAGAGTTTTTAACTCGAACGTGTCAAGTGACTCACTTGCGCACAATTACGAACCTTTGGCGCGAAACGCGCGCGCCAACTCGCGATCGGAGTCGCGTTTGGCAATAGCCTGGCGTTTGTCGTATTGCTTCTTGCCTTTTGCCAGCGCCAGCTCCACCTTGACTTTGCCGTTCTTGAAATACAGTTGCAACGGCACCAGCGTCAATCCGGTTTCTTTGGTTTTGCCAATGAGCCGCCGGATTTCGTTGCGGTGCAACAACAGCTTGCGGTCGCGCTCGGGATCGTGATTGTTGATGTTGCCGTGCGAATACGGGCTGATGTGCACGCCATAAAGCCAGACTTCATCCTCGTGTACCGCGGCATAGGAGTCTTTAAGATTGGCACGGCCATCACGCAGGCTTTTGACTTCCGTGCCGTGCAGCACAATGCCGGCTTCGTAGGTGGCGAGAATGTCGTAATCATGCCGAGCTTTGCGGTTTTGCGCGATAAGCTTGCGGCCTTCGGTTGCTTTCATGGGATTAAAAACGTCTTTTCAGGATGAAGACTGCCCGGGCGAGGGCGCATTCCTAATGAGTGAGTGTTCCTGCAACGGCTTGGCCGTTGCATAAAGCTTGGGAGTTCCCAAGTCCACAAGCACGAATAAACCTCGGCCAAGCCGAGGTTGGAACATTTCCAGACAGACATTGAACAAAAAACGGCTGCAACATAGCATTTGCGGCCAACAAAATCAAGGTTTTTGCAGGAACAACAAAAATGTTGACTTTCGCCGCCTGCTTTAATACATTGGCCGCGCTTTAAAAATTTCATATGCCGAAGTGGTGGAACTGGTAGACGCGCTGCGTTCAGGGCGCAGTGGGCGTACGCCCGTGGGGGTTCGAATCCCCCCTTCGGCAC
>CAYWGH010000048.1:0-40128 GCA_964457925.1 uncultured Cytophagia bacterium
GTTCGTAATATCGCACCGTCTCGATATTGACGTTCGCCTCTTTGGCCAATTGGCCCACGCTCAGCGTTTTCATCGTTGTTGCACCCAGTGATTGGCATCGACATTTGTAATATAATGCCCGTATCACAGTCCGGAGTCAAGATGTTTTTTTTAAAAAAACTTCATGGTAAATGACGGAGGATGCGCTCAATGCGTGGTGCAGCGTGTCTAAATCGAGGTTTTGAAGTTGAAGCTCTACAAAATAAAAACCGGCGTCATCATTGAAAAAGACCGGCGCTTTCATCTATTGGAAGGCGAAAGCTGGGATGCCTTCGTCAATGATGATAATCTCTTTGACAAGCTCACGGAAATTGTGAGAACGGTTGAGCCGGCGGATAACGGCCGGCAACTCCTGGATACGAGCCTGGCAGCGCCGATTCAATCGCAGGAATTATGGGCCAGCGGTGTCACCTACATGCGCAGCAAAATTGGCCGTCAAGAAGAGTCCAAAAATTTCGGCGGCGGCGAGTTCTATGCCCGCGTTTATGAAGCCGAGCGTCCGGAGCTGTTTTTCAAAGCGACGCCGCACCGCGTCGTCGGATCCGGCGGCAAAGTCAGAATTCGCGAGGATTCGACCTGGAACGTTCCGGAACCCGAGCTGACGTTGATGATCACCTCCAATGGCAGGATCGTCGGCTACACCATTGGCAATGACATGAGCTCGCGCAGCATCGAGGGCGAGAATCCGCTTTATCTGCCGCAGGCGAAGACGTATGACGGCTGCGCCGCCCTCGGCCCCTGCATTTACGTTACGGAAGAACCGCTGCCCGCAGACACGAGCATTCATCTTGAAATTGTGCGAAATATCGCGCCGATCTTCACCGGCAGTGTGGACATTAAACAAATGAAGCGAACACCGGAAGAGTTGGTTGCCTACTTGTATCGCGAGTGCTCTTTCCCATACGGCAGCTTGCTCATGACCGGAACCGGCATCGTTCCACCGAATGATTTTAGTTTGCAAAGCGGCGATGAGATTCGCATTACAATTCAACCAATTGGGACACTGGTCAATACAGTGAAATAGCAGGTATGGCAGCCGCACTGCGCTTGCGAAATGAAACAAAACTATGCAACTCACCGGACTAAATTTTATCGGCAACGAGCAATCGGGCCCGGCCATGGCTACTTTCCGTGCCGTTAATCCCGCCACTGGCGCTGAAATGCCACCGGCATTTCATGAAGCAACGCCGCAAGAAATTGATCAGGCGATTCGCAAAGCCGAACAGGCTTTTCTTGCGTATAGCAAAAGGAGCGGACAAGAACGCGCCTTGTTCCTCGAAACCATCGCAGATGAAATCATCACGCTCGGCGATGCTTTGATAAAAAGGTGTGGCGAAGAAACCGGCTTAACGGAAGCGAGATTGGCCAGCGAACGGGGCAGAACCGTGAACCAACTGCGGCTTTTCGCCAGCCTTCTGCGCGAAGGTTCTTGGGTGGATGCGCGCATTGATACCGCGGATCCGAATCGGCAGCCGGCGCCCAAGCCGGACATCAGAAGCATGCAGAAAGCATTGGGTCCGGTCGGAATCTTCGGTGCAAGTAATTTTCCACTGGCTTTTTCCGTGGCCGGCGGCGACACGGCTTCCGCGTTGGCCGCCGGTTGCACGATCGTGGTAAAGGCGCATCCGTCGCACCCCGGCACTTGCGAAATGATTGCTCATGCTATTATGAACGCCATATCCAAATGCAACATGCCAAGCGGAACATTCTCGATGGTGCATGGCACTTCTACCGAGGTGGGAATGGCGATTGTGAAGCATCCGTTGATCAAAGCCATTGGCTTCACCGGATCATTCAGAGGAGGAAAAGCGATCTTCGATGCCGCCGCGCAGCGACCGGTGCCGATTCCGGTTTATGCCGAGATGGGCAGCACCAATCCAGTGTTCATCTTGCCGGGCGCCTTGCGTGAACGCAAGGCGGAGATAGCGAAAGGGTTGACCGCCTCCGTCACATTGGGCGCCGGGCAATTTTGTACAAATCCCGGGTTGGTATTTTTTGAAGAATGTGCTGACGCCGCACCATTTCAAAAGCTCGCTGCCGAAAATTTTCAGGAAGTCGCTGCCGCAACCATGCTCAATGCGCAGATTCATCGCGCCTACGAAAGCGGAATTGAGAAACTGGGCAAGCAAGCAGATGTTGTGACGTTGGCAAAAGGAAAGAGTGGGGAGGAAGGGTTCCAGGGCGTTGGTCATCTGTTTCAAACCAACGCCCGGAATTTTTTGGCCAACGCGCATCTCGAAGAAGAAATCTTTGGGCCCTCCACGCTGGCGGTGACGGCGAGTAGCAAGGCCGAGCTTTTTGATCTTGCACAAAAGTTAAATGGACATTTGACGGCGACGCTCTGGGCGACAGATGATGATCTTAAGGAGTATGCGGATCTCATCGCCATTCTCGAACGCAAGACCGGAAGGTTGATCATTAACGGTTTTCCAACCGGCGTTGAAGTTTGTCATGCCATGATTCATGGCGGGCCGTTTCCGGCCACCACAGACAGCCGCACGACTTCCGTCGGCACGGCAGCCATCACGCGGTTTACGCGACCGGTTTGTTATCAAAATTTTCCGGATGCCCTTTTGCCGGATGAGCTGAAGGATGAAAATCCGCTGGGCATCTGGAGGCTGGTCAATGGTGAAAGGAAGAAATAATACTTACGCATTACGCGTTACGTTTTACGGGTCACATAATGCGTACTCCGTTAAAGCGTAAAGAGGTGAGTCAATATGGAATATCGCGAACTTGGACGCACCGGATGGAAGGTTTCGGCGCTGAGTTTTGGTGCATGGGCGATTGGCGGCACATGGGGCGCAGTGAATGATCGAGAGTCGATGGCAGCGCTGCATCGCGCGCTTGATTTGGGCGTGAATTTTTTTGATACTGCAGATGTCTATGGCGACGGTCGCAGCGAGCGTTTGCTCGCTCGGCTCCGTCGTGAACGAACGGAGGAATTCCATATTGCCACCAAGGCCGGCCGCCGGCTGAATCCGCATGTTGTTGCTGGCTACACGCGGCAGAATCTTGCGGCATTTGTTGAGTGCAGCCTGAAAAACTTGAACACGGAAGCAATTGATCTTCTGCAGTTGCATTGTCCACCCACAGAAGTTTATTACCTGCCGGAGGTGTTCGGCGCATTGGATGATTTGGTGCAAGCTGGCAAGCTTCGCTACTACGGAGTGAGTGTGGAGAAAGTCGAGGAGGCGCTCAAGGCGCTCGAATATCCAAACGTACAGTCGGTACAAATTATTTTTAACATCTTTCGACAGCGCCCGGCTGATCTTTTCTTTAGCGAAGCACAACGCCGTCGGGTTGGAATCATCGCCAGAGTGCCGCTTGCTTCAGGCTTGTTGAGCGGCAAATTCACGCGCGCCAGCACGTTCGCGCCGGATGATCACCGCGCCTTCAACCGGCACGGGGAGTCGTTTGATCGCGGCGAGACCTTTTCCGGGTTGGATTATGAGGTGGGCCTGCAAGCGGTTGAAGCGTTACGCCCGTTGGTACCGCGCCATTGGACGATGACGCAATTGGCGTTGCGCTGGATTTTGATGTTTCCGGCGGTGACATGCGCTATTCCCGGCGCCAAACGTCCTGCTCAGGTTGAAGAAAACCTCAAGGCTGCAAACTTGCCGCCGCTTTCAGAGGCGACAATGGCTGGAATACGCGACCTCTATAATCAATATGTGCGTTCGCAGGTGCATCATTATTGGTAGAATCATATCGTGGAAAAATGTTGATCATGAGAGCAAAATCTATGATAACTCGCCAATACGCCGGCATGCTTGGCAAGGCTGCCGGTTATCTTTTTCTCACTGTTTTTCCAATTGAAGCTCTGTATGCGCAGGCAAATATAAGCATGAACATCGTCTCATCACCGCCACGCGTGGAAATCCCGGGCTCGCAACTGCGGAAGATTACCTCTGCGATTGTCGGGCAGGAATATGATTTGTATATCCATTTTCCCAGAGGCTACGGCCGCAATGATCAAAAGCATCCTGTGCTCTATGTGCTTGATGCGCAATGGGATTTTCCCCTGGTCACGGCCATTTTCGGCTCGCAATTCTACGACGGTTTTTTGCCGGGCCTCGTTATTGTTGGAATAACCTGGGGAGGGAAAAATCCCAACCATGATTCGCTGCGCGCGCGCGACCTGACGCCGAACAACGCGGCAGCGTTGCCCCAATCCGGCGGCGCGCCAAAGTTTCTCGCCTTTATCAAGCAAGAGCTTGTCCCTTTCATCGCCTCGCAATATCACGTCTCGGACGACCGCACGCTGATGGGCAGCTCGTTCGGCGGCCTTTTCGCGCTATACGCTCTTTTTACTGAAACAGAATTATTTCGGCGCTACGTTCTGACCAGCCCGGCGTTGGGATGGGCGAATGAAGGCATTTACACATTCGAAAAAAACTATGCAGCAAAAACCTCGCGGCTTTCAGCCCGGCTTTTTATGGCGGTGGGAGAGCTGGAAGACGTCGCCGGTTTTCAGAAATTTGTGGATCAGTTGAAAGCGCGGAATTATCAGGGATTCTCGCTGCAAACGCGGGTGCTGGAAAACACCGGCCATTCCGGCACGAAGGCCGAAGGATATACCCGAGGCTTGCAGTTTGTTTTTGCGCGGCCGTCACTTAAACTTGAGGCAGCAATCCTGGCGCAATACGCCGGCGCGTATCAACTCAATCCTGAAACAAAGATTTTGATTTTCATGGAAAATGATCATCTTGTCGCGCAAGGCCCATACAATGCGAAGCTAGTCTTGCACGCCGAGACCGAGCAGGATTTTTACGTTCCCGGCCAGTATCTCTTCGCGCGTTTTAAGAAGGATGAGAAGGGAAGGGTATCCGGCTTTCAACTTGAACAGTTTGGAGGAGAAGCCTTTGCCCGAAGAATTGGAACATCTGACTAGAGGCGTGGCCGGAACCCCGGTGTTTCTCGAAACCACTGCAATCAAACATTTGATTTCGGAAACCATTTTTTGTTAAAAAAGACTTTCCGGCTACGCCTCTGGTGCACAGTCAATATAATTCGCAAGAGTATTTTGTCTTGTCATTGCACAGGGATCCTGTGGAGTGTCTGTCGTTGTACTCAAAACTCCACAAGATTCTTGCCAGAATGACAAATGGACAGGGTTTTCCAGGTACGGGAGTGTGAGACTGACCGCGCCAGCTAGCAAGAGCAGTCGATTCAAGTGATCAGAAGCATCAATCAACGGAGTTCAGGATCAGATGGCAGCAATGTATGAAGATCTCGTTGGCAAGAATGTTTTAGTGACGGGCGGCGCAAGCGGATTGGGTTATGCCATTGCCGGAGCCTTTGTTGCGAATCAATCGAAGATTGTTATCGTCGGCAGAAATGTTGAAAAGCTCACGCGGGCCAAAAACGAATTGGGCGAAAATACGAGTTTCATTGCATTTGATTTGGATGCGATCGATCGGTTTCCGGAGTTAATTTCACAGATACACAATTCACTAGGCACGATTGACATTCTTGTAAACAACGCGGGAATCAATTTGAAAAAGGACGCCCTGGCGGTTTCCAATCAAGAGTATCAGGAAATCGTGCATACCAACCAGACAGCAGTTTTCGCGCTCACTCGAGAGATTGCGCAGACCATGGTGGGCCGAGGCGGCAACATCATCATGATCAGCTCAATGGCCACCCACTATGGTGTTCCCAAAGTTGTCGGTTATGCCGCTTCCAAATCAGCGGTCGAAGGCATGACGCGTGTGCTGGCTGTGGAATGGGCGCCGCATGGCATTCGCGTCAATTGTCTCGCGCCGGGATTTATTGCCACCGCCATGTCTGCCAGAGCTTTTGAAGATGATCCGGAGAGAAGGGCAAGAGCCTTGGCGCGCACGCCCATGGGAAAATTCGGTGAGCCTGTGGATGTCGCTAATGCGGCGCTGTTTCTCGCGTCGGCGCAGGCGAAATATATCACCGGCGTCGTGCTCCCGGTGGACGGCGGTAATTCCATTGGATTTTGAACATCATGAGCGTTGAGCTGCACTTCAATAATGAACATGCCCGCGTCGCGCCCGGCTCCTCGCTTTTCGATTATGCCGAATCTTTGGACATTCGTGTGCCGACCTCGTGCCTGAAGCAGGGGAAGTGCAAAGAGTGTCTGGTGGAAATCATCGCGGGCATGGAATGCCTTTCGGCGCCGGCGGTGCAGGAAGATTACTTGCAGGGAAACTTCCGGCTTTCCTGCCGCACTCGCATTGTTGCGAACTCCGGCATCGTGCGATGCCATACCTTGCGGCGCGGCGACATGCGCATTGAAAAACGCGCGATGCGACTTCCCCTGCAGCATCAAGATCTGAAGCGCGATCCTGCCGTCGTGCGTGATGGCGAGTATATTCTCCTGGATGACGAAATAATCGATCGCAGCTCTGCTCCCATCCACGGACTGGCCGTGGATTTAGGAACGACGACGGTTGTCATCCGGCTGTTGAATCTGGAGACTGGTGAGATTATTGCCGATGCGGCTTTTGAGAATCCGCAGCGTTTCGGCGGTACTGAAGTCATGTCGCGCATCCATTATGACACCACTCATCCCGGCAAGCTGCTGCAGCGCACGCTTGCGCGCTATCTCAATCATGTCATCGAGGAGTTTCCGGTAGACCCTGCCTCGATCTACGAAGTCGTTGTTGCCGGGAATTCCACCATGCGCGATTTGTTCTTTCGGCTGAATGTGTATTCCATCGGGCAAAGCCCTTATCAATCCCTCACTGAATTGGAGACGGCAGATGGCCGGCGGACGACAACGAGTGTCACGGCACCTGCGAGACGGCTGTTGCTGCGGCTGAATCCCAAAGCACGCGCCTACGGCCTGCCCATCATCAGCGGCCATGTCGGCGCAGACGCGGCCGCTTGCATGTTGGCGGTGGACCTGGCCAATGAAAAGCGTTTGGTCGCGATCATGGACATCG
Source organism: uncultured Cytophagia bacterium (assembly GCA_964457925.1). Lineage (GTDB taxonomy): Bacteria > Zhuqueibacterota > Zhuqueibacteria > Zhuqueibacterales > Zhuqueibacteraceae > Coneutiohabitans. The sequence goes on from CAYWGH010000048.1 coordinate 6,957, forward strand.
GCACCAACACCGAGCTGATTGTCGGCAACAAAGATAAGATTCTCGCGGCCTCTTGTCCCGCCGGGCCGGCATTCGAAGGCGGCAATCTTTCCTGCGGCATGCCGGGATTGCCGGGCGCGATCGAAAGAGTGAAGATCAATGCTGATGGGAAAATCGATTACAATGTCATCGATGGCAGTGAGCCGGAGGGCCTCTGCGGCTCCGGACTGATTGATTTGTTGAGCGAGCTGTTGCGAACCGGCCAGATCAACCCGCTCGGGCGGTTTGAGCATGGCGAAAAGCGCTTTGTACTTCATGAGAATGGCGCGCGTGCGATTTATTTGAACGAAAGCGACATTAATGAACTGGCGCAGGCCAAAGGCGCCAATGTTGCCGGCCTGCAGATTGTGTTCGATGAATATGGGATCGGATTTGAAGAGATCGAGGTTTTCTATTTGGCCGGTGGGTTTGGCCGGCATTTGAATGTTGAAGCGGCAAAACGGATTGGTTTGATTCCCAATATCGACGGCGCAAAAATCCTTCAGGTCGGCAATGCTTCCATCGAAGGCGCTTGCATGGCGCTGTTGTCGCGGTCAAAACGTGTGGAACTGGAGAATTTATTGAAACGAGTCAAGCACTGCCGTTTGGAGACTCACCCCGGCTTTTTCGATTGCTTTGTTGAAGGGTGCCAATTCAAACCGGTTGAAACGTTGAGGCAAGCATGATCGTGCTGCTCGACAAACAACCCGAGACGAATGTACAGGAAGCTGAATACAAACGTCTGTTGGGTTATCCCAAGCAGTATGAGTTATCCGAGCATTCTCAAGATTTGGCCGATTGGGCCAGAAACTGGTATGCCGAAAACGGCAAACCGTGGATTTATGCGCGGCAAACGGCGCAGCTTGATGTTTCAAATGGACGGCTCAGAATTGACGGCGTTGACTTCTCATCAACGAGGCTTCAGGAGCAATTGCTCAAGGCGGAAGCGCATACCGCGATGTTGGTGGCTGTGAGCGCCGGCAAAGAGTGTGAAGAAAAGGCGCGCCGACTCTGGCTGGAAGAAAAACCGGATGAATACTTTTTTTTGGAAATGTATGGCTCAGCGGTTGTCGAACATTTGATCACAAGCGCGGGCGCGCGGTTATGTGCATGGGCCGAGAATCAGGCAATGGCGGTGCTGCCTCATTACAGCCCGGGCTATCCCGATTGGGATATTGCAGATCAGCGCAAACTGCTAGGCCTGATTCGTCAGGAACATTTTCCCGAGGAAATCCATGTGTTGGAAACCGGCATGCTGCGGCCCAAGAAATCCTTGCTCGCGGTGTTTGGTATTACACGGCATGTTAATCGCGTTCAAACTCTCAGGGAATTGGTGCCGTGTGAAAGCTGTTCCATGCTCTCGTGCCAGTATCGCCGTGCGCCATACACGCACGCACGCATGCGCATGGAGGAGGTGACTCAATTGCAGGCACGGGTTGACCGGATTTCCGGCGTGACGGCTTCCAGCCCGCCGGTTCTTGATCAAAATGGAAAATATTCGACGAACACACGCGCGCTGCAAAAGTGGTCGCAGGAGCGGCTGCAATTGAACGTTCTTGCCGACCGTTCGGTGCAAGCACGATTCCGCTATGCAGGTACAACTTGTTCCACTTTAGGAAAGCCCCTGGAGTATGACTATCATATTCGGCTTGCTTCGCCAAGCGAAGGCTACAGGATTCTCGAGATGCGTTGCGTCCCGGCGGCAGGCGATACCGGCCATGCCTACATGTGTGAATATACTCGTAACGCTGAAGAGCTCGAGCGGGCGATTGCCAGTGAAAAACCGTTGCTGGGCCGTTCTCTCAATGAGGTGCTGACTTGGAAACGCCAATACCATCCCTCCGCCTGCTTTTGTGATGCAGCCGGCCGTGAACACAAATGGGGCCTGGCGCTAGAAGTAATTCACTACGCCCTGGCACAAGACGAAAAGAAAAGCAAAGCTCTTTGAGTATTTTTTTCTCAACCCGCAAATAAACCCGCAAGGACGCGCATAGCTACTCCTTCAAAGGATGATTGATTTGTTGTCTGTAGAACAATTGTGCCAAAAGTAAGATAAAACTTGGAGCCTCAATCATGATCAAGCTTTGTGATCTCAATCAGGCGGCAAAAGAGAAATTGTTGCCGGAAGTCAATGACAAGTCCGGCATTGGCGTTCATTACATTGACGCCTTCATCAAACCCATGAATACGACGCTCGCGGACGGTACACGCGTGTCCTGTAAACGCAAGGGCTTGAAAATCACCCTTGCCGTCGGCGCAAAGAAAGGCGAAGGCTTGATGCGAAGGCTGGAGGTCAGTAAAGATCCTGTTGTCATGCTGCAAGCGGCGCTTCAAGAAGCAGCAAAAACGGCGGGAATTGAGATGATAATCAGCGACAACGAAATTAGGGTGGCGATGTGATCGCCGGGGGAAGCGATTTTTTAGATCATGTGTCATGCTGAAAGCGTCTTCTTGGTTGTCGAGCACAATACAAGATTTGAAAAACGACTCCCTGGGAACGACGTTGTTTGCCGTATGAACTCCTCAAGACCGCCGACGAGAAAGGAAAAAAACATGAAACCCGCACAATGGGAAATCTTCAAGAAAGCAGCCCGCCTGGAAAAATTAGAACAGGTGCCCATGGCTCTGATTATCGATAGCCCGTGGATCCCCGGTTATTTGGGCTTGAATCACATGGATTATTATCTCGATCCCGAGCTATGGTTCCAATCCAATTTAAAAATTCATCAAGAATATCCGGATATCATTTTTGTTCCCTCCTGGTGGATGGAATATGGCATGGCGGCAGAGCCTTCGGCATTGGGCGCCAAGATCAAATTCTGGCAAAACAATACACCTAGTGAATATCATACGCTTTATCACCTCGAGGACATTGACAACTTTCCGGAATATGAGGTGGAATGCGACGCCTTTATGGCATTGACGCTGCACCGTATCAAAATGCAAAAGCAACGCATTTTGGATCAAGGCGAGATTCTGCCGATGGTCACCTCGCGCGGGCCGCTCTGCACAGCCGGTTTTGTGCGCAGTACCACCGAGTTTATGATCGACATTGTGGAAAAACCGGAGTGGGCGCATAAACTCATCGATCGCTGTACGAACCTGATTATCGACTGGCTGAAAGCACAGACAAAATACATGGGAGATACGGTGGAGGGCATTTTCATCCTGGATGATATTGTGGGATTCATCAATGAAGAGCATTACATGGAATTCGCGCATCCTTATTTGAAGCGAATCTGCGAGGCCTTCCCCCAAGACTGGGTAAAGCTCTATCATAACGACGCTGAAGTCACCGCGTGTTTGGATCATTTGCCGGACTGCGGCTTCAATGTTTTGAATTGGGGCAAGCAAACCGATATTGCCGAAGTGAAAGCGCGCGTCGGCGACCGGATGTGCCTGATGGGCAATGTCAATCCTTTGGAGATTGGCGTGCGCGGCACGCCGGAAGAGGTGCGCAAGGCCACATTGGAGGTTCTGGAGAAAAGTGGAGGCGAGGGCATCATTCTTTCCGTCGGCGGAGGCGTCAGCCCGGGCATGCCCCGCGCAAACATTTTGGCCATGCAAGCGGCGTTGAAAGAGTTCAATTCCAGCCGATAGGAATAACCTGGATTTCTTGATCAACGGTGATGATGATTTGGAAATGGTGAAATCAGAAGAGAAAAGCGCCCGCCGCCGGGCAGGCGAGAAACGCCAAGAAAAAGCGGAGAAAACGCCAAGAAATTCTGGCCCGGTTTGACACATTCATCTTCCGGAGAAAGCGAGATATGCCTGATTATGCTTTGATGAACCAATGCCTTTACGAAGGCAAAGCCAAAGAAGTTGAACAAATGACCAAGGACGCTCTCGCCGAAGGGCGAAGCGTTCAGGAAATTTTGAATGAAGGATTGATTGCCGGCATGAGCGTCGTCGGCGAAGACTTCAAACACAACATTCTTTATGTGCCCGAGGTTCTGATTGCCGCGCGCGCCATGAAAGCCGGCATGGCCGTGCTCAAACCACTGTTGTCGGCACACGATTCGAACGTGCAGCCACCCGGCGTGATCGTCATGGGAACCGTGCGCGGCGATTTGCACGACATTGGAAAAAATCTAGTGTGCATGATGGCCGAGGGCGCCGGCTTCAAAGTTTACGATATTGGCGTGGATCAGAGCATTGAAAAATTTCTCGCCGCCGCCGAGCAACACAAACCCGATATCATTGGTATGAGCGCGTTGCTCACCACCACCATGACTTACATGAAGACTGTCATTGATGGATTCGAAGAAAAGGGCCTGGGTCATATCAAAATGGCGGTTGGCGGAGCGCCCATCAGCCAGATGTTCGCCGACGAAATCGGCGCGGACGGTTACGGCGCCGATGCCTCCAGCGCCGTCGATCTTTTTTTGAGATTGGTTGGCAAGGGTTAGCCCACCCCCACTCATTTCTGGGCAGAGATAATTAACCAACAGAAGGATTTTTACAAAAAATTCAAAGCTGAGATGTGACGATGGCCTATTATCAGATTCTTTACTGGCAGAATATTCCCTCTCAGGTTAAAGCCTGGGATGATTTTGACGAGTTCAAAGTCGAAATGCCGCACCGTTTCACAGTTCGTATCGACCAGGAAGCCGGGACGCAGGGATTGGTCGAGACTGATGATTATCTCACGCAATGGCGCTGGAGCGATACCATGCTGCGTGAAGGCGCGCCGGAGGAAGTCGCCACTGCTGTAAAAAAGGAATTGGAAGAAGCCGCTGGACCTGTCTAACACACACTTGTAGACGCGCCTCTCGAATGTCATCCTGGAGGGGTCTTGTGAAATTCTAGGCCTACTGCGGAGCACTTCACAATATCCCTCCGCGATGACAAGAGAACGAAGCTGGATATTTTTTTAAGGTGAGAGTGTGCCGGCGCCTTGTTGCCTTAAAAATAGATTCTTCACCAGGCGCTGGTTTGGTTGCTGCTGGCCGATGAAAAAGCGAGGCGAATTATTAGTATGCAAAAGACCCTTCGCGAAAAACTCTTTCAAACCGAGGATTTTCTTCTCGGCGTCGAACTGTTATCCATTCGCGGTTCGATGGCGGAGAAGAGTGCGATGCAAGCGCGGAATTTTGCCAACGAACTGGTGGATTGCCCCGTGATCGATTGGATTTCGATTACCGACAATGCCGGCGGTAATCCCAAGTTGGCGCCGTATGCGCTGGGCAAGCCGATTTTATATGCGGGTAAAGAAGTCGTCATTCATATGACGTGCAAGGATCTTAACCGCAATGGCTTGGAAAGCGAAGCCTGGGTGCTGAGCAGCGAGGGTTTTCATAATATTTTGGCTATGACTGGTGACTATCCGGTTAGCGGCGAAGGGGGCATGGCAAAGCCGGTTTTCGACCTTGATTCCATTGGCTTGCTCACCATGTTGAATAAAATGAATCACGGCTTCGAATACTGCAAGGAGGGCGCCCGAAATGAAGCAGAGCGTCTTGGGAAAACCCAATTCTTGCTTGGCGCAGTGACGAGCAATTTCAAATTGCGCGAAGGCGAAGTTATGCCGCAGTATCTCAAGCTGCAAAAAAAGGTCGAATGCGGCGCGCAATTCATCATCAATCAAGTCGGCTACGACTCCCGCAAGATTCACGAACTGCGGCTTTACATGGATCACCACGCCATGAAGCACGTGCCTTTGATCGGAAACGTGTACGTGCTCAACCCCAGAGTCGCCCAAGTTTTTCACGACAAGAAAATCCCCGGCATTACAGTGACGCCACCGCTGCTGGAGCTTTGTTTGAAGCACGGGCAATCCGCCGACCAGGGCAAGGCGTTCTTTTATGAATTTGCGGCCAAGCAGATTGCAATCTATCGCGGTTTGGGCTATCGCGGCGCATATTTGGGCGGTGTTTACAATTTTGCTGCTATAGAAAAAATTATCGCAATCGAACGCTCGTTTTCTCGGGACGATTGGAAGCAATTTGCGCGGGAAATCAAATTTTCCAGGCCAGGCGAGTTTTTCTACTACGCCCAAAACCCTGATACCGGTCTGGCCGATTCTTCTGTTCAAAGTTCGTCCGCCAAGCTGGAAAAGTCGCAGCATGTTGGCCCGGTGTATCATTTATCCAAAATGACACATGAGATGATGTTTACACCGGATCGCGCGCTGGCAAATTGGGGCAGGAAGATGTGCCAAAATGCGCACGATCCCAGTCAGGGACCAAGGTTGATGCGCATCGTGGAGCATTGGAGCAAAATAATTTTATTCGATTGCCGGGATTGCGGCGATTGTTCTTTGCCGGAAATCGCATACTTGTGCCCTGAGTCTCAGTGTGCCAAAAATCAACGCAACGGTCCGTGCGGCGGAACGAAAGACGGGCATTGCGAAGTGGCGGGCTATGGCGATTGTATCTGGCTGCGTGCCTACGAGCGCCTCAAGTATGAGGGCAAGGAACAGGAACTGCTGTGTCACGTTCCCGTGCTGCAGAATCAAGCGCTTCGAGGAACCTCGTCCTGGGCAAACAATTGGCTGAGACGTGATCATGCTGCAAAAGCGGTGGAGCAGGCATGCGCCTGTGAGGTTGAAAAAACAAAGGCGGGGAGCGCGAACGGCAACTTTCAACTTAAACCTGACCGGCAGAAATCCAACGGCCGCATACGAGCATGAAATGCAACATTTCAAAAGGAAAATAGAATGGCTGAAACAAAACTGCGCATCATCGGAGATTTGATCAACAATGCCTATGCCCGGGCGCGCAATGCGTTCGCTGAACGCAATGTGGCGGGTTATCAACGCCTGGCGCAATTGCAGGCAGATTTGGGCGCGGACTACTTGGATCTGAACATCGATGCCACACGCCAGGTTCAGGTGAAGCTGGCAGACATGCTGAGTTTTCTGCCTGAAGTTATCCCCGCGATTCAGGAAGCGACGACATTGCCTCTGTGCATCGACAATCCTGCGGTGGACTATCACAAGGTCGCGCTGAAACATTATGATCGCAGCAAAGGCGCGCCCATTCTGAACTCAATCGCAGCCTCGCGTGAACGTTTGGAAGAAATGATCGAGTTGACCGCAGAATACGACACGCTGGTTATTGTCATGGCTTCTGAAAAATTCGGCGCCGGCGGCACCGAGCAATGCCTGCACCCCAACGATGTTCATGCTGCTGCCAAGCATTTTGTCGAGCTTTTGGCGACCAAAGCCAACCGTACCAACGACAAGATTATCATTGATCCGGGACTCGCGCCGGTTGGCGCCGACACCTACGGCCTGGTGAACATCGGGCTGGATGCCATGCGACTCATCCGGCAAGACCCGGACTTGCGCGGTGTTCATCTAACGGTGGGCTTGTCAAATTTTGCCTGGGGCACGCCCAAACACATCCGAGAGAATTTGGAGAGGGCCTATCTCACTTTGGCGGTGGAGGCCGGGCTGGACTTTGCCATTGCCAATCCGGAGAAATCGCCTATGCCGTTGCCCGCAGATCACACGGTTGTGCAGCAGCTGCGGCGCGCCCTGGAGCAGGGTAGAGCCGGCGAAGGCGAAAGCCAGGAAACCGCGGGGTTTCGCCAGGCTGAGGCCGTGATGGAAATTTGCAAAAATGCTGCGTCCACGGATGATTGATTAAGCGAAACATGGTTGGTCGAATAGTTGAATGACAGAGGGCATTTGCAACAACGCTTTTTATGGCTGCAACAGTTGAAGATCAAATGAAAAGCGATGATTATTCCGCCGGTAAATCAGCGGCCGCAAGAAAATGATTCCGCACGCTTCCAATGAGCGACGTGTCTGGCTGCGCGTCGGGACCCTGATCGATGGTTGCAGCGCCATGCCTCGCAGAAATGTTCATATTATTTATGATGCTCAGGCGATTCGATATGTCGGCGATTCGCCGCCCGCGGATTTATTAAATGCCGGACAAAGTCACCCGGATGCTGAATTGAATCAATACACGCTATTGCCCGGCTTGATCGAAGCACACGCGCATTTGTTTCTGGAAGGCGGAGAATTGGATTTTGAGAAGCGGAATGCCCATCTTAAGAAAGATCCACCAGAATTGTTGAATGCGGCGCGCGGGCGATTGGAGAAGCTGGTTCGGATCGGCATTATCGCGGTCCGCGATGCGGGCGACAGGCACGGCGTTGGGCTGGCGCTCAGCAAGCTTTATGCGCATGAAGGGAAACCAATCATGCCTTATGTCGACAGTCCAGGTGCGGCGATACACCGCAAGGGCCGTTACGGCAGCTTTATGGCGGAGCCTATTGAGAATCACTCCTCACTCAAAGCATGCGTGCAAGCGAGGATTCATGCGGGCGCTGATCGCATCAAACTGATCGCCACGGATATCATCGATTTTAAAGAATGCCGGGTTGCCAAAGAACCGCAAATGACAACTCGTGAAGTAACCGAGCTGGTGAATGCGGCGCGAGAATTCGGCAAACAAGCTTTTGCGCATGCCTCCGGCGATGACGGCATTGAGCGGGTGATTGAAGGTGGAGTGGATTCCGTTGAGCATGGCTTCTTCATTCGCGCTGATCAGTTGGCTAGGATGCGCGACCGCCAAATCGCATGGGTTCCGACAATTGCGCCGGTGCAAAAGCAAGCTGAGTTTGCCGTGCAACGGGGTTGGGATGACAAGGTCATTTCAAATCTGCGCATGATTCTTGAGCAGCATGCGGCAAGCTTGCGCAAAGCGCATGAGATGGGCGTGCCTGTCATCGCCGGCAGCGATGCCGGCTCCTGCGGCGTCCCTCACGGTTTTGGCCTTTGGGATGAATTGGAATTGATGGAGCATACTGGACTCTCGGCGATATCGGTGATCAATGCCGCGACGGGAAACAGCTCGCGGCGATTGGGCTACAAAGAAAAATTCGGAGAAATCAAGCCGGGATATCGCAGCCGCTTTATTCTTACAGAATATTCGCCCTTGAATGGCATTTCAAGTTTGAGAAAAAATAAATATGTCGTGTTCGATGGGGCGGTATACGATTCTGCCATCAACTTTGACACTACGGGACTCTGACAAATGGCTCTTGAACAAACGTGGCGGTGGTTCGGCCCGGCGGACCCCATTTCTCTTAAGGAGATCAAGCAAACCGGCGCCACCGGGATCGTAACGGCGCTGCATCAGATTCCCGCTGGTGAGATTTGGCCGGTTGAAGAAATCCTGAAGAGAAAAGCGATCATTGCCTCGGAAGGCTTGACCTGGTCGGTGGCTGAGAGTGTTCCGGTTCATGAAGATATCAAAAAGAGAACGGGCAATTATCGGCGCTGTCTGGAAAATTACGCTGCGTCGATACGAAATTTGGGTTATTGCGGTATTGACATTGTGTGCTACAACTTCATGCCGATTCTCGATTGGTCGCGCACCGATCTCGAGGTGGAATTCAAGGATGGCTCGATCACTACGAAATTTGAAACGAAAGCCTTTGCGGCCTTCGATCTCTTCATCTTGCAGCGGCCGCAGGCAGAAGCCAACTACAGCGCCGATCAAATTCAGCAGGCCCGGCAATATTTCGCGGGCCTGAGTGAGAGCCGGAAAGAGAAGCTCAAGCAAACCGTGCTGTTGGGTCTTCCGGGTTCGTTGCAAGCATACAGTTTGGAAGAGTTGCGCACGGCTCTGCGCGAGTACACTGAAATCGGCGAAACCGAGTTGCGTGAAAACCTGATCGCTTTCATCAAGGAGATGGCGCCGGTTGCCGAGGAGGCAGGCGTGCTGCTGGCAATTCACCCGGATGATCCGCCGTGGCCGCTGCTGGGTTTGCCCCGGGTGGTGCGCAACAAACCAGATCTTGAACAGATTCTGAAGGCCAGCGATTCATACGCGAATGGAATTACGTTTTGCACCGGCTCGCTCGGGGCCGGCTTTGAGAATGATCTTGTTGATATGGCCGGAACTTTCGCAGAAAGAATCCATTTCATCCATCTCCGCAATGTCACTCGAAATCGCGAGGGCGATTTCATCGAAGACAATCATTTGGATGGAAATGTTGACATGTTCAGCGTGATGAAGACGATTTTGCTTGAACAAAAACGCCGTATTGAGTCAGCAAGGCAGGATCATCGCATGCCCATGCGTCCGGATCACGGCCATCTCATGCTGCCCGATCAGCGCCGGAAAAATATCTATCCCGGTTATTCACTCTTCGGCAGAATGCGAGGACTGGCGGAATTGCGGGGCTTGGAGTTGGGCATTCAACGCTCGCTCCAACTGCAATGAGTTCGGTTGCTCGCCGATGGGCTAAACCGCGCTGATTTTTTTGAATTCTAGATAGGCTTGGGAGTATGTCATATGCATCGCGCCGTCACCCTGGCGAGAGAATTGATTGCCATTCCTTCCGTGAACCCGATGGGGAAAAATGTTTCCGGAGAAATCTATTCTGAAAAGCAAGTCGCTGCGTATATTCACGCCTTTTTGCATGCTCTGGAGGTTGATGTTCGCATCGAGTCCGATGATCCGAATCACCCGAATGTAATTGCCATAATCGATGCCGGCAGGACGGAGACCGTGATGCTGGAAGCGCATATGGACACGGTTTCGCACGAGAACATGAGCATTGCGCCGTTTGATCCCAAAATAGAAAAGGGTTTGCTGTTTGGCCGCGGCTCGTGTGACACGAAATCTGCGCTTGCGGTTTATTTGTATGCCGTCGAGCAAATGCTGCAGCAGGGGCATCCCTGGAAGCGCAATTTGATACTGGCAGCGGTGCATGACGAGGAATATTCGTTTGGCGGGGCGCGACAATTGGCGCAGATGAATCTCAATGCGACGTTCGCCATTGCGGCTGAACCGACCTCATTGAACATCATTCATGCGCACAAGGGCGTTTGCCGATTTCTATTGTCAACCCCGGGAAAAAGCGCGCATGCAGCGTTGCCGTGGCTGGGTGAAAGCGCAATCTATAAAATGGGAGAAGTGATCAAGCGGTTGGAAGTGTATGCGAAACGTTTACTGCAGAAAAGTCATGCCGAACTGGGTCCGGCCACGATGAATATTGGCAGAATTTGGGGAGGGGAAACCGTCAATACTGTGCCGTCCTCCTGCACGATTGAGATTGATCATCGTCTGTTGCCGGGCGATAGTTATGATTCCATCCGGACAGCCATTGAGCAAGAATTGCGGGGAATCGCTGAATATCGCCTCGAACCGCCGTATCTCGAAGCGCCGGGAGTTTATATCGATAGAAATAGCATGGCATGTCGTGAGCTTTTGTCTGCCTGCCAAGCAGCCGGGTGGGCGCCTGCGCTCAAAACGGCGCACTACGCAACAGACGCATCGATTCTCAATACGGCAGGAATTCCCACCATTGTGTTTGGCCCCGGTGACATTGAAATGGCACACACGGCAGCGGAATGTATTGCGGTGCGTGACATCGAGAAGGCGGCAGAAATCACTCTGGCGTTGCTGCGCGCCGATTGATCACATGCGTTTGCTTGTCACCGTCTTTTCATACGATATTATTTCGTTCAGCCAGGCCATACCCACCGGCACATTCATGCGCTCGCAATAATTCTCCCACACTGCACCAAACGGCAGAGTTTTAATTTCTTCCAACAAGGCAAGCCGGCCGCCGTAGTCGTTGGCATGTTCAAATTCACTCAGTTTGTCGTGCGGCTCCAAAAGCGCAAACAGCAAAGCTTTGATGACGGCGCGAGTGCCGATAACCCATGCGCCCACGCGATGAATGCTGGCGTCAAAGAAATCAAGGCCGATATGAACGCGATCCATCATGCCGCCGCGCACGATCTCCTCGGCCAGGGCGCGCACCTCGTCGTTGAGAATGACGACGTGATCGCTGTCCCAGCGCACACCGCGGCTGATGTGCAGCAACACCTCCGGTGAGAATTGCAGAATCGCGGAAAGCTTGTCGGCAACGGATTCGGTGGGATGAAAATGTCCCATATCCAGACAGATGATTTTGCCGCGGGTGAGGGCATAGCCGAGATAGAATTCATGCGATCCGACCACATAGGCTTCACTGCCGATGCCGAAAAGTTTGCTTTCAACCGCGTCTTTCATTTCGCGGGAGGAATGCGATACATTGAAAATTTCGTCCAACGCCTCGCGCAAACGAAATCGCGGCCGCCAACGATCAGCCGGGATGTCTTTGTAGCCGTCTGGAATCCAAAGGTTGTGAATGCAGGGGCTGCCGAGCTCGCGGCCCATGGCTGCGCTGATTTCGCGGCAGCGCTGCACATGTGTCATCCAAAATTCGCGAATCGCTTTGTCGCGATGGCTCAAGGTGAATCCCGAATCGGCTTTGGGATGTGAAAAACACGTGGCGTTGAAATCAAGTTTGAGATTTTGCTGTCTGGCCCAGTCGATCCAGCCCTTGAAATGCTCCGGCCGGATTTGATCGCGTTCGACTTTTTTCCCGCTGAACTCACCATACATCGCGTGCAGGCTGAAGCGATGTTTGCCCGGTATCAACGTGAAAGCCTTTTCCGCGTCCATGCGAAGCTCGTCTGGCGTGCGCGCCTTGCCGGGATAGTTGCCCGTGGCCATAATTCCACCGCCGGAGAGCGCGGCCTCCGGCTTCTCAAATCCGCCGACATCATCGCCCTGCCAGCATTGCAGCGAAATCGAAATGGTTTGCAATGTTTGCATGGCAGCTTCTGTATCAACGCCGAGAGCGGCATATTTCTCCTGCGCCAGTTTATAAGCCGCCTGATTTGCTGAAGTGTTCATGTTCCGGCTCCTGTTCATAATGCGCGGTTCTGCATTAACGCTGAATGCTTGACATTTTTCAATTCACCAGTTTGCGAAACCGCACAAACGCCTCGTTCCAGGCTTCTTGCTCTTGTGGCTCGAAACGTTCGGGTGGGAAGGAAGCCGCCACGACGCCGCGAATCTCCGCCAGAGATTGCACTTGTCCGGAGGCCAGAGCCTGCACCATGATATTGCCGATGGCTGTGGCCTCGCTTGGTCCGGCAAACACTGGCAGACCTGTGGCGTTGGCAGTCCACTGGCACAGCAAGGTGTTGTTTGCGCCTCCCCCGACAATGTGCAGCCGGCTTATCTTCTGTGAATGAATTTGTTTCAGTTGTTCCAGAACCAGGCGATATTTGAGCGCAAGACTCTCATAAACACACCGAATGATCTGTGCGTGAGATTGCGGAACTGCTTGCCCGGTACGCTGGCAATACGCCTGTATGGCAACAGGCATATCCGGCGGATTTAGAAACTCCGGACTGTCGGGATCGATCAACGACTTGCTTGACGGCGCGTTGGCGGCCAATTTCATGAGCTCTTCGTAACTATACTCGCGCTGCGCAAGCCATGCTTTCCGGCATTGTTGCACCAGCCACAGTCCCATGATGTTCTTGAGCAAGCGAAACGTATCTGCGACTCCGCCCTCATTGGTGAAGTTGAGTTGTTGCGCGTGCGCCGTCATTACCGGTGCATGAACTTCGACACCCATGAGAGACCAAGTTCCTGAGCTGAGATAGGCCCAGTCCTGGCCCTGCGCCGGAACCGCAGCCACGGCTGAACCCGTATCGTGGCTGGCGCAAGCCACTACAGGAGTTTTTTGCATGCCGGTTTCGCGGGCTATCGTGGAGAGCAATGAGCCCAGCTTGGTGGCTGGCTTAACAACTTCCGGCATGAGGGCCCGGGAAACGCCGATGACTTTGAGCAATTCTTTCTCCCAATCGCGCTTCAGGGGATTGTACAATTGTGAAGTGGTGGCAAGTGTGAACTCGGATTTTTTTTCGCCGGTAAGAAGATAGTTCAAGAGATCGGGAATGAAAAGCAAATGCTGGGCGATTTGCAAAAGGGAGGAGCGGCTGCGAGCCATGGCCAGCAATTGAAAAATGGTATTGAACGGAAGCATCTGGATTCCGGTGAGTTGATACAAGCGCTGCTGCGGCACCATCTTGAACATTTCTTCCATCATGCCTGCCGTGCGGTGATCGCGATACGCAAAAGGCAATCCCAAAATGTCGCCTTCGCGGCCGACCAGGCCGAAATCCACAGCCCAGGTGTCAATCGCGAGGCTGGCGGGTTTGTCGGTATGTTGGGCGGCGCACGCTTGCAATGCAGTTTTGATCTCTTCAAAGAGCCGGTAGATGTTCCAGTGCAAATGGCCGTTCACCTCCAGCATGCCGTTGGCAAAGCGGCTGATTTGCTGAATGGTCAATTGCCCATCTACGAGCGTGCCGAGCATCGCGCGGCCGCTTTCTGCGCCAATATCAAAAGCGAGATATTGTGAATGTGGCATGGCGTTCCCCTTCAAATCTTTGAAGGCCTAATTTGTTTGACGATCAAAATCGGTCATGCGTATTTGACTTGCTGGAATTTCAGGCCTCTCATTTGGGCTAACGCGTAAATGCCCCGGCATGCCCGGCATCAACATTGAGGAGATTGCCGGTGGATTTCGATGAAAGCTCAGAAGCAAAAAAGTAAATTGCCTCCGCAATGTCTTCCGGAAAGACATTGCGTTTGAGCATGCTGCGTTTGCGATAGAATTCTTCCAGCTCGTCGGTGGAAAGATTATAAGCCTGCGCGCGTTCCTGGCGCCATTGGCCCGACCAAATTTTCGAGCCGCGCAAAACGGCATCAGGATTTACCACGTTGGCGCGGATGCCATAATCGGCGCCTTCCAGCGCAATGCAACGCGCCAAATGCAACTCCGCCGCTTTCGCCGTGTTGTAAGCCGCCGCTTTGGGAGAGGCTGCCAGGGCATTTTTGCTGCCCACAAAAACGATTGAGCCGCCCAGTCCCTGCGTCTTCATGATTTGATAAGCTGCGCGGGATACTAAAAAGTAGCCGGTGGCCAATACACTCATATTCTTATGCCAAAGCGCCAAAGTGGTTTCTTCGAAACTAGAAGCGGAAGCCAAACCGGCATTTGATACGAGAACATCCAACCCGCCATATTCTTGTATCGCGCGACGGAATGCATGTTCAACCGAGGCTTCATCGGTGACATCACTGACTGCCGCTCGCACCACGTCCCGGCCGAATTCGTTCTGCAATTCCTTTTCAGCGACTTCAAGAGCATTTGTGTCGATATCCATTAAAATCACACAAGCGCTTTCCTGCAAGAAGCGTCGCGCTGTGGCTTTGCCGATACCGCCTGCGCCTCCGGTAACCAGCGCGACCCGGCCTGCAAGACTTTTGGGCTTGGGCAGGCGTTTCAGCTTGGCTTCCTCGAGCAGCCAGTATTCGATGTTAAATGCTTCCTGCTCCGGTATGCTGAGATAGTCGCTCACGCCGGTAGCGCCCCGCATGACATTGATGGCGTTGACATAATACTCGCCGGCGATGCGGGCCGTTGCTTTATCCGATGCAAAAGTGAGCATGCCAACGCCAGGCAGAAGAATCACAACCGGAAATGGATCACGCATGGCGGGAGAATCATTGTGACGGCAGCGTTCATAATATGCCTGATAGCCCGCGCAGTATTCTTGCAGCATTGCATCGAGTTTGCTGATCACGCTTGCAGGGGAATCTGCCGCCGGATTCAAATCTACGAACAAAGGCTTGATTTTGGTGCGCAGAAAATGATCCGGACAGGAGGTGCCGAGAGCGGCCAGCTCGCGTGCGCGCGACGAGTTCACAAATTCCAGCACTTCGGGCGTGTCATTGAAATGGCCGATCTTGTGTTTTGCCGCGCTCAATTTGCCGCGCAGAGCCGGCATCAAGGCAATAGCGAAATCTTTACGCACTGCCTCTGACAATGATTTGTGTTTTTGTCCGCCAAAAACCTTACTGCCGCTGTGCTGCTCGAGATAGTCGGTTGCGGCCTGAATGACTCGCAGAGTTTGTTCATAACATTCCTTCGCGGTTTTACCCCAAGTGAAGAGGCCGTGACCGCCGAGCACGATGCCTTTGAGTTTGGGATTGGCCTGGCACATGGCCTCGAGTTTCAATCCCAAATCAAAGCCCGGACGCTGCCAGGGCAGCCAGCCCAGTTCGCCATGGAAGATCTCGCGGGTCAGGCGTTCGCCGTCTTTGGCAGCGGCAATGGCGATGATCGCATCGGGGTGGGTGTGATCAACATGCGGTTGCGGGATGAAGGCATGCAACGGCGTATCAATGCTCGCCGCGCGCGGATTGAGATTGAATGCGCAATGCGGCAGATACCCGACCATGTCATCTTCGTAAGCTAGGCCGCGGTAGAGTGATTTGAGCGCATGCAATTTGTCCATGTAGAGTGTGGCAAAGCCGTCCAGCTTCATGCTGCCCAAATCGCCGCCCGATCCTTTGACCCATAAGACTTCAACTTTTTGTTGGGAAAGCGGATCCGGCATGTGAATCTTGGCGGAGGTGTTGCCGCCGCCATAGTTGGTGATGCGCAAATCTGAACCGACAAGATTGGAACGATAAAGCAGCAATTGTTCTTCTGTGAAACCGGCGCAGGCCGAGTCATTCCAGCGATTTTCAATAAGGATCATGGAAAATTAGGACGTGATTGTTCAAGTTGAGCAAAGTGACTGTAGTGGAAGCGCCAAAGTGACCTCAACTGCTCCTGATGAGGATGTTTGCATCTATCTTGACTGATCAATTATTGCGTGCCGTGGGCTTGACCTGTGCCGGATGCACGCACGGCAGAAGCTGCAAAGCATATTGATGCCAGTAGAATTTTAGAGAATCTTGTTTCCAATTTCTATAGATGTTTTCCCAGCCGTGGTGTTGCATATGCGGCCGGAAAGAATCCCAAACCACCTGCGGCGCGCTGAACGGCTGATAGCGGAAATCGCACGAAAGGCGCAGTAAATCTGTTGTTGTATTGTCATAGGCCTTATGGACGGTGAGCGAGTGAAACATGATCACATCACCCAGAAAAAAATCGCCCTTATGCCATTCATATTTGCTTTCGTCAACATCGGCGCACAAGCCGCCTGTGCCTTCCGCCTCCTTGGTGGGAAAGATGCCCGCGCGGTGTGAGCCCCGGGCAATGCCCAATCCCCCCAACGCCACCGGACAATCGCTTAACGGAAACCAAACGGTGTAAACCTCCTGACTCCCTTGAATAAAAACGTGGTCCTGGTGTGAAGGCGTTGTCATTTTGCTCGAGCCGGGCAAGGTGATGCGCGCGATATTGCGGGCATGCGGAAACACCGGCTCGCCCAGCGCGGTTTCCAGCGTCTTTAGAATTTGGGGATCGTGTGCCAGCGCATGAAAATTTTCGAGGTATTGCATCTCACGGTAGACCGGCGTGAATTCAAAATAACCGGAATAGGCATCGGCGCGCCCTTTGCCGTCTTCCAGTTTTGTACCCGGCAACAGCCAGCCGTGTTTTTGGCAAATTTCCAGAATTTCCATGCGCAAACCCAGCAGGCGCGCGCGATCCAATAAGCCGCGCATGAAAATATAACCATCCTCGCTTAAGCGCTGACGCAATGCCTCGGGTTGGTTGAGCAAGTTTTGGGATTCGACAAACGGCTTTTCGATCATCAATTCTTCTCCTTATGCAAAGCTGTTGGAGTGCTGGCGTTCGACCCGCAGTCCGTACGCCCGTGCCGCACTGATATACTTATTGAAGCCAATGGCCCGCTTTGAGAAACGTCAAACCTTCCACATGATGTTCATGTCGATGCGCGGCTCGACGTGGCGATATTTTTCCACCAGCGCGATTTTGCGCTGCAAGAGTTCACCCAGGTTTTCACCGTAAATGAAACTCGTTTCGCCGGTTTTGGACACCACCATGAAATTCACTGTACTGGTATTCCATAATTCCAGCAAGTCTTTGGTGTTTTGCAGATCGCGCGTCATCATGTCATCAAGATACGCGCGCCAGCGTTTTTTTTGGGCTTGATCGTCGGTTCCGAGATAGCCGTGTACGCCCGCCACCCAGGCCGCCAGGCTGCGCAGCACACCGATCCAGCAACGCAGGCCGCGCAGGCGTTCATATTGATCCACAAACACGCGCCGCGCTTGCTCGGTAAGCGGTTGATTGTGGGCCTGCACCGTGGCGAGTTGGAGGGCGCTTTCGAGCCGCGGCATGACGTGCTCATCAACCCGTTGCACGAATTTCTCGCCATAGTCTTGCGTGACCAGGTCAAAGAGCACGTCTTTGCCTAGATCAACCAAGTTGGTGTTGTTGGCCGTGCTCACCATGAAATCTTCATAATAGCGCCGTTCGGCATCTGGAATCGCCAGCAAATCGGGAATGATGGGCCGCACCCAAATCCGCAGCCAGACGAACCCGAAATTGGAAAATAAGTACAGAATCGGCAGATGTTGAATCGTGTCGTCGGTTTGCTGCCAAAGAGAAACGAGTTGTTCCGCAGCTTGCTCACCCACCCACTGCACGGCTTTGTGCTGCAACACCTCTTCCAGCCGGGCGTTGGGATCAAGCATGAATGCTCGAAAAACCTCCTGGTTGATGTGATAAGGCGCCAGCCGCGAGGGTGTAAATCCGCCAAGATTGGCGGCATATTCCACGCCGCTTTTTTTCATTTCTTGCAGCTTTTGCCAGATCATCCACGGATAGGGCAGGCCAAGTAATGGTTCAAAATTATAGCCATTGCCGTGCGAATAGATGAGATGAGAAGCGATGCCGCGTTTTTGATGTTCCTGGATGAGCTGTTTTTCTTGCGGGTCCATGTTGAGGTGATGTACGCTGCCGGCAATGCCGATCACATCCGGATACTTGTCGTGATGGTACGGCAAATCATAACCGCGCACCAGCAACGACGGCACTTCGAGATCAAGATGATCGCCCAGATTTGACAGAATCACATCATGTTCAACTTTGAAAGGCTCGAGGCGCAACGAAACCCGAAAATCAGGATTCAGTTCGGCTGCCGCCTCGCGCAAAACCTTCATGTAACGCACGACGTTCTTGCCGGCTACCTCAGCGATTTGTTCATGCGTGCGCCATTCGCGAATCAAATACGGGCCGCCGTTCCGACCCACATAAAGTGAACTGGTGTACTCGAAGCCCGATCCGCTGTCGTTGCTCCAGATGCTGAGATATGCGAGATCCGGAACCGCGCGCAGAAGCTTCTGCATCATCTCGCGATAATGCGCCTGCACCAAGGGATGCGCAATCGTCATCGTAAAACGCGGCCGGCGGCTGCGGAAGGGATGATCGACGCGCGCGCCGCGCAGCGTGGGGTATTTATGAAAAAATTTTTCCGGAACCGAACGCGGTTCAAAGCACAGCAATCCCGGCTCCAGGCCATATTTGCGGCCCAACTCGGCATAACGTTTCAACAAGTTCAAATTGGCGGTGAGATGCTCGATGGGATAAATGCCCTTATTCAACTCACTATGTACAAACTGATCCAGCGCCGGACAATAAGAATAAAATTGCGAATAGTATTCACCCTCGACTGGATCTTCGAACGGCACCGGCGCGGCCAGACCGTTTACTTCAACGTGCGTGTAACCGGCGCGCGCCAGCTCGCGAATGTGTTCTTCTGCATTGAAATTGCGCGCCGTGCGCCAGGTTTGCGTCAGCAGATAATCGAACAGCGGGCGATGCCACTTCAAGGCCGCAGTATAATATTTCCCTTTTTCGAACTCCGCAATGGGTGATTGTCTCCAATCCTCCAGCAGTTGCAAGGTATAGGCAAATAGAAGCGCGGGATGTGAAACGATCAATTCACCTGCACCGCCCGGCGTTACGCGGACGTAGGCCCAGTGCTTGTTCGACGGCGCTGCGGCTTTAATCTTCGTGATATCAAAAGAAGCATTCTGCGCGACCGCCACGCGAAAGGCGGCCTCGGCGGGCGGGGTTGTTTCACGCGCCGTTTTAAGCTGAGGAAAAGTTTTTTGCAATTCCGCAGCGCATGTTTCTTCAACGGGAAGAGCCTTCGCGGGGAGATGCAGCCATGTGGTTTGGAGCAGAGCATCATGAAAGTTCATAGCAGGCGTCCTGGAGTTGGTGGCAAAAGCTGAATAAAATTTATAGAGTTAATTTCACATTATCCTCTCAAAAATCCATGCCTTTTCGGCAAAAAAAATTCGCCTTTCCTCTGCTTGCAAGTTTGCAGAAAACTGTTAATGTTAACAATTTTAAAACGGCGTTGGAAAACAAGGCGGCGCACCGCCGGCGCCGTTCTTACTTTGGCTCGATTGTTGTGGTTGAATATAGAAAAGTATGTATGCGGCTACGTGATTTTTCTCCTTTTCATTTTGACATATCTGAAATAGAAGTCGGCTCAACCACTCACTTGCGCAGCATGCGCCTGTCGTTTTGGGAAGGCATGCTCACCGGGGTCATGGGCGTATTTACCGGCGGCGTGGTACTCACCGGCTTTGCGCTGAGTCTGGGCGCGAATGAATTCATGATCGGCCTGCTGGCCGCCATTCAAGTTGGCGCAAACCTGTTGCAGATCCGCGCCTTTCGCCGGCTCGAAAAACACGGTCAACGCAAAGCCATGGCCGTTCGTTTTGCCGCATTGGCGCGGCTCATGTGGGTTGCCATCGCCGCGGTGACACTGATCACGATTCCGGCGCTGCAGCCGTATAAAATTTGGCTCTTTTTTATTTTGTTTGCGATCAGTGCGGGGCTAGGCATTTTCAGTTTGGTGCCCTGGGTTTCGTGGCTGGTCGATCTCGTTCCGGAAAAAGTGCGCGGCCGTTTTTATGCGCAGCGCAACTTTGCCGGAGGGGCGTTGGGCGTCATTCTCGGCGTGCTCGCGGGAAAATTCATTGATTGGTGGAACGCGCAGCAATTTGCGCCCGCGCCTTACGGTTTTGTAGTGCTCACCTCCTGCGGCATGATTTTCGGATTATGGGCGGTCAAAGTCATTAAGCAAATGCATGAACCGCCCTTTGCGCCGCCGCCTGCGCGGCTGACGTTTTGGGAGTCGCTCAAAATCCCGTTTCACGATCCGAATTTTCGCCGTTTGTTTTATTTCCGAATTACCTATGATCTTTCGATGGGAATTGCCGGGGCATTTTATGGCGTGTATATGCTCACCCAGGCCGGGTTAAGTTATTTTTTTGTTTCAGCAATGGCAATGCTGTCCACTCTCACCAATCTGTTCGCGCTCAAACCCTGGGGAATCATTATCGACAGATTTGGCAACAAACCGGTTTTACAAATCTGCATGATTGGCAAAACACTTTTTGCCCTGCTCTGGATTTTCACGACGCCGGACACGATTTGGCTTTTTATTCTTGTGCATCTTTTGGGTGTGTTTGACGCCGGCAATACGCTTGCCATTCCGAATCTCGTTTATAAGCTCGCGCCCGCCAATCGCCGCGCGAATTACATCGCCGTGGACGGTACTGTTGTGGGCATTGCCGCGACTATTGCACCGCTCATTGGCGGCGGTTTGGCTCTGCTGTTTTCCGATTGGCAGCTCACACTGGGAAATTTTCATTGGGCGCACTTTCATTTTCTCTTTTTCACGGCCGCGCTGTTGCGCCTGGGCACATTTATGGCGCTGCGCTACGTGCATGAGCCGGTTTCCAAATCCATGAAGCATGTGATTCGCGTGTTCTGGCCCACGCGCAGCATCAACATTTTCGAAGGTTTTCAGCAGGCGCTGCATGCGTTGCTCGCGCCTTCGCGTTCCATGATCGAGAAGTTGGTGGAGAGGCACAATGGCAAATCTTCACGCAGAAGAAGCGATGCCATAAAGGCAAAAAAAGAATACCTCGGCTACCAAGAAAAGCGCGAAGAGAATTTGTAACCAGTTCATTAAGACATCCAACCTCGTTGCTTAACCTGCTGACCACTATCCAAAGCTCGGAGGAATCCCTTGCCGCACGCCGCCTTAGTTGACAAATGCCAAACTGTTTTCCGTTTCGCAGAAAAACAATTGCGCCACCTGATCACCGCGCATCCCGACTTTTTTCCCATGTACACCGTGAACGGCAAGTGGAAACACGGGGGTGAAGCCTGGACGAATTGGTGCGAGGGTTTCCTGGGCGGGCAATTGTGGCTGATTTACGCGCAGAATCAGGAGGCCTGGTGGCGCCAGCAGGCAGAACATTATTCACGCCTCCTCGAACACCGCAAACATGATCGCGATGTGCACGATCTCGGTTTTCTGTTTTTTTCCACCTGGAAGCGCTGGTATGATTTGACCGGTGACGCGAAAATCAATCAAACCGTGATCGACGCCGGCCGCACGCTGGCCTTGCGGTTTCAAGAAAAAGGCCAGTATTTGCGCTCGTTCGTGTCGCAAGAAAGCTTGTTTATCGATATTATGATGAACGTGGGTATCATCTTTTATGCGGCGCAACAAACAAATGATGAAAAGCTCTGGCACATTGCCAATCAACACTGCTTGACGACGCGCAAATACCTCGTGCGCGGCGATGGCAGCACCTCGCACGAAGGCATTTTCGATCTCACCACCGGCGAGTTCCTGCGGCAAACCACGCATCAAGGCTGGCGGCATGATTCCTCCTGGGCGCGCGGCCTGGCGTGGGCGCTGTACGGCTTCGGCACGGTGTATTCTTTCACCAAAGATGCGCGTTTTTTGCAAACCGCAGAAGCGTGCGCAAATTTTTATATCGAACGCACGCCCACGCACGGCGTGCCACCCAATGATTGGGACGAGCCGGATCCCAAAACACCATACGAAAGTTCGGCGGCGGCCATTGCTGCAAGCGGCATGTGGAACCTCGCCCAACTCACCGGCGATCCGGCGCGCGGCCGCCTCTACCGTGATTACAGCCTGCGCATTTTGGATACGCTCACGACATCGGAATTTCTTGCCGCAGAAACGCCGGGCTGGGAGGGCATTCTCAAACACGGTATCTATCATTGGCGCAAAAAACTGGGCGTGGATGAGAGCGTGATGTGGGGCGAATATTTCTTTCTGGAAGCCGCGGCAAAAGTTCTACAAGAAACCCGTGAAAAGAGCGCATAGTCTTCAAAGCTTATGAAGCACGTAGCCATTATCACCGGCAGCAGCCGCGGCATTGGCCGGGCTATAGCATTGAAGCTGGCGGCGTTGGGCTGGCAGGCCGTTATCAATTATCGCAATGACGCGGAGGCGGCCGCTGAGGTTGTTGCGACAATCACAGCAGCAGGCGGAACCGGACTGGCGATCAAGGCGAACATCGCTGTAGCCGCTGAGCGTGAAGCGTTGCTGCATGAAACGCTGCGCCATTTTGAAAGAATCGATTTGCTCGTAAACAATGCCGGCATGGCGCCGCGCCAGCGCGTTGATTTGTTGGAAGCCACGGAAGCAAGCTACGAAGAGGTCATGGCTGTCAATCTCAAAGGCCCGTTTTTTCTCACCCAACTCGTGGCGATAAAAATGATTGAACTGAAGCGCGCCGGAAAAATAGAAATGCCCCAAATTATCAATCTCGGGTCGGTGAGCGCATACGCCAGCAGCGTCAATCGCGCCGAGTATTGCCTGTCCAAGGCCGGCATCGCTATGATGACGAAGCTGTTTGCGCATCGCCTGGCCGGAGAAGGCATCAATGTCTACGAAATCCGGCCCGGCATCATTGCCACCGACATGACGAGCACGGTTCGGGAAAAGTACGATCGTTTGCTCGAAGACGGCCTGACGCCCATTTCCCGTTGGGGCCAGCCGGCAGATGTGGCGCAAGCTGTCGCTGCGATCGCAGAAGGATACTTGCCATTTTCCACGGGCGAAGTCATCAACGTCGATGGCGGTTTTCACTTGCGCCGATTGTGAAGTATTGAGCACAGTACCGGGTGTTTTACCGGATTCCTGTTGATTGACATGTTACTCGGGAGGCTTTGCGCAACTCCAGCGTCGACATATGCGCTTTCGTTTTTCAGTTTCTTCTAGTAGGCCTTTGGTGCATGAAATACCGCCGTATCGCCGCACTCAAAACTTTTGCTGAGTTTCAAAGCTATCTCAACGAATTGGGAATCGCTTTGCCTTGCGATGCTGAAATGCAGAGCGGGGCGGATTCACCTTTGGCGCAACCCTGTGTGTTGAATAACGGTTTGAAGATCGGCAATCGTTTTTGCATTTTGCCGATGGAAGGATGGGACGGCACAAGCGACGGCCGCCCCAGCGAGGCCACGGTGCGGCGGTGGCAGCATTTTGGCGTCAGCGGCGCAAAGTTGATTTGGGGCGGTGAGGCTGTTGCCGTGCGCCACGACGGCCGCGCGAATCCCAATCAGCTTTTGATCAACGAAAAGAATTTGCACGATCTCGCAAAATTACGTGAGACTCTGATTGCGGTGCATGAGCGTGAATACGGCGCGAGCAGCGACTTGCTGGTGGGGTTGCAACTGACGCATTCCGGCCGCTATTGCAAGCCCAATCGCAAAGACCGCGTGGAGCCACAGATTCTTTATCACCATCCTGTCCTCGATCGCAAGCTGGGTTTGCCGCCTTCTTATCCGCTCATGAGTGATGATGATATTTCCCGCCTCGTTGAAGATTTTGTCGCCGCGGCAAAACTTTCACAGCGCGCCGGCTTTGCTTTCGTTGATCTCAAGCATTGTCATGGCTATCTTGGCCACGAGTTTCTTAGCGCGGTTGATCGCCCCGGGCGTTACGGCGGCAGCTTTGAAAACCGCACGCGTTTCTTGCGTGAAATCGTTGCCGGCATACGTGCAGAAGCGCCAGAGATGCAAATCGCGGTGCGCGTGAGCGCTTTCGATTTCGTGCCGTACCATTCCGGCGCGAATGGCGTGGGCGAGCCTGAAGCAGTGAGCGGTTCCGCGTATCATCATGCGTTCGGCGCCGATGCCACCGGTTTGCGCCTCGATCTCACCGAGCCGCGGGCGTTTCTCGATTTGCTGGCGGCGCTCAAGATTCAACTCGTGTGCATTACTGCTGGAAGCCCCTATTACAATCCTCATATTCAGCGGCCCGCATTGTTTCCGCCTTCCGATGGGTATCTGCCGCCGGAAGATCCGCTCGCCGGCGTCGCGCGGCAAATTGCGGTTACGGCCAAACTCAAACAACATCGCCCGGATCTAATTTTCGTAGGCTCGGGTTACTCCTATTTGCAAGAATGGCTGCCATATGTGGCGCAAAATGTGATTCGTACCGGCCAGGCCGATTTTGTGGGTTTGGGAAGAATGGTGTTGTCCTATCCCGAAATGCCGGCGGATATCTTGCGCGGCAAGCCGTTGCAGCGCAAACGCATTTGCCGAACGTTCAGTGATTGCACCACCGCACCGCGCATGGGGTTGATCTCGGGTTGTTATCCGTTGGATGAGTATTACAAAAAGCGGCCGGAGGCAGAAGAGCTGGCGAGATTGAAGGGGAAATGATCTCATACAACAAGTTTGGTTCAAGCCATTCTCATCACGGCGTAGCAACACATGCAGGACTTTCCTGCCGTCTTCATTCGTTGAAGGTGAAGCTCGCGCGATTCGATTCTGAGGTTGAGCACACGTTTACCGCCGGTCACTTTTCCTTCGCCACGAATGAACACGGATTTTCACTGACTTTTTTCAAGTTTTGAAGTTGAAAATAACAGTTCTTCATGCCGCTTGGTGAACCTCACCCACAAAAAATGCAAAAGCCTTTTCAGTGGGAGGTCATTTTCGCGGATGAGACATTTGCAGATTCATATTCTGACTTTGAGAAGGGAATTACTTGCCTCTGATTAATGCGCAGTGGCGGAAACACATAAATGAGTTTTGACATTCAAGTTCGGTTATGCTTGCCACGGCTTGATCATGGTTGAGGCCACGGCCAAGCCGCGGCTGAACAAAAGGGGATTGCCGATTTTGATTGTCAAATCCCATCAGATAAGAACCGCATACGAGCGCAGCGGCTTACCTTAGCCATTCCTCCAGATTCTCCCTCACAAACGCATCATCATTCAAATGCGGATATGCCGCATAAATACGATCGATCTCTGCGAGCTGGCCGGGCGACAAATCTTCATTGGGATTCAGCGTCCAGCGGCCCTGCAGTAAACCCTGCCGCCGCAGCACTTCATGAATGCCTGCAATGCAACCGGCAAAATTGTTTTGGGGATCAAAGAACGCCGCATTGCAATCCGTGATTTGGTTTGCTTTGGTCAGAAGCTCGGAAGGTATTGCTTGTTGCTTTTGTACAATGACATGAATTTCTTCCAGCAACTCGACTGCTTTTTTCGTCCACACCGCCCAGTGTCCCAGCAGGCCTCCCACAATGCGCAGGGTAGCGAAATTGTCTTTATTCCCGAAGCGAAAAGCGCTCAACAAATCCAGTACGATGTTATCATCATTGCCCGTGTAGAGCGCGATCTCCTGGCCCCGGCCCGAGGCTGCAACTGCACGCAAAACGTCAATTGTGTAGTAGCGATTGAACGGCGCGATTTTAATCGCCACCAGATTTTCGATTTCGGCAGCTTCCCGCCAAAAATCGTAACGGAGTACTCGCCCGCCCACGGCCGGTTGCAGGTAGAATCCCATGATCGGAATGATTTCCGCAATGGCGCGCAAATGAGAAAGTAATGCAGCATTGCCTGCTTCACGCAAGGCGCCCAGGCTGACCAAGCCGAGATGATAACCAAGATTGACCGCGGTTCTCGCTTCTCGAACCGCTTGCGCGGTTGGTCCGGCAATGCCCGCAACTCGAACAAGGGTTTTGCCGGTCGCCGCAACGATTTTATTGAGTGTTTCTGCCGCTAAGCTCAACACCGGCTCATACAGCCCAAATTTTGGATCGCGAATTTCGAATTGAGTTGTGTGCACGCCAACGGCGACGCCGCCTGCGCCCGCAGCGCAATAATAACGCGTCAGCGCGCGCTGGCGTTTTTCGTCGAACTGGCGTTGCGCATTCAACGCCAACGGATGCGCGGGGATCACGACACCGCGGCGCAGCAGCGCGAGAATTTCAGGTGGTGGCAACGGAAAAGATGGCATGATGACTTACGAGTAGATTTTGAATTAGTGGATCGTTGGATCACAGAATTGCTGGATTGACACAGAAAGTAAAATCATTGCTCCTGAACTCCATCTACCCACCAACCCAAAATTTTGCCTCTCTGGTTAGAACTTTCCTGTGCGCGTTTCGAAGTGGGTGGGCTTGGCGAGCGTTGGACCGGAGATTTTCACCCAATGCGCCACCCATTGCACCATTTGTTCCAATGCGACTGTCGGATAGCCCAGCAATTCAAAGCAGCGGCCGGCATCACTTAACAAAGCCGTTTCAGATTCTTCACCCGCAAACACCGGTGGTTTGCCGAATAATGCGCCAAAACGTTCGGCCAGGCGTCGAATCGAGACTGTTTCCGGACCGGTGAGATTGAGCGCCAACGGCGGCGTTTGCGTCAAGCCAAAACAGCGTAAGGCCATGGCATTGGCATCGCCCTGCCAGATCACATTGACATGACCCATGCTTAAATTGATGGCCTGCCCATTAAAAACTTTCTGCGCCACATCAAGCAGCACGCCGTAGCGCAAATCAATGGCGTAATTCAAACGCAGAATAACGCCCGGTGTTTGTTGCGCCCGGCAAAAGTATTCAAAGATACGTTCACGCGCCAGCGCCGATTGCGCATATTCGCCGATGGGGCCGGTGGCATCCGACTCTTTGCTACCGCCGAATTTGACCGGAGTGAGCGGATAAACATTGCCAGTCGAGAATAAAACGATGCGAGAGTTTTTAAATTTTTGTGTAACAATCGCGGGAATATAAGCATTGATGGCCCAGGTTTCCGCCTCGCGCCCGGTGCTGCCGAATTTCATACCGATCATGTACATGACATTTTCGACCTCTGGCAATTGTTGAATGTCGCGCGGATTGAGCAGGTCGCAGACCATGGTTTCAACGCCTGCTTGCTGCAATTCTTCGCGCGCTGCCGGATTCGAAAAACGCGCAACGCCAATCACGCGCTTTTTCGCACCGGCTTGCGTGACGGCTCTTTTTGCGAGCCGCGCGAGAGTTGGCCCCATTTTTCCGCTCACGCCGAGAATGAGAATGTCTCCGGGGGTTTGCACAAGAGTCTCGATTAGAGCCGGCGAAGCCGTGGTCATCACGTCTTCGAGTTGGTCGACATTTGTTATGAGGTCAATACGTGACATTCAAAGACTCCGGAATGACAGATGGAGTAGGCATATGAATCATGTTGGCATTGCAGTAATGCAGCAGCGCTTATTCGCGCTCAAGTACGCCTGTATATGCCGTCGCTCGCCACGCGTGAGCGAGAAAAGGCGTCATTACGGGGTGTAATTTGGTTAATAAGGTTTGTGTCTCAGCAAACGTGCCCACGCCGCTGACCGTATCCAGCGCGCGCAGGTTTTGCCAGCCCAGGCAATTGGCAAATTGCAACGTTTCTTCCAAAGATTTTTCGTGCAGTAAAGCCGTCAAAAATCCCGCAGCGGCGCAATCGCCCGAGCCGGCGGCGGATTGAATGTTTTCGTTTACAAAAGCGGCGCTCCACAATTCCCGGCCAGCCCAATTTTGATGCGCATGCGCAGGCAGTATGGGAATGCGGCGGAGCCGTACTTGATTGGCAGTTTTTGCATAAATGCCGCGCGCCCCGGCCTTCAATATTACTGCGCCGCAACCGAGCTCAAGCAAGCTGTCAGCAATTTCACGGTATAATGCGATTGGCGCAGAATCGACAATGCCGTTGCCGTGCCGGCGCAATTCATCCCATTGCTCACGATCCCACAACAACAGCATCTCTTCAATACTCGGCATAAAAAAATCGACATGCGGCATGACATTGTGCAACCAGCCTTGCCAGTTCATGAGCCCGGCTTCGCTATTGGGATCAGGCAGGGCCATGTCGAGCGAAGTCGTGACTGAAAACTGCTTGACACGTTTCAAAATGTGCGCCAGCTCTGCGCCGTCATTGGTAAACAAGGAACGCATGAGAGAAGGATAGCCCAGATGGAAAAGCCGGGAGGCGCGGATCATTTCCCAATGTAACATGGCGCCGGTGAAATGATCGTTGCAGCCAGGATGGTGCAGGAACATGCGATCAATACCCGGCGGTGCGAGCACGATGGAGTAGGAGCTGCCGTGTTCGGGATCGCGCGCGATACCCGCGATACTTCCCCACGCGGTCATTTTATCGATGATGATTTGCCCAAAAGCGTCGTCGCCGACTTTGGTCATGAATGCAACGCGGCAACCCATTTTACTTAACGCGATTCCGGTGTTTGAAACCGAGCCGCCCGTGCTTATAACAACTTTGTCCACATGCACCAGCTTGCCGGGTTGAAACAATTTGTTGAAGTCGTGCGTCCCGCTCGTTTTAAAAGGCGGAATGATATCGAGACAAATGTGGCCGGCGGCGACGACATCAAAAGCAGCCATGCACCATTCCTTTGTAAAACCTCTTGGTAAAGAGAAATGCCGTTGTGGAGTGATGGGGTGGTGGATTAATGTGTAGTAATGAAATCCATCAATCCAACAATCCATCAATCCTGCTTGGGGCCGAAAATCAACGCGCCGATCGTGCCCACATCCCACCAGGATTGATTCTGGTTGAACCCCGCCCAGATGTGTTGATTCTTGCGATAATTCAAGCCATCATTGTCGTTGATTGCCACATCGAAACCGATTTTGCTTCCGGGTTCGGCTTTCACGTTTTTCAAACTGGCAAGCGGATAACGGCAGATCATATTGTAGCCTTTGTCCGTGCGTGTGAAATACGTTTCTGCGTTGGGAACCAAATTCGGTTTGGGCAATAGCGGCCCGCCCGCGCCGCCGCCCTGCCATTGCTTCGCGCCGAAATCCGTGGTGCGGTATTCCGCCAGCGAAAGATGGCGAAAACAACCGGGTGTGGGCGGATCGTGTCCCTGCTCGGAATTTGTTCTCGTATCCAAAATAACTTCCATGCAATCTGTGTCCCACGGATAACTCATCACCGGGAAATCCCAGTGTGAAATCAGCACGTCGTCCGTGACTTCCGCGCCGACGTAGAGATAATCCTGATCATACATGGCATAAATTTTTGCCGACAAATCCTGGACGCCGTTCCACGGTTGATTGCCCATGAGCAGGCGGCAAATTTGATTGGTTTTGTCAATCGTCATGGGATTCGCGCGATTCCAGTTTTCCCAACTGCCGTCCAACGACGGCGGCATTTTTGCAAAATGCGCCACGCCCACATAGAGATCGCGTACGATTTCAGATTGGAAATTTCCGCTGGCCAAGCGCAGGCGCACGGGATAGAGCTGCTCTTTTGCATGGTATCCCGTGAGCTTGAACGGAACCGCCAGTTGCTGCGTTGTTCGTGGGCTCAGGGTGACCGTGCCGGCGGGCGGTGAGGAAATTTGCCAGGCGGGATCGGCAAGCAATTGCGGCGCGACTTGCAGTTCCTGCGCGGTATGATTGGTCAGCTTGATCAACAACGTTTCTTTTTCAGCATTGGGCAGCATCAAATCCGCAGTCACCGGCGCTTTCACGCGCAGCGCGTGCCGCACTTCATCTTTCCCAAAACTAATCAGCGCGGTGTAAACGACGCCCGGCGCTGTGTTCGGAACCGTGATGGGTACTTGAATGACGGCTTCGCTGCCCGGGGGCACGGTTTTCGTTTCCGACAGCACGCCGTGCAGCCAGCCCACGAGGCGGCGATGCGGCGTGGGAGAGGTTTGCCGTTGAATCGGGCCTTTGTTCCACGCCAGCAAATTCACGATGCCGCCCCACCAGTCGAGTTGGCTGTGTATGTGTTCCGGCCAATCCGGGGGCAATGAAATCTTCACCCGGCCCGAGACTGCGCTGCCGGTGGGATTCATCACGCGCACGGTGAGTTGATTCTGCATGCCCAGAAACAATGTGGAATCTTCGACCACAAACGCGACGCCTTCACGCTGCCGGATCACGATGAAATCACCCTCTCTTCTGAATTGCCCCGGTTTGCCGTTCACTTCCAAAGATTTTGTTTCCGGCGCCCAAATTTTCAAGCGGCCAAAACGAATCGGCGCGGTGACCGAAAGCTTTTCACCCTGCCAGGCGCATTCAATTTGATCGAGCGGAAGTGCGGAAGAAAACAGCATCGTGTTTTCCGATTCCAACTCTTTTAGATTGAAGCCGGAGAGCAGCACGGGCTTGCCGTTTTCCCGGCGCAACAGCGAATAGCGCGATTGTTCGACGTCAGCGAACAAAACATCTTCGCCTGCGCCATGGCGTACACGGTAGGTGTTGGGCGCGCTGACTTTCTCAAAGGCGGTCACGCTTGGCGTCTGTGCATAAGCTTGAACCAAATGCGCAAAGCGCGTGACGTCCGTGATGCGGCGGCTCATCAGCATGGGCACGGGTTTTTGATCCCTGGCCATCTGTTTGTAGGAGCCGCCGATGGGCGGGGCCAGCGCTTGAAAGACTTCGGTGCCCGGTTCGCCGATGGCCTGCACTTGCAAGCCTCTGCCATCAGGCAATACAAAATTCCCGCGCCACGCTTCGCCGGTTTTCCCGGCGTGAATTTCGTAGAGCTGATCATAGCCGGGAATGCCGGGCGGATGGCCGAACAAATCCAGAGGCTGCTTTTTCAAATTAACGCCGGTGAGGGTCAATTTCCCAAAACTGTGTAACGGCCAATCCATGATGCGTTTTTCCGGGCATGCAACATCAAAGAGATCGATGAAGTAATCTCCCACCTGGAGCAGCGTGCGCGTAAGCTTGGCGCCGCCGTAAACGGTTTCCGATGCGCCCGATGCCGCTTGCAGCCCAGGCAAGGCGCCGAAAAATTTGCCATAGCCGTTCGTCCAGGTCTGTGAGGTTTGATTCAACACCACAGTGTTGTGCGCGATGCTTTGGCGATACCAAAGCTGCAAATTGGGATTGAAATAAGATTCGTTCAGCGGATCGAGAATCCAGTTTTCGCCGAGGGCATAATAGCCCATCTGCAAACGATCCGGGTGGCCGTGCTCGCCGCCCATGATGCCGTAATCAAGATAAAGATAGCGGCGTGCGCGGTTTTCGCCGTTGCGCAAAATCGCAAAGCCGTTGCCTTTCAGATCAAAGCTGTGTTCCGGAAAAATGCTGGTGGTGTCTTTGGGAAAGGGCAGCTCCGGCACGAGATTAAACAAGCTGATGGGCGAACGCTTGCTGCCCAATCCCGAATCCTCGCCGACCACTTGCGTGCCGCGTTTGACTTCAGTGAGATGCAGCAGCGCAAGATACTTTGGCTCTTTGTAGAGCGCATAGCCGATTTCATAAAAGGGGGCGTATTCGAGAATATTGCCGCCGCCGCTGTCTTTGATGCGCGGGAATTCATAATTCGGTTTGATCAAGTCAAAGGGCACGTCGAACATTTTTTTCATTGTGCGCCCGGCAATTTTGCGTTGATACAAATTGATGCCGTTGTGCCGCGCCATTTCCGCGAGATGGATCATGCCGTGCAGCGCGACGTAATGATACCCCGGGCCTTCGGCATAAAATCCGCTTTCCGGCAGCGCCGAACCGAGTTGCCAGTCAAAGCCATATTGGCCTTTGATGGCAAAGTCAATCAGCGCGGGATCGTTATATAAAAAACCGACGGCTGCTGAAACATTGTTGTACCACAGTTGGCGATTGGAAGCAGACTCCGGAAATTGCTGGGTGATTTTGGCGAGCGGATAAAAGAGTTTTTCCTTGAGTTTTTGGTGATCGGCGCGGGTGAAGCCCTTGTAGTTGTAAAGCAAATCATAACCATACGCCATGTCCACGCCCCAAAAGGATTCCGAAAGCGTGCCGAAAAAAAGATGCGCGGGACCGAGAATGGTATTGGTGGTGGGATTCTTCAAATATATATCCGCGAACTGCATGAGCATCTCGCGGCCGGCCTCAGCGTATTTTTCCTCGCCGTGCAATTGATACAACGTTCCCATCCAGGTCAAGTAGCTCGCGAGTTTGCGATTGTACCAGCCCGACCAGGCCGCGTCATATTTTTCGCCGCGATGCACTTCCGTCGTATCAGCCGGGCAGCGATGCTCATGCGGCCGGAAGAGTTCGTATTTCAACTCCACGTCGTGCTTGGGACAGGAATACATTTTGTATTGATATGTTTGCTTAATCGGCGAAACATAAATGGGACGGCGCTTGAGAAAGCGGTCGATTTCAGCCTGGTTTTGATCGATGAGCTTGCGATACCAGGCGTGCTGCTGATACCAGCGTTTCGCCTGGGCGATGTCTTTGGCATCGGCCAGCAGGCGCGGGTGGGAGGATTGGGCCATGAGTGATCCGCAGGTGAAAAGGAGAAGAAGCAATAACCGCGACGTTTTAAAAAGATGTCGAAGCCGCATGAGGTATCCTTTGCAATGATTGTTCGCTCAATGAGCTTAAAACAACTCCGCCGAACCGAGCATAACCGGCGCGCAATACGATGCCGCGAAAATACGCACAAAAAACTCACTGCTGTCCGGTTTAAAGTAGTAAAACAAGCTGTGCCGCGTTGTGGGATTT
>CAYWGH010000049.1:0-35509 GCA_964457925.1 uncultured Cytophagia bacterium
TAATAAATTCTTGTCAAAGAACAAAGAAACTAATCTGCCTAAGTAGAATTAGTCAATGCCTCGTTTTCTCCGTTGACATCTGGCCGGCGCTGGTTTATATTGCGCATCATGAACTTCATTAACAACGAGGGTGATTTGCAACCGCCAACTTCGCAAGCCGTTCTGTTGATTGCCGACATCAGCGGGTTTACGCAGTTTATGAAGCTGCACCGCATGGCAACGAATCATGCCAAGCAAATCGTCGTGAAGCTGTTGCGGGCGATTATATCCGTTTCCGCGCCGCCGCTCAAACTTGCGGAACTGGAGGGGGATGCCGCTTTTTTCTACGCCGTCTGCCCCGAGGGGAACGTGCCGCGCACGCTCGCCTCGATCAAAACGCAACTGCCGGTTTTCTTCCAGGCATTTTATCAAGCGTTGCATCAAACAAACGATTTGCGTCTCTGCGTTTGTGACGCGTGCACCAGGGTCGAGGATATGCGCTTAAAAATCGTCCTGCACGCCGGCGAAGTGGCAATCGAGCGGATTCAAACGTTCGAAAAGCTGTTCGGGTTGGATGTGATTTTGGTGCACCGGCTGCTGAAAAATCCGTTAGCCGCGCGCGAATATATTTTGATGACAGAGCCGATTTATCGCCAATTCGGCGATTTTTATGAATTGCGGCCGGAGAAGTGCAAAGTTAACTGCGAGGGGATTGGCAAGGTTGAGACGCACGTGTTTTATCCGCCGGCAGAGTTGATCGGCGCGATTGGAAATCGCACGGAAAAACCGTCAGCATCTTTTTTGCAAAAGTTGCGCTGGACGGCGCAACTTGATGGTAAATTTTTTCTAGAATTATTGGGTCTGCAAAAAACAAAAGCCCCAGCCTCATGAGTTTTGGCATTCAAGTCCGCTAATGTTCAGCCACGGCTTAGCCGTGACATCTACTAAGGCCAAGCCGCAGCCGATCAAGTGGGGGGATTACCGATGCAGGCTGTCAAAACTCATTAGACCTAGGGCTGAAAATTTCGATCAAGGACCAGGTCTGTCGGCCTCACACAACTCCTTCCATCGTTTCCTTGATCAGATAATCCACAACCGCAGTCAAATCGTGATTGCTTTCCTCATAAACACGAAGCTGGCGATCGGCGCTCGATCCGCCGTCTAGAATTCGGTAGAGATAATTGATTTCTTCGCGGCTGTCCAATTCATCCACCGCCTCATCCACAAAACGAATATATTCGTAAAGCAAATCGCGGAACGGCACTTCTTTTTGCTTGCCGAAGTCGATGAGCTTGCCCTCGACGCCGTAGCGCGCGGCGCGCCATTTGTTTTCCTCGATCAGGGTGGGCCGGTAAATGCGGAAGCTCATGTTGCTCTTGTGCAACATCCACAGCTTGCACACGGTGGCTTGAATCAAAGCGGCGAGAGCAATCGTGGTATCCAGACGCGTCGGCAAGTCGCAAATACGAACTTCAAGAGTGTTGAAGAAGGCGTGCGGCCGGATATCCCACCAGATTTTCTTGCCGTTGTCGATGCAATTGGTTTTGACCAGCGTCTGCACGAAATCTTCAAAGTCGGCCCAGGAGGCAAAATAATCCGGGATGCCGGTGCGCGGAAAGCGGCGAAAAATCACCGCGCGCGTGGATTTCAAGCCCGTGCGCCGGCCCAGCCAAAACGGTGAACTCGTCGACAAGGCCAAAATATGCGGCAGGAAATAACGCATTTGATTGCAAAGCGCAATCGCAGTTTCGCGATCTTCGATGCCGACGTGAACGTGCAGGCCGAAA
Source organism: uncultured Cytophagia bacterium (assembly GCA_964457925.1). GTDB lineage: Bacteria > Zhuqueibacterota > Zhuqueibacteria > Zhuqueibacterales > Zhuqueibacteraceae > Coneutiohabitans. The sequence continues at coordinate 1,767 of CAYWGH010000049.1, forward strand.
ATGAGATTGGCGCGCGCCACGTCGCCCATTTCATCGATGATGTTTTTGTAACGTTCGTGCTCGGTAATCTCCTGCGTGCGCCAATCCGAAAACGGGTGTGTGCCGGCGGCGACAATGCGCAATCCGTTTTTGGCCGCGATTTGCGCGATGCCGCGCCGCAGCGCCAACACACTTTGCCGCGCCTCCTTAATGTCTTTGCAAATGCCGGTACCCACTTCAACGACGGATTGGTGCATTTCCGGCTTGATGTTTTCTTGTAACAACATCTTGCCGTCTGCCAGCATTTGGGAGACATGCGAACGCAATTCCCGCGTTTGGGGATCGACGATTTGAAATTCCTCTTCAATTCCGAGGGTGAACTGTTCTTTCACGATAGCGCTCCTTCGGTGAGGCTCACTTGCTTTTGCCGCGCGCCGTTTTGGCTGCGGGCGGCGCGACCGGATCAAAACCTGCTTGGCCGATAAAGTTCGACCATAAAAACTCCGTGGGCGGTTGCGCCGGAAGCTGCGCACGTTCGATCGCGAGATCAGACATCTTGTCGACCACCCATTCGAAATTTGGCGCGGTGACAGATTTGTAATCGCAATCCGGCGCGGGATTGCCAAAATCAATCGCATAAGGGATGCCGTCGCGCACCGCAAATTCTGCCGTGTTCAGATCATAACCCAAAGCGTGGTTGATTTGCAAACAATACTGGGTGATTTTTTCTTCCAATTCGGCCGTCATCGCTGGCGCATTTTGAATGTACTGCTCAAAAAAGGGTTTGCCGGGATCGTAGCGCATGATGCGCACATGTTTGCGCCCGACCGTATAGCAGCGATAGTACTCGGTAAATTCGATGCCTTCCTGCAACACCATGCACAAAACGCCGGTTTGATTGTAACAATTAAAAAACTCTTCGGCATTGTGAATTTTGTAAACATGCTTCCAGCCGCCGCCGCTGTGAGGCTTGAGAAATGCAGGAAACCCGATATATTCGAATACATTATCCCAATTGATCGGATAAACCATGTTGCGCATGGATTGCGACGAGGTGTAGGGCGGGTGGGCATTATGCGGCAGCAACACTGTTTTGGGAACCGGCACACCGATTTTATGCGCCAGGGCATAATTAAAAAATTTGTCGTCTGCGCTCCACCAGAAGGGATTATTGATCACATGTGCACCAGAGAGCATGGCATTTTTCAAGTAAGCGCGATAGAACGGAATTTCGTGAGAAATGCGATCAATAATAACATGGTATCCCGCCGGCTCTGCCATGCGAATGGTTTCAAGTTTGATAAATTCGGCAGTGATGGGGAGATTGCGCGCAGCGCTTTTTTCGTTAATTCGGGCAATCAACGCTTCGGGAAAAGAGTTCTCTTCGCCGCGTATAACGCCAACTTTCATTGACCCTCCTCATGGTTTAATTTAATCATGGCTGTTCCAGAATTGTAATTATGCAGAACACCGGCCGCAGGCTCTCACTTTTTTGTTATTGGAGCGAATTCCTCGCCTGCAAAAGTTTTTGGCCGGGCAGGTGGTTTCTGACGAGCTGAACAATAACTTCGGAGTTTTATCAACGCAATTTTGTTCAGAAATAAAAAACCGTTAAGTCTAAAATATAATTGAGTCAAAATCAATATAAGGAGCCACTTACAAAAATGGAAGGGAAAATTTCTGCGGCACAGTTAAATTGCAGCACCGGCTTTGCTCAATTGAGTGCATTTGTGAGTATTTTATGGTAATCGAAAATTTATTTGAGTAGACGCGCAGCACTACCTCCCAGACTTAAAGGAGTAAAACATGGCACCCTTGACGCTGGTGGCCAATTGGCAGGCTCGATTGAATGGCAAATTGGATGGCGCAAAAGAGCGGCCGGCACAGAACGGCGATAACATTGCTTATTATTTATATAAGGGTAAACAGCAAGGCCTGAGCAGCAACGGCCAGTGGCATGAGGTGCAGTGCGCCTCCGACTACGAGCAAAAAGTTTGCAAGATCGCAGACCGCGACATTCGCAAAGTTTATCAAAAATGGCAGAGCCGCGATGCCAGGCTCATCGGCCAGCACAAAAACTGGATGCACAAACTCAAGCAGGCGGAGGAGAATTACTTTGCGCGCCGCAATGATCTGGAGCGCGATTCGACCTTTGACGTGACCCCGTGGTGGTATTTTCCCATGATCTTCATCTTCGGCATTGCCGAATTTGCGATGAACGCGCAAGTCTTCGACATCTTCGGCTCGCCGCGCTTTGAAACCATCATCATGGCGTTGATTTTATCGTTTGCGATTCCGGTTTCCGGCCACTTTTGGGGGCGTTTTCTGCGTGAAGATGAAAAAGAAAAACCCCTGATTTTTCTTTCGGTCGGATGTTTGGCCGTCATCTTGTTTTCGTTGTATTCGCTTGCCGAAGTGCGGAACAATTATTTGCGTTCAACTTCTTCTTCCTCCGAAGAAATGGCGTTCAGCGCCTGGCTGTTTTTCCTGTCGCTGAATTTGCTGATTTTTGTGATTTCCGTGTATGCCTCCTGGTATGCGCATGAGCGCGATTTCAAACTATTCAAGTTCAAACGTGATTACTTGAAAGCGATGGCCAAGATTCACAAAATCGAGAGCCGGCGCAACGCGCTGAAATCCTCCTGCCACAATCAGAGCTTTCGTATTCGGGATGCGGCGCATCAAGCAATCAGCGTTTATCGCCAGCACAACATGCGCCACCGCGAAGACGATCGGCGGCCCAAGGCGTTCGAGATGTTGCCCGATATTCTCATCCCCGATTTCGAAGAAGAAACGTTTGCCACCAACGGCCAGGGATTGCCGTTGCGCAGCCTGCCCTCGCAAGCCGGCAGCTCACGCTACGCTTTTGATTAATATCCATAACGACTTCAATCATTGGTTTTGGGATTGCTAAGGATGAATTTCGCGATTAGGAAATGGGCGAGCAAATCGTTTTGGCAGAGGCGGGTGGCCGTGTTCATGTTCTCGACGTTGCTGTTGCACGCCGGATGTAACAACACGGAAGCGCAAGACGGTGAGCGCCGCTGGGTGATGATCTTTCTCGACATGTCGCTGAGCACACTGCCCGACCGCAGCAACTATCAAAAATACCTGCAAAGCATCGTTGCCAAATTGCATCCCGGTGACCGCTTGACCGTGTGCAAGATCATCGATCTCACCATCGCCGACTTTGCCCCGATTTATGACGCGACGCTGCCCTCGTTCAATTTTTGGACGGATAATCGCACGCAGCACGACCGCCACACGCGCGGCATTACCGCGGAGATCCTGGCGACGGTTGACAGCGTGTTGCAAACCAAGCCGCGCATTCAAAAGGCCGAAATCATCAACTCATTTTTGATCTGCGATCAGCTCATGCGCGGCAAGCGCATGAAAAAGTCGCTGGTCATCATTTCCGATATGCAGGAAAGCACGGACGAATTCGATTTTCGTACGGACAACATGAATGCAGCTTACGTGAATCGCGCGCTCGAAACGCTGAAGAGCAAGGGCCGCATTCCCAAGCTGGACGATGTCGAAGTGTGGATTGCCGGCGCATACTCCAAGGAAACCGAGCGGTATTTTATCATCAATGATTTTTGGAACCGTTATATTGCGGCCAGCGGCGCCGAGTTGAAATCCTATTCTCACACGCTGCTCGATTTTGAGTAAGGATGTTCTCGGCCTCTCTTACAGCAAAATTGCCCGGTCTGAACTGCCCAGGCCAATCTCCCGAGTTTTTGACGTTCACATTCGGTAATGTTCAGCCATGGCCAAGCTGTGGCTGAACAAACTGGGATTACCGATTTTGATTGTCAAATTCCATCAGACAGACTAAATATCGCCGGCGCAAGGGTAGCCCAAACCATTAAACTAGCGCGAACGAAATTTACGGTTCAATTTTGCGTCAGCCGTCAAAATTGCGGGCACCGATAAACATAAAGCCCATCAAGAAGAAACACCCCCAAACGTTTTGACTTTCTCTTCCCCCCTGTTTATATTCCTGCCAATTCTTCCTAGGCATTTATTCTTGAGGTTTTGACACCCAAGCTCGGCTTGTTCTCATGTCCTCGACGATTCCCTTCATCAAATACTCCGCAACCGGAAATGATTTTATCTTGGTCGATAACCGCCGGCGCATTTTAACCGGCGACGAAACGGCGTTTCTGCGCGGGATGTGTGCGCGCAAAACCGGCATTGGCGCGGACGGCATTTTGCTGATTGAAAATCCGCGGCGGGTTGATTGCGTTTTTACGATGCGATATTTCAACCGCGACGGCCGTGAGTCTGAAATGTGCGGCAACGGCGCACGCGCCAGCGCGTATCATGCGCATACGCACGGCCTGGCCTCGACGGAAATGTATTTTGAGGTAAGCGGCGACCGTTATCATGCCGAAGTCGAAAACGATCGCATACGTTTGCGCATGCAACCGCCGCATGATTTGCGCTTGCAGCCGGGCGCGCTCAAAAGTCTCGAGTATCCGGCAACGCTTCATCTCGAAGAAGGCGGGTTCGTGAACACCGGCGTGCCTCATTATGTTTTGTTTGTGAATGAGGTTTCGCAAGTTCCGGTGACTGCACTCGGCCGCACGCTGCGACATCATCCCGCGTTTGCGCCCGCCGGCACAAATGTGAATTTCGTCGAAATGGTTTCACCGTCACAGCTTAAACTGCGCACATATGAACGCGGTGTCGAGGAAGAGACCCTGGCATGCGGCACGGGCGCCGTGGCCTCGGCATGGCTGGCGCATCTGACACATGACGCGAGATTCCCGATCAACTTGACGACTCCCGGCGGCAAGTTATGCGTTGAGCAAGAGCCGGCAACCGGCCGCTTAACGCTCGCCGGCAACGTGCGCAAGACATTCACGGGCGAGTATCTGCGATGGGAATAAAATACTCCCTGGCTCGAAAAACACTGCTCGGCGCCGCGCTGGGTTTGCTGGCCGCTGGGCTGATTTGGCTGCTCAGCCAAGTTGTTGCGCCGGGCATTTACAATCGCTTCGAAGCGGAAACGCTGGATCTGCGTTATCGCTGGCGCATCGATCATTTGCGCGCCCAGCGCGGCGAGGCCGCCATCGAGGAAATCGTGATCGTCGATATTGACGAACGCAGCATGCAGAAGCTCGGTAACTTTTCGCAATGGCCGCGCACGCATCATGCCCGCTTGGTGGATTATCTGCATGCCGGCGGCGCCGCGGTGATTTGTTTCGATATTCTGTTTATGAACCGGAATCTCGATCGCCGCGCCGACAGTTTGTTTGCCGATCGGGTGTATGCTGCCGGCAACGTGGTCAATGCGCTCGCCTTTGCGCGCGCCAATCCGGAAGCGTTTCGCTATGCCATGACGGAAGCGCCGCGGGCGTTCAAGACGACGCGTGCCGCGCTTGATTTGCCGCCTTCAGCCACACGGGCATTTCCGCGTGAAGATCGTTTTGATGGCGAGTTTTTCGAGTTGTACAATGCCAGCGCACAGCTTGGATTTGCCAATTTCTTGGCAGATGAAGACGATGCCATTCGCCGCATGCCGCTGTTTATGAATTTTGCCGGCCAGACCTATCCCTCGCTGCCGTTGGCAGTCGTCATGCAAGCGGTCGGCATCGATCGCCGCCTGATTCGTGTTGCTCCCGGCAAGCAAGTCGTGTTGCGCCAGGCTGCCAATGGCGGCGCAAGCTGGCAAATCCCGATTGACCGGGACGGCCGCGTCTTGATCAATTATGCCGGGAGCTATCAAACGTTTCGTTATGTGTCTTACGTTGACGTTCTCGAACAGCGCCTGCCCGCGGATTTTTTTCGCAACAAGATCGTGCTCGTCGGCACCTCCGCGCCGGGATTGTATGATCTGCGGGTCGTGCCGTTTCAAGGCGATTTCCCCGGCGTCGAGATTCACGCCAACCTGATTCACAGCATTCTGAAACAGGAATTCCTCACCCAACAATCCGCGAACGCGAGCAATCTCACATTGGCCATTACGGGCGCGTTGATCGGCGTTATTGCAATTCTCCTTAGCCCGTGGTTGAGCATCTCGTGTTCTCTCGTGTGCGGCGCTGCCTATGTTTGGTTTACGTTTTGGGCTTTCACCTATCGCCTGGCGTGGATTCCCGCTGTGCAGCCGGTGCAAGTCATGGTGATTGCATTGCTGCTCGCGATGATTTACCGCTATCTCAATGAAGAGCGCGAGAAAAAGCTGATCTTTGGCATGTTCGGCAACTATCTCTCCGATAATCTTATGCGCGAGATCCTGCGCAATCCCAACATGCTCAAACTCGGCGGCGAACACAAATACGCCACCGCGTTTTTTTCCGACATCAAAGATTTTACCACGATTTCGGAAAAACTGGCGCCGGCGGCGCTGATTCAGCATTTGAATGAATATCTTTCGGCAATGACGGAGATCGTGCTCAAATACGGCGGCTATCTCGACAAATACGAAGGCGATGCCATTGTCGCCGCATTCGGCGCGCCCGTCGATCAACCGGATCACGCCGAACGCGCGTGCTTTGCCGCGCTTGATATGCAGGAAGAACTGGTCTCCTTGCGCAAAAAATGGGAACGCGAGAGGCGCCCGCTCTTCGAGGTGCGCATCGGCCTCAATTCCGGCGCCATGATCGCCGGAAACATTGGCGGCAAAGACCGGTTCGATTATACCATGATCGGCGATTCCGTCAATTTGGCCTCCCGTCTCGAAAGCGTGAATAAAATGTACGGCACAAATATTATCATCAGTGAAGAAACGCACGAGTTGGTCAAGAATAAAGTCATTGCGCGCGAGTTGGACTTCATTCGAGTAAAAGGCAAAAAAAAGCCGGTAAAAATTTACGAGTTGATCACGCGCCGCGATCAGGGCATTGGTCAGGAAGCGGCGGCGATTTACACGCATTATGCCCGCGGCCTGGAGTTCTATCGCCAGCAGCAATGGGAAAAAGCCATTGCCGAGTTTCGCCGCGTACTCGCGCTGAAAAAAGACGGCCCGGCCATCGAAATGCTGCGGCGCTGCGAGGTTTTTATGCAAGCGCCACGGCCGCAGAGTTGGGACGGGGTGTTTGAAATGCAGGGGAAGTAAGTGCGCCGCTGGTTCAGTGAAATCGCGGCCGCGGGCTTTCAGCAACTCGAAGAATTGAGCGATACTTTAAGAACAGCAGTAAACGTGCCTCCCCATAATAACTTCCAGCGCATCTTGCTCAGCCGCTTGCGCTTCATGGGCGATGTGATTTTGACGACGCCGGTGGTGCGGCGTCTGCGCGAAGCCTATCCGGCGGCAGAAATTGTTTATCTGACCGAAAGCGCCTTTGTCCCGTTGCTGGCGCACAACCCTCATGTTGATGAAGTCCTCGAATTTTCGGCGCAGTGGCCGCTTGCCCAGCAAATGCGCTTTTATCGCGAGTTACGGCGGCGGGGTTTCGATCTTGCCATCGATTTGTTCGGCAATCCGCGCACGGCTCTCATGACGTGGATAACCGGCGCAAAAGTCCGCATTGGCGGCGATTTTCGCGGCCGCGGCAAACTCTACAATTTTCGCGTGCCGCCACCCGACGGCGAGGTGAGCGCAATTGATTTCCATTTGCGCAGCCTGCAGCTTCTCGGGCTGAAAGCATCCAACAAACAAACCGAGATATTTTTGACGCCGGACGAGCGCCTGTGGGCGCAGAGTTTTTTATTTCTGCAGAATATCGATCCGGCCCAACCGGTGGTCGCGCTTCATCCCGGCGCAACCTGGCCGCATAAACGCTGGCCGGAAAAATATTTCGCCGAGGTGTCAAACCACCTTCAAAAAAACGGCGTGCAGGTTGTTGTCACGCAAGGGCCTGATGAAGCAGGCATTGTGCAAGAGGTGAAGCGCTTGTCGCCGGCCGCAACGATTCTGCCGGTTTTATCGTTGCGTGAGACTGCCGCCCTGCAAAATCAGTGCAATGCGGTTGTGGCAAATGATTGTGGCATCATGCATCTTGCAGTAGCCGTGGGCACGCCCACCATTGGCTTGTTCGGGCCGAGTCAGAAAGAAATTTGGTTCCCATACGAAACCACCAAGAAGCATCTGGCTTTGGATATTCCGATGGATTGCCGGCCGTGCCACAAAAATTATTGTCCGCTACAACATACCAATTGTCAGAATTTGTTGTTACCGCTTCGCGTCATTCATGAGGTGATGCAGCGACTGAGCAAGCAAGTTTCGAAAACGATGGGGTAAAAATTGAGACCAGCAGCACTTCTCCTTTGATTTCGCTAAGAAAAGCGGCATGCGCATTTCATTGCTAAAATCTTCACGCGCCCTCATCCTTTTGGTGAGCGTGATGATCATTCTTGTGCTGGCGATCTTCAACCTCGGCAGCTGGTTTTTCATCAATCGCATTGGCGCTTCATTGGAAAGTGAATTGGAGGCGCGGCTGCATGCGGTTGCGCAGCTCTCGGTTGAGTTGGTTGAAAACGGCCCTTTTATCCGCTATCTTGAAAATGGACAGCAATTCAGCGCGCGCTTGTTGGTGCAGCCCCTGCTCGAGCGCCTGCCGGAGGAAATCGCAGTACAGCAAATGCATCTGGTCGATCGTGAGTTGCGGGTACTAGCGAGCAGTGACCCCGAACTTTTTCCGTTGGGACGGGAGATTCTCTATTTGCGTGAGGACAGCGCCGAAGTTGCAGCGGCCTGGGCCGGCGCAATCAGCGCTTCCGCGGTGCGCGTGATTGCCGAGTCGCGTTTCAAAACCGCATACGCCCCCATCAAGAACGCTTCACGAGAGGTTTTGTGTTTGCTGGTGGTGGAAGCAAATGCAAATTTTTTTGATCTCCTGTTGGGGTTTCGCCGCGGTTTGATTTTGATCGGTATGATCAGTTTGGTGGTTTTGATTATCTTCGCCATTTTTTTGGCCAGCGCGATTGCCTTGTTCATGCGCACTCAAGAAGACTTGCGCCGTTCGGAACGTTTAGCGGCGATGGGGCAAATGACGGCAACGGTGGCGCACGAAATTCGCAATCCCCTCAGTATCATTAAAAACACTGCAGAAGTTTTGCGGCAAAAATACGACAGCAAGGCGCAGCCCGACGAGTTGTTCGAATTCATCCCGTCCGAGGTGCGGCGCTTGAGCCGGCTGGTGAATGATTTTTTGGCGTTCGCGCGCGATCGCGAGCCGGTGTTGCGGCGCGGCGATCTCGTGCAAACCGTGTCGCAAGCCCTGGCCCGGGCGCGCAATCAAGATCATGCGGCGGAGATTCACTGGCGGTTCGTGACCAGGCCGCAGAGCATTATCATGAATTTCGATGAAGACGCCCTGTCACAAGTTCTGATGAATTTGTTTTTGAATGCTGCGCAAGCGATAGACGGCGCCGGCACAATCGACGTGACGCTCGAAGACTTGCGCCCGGATCAAAAACGAGTTCATCTCAGTGTGCGTGACAGCGGGCCGGGGTTGCCGGTCGCCCCTGAAAAAATTTTTGAGCCGTTCTTCACCACCAAAACACACGGTTCCGGCCTCGGCCTCGCCGTCTCCAAGCAATTAATCGAAAAGCACGGAGGCCGTCTAGAAGCCGAATCCCAAAAGGGCAAGGGGACAACCATGCATATTTGGCTGCCGGGATGATTAAAGCAATTCATCACAGCAGTGGCTGCAGGAGAATTTTCCCATGATCCCATCGCCGAACGACGAACAACCACTAACTAGTAACAAGTAACCAGTAACCAGATGAACGATTATCGTATTTTGATTGTCGATGACGAAGCGCGCATGTGCGCCGTACTCAAGGCCGCGTTGGAGCCGGAAGGCTATGCGGTTACCACGGCGACGAACGGTGCGGCCGCGCTCAACGCGCTTGACACGCACGGCTACGAACTTGTGCTTACCGACCTGAAAATGGATGGTCCAGACGGCATGCAAGTGCTGCGCTTTGCCAAACAGCGGCACCCGCAGTGTGAAGTGATTTTGATGACGGCCTATGCCACAGCGCAAACCGCAGTGGATGCCATGAAGAATGGCGCCTATGACTACATCATCAAGCCTTTCGAACTGGAGGAATTGAAGCTTAAAATTCGGCGGCTGGCAGATCGCAACGCCCTGGTGGAAGAAAACCGCTCGCTAAAGAGCGAACTAAAGCAACGTTATGCCGTGGAAAACATGATCGGCAAAAGCGGGGCGATGCAAGAAGTGTATAAAATGATTCACAAAGTCGCGCCCAGCGACGCCACAGTTTTGATACGCGGGGAAAGCGGAACGGGCAAGGAATTGGTGGCGCAGGCAATACATTATCTCAGTCCGCGCGCCGACAAGCCGTTTGTGACGATCAATTGCGCAGCTTTGCCGGAGAATTTGCTGGAAAGTGAATTGTTCGGTTATGAAAAAGGCGCGTTCACCGGAGCGGACAAGCGCAAGCCCGGCTTGTTCGAAGTGGCAGGCGAAGGCACGATTTTTCTGGATGAGATCGGCGAAATCACACCGGCAATTCAAGTGAAATTGTTACGCGCTTTGCAAAACCGCCAGATCATTCATCTCGGCGGCGTTGAACCGATCACCATTCGCAGTCGCACCATTGCCGCCACCAACCGCGATCTTGAAACCGGTTTGAAAAACGGCATGATTCGCGAGGATTTTTACTATCGCATCAATGTCTTCCCCATCACGATTCCCTCGCTGCGCCGTCGTCTGGAAGATTTGCCCGATCTCGTTGGTCACTTTCTTGGAAAAGCCGGCAAGGGGCCCGATGCCATCACCGTGGACGCGATGGAAAAACTGCGCATGTACATGTGGCCGGGGAATGTGCGCGAATTGGAAAATGTCATTGAACGCTCACTCATCATGGCGGGCGAGCAGGCGATTACGGTGACGGATTTGCCGCCGCACATTCAGGGCATTCAAAAACTGCCCACCTCGTTTGATATTCCGGAAGAGGGCATCAATTTGGAAGATATGGAAAGACGATTGATTCACCGCGCGATTGAAAAGGCGGGAGGAAACAAAAGCCGCGCCGCAAAATTGCTGGGCATCACGAGGCGCAAGCTCTATTCGATGTTGGAGAGGCTGGGGTAAAGCTAGGACAACTTCGCCCATGCTTCTTTTAGAGATTCCGGCATCAACACCAATTCTTCTTTTATCACTGGTTTGAGCATTTTCACGGCTGCGCGATTAGCGACGCGGCGCCCTTCCTTGTGCTCAAAGTTCTCGCCGGCAGCGAGCAGGTTGTTAGAACCATCGATGACGTAGAAGATAAATGAGTTGCTTATTCATCTTTTCATGCTATAGTTCGAAAAAAGTGATGATCAGCATGCAAAGATAAATCCAATCTATGAATATCTATCAAGATTATCATGGCCGAAGTATTCGATTCACGGATGAGCGGTATGAGTATATTGAGTCCGATCATCCGAAAATGAAAGGCCAAGACGATAAGATAAAGGAGGCCCTATTGAGCCCTGATTCTATTAGGCGCTCCAAAACTGATGCAGAAGCTGAATTGTTTTACAAATTGTATGCTTCGACCCCAGTAACGCGGAAGTATCTTTGCATAGTTGTAAAATCATCGACAGAAAACGCATTTGTAATCACTGCTTATTTCACTGATACCATCAAGCAAGGTGAAATCCTATGGCCAAAGAAGTAAAAATCTGGTACGATGAGGAGGGTGATTACTTGGAAGTACTCTTTGAACAGAAGAAGGGGTACTTTAAAGAGACCCCAAACGATGCGGTTATGGAGAAGGTAGATGAAAAGGAGAATATTCTTGGTTTTTCTATTTTAAAAGTGAGTGCGCTGCGGGGCCAGAAACCTCTTGCTCTGACTTTGGTAAGCAAAGCTGCGCAATAAAGCCTTCATGTTTTCATTGGTTCTTCCAAATTTGTTATAAGAATGGTTCTAACTTGTGCGTGCAGGGGACGGCTGCGCCGGTGGAGCTCATTTCATTTGTACTGAATGCAAGCGACTCGGCTTCGAATGGCGCTCGTATGCGCAGCCGCCCCTGACACACGGTGTTCTTCGTCATCACACCCACACGCAGTGTGAGAAAAGCATTCGCCATGCCTTGCAGCAAGGAGGCGGCGATCAATTGAAAGCCGGGAATGGCGCCCAGCACGCCCATGCCCAGATTGGGGAAAACCTGTTCCAGTTCCAGATCTTCCAAGCCCTCGGCAATTAATGCTGCCGCAGCGATGCTGGTATACATCTTCGCCAACTGTGGCAGCGCTGGGCGGAACCCCAAACTCTCCACCAGTTCCCGCACCATGCGAATATTCGTGCCGATCACCATGACGGTGTCAAGCCGCCCGTTTTGCGAGATGACCGTTGACACAAACACGAGCTTGGCGTTTTGGGAAATGATCGTGTTCATGTCCTGAACACGTTGCGCCAAAAGTGCGCGCAACGGCTCATTGAGATCATTACCCTGACGCAATGCCGTTTGCAGGCGCTCGCGTTCTTCATCGGCCAATCGCGCTCGTTTGATCATCGTCTTGGCGATGCGCCGGCAAGTTTCCGCATCTGTTAAACCGTTCTGCGCAACAACGGCATGAACCGGTATGACCGGGGCCTTTAAAACCGCCATGACGGGTCGCACAAAAAATATAAAAGCGAGCACCAGCACCAGCAGATAAAACGCCGCTTCCAATACCGGATGAACCCGCCCAATCTTCTCGCTGATGATGATAATATTTCCAATGATCATGATCAGCAAAAAGGACAACACGGCCGTGCCGGTCAAAAGCCAAATTGAAACAGCGGGACTGTTTTGTTTTTGTTCACAATATTGTCCAATGAGAACTGTTACACGCTCATCATCGTTTTTTTGCGAGTCCGTCTTGCACGTCCCACCTGGGCGCGTTTATTCTGGGCTTAACAACCAAATCATCAAATTCATGGCTGCGCTGGAGATGGCTTCGTGCGCAGCGATGAAACAATGTTGCCCTCGATGCTGTGAATGATGGACATGATGCCGGTTTCCGGCTCATGGAGCAGGCTTTGCTGGACCTCGACAAAATAATCGGCAATTGCCTCGCGCAAAATGGGGCGCTCGACTTCTTCAGTTTTGTAATGATCCCACACCTCCCAAATAATAATGCCGAAACCCACGATCAAACCGAACAGCTTGCCGCCGGTTTTGGCCGTGACTTTCCCGCCGGTTTTCGCAGCGACGCCTGCCGCCGCTTCACCGGCGGCCTTGCCAGCCAGCTTCCCCGAAACTTTTGTGCCGATGCTTTTGATGGCGGGACTCAACGATTTCGACAACATTACGCCGCCGCCCACGCTTGATACGGTTGCCGCTTTGAGTGAAAGCGAAATTTGACGATTGCCTTCAGTATCCGAGGTGAGTACCGCAATGTCCTCCAGATAGCGATCCCACTCCGGTTTTGGAATCTTGTACTCGGCGGGAACACCGGCGAGATCACGCGCCAGGCTGCTGACATAAACTTCCAAAACTTCCGTGGTCATGCGCTCCAATTCCAACTGCGCGATTTGCGGGCGTAATACACGCTGTGCAAACTCTTCCTGAATTTCCTCCGTGATGCGTTCAGCAGCCTCCGGCTCGTCTTCGAAAACATAGTGCATCACGGCATACCCCAGGGCCTTGAGTCCAAGCCTTTGCTGATTCCAATAACCGAAATACCAGTCGAGAAAATCCCGGTCCACGCGCCACATGAGATCGTCAATCCAGGCGTTCAGCTTTTGCGTGGCAGTTGTATCAGCCGCGGTGCGCGCTTGCGCCAACGAGGCCACGATGGCGGCATCGACCTGCCTCCAATCAACCGGCGGCTCCGGAACCGGTTTGGTAACCCGCACGGGCTTTGCCATTTCACGGCTCAACCACCACTTGCCCACACCGGCCGCGATGATGAGGATGACAATCAACCATACAATTTTGGAGATCAAATTCGTCACGGCATTGAGTTTGTCGGTATTCATCCGTTTGCGTTCTGTTCGTGAAGGTTGAAGCCGGGATAACGATCCCAGTGAGAAGTATGTGATGGCTGCGCATGCAAAAATGTAGTTAATAATCATGGCATATACTCAAGGCGCATGCGTGCCCATGGCGCAAAACTCATTTTAGCAGTTTGAAAGCGGGCGTTCATTCCTTGTGCAAGATCCCGGGGAGGCGCCACAAAGGGCATAACACTTCAATGACGCGCGGCTGGCGCGCCCCCTGTCGTCCATCTCAAAACTAGAAAAATCGTGGAGGGTTTTCAGGCGGATGGTTTCTTCCGATTGCGCACCACCACCATCACGTCGCAACCATATTTCATAAAACCAGCGGCTGGCGCTTTTCCCGCCTCTTTCGCTCCCAGAGTTCCAATTTTCATGTTGCGCTCATGTGTTTGATGATTTTTGATTGAAGAAATCATCCTAAACATGCCTTGGCTGTTTTACAAAAATTCCAGTCCAAATTCAATGAGAATTGTACCCGTGCAAAACTCATTCATTTGAAATGGCTTGCCTTGTGAGATCGTTTGACACGATTACACCGGTTGACTATCCTGCGTAGATGTGTTATATTTGCCGGTCACGGCGTGTAAATGCCGTCAGGAATTTCTGATGATCGCTTCAATCTCCCACTGGCCATGAACAACCGGCTGCATAAAAAGCTGCAGCATGCACTAGCATCTGAAGGAGCAATTCTTTTTGCTTGTTTATTCGGCTCTGTCGCGCTGAATGAAACGACGCCATTGAGCGATGTCGATATTGCCGTCTTTCCTGCAAAGAAATTAAGCCTCAATGACCGGCTTGGCATCATCCAGCGCCTGAGCAAAAAAACTGCGCTGGGAAATTTGGATGTGACTTTTCTGGATCGCCTTGAAAATCTCTATTTGCTGAATGAAATCATCGAACAAGGTGTGTTGTTGCTCGACCGTGACCGCGACGAGCGCGAGCTGTTCGAAGTGATGGCGCATCATCGTTTTCTCGATTTTCAATATCAACGCAAACTCTATCTGGGTGCCTGAATGAGCCTCGATGCCGTTGCCAAGAAAATCGCGAGAATACTGGAATATGTCGGCATTCTGGAAAATCTCCGCGAGAATTGCGTTGAACGCATGAAAAGCGATAAAGTCTATCGCGGTTCGGTTTTGTATTATCTGTACATGACGGCTGATTCCTGCGTCGCGCTTGCGGAAATGATCATCAAGCTGAAGAATCTGCGCAAGCCGCAAAGCTATGCAGAAGCCATCGACATTTTGGGTGAAAGCCGGATTCTTCCCGACAATTTTGCCTACGAGTTTTCGCGCATTGCCGGATTCAGAAATTTTTTGACGCACGATTACGAAAAAATCAACTATGAAGACATTTGTCAAGTCGTGTTGCAGAAATTGGACGAAGTCAAAAAGCACATCACATACCTCGAAAGCAGCTTATGATCTCCACACCTTTGAAATACTGCGAACATCCGTTTTTCTACCGCCGGCGCCCGACGCACGAAGTGTACGTGGGCGAGGTTGGCATTGGCGGCGAGAATCCCATTCGCGTGCAATCCATGACGATTTCCGATACCATGGACACTGCTGCGACCGTGAAGGAAACCATTCAACTTTATGAAGCGGGTTGCGAAATCGTGCGCATTACCGCGCCTTCAATGAATGAAGCCGAGAATCTGCGCAACATCAAAGCCGAGCTGCGGCGGCAGAACATTCGCGTGCCGCTGGTGGCGGATATTCACTACACGCCTAATGCGGCGTTGGTGGCTGCGGAGATTGTCGAGAAAGTGCGCATCAATCCCGGCAATTATGCAGACAAGAAAAAATTCGAAGTGCGCGAATATACCGAGGCCGAATATCAAGGCGAGCTTGAGCGCATCGCGCAGCGCTTTTCGCCGCTGGTGAAAAAGTGCCGGGCCAACGGCGTGGCCATGCGCATCGGCGTGAATCACGGCTCGCTGGCCGACCGCATCATGAATCGCTATGGCGACACGCCTGAGGGCATGGTGCAATCCGCGTTGGAGTTCATTCGCATTTGCGAAGCGCATGGCTACAAAGATGTCGTCGTGTCGATGAAATCCTCCAACCCGCAAGTCATGATTCAAGCGTATCGTTTGTTGGCAGCGCGCATGTATGAGCTGGGCATGACGTATCCTTTTCATCTCGGCGTCACCGAAGCGGGCGACGGGGAGGACGGCCGCATCAAATCCGCCGTGGGCATCGGCGCGCTGCTGGAAGACGGCCTGGGCGATACCATTCGCGTGTCGTTGACTGAAGATTCGATTTATGAAATTCCCGTGGCGCAGGCGCTGGTGCGGAAATTTAATGCACAGCGCAATAAGCCTGAATGGACGCACGAACGGTTTGAGATGCCGAAGCGGCAGTTTCCAGTGACGCCGGAGGATTGGGCTCGCGTGGCGAAGCCTTTTGAATACAATCGCCGCGCGACGCGGCGGGTTGCAGTTGCTGATCTGGCGATGGGTGGAAAAGAACTGGTGCGTGTGGGCGTTTCTTTGGCGCACAATGGCGCTCCGGCAGAAGACGTACAGGCGCTGGTTCCCAAAACGAGTTACGGCAGAATGAAAGTGTTGGGAGCGCCCGAGCCGCCGCCGGAAAATTTTGCCGAATGGCTCGAACCCGGTACAAACGATTGGGATTTGCAGCGCACGCGCGCATGTTTGCAGAGTTCCCGGCAGCGTTCTCCTCTTGCCGCAATTTGGGAAAACTTGAATGGCGAACAAGCCCCGGAAACTGTTTTGTTGTTTATGCGCGCTGCTACAGAGGAAAAGATTTCTTTGAGCTGGCAATATGTGCAAAAGAGCAACGCCCATTTGCAGATCGTTTTCACCACCGCCATGATTGCCGAGGGCACGGCATTCACGCAGGCAGATTTGCTGAAGAATATTCTTCCCGCAGAAGGCCGATGGTCCATTGGCATTGCCATTCCCGGTGATCGTCTCGGCCAGGTTGGATTGGCGCGCCTGCTGGTGAGTTATTTGAATAAAATCGGTATCGATGCGCCGTTGGTTTGGCGCTATGAGATTCCACCGGAATTGACAATGGGGAATGCCTCCGCCGCAGCTTGGATGCTCGACGCCAGCAGCCAACTCGGCTCCTTGCTGTGCGACGGCCTCGGCGATGCCGTTATTGTCGAAGGCGCGATCAAACCGGCAGAGGCGCTGCGCTTCAGTTTCAATTTATTGCAAGCCGCACGCTTGCGCATTTCCAAGACTGAATTCATTTCCTGCCCGAGCTGCGGCCGCACACTGTTCAATCTGCAAACCACCACCGAACGCATCAAATCAAAAACCAGCCATTTGAAAGGCGTAAAAATCGCAATCATGGGTTGTATTGTAAACGGCCCGGGCGAAATGGCCGACGCGGATTTCGGCTACGTCGGCACCGGCCCAAAAGTGGTGAGCTTGTATGTGGGCAAAGAATGCGTGCAGCGCAATATTCCCGAAGAGCAGGCGGATGCGCGGTTGATCGATTTGATCAAAGCGCATGGCAAATGGGTTGAGCCGGCATAGCTTGGGGATTGCGCGTTTAGGCGATTAGCTTTTCAAACACAGAATAAAATCCTGAAAGCTTTCCAATTCTACTTGATCACATTCGAGCTTATTGCCCGCGAAACACACGAGATGACGCGAAAAGCTTTTTTAGTGTTTTTCGTGTGTTTGGTGGGCTCGAGGGTAATCTGCCGAAGTAGAACCAACCCAAAAGCATACATTTGAACCGCAGAGACGCTGAGATCGCAAAGTTCCATCATCAAAAAGCCTTCTTCAGCGTTCTCTGCAACTCTGCGGTTCCGTTGATGGCTTTGCGCTGCTCGCAGGGCTTCGGATTTCAGCCTGTTTGAAATCTGGCGTAGCTTTTCAGAGGTGGAATATTTATGATTTTTTCAGTGATAGACCATGATTTCTTGTCGGATTTGCCGTTGCAGCGATAGATGCACATGAGGCTCGCGCATGCCACCTCCCCACTCACAAACAGCCACCTTCGATCCTCGGCCCTTGGTTCTGGAATTCATCTCGACCGCGAATCTCGCTGTCTTTGATGATACGATCTTCAATGATCTTGCTGTGCGGCTCTTTCGTTACCAATTTCAGCATAACGCCGTCTATCGAAGATTTTGTTTGCTGGCCTCGCCGGCGGCGACGGAACCAAAAACCTGGCGCGAAATTCCCGCCGTTACCACCAGCGCATTCAAATATGTGCCGCTCGCCTGCTTTCCGCCGGAGCAGGCGGTTGCCGTGTTTCATACCAGCGGCACCACGATGCAGCACAGCGGCAAGCATTATTTTCAGGATTTGGCATTTTACCGCAGCGCGCTGTTGCGCAGCTTCCGCGCTTATTGCCTGCCCGATCGCGAGAAAATGCGCATGCTTTTTCTCGGGCCGGCAGCCGGGCATTTCCCTCATTCTTCGTTGGGCTACATGTTCTCCGCAGTACGCGACGAGTTTGGCGCAGAGGGTAGCGTAACTTTTTTCACGCCGGATGAATTAAAGTTGCCAGGTTTTTTCGATGCACTCGATTCTGCCATACAAAAGCAAGAGCCGGTTTTTATTTTGGGAACCGCCTTCAATCTCCTACAATGTCTCGATGAATTGTCGGCGCGCGGACAACGTTTAAGGCTGCCGGCCGGCAGCCGCATTCTGGACACCGGCGGCTACAAAGGACGCACACGGGAAGCGCCGCGCGAGGAATTTCAAAATATGCTTTGCGAAAACTTCGGCATCACAAAGGAGTTTTTGTTGAATGAATACGGTATGACGGAATTAAGCTCGCAATTCTACGAAAGCCAATTGCCGGGCGCGCCGCTGCATGATGCCAGAGACACTATCAAATTCATGCCGCCGTGGGTGCGCGTACTGGCGGTCAATCCGCAGAATTTGCAGCCCTTACCTGCAGGTGAAACCGGCATGCTGCGCATTTTTGATTTGGCGAATGTCGATTCCGTGCTGGCGATTCAAACCGAAGATTTGGGGCGGGCGTGGCAGGATCGCCTTGAAATGATCGGGCGCGCCAGCGGGGCAGAGCTGCGGGGATGTTCGTTGCTTACCGAGAGTATTGTGCGAGAATGAAGCGGCGGTAGAATCCCAATCTGAAACCAATGAAGGAAGTTTCCAACGCATGAAAGCAGCTAACTGATTTTGTCGGTTGTGCGTTGGAGAATTTTTGGGCGACGGATGAACACGGATTTTATTGTTTCAAGATAGCTTTTGCAGAAAAGTGAGATCCGTGTTTGGTCAGAGTATATCAGTGGCTAAGCGCATAACGAATGGCAAGCAACCCTGTAATCATGAATTCCGGGAATGTCGGTCTCGCACAACAGCCGCATTTCGTGCCGGCGTCACGCCGGATCGAGCATTTGTCCTTGGCAGAATTGACCGGCCTGTTGCAATCATTTCGCCGGCCGGCTATTGGATTCGAGGAAAACGCCAACAGCTGGCAGCGCCGCACGGTGCAGGCCTGGCATGCCGTCGCGCGGGCATGGGAGAGTTGGCAATTTCCCGAGGCTGAAGAGATTTTGCGCCGGTTGCTGGTGAACACGCGCATGAGCATGCCCGTCTTGCGCGAGAGCATTGCCAATCATTTTCGTGAAATTACTGCGGAAGCCATGAATGATTGGCTTGATGAGATTCGCGAAGCGCGAGCCGATAATCCCAATGCCCAGGCCTATCCCTCACTGGCGTTCGTGATTGCCTCGGGAAATATTCCCGGTGCGGCTTTGCAGCAGGTTGTGCAACTCTCTCTGCTTGGCATTCCAACGCTGGTCAAGAGTGCAAGCGCGGAGCCGGATTTTATGCCGGCAGTTTTTTTTACGCTCGCGCAGCACGATGCCGAAGTCGCCTCCCGGCTAATGGCGTTGAGTTGGCCGCGTGAAAATCAAGAGGCCACCGCCGCGGTGCTGGCCTTGTCCCCGCAAGTCATTGCGCTTGGTGATGACGGCACCATGCAACAACTGCATGCCAAAACCCGCGGCACGCTGATGCCGTTTGGCGACCGTTTCAGCGCCGTAATGATGCGCGCGAAATCAGCCAAGATTCAAACGCTGCGCAAGCTGGCTTATGATTACGCCATGTTCGACGGCAAGGGTTGTCTCTCACCGCAAGTGGTTATGGTGATTGCGGAACAGTGGCAGGAAGTCGAACAATTGGCGATGCACTTTGCCGGCGTGCTTGCTGAAGAAAGCATGGCTTTGCCTGCTGGAAATTGGTCCGCCGCAGAACACGCGATGATTCAACAGTGGCGCGGGGAATGGCAGGCGCGCCGCGCTGCGGGCGAAACGATTGCGCTCTTTCAACCGGCAGATACTTCCTGGACCGTAGTCGCTGCGGAGGAATTTGATTTAGAACAGCGCACCGCGTTTCGGACTGTGCGTCTGGTGTGGATGAAAAGCTTCGATGAAGTCATGTTGGTGCTAAAAAATTATTCCGCAAAAATTCAGGCGCTGGCAGTCGAGATTGAAGATGATGAGCATGCGCAGTTGGTGCTCGATCTTGACGAGCAGGAGGAGATTTTGGGGCGCATCATCTGTGAGCCGGGCGCATTGCAGCGGCCCGCGTTTGCCTGGATGGCGATCAACAAGCAATGGTTTGAGCTGATTCACGGTGTGAAGTCGTGACGGGAGAAACGGTGACGGGGTGAGTTGGGGAGGTGAAATCCCATTGCTCATTTCCCCTTCTCTATTAGCAACAATCATGAAGAACATGCGATCAGATTTTCTAACCTATCTTTGCCAAACCTCGCCCGGGCCGCTGGGCCTTGAAATTGATCGCGCGCAAGGCATCTATTTGTTCACGCGCGACGGCCGACGGTACATTGATTTCATTTCCGGCATCGGCGTTGCCAATATTGGGCATGGCCATCCCAATGTGCAGGCCGCGATTCGGGCGCAAATGCAGAAGCATCTGCACGTGATGGTTTATGGCGAATATGTGCAGGAATCACAGGTCAAATTCGGGCGGCGACTCGCCGAGCTGGCGCCAGTTCACGACGGCGTGGTGTTCTTTTGCAACAGCGGCGCGGAAGCGATCGAAGGCGCACTCAAAACCGCGCGCAAATTTACCGGGCGCAAGAAATACATTGCCTTCGATGGTGGTTATCACGGCGACACTTTTGGCGCGCTGTCAGCCATGTCCAGCGATTATTATCGTCAGCCGTTTGAGCCGTTGTTGGGTGATTTTGAATTCATTCCGTTCGATAATTTCTCTGCATTAAAAAAGATCGATCCTCAAACCGCAGCCGTGCTTTTCGAACCGGTGCAGGGTGAAGCCGGCGTGCGCATTCCCACAACGGAATTTCTGCCCGCGCTGCGCCAGCGTTGTGATGAAACCGGCGCGCTGATGATTGCGGACGAAGTCATGACCGGCTTCGGCCGCACCGGAAAATTATTTGCGTGCGAGCATTGGCAAATTCAACCTGACATCATTTGCCTCGCCAAGGCATTGGGCGGGGGATTGCCGCTGGGGGCTTTCATCGGCCGGCGCGAGATGATGCAAACATTGTCGCATGATCCGCCGCTGGCGCATGTCACCACCTTCGGCGGTCACCCCTTGAGTTGCGCTGCGGGTCTGGCGGCATTGGAGGTTTTGGTGGAGGAAAAAATGATTGAGGCAAGCGCTCGCAACGGTGCGCGTTTTCTCGGCGAATTGCGGCAACAGGCTGCAGGTAACAAAAACATCAAGGAAGTTCGAGGGCTGGGCAGTTTCTTCGCGATTGAATTCACTTCAGAGGAGGCGACGCAACGATTCGTGAAAAATTGCCGCGCGCAAGGATTGCTCATCGGCTGGACGTTGCACCGCGCCACCGTTGTGCGCGCCGCGCCGCCGTTGTGCATGAATGATCAAGAAGTGGATGAGGCTCTTGCAATCCTTCGCGCCGCGTAGAGACGTTCCGCCGGAGCGTCTCGACGTTGCTCAGGCATGGCATAAACGCGAATAAAGGCTGGCAAATTTCTTAAACGACCATGAGAATAACCGAAATCTTCTACTCGATTCAAGGCGAATCAACTTTTAGCGGCTTGCCCTGCGTGTTCATTCGCACCACGGGTTGCAATTTGCGCTGCGTTTGGTGTGACACGGAATATTCTTTTTACGGCGGGGAAGAAATGAGCCTGGATCAAATCATGGCAAAGGTGGAAAGCTATGATTGCAGGCTGGTGGAGCTGACCGGCGGGGAGCCGATGCTGCAAAAGGAGATCTATGAATTGAGCGAGCGCCTGCTGGCGCAGGGCTATACGGTTTTGATGGAAACCGGCGGCAGCCTGGATTTGTCAAGACTCGATGCGCGCGTGATCAAAATCATGGATCTGAAATGCCCCGGAAGCGAAGAGTCAGACAAAAATTACTGGCCGAATCTCGACATTTTACAGCCGCACGATCAAATCAAATTTGTGATCAAAGATCGCCGCGATTACGATTGGGCGCTGGAAACTATTCGCCGGCATCGCCTTGACGAACGTTTTGCGTTGCTGTTTTCGCCGGTTTTTAATGAGATGAATTACCGCGAGATGGCCGAATGGATGTTGGCGGACGGCGTGCAAGCGCGTTTTCAAGTGCAATTGCACAAATACATTTGGCCGCCGAACATGCGGGGGGTGTAAGCAGCAAAGTTGGCGCGAATATGCGCCAATAATTTCTAATTCACGTTTATGAGCGTGCCTTAGCGGTTTCGAGGAAATGAGTAGATTATTTAAACAGTACGCCTAAACGCCCGGGCGGGAAGCCTTCTGGCTGGGGTTGCGGCGTTTGCGCCATTGCGTGCGCGGCGCCGGCGATTTTTGTTTTTCGCTTTCCTGTTTTTCGAATTCCGTCGCGACTTCGTGAATGAACTGCACGACTTCATCATTGGGGTTGAGCGACATGGCTTCTTCGCTGCAAATCATGGCTGCGCCGGCATTGCCGCGCATCATGTAGGCGAACGACAAATCAGCGAGAAAGCGTTCGTTCATGGGATCCAGCTTGATCGCCCGCTTCATCAACTCGAAGCCGCGCTCATGATCGCCGCGCTCGTCGAGCATTTTGCCCATGTAGTGCATAGCCGCAGGATGCTCCGGAAAGCGGCGATAGAGCTGATGGATCAATTCCCAGGCATCTTCCTGCCGGCTGGCGAGGCACAGGCAATTTGCCAGTTGCACGTGATGTTCCACCCCGTCTGGATTCATTTTCACCGCGGCAGTCAAATACTTTTCGGCAGTGGCGATGTTGCCCATGCCGACATGCAGACGCCCGATATATTCGCACACGATGGCGCGCGCCATTTTCGGGATAGTCTCATCGGCGAGTATCTGGTTGTACACCGCCATGGCTTTCTCAAATTCCCCGTCTTCCCACAGTCGTTCAGCCTCGGCAAAACGATCATCACTTTTCCGCATGTTTCTTCCCTAAAGTTCGATATAACTTTCCTCGTCGAAGACGGCCGGAGTCCTGGCCCGGGAAAAACCGCCTGTAATCAGCGGTTACGCTATATCCTTACGTGCGTGCGTGTCTCTTCGCGTAAGCTTGGGAACGGCTAAAGCATAAACTCGCAAAGCGAGCGGGTCGCGTTCGTTGCGCCGCAATGTGGTACAAATAGACAGCTTTTAAGCTCAATCTTGGGAGGGAACATCCTTGCGCGCTGCAGCTTTAAACAATTTACACTGGTATGCGGAAAGAATAAGAAAAAATTATACCGGAGTCAAGATAATCATTGTTAATAACCGCTTACAGTGCTTATATATGCAAAATATCTGTCGAAAATTTGTGACGATACGGTATGGAATTTGCCTTTTTCAACAACGGTTTTTTAAATTTGAGCGCGATAATTGCAAATTCAGCGCAATTGTTAAATATTGTTTATAATTTTTGCCAAATATCACTTAAATTAGGCGCTCTGGACTACAACAATTGCGATTTTGTGCTGATGAAAAAGAAAACGACGACAATATTGTAATGGCTCAAAATCGTATCAACATCGAACATCCTGCCTCAAAAATGACCAAAATTACCTCAGCCCTTGCTGTCGTTGCCGCGCTTGGTTTGGGCGCCTGTCAAAATCAATTGCTCAAACAAGCGGAATATTTTGAGCGCAACGGCCAGCCCGAAAAAGCCGAAACGGTGTTGGTGCAGCATCTTGCGCAGCACCCTGAAGATGGCCGCGGCCACTATCAATTGGCGGAATTATACGGCGCGCAGAAAAAATTTGCAGAGATGGTGGCGGCTCTTACTGCTGTTGAAAAACATGGCGGCCGTTTGCGGGAGTTCGCGCTGCAACTGAAGGAGAAGTATTGGCGCGAAACCTACAACGAAGGTGTGCGCGCCCTGCTGCTTGAGCAGGCGCCGGAGGCCGTCACCGCCTTGCGCCACGCCACGCTCATTTTGCCGGAACGCCATGCCGCTTATCCCGTGCTCGGCGCCGCGTTGCTGTCGCATCAGCAAACCACGGCAGCGCAAGCGGTGTTTGAGCAAGCCTGCCAGCTCGATCCGGACGATCTTGACTCGCGCCATGCTTTGTTGCGCATTTATTTTGATCGCGGACTTTATGAGCAGGCCATCGCCGCTAGTGATGAAGCATTGCGGCTGCTGCGCAACGATCTTTCTGCGCTGCGCTGCCGCGCCCTGTCGCTCGAACGCATGGCGAGCGCGAATGCGAGCGACTCGCTGAATCAGGCCGCGGAAAATGCGCTTAAGCGCTTGCTCTCGGTTTCTTTGAGCATGGAAGATTTTGCCGCGCTCGGCGCACATTATTATCGCCGCGGCGATTTTCGCAATGCCGCCATGCAATTCGAAGACGCGGCGCGCCTGGGTCGCGATAATAAAGATGTGTTGCGCTACCTCGGCGATTGCGCCTGGCAGCTCGGCGATTACGCCACCATGTCGAAATGGTATAACAGGCTGGTGCAAAGCCACCCCAATGATGTGGAAGCTTTGCAAAATCTTCTCATTGCCGAACAAGCCTTGGGGCGGAAAAACGAAGTTCAAAAATTGCAAGCACAGCTCCAGCAGTTGCAGGGAAGCATCGAATGAAAATATCGCCTTTAATGAGAGAAGAGTTTTGCCGCAATGAAACCGCGCCACTGATCCTTTCCTCAGCGCTGAGCCGTTTCTTTTGGCGGGCATTTATTTTCGCAATCGTGTTGACTTTTGTGGCCGCGCCGGCGTGGGCGCAATTGCGCGTATTGTCGGTCGCGCCGCGCGCCGATGATTTGCATGCCGCAACCAATGCCGCTGTGCGCGTCACTTTTGATCAGGCGCTTAATGAAAACACCCTGGGCTCATCGCCGCTGCGCGTGTGGGGGAGTTTTCGCGGCGAATATCAAGGCTCGCTGAACTACGATTCTTCGACCAACACGTTGTCGCTCACGCCGTTTCAGAGTTTTATTGAGAGCGAAGAAATTACCGTGGTTCTCAAAAATTCTGTGCGCAGCCTTGCCGGCGCGGAATTGGCGCAACCGTTGGTGTGGCGCTTCACCATCGCGAATCCCTTTGGCACAGCGAACTTCACGCCTGTTGTGATCGATCTTGATGCCAATCGCAGCCAGGAGCCGACGCAAATCATCCCCGCGGATTTTGATAACGACAGCTTCATCGATTTGGCCGTTGTTCATCGCGGTTCAAATCAGATTACCGTCTTGCGCAACACGTTTCGCGCAACCTCCGGCGTCGTACTCGCAACTCTCTCGACCACCCTCGCAACGCAAGCCACGCCGGTGAGCGCGGCGGCAGCGGATTTCAACGGCGACGGCAGAATGGATTTGGCGGTGGCGAATTTCAACAGCAACACCGTGCAACTGTTCACCGGCAACGGCGCCTTGGAGTTCAGCGCGCCGCGCGTGTTTGACACCGGCGAACACCCCAGCGATTTGATTGCGCACGATTTTGACGGCGACGGCGACCTCGATCTTGCCGTGGCCATGAGCGGCATCGATCAGCTTGCCATTTTGCGCAACGACAGCCTGGGCTTTTTCATTGAATCCCAGCGTTTGCAAGTCGGCGCTTCGCCCAACAAACTCACCGCCTGGGATTTTGACGGCGACAATGACCTTGATCTCGTCGTGGCGAATAGCGGCGACCGCACGATTTCGATTTTTCGCAATGAGGCCTCCGGCGTTTTTTCGCCAGCAGACACGATTATTGTTGCGCTTACACCGGTTGATTTGAAAACCGGCGACATTGCCGGCCGCGGCGCAAACTTGGTTGGTGACGGCCGTCGTGAGCTAGTGGTGCTCGGCTCTGATCTGCCATTCCTCGGAAAAATTTCCGAGAATAATGCCGCCGGAACCTCCCAGCTTTCCGTAATCTCATGGAACGCCGGATCAAACACGTTCAATACGACGCAAAGCTTGACGCTCGACGGCCGCGGCCAGTCGTTTGTTTTGTGTGATGTCGATTCGATTGATGCGGTCACGCCCAACTCGCCTTTTCAACCCGACCGCGATCTTGATATTTTCATAACGCGCTTTTGGGATAATCGCCTCTCCTGGATGCGCAATAGTGATAATGCGCTGCTGAATCCGCTGTCGCTCGCCGATATTGATTCGGTGCGCAGCGCGAAGGCGATTGCATACTTCGATGTCGATCGTGATGGCGACAATGATCTTGCCATCTCGAATTATCTGGACAATCAACTGGTGATTTATCGCAATGGCGGCCAGCGCCTCACGCCCTGTGGGCTGGTCGATTCGCTCGGCAACGATGTGACCACCATTGATTTTGGCGAGGTGGCGGTGGGCAGCACCGGTTTGCGCGGGTTTTTTCTGCCGAATGACACCTCGTTGGATTTTTTATTCAACACCACGCTCAGCGACAGCATTCATTTTCGCATTTTGCCGGCGAGCGGTTCGCTGCCGGCGGGCGAGAACGTTCCTGTTCGTCTCGAATTTGCGCCGACCGACACCGTGAGTTACAGCGCCGTTCTGCTCATTCGGTTGAACGATCATCTTAATGCCAATGAAACTTGCGCCATCATCCTGCAAGGTCGCGGCGTTCAGCCCGCCATTTTTTTGCCGAATGACTCGCTGGATTTCGGCTGTGTGCCGCCGGGCGCGACCGCAATTCGTGAGTTGGTGATCGAAAATCACGGCAATTTTGCGCTGGATATTTTGAGCGGTTTGACTTCGACGAGCCGATTTGTGCCGTTGGTGAATATGGCCGGCCTTCGCATCCCGCCGCGCACCGCCATCCGGGTTGCCATTGCCTTTCGCCCCGATCGTCTCGGCGATTTCGTTGATAGCCTGCAAATCCGTTCGACGGACCCGGCCAATCCCCTCGTGATTGTGCAGTTGCGCGGCTGCGGTTCCAATTCCGGACCCGTGATTACTTCTGCGGATACGCTGCGCGCAACAGAGGATATTGAAGCGACCTATATCGCCACGGCAGATGATCCGGACGGTGGTTCGCCCACCTTCCGTTTTTTGAATCTGCCACATTGGCTTTCCGCCTCCAACGACACCGTGCGCGGCACACCGCGCGAAGGCGATCGCGATTCATCGTTCACAATTATCGCTTCTGACGGATTTTTCAGCGACACTTTGCGCGTTATCGTCATTGTCACGCCGGTGAACGATGCGCCGGTATTTGATTCTCTCGGCGTCTTGACGGTTTTCGAAGAAGAGTTGCTCACCTTCACACTGGTGGCGCGCGATCCGGAAGACAGTACCTTCACCCTGACGGCGCAAAATCTGCCTACGGGCGCCAGTTTTGTCGATCGCGGCGACGGCCGCGGCGATTTTTCGTGGCGGCCGCCGTTGGGCAGCGCCGGACAATACCGGGTCACGTTCATGGCGCAGGAACAAGTTGCCCATGCCGGCTTGACCTCAAGCGTGATCGTTCCGATCACCGTGCTCAAGCGGCTGCCCGATTTGTTCGTGCAGGCGTTGACGCGCAATCAACTGTTGATCAAACGCAATCAGCGTGTTGCCGTAACCGCCGTTTTCGGCGATTCTCTCGCGCCGGTGGCGCAAGCATTCACCGCCGGGCTGTTTTTGAACAACACGTTGCTGGCGGACACGACCATCAATGAATTCGCTCGCGATGGCCGTTTTATCCTCACGCGTGAAATTGTTTTTGATCAAACCGGCCGGCAAGTTTTGGAAGCGCGCATCGACATTGGCAATCAAATTCCAGAACTCAACGAAGCCAACAATACGCTGCGTTTGGAGGTGCAAGTCGAAGCCGGCGAGCTGGCGGTTGCCCCGAATCCCTTTACGCCCAATGACGACGGCTATAATGATGAAGTGATTTTCGATCTGCGCGATTTCGAAGGCCAGGAATTCGAGTTGAAAATTTTCGGCTTGCGCGGCGAGTTGCTGCGCACGTTTAACGCCGGCGGCGCCGTGGAATTTCGCTGGAACGGGAGGAGTGAAAACGGCGAACCGCAATATCCGGGACCGTATCTTTATTTGCTGACGGATCGGGGCAAGAAGATCGCCTCCGGTTACATCGTGCTTGCGCGTTGATACCGGCACGATCGCTGCCCGGCTGAACATTCGCCGATCAGCGCTTTTGATCATCAGATTTCCTCTGACGGCACGATAAACATATTCGAACCAACATACGATGCATTCAAGAAAACTCACATTGACTCTGGCCGCGCTATTGTCGACCATGCCGGCATTTTCGCAAAATCTGCTCGAGCCGAAGCCCATTGATCTGTGGAGCGCTCACGCCAGCTTGAGCAACCCGGCAGCGCCGAGCTATCAACGCAGCATGTTGCAGCTCGGCATGCGCTTTTATCATCTCGGTTTTGTGGAAGGCGCAGCTTCACAATTCCGTTTGAATTATGCCTCGCTGGTGTTGCCGCATTGGCTGCCGAAGGAACTGGGTTTCGCCGCGCATGCGCAAAATCTCTCATTGCCGCTTTATAATCAAAGCTACTTCAGCGTGGCATTGAGCCGCCGGCTGTCGCCGATCGTTGCCGTTGGCGTGAAGGCCGGTTTGTTTTCCCAGCAGTACGATCAAAGTGAGTTCGTGTTGATCGACGCCAACGATCCGGTGTTTGCGCGCCGCCGCGGCAAAACCGCGCTCGATCTCGGCGCCGGCGTCACGGTCTGGCCGTTGCCGTTTGTATCGTTTGCGTTGAGCCGGGATCATATCAATCAACCGAATCTCGCGCTCGGCGCGCCGGCCATTCCTCTAAAAGCGGAAAATCACCTGGCGCTGAATTTTCATCTCGGCAATGTGCAGACCTCGTTTTTTACCACACGCGCGCACGGCGAGTTTCAAACCGGCGGTTTTGTGGAAATGAGCAAACCCGAGCTGGGCTTTGCGCGCGTGGCGTTGAATCAAAACGGCTTTCAACTCGAAGGCCGGGGCCGGGTTTATGGCCCGATCAGTTTGAATTATACATTTGATTATCCCACCAACGAGCTAGGCGGCAACTCGCTCGGTTCGCATGAATTCGCATTTGTGTTGGACTTTGACCGCGTGTTGCGCCTGCCTGAAATCGAAGAAGCGCCGCGCTTCAGTTATCCCTTTCAAGCGCCGCCGGATTTTTTCCTGACCGCCGCACGCGCGCTGGTCAAGGCCGAAGCAGAAGAGCTTAACATTATTGCGCAACGGCTCGAGCGCGTGATCGCGCCCGAGGTGCCGGCGCACGCGCTGGCGGCATTGTCGGTTTATAATCTCGGCATGCTCGACAGCACGCTGACCGCCTCCTCGGCCCTGCTGCCGGTGAGCGCCGTTGATCTTTCCGACACCACGGCGCAGCTTGCCGGCAGTTATTCGACGTTTTATCGCCAATCGCTCGGCCAGCTTTCGCGCAGCTTGACGAAAATGCCGTCCACCGGCGCAACGATCGTTGCCAATTCCATGTCTTTGCCGCGCGCGCTTGCGCTCAAAAATTATCTTGGCAAATCAACATTGGGTGATTTGCAGGTTGGGTTGCCGCGTTTTGACAGTGTGCAGGACAGTTTGCGTTTTTACCGCCGAGTGGGCCGCCGCGCCATCGTGCCGGCAGAGGAAATGATTTCGCTCTCGCCTGCGGCGGCAGTTTTTCAAATTACCAGCACCCATTTTTACACGCCGCCCAAGAAATGGGAATTGGTGGTTGAAGCGGCCGACGGCCAACCCGTGTGGCAGATGACGGGACAGGGGCGTTTGCCCAATCAAATCGTGTGGAATTGGCAGGCCCAAAACGGCAAAACCATCGCGCCGGGTTTCTATTATTATTTTATCGCGTGGGAAGGCGCGGACGGCGTCAAAGCGAAATCGCCGCAGCGGCGTTTGTATGTGCGCAAATTGCAGCGCACGGTGAAGATCGAAGTCAAACGCAAATTCGATGGTACCACCGAGCCGGCGGATGCCGTTGAAGTGATTTTGCAGCGCTAGAGGAGTTCGCAGGTTTTTGAGACACTGATGAAATGGATCGCCGGATCAAAAATTTGAAGCATACTTGGCAACTCTTTGGCAGGTAGCATAACATACGGCAGGACACGATCATGTTGGATTTTAGCGTTACATCATTTTTTAAGTACGGCGCGCCCGAGCTTAAGCAAAATTACCGCAAGTATCTGACCTGGGGGCTTGTGATTGCTTGTGTGATGCATTTTGCCGCATTGGGCGCCTATATGGGCTATACTCGCTTGTTCCCAGAAGAGCCGGCGCCGCGCGAAGTTCGCATTCAATTGTATCCCGAGCTTTATGAAAAAATCAACATTCAACAAGAACTTGCCGTTGCGCCGCCGATAGCTCCGGCAAGCGCCTCAGCAACCGGTGGTGGAGGCGGCACAAATACGCAAGCGGTGAACGTTGGCCGCGTCGTCGCCGAGCCGGGCGGCAGCCCTGGTGTGCCGCAGCGCATTGATCTTGCGGCGGAATTGGGCGATTTGGGCGCAGGCCAGCCGATCCTTTCGCAACCCAAACTTGCCGGCGCCGGTCGCGGCACCGTAACGGGCACGCCGACCGTTGGCCGCACCGATCTGGCGGCTTCATGGGATACGGAGTTGGGGGATGGCAGTCTTGATCTTGGCGGTTTGGACGCGACCACGGCCTTGCCCGGTGAAGGTCGAGGCCGCGGCTTCGGCGGCAAAAATGAAAAAAGTGAAGGCATTCGTGTTGGCACAGGCGGCAGCGGCGCGGGCATTGGGCAGGGCTTGGGCAATGGCGCCGGCGATGCGGGTTTGGGAGCTCCGGGGAGCGGAACAGGTCGAGGCCCGGCGCGCGGCGCGGGTGGAGGCGGTTCCGTGAAAGTCGAACTCAAAAACTTGCAGGATTTTGGCGGGAATTACCGCAATTTCACGCCGATTTACCAGGCCCTGGCGGAATGGATGCGCAAGCATCCGCGCGATTTGGCGGAAGTGGTTGATCGCTTCATGGGCTATCAGCCCGGCAATCTTACGGCTGCTGAAACCTTTGTGGTCGGCGGCCGCCGGTTTGAAATTTTTCTGCTCTGCGTTGATGCAACATACGAGATACGCGTTTGCCTGGTTGAAGGCGATGAAATAACCTATCTCATCGATCAAGGCTTTAAAAAGCAAAGCAATTTTTTGCGCGTCGGCACGCTGGCGCGTTTACCCGGCGAAAAATCGATTCATCGCTTCGGTTCGGAATTGCGCGAAGCCTCGGATCACCGCACCCAGGAGTTTTATCAGATCTTTTTATCGTGGTGGGAAACGGTGAAGCATGAGGTGGAGTGAACAGGGCCGGCAATGCCGAAAGAGCCAGGCAGCCAGTAGTTCAAATGAACGAATCGAATAGTTAAATCGCTCTGTTATGGCTTGGCCGTTGCGCGGCTGATGATAAGCAAGTGGAATACAAAGTCTATCAGGAAATGAAAATGTTGGAAAATAACCGGAACGTAACAGAATGTACCCGGCGGACCAGGAAAATTGCTGTTGTCATGATCGGCGTATCAGCGGCGTTGCTGCTGGCCGCATGCGCAGGCGGCCGCTCGCAGAAGATCAATCGCAAGGCGCGCGCCTTGGTGGTGCCGGCTGGCGTTGATAGCAGCGTCGCACGCAGGGCGGATTCAACCGCAAAAACGTTGTTTGTCGAATATCCGCAGCAACAAAAAGCCAGGCAAATCTCCGACTCGGCTGCCGCCAGAGTGGAGAAGAGCAACCGTCTCTGGGAATTGCTCGAAGGCCGCGTCGATTCGGCGGCGGTGGATTCGGTGGCTGCGATTAACAGCTTCAACACGGCCGGTCAGGAACTGAAGCGCGCGGTGGCGTTGGATAAACAAGCGGCAGAAGATCCCGCCCCGGAGGAATTACGCCGGCAATCGTTGCAAGCACTGGAAACAGCGCGCGCGGGATTTGAATTGTCGCTGCAACACAATCCCTTTGACGCGACTACGCGTTTGTGGTTGGCGCGCACTTATCAACTACTGGCCCGGCGTTTTTTGGATGACAAGAATTATCGCAAAGCGGCGGCCACGCTGGAGTCTCTCGTGCGCGTGCAGAAAGATCAACACGGCCTGTATGCGCGCCTGGCGGATTGTTATTTTGCCCTGAAAGAATATCCAGCCGCATTGGAAAACTTTCAACAAGCTGAACGGGTATTGACGGAAACTGCCGTATTTGGCATTCCACCGAGCGAGCCGCTAAATGACCGCAACATTGCCGCGGCCACGGACAGCAGCCAGCGCTTTCTCTATCTTTATTATCAGGGTGAATGTTATATCAAAATGCGAACGGCAGATTCGGCGCAGGCGGTGCTGGAACGCGCCCTGACCTTTGCGCAAAATCCGCAAAACCGCGAAGCGGCGCAGGCAAATTTGAAATGGCTGGCCTGGGATGACGGCAATATCCTGGCCTCTGAAACGCGCGACGCCATGCTGGAATTGGTGGATCAACAAAAATATGAAGAGGCGGCCAAAGGCCTGGAGCGCCTGCTGCCCAATCTCAAAACCCGGCGCGCGCGCCACGAGATGTCCTGGCGGCTGGCAACACTCGAATTTAATCACTTGAACAAGCCTGACAAATCGTTGCACATGATGCAGGCAGTCGTCAAAGAAACCAACACGGATAGCGATAGTATGTCCCAAAAATTTCGCGATAGTTACGGCGCGATGTGCTTTAATCAAGGCCAGCAGATGCTGGCGGCGCGCAAGTTCACCACGGCGCTCGCTTATTTTCAGCAATCGGCGGAGATCGATTGGAATTATCGCGCCAAGAGTTATCTCGAATTGGCGCGCCTGGCAGCCAATGATCCCAAACGCGCCGAAGAGTTTGCCCGGCAGGCTTTAGCTTCAGCGCAGCAACTCGATCCCAAAGAGGAAATCACCGTACATGAGTTGTTGACGCAGGCGCTCAAGCGGCAGGGCAAATTTGAGGAAGCGCGCCGCCAGTTCGAACGCTATCGCGAGCTGGTCAGCAGCCAGCGGCAATCGAACTGAAAAAAACTTGCGGATATGACACAAAAAATGATAAATCAACGATTCGTTCAAAAGTTCTTGTGGTTGCTTCTCGTCTTGGGTTTGCCCGCGGCGCTTTGGCCGCAGTCCAAAGCGAGCGTCGATCAAAAAATTATTCGCGTCGCCTCCGTTACCGACCCGGCGTTAATCGAGTTTTTCTTGATGGAGTTTCTCATCACCGACAGCCCGGTGACGAAAATGGAGATCATCGACGCCACCGCGAACGGCTTTGGCGTGGAAGACATTGTGAAATGCTATCCCTCTGAGCGCATTTATGTGCCCACGCCTTCGGACACTGCGCAAAAAGTGATGAATAACTGGCGCTTCTCCGCAAATTTTCAGGTGGTGACACAAAACGGCCCGGCGGAAATTTTTGAGGGGACGAAAACCGAAGCCGCGCAGAACGGCATCCTCGCATCGTTGTTGCGCGGCCTGGAGCGCAATTATCAGGATTGGCCGATCAAGCTTTATTTCGAGCGCGATCAACAAACCGCGACCTTCGAGATCTGGGGCTATAATCCGGTGAGATTGCAATACAAGCCCGCGCCGCCGG
>CAYWGH010000050.1:0-35480 GCA_964457925.1 uncultured Cytophagia bacterium
TAGAGCACTTCCTTGGTAAGGAAGAGGTCACCGGTTCAATCCCGGTCGTGAGCTCTTGAACAAACTTGGCATGAATAATACAAAAAGGCGTGTAGAGTCGTGAGAGAAAACATTACTCTGGAATGCGGCACGTGCAAGCGCCGGAATTATGCGATGACGAAGAATAAAAAAACGCATACGGCGCGCGCAGAATTCAAGAAGTTTTGCCGATTTTGCAACAAACATACGGTGCACAAAGAGTCGCGTTAGTTGCGCTTTGTAGGCCTGTAGCTCAACTGGCTAGAGCGCCGGTCTCCAAAACCGGAGGCTGGGGGTTCGATTCCCTCCAGGCCTGCTACCCGACAGTCGTTGACGTATTGAATACGAGAGATGCCAAATGAATCTAGTGCAAAAAGTCAAAACATTTTTTGACGAAATCAAAATTGAAATGACCAAAGTGAGTTGGCCGAGCCGGGAAAATCTTAAAGAATCGACGGTCGTGGTTCTTGTTGTCACTCTTTTCTTTGCGGTGATCACGGGTGCCGTGGACCGCTTACTCTCGTGGGGCGTGCAGCAGCTCTATGGGTTGATCAGTTAACCTGTTTGAATATATACATCGACTATATCCCAGTGGAAGATATTACGGAAAAAAATACCGAGAGCACTGCAAAAAGGTGGTATGCGATTCATGTGCTCTCCGGGCACGAGCGCAAGGTCAAGGCCTATTTGGAAAATGAAGCGGCAGCTTTAGGATTATCAGACCGGCTGGCGGGCGTGCTCATTCCCTCGGAAGAAGTTACCGAAATGAGAGAAGGGAAGAAGCGGGTACGAAATAAAACGTTCTTTCCCGGCTATATGCTGGTCGAAATGGTGTTGGACAAGGATACGCAACATTTAATTCTAAACACCCCCGGAATTACCAATTTTGTCGGCCCCAAAAACAAACCCCAGCCTCTCCGTCAAGATGAAATCGATCGCATTTTAGGCCGCGTTCAGGAAAGCCGTTCCAAAGAAATCGTTTCTGTGCCTTTCAAGGTCGGTGATCCGGTGCGCGTGACGGACGGCCCCTTCCTGGATTTTACGGGCTTTGTCGAAGAAATTAACGAAGAGAAAAAGAAGGCCAAGGTGATGGTGAGTATTTTTGGCCGCTCTACACCGGTCGAGTTGGATTTCCTGCAAATCGAGTTAGAAAAATAATCGCACGGGAGATAGACACACATGGCTAAAAAAGTCGTCAAGGAAATCAAATTGCAAATCCCCGGCGGGCAGGCAAACCCCGCTCCGCCCGTGGGCCCGGCGTTAGGCCAGCATGGCGTCAATATTATGGAGTTCTGTAAGGCTTTCAACGCCAAAACCTCGGATCGCCAGGGACTGATCATTCCCGTGATTATCACGGTTTACTCCGATCGCTCGTTTACATTTGTGCTGAAAACGCCCCCCGCTGCAGTTTTGCTTTTGAAGTCGATGGGCGCGCCCAAAGGCTCAGGCGAACCGAATCGCAATAAGATCGGCAAGGTGACGAAAGATCAGGTGCGCCAGATCGCGCAAGCGAAAATGGAAGACTTGAATGCCAATGACGTTGAGGCTGCGATGCGCATGGTCGAAGGTACGGCGCGCAGTATGGGCATTGAAGTCGCTTGAGGTTTGTCAATCAATATCAAACGCAACGTTGGTTCCAGGTAAGGTAATTGTATGAATCATAGTCGTCGCTATCGTGAACTTGCCAAGTTGGTCGAGCCGAACAAAGAATATTCGCTGGAAGATGCCGTCGCACTGTTGAAGAAAACGGCGACAGCGAAATTCAACGAAACGATTGAAGTGGCGATGCGTCTCGGCGTTGATCCGCGGCATGCCGATCAAGTTGTGCGTGGCACGGTCTCGTTGCCGCACGGCACGGGCAAAACCGTGCGTGTGTTGGTGCTGTGCAAAACCGCGAAAGAGGCAGAAGCGCGTGAAGCAGGCGCCGATCATGTCGGATTTGATGACTATATCAAAAAGATCAATGAGGGGTGGTTCGAATTCGATGTCGTCATCGCGACGCCGGATGTCATGGGTGAAGTCGGCAAGCTCGGTAAAACTCTCGGCCCGCGCGGTTTGATGCCAAACCCCAAGAGCGGCACCGTCACATTCGATGTTGGACAGGCAGTCAAAGAAGTGAAAGCTGGTAAAATCGAATTTCGCGTCGATAAGTCAGGTATTCTGCACGTGAATATTGGCAAGGCTTCTTTCAGTGAACAGCAAATTGCAGAAAATGCCCGGCTGTTTATCGAAACCGTCATGCGTTTGAAACCGGCGTCTTCAAAGGGGCAATATGTGCGCAGCATCACGTTGTCGAGCACAATGGGCCCCGGCATTCCAATTGACAGCAATGCGTTGATGGGCGAACTTAAAGTACAGGCGTGAGCACGATCATGTTAGAAACCAGAACCATTCGGCCAGAGAAGCTGGAAGCCGTAACCGATCTCGTCGCGCGGATGTCAGCGGCAAAAAGTGTTTTTGTCACGGACTATTCCGGTTTGACGGTCGAGGCCATTACCCGGCTGCGCCGTGATTTACGCAAATCGAACGTAGACTATCTTGTGAGCAAAAATACGCTCACGCGCTTGGCCGCTACTCAGGTTGGCATGAAAGACATCGTGCCACACCTGGAAGGCACAACCGCCATTGCGTTCGGCCTGGGTGATCCCGCAGCTCCGGCAAAAGTGCTGCTCGAGTTCACCAAGAAAAGTGAAAAACCGACAATCAAGGCCTTTGTGTTCGAAGGCCAGTATTATGACGGCAAGTTCGCCGAGCAAATTTCCAAACTGCCGAGTCGTCATGAGTTGTTGGCGCGCCTGCTCGGCAGCATGAATGCGCCGGTCACCGGCCTTGCAAATTCTCTGCAGGGCATTATTCGGAAAATGGCTTACGCGTTAAATGCAGTCGCAGATCAGAAAAAAGAAGCTGCGGGTGCGCAATAATAAATTCAAATAGACCCGTTTGCGCTCTGGCGCTGTTGAATCCGTGAAGTTTCCACCCTTTTAAGGAGGATTTTGTGTCGACGAATGATTTTATCCAGGCGATCGAGAACATGAGTGTTCTTGAGCTATCGAATTTGGTCAAAGCAATTGAGGAACGGTTTGGCGTGTCTGCCGCAGCCCCGGCGGCGGCGATGATGCCGCAAGCTGGCGGCGCAATGCCGGCGCAAGCCCAGGCTGAAGAGAAAACCGAATTCGACGTGGTGCTTGCCAGCGCCGGCGCCAACAAGATTAACGTCATCAAAGTCGTGCGCACCCTCACCAGCCTTGGTTTGAAAGAAGCCAAAGATTTGGTGGATAGCGCCCCGAAGACGTTGAAAGAAGCGGTCAACAAAGAAGAAGCACAAAAGATCAAAGCGCTGTTGGAAGAAGCTGGCGCCACCGTCGAAATCAAATAAATGATGTAAACCAATCCTTTTGACTCAGCCCTCTTTCAGCCAGAAAGAGGTTGTTGTTTTATAGGTGCCCCTTTCATGGAGAATACAAACGGAAAACGGTACTCGTTTTCAAAATTGAGTACCGTGATCGATTTGCCGGATTTGTTGGATATTCAGCTCAAGTCGTTCAACGAATTCATGCAGCTCGATGTCGAGCCTTCCAAGCGCGACAACCAAGGAATGCAGGCCGTATTCAAGAGCATTTTTCCGATTTATGACAGTCGGGAAAATTTTTGCCTGGATTTTGTTGAATTTTATATCGAAAAACCCAAGTACGACATGGACGAGTGCCAGGAGCGCGGCGTAACCTATTCCGTTCCGCTCAAGGCCAAGCTCCGCCTGTCAGTTAAAGATGAAGAAAGCGGCACCTTCGGTGAAACCACCGAACAAGTCGTGTACTTGGGCAATATTCCCTTCATGACCACGCGCGGCACTTTTATTATCAACGGCGCCGAGCGCATCGTGGTGAGTCAGCTTCATCGCTCCCCCGGCGTGTTCTTTGATGAATTGAAGCATCCCAACGGCACCAAGCTTTTTTCCGCACGCATCATTCCTCTGCGCGGTTCGTGGGTCGAATTTCTTACTGACATCAGCGATGTGATGTACGTCTACATCGATCGCCGCAAGAAATTTCCAGTCACCACGCTGTTGCGCGCGATTGGTTATTCCTCCGATAAAGAAGTGCTGCAGCTTTTTGATCTCATTGACGAAGTCAAGCTTTCCGATTCGAAAGTCAAGCAATTTCTGGGACGGCAGTCGATCGGCGATGTCGTCGATCGCGAAACCGGTGAAATTCTGCTCGAAAAAGACGCCGAACTGACGGAAGAAGCGATTGATCGTTTGAAAAAAGCGAAAATCACGACCGTGCGGTTGTTGCGTTCGGATAGCGCCTTCGGCCCGGAAGTAATTTCAAACACGCTCAAGCGCGACGCTGCGCATTCGCAGCAAGACGCCCTGGAAGCCATTTATCGCCAACTCCGCTCCGGCGAGCCGCCGGACCTGGATACGGCCAAGCAATTTCTCGAGCGCATGTTCTTCAATCCCAAGCGCTACGATTTGGGCGAAGTCGGGCGCTACCGCCTCAACAAAAAGCTCGGGTTGGATACGCCGGTTTCCACGACAGTTCTTACCGAAAACGACATTATTACGATCATCAAGTATCTGCTTGATATGCGCAACGGCCATCGCACGGCGGATGACATCGACCATTTGGGCAATCGCCGCATTCGCACGGTGGGCGAGCAGCTTTCGCAGCAGATGAGCGTGGGATTGTCGCGCATGGCGCGCACGATCAAAGAACGCATGAATTTGCGCGACAGCGAAAAGCTGACGCCGCAAGATCTTGTCAATGCGCGCACGATCATTTCCGTGATCAACACGTTTTTCGGCACGAGCCAGCTTTCGCAATTCATGGATCAAACCAACCCGCTGGCGGAATTGACGCACAAGCGCCGTCTCTCCGCCCTCGGCCCGGGCGGTTTAACGCGCGAGCGCGCCGGTTTCGAAGTGCGCGACGTGCATTACACGCATTATGGCCGTCTCTGCCCGATCGAAACGCCGGAAGGCCCGAACATCGGTTTGATCTCGTCGTTGACCACGTTTGCGCGCATTAATGATTTTGGTTTCATTGAAACCCCGTATCGCCGCGTGAAAAACGGCCGGGTGACATCGGATATTGAGTATCTCTCCGCCGATGATGAAGATCAATATGTCATTGCGCAGGCGAATGCGCCGATTGATAATCGCGGCCATTACCTGAACGATCGCGTGAAGGCTCGGATCAAGGGCGAGTTTCCCGTGGTGCCGCCCGAAGAACTCCATTATATGGACGTGTCGCCGAATCAAATCGTCTCTGCCGCCGCGGCATTGATCCCGTTCCTGGAACACGATGACGCCAACCGCGCGTTGATGGGCTCCAACATGCAGCGCCAGGCGGTGCCGCTCTTGGTGCCGGAAGCGCCGTTGGTCGGCACCGGGTTCGAAGCAAAAGTCGCGCATGATTCCCGCGCGATGATCATCTCCGATTTTGACGGCGTGGTCGAACACGTTGAAACGGACAAAATCATCATTCGCAAAGACATGCCCTCGGGACGCGGCAAGAAAACCGAGGTTGAGGCGTTGTTGAATTTTGAGGAAACCGACCTGGTAACCTATCGCTGCACCAAATTCATGCGCACGAACCAGGATACTTGCATCAACCAGCGGCCCATAGTGAATGTCGGCGACCGGGTGAAGAAAGGCCAGGTGCTGGCCGACGGTTGCGCGACGCAAGGCGGCGAGCTGGCGCTCGGACGCAACGTTTTAGTGGCCTTTATGCCGTGGCGCGGATATAACTTCGAAGACGCGATCGTCATTTCCGAGCGTGTCGTACAGAAGGATATTTATACCTCTCTGCACATCGAAGAATTCGAGCTGCAAGTGCGTGACACCAAGCGCGGTGAAGAAGAGTTGACGCGCGAAATCCCGAACGTTTCCGAAGAATCCACCAAAGACCTCGACGAAAATGGCATCATTCGCACCGGTGCGGAAGTGGTGGCGGGCGATATTCTCGTTGGCAAAGTGACGCCCAAGGGCGAAACCGATCCGACACCCGAGGAAAAATTGCTCAAAGCGATCTTTGGCGAAAAAGCCGGCGACGTGAAGGATGCTTCGTTGAAAGCGCCGCCCGGATTGAAGGGCATTGTGATCGACACCAAGCTTTTCTCCCGCAAGAAGAAAGATTCCAAATCGAAGCGCCAGGAGAAAAAGAAGGTCGACGAGATCGAAGAATGGCATACGCGCGAGTTGGCGCGTCTCAAGAAACTGCGCAGCGAGAAGTTGATCAATTTGCTCTCCGGCGAAACTTCGGCGACCATTCGCGACACGCATGGAAAAGTGGTTGTGCGGGCCAGCACGGAGTTGACCGAAGAACGCTTGTCTGAACTTGATTTTGAGAAACTCGACCGCAGCGAAGGCTGGACAGAGAAAAAGCGTATTAATGAGTTGGTCGATATGGTATTCTCGACCTACGAACGCAAAGTGCAAGACACTGAAGAAGAGTATGAACGCCGTAAGCTCAAAATCATTGTTGGTGATGAACTGCCGCCGGGCATCGTGCAGCTTGCCAAGGTTTATGTTGCAAAAAAGCGCAAATTAATGGTTGGAGACAAGATGGCAGGCCGCCACGGCAACAAGGGCGTGGTTGCTAAAATCGTTCCAATCGAAGATATGCCCTATCTTGAAGACGGCACCCCGGTTGATATTGTGCTTAATCCGCTCGGCGTACCCTCGCGTATGAATTTGGGCCAGATTTTTGAAACAACGCTCGGTTGGGCCGCTTCCAAGCTCGGGGTAAAATACGCCACTCCGGTATTTGATGGCGCAAGCGAGCAGGAAGTCATCAATGAGATGAAAAAAGCCGGCATTCCGGAAGACGGTAAGGTGCAATTGTTCGATGGCCGGACGGGCGAGTTGTTCAACGAGCGCGTGACCGTGGGCCAGATCTATATGTTAAAGCTGTCGCATTTGGTCGAAGACAAGATTCACGCGCGTTCGATCGGCCCATATTCCTTGATTACGCAGCAGCCGTTGGGCGGCAAGGCGCAATTCGGCGGTCAGCGTTTCGGTGAAATGGAAGTCTGGGCGCTGGAAGCATATGGCGCGGCCTATACGCTGCAGGAAATCCTGACCGTCAAATCGGATGATGTGCGTGGGCGGTCCAAAGTTTATGAAGCCATCGTGAAAGGCGATAATTTGCCGGAGCCTGGTTTACCCGAATCCTTCAATGTTCTCATTCGAGAGTTGCAAGGGTTGGGCCTCGACGTCGAGCTGGTCGACGATTCGGAAAACGGCAAATCAAATTAGCCGGTCACAACATCCGTTGTTAAGAACATCAGTATTTTAATATAACCACTGTAATTCAGTGGAGGTGAGCGTTGACTTACTTTCCGAAACAAGATACCGCGGCGCGCCGCAATTTCAGCGCAATCGCCATCAGCCTGGCGTCCCCGGATAAAATTCTCGAGCGTTCGCACGGCGAAGTTACAAAACCGGAGACGATCAATTATCGTTCGTTCAAACCGGAGAAAGACGGGCTTTTTTGCGAAAAAATTTTCGGACCGGTGCGTGACTGGGAATGCCATTGCGGCAAATACAAGCGCATTCGCTACAAAGGCATCGTCTGCGACCGTTGCGGCGTTGAAGTGACCACAAAGTCGGTGCGGCGCGAGCGCATGGGACATATCACGCTTGCGGTGCCGGTGGTTCATATTTGGTATTGGAAGGCTTTGCCCTCGAAGATCGGATATAT
Source organism: uncultured Cytophagia bacterium (assembly GCA_964457925.1). Taxonomy (GTDB): domain Bacteria; phylum Zhuqueibacterota; class Zhuqueibacteria; order Zhuqueibacterales; family Zhuqueibacteraceae; genus Coneutiohabitans. The sequence goes on from CAYWGH010000050.1 coordinate 7,722, forward strand.
TCTCGGCATGAGCGGCAAAGATCTGGAAAAAGTCATTTATTACGAATCGTATGTCGTGATTCAGCCCGGCCGCAGCGGCCTTCGCCCGAAAGAATTGCTTACCGAAGACGATTATTTTCGGATTACTTCAGAGATGGGTGAAAGCGAGGGCAGCGCTGGAAACGAATCAGAGCCGTTCGTCGCTAAGATCGGCGGTGAAGCTGTTCTCGAATTGTTGCGTCGCGCTGATCCGCATGCGCTGTCGACCGAGTTGCGCCATCAAGTCAAAACCGAAACCTCCTTCCAGCGCAAGACGGAAGCGTTGAAGCGCCTGAAAGTTATTGAAGCGATCAAGCGCAGCCAGAACCGGCCGGAGTGGATGGTGTTATCCGTCATTCCCGTGATTCCGCCGGAACTGCGCCCCTTGGTGCCGTTGGAAGGCGGCCGTTTTGCCACCTCCGATTTGAATGATCTCTATCGCCGCGTCATCATCCGTAACAATCGCCTCAAAAAACTGATGGAGATCAAGGCGCCGGAAGTGATCTTGCGCAACGAAAAACGCATGCTGCAAGAAGCTGTGGATGCGCTGTTTGATAATGGCCGTAAAACGGCCGCGGTGCGCGGTGATGGTAATCGCCCGCTGAAGTCGTTGTCCGATATGTTGCGCGGCAAGCAGGGCCGCTTCCGCCAGAACTTGCTGGGTAAACGCATTGATTATTCCGGCCGCTCGGTGATTGTGGTGGGCCCGGAGTTGCGCTTGCACGAATGCGGCTTGCCGAAAGAAATGGCGTTGGAATTGTTCAAGCCGTTTGTGATTCGCAAGCTGGTCGAGCGATCAATTGCCAAAACCGTGAAAAGCGCAAAAAAGATGGTCGATCGCCGTGACGCCAGCGTTTGGGATATTTTGGAAGAAATTATTGACGACCATCCCATTTTGTTGAACCGCGCGCCGACACTGCACCGTTTGGGTATTCAGGCGTTTCAACCGATTTTGATTGAAGGCAAGGCGCTTCAAATTCATCCGCTGGTGTGCGCGGCATTCAACGCCGACTTTGACGGCGATCAGATGGCGGTACACGTGCCGTTGAGCTATTATGCTCAAACCGAGACGCGCTTGTTGATGCTCTCAAGTCATAATATTCTGTCGCCCGCTTCCGGGCGCCCGCTGGCGATTCCGAGCCAGGATATCGTGCTTGGCATTTATTACCTAACCAAGGCCAGAAGTGGCTTGCCGGGTGAAGGCAAGGTGTTCGCCAATGTCGATGAAGTCAATATCGCCTATAACACCAAGCAGATTGCGCTGCACACCAAGATCAAAGTGCGCATCGACGAAAAAATTATCGAGACTACTGTCGGCCGCGTTATTCTCAACCGCATCGTGCCGCGCGAAGTCGGGTTTGTGAATGAATTGCTCACCAAAAAGCGCCTGGAAGAGTTGACCTCGCAAGTTTATAAGCAGCTCGGCAATTTCAGAACCGCAATGTTTCTCGATGAGTTGAAGCTGCTTGGCTTTCAACATGCGATGCTCTCAGGCGTGACCGTCGGCGTCAAAGACGTTATCATTCCGGAAGAAAAGCAAAAATATCTCGACGAAGCTTTTCGCAAAGTTCACACCATTCAGAATCAATATGAAAAGGGTGTGATCACCGACGGCGAACGCTATAATCAGATTATTGACATCTGGACGCACACCACGAGCGACGTTGCGGAGAAGATGTTCGATCGCCTGCAGGGAGATCGCCAGGGTTTCAACCCGATTTTTATGATGGCCGACTCCGGCGCGCGTGGCTCCAAGGAACAAATTCGTCAGCTCGCCGGCATGCGTGGCTTGATGGCAAAACCGCAGAAGAAGATGACGGGCCAGATGGGCGAAATCATCGAGAATCCGATCACGGCAAATTTCCGCGAAGGTCTCTCGGTGTTGGAGTACTTCATCTCCACGCACGGCGCGCGCAAAGGTTTGGCCGATACCGCGCTCAAAACCGCTGATGCCGGTTATCTTACCCGCCGTCTCGTCGATGTGGCGCAAGACGTGATCATTTCACAAGATGATTGCGGCACGATTCTGGGTTTGCGCATTGGCGATTTGAAAGAGGGCGAAGAAGTGATTGAGCCGCTTCGGGACCGCATTCTCGGCCGTGTCGCGCAAGAGGATGTCTATAATCCGGATTCCGGCGATGTCATCTGCACGGCAGGCGATTTGATTGACGAAGACAAAGCTGATTTGATTTCCATCATTGGCTTGGAAACCGTTTTGATTCGTTCCGTGTTAACCTGCGAAGCGGAGCGCGGTGTGTGTGCCCGTTGTTACGGCCGCAATCTTGCCACCGGCAAGATGGTCAACATTGGCGAAGCCGTCGGCGTGATGGCGGCCCAGTCCATCGGCGAACCGGGAACGCAATTGACCTTGCGCACATTCCACATCGGCGGCACCGCCTCGCGTATCGCCGCGCAGTCGCAATTGAGCGCCAAGAATGACGGCATCGTTAAATTTGAGAATCTGAAATCGGTGTTGCACAGCGATGGCACGACCATCGCGGTTGGACGCAACGGCAAATTGAAAGTCATTGACGAGAATAATCGCACAGTTGCGCAATATATTATTCCCTACGGCGCCAATTTATTGGTGAAAGAAGATGAAGGTGTCAAGCGCGGGAAAGTTCTGTTCCGTTGGGATCCCTACACCGCGAGCATTTTGGCGAATCATGACGGCACCGTCAAATTCGTGGATATTCGTGAAAACATTACGCTGCGCGAAGAGCTTGACGAAACCACGGGCCTCAAGCAGCGCGTTATTATCGAAACGCGTTTGCGTAACCTGAGCCCGCAAATTCACATCATGGATGGCGACCGCAAGCTTAGCACGTATATTCTGCCGACGCGTTCGCACTTGCAAGTGCACGACGGCCAGGACGTGAAGGCCGGCGATGTGTTGGTAAAGATCCCGCGTGAAATTGCAAAAACACGCGATATTACTGGAGGCTTGCCGCGCGTAGCGGAATTGTTCGAAGCCCGGCGTCCGAAGGAACCTGCAATTGTAAGCGAGATTGACGGACAGGTTAAATTCGGCGAGATTCGGCGCGGTGTCCGTAAGATTACGATCGCCTCGCGCGACGGCAAAGATGAAAAAGTCTACCAAATTCCGTATGGCAAGCATGTTCTTGTGCACGACGGTGATTGGGTGCAAGCCGGCGAAAAGCTTTCAGAAGGCTCGATTGCGCCACAAGATATTCTCAACATCATGGGCCCGAACCGCGTGCAGGAGTATTTGGTGAACGAGATTCAAGAGGTTTATCGTCTGCAAGGCGTTCGCATTAATGATAAACATATCGAAGTCATCGTGCGCCAAATGTTGCAAAAGGTGAAGATTGAGGATCCCGGCGATACCGCTTATCTGGAAGGAGATCAGGTCGACAAGATTCGATTTCTGGCCGAGAACGAGCTGATGAAGCTGCGGGTTGTCGTAACCGATCCCGGCGATTCCAAGCTATCCGTCGATATGTTGATTGATCAAGCTGAAGTTGATCGCTTGAATGAAAAGCTGAAGAGCGCGAACAAAGAGCTTATCAAATTTCGACCAGCGAAGCCGGCAACCTTCCAGCCGTTGCTGCTCGGCATCACCAAGGCGTCGTTGACCACGGATAGTTTCATTTCCGCGGCTTCCTTCCAGGAAACGACACGTGTTTTGACGGAGGCGTCCATCGAAGGAAAAACTGACCGGCTGCTTGGCTTAAAAGAGAATGTTATTATGGGCAACCTCATCCCGGCAGGCACGGGTCTGAACAAATTCAGACGTTTGCGGGTTTTTCCGAACGGTCAAGTTGGTGAACTTGAAACCACGATAAAAAACGCGGTCGGTTAATTTTTTGCAAATTTAGCGCTTTGTTTTGACCGTTGATAAAAAATATTGCTTTATTAAAGCTTCTTGTGTATATTCGGCTTCTGTAATTGAAAAGGAGCATGCTTGCCAACTATCAATCAATTAGTTCGTTTAGGGCGAAAAAAGACCGGTCGTAAGACGACCGCTCCTGCTCTGACTGGATCTCCCCAGCGGCGTGGTGTTTGCACAAGGGTATACACAACGACACCCAAAAAGCCAAATTCTGCTTTGCGTAAAGTTGCGCGCGTGAGATTGACGAATAGCTATGAAGTGACAGCATACATTCCCGGCGAAGGGCACAATCTGCAAGAGCATTCGATCGTATTGATTCGTGGCGGGCGTGTGAAAGATTTGCCGGGCGTGCGTTATCATATCGTACGCGGTGTCTATGATTCTGCTGGTGTGCAAGAGCGTAACCAGGGGCGCTCGAAGTATGGAACCAAGAGAAAATCAGCAGCGAGTAAATAATTAAACTGAACTATGCCGAGACGAAAGCGAATATTGAAGCGAGAAGTGTTGCCGGATCCCAAGTATGGCAGCATTTTGGTAACGAAATTCATCAACGGCCTGATGGAATGCGGCAAGCGCAGCATAGCTGAAAGAATATTTTACCGCGCCATCGAACTTGCTGAAGAGAAGAGTGGCCGAAAAGGTTTGCAGGTTTTTGAGAAAGCCATGGATAACGTCCGGCCGCTGTTGGAAGTTAAATCGCGCCGTGTCGGCGGAGCGAACTATCAAGTGCCTGTCGAGGTGCGCTCGCAAAGGCAGCAAGCATTGGCCATTCGCTGGCTCGTCGGTTACGCGCGTGAGCGCAGTGAAAAGACTATGGCCGAGCGTTTAGCCAACGAGATTATAGCGGCCTCGAACAAAGAAGGAAGCGCCATCAAGAAGCGCGAAGACACGCACAAGATGGCGGAAGCCAATAAAGCGTTCGCGCATTTTCGCTGGTAGATTTGTGAGAGTCGCGATCGTTCGATTGTCTCAATTGTGATCCCTAAAGGATTTTATCTTAATTGATCCGAATCATTGCAGTTTTGAGCTGATAACCTGAAGTGTGCTGTTGCGAGCAATCTCCACTCGCCTTGAGAGAAAAGCACGTCGGGTTTTCTCTTAAGCAAAGTGGAGTTTTTTATGTCTATGAATATCGATCTGGCAAAAACAAGAAATATCGGCATCATGGCGCACATTGATGCCGGAAAAACGACCACAACCGAGCGCATTCTTTTCTATACCGGAAAGATTCACCGCATGGGTGAAGTCCATGACGGCGCAGCGACGACGGATTGGATGGAGCAGGAACGGGAACGCGGAATCACAATTACGTCTGCTGCAATCTCGTGTCAGTGGAAAAATCATCGCATCAATATCATCGACACTCCCGGCCATGTCGATTTTACCATCGAAGTCGAGAGGTCGCTGCGCGTTCTTGATGGCGCGGTTGCGCTGTTTTGTGCGGTCGGAGGCGTGGAGCCGCAATCTGAAACGGTTTGGCGTCAAGCTGACCGTTACCGCGTTCCGCGCATTGCGTTCATCAATAAAATGGACCGCGTTGGCGCTGATTTTTACGGCGCTATTCAAATGATCAAAGAACGATTGGGCGCCAACGCCGTGCCGCTGCAAATTCCCCTGGGTGAAGGCGAGCTGTTTACGGGCTTGATTGATTTGATTCGAATGAAGGCGGTCGTGTATACCGACGAGGCGCTGGGGAAAGAGTGGGAAGAGATTGATATACCGGCGGAATTGGCTGACAAGGCTAAGGAATATCGCACGATTCTCCTCGAAGCGGTTTCGGAATACGACGATTCGTTGCTGGTGAAATACCTGCATGACGAGCCAATTGGAGACGAAGAAATTCGCGCCGCGATTCGCAAGGCAACGATTGATGTCAGCATGGTTCCCGTGTTGTGCGGTTCGGCTTTCAAAAACAAAGGTGTTCAGCGCTTGTTGGACGCCGTGACATTTTATTTGCCCTCTCCCACGGACATGCCTGACACCAAAGGCATCCATCCGAAAAACAATGAGGAAATATACCGGAAGCCGCTCCCCTCAGAGCCTTTTTCCGCGCTGGCGTTCAAAATTATGACCGACCCCTATGTCGGCAAGCTCACCTATTTTCGTGTTTATTCCGGCAAGGTTGATGTCGGAAGTTATGTCTACAACAGCACGATTAGACAGAAAGAGCGAATCGGGCGCTTGCTGCTCATGTCGGCGAATAAGCGCGAAGACATCGAATTCGCGCAAGCCGGCGACATTATTGCCGCTGTTGGCCTTAAGAATACGAAGACCGGCCACACGCTTTGCGATGAGAAAAATCAGATTGTTCTGGAATCAATGCACTTCCCGGAGCCGGTGATTTCTGTCGCAATCGAACCGAAAACCAAGGCCGATCAGGACGCGCTGGGTGAATCCCTCGCCAAGCTTGCAGAAGAAGACCCGACTTTCAAGGTCCGCACGGACGAAGAAACGGGGCAGACTTTGATTTCCGGCATGGGCGAATTGCATCTGGAGATCTTGGTTGACCGGCTGCTGCGTGAATTCAAAGTTCATGCAAATGTTGGCAAGCCGCAAGTCGCCTACAAAGAAACCATTCGCAAGAAAGTGGAAGCGGAGGGCAAGTTTATTCGTCAAAGCGGCGGCCGCGGCCAATATGGCCACGTTGTCATCGAGCTTGAGCCGAATGAACCCGGTAAAGGCTTTGAATTTGAGAACAAGATTATTGGCGGCGTTGTTCCGCGAGAATATATCAAGCCGACGATGGAAGGCATTCAGCAGGCCCTGCAAAACGGCGTGCTGGCCGGCTATCCAGTGGTTGATGTGAAGGCCAGCTTGATTGATGGCTCGTATCACGATGTCGATTCTTCGGAAATGGCCTTTAAAATCGCGGGTTCCATGGCTTTCAAAGAAGGCGCGAAAAAGGCTTCCCCGGTGTTGCTTGAGCCGGTTATGGATGTGGAAGTGGTTGTGCCGGAAAGCTATATGGGCGACGTCATGGGTGATCTGAACTCGCGGCGGGGACGTATCCGCGGCATGTTCCCGCGCAGCGATGCGCAAGTGATCGCGGCGACCGTTCCGCTGAGTGAAATGTTTGGCTATGCTACGACGTTGCGCTCGATTACGCAGGGGCGCGCGATTTATACCATGCAATTCTCGCATTATGATCAAGTGCCGCAGTCGATTGCAGACACACTGACGGAAAGTGTTAAAAGTCAAAAATAAATTGATCCCGCCGCGGCGGGATCGCTCAACCATCTGAAGTTGTCAAAAATGATTGATCCCAAAGTCCCATCGGGAGGATTGATTCATGGCTAAACAAAAGTTTGTGCGCAACAAGCCGCATGTGAATATCGGCACGATTGGCCACGTTGATCACGGTAAAACCACGTTGACTGCGGCCATTACGCAAGCGCTCGAAAAGAAGGGTCTCGCGCAATTCAAGAGCTACGATCAGATTGATAACGCACCGGAAGAAAAGGCGCGCGGTATCACGATCAACACTGCTCACGTTGAGTATGAAACCGACGTTCGGCACTATGCTCACGTCGACTGCCCTGGCCACGCCGATTATGTGAAGAACATGATCACGGGTGCCGCGCAGATGGATGGCGCGATCCTGGTGGTGAGCGCGGCAGATGGCCCCATGCCTCAGACGCGTGAACACATCTTGTTGGCGCGCCAAGTCGGTGTACCCTACATCGTGGTCTTTTTGAATAAAGTCGATATGGTCGACGATCCCGAGTTGTTGGAATTGGTTGAGCTGGAATTGCGTGACTTGCTCAAGCAATATCAATTTCCCGGCGATGAGATTCCGATTATCCGCGGCAGCGCTTTGGAAGCGCTCAGCAATCCGAGTGATCCGGCGAAGAATAAGCCTTTGTTTGATTTGATGGATGCCGTTGACAAATACATTCCGACGCCGGTGCGTGATATCGATAAGCCGTTTTTGATGCCGGTGGAAGATGTGTTTTCGATTACTGGTCGCGGCACCGTCGGCACCGGTCGTATCGAACGCGGTAAAATCAAGGTCGGCGAAGAAGTGGAAATTGTTGGTTTGGGCGAAAAAGGTTCAAAGCCGAAGAAAAGTGTGGTCACCGGCGTGGAAATGTTCCGCAAATTGCTCGATTCCGGTGAAGCCGGCGACAACGTGGGTCTGTTGCTGCGCGGCGTCGATAAGGAAGAATTGGAGCGCGGTATGGTTATCGCCGCGCCCGGTTCGATCACCCCGCACACAAAATTTTCCGCGGAAGTTTACGTTTTGAAAAAGGAAGAAGGCGGTCGCCATACGCCGTTTTTCAACGGCTATCGTCCGCAATTCTATTTCCGTACCACGGATGTGACCGGCGTCGCTCATTTGCCGGAAGGCGTAGAAATGGTTATGCCGGGCGATAACATCACCATGGAAGTAGAATTGATTTCACCGATCGCCATGGAAGAGGGTCTGCGCTTCGCCATTCGTGAAGGCGGTCGTACCATCGGCGCCGGCGCCGTGGCGAAAATCAGGGAATAATGAAAAGACTGACGGCGTGGCCCGCGTAAGAAATTGGGCATCGTGCAGCAAGCGATGCCCTTTGTTTTGTTGGGATCGACCCAGAATCCAGTTGGTATGAAGAACATTTGAAATGCGGAGTGAGTTCGTCGTGGTTGGACAAAAGATACGAATCAAGCTGAAGGCGCACGATCATCGGTTGATCGATAAGTCGACAGATAAGATCATTCGAACGGCGAAGCAGACGGGCGCGGCGATTTCTGGGCCGATTCCTCTTCCCACGAAGCGTTCCATTTACACCGTTTTGCGCTCGCCGCATGTTGACAAAAAATCGCGCGAGCAATTCGAAACGCGCATCCACAAGCGTTTGATTGACATTCTCAATTCAAACCCGAAAACTGTAGATGCATTGATGAAGCTGGAATTGCCCGCCGGCGTCGATGTCGAAATCAAAGTCTGAGCGTGCGTGCACGCAAGTGGACAGGTTCGCGCAGGTGAGAGTTAAATTTGCAAAGGCGATTATGACTGGGTTAATCGGTAAGAAACTAGGGATGTCACGTATTTTCGACGATAAAGGCAATAGCGTGCCGGTGACGGTGATTCAAGCCGGGCCGTGCTTCATCTCCGACATTCGTACCCAGCAGAAACATGGTTACGATTCGCTGCAACTTGGTTTTGCAGAAAAGCGCAAGAAGAAAATCAATAAAGCCGAAGCTGGCCACTTTGCCAAAGCCAATATGCCGGTGGCGCAACACGTGCGCGAGTTCCGCGACTTTGACGGCATCGCCAATTTCAAATTGGGCGATGTCATCAAAGCCGATCTTTTTAAAGTCGGTGATGTCGTGAAAGCGACAGGCGTGAGCAAAGGCAAGGGTTTTCAAGGCGTGGTGAAACGCCACCATTTTGGCGGCGGCTCGGTGACACACGGTCAGAGTGATCGCACGCGCGCGCCGGGTTCGGTGGGCGGCAGTTCCTATCCCTCGAGAGTATGGAAGGGCATGCGCATGGCCGGACGCATGGGCGGAGATCGTGTGACGATGAAGAATTTGAAAGTCGTCAAAGTGGATGCTGAAAATAATATTCTGATGCTGCGCGGCAGTGTTCCGGGCGCAAATCAAGGAATCGTTATCATCTCCAAGTGAGAATGACATGCAAGTCGAGGTTTATACAAAAGACGGCCACAAATCTGGCAAAACGATTACGCTGCCGGACGAGGTATTTGGCATCGAGCCGAATCGTCATGTGGTTTACCTGGCGGTGAAGGCGCAGCAAGCCAATCAACGTCAGGGCACGCACAAAACCAAAACGCGCAAGGAAGTCAGCGGCGGCGGCAAGAAACCATGGAAACAAAAAGGCCGCGGTGTGGCGCGCGCCGGCTCGATTCGTTCGCCGCTCTGGGTCGGTGGTGGCCGTGTCTTTGGCCCGCAGCCGCGGGATTACAGCCAGTCGATTAACCATAAAGCCAAGAAATTGGCGCGCAAATCCGTGTTGTCGTTGAAAGCCCAATCGGGCGAGCTTGTGGTGGTGGAGGATTTCACCCTGGACAGCGGCAAGACGAAGGATATGGCGGCGATTCTCAAAAATTTTGGTGCCGACAAAATCAAATCCGTCTTGCTCGTTCCGCAAGCGGATCCTTCCTTGTTGCGCGCCAGCCGGAATCTTTACAAAATGAAATTGCAAGTTGGCCCGGAGGCTTCGACGCTCGATTTGCTCGACTGCCAGAAATTATTCATTCAAGAAAGCGCGGTGTCACGCATCGCGGGAGTGTTGCAGGCATGAGAACGCCGGAAGAAATTTTGCGCCGCCCGCTGTTGACGGAAAAAATCCTGCTCCTCAGCGAGGAAAAGGACGATGAAAAGAAAAAACATCGCAACAAATACGGCTTCGAAGTGCTCGCGGATGCAAACAAGTTTGAGATCAAGCGCGCCGTTCAGAAAAAATTCAACGTGCATGTGGTTGACGTGAATATCGTCAACGTGAAGGGCAAGAGCAAGCGCATGAACACGCGGCGCGGTGTAACATTCGGCCGGCGCCGGGATTTCAAAAAAGCGTTGGTGACGCTTCAAGAGGGCCAAAAGATAGATTTTTACGCGGTTGCAGCCTCCTGACGAAGAGCCGAATTGCCCGGCAGCAGGTGACGTTAACTGATCAATAAATTGTTTTTCAAAATGGCCTCGACCGAGGCTGACATCTAGAAACAGACTAGGGTTTATCATGCCGATCAAAACATTCAGACCATTGACGCCGAGCTTGCGTTATCGCACGGTTTCAACGTTTGAAGAGATCACCAAGTCGAAGCCGGAAAAGTCTCTGCTAACGCCCATGAAAAAATCCGGCGGCCGGAATAACTTGGGTAAGCTGACGAGCCGGCATCGCGGCGGCGGCCATAAGCGTGCCTATCGAATTATTGATTTCAAGCGTGAGAAAGACGGCATTCCGGCCAAAGTCACTGCGATTGAATACGACCCGAATCGCTCGGCGCGCATCGCGCTGTTGCACTATGCCGATGGCGAGAAGCGTTATATCCTCGCGCCGCTTGGTTTGAATGTTGGCGATTCCGTCTCTTCCGGCCCGAACGCCGAAATTCGTCCGGGAAATTCTCTGCCGTTGAGCAACATTCCCCTGGGGCTCACGATTCACAATGTGGAGTTGCGCCAGGGCCGCGGCGGCCAGCTGGGGCGAAGCGCGGGCAGCGCGATTCAGCTGGTGGCGCGTGAAGGCAATTATGCGCAGATCAAGCTGCCTTCCGGAGAAGTGCGCATGGTGCGCGTGGAAAATCGCGCGACGATCGGACAGGTGGGAAATACGGATCATGAGAATATCACCTGGGGCAAGGCGGGGCGTTCGCGCTGGTTGGGTTGGCGCCCGCATGTGCGCGGCGTGGTGATGAATCCGGTTGATCACCCGATGGGCGGCGGTGAAGGAAGAAGTTCCGGCGGCCGGCATCCTTGTTCGCCTTGGGGCCAAAAGGCAAAAGGATTGAAGACGCGCACGCGCAAGAAGGCCTCCAGCAAATACATTATCAAATCACGCAAGGGTTTGAGTTTAAATAAATCTTTATAGAGGTTGAAATCGCATGCCGCGCAGTGTCAAAAAAGGTCCATACGTCGATCAAAATTTGTTGAAGCGCGTCACGGAGATGAATAAGCGCAATGAGCGCAAAGTCATCAAAACGTGGGCGCGGCGCTCGACGATTAGCCCGGAATTTGTTGGGCACACCCTGGCCATTCACAATGGCAATAAATTCATTCCCGTGTTCATCAGCGAGAACATGGTCGGCCATAAGCTCGGTGAATTTGCGTTGACACGTACGTTTCGCGGGCATGCCGGAAAATCCGCAACGGAAAAGACCGCGAAAGTGAAAGCCGCACCCGGCGCCTCAGCTTAAGAAAGAATGGATCGCTATGGAAGCTCGTGCCAAACTACGTTACCTGCGCATGTCGCCGCGAAAAGTCCGGCGAGTCATCAATCTCGTCCGCGGCAAAGGCGTCGATGATGCGTTGAATATTTTGCATTTCACCCGCAAGCGCGCCGCCTTGCCGATTGAAAAGACGATTCGCTCTGCCGTGGCAAACTATATCGAAGGAACGGATGCGAAAAAGGCGGATACCGAAGATTTGTTCGTGAGGCAGGCATATGTCGATGGCGGCTTCACGATGAAGCGTTTTCGCGCCGGCTCGATGGGACGCGCTTCGCGCATTCGCAAACGTTCTTGCCACATTACAGTCGTGGTGTCTGACGGTGAAGCAGTTGAACAGCAAGCCAACTAGAGTTTAGGAGGTCTTTTGGGTCAGAAAACCAATCCCATCGGTTTGCGCCTCGGTATCGTGCGTGACTGGGAATCAAATTGGTTCGGTGGGCGCAATTTTCAGAACAAGCTAAAAGAAGATTTGCATTTGCGCCGCTATGTACGCAGCCGTTTGCAACGCGCTGGCGTATCGATGATTCAGATCGAACGCGATCCTTCCGACAAGCGAATCACGGTCACAATTCACACGGCTCGCCCGGGGATCGTGATCGGCCGAAAAGGCTCGGAAGTCGACAAACTCAAAGAAGAGTTGCAGCGCGTCACCAAAAAAGATATTCAACTTAATATCAACGAGATTAAGCGCCCGGAATTGGACGCCTATTTGGTGGCGGAAAATATTGCGCACCAACTCGAGGCCAAGATTTCGTTTAAGCGCGCCATGAAAAAAGCGATTACCGGCACGATGCGTATGGGCGCAGAGGGTGTGCGCGTGTTTTGTGCCGGCCGGTTAGGCGGCGCGGAAATGGCGCGCACCGAGCAGTATAAAGAAGGCCGCATTCCGCTGCACACGCTGCGCGCCGACATTGATTTTGCGCGCGCAACGGCGAAAACGACCTACGGCACGATCGGGGTCAAGGTTTGGATCTGTCGCGGTGAGATCATCGGCGACCGCAAGATGTGAGCAAGGAGACGATAACCCATGTTAATGCCGAAACGCGTCAAATTTCGCAAGCAGCAGCGCGGCCGCATGAAGGGCGCTGCGCAACGCGGTAATCACATTGCGTTTGGAGAATTTGGTTTGAAGGCGACGGAGCCGGCCTGGATCACGGCGCGCCAATTGGAAGCCAGCCGCGTCGCAATGACCCGCCACCTGAAGCGCGGCGGCAAAGTCTGGATTCGCGTTTTTCCGGACAAGCCCGTTACCGAGAAACCGGCGGAAACCCGTATGGGAAAAGGCAAGGGCACGCCGGAATATTGGGTCGCCGTTATTAAGCCGGGACGAATTCTGTTCGAGATCGGCGGCGTGGAAAAAGATATTGCGCAAGAAGCCATGCGGCTGGCAGCGCACAAATTGCCGATCAAAACGCGCTTTGTCAGCGCCGGCGATTTCGGCAAGTAGATCATGAATCTCAAGTTTTTTAACCTTGTAAACGAACAGGCCGTACGCCATGAAGATGCACGAAATCAAAGAATCGACGCCCGCAGATTTGGAGCACCGGCTCAAAGATTTGTTGGAAGAGTATCAAAACTTCCGCTTTCAGCATGCCACGCGCCAACTGGACAATCCCATGCGGTTGCGCCTGATTCGCCGGGATATTGCCCGTTTGAGAACGGTTTTGCATGAATATCGCACCGGCCGGCGCACCCCGCGCGGAGCAACGACGTAGCCATTTACTAATGTTCGTTAATTCACCCGACGAGTACTATCGAAAAGAATCGAGTCAGTTCACCAATTTTGTCACGAGAACCGGCGAAGGCCCGTAAGAGCATTTATGGAAAATACTGCGACAGTTGAAACCTCGCGACGCCAGCGTAAAACAAAAGTCGGCAAGGTCGTCAGCAACAAAATGAAGAAGAGCGTCGTCGTCAGCGTCGAGCGTGTGGTGCGTCATTCGTTGTACAAAAAGTATTACAAGCAAACCTCCAAGTTTATGGCGCACGATGAAGAAAATTCCGCCGGCATTGGCGACACGGTTTTGATTATGGAAACCCGGCCGCTGAGCAAGAACAAGCGTTGGCGTCTGGTTGAAATTTTGAATAAAGCCAAGTGAGTTTGGGTATAGCCGAGAGAAGTTAAATCCCTCGGCGTTCGCGCATATGAATAACCTCGAAAGGTACCGCCAGTTGCTAACCTGGTAGAATTAGCATTGACGGGAGTGAAAAATGGTACAAGAATATACAAGACTGAATGTTGCGGACAATACCGGTGCCAAGAAAGTCATGTGCATTCGCGTGATGGGCGGCAGCAAGCGCCGTTACGGCTCGGTGGGTGATATTATCGTTGTTGCGGTTAAATCTGCGGCGCCCGGCGGCACGATCAAAAAGGGCGATATTAGTCACGCCGTGATCGTGCGCACCAAACGCGAAGTGCGCCGCAAAGACGGTTCTTATATCCGGTTTGATGAGAATGCGGCGGTGTTGATCAACGAGGAAAGAGAGCCCAAAGGAACACGCATCTTTGGGCCGGTTGCGCGCGAATTGCGCGATAAGCAATACATGAAAATTATTTCTCTGGCTCCGGAAGTTTTATAATCAAGCATTGCTGTAAGGAAAAAGCTCATGAGAATTCGCAAAAATGATATGGTGATCGTGATTAGCGGCGATCAACGCGGCCGGCAAGGAAGAGTGCTGAAGGTTTTTCCGGAGAAGAACCGGGTGATCGTTGAAGGGGTAAACTTGATCAAACGGCATACGCGGCCGAGCCAAAAAAATCAACAAGGCGGGATCATTGAAAAAGAAGGCCCGGTGCATGTGTCAAACGTCATGTTGCTCGATCCGAAGCAAGGCGTTCCGACACGCATCGGCATCCAAACGATTAAAAATTCCGATAAAACCTCGAGAAATCGTGTGCGAGTCGCCAAAAAAAGCGGCGAGATTATCGTTGAAAGTAGGGTGAGGTGATGGCAGAGAAGTCCAAAGAAAACGCTCAACAGAAGGGCAAACCCAAAAGCGCAGGGTTGGCGCAGGCCGGCAAAGGTGGTAAAAAGGCGGCTCCTGCCAGCGGCGAGACGAAAGTCGATAAGGATAAAAAGGAAGCGCTGCCGGCGGACTACCTCCCGCAACTGCTTGCCACCTACCGCAATGAAATCGTTCCGAGTTTGATCAAGCGCTTTAATTATGGCAATAAAATGCAAGTGCCGCGGCTTGCGAAGATCATCATCAACATGGGCGTGGGCGATGCTGTGGACGACCAAAAATACCTGGACGCGGCCACGGCCGATATGGAAATCATCACCGGCCAGAAGCCGATAATCACGCGGGCGAAAAAATCGATCTCGAATTTTAAATTGCGCGAGAACATGCCAATCGGATGCATGGTCACGCTCCGCCGCTGGCGCATGTATGAATTTCTCGAGCGTTTTATTTCGATTGCTGTGCCGCGTATTCGTGATTTTCGCGGGTTGCCGGAGAAGGCTTTTGATGGTTTCGGCAATTACACCATCGGCGTCAAGGAGCAGATCATTTTTCCCGAAATCAATTATGACAAGGTGACGAAGATTCGCGGCATGAACATTACGTTCGTAACCACCGCGAAAAGCGACGAAGAGGCTTTTGAGCTGCTTGCCGGCTTCGGGATGCCGTTCCGTAGAAAGTAAAAATTGACCTTTAAGTTAGGGATTGAACGTGGCAAAAAAGTCCATGCGGGCAAAGCAACAGCGCCCGCCCAAATTTTCCACCCGGCGTTATAATCGGTGCATGCAATGCGGCCGGCCGCGCGCTTATTTTCGCCGGTTCGGTCTGTGCCGTATCTGTTTTCGATCCTTGGCGCTCGATGGAAAAATTCCGGGTGTCACGAAGGCGAGCTGGTAAGTCATAGTGCGAGAACAAGAGCAGGAATTATGCAGACTGATCCTATTTCCGATTTTTTAACGCGAATCCGCAACGCCGGCAAGGCGAAACATGCCAGGGTGGATATTCCCGCCTCGCGTGCCAAAATCAGCATTACAAAAATTCTTCACCGGTACGGCTACATCAACGATTATCTCGTCATTGAAGATGACAAGCAAAACGTCATACGGATTTTCCTCAAGTATGACGAGCATGAGAAGCATGTGATTCGCGGATTGCGCCGGATTAGTGTGCCGGGTTTGCGCAAGTACGTGAGCGTCAGGAGTTTTCCGAGAGTCTTCAACAATTACGGCCTCGCAATCCTTTCGACGCCAAAGGGCATCATCACTGACCGGGATGCAAGAAAGCACCGGGTGGGCGGCGAAGTTTTGTGTTACGTGTGGTAATAACGAAAAGGAATTATCCGTGTCGCGCGTAGGCAAGAAAATCATTCAGATACCGGCCGGTGTTCAGGTTTCGGTTGACGGGCATTCCGTCAAGGTCAAGGGCCCGAAGGGCGAATTGTCTTGCAATTTTCATCCGCAGATGGGCGTACGTCTCGAGGATTCCACCCTGAGCGTCAGCCGCCCGAATGATGAAAAAATGTTCAAGGCGATGCACGGTTTGTATCGGGCATTGATCAACAACATGGTTCTCGGCGTGACGAACGGCTTCGAAAAGAAGTTGGAAATCGTCGGCGTCGGGTATCGCGCCGAAATGAAAAGCAAAAAATTATTGCTGCAAATCGGCTATGGCCATGCGATTGTGTTTCTGCCCCCGGAGGGTGTCACGATTACATGTGAAACGCCGAATAGCATTAAAATCAGCGGCATCGACAAAGGCCTGGTCGGACAAGTGGCTGCAAAAATTCGCTCGTTTAGGCCGCCAGAGCCATACAAAGGAAAAGGAATCAAGTATATCGACGAAGTGGTGCGTCGGAAAGCCGGCAAAACGGCAGCATAATTGATTTCGCTTCAGTTTGTACTGAACGGGCTGATTGTCGGGTGACACACGGTGTTTGCCCAAGGTTAATTGACAAACTGATGAAACTCATCTGGGAGAGGTTATGGGATTTAAGCGTATCGCCCCTCGTATGCGGCGGGATAAAAAAAGAAAAACGTTCCGCTTCCGTAAGAAAGTTTACGGCACGCCGGGACGCCCCCGCTTGGTTGTTTTTCGCAGTCTCAAGAACATTTATGCGCAGTTGATCGATGACAATGCGAAGAAGACGATAACGACGGTATCCACCGTCAGTAAGGAAATTCGAGAAGACATCAAAAAGGCTGAAACAAAAGTGCAAGCCGCCAACATTGTTGGCCGTGCCCTGGCGCAGAAAGCGCAAGAGATGAATATTAAAAACGTCGTATTCGATCGCAGCGGCTATGTTTATCACGGCCGTGTGAAAGCTCTTGCGGATGGCGCCCGGCAAGGCGGGCTACACTTTTAACGGAGAACTATGGTACGTAAAGAAAAAATCAGCTCGGGTGAGTTGGAACTGAAGGAGCATGTCGTCGCGGTGAATCGCACGGCGAAAGTCGTCAAGGGCGGCCGGCGTTTCGGTTTTAATGCGATCGTGGTGGTGGGCGACGGCAGAGGGCATGTCGGCTGCGGCTTGGGCAAGGCCAAGGAAGTTACCGACGCCATCTCCAAAGGCGCTGAAGACGCAAAGAAAAATCTCGTGCGCGTGCCGGTGTTGAACGGCACCCTGCCCCATGAGACGCAGGGCAAATACGGCGCCGGCAAAGTCTTTTTAAAGCCCGCTTCCCCGGGTACCGGTGTCATTGCTGGCGGCGCGGTGCGCGCCATCATGGAAGCCGCCGGCATTCAAAACGTACTCTCGAAATCATTGGGTTCGGCGAATCCCCACAATGTTGTCAAAGCCACCATGAATGCATTGAGCAATATTGTCGATGCCTCAGAAGTTGCGCGGCGCCGGGGATTGAGCGTTCGTGAAATGTTTACCCGCACTATGAGCGAAGACGGGGAAGTGATAGCATGAGCACGGAAAAAAAATTAAAAGTCACCCAAGTGCGCAGCGTCATCGGACATCTGCAAAAGCAGAAGCTGACCATGAAAGCCCTGGGTTTGAGACGCATCCGGCATACGGTTCTTCATCGGGATACGCCGCAGATTCGCGGCATGCTGGACAAAGTGAAACATTTGGTCAAGGTTGAGCAAGCTTAGTCACGACTCATTCAGCATAAGCGAGCAGTCATGAATTTATCCAATTTGACATACGCCCAAGGCTCTCATAAAAAAGCCAAACGAGTCGGACGCGGCGAAGGCTCCGGGCATGGCGGCACCTCAACACGCGGCCATAAAGGGCAGTATTCACGTTCCGGCTCCAAAAGAAGGCCCTGGTTTGAAGGCGGGCAGATGCCGTTGCAACGACGTATTCCGAAGCGCGGCTTCACAAATATTTTCAAAAGCATTTATCAGTCGATCAATTTGGAGAGCTTGAACAAGCTCGACGGTGTCACGCACATCACGCCCGAACTGCTTCTGGAAAAACGTTTGATCCGCAGAAAAAATGTGCCCCTTAAGGTTCTTGGGACGGGCGAAATTAACCGGGCGGTTGAAGTACATGCGCACGGATTCAGCCGCAGCGCCCAGGAAAAAATTGAAAAAGCCGGAGGCAAAGCGATCGTCATTCAACCGCCGGCCGCTGGGTCTGCGAAAACCGGACAATAAGTTCTTATGATCCTCAGCAGTTTCAAGAACATTTTCAAGATCCCCGAGCTAAAGAAACGTGTCGTCTTCACGTTGCTTTTGCTGTTGGTCGAGCGTATCGGCACGCACATTCCTGTGCCGGGCATCAATAGTCAGGCGTTGCTGGCATATCTGCAAACGGCGCAAGGCGGCGGCATCTTGCAGCTTTATGATTTGTTTGCGGGCGGCGCGTTCAGCCGCGCCACGATCTTTGCGCTGGGCATCATGCCGTATATTTCCGCCTCGATCATTTTGCAGTTGCTCGGCGCCGTGATGCCCTATTTCCAACGCCTGCAAAAAGAGGGTGAAGAAGGGCGCAAGAAAATTACGCAATACACGCGGTATGGCACGGTATTGATTGCTTTCATGCAGGCTTACGGCGTCAGCATCTACCTGGAGAACATCCAATCGCTGCAGGACGGCTTGATGGTGGTGCCGGACCCCGGCTGGAGTTTTCGTCTGCTGACAATGATGACTTTGACCGCGGGCACGGTTTTGATCATGTGGTTTGGAGAGCAAATCACGGAACGCGGCATCGGCAATGGCATCTCCTTGATCATTTTTATTGGAATCATTGCCCGTTTTCCGGATGCGCTTATTGATGAATATCAACAAGTCTCCGCCGGCAATCGCGAAATTCTGACCGAGCTTTTTCTGCTCGTCTTGATGGTCGTTACGGTGGCTGCGGTGGTTTTGCTGACGCAGGGTACGCGAAAAATTCCGGTGCAATATGCCAAGCGCGTCGTTGGCCGGAAAGTTTATGGCGGCCAGAGTACGCATTTGCCTCTGAGGGTGAACACCGCGGGCGTCATGCCGATTATTTTCGCGCAATCGATTATGTTCATCCCGTCAACCATCGGCACCTTCTTTCCCAATAATGAAGTGATCATGAATATCGTGAGGTATTTTGATATAACCTCCGCGGTTTATTGGGTCATGGAGGCGCTGCTGATTGTCTTTTTTACATATTTTTACACCGCCATCGCCTTCAATCCGGTGGATGTCGCCGATAACATGAAAAAATACGGTGGCTTCATTCCCGGTGTGCGTCCCGGCAAGAAAACGGCAGAATTTATCGACAACATTCTCTCGCGTATCACCTTGCCCGGCTCGATATTTCTGGCGCTGATTGCCATATTTCCGTACTTCTTGCATAAGGCGATGAACGTATCGTTGAATTTCGCCTCGTTTTTCGGCGGTACTTCGCTTTTGATTATCGTCGGGGTTGCTCTGGATTTTCTCCAGCAGTTGGAATCCCATCTGTTGATGCGACATTATGATGGGTTCATGAAAGGCGGCCGTATTCGAGGAAGACGTTATGCCTCCTAGTCAAGGGGAGCATGAGCCGTTGCCGACTTCAAACAGTTTGCAAGCCTGGATCCCAAACCATCCCTCATCTTGGAGCATAAGACTCTATGGAGCTCGTTTTCCTCGGCTATCCCGGATCTGGAAAAGGAACCCAGGCTACTCTGCTGAGTGAAATCCATAAGATACCGAAAATTTCAACGGGCGATATTCTGCGAGCGGCCGTTCAGGCGCAGACTCAGCTCGGGTTGCAGGCCAAAAAATATATGGATCGGGGCGAGTTGGCGCCCGACCAAATTATCATCGGGTTGGTGGTCCAACGCATCAATGAGCCTGATTCGGCGCGTGGATATATCCTGGACGGTTTTCCGCGAACCATTAATCAAGCGCATGAATTGGATCGTGTTTTTCTCGATTACAAAAAACAGTTGACGGCGGTGATCAGCCTGGAGATCGAGAAAAAGAAAGTGATCGAACGCCTGACCAGCCGGCGGGTTTGCGAAAAATGCGGTAAACTCTTCAATTTGATGACGGAACCGCCGCCGGTCTCGAATCACTGTGATCTCTGCGGCGGGAAGATTTACCAGCGCTCGGATGACAAGCCCGAAACGGTTTTGCATCGCATGGAAGTTTATGAAGAGTTGACGCGCCCCTTGAAAGATTATTATGGCGCGCAAGGCAAGCTGCTCCAAATCGACGGGAGCTTGAGCATTAACAAGGTTCACGCCGATATCGTGAAACGGTTAAACGAGTTGCCTGGAATCAGTTCGTCGGCGTTTGCGGCATGATTCACATTAAAAGTGAACGAGAAATTGCTCGAATTCGTGAAAGCTGTCGCCTAACGGTTGATACGTTTAATAAAGTTGACAAGGTCATCTGCGAGGGTATAACCACGTACGATCTTGACCATATCATCGAGGCGAATATTCGCGAGCACGGGGGCCGGCCCGCATTCAAGGGATATAAAATCGGCAAAACCGTTTCGCCTTTTCCGGCAAGCAGTTGCATTTCGATTGAAAGCGAAGTGGTGCACGGGATTCCCAACAAGCAGCGCAAATTGCGGGCAGGCGAGATTGTCAGCATAGATGTGGGAGTCGAATATAACGGCTTTTTTGGTGATGCGGCGAAGACGTATGCCATCGGCAAGATCGATGAAGAGCGGGAACGGTTAATGCGCGTCACCCTCGAATCCCTGTACAAGGGGATTCAACACGCGGTGAGCGGCAAGCGTTTGTCGGACATCTCATCCGCGATTCAAGTTCATGTGGAATCGGCGCATTTTGCGATTGTCCGTGATCTGGTCGGGCACGGCGTCGGACGCAAGCTG
This sequence comes from uncultured Cytophagia bacterium, assembly GCA_964457925.1. Lineage (GTDB taxonomy): Bacteria > Zhuqueibacterota > Zhuqueibacteria > Zhuqueibacterales > Zhuqueibacteraceae > Coneutiohabitans. The sequence goes on from CAYWGH010000050.1 coordinate 28,702, forward strand.
CACGAAGACCCGCAAATTCCGAACTACGGCAACCCCAACCGCGGGCCGCGTTTGAAGTCGGGAATGGTGTTCGCGATCGAGCCCATGGTCAACGCCGGCGGCGCCGAAGTCAAAACGGCCGCGGACGGATGGACCGTCGTCACAAAAGATGGACGCCCCTCCGCGCATTTCGAGCATATGGTTGTGGTGCGTGAAGGGGAAGCCGAGATTTTAACAATAGGTTTGTAATTTTTATGCCCAAAGAAGAAGGGATTAAGGTCGACGGTACGATCATCGAAACATTGCCCAACGCCTCTTTTCGCGTCGAGTTGGAGAATGGCCATAAGGTGTTGGCGCATATCTCCGGAAAGATGCGGATGCACTTCATTAAGATTCTTCCGGGCGATAAGGTGACCGTCGAGTTGTCGCCCTACGATCTTTCACGCGGGCGGATTACATACAGATACAAATAGTCACGCTTTGGGCTGCACGAGTTGTCTGCGATAAAGTGGAGATGCTGCGATGAAGGTTCGTTCATCGATCAAAAAAATCTGCGAAAAATGCAAGATCATCCGCCGCAAAGGGAAAATCCTGGTGATCTGCCCGGCCAATCCCAAACATAAACAGCGCCAGGGATGATTTTTCCGGATTGTTCAACCCCAAATTGGCAACGAAACAAATAGAATCAGTTTGATTGGAGGCGCACGGTGGCTCGTATCGCCGGTGTTGATTTACCTCGTGAAAAAAGAGTCGATATCGCTTTGACGTACATCTTCGGCATTGGCCGGAACAATGCGAGATCCATCATCGCAGACGCCGGCGTAGACCCGGCAACGCGCGTGAAGGATTTGTCGACAGATGATGTGGCGAAGATTCGCTCCGCGATTTCTGCCGGATACAAGGTGGAAGGCGCCTTGCGCGCTGAAGTGTCCATGAACATCAAGCGTTTGATGGATATTGGTTGTTACCGCGGCCTGCGGCATCGCCGCGGCTTGCCGGTGAGGGGCCAGCGCACGCACACGAACGCACGCACGCGCCGCGGACGCCGTCGCGTTGTCGGCGCCAAGCCCGCTGCTGCCGGCAAAGGTGCAGCAAAACGATAACATCAATTCGAACTAGTCGAAACGAGTTTTTATTTCCCGTTCATCTGAAGGAGAGTAGCGTTGGCGAATCCAAAGAAAAAACGCGTTAAGAAAAAAGAAAAAGTTGATGCCAGCGGCTTAGCGCATATTCAGGCCACATTCAATAACACGATCGTGGCCTTAACCGACGTCTATGGCAACGTCATTTCCTGGGCCTCGGCCGGCAAAGTCGGATTCAAGGGCTCCCGCAAAAGCACGCCGTTTGCGGCGCAAGTGGCGGCGGAGAATGCCGCCCGCACGGCGATGGACATGGGCTTGCGACGCGTCGAGGTTCTGGTGAATGGCCCAGGCTCCGGCCGGGAAGCGGCCGTGCGTTCGCTGCAAGCCGCGGGTTTGGAAATTTCCGCCATTAAAGACGTGACGCCGATTCCGCACAACGGCTGTCGCCCCCCCAAACGTCGTCGAGTCTAAAGGTCGCTGGAGGAATAAAAAATTATGGCTAGATATATCGGTCCCGTTTGTAAACTCTGTCGTCGCGAAGAGAAAAAGCTTTTTCTGAAAGGCGCGAAATGCACCTCGCCGAAATGCCCGATCGAGAAAAGAAATTTTCCGCCCGGCCAGCACGGCAAGAATCGCCGGTTCAAGGTTTCAGAATACGGCGTGCAATTGCGTGAGAAGCAGAAAATGCGCCGCATCTACGGCCTTTTGGAAAAGCAATTCCATAATACCTACAAAAAAGCGTTGCGCGTTAAGGGTGTGACGGGCGAGAATTTGTTGCGCTTGCTGGAAAGACGGCTGGATAACATCGTCTATCGCCTGGGCTTCGCGCCTTCGCGCAATGCGGCGCGCCAGCTTGTGCGCCATCGTCATTTCATGGTGAATGATCGCTTGGTCGACATTCCTTCTTATCTCGTCAAAAGCGGCGATGTAATCAAAGTGCGCGAGAAAAGCCGCAAGCTCGAGATCATTCATGCTTCCATGCGGCGCATGCGCGAAGGTAAGGCGCTGCCCTGGCTGGACTTGAACAAAGCTAATATGACGGGAACTGTTCTGGAAATCCCCGGTCGCGCGGATATTCCGACCGAAGTGAATGAAGCGTTGATTGTTGAATTGTATTCGAAGTAAGGTGAACTTTCGGATGGGTATAATGGCCTGGATGGCTGCCTCTCGTGAAGCATATCGCTGTGCGACCATGTTTCAGAATTAACCTTGCATGCTTTCGATCCTTCAGGATAATCGAGAGTTCACATAAAAGCGGAGACCTGTAAAGATGAATTGGCCGTATTTACAAATGCCGGAAGGCGTCGAGCTTGAAGAAGCGAGCTACTCGAGCACCTTTGGCAGGTTTATTATACAACCCCTGGAGCGCGGCTTTGGAACGACAATCGGAAACGCCTTACGCCGCGTGCTCTTGTCCTCCTTGCCGGGCGCTGCCATCACGATGGTCAAGATCGACGGCGTCTTGCATGAGTTCTCGTCGATTCCCGGCGTCGTTGAAGACGTGACCCAAATCATTTTGAATCTCAAAGAAGTGCGCTTCAAATTGATCAATAAGAAGCCGGATAAAGTTACATTGGAGTTGAGCGGCCCGAAGGAATTCACCGCCGGTGATATTCAAAATGGCACCACGGATTTCGAAATTCTGAATCCCGACCATCATATCGCCACGCTGAACAAGGGCGCGAATTTTAAAGTTGAATTGCGCATTGGCCGCGGACACGGCTATGTTCCGGCGGAGGAAAACAAGTTGCCGGATCAACCGATCGGCGCGATTCCGATCGACGCGATTTATACGCCGATCAAGAACGTGAGCTTCCGCGTGGAAAATACGCGCGTGCAGCAACGCATCGATTATGAAAAACTGATCCTCGAAATTACCACCGACGGCAGCATCACGCCGGATGACAGCCTGACCTACGCCGGCAAAATCCTGCGCGATCATATCAATCTGTTTATCAACTTTGATATCGAGCCCGAAGATGAAGAACCTTCGGAAGTCGATGAAGAATCCTTGAAGATTCGCAAATTGTTGAAGATGCCCGTCGACGAGCTGGAATTGTCGGTGCGGTCCTACAATTGCTTGATGGCGGCGAATATCAAGACCATCGGCGATCTCGTGCGCCGTGATGAACAGGAAATGTTGAAGTTCCGGAATTTCGGCCGCAAATCCCTGCAAGAGCTGACGCAGATTCTCGAAGAAAAAGGTCTGCAGTTTGGCATGGACGTCGACAAGTATTTGCGCGCGGATAACGAATAGAACTCAAGGAAGCTTATGCGACATCGCAAAGACACAAAAAAGCTCGGACGCACTTCCAGCCATCGTAAAGCGATGCTCTCGAATCTGGTGGCTTCCGTGCTCCAGCATAAACACGTTCGTACCACCACCGCCAAGGCGAAAGAAGCGCGCCGCGTCGTCGATCGCATGATTACACATGCGAAGAAAAACACAGTGGCAGCCCGACGATTGGTGTTCAGCCATTTGCGCCGTCGGGATATTGTAAAAAACCTGTTCGATGAGATTGCTCCCAGGTATGCCACGCGCAATGGGGGATACACGCGCGTGCTGAAAATCGGCCGCCGCCAGGGAGACGGCGCCGAAATCTCCATTCTCGAGTTGGTCGGCTATGAAAGCGTGCAGCTTGAAAAGCAGCAAGCAGCAGCGGAAAAGCGCGCGGAGCGCAAGAAACGCAAACAGGAAGAGATCAAATCCGAAGCTGAGCGCGAAGCCAAGATGGAAAAATCCGAAAAAGCAGAATGATTTAGTTGAAATTTTTTCATGATGCTTGCATAAAAACCTGCAATCGCCAGGCTGATCCTGCCTCGAGAAGAAAAAGGTGGATCATACCTGGCTTTTTCGTTTTCATGAATTGACGAGTGGAAAACAACAAACATGCCCTCTGCGACAAGCCGTGAGATAAAGGCGCCGCGCGGTGCCGCCCTCACCTGCAAAGGCTGGGTGCAGGAGGCCGCGTTGCGCATGCTGATGAACAATCTCGATCCCGAAGTGGCGGAGATGCCGTCCGCATTGGTGGTCTACGGTGGCCGCGGCAAAGCCGCGCGCAATTGGGAATGTTTCGATGCGATCGTGCGCAGCCTGCGCCAACTGGAAAATGACGAAACCCTGCTGGTGCAGTCCGGCAAGCCGGTCGGCATTTTCAAAACGCATGCGGAGGCGCCGCGCGTGTTGATCGCCAATTCACTGCTGGTGCCGGCGTGGGCGAACGCCGCCTATTTTCGCGAGCTCGAAGATCGCGGCTTGATCATGTTCGGCCAGATGACGGCCGGCAGTTGGATTTACATCGGCACGCAGGGAATTTTGCAGGGCACCTTCGAGACGTTTGCCGCGGCCGCCGCCAGGCATTTCGACGGCTCGCTGGCCGGCCGCCTCATCGTTACCGGCGGCATGGGCGGCATGGGCGGCGCGCAACCGCTTGCCGCCACGATGAACGGCGCCGCCTGCCTGGTGGTGGAAGTCGATCGCCGGCGCATCGAGCGCCGCATTCAGCATCGCTATTGCGATGCGCTCGCCGAGGATTTGGATTCGGCGCTGCCAATGCTGCTCGAAGCCAAAAAGAATAAAAAAGCGCTCTCGGTCGGCCTCGTTGGCAACTGTGCAGATATTTTGCCGGAGCTTGTGCGCCGAAATATCGTACCGGATCTATTGACGGATCAAACCTCGGCGCATGATGAGTTGAACGGTTACGTGCCGCACGGCATGCCTTATGAAGACGCGCTGGCGCTGCGCCAGACCAACCCGGCGGAATACATCAAACGCGCCTATGAGTCGATGGCCGTGCATGTGCGCGCCATGCTGGAGCTGCAAAAACGCGGCGCCGTGACGTTTGATTACGGCAACAATTTGCGCGCGCAAGCGCAGAAAGCGGGCGTCACCAACGCATTCGATTTCCCCGGTTTCGTGCCCGCTTATGTTCGCCCGCTGTTTTGCGAAGGCAAAGGTCCGTTTCGCTGGGCCGCGCTCTCCGGCGATGCGCACGACATTGCCGTCACCGATGATTTGGTTTTGACATTGTTCCCCGAGAACAATGCCTTGCGCCGCTGGATTGAAATGGCGCGCGCGCGCGTTGCGTTTCAAGGCTTGCCGGCGCGCATTTGCTGGCTGGGCTACGGCGAGCGTGCGAGATTCGGGCTGGCGCTCAATGAACTCGTGGCCTCCGGCAAAATCAAAGCGCCGGTGGTGATTGGCCGCGATCATCTCGATTGCGGCTCCGTGGCCTCGCCCAATCGCGAAACCGAGGCCATGCTCGACGGCTCCGATGCCATTGCGGATTGGCCGATTCTGAATGCGTTGTTGAACACGGCCTCCGGCGCCTCGTGGGTTTCCGTGCACCACGGCGGCGGCGTCGGCATCGGCTATTCGATTCATGCGGGGCAGGTGATCGTGGCGGACGGCACGCCTGAAGCGGCCCGGCGGCTCGAGCGCGTGTTGACGAACGATCCGGGCATCGGCGTTGCGCGGCATGTAGATGCCGGTTATAAATTGGCGCAGCAAGTGGCGAAGGAGAAGGGGGTGAGGGTTCCGATGATGGAGGGAGTAACTGGTTTGTAGTGACGCCTTCAGGCGTTTAAAAGAAGTTGAGTAAAAGAATGGTAAAAATATCCACGACACGCTTTATTAACTACGGGCTCTATATCCTTTTTTTGCTGTTATTCGTTATTATCGTTTTTGGTTTAGCCGAGGCCGTGACGCGAATAATTTGGGGAGATCAAATCAATGTGCAATATACCGACAGGAGTTTGTATCAAGATCAGTTTTATTCTCCTAAGACGGCCGGTTGGCGGCCTCATGCAGTGGGAAGCTGCTGTGGCAAGGAAGTGACGATCAACTCTTTGGGGCTCCGAGGGCCGGAAATCAATCTAGATTCATCTGAAGAAAAAATATTGCTGATTGGAGATTCTGTGCTTTTCGGACCTGCTTTAGACGATTCAGCAACTATCGCTGAGCGTTTAAGAGTTGAATTAAAAGCTTGCATTATAAACACGGCCGTTATAGGATATAACACCTCTCATTACATCGATGTTTTAAAGGCTTGGATGGAGAAGTCAAAACTCGATCGCGTATTGGTTTTTTGGTGCTTGAACGACGTGCAAAACGACACGTCCTTCGTTCAAAAATCGAATTTAACGAATGCGTTTGATTTCGCTTTGAGCCAGTTGCGCTCGCGTTCGAAGTTTTATATGGCTTTGAAAAACGCCGTCTCCGATCGAAGTAAGGCGTATTTTTTGTATGATCTTAATTACTATAGACTAGATAATCCTAATCTCGCCCACGCCGTGCAAGATTTAAGCTTGATGAAGAGCATGTGCGATGCTAAAGATGTTGGTTTTGACGTTATCATTCTACCTTATGAATATCAGGCCAGAAATCACAATCAAAACTCGGTTTGGATTCCACAAAAACTTTTGAAGAATTATTTCGATCAGCAGGGAATAAACTATTTGGAGATTAACTTTCCGAAGCTTGACGGTGAGGCTTTAAAACAGTTTTATCTTTATGCTGATGGAATTCATTTTTCCAAGAAAGGGCATCAGATGATTGCGGAGCATGTTGTTAACTACCTTTCATCTGTTGAGTGATCGTGTATCAGCTTAACTCTTGAGCTTTATGGAGGCAGTCATGAAAACGTCTCAAAAAAATGAACTCCGATCACTGCTGTCCGGTTTAAAGTAGTAAAACAAGCTGTGCCGCGTTGTGGGATT
>CAYWGH010000051.1:0-33233 GCA_964457925.1 uncultured Cytophagia bacterium
TAGAACATCCGCCCCCCGTTTGTCAAGGGAGCGTAGAGGCCAAATGACCTTATTTTGCCAGCACCATCTTCTTGATTTCCGAGGAAGCTCCTCCAACCTTCACTTGATAAAAATAGATACCGGAAGGATTGTGATTGAAATTTATTTCGTACTGGTGCAACCCGGCGGCGGTTTCAGAAGGCCTGAAATTCGCGAGCCGCTGCCCCAATACGTTGAAGATCAAAATTTCTGCGGCGCCGGCATGGGGTTGATGCCAGCGTATGATGGTTGCCGGATTGAACGGATTCGGATAGTTTTGATAAAGCGCCACCCTTGCCGGCAACGTTCCCTCCGGCGTTGACACGTCGAGCGCGTTCTCAGAAATAAACTTGACGTCATCGATCATGCCAAACGCCGAGGCGCGCGCCGCGCCGGCGGCGTCAACGCCTTCATGATTAACAAAGCGCACCCGCATTTGCGCGCTCGGCGTGAGATAATCTGCGACACGGAAGGTTTCTTCCCGCCAATTGGGATCGACACGAGCATAGCTAAAAATCGTATGCCATGTGACGCCATTGTCGTTGGACAACATCACGTGCAGCGTGTCGTTTGCTTGCGAGGTTTGCCAGGCATAAGGATTGTAGATTCTCGCAAACCGCAAAAACGGATTTTGCAAAACCGAGGCGTCAATCATCGGCGAGGTGAGCGTCGAACGGCCAAAACGCGCGCGCGTGATCGCGGCCATGCCAGCCTCGTCCCGGGTGTGATCCGTGTCTGGCAAGCGGCCAAGATACGGGGTGTCCGCCGCAGCCAGGATTTGCCAGGGATAAAGCGAGCCGTCATCCGGCTCGTTCAGCGTCCAAAGCTCGGCCTCCGTGAACGTTTCAACGTAGCCGTAGTCGGTGATCAAATCAACCGGCGCCCCCGCAACTGTGGAAAGCGTGGCGGTTTGCACTTTGGGCAGATAGCCCCACTGCCGCAACGCGACGTCATATGTCGCAAACGGCAGGGTCAAACTGGCGATGCCGTTTTGATCCGTTTTCGTTTCGAAGCGATTTCCGCCCGTTGTGATAATCACGCGCGCATTGGGCGCGGGTTGCCCGTTGCGCAACTTGACTGCTACCGCAAGCGCGCCACTTGGTTTGGGCGTCATCGTCACGTCGTGTTCGTGTGTCACCCCGCTTTGAATCGTAAAATTTGATAAAACGAAATCTTCGAACCCAAACTTGCTGAATTTGAAACTGCGCACGCCGGGTTTCGCGCCGAATAAATACCGTTCCGCCGCGCCGGCTGCAAACGTCGTTTTGCCTTCACCGGCAAACGGATGCAACAATTCTACCTTCACGCCGGAAACGGGACTGCCATCGCCGGCACGCATGATTCTTCCGGAAATAAATCCAGCCTTGATATGGTTGAACTGCACCACGAATAAACCGTATTTGATGTCAGATACCAGAATGTTGCCGGAGGGTAAAAACGGATAAGCGCCCCAGGCGCCTTCATAACTCTGGCCGCGTTGCAAATTGTCATCCGGATAAGTATCGTAGTTTGCGACTTCAATTGGAATGCTGCGTTGTGAGAGATCAATGATTTTCAAACCGTCATAGTAATAACTAATGAAAGCAAAATCATCGCGGATATGCGCATTGTGAGCGATGGAGCGCGGACCGGCTGTATAGGTCGCCACAATCCTGGGCGACGAGGCATTCGAAACATCCCAAAAATTCACCGGCAAATCCCACACTTCATCGGTTTGCGCGATATATTTGTTATCGGCCGTCATCCAAATATTGTGCGTAAAAGCGTTGGGAAACTGCGTGCGCGAAATCAATTGAAGCTGCGCTTTGTTGCGGCCCTCGACGATATCGATGCCGTTCGGACCGCCCATGGCCGAGCCGTAAATCGTGTCGTTTTTCACGATCACATCATGCCAATAGTTGGAGCTCCACCGCCCCACTTCCAGCGGGCTGGTTGGATTGCTCAAATCTAAAATATTGCAGCCCCGCGCCGTATTGCTGCCGGCAATGTATGCATAACCGTTATCGATGTACAGATTGTGCGCGGTTTGAAACGTCGCATTGTAGTAACCCACGGCGGTCGCGGCGGTCGGAAGATTTTTCAGGTCAATAATGTGCAAGCCGTTCGAGGTTTCATTGGTCACATAGGCATAATGCAAATGCGTTTTGATGTCGCGCCAGAGCGAACTCGGTCCGGGGATAAAGGCAATTTCTTGCGGCGCAGACGGCGCCGTCACGTCAACAATGCTGGTGCCCGTGGTGTGGCCAAGCAGGGCATATTCCCGTCCGTTCGCGGCATACCCCCAAATATCATTATAACCGTTCAGGCCGCGCGGGGCGAGTTGCCCGAGCAACACGGCATTTTCGTTGAGATTTTGTGCGTGTAAGGCTGCAATGGCGCCCAGGCTGAGTAGAAAACCGAGCCATGCTTTCTTCATCAGAATCTCCTAAGTTTTTTCTTGATGCGTAACAGGTTGATTTACACAAAACCTCTTCGCAAAAGCAAATTCTTTCTATCGAACAGCAAAATCTTGGCGGCCCGCGTTGAAGAAAAAGCTTGGCGTCTTATCGACTTTTTAGTATAATACGACAAATACTCCACCTCGAATCGTTTCTGCGCTCACAAAGCAATGCGTACTTTAGCGAAAGACACCTCTCCTGAAGTAGAAGCCCAACTGATCGGCCTATGGCGGCAACATACACCGGCTAAAAAGCTAAAAAGCCTAACAGGTTTGGGACAATTGGCGAAAAATCTCATTTTCAGTGGCCTGCGTTCACAAAATCCTCAGGCCTCGGAACGCGAATTGTACCACCAGTTTCATATTCGCCGTATTGGGCGAGAGCCGGCCGATAAGATTTTTGCCAGGGGGAAATCCATGTCGCAAAGGTTGGAGGGGAAAATGACTGAGCCTCAAATTATAGCTTCAGCAATTCAACAACTCGACCATCTCAAAATCCCTTATTTCATTAGCGGCGGCATTGCCAGTATTATTTACGGTGACCCGCGCTTGACCAATGATGCCGATCTCGTCATCCGCATTTTCCCTTTTCATATTCCAAAATTTGTTCAAGCTTTTGAGGGCGAATTTGTCATCAGCGCTGACGCCATTCAGGCTGCGTTGCAGAACCGGCGCGCCTTCAACATCATTCACGTGGACACCGCCTTCAAAATTAATTTTTATCCGATCTCGGATGATGACGCTCTTGAGAGCGATGCTTTTGCGCGGCGCCGGCTTAACGATATCGGCGCCGGCGAAGTCTGGCTCGCGAGTGCGGAAGACGTTATTCTGGCGAAGCTGCGCTGGTTTCGCAAAGGTGGTGAAGTATCGGAAACGCAATGGCGCGATGTGCTCGGGGTACTCAAAGTGCAAGGCGAAAAGCTGGATTTTGTTTATCTCACAGCGCAAGCACACCGCTTCGGCTTGGCCGATTTGTTAGATCATGCGCGCGAAGACGCCGGGTAAATTCCACGTCACGCACTCCCATTCCCCATTTTCAAAGGAATCATGTCAAATACAATCTCCGGAGTTCTCGAAATCGAGCCGAAAAGCTTCGGCTTTCTGCGGCAGATCAAAAGCAATCTTTCCCGCCTCCCCAACGATGTTTTCATCCCGCCGCCATTGATCATTGAAAATCGCTTACTCGCCGGTGTGGAGATGGAGGTAGCCACGGAAACAGACAAGGCAGGCAAGGTGCGCGCGCTCTCGGTGCAAACGATTCATGGCATGAAACCTGAAGCCTGGCGGAACCTGCCGCGCTTCGAAGACCTTCCCGCCATCTCTCCCCAAAAACATTTGGCACTGGAACACGGGCCCAAAGGCGTCACGGAACGCCTCATTGATTTGTTCGCGCCGCTCGGCGAGGGCCAGCGCGCGCTGATTGTGGCGCCGCCGCGCTCCGGCAAGACGATGATGCTGCAAAACATTGCTGCGGCGATCGCACACAACCACCCGCAGCATCAGCTTTATGTGCTGTTGCTGGATGAGCGCCCCGAGGAGGTAACGGAATTCCGGCGCAGCATTCGCGGCAATGTCTTTTCGAGCAGCTATGACGATAACCTCGGCAATCATTTGCGCCTGGCCAAGCTGGTGCTGGAATTCGTGAAACGCCAAACCGAAACCGGCGCCGACGTCGTGCTGCTGATCGACTCGCTCACCCGCACGGGCCGCGCCTTCAATGCCGGCCAACAAAGCAGCGGCCGCATGATGACCGGCGGCCTGGATGCGCGCGCCCTGGAAATTCCCAAGAAAATTTTCGGCGCCGCGCGCAAAATCGAAAATGGCGGTTCGCTGACCATCATCGCCACGATTCTCACAGACACCGGTTCGCGCATGGATGATTTTATTTTCGAAGAGTTCAAAGGCACGGGCAACATGGAATTGATGCTCGATCGCAGCCTCGCGGAAGAGCGCCTGTTTCCCGCCATCAATCTTCGCGCGAGCAGCACACGGCGCGAAGAATTGCTCTTCGGAGATATGACGGAGGCGCATCAAAAACTGCGGCGCGCGCTCAATGACTTATCGCCTAAAGAAGCTCTGCAGAAAATGCTCAAACTGCTTGCCATGTTTCCCACCAACGAAGCCGTGCTGAAAAAGTTTTCGGCATAAAATTGCCACTGGCTTTGCATCGCGTTGTTTGTCATCGCTACGAGGAGGAGGAATGAAGCTTTTGCACAGGTTCATTGCCGTGGTTGAGGCGGTGAACGAAAAGGTGGGCTATGTTGTTTCCTGGCTCACCACGCTCATGGTATTGATCGTCTGTTACGATGTCTTCACCCGCTACTTTCTGAAGCGCAGCAGCGTTGCCGTGCAGGAGTTGGAATGGCATCTCTTTGCCATCATCTTTCTGCTCGGCGCGGGTTTTGCGTTCAAACACGACCGGCATGTGCGCGTCGATCTTTTTTATGCCAAGCTTTCTCCCAAGGGCCGCGCGTGGATTGATTTGCTCGGCGCTTTGTTTTTCCTCATACCTTTCGCGGTTTTGATCATTTGGACCTCCTACACATTCATTCACAACGCGTTTGTCATCCGTGAAACCTCTCCCGACCCGGGCGGCCTGCCGGCAAGATATCTCTTGAAAGCCGCCCTCCCCGCCGGTTTCGTGCTCTTGCTGTTGCAAGCCGCGGCGCACGCCGGCAAAGCCTTGCTTCTCATTCTCAATCACCCGTTTCATGCGCCGGAGACAAAAACATGAGTGACGCCGCCGCTCTTCTGCTTTTTGCCGTTTTATTTGTTCTGTTGCTTCTCGGCTATCCTGTTGCCTTTACCCTCGGAGGCGTTTCGCTGATTTTCGGATTGGCAACCTTCGGGCTTGATTTTTTCAACTTGTTGCCGCTGCGCATTTGGGGAGTAATGACGAATTATGTTTTGCTGGCGGTGCCGCTGTTCATCTACATGGGCGTGATGCTGGAAAAATCCGGGCTGGCCGACGATCTTCTGGAAACAATGGCGTTGCTGTTCGGGCGAATGCGAGGAGGGTTGGCGATTTCCGTTATTATCGTTGGCGCCTTACTCGCCGCCACCACCGGCATTGTCGGCGCGACGGTGGTCACGATGGGGCTTTTGAGTTTGCCGACCATGATCCGGCGCGGCTACAGCCCCGAATTAACCACGGGCACAATTGCAGCCGCCGGCACGCTTGGCCAAATCATCCCGCCGAGTATTGTGTTGGTTTTGCTGGGAAGCATCCTGAATGTTCCAATCGGCGATTTGTTCGCTGGCGCGTTTATTCCCGGCATGGTTTTGGTTTTGGTTTATCTTTTGTGGATCGCAATCGTTTCATGGCTCAAACCACACGCGGCCCCGGCAATGCCGGCCGCAGAGCTTGATCGCTTCCAGGGGCGGCATATGGCAAAAAAAATCTTGCTGGCATTTTTGCTGCCGGTGACATTGATGATCGCAGTGCTCGGCTCGATTTTTTTCGGTATCGCCTCGCCCACGGAGGCTGCGGCGGTGGGCGCGTTAGGCGCCACCCTGCTGACATTGTTCTACAAGAAACTCAATTTTAAAACGCTGAACGCCGTCATGCGTGAGACCACGTTTCTCACCAGCATGGTTTTTATCATTCTCGTCGGCGCTACGGCATTCGGATTGGTCTTTCGCGGCATGCACGGTGATCGCTATCTCACCGAATTGATCATCAGCTCCAATCTTTCGCCGCATGCGTTCCTGGCCCTGGTCATGGTGGTGGTGTTCATCGCGGGTTTCTTCATCGACTTCATTGAGATTATCTTTATCATCGTGCCGGTGGTCACGCCGATTTTTGTCAAGATGCAAGTCGATTTGTTGTGGCTCGGCATACTATTGGCAATTAACCTGCAAACCTCGTTTCTCACACCGCCTTTTGGTTTTTCGCTCTTTTATCTCAAAGGCGTGGCCCCACCCGAAGTCACGACGACTCACATTTATCGTGGCGTTGTGCCGTATATTATCATACAAATACTGGTATTGCTGCTAGTGATCTTCTTTCCGCAACTGGCAATCTGGCTGCCTGAATTCATGGCGAAATAAATCCCACATTGTCATCAATAAAAACTTGAGATCATCAAAATAAAAAGCTCCTTGCCGGAAGGACAAGGAGCTTTATGACTATACAATTCCAGAAGAATTTTACCATGGCATGTGAAATGCCAATCGGGGCTCACTCAAATATAGCGAGCCTGAAAACTTAGTACACTGTTACCTTAAAAACTCTTCCATCACAGGTTGTCATCCAGAGTGAAAACAGCCTTTCCGGCTACACCCTAGTTGAACATATACCGCAATCCCACCTGAATCTGCCAGCGTGAATTTAACCCGGCGTCATCGATAAACGTTTCGGAGGGGCCGGTAAAATTGAAAACCGGCTCGCCGCTGGTTGCGTCAAAGTTCACCAGCCGCAACGGTGAAGTCGCCGAAGCGCTGGCCACTTTGCGCACACCCCAGCTCGAATTGATCAAATTCGGAACGTTCAAAATATCGAAGCTCAACTGCACGGTTTGCCGTTTGGCGCCCGCGTTAAACGAGAAATCTTGCAGCACGCGCAGATCGATGTTGTAATACCACGGATTCACCGCGCCGAAGCGTTCCGAAATTTCGCCGCGATGCGCGCTGAGATACTTGTCCTGCTCGATGAAAGCATTCAACGCGTTCCATTGATCCTGCGCCGATAGCGTGCGGCCGCTGGCGTCGGTGTAGGGCGCAAAATTAATCTCGTTCTGGCTGGCCGGAATGTAGATTAAATCGTTGCCGCCCTGGCCGTCGCCGTTGACATCGCCGGAATAAAGATACGAATAACGATTACCGCCCGAGCCTGCGAAACGATTACCCTCCGCTACTTCCAAGAACAAACCAAAATGCGTTGCCATGCTGTTCGACCAGCTCTTGCGATAAGTCGCGCTGCCCACAATGCGATGACGCTGACCGAATTCCGAGTAACTCAACTCCGGCAAATTGGGATTGCCCTGCACCGGCTGATTCTGCCACAACACGCTGGCAATTTCAGTGGATTTCAACTGGTTCTTCGCCTGCGTGAAGCTGTACGCGACATTGGTGTTCATGCCATTGCTGAAGTTTTTGCGCAACTGTGCGGTCACGTTGAGATTGTAGCCGTCGCTGGTGTTGTCGATAACGTAGATGCCGGCGCCACCATCGGCATTCAACTCGTTGGCGCCGAAGCCGCCATAGTACGGGCGGCCATCGCGCAAGCGTCTCACCGGCGCAACGAGATCGGCGTTGCGCATGAACACCGCGTTAATGTCGTTGCCGTAAACCACTTCCAGCGTGCCGAGCATGTCGCTGGGCAATTGCTTGTCAATGGCAAGATTCGTGATCCAGACTTGAGGGAATTTGAAATCCGGATCCATCGCATTGAGATCGAACGATTGCTGCAGGATGGCGTCATTGGAAGTTTTGATTTGTGGAGAACCGGGGACAAAGGGGCTGTACAAATTCGGATTGGCGCCGGGATTCGAAATCACATTGCCGATCCACACAAACGGCACGCGGCCGGTGAAGATGCCGGTGCCGCCGCGCAATTGCGTCGACCGATCGCCCTTGACATCCCAATTGAAACCCACGCGCGGCGAGAACAGGGGCGTTGCGCCCGGCAGCTTGCTTTGATCCACCGTCTCGGGATTGCCCTTTTCATCCAGCGCCGTCAAGCCGCGGGAAAAAGGATTATCGACGGGATCAGTGAAGTACATCGGAAAATCAACGCGCAGACCGTAGGTCAAATTGAAGAACGGCGACAGTTGAAACTCGTCTTGCGCGTAAACGCCGAGTTGTCCAACGTCGATGTTCTCGCCCTTGAAGGGCCCGCTACCGATGAGGCCTCTAAAATTAATCGGGCCGCCCGCGCGATTGGGGTCCGTTGCGGCAAAAAATTCATCCAGCGTGGAAAAGGTTGTGCCGATGCCGGTGACCGGCGGCAGGAAAAACACACCGTGGCGAAAAATGTTGAAGGAGTTGAAGAACGAGAAGGATTCGAAATTCGCGCCCACAGTGAAAACGTGCTTGCCGGAGAAAATGCTCAAATTATTGGTGAATTGAAAAACATCCTGATCCAAAATGTTGTGAATCGAAAACGGTTCATGGCCGACGGTGGTATAGGTGACGCCCGCTTCACCGATTTCAATCGTGGGAAAGTCGGCGCTGAACGGCTCGCGAAAATCGCGAAACCGATTATAGCTCGCAAAAAAGCGATTGGCGAGCTTGTTCGAACGGCTGTTCAATTCGAATGCAAAGGAATGCAATTCATTGTTAATGGCATAGCCGGAATTTTGAAACGGCAAACTTGCCTCGTTGGGGCCGCGGCCGGTGTTGTTGAAGCTTAGCACGAACGGATGCGGCGGCAAGTCGCGCACCGCGTCCAGAAAATTGTAGCGCAATGATGCGGTATGATGATCGTTGACGTTCCAGTCCAGTTTTGCCAGCAGCTTGTTGTTGTTGGTTTCGTGAATGAAGCCGTCATAGGCTCCGGGATCATAATTATAGACGCTCATCATGCGTTGACGAATCCGATCCATCACGGAAGCTTGCACGCGTGAAACTCCGAATCCCGAGACGCCCCGGTTCGCGACGAAATTCGTGCCGGGATCATCGCGACGTTCCAGCTCACCGTTCACAAAGAAGAAGAGTTTGTTTTTTACCAGCGGGCCACTCACCGTAAAACCGGATTGATTGAATGCCAGATCCGGATTGGCGATCACTTCTTCACCGCGAACCTTGTTGCCCAACAGGCTTTCGTTGCGCACGAAACTGTAAACCGAGGCTTTAAATTCATTCGTACCACTTTTGGTGACGGTGTTGATGCCGGCGCCAGTAAACCCGCCTTCGCGCACGTCGAACGGCGCAATTGAAACTTGCACTTGCTCAACGGCATCGTAGGGCACCGGCTCTGCGCCGGCCTGGCCGCCGGGGGCGGGATCGTCAAGCCCGAAGGGATTGTTAAAATAAGAACCGTCAAGTGAGATGTTGTTGTATAACCAATTGCGTCCGCCGAAACTGAAGTTGCCGTCACTGCGTGGATCAAGGCGAGTAAGATCACGTGTGCTGCGCTTGACCGAGGGCAAATCGACAACTTGCGCCGGTTTGATGAAGGTCGCGGCTCCGGTGCGGTCGCTATTCAAAACCTCGTCCTGCTCGGCCGAAACTTCAATGCCTTCCATCGTCAAGGCTTCTTCCACGAGCTTGAACTCAAGGGTGACGGTCTGGCCGAGGTTGAGGTACACGTTATCCTGTTTCTGCGCTTTGTAGCCGATCAGGCTGGCGGTGACCGAGTACGGGCCGCCAACTTTCATGTTGGGGATGTTGAAAGCGCCGCCGGTGCGGGTCGCCGTGCCATAGCGTGTGCCGCTCGGCTCATGAATCGCAATCACGTTTGCCAGGCCCGGCAGAGGCTCGCCCTTGCTGTCTGTTACGACGCCGTTCATCGCCGCAGTCGTTACGCCTTGTGCAAAGAGGTTGCCTGTTAACAACATCAGCGTACAAACGCTCGCCCACACAAACTTGCGCTGGCCAGCACGAAGTTGAGTAGCTGTTTGCTCCATACTCCTCTCCTCCTTTGATAAAAGTTCAAGAGGTACATGAATTGTGCGGTCAATTTGGAAAAAAGACACGCAATTGTCAAGTCAAGTTTGGCGAACATTCTCCACCGTGCCGGAAGAGAAGATTATGAGAGGCAAAGTTCATCCTTCGGAAATAGCACCCCGGCGGTGCAATTTCATGGCACCGTATATCGATGAAGACACGATGAAACCCATTTGCCCGCCGGCCGCGCTCGCAATCAAAAAAGGGCTGGGAGAAAATCTCCCAACCCTTCATCTGCTAACCACCACAGAGGATGGCTTCTAAAAACCGAGCTTCACTGAAAATACGTTGGAGTTATCGAAGAACTGCACCTGGCGGAAAGCATAATCCAGATTGGCCTCAAGCCCGCCAAGATCGAGCTGCAAGCCCGCGCCCAACGTGAGGCCGTAGATATAGCGGCCTTCACCGGCCGCGTCGCTGCCGGAATTGAAGGCAAAACTGTAGCCGGCGCGCAGAAACAGCTTTTGATCCAGCGTATACTCCGCGCCCAAGCGCGTGGCATCATCATCAAAATTGTTATCTTGATACACTGTCGTGAGATTGAGCGCCCCGCGTTCGGTCAAAGACATGCTATAACCGAGCCCCATCTCCAGCGAAGAGGGCAATTCATCCTTGCCGGCAACCACTTGATATGGCGAGCTGCCACGTACAACATCTTGCGCATCAGCATTGCGCAGCAAACCCGTGCCGCCATACTGCATGTTCGGTCCGACATTTTTCAAAACCACACCCATGCTCAAGCCGTTAACGGCGAGCAGGCTGCTGTATTGCACGCCAAAGCTGAATGCCACGCCGGAGGCGCTGAGGCGGTCAATCGTCTCCGAAATGAAGTTGACGGTTGTGCCGACGCTGACGCGGTCCGTCAATGCGCGTGAATAAGTAAGCCCGGCGGTAACAAATTGCGGGGTAATGATGGAGCCTGTGCCGTCCGGGCTGTCTTCCGTGGTCACCGCGAGGTCGCCGATGTCCATCGCCTTCACGCTAAAGCCTAGGGAGCCGAAGCCGCTGAAGTCCGCGCTGACCGCAAGATAATTCACATTGATATCCGCAATGTGGCGCATGTGTGAAAACATGGCATTGGCCGAACGCTCCGTGCGGGCCAGGCCGGCGGGATTCCAATAAATGGCTTCCAAGCCGCTGGCAGTTGCAACTGAAGCGCCGCCCATGGCGATATAACGTGACCCGACCGGTATCAACAACTCCGAGGCTGCATTGGTGCCGGAACGGCGCTCACCCTCGGGTTGATTCTGCTGTGCAAGGGCGGCGCCGCCCAGCATCACAAGCAGAGCCAAACAGGTTATGTGAAACAAACGTACATTCTTTTTCATTATCATTCTCCTTAATGCCTTGCTCGAGTAATCTGCCCCCTCACGGAGGTGAGAGCAAGCCGGCTGACGGACTTGACGGTCACACTCCGCAAGGGGGGAGGTTACATGGAATGAGATCAAAAATTGCGCAAGAACTGTTCCTCACGCACAATTGCCAGCTTCAAGATTTTGACCTCGTTGAGATCGGGGAATTCGATGTGCGCGAGGTAAATCCCGCTGGCCGCGGGTAAGTTGCGTTCATTCTGCAAATCCCAGTTGATGAACTGCCGCTCATCATCTTTAATGATGGTGCGCACCAACACGCCCGCCAGCGTGAAGATGCGAATGGTGGCGCGTTCCGGTAAATGGCTAAACGTGACAAAGCGATTGAAGCGATTCGCTTCGGCCCGGTTGAAGCCGCGATAGGGATTGGGAAAGACATTAACACTAGCGAGATCGGCCTTTGCCATCTCCACGCTGCTCACCGGCGCTTTGCTGGTGAACGAGAATTTATCCGCCGCGGTGTTGACGTTGGGCGCGATCAATTCCATGCTAAATGCGGCGCCCAGCGGCTCAGCCGTTCCGCGTTGATCCAGCCACAAATTCCATTGAACCGGCCCGCCATCCGTGAGGTGGCCCGCCATGAAATCCTGGCCGCCGGCTGTGGGATTCCAGCGATTGGGATCGTAGTCGGTATCGAGGATGTAGACATAGTTGAACTGAAAATCGCCGTTATTGATGCTCACACGATTGGGATCGTCATCCGCGTAGAGCTTGTGTAAATCCCACTGGCCATTGCGGTCGCGATCGCGAATGACAATATCGAGCTGGCGCGGCGGATCGACTTCAATATCAAACGCGCGGAACGGAACAACCGTTTGACCGGTGAAGGCATTCAATGCAAAACCGGAATAGAGATTGGCGGTTTGCCCGGCGCCGGCGGGCAATTGATACGGCTCGCCAATATCATAGCGCCCGTTGCCGTTCAAATCGGTGAAGCTTTCCTTGGCAAAAAATTCCACGCGAACATTCCTGTAGTTTGCCGCGGCGAGATGGCTGCCGTTGAAATTCGCGCCGAGGAAGATGCCGCCAAAGAAAATCTCGCCGCCGTGATTGCCGCCGGTAACCCAGCGGTTGCTGTTGTTGTCGACATGAAAATCCAAACCGGCAAGCGGCGGGCCGGCGACAATCACCTGCAAGCCTTGGGTAATGAGATAATTATTATCGCCGCTTTGATTGCTTTGATCCGTAAGCAGCTCTTGACCGCTGGTAACATTGACCAGCTTCCAGTGGCCGTTATCGTCGAACGTGACTTCGTACGTGGCATCCAGAGTTTTGCTGGGATCAACAATTACCGGTGTCACGGAACCATCACTCACGCCGCTGACATGATTGGACGTGAGAGTGTCGCCTCGCGCCACTTGATAACGCACGCCCGGCTTCGTGGTTTGCGGCACCACCGTGGCCACCGCGGGAGAGCTTTCCAATGTCTTCGTGGTCAAACCCTCACTGCCGTTGAAATTGTAAGCCGTCACTGCAAAGAAATAGGTTTGGCCGTTGACCAACGGTTTTTCGCGGAAACGATCACGCTCAACCACGAAGGTACGTTGCACGCCGCTATTTTTGCCGATTTGCACCGGCAGTTCCAACACCAGCCCCGAACCTTGATCAAATGTTTCCTGCGCAATCGTCGTGACTTCATCAACCAAGTCAAACGTGGCCAGTTTGATGCCCTGATCGAGAGCAGCGCCGGCCGAGGGCAGTTGATAAATGTTATACCCCTGGAAAGCGTAACCCTTGTCAACCACGCCTTCGGTTTTGGCAACTTCCGCCGGGTTCTCGCCCCAATTCAACAGAATTTGGCCGTTGAACTCTGTGGCCGAAAGCACGGGCGGTTGCGGCGGCTTGGGCAATTCAAACAAATTATCAAACGCTTCTTGCGCAAAACGATCGGTGAATTTCAATACTGAGATGCTCGACAAGCGATCCGATCCGAGGGCCGCCAAAACAGCGACCACCACTTCCTGGGTATCGCCCAACGCCATCGTAAACGGCCCGGAAGACAGCAGCAACCGGCGGTCGCCGGGATTGGAATCAATCCAACCCGAGCCGCTTACCGGGTCGCCCGGCACGCGGTATTTCGTAATCACGTTTCCGCTGGTCGGATCCGTCCAGGGTTGCGCCGGATTTTCCGGCCGTGGACGGAAGCCGCGCAGCAAGTTCCACCATTGCAGCGTGCCATTGTAATCGCCGCCGCGTGTGGGATCGCTATCGGTTTGCCCGGCGGCAAAATAAGCGAAGGAGGTCATGGGAAGGTTGCGAAAGCCGGGGCGCCGCTTCAATCCAAAGATGGCCTCGCTGTTGGGGTCAGGCACTAACGGCCCGGCAAAAAAATCATATCCCGAAGCCGGTGGCGGCAGGCCTACTTGCGCATAATTGCCGTCGGTGGAAACGGAATTATAAACATAACCCAAGCTCAAACTAGTATCGCATCCGACGAAGTCGTCGCCGGCAGCGCCAAGATCCGGATCAGACCATTGGCAAAAGTACATGCTGTCAATGGTGGCATTTGCAGGCGTTGTAGCCGTGCCTTTATAGATCACGCGAAATTGTTTGAAGATGATATTGCCGAGTGCATCGGAGCGGCGATACGCCCAGAGGGTCGCCTGCATTTCCAAACCGATGGAGGGGGAGCCATACATGGTTTGCACCGCGCTCGCGCTCAAATCATTTGCCACCAGCCAGACAACTTGATCGGCGCCGGCAATGCCCGGCTCATCCGCTTCCGGGAAAACCTTGGGTGAACCATCGGCATTGAATTGCGGGTTGTATTGGCCGTCGCCTTGCGCATCATAAAAAGGCGCGCCCTTGCGTGCGGGCCAATCACGCCAGTCTGCGGCATATTGCTGGCGCACAGCGGCGATTTGCGCGGGCGTTACGGCGGCGGAACTAATCACATTCAACTCAGCCGCATCTTGACGCAGATCGGCGGTGGCATAGTCGCGGCGGACACGCCAAACGCGATCGACATTCACAAGATCATTGACATCCTCGGCAACGCCCGGCGAAAGAATGGCACCCGGCACAGTGCCGATGCTGAACGTTTGGCCGCCGACGCGAATCGCGGGATCGCTGCCATCATTCACCTTTCCGCCCCACACCAGGCCATCCTGGAAAATCGCGGCGGCAACGATATTGCCGCGGGGAAAATACAACCCCGAACCGCCGTCCGGTTGGTTGGCGGATTTGCCATCCGAGTAAATCCAAGAGGCCACCTGCCCGATATTCACCAACGTTTGGTTCGTTGCCTCTGCTGCGACTTTGGCCAAGCGGCCGTTACGGCCGCCCTTTTTAACGCCACCTTCCTCTGCCGCGAACGCATGGAATCCTGTGAAGAGCAGGATCGCCGGCAGCAGAAGGGCAGTGAGAAATCGCTTCATTAACAGTTCCTCCAAAAACTCGTCGAGGTTAAAGTGGCCGGCCTGAAACAAATGGGACCTGTCTCAGGCCGGCAAGGAGCTAAGTGATGAGAAGAGAAACTTAGAACTCAACTTTGGCGCCAAAACGAATCTGGCGCGGCGGACCAAGCAATTGCAGGCCGATGATATCCGTTTCGCCCTGCGCATAATTATCGCCGTTACCGTTGAGATTGATCGCTTCGTACAACGAAATGAATGGCGTGCCGCCATTGGCTGCCACAATCGGGCCGCTGAGATCAGAATTGTTCAAGAAGCCGTCATCAAAAGCATTGCCGGTGCGGCGGTAGACGTTGATGACATTCTTGCGGTTCGTCAGATTCTGCACGTACATGTAGAAATTGAGGCCAAACTTGCCAACCTCAACTGTTTTATCGAGGCGCAAATTCACCTCATAATTCCAGGGCGTGAGCGAGGCATTCACGGCTTCCAACGGCCGGCGTGAACGCGGGTCCGTAATTTGTCCGCCGAGTGAAGCATCTTGCTGCCCGAACTCGCCTTCCGAACGTGTGTAGGGATGGCCGCTGCTGAAATTGAGCAAAAGATTCAAACCCAAATTCTGCAATATCGGGCCGCCGTCACCTTGGGCAAAGCGATAGTCCACGCTGGCAGAGCCGCGTTGCGGGCGATTGAAATCGAGCGGTGACAGGATCGTGGGAACTTCTTGCGCCAGCTCGACGCCGGAAACGGCCGAGGTCGGCGCTGAACCCGTGCCGAGCGTTCGCGAAAAGGTGTAATTCAATTGTCCGGCAACACGCTTGGTGCGGCGCAACGTCAACGAAAGCTCGACGCCCGCGGTGGTGGCAAAATCTCCGTTCACGAGCACGTTGTAATCGCGCGCGGGCGATTGCGGATCGGCCGTGATGCGCGAGATCTGAATTTGATCTTCGATATTTTTGTAGTAGGCCGTGAGATCGAACGCAGCAATCTCGCTGAACTGCTGGCTGAAGCCGACTTCATATTGCGTGGTCTTTTCAGGATCCAACCCGATGCCGACCACATTGGTGCGGAAGGAGGTGCCGCCGGTAAAAATGGCGTCATACCATGCCGAACCATTGTACAGATCGGTCAAGCGCGGCGCTTGCACAAATTTGCCGTATTGCAAATGGAAAACGGTACGATCGGTGACCGGAAACGCCAAGCCCAGGCGCGGGCTTACGACAACCGCTGCATCTTTCTTGATGAGTTGATCGGTGAAAAGCGTTTTATTGGCGCGATCCCACGGGGGATTGGAAGGATCGGCGAAAACAAAATCGTCGTTGTCGATCACATCCAAACGCAAACCGGCGTTGATGACGAGATCGCGCGCTTCAAACTTGTCCTGGGCATAAAACGACATGTAATAAGGATGGCGCGCGCCATCCGGCCCTTCGAGGTTAATTTCATTGCCGAAGGTGTCATAGCCGTAGGTCAAGGCCTGTGAGGCGCCGGAAAGCGTACGAAACGCGCCAACGGCAACCGGATCGCCGGCAAGGGCGTCGCGATAAATATCCGGGTTTTGCCGTGCGGCTTGCAATTGCGTGCGCGCCCATTGCGCATCCGAGGCAAAGCTACGCGCCGTCCAGCGTTCATACGAACCGCCGAACTTGATCTCATGATTGCGGTATTGGGTGGTGAATCCCACGGAACCGCCGAGATAGCTGCGCTTATTCTTGAAGTAGTTGGCGGGGGTGCCGGGCGCTGTGAAATCGAAACCATAAATATCCATGGTCTGCGTGCCGCCGCGCCAGGGATTGAGATTGTCGTTGAAGAACGACACGCCGACGTCAGCATTGCCGGTGCTATCCCAGTAGGCCCAGAAATTGTGTTCGAGCAGGGGATCGTAGCGCACTTCCCGGCGATCGAAGTAATTCAAATTGACTTCATAAAACGAGCGCGCGCCGAGCAAATGCGTGACTTTGAAATTCACCAGCCCGGTGCTTAGATCTTCAATTTGATTCCGATCTAAATTAAAAAGCCGCGCTGCCAAGCTGCCAAAGAAGTTGGGGTCCGGCCCCACCAGATCATCCTGCCGGCGCCAACTCAACGAACCGCCGAGACGGAAGATGAACGGCTTGGCGTCGAACACCAGCGTGCCGTTGCCGATCCATTGCTGGCGGCTGGAGGCCGGAATGGCGTTGTCCCGCATGTGAATGCCGCGTTGCTGCACCCATGCTTCGAGATTGGGATCACGGTTGTTGGTAAAAATCAGGGGAAAGTTGTGTTCATCGACATATTGATCGGCGTGATTGAATTCGAACCCCTTCCAGAAGCGCGCGGCGCGATCACGCTCAAACGTATTTTGTGCGGCCACAAAAAATTTGAGCCGCTTGTTCAGCAACGGACCGCTCAACGTTGCGGTGTAATCCGCGTAGCCATAAGAATGCGCCCCCAGAAATTTGTTGCCGCGATCGACGACATTATCACTCTCCGCCTGCAGGCTGAAGTGATAATCGTTGCTGCCGCTTTTCAGCGTCTGGCGAATAATACCGGCGTTGGCGCCGCCAAATTCGGCGTTATAGCCGCCCGCTTGAATTTGAAATTCCTCCAGCGCTTCCGGAATAACCGTAACCGCGTTCGCGCCGTTATCGGCGTCCCGGGCATTGGCGCCTTCGAGATAATACCCCACTTCGTCGTTGCGTCCGCCGCGCACGAACAAGGCGCCATCCTGCACCACCACGCCGGGTTGCAAAGCAATCACCGCGTTCACGCTGCGCACCGGAATTTTTTGAAAATCCTCATAGCTTTGAATGCGCGTTGCATTCGTGGCATTTTGATTCACCAGAGGGCGCTCGGCGACAATCGACACCCCCGCCACTTCCAGCGCCTCCGAAGGCATGCTGAAATTCACCTCTGTCGTCAAATCGGAATTCACACGGACGTTGGAGATCATGACTTCGCGATAGCCGATGAAGGTGGCTTTCACTTGATAAACACCGAGGGGAACATTCAGAATGAGAAATTCTCCGTTCAGATCAGCGGCTGCTCCCATCGACGTGCCGACAATAAGAACCGTGGCGCTGGGCAGCGGCTCGCCGGATTCGCGATCAACCACTTTGCCCTTGATCTTGCCCGTCGTTCCGGCGAAAAGCAGCAGGGGAAAAAACACAGCGGCAAGGGCGTTCGTTAAAAATCTTCGAAGGACCATTCTTCCTCCTTTACGGATAAGAATCAGGATTTTTGGAATTTTTGCTTGCGCGATTCAATCCACGACATTTTTGATCGTCGCGGCGCTCGCGTCTCCGAGAATCATGCTCGTATGACTCGTCGCAACGCTCAGTGGTGAAGATGCCAAAACGGTGTTGCTGCCCGCGATTTTGGCTTCGACGGAATAGCTTCCGGCCGGCACAACCCGATAATTCGACACGCCTTTGTAGGCGAGGCTGGCGGCGAGCACCGTATCTGCACCGGCAGTCACAGTGACGTCGACAGTGGCGGGCGCATAGAAATTCGCCACTCGCAACGCCACCTGCGGCGCATCAAAAACGCGGCGCTCGGAGAGCCGGAAAAATTCGCGCGGCGCACCCGCTGCTGCGGGCAAGAACACTACCGTTCCACGCAGATTGGTTGACATCGCAACAAACTGCCTGTCACCTGAGGAAAGGACAACCTCGCGGCTTCCCGCAGGATATTCGCGATGGGCCAGATCGCCGGCGTAATCCAATGCGCCTTGTTGCACACCATCAACGGCAAGCTGCACGCTTCCAAGCTCCGGCGCCGCATGCACAAACCGGAATTCCGCGCGGAAATCCGGCGGCGTAGGGCCGGTCGACGGCACCTCGGCGCAACTTAGCATGGCCGCAGAAACGAGCATTGCCATAACGACTCTTGTTTTGGGTGAGATCATTGAACCTCCTTAGCTATTTTTTGAAAAAGTGAGGAAAGGAAAAGCATGCACAAAGCTGCCGGGAGTCGATCAACAAAGCGCCAAAAATCTTGCGCCTCATGCTCGCAAACAAAAGACAACGATCGTTTGTTCAGCAAAACCCAAAATGCGGCGTCACTGACAGCGGAATGAATGCTTGCAAGAATGTTATGATGAGATAAAAGGGAAGGCGTAAAAGGTGAGATGGCAAAAAAGAAATACTTGCCTTTATTGCGGGAAGGCTATATATTGCCGCCGGATTGTTAAAGGGCCACCATGTCCTTTTACGCCAGCCTAATGAGAGTTGCCGCTCTCATTGGGCTTTTTTATTGCTGATCACGTTTGTTGAGAATAAAACTCTCCACAGTTTTGTTGTTGATTTTCCTGCCAAATAGTGTGCCTCTTTTTAGGCAAAGCACATGCCAGTAAGAAGTCAGTCCCGCAATACCGCGCAAACTCAACGTATTCGCCCCTTTTTGCGTCCTGAGAAAAAACCATCGTGCAGCTTTGTGCATTAATCATGTGCATTCTCTTGCATGCAAAATTATTCGGATCTTTGTGGCTATTGTTATGGAGATCAATACCCAGCGAGCACACTCATACGATTGAAAGACACACAAAGGTTGCATTCGGGTTCACTTTTTAACATGAAATCAGATTTTTATGGACAGTGCACACTCAACAGCAAGACGCCTTTAAGCGGTGAACGTTGCACGTCCTTTTGCAATTGGTGATTTCCTAGTAATGCGAGATGCATCGAGTTGAGCCGCGTTTGCGCTCGTCGAGCCGGGTGGGTGGGAAAATGAATATCTCCGGTAGGGCAATGGCAGCCTCTGCAGGATTACCTTCTCGCCGAGATTACGCGCGGCATCGCCAGCCTGAACCAGATCGTATACTTCTCCGGCGAAAGTTCCAATTCTCGTTCGAGAGCCGCCAGATCTAACCAACGCCATTCCATCACTTCGTTGGGATTGGGGCGGGGCCGGCCGTTAAAATGGCCGATAAAAACATGATCGAATTCATGCTCGATCAAAGCGCGCTCAAGCGGCGCCTTGTAGATGAAATGAAAAGCCTTGTGAAGAGCGCACTCAAATCCCATTTCCTCGCACAAACGCCGCACGGCCGCCGCTTCAACCGATTCCCCCGGCCGGGGATGGCTGCAGCAGGTGTTCGTCCACAAGCCGGAGGAATGATACTTGTTCAACGCCCGGCGCTGCAGCAGCAGCTCGCCCTCATCGTTAAAAACAAAGACTGAAAACGCGCGATGCAATTTGCCGTCACGATGCACGCTCATTTTTTCGGAAATACCG
This sequence comes from uncultured Cytophagia bacterium, assembly GCA_964457925.1. Taxonomy (GTDB): domain Bacteria; phylum Zhuqueibacterota; class Zhuqueibacteria; order Zhuqueibacterales; family Zhuqueibacteraceae; genus Coneutiohabitans. The sequence goes on from CAYWGH010000051.1 coordinate 20,001, forward strand.
AGGGGAGAATCGTTTTCATCGACCAGGATAACGTGTTCCGGCATCGGCTTATTCTTGGTTTGAGGTTAACACCGGCTGCTCGCGCAAAAGCGCATCGATTAGCGCAAATAGCCTTTGCAATTCGTTGGAATTCACCGGTCCGGTAAGGCTGTAACGAATTCCGCCTTCGCCATCGACGACCACCAGCCGAAACGTGCGGTTTTCATAACCAAACTGCGCAGAGACCTGCCCCTCCCAATCCAACAACACCGGATACTGGACGCTCGCCCGAATGAACGCGCTCACCAAAGTGCGCGCAATCGCCGGCACGGCAGAAAGCACGGCCACGCCCGTGATGTCGATTTGATTGCCGTAGCGCTTATAAATCGGCCTCACCCAACCCTCGATACTGGCCGTGCCCTTTTGGTCGGCAAAAGTAATGATACGAATTTTGTCGGAAGGGAAAATGCAGTTTCGCGCAACGCCATATTGATCCTGCAATTCAAAACCCAACGCTTGCGGATATACAGCGGCAGAATCAGCGAGGCCTGCGCCCGTTGAGTCCGGCGAAACATTTCCCCGGCTCTCACCAGAAACGGAGTTCGCCAAAAAATAATCTTTATCTAAGCCCTCGAGCGCAATCACATGGGTAACGGCAGGAACGCTTATCAAAACAAAAAAGGAAAAAATGTGAGACATTCATTTGCCCTGAAATATTTGCTCGTTGTCAATTTTTAGGATTCGATCAAAAACAAATCCGTTAACTGATCCGCCAGCCCTTCGACCTCGGGCTCGGCGCGATTGGTTAGAATGATCACGGTAAACTTATCCCCGGGATAACGCTGGATCACGTTGCGGAAACCGGAAGTGCTGCCGGTATGTTGCGCACGCATGTGGCCGCGATATTCGTCGATGCGCCAGCCAAAACCGTAGTCAATTGTCCGGCCGTCATTCAAAACACCTTTTGTGAATGCCCGCTGCAAGGTTTCGGATTTAACCAGCTTTTCCAAATACAGCGCTTGATCCCATTTGAACAAATCTTCAATCGAGGAATAAATGCCGCCGTCGCCCAGCACAGCGCTAGTCAAACTCTGATCTTTGAAAACGAACGCGCCATTTTCCTCGCGATAGCCCATGGCGCGATGATTTACTGTCGATCTGCCATTCTCAAACGCGACGGTATTAGCCATGCCCAGCGGCGAGAAGATATTCTCGCGCAGGAATTCCGCAAACGGCCTTGCTGAAATCTTTTCAACGATCATCGCCAGCACGGCATAGCCGGAATTGCTGTAACGATACTGCGTGCCCGGCGTGAAATAGGTCGAATCCTGCGCCATCATCAGGCGCAAAACATTCTTGTCCAACACCTGCACGGTTGCCGTGTCGGGAATCAAATCTTCATAATCCATCAATCCCGAGGTATGCTGCAACAGATGCCGGATCGTAATCGCGCTGCCGTATGGCGGAAATTCCGGAAAGATTTCTGTAAGCGTGTGTTCGTATGTCAATAGTCCACGCTCGGCCAGCATCATGATGCACATGGCCGTGAACTGCTTGGTCACAGAAGCCAGGCGAAAATTTGTTGCCGGAAGTACGAGTCTGTTTTCTTCAAGATGGGCCATGCCGTAGGCGCGCACAAAAACGGGCTTGCCATTTTTGATCACCATCACCGCTGCGCCGGGCGTGGCAGCGTTGTTGTAGGCTTGAAAAATTTCATCGACTTTTGCGGTTTTTTCCATGCGGCAACCCATTCCAAGAAGTAGTACAACGCAAAGAGCTTTTTTGTAATAGCATACTGTCGTCATGCGGCTTGCCTCTCCGGCTTTACGATTCCAATAAAATATTGTCAATCAAGCGCGTTTTTCCGAAATAAACTGCGAGCGAACACAATGCCTGCGCGGAAATGTGCTCGAGTTCGATCATGGTCATGGGATTAGCGACACTGGCGTAGTCGAGGCGCGCGCGCTTCTCTTGCGCAACGGTGTCGCGCAGGATGGCGCGCAGCCTGTCGCCGCGCTTTTCCCCGGCGCGAAAGGCTGCTTCTGCCGCGGTTAGGGCGCGATAGAGCACGGTAGCGGCCTGGCGTTCTTCCGGTGAAAGATACTTGTTGCGGGAGCTCATCGCCAATCCGTCCGGCTCGCGCACGGTTGGGCAAACAATGAACTCCAAATTAAAATTAAGATCCGCAACCACCTGTCGCAACACGGCAACTTGCTGCGCATCTTTCTGGCCAAAGTAGGCGCGCGTGGGCTGTACAATATTGAAGAGCTTCGTCACGACTGTCGCGACGCCTTGAAAGTGAGACGGGCGCGAGGCGCCTTCCAGAGGCTTTGCGACCTCCTGCACGGAAACATAGGTTTGAAAACCCGGCGGATACATATCTGAATCATTCGGCGTGAAAACAAGATCGGCATTCACCGCGCGCAGCATATTCAAATCGCGCTCCAATGCGCGCGGGTATTTGCTCAAATCTTCATTCGGGCCGAATTGCGTGGGATTCACAAAAATGCTGACTGCGACTCGTTCATTTTCCGCTCGCGCCCGGCGAACCAATGAGAGATGGCCTTCATGCAGGTAGCCCATGGTTGGCACGAACCCCCAAGTTAAGTGCGGGTTTTCCCAGCGCAATGTCCGCACACGCGAGATGTCATTGGTAACGTTCATCGAAGCTGCTTTTCATCAATTGAGAGGATATACGCTTGATCGAATCAAAAAAGGCCTGCACGGTTGATTAATGTGCACGAACAAAACAAAAGCCACGGCCAGGCCGTGGCGGAACAAATTCATGGCTGAAATCAGGGCAACAGCCGCTGCAATTCCGTAATCTCTATTTTCTTCGCGCCCTCGCGCATGAGGCGCAGCAAAAGCGCATTCACCGGCATGGGGACATTCAATTTTTCACCCCACGCGACAAGCGCGCCGGTGATGGCTTCGATCTCGGTAGGCGCGCCGCGCAAAACGTCCTGTAACATCGACGAATGATTATTGGCCGTGGCGCGCGCCACTTCCCATGCACGCTGTCCCGCATCGGCATAATCGAGTGGAATATTTTGCGCGCGGGCAACCTGAGCCGCCTCTTCGGCAGCCTGCCTCATGAGTTGCCGCGCGCACGCATGCTCAACCAAAAAACCGTTCGCTACCCGCAACAACGCGGTCAGCGGATTGATGCCGGCGTTGATCACGAGCTTGCTCCACAACACACGACGCACGTCATCAACAACGGAGATTTCGATTTGCGCATGTTCGAAAAGTTGAAGCAGCCGGTCAAAGCCCGGCGTCCAGGAAGCCGGGCGGGCAAGATATGTCGGCCCCTCGCCCGCATGCCGCACAACACCCGGTTCTACCAACATTGCTCCGTGCGCCGTGCTGCCCAAAATCACGCGCGTTGGCGCGAGGACTGCCGCAATTTTTTCTGCATGGCCCAAGCCGTTTTGCAATGTCAAAACGAGACCGTCGGAGAGCAGAATCTGCTCGGCCAGGGCCGCTGCCTGCTCGGTTTTATGGCTTTTCACCAGGATGATGGCGAGATCGACGCGGCCAACCTCGCTGACATCATCGGCTATTCTCACCTGGTGTTGCGTTGCGTGATTGCGCTGATCGATGAGCGTCAGGCCTCTGCGGCGCACCGCATCCACTTGCGCGGGCCAATCTCCGCACATGACGAGATCACATGAGGCATGCAACCGCGCGGCAAACAAGCTGCCCATCGCGCCGATGCCAATGATGGCTACATGCATGGCAGGTTATTGCGCTTCCGCATTTTTGAGGATGTCATTGAGCTTTTCGATTTCGCCGGCGGGCATCTCGTAAGTGTGCTGCTCTTCCGGAAAGCGGCCATTTTGCACTTCTTCACAATAGTTTGACAACGCGGCGTAAATGACTTTACCGACTTCGGCGTATCGCTTCACGAACCGCGGCTGCCGCCCCTCGAAAAGTCCGAGCACATCATGATAAACGAGTACCTGGCCATCGCAGGCACTGCCGGCGCCGATGCCGATGGTGGGAATGCTCAAACGCGCGGTGATCAATTCAGCCAGGGGCGCGGGAATCGCTTCAAGCACGACGGCAAAGCAGCCGGCATCCTGTAAAAACAGCGCGTCTTGCAGCAATTTATAGGCATCTTCCGCGGTTTTGCCCTGCACGCGATAACCGCCGAGTTTCGACAGCGATTGCGGCGTCAAACCGATATGCCCCATCACCGGAATGCCGGCAGCAATGATAGTCTTGATGGTGACGGACATCTCCTGCCCGCCTTCCAGCTTGACCGCGTTCATCCCACCTTCCTGCAAAAGTCGCACGGCATTGCGCACGGCTTCTCCCGGTGAAATTTCGTAGGACCCGAACGGCATATCGCCCACCAGAAACGCGTGCGGCGCCGCGCGCGCCACAGCCTTGCAATGATGCAGCATGTCCGCCATGGTCACGGCTACCGTGCTGCCGTAACCGAGCATCACCATGCCGAGTGAATCGCCCACCAGAATCATGTCGATGCCGGCTCGATCAACCAACGCCGCTGCCGAATAATCGTAAGCCGTCATCATGACGATTTTCTGGCTTTGTTCTTTCTTGTTCTGTAAATCGAGTATGGTAATTTTTGGCTGTGTGATTTGAGCCGACATGATTTTTGTTCTCACGTTAACATTCTAACTCGCCGAACGCAGACGCGCAACCAGCGCCGGCGGAATCTCTTTAACCTCACGCTTGATCTCTAACACGATTCAATCCGGTCCACGATGACACTGGCTTTTGTCTCAACCTATTCCGCTTTAGGCCTCTGCGGCGAATAGCTTCTCGGCGCTTTGCCTCTGCTCCGTTTCAATCGTATGCGTATCGAAACACACTTGCACGCGCAACGCCTTTAGGCCGTGCATCCCTTGCAAATCTTCCAGTTCAACGTCTTCAACTTCGCTGGTTAATTCTCCGGCTGCTTGCAAATAGTCGATATATTCGCGATACTCCGCAGCCTCGCGCGGCTGCGAATAGATAATGGCGATTTTCCCCGGTTGCGTCAGGCGCTCGCTGCCGCCTTTGACCACGGCTTTGTCAATGCGCTTTTTCATGATTTCGTAGCGCACGTTATAGGCGCCGTCAACGTCGAACTTTTTTTCATCATAGCGAAAGCGAATCGCCAGCGGCGTGTTCTGCACCAGAATCAAATGCGCCATGTCAAGCGGCATTTTGAGTATAGGTTTTTCGGCCTCGACGCGGCGCGCGACGCCGATCATCATCTGCAACTGCCACAAGCGAACATTTCTCAGATAAAGCTGATCGAACTTGCCGTTTTCCACCAGCGCGGCGCCGATATAAATGCCATGCTCGACGCCGTCGCTTTTATACTTTTCAAAATAATGCGGGAACATCGCCTGGGCCTGCTCTTGCTGCGCATCGATGTACGCGCAAATCGTTTCGTTGAGCTGCATCACGCTGGCTTCGAAGTCCTTGCGCCGGCGATACACAAAGCCGAGCTGCGGATCGAGGCTGGCGCGGTAAGCCGAAATTTTCTCATACAACTCCGGGGAAAAATCCTGCAATTGTTCAAAGCGCATCTCGATCTCGCGCCGCAGGAATTCCAGCGCGCCGGTTTCGTCGCCGGAGGCGAGCCCGTGCTCGATTTTCCGCAACAGCAGTTCGAGGCGATAGGCAAGCTGCTCGAGGTAAGGCAATTTTTTAAGCTCGTGCGCCGCAGTGATGATCGCCGCCGCAAGCTGCAACTGCTCGGCGAGATCCGCGCGAATCGCGTCGTTGCGCAGCGTAGAGGAGCCGCGCACGTCAGACAGGCCGTAAAGCGGGTACACCTCTTCGAAAACGATCGGCTCCATCTCGCTCGACAGGCCGCGTTGGCGGTTCTGCAGAAGCTTGAGCGCGGCGCGCCGAAAACGCCATTCCACCGCCGGATGAATCGCGGTACACTTTTCTTTGATCACGGCTTCGACGCGGTCATTCAATTCCTCAAGGCTGCGCTTGATCGCGATGGCAAACAGCGGAAACACCTCGCGCAATTTGAACGAATTGATGGCATTAATGTCGCCGGGATTGGCTGAGCCCAGTTCGAACAGGCCGATGAATTTGTTTTCATAATGCAGCGGCGCGATGAAAATATTTTTGATCCCCTGCTGCAAAATCGCCTGCTCCACCGGAGTCGGCGAGGGATAGGTTTCGAGGTTTTCAATGATGACGATGGCGTCTTGCCGCATGACGTGATCATAAATCGAATTGGCAAACGTCGCGCATTTTTGGCGGCAGGCGTCGCTCAGAATGAAGCTTTTGCCGATCTCGCGGCCATGCTCGCGCAACAGGTTTTGCGCGCCGGGAATGCCGGCCAGGCCAAGTTGAATGCCCGGCCGCTGCAGCAGCGCGCGCAGTTTTTCTTGCAAGTTTTGAAAACGCGCGGAGGAAATAATGGCGTCCTTCTCGAGCAGATCATTTTTCAGCGAGGACAGCACTTCCTGATCCGTCACATCGACGGCGTTGAACACGGCAAAGCCGTGGAATTCGAAACACGCGGGCGGAATCAGCTCATACCACATTTCCAAATCGCTGGGATTCGCCAGCAATTGGCGAATCTCCTCGGGCGAAAGCGTCTTCGGCTCATCGACTTTTTTGATCTCGACGAAGCTCAAATCAATGTTGATTTTGTAATGCCGCGCCAGTCCGGTGCGCGGATGTGGCGCCGTGAAAATCAAAGGGTATTCGAACTGGGTTTCCACATCATAGTAGCGCCGCAGAATATGCGAATAGGCGTTGAGATTCCGCCCGAGAAACGCCTGAGCCGGCTCGATGTTCATGCCGCCATTGAAGCCGCCTTTCTCGCCGAGGAGATTGAGCAGCTTGAAACCCGGCGTGGCGTGAAACGGCAAAAGCTGAAACGGCGCCGAGGCTGCGGCATACATGTTTTCCCAATAGGCATGCGGAATGATCAGGCTAAAAAGCTGATCGAGCAGCGCTTTGTGTTTTTCAATTGCCTCCAGCTCGACAACCGGCTGCGTCAGCGCGGGCGCTTTGACCAGCTCGGCCAGCATCTGTTTCGCCGCCGCCGATTTAACCGGATTGGCATCAGCAGCATGCTGTCGCCAAAGATCGATCAACGGTTTGAAACTGAGAAATGTTTTGAAAGGAAACATCAGTCCGGCGCTGGGGCGAGCCAGTTCGAGACTGATAGCTTTTATATGACCATTGCTATCGTCATGTTCATGATTCATCTCGCGATTCTCCTGGTTGCGTGCATGATCCTTGTCCGGTTATTGGCTTTTTGCAAATCTGATCGAATACACTGCTAATTTAGAAAATTTCCTGCCGCGATCAAGCGCCAAGCACGTCTCGATGGCTTACGCCGACAAACTTTTATGAAATCGTAACAGTTCCTTCTATAGAATTTGGTACAAAAAGTTTAAACCTTTGAACGAATTCGATCTTCTGAATAAACTACCGCCCGGGCGCTTTTCCTCGGCGCAATTGCCGTTTATGGACATACTGAGACGTCATAGCCGAGCGCCACTGGACGGTTTATTCTGTCACGGCCTGCATCATGCCTCTGACGAATTCAATTTCATCTTGATTCACGGTATGTTCCATGTTCGGATATAGCCGCATCGTAACATTGCCGCCGAGTTGTTGCAAAACAGCAGCGGTATGCTGCACCCGCTCTTGCGGAATGTGAAAATCTGCTTCGCTGCAGCCGAGAAATACCGGCGTGCCTGCAAGCGAGCCGGCATAATCACGCGGCGCATCATCCGGGCCGATCAAGCCGCCGCTCAGACCGACCAAACCGGCATAACGTTTCGCGTTGCGCGCGGCAAACTCCAGCGCGAGACACGCGCCTTGCGAGAAACCCAACAGCATTGTGCGTTCCGCAGGAATGCCGGCTTGCGCGAGTTGCGAAAATGTTTCTGCGATGGCAGTCAACGCCGAAGAAAGCCACGGCTCGTTGCTCGCCAGCGGCGCAAGAAAACGATTGGGATACCACGTGAACCCCGCCGCCTGCGGCGCGAGATAAACAAAATCACGCCGTTCGAATTCTTCGGCCAGCGTAAGAATGCTTTCAGCCGTTGCGCCGCGACCGTGAATCATGATCATTGCAGCTTTGGCGGCATCGAGCGGAGCGCCTGCCATGCGCACCGGCTGGCCTTGATGGGGATTCGTCATGGTTGTGTCCTTATTTAGCAGATTCAATCTTCAACCCCCTCCCACTCCGGTGCCTCCAGCGGCTTCAAATTGCGCTCAATCTCGCGGCGTTGCGGCTCCAGCCACGGCGGCAGCTTCAGATTTTTACCAAGCTCAGAAACTGGCTCATCTGCTGGAAAACCCGGACCCAGCGTTGCCAGCTCGACAATATGGCCGTCGGGGTCATTGGTGTAGATGCTTTTGAAATAAACGCGATCCCGCACCGGCGAAACCCGGATATAGTTTCTCACGATTTTCTCGCGCCATTCGAGTTGCGTGGTTTCATCCGCCACCGCAAGCGCAAAATGATGTGTTTGTCCGGCGCCCATGCGCGCACGGCGCGCGGTTTTCGGGTCGAATTGGAAATAGGTGATTATTGTTCCGGGCTTGCCCTCGCCTACGCCCCAGTACCAATGCGCCGTTTTGATGTCATCAAAATCCGCGGTCATTTTCACGCGGCGCATGCCGAGCAGTTCGCCGAAAAACGCATGCGTGGCTTCGACATCCGAACTAATCGCGGAGATGTGATGCATGCCCTGTCGCAACGCCATGTCTTTGGTGATCACTGGAACCGGCTCGGGCCAGGTTTCGGCTTGAATGCGTGCTTCGTCGCGCTGGCCTTTGCGCATGTCCAACGGCGGCTCGCGAAATTCCAGGCCGAGCTTGTCCGGCGCTTCATCGATCGTCCAGCCCGGTCCTTGCGTCGCGATTTCGAGCAGCACGCCGTCGGGATCACGAAAATAAATTGATTCGAAGTAATTGCGAGGAAACGGCCCGGTCACACGAATGCCGAGATCGCTGAGGCGGCGCTTCCATTTTAACAAGCCAGCGCGATCCTTCACGCTCAACGCAAAATGATGCGTGCCGCCGATGCCCGCCGCGCCCTTGGGCGCAAACGGCCATTCGAAAAAAGTAATCGCGGCGCCGGGCTTCCCGGTTTCATCGCCGAAGTACAAATGATAACTGCCGGGATCGTCGAAGTTCACCGTGCGCTTCACAAAACGCTGGCCCAAAACTTTTGTGTAAAAATCCACGGTGCGTTGCGCGTCGGAACAGACGAGGGTGATGTGATGCAGTCCGAGGATGCTCATCTCTCTGGCTCCTGGTAAAAAGTCAAAGCCGGACTTGGACGCAACGGTGTTAATTGTCATCCAAAATTATTTGCCTCCAAGTCCGGCTTTATTTATTCGTTTGCGGCCGGCTCATTTCAAACACCCGGCCGATCGTTGCGTATTCCTCGCCGCCCAGGCGAGTAATCGGCCGCAGCAAAGACGCATCGACCACGCCGTTGGGCCGCAGCAAATCTGCGCGCAGGTGATAGCGCACAATTCTGCCGAAAATCAGTGTTGAGGTTGTGCCCTCCACCGGAACGATTTGCGCGAGTTTCGCCTCCATCGCCGCCGGTGCAGCAGCCACGCGCGGCGGTTTTACTTCGATTGAAGAAATGGTTTCCAGTCCGGCTAGTTCAAATTCATTCATGCCGTATTCCCACTCACCCGAAGTCAGATTCATCGCTTCGGCCAGGGTTTCATCGACGATATGAATCACAAACTCGCCGGTCTCTTGCACGTTGCGCAGCGTGTCTTTGGGCTTGCCTCTGCGTGCGCCAACGGCAATCATCACCGTCGGCGTATTGGCAGACACGGCCGTAAAAAACGAAAACGGCGCCAGATTGAGCGAACCGTCTTCGCCCATCGATGACACCCAGGCAATCGGCCGCGGCGCAACAATGCTCAACATCAAGCGCGAGGCTTCACGCGGCGGCAAATTACCCGGCGTGATTGAGATGCTTTTGATATCCATTTTCAGAAAGTTCCCATAACCATTCAGATTACCCGCCCGGGCGGTAGTTTCACAATCACCTCTCGCGCACTGACATTCTCACTTCGAGTAGCTTTGTTGCGGCAGGCTTTCGTTGTTGAATTCCGTTTCCAGCGGATTGCCGTTCGGTGAAAAACGGTAGCGCAAAATAAACGGCAGCGATCGTTCCGGAAATCCCAGCGCCTGCGTGATGCCCTTGTCGATCATGAATTGCAGATCGCGGATCTCGACGACGTTGCGACCTTCGCGTTCTTCGGTGTGAATCCAGGGATAGCGCGCGAATTGCAGGTACCACTGGCTTTCCGGCGTTTGCCGGGCGCGCACGGCGAACTCGTCTTGCGCATTTTCATGCAGCGTGACTGCCAATTCTTCATCTTGCCAATTCGAGAAATAAGCTTGCGCCACGCCATTGGGCGTTTGTGCGATGCCCATCCAGCGAAAAATGTTGAGCGGCTGCGGCAATGCCGAGATATTCGCTGCTGCAATGCCTTGTTGTTGCAACGCCGCTGTCATGCGCTGTTTGGCAAGATTGTGATTGATCATCTCCGCGCCGAGATAAAGCACCACGAGTGCAGCGCCGCCGAGAATCAGCGTTCTGCGCGGCCCTGCCCAAAATTTGGCGAGCAGCAGCGTCATCGCCAAAATGCCGGTGAAAAAGGGATCGATGATGAACATCCAATCCAGGGCATGCCGCGCTTGCGAGAACGGCGAAAAAATCTGGGTGCCGTAGGCGGTGATCACATCAAAAAAGATATGCACCAACGTTCCGAGCAAAGCCAGGAGCCATGCCGCTTTGAAGGGTTTGAGCTTCCTCCAAAAACAAAACAACGAAGCCGGCAGCAGCGCAAACACCGGCGCAACCAAAAGCGAATGCGTGAGGCCACGATGATGTTGCATGGCAAAGATGGGATCGCCAAACATGCCGAGCACAACATCGAGATCCGGCAGATTCGCCGAAACGACGAGCAGCCAAAACGCGGAGCGCCGGTCCCGAGGCTCTTCAAAATAATTCGGACGCGCGGCTTCGATCACCTTCGCGGCCAGAGCGCCGGTGAGGCTGTGCGTGAGATTATCCATGTTCTATTCTGTCGAAACGATCTTCAAGCCCACAATGCCCGCGACAATCAATCCCAAGCAAAGCAGGCGCAGCGTCTCACGCGATTCATCGAATAAAATCATTCCCAAAATCGCCGTGCCGGCCGCGCCAATGCCGGTCCACACCGCATAGCCCGTGCCCACGGGAATGGTTTTCAGCGCTTGCGCCAGCAGGAAAAAACTCGCGATCATCGCATGAACGGTGAGCACACTCGGCCAAAGCTTCGTGAAGCCGGCGGTGTATTTCAAGCCGATCGCCCAACCCACTTCGAACAGGCCGGCGATGAAAAGATAAATCCAGGCCATGTGTTCCTCCTCCGTTGTTGCCTGGAAAATTTCAAAAACTTTTATGCTGCGGCCGTTACGGTTTTTCCTTCTCCAATTTCAATTTATCCTGCCAACGCCTGCCGGCGCTTTCCGAAACCTCGCGGGAAAATTGGGCAAGTGCAGCAGCGGCGTTGAGCATCATGCTTTGTCCATGCACCAGCGTTTGCTTGTGAACGGTATTGTTTGCTTGTCCGCCATAATCTACCGCGGCCAGCTTCTGTTGAAAGGGCGTAAAACGCGCTTTCTGTTTTTTGATTTCCTCCGGCCACCATTTTTGCAGTGCGGTCAAATACTCGTTATCAACAGCGAGATGTTTATCCACGGTGCTGATTCTGAGCGCATGCGCGGCTTTGGGTTCCGGGATCATGCCGACGCCGGGCCCTCCAGCCACTTGCGGAATCTTCGCATGCTCGGCTTTCGCCCAGGCGTCGATCTCGTCGTGTTTGCGCTGGCGATCAGCATCCAGTTGCAATTTTTTCCTGGCGATCTCGTCGGGATTGGTGTATTCGCTATTGACCGCGACGCTGACCTCGCCAAATTCCGCCAACGCCTCCTGCACTTCCTCCGATTCCGGCTGCACGTTTTGCATGCCCAGAGCCATCTGGCTCATTTGCATCGCAAATTGGATTTTTTCCTCCGGACTCATGGCTTCGATCTTCTTTTGCATTTCCTGCGGATCGATTTGTTGCATCGCCTGCACGCCCGGTTGCGCTAACGCGGCATTGGTTTTGGTTATTTGTTGTTCAAGCGCAGCGAGAGCATCGGTAGTGGCTTGGTAAAACTTTTTTGCCTCACAGTTTTCGAATCCGTTTTCAACGGCGCAAACCAGACGGCCGTGTGCAGCCCGGGCATCCGTCGGCGGCGCGGGGATTTTGTCATACTGTTCGAGAATGTTGACTTTGACCATTTCCTGGCTGAAGGTCAGGATGGGATGAAAAAAACATAATAGAATAAACAATCTGCGCTTCATTCAACCTCCTTGATAAAATGATTACCCAAACTTCTTCGTAATGCGTTTTAATTTTGTCGCATCGCATATCGGTAGTTGGATGTACCATGACGCGCAATCCTGGGTTTGAGAAAAACAAGAGGCCTTCGTCAAATTTCTAAGAGAGGCAAGATCATGAATGGCAACGCTTGCATAGCTTGGCTTCTCAGCGGATAGAACGATACCCGTCATCAAGAAGTTCGCAAAAGGCCTTTCGCTTTTCAATGTCAGAATAAAATTCTGAAAGATTTTTAACCGCGAAGGGTGCCATAGGACGAAAAAATCACATCCTCGAGCTTTTCTTGGTGCCCTCGAGGTGCTTCGAACTAGTCGGGTGGATTGCTGCCCGCGGGGCTCCAGTTTTCAGCTTGTCTGAAATCGGCGCAAGCGTTTGCAATGTCAAACAATCGACTCTGAAACTTTTTGAGTTTCGGCTGGAGACGACAAATGAAGCGGTAGCTGTCATGAAGCAATTCGCGCCGCTTGGGGCTGCCAAATTCCGGAACAATTCGTCCTAATTATGGAGACCATTATCACCCAAAACCAGCCGGCGGTTCATCTGAACAGTACACAACTACTCTGCGGCTTGACTGCCCAAAAAGGCTGATTGGCTGGTTGTCTAAGATGGAAGTATGTTTTGCGTCAGTTCTTCTCAATTTGTTTAACTATTTCCACATCCTCGGCTTGTTCCAATGATTTCTATTTTTACAGTAGTTTGGCAAAAATTGGTTAACCACTTGTTTTCACGCTCAAGAAGTCGAGTGTAAAAACAGCGGCTTGCGGGAAATGTGCCAAACTACAATATTTTTACTGTAGTTTGGCAAATTTTCACGTTCTTTTTAAAAAAGTGGCTGGCGTTGACC
>CAYWGH010000052.1:0-32719 GCA_964457925.1 uncultured Cytophagia bacterium
CGCATCGCGTCGAGTTCGATGCCCGCGGGCTGGCTTCCGGGATTTATTTTTATCGCCTGGAGAGTGCAGGCTTTACGCTAACGCGCAAGCTGGCGCTGGTGCGATAATTTTAAATTCTCTAACTCAACTGCCCCCATACCGACAACACTTTCGTTGCCGCCACCAACCCGGCTGTTTCCGCGCGCAAACGCCGCGGCCCGAGGCTCAACAGTTTGCAGCCAGATTTTTGTGCGGCCTCGATTTCTTCTTCTGTGAATCCGCCCTCCGGGCCAACCATCAACAACACTTTCTGCGGCATTGTTTGGCCGGCCAAATCTTTTAGAATGTCGTTCTCTGTTGGATGCGCCAGTATGGCCAAATCGAAATTTTTAATTGTTTGACACAACTCAAAAAAAGAGGTGGGTTCGTTCACCTCCGGCCAAACGGAGCGGCAGGATTGTTTCATGGCTGCCAACGCGAGTCGCCGCCAGCGCTCAATTTTGCCTGAGCCGGGGTGCACTTCGCTGTGTTCGGAGAGCAGCGGGATAAACGCCGAAACCCCGATCTCCGTGGCTTTTTCCACCACCCAATCGAAACGCGCGCCTTTGGGAACCGCTTGCGCCAGAGTGAGATGCACGGCAGGCTCGCCGAGGTTCGGTATGATTCCGTGAATTCTGATTCGGGTTACCGCACGATCACTGAAGACGATTTCACCCTCGACAGCCGCATTGCCCGCGCCGTCAACCACGGTGACGCGGTCGCCGATTTTGTGATGCAAAACGCGGGTGAGGTGATGATGCTCGTCTCCCGTCAGCTCGACAACGTCGGCAGCGAAATTTTCAGGAGGGGTGTAAAAGAATTCGTGGCGTGGCATTAAAACGCCACCCCCACATCCACCGAGCCTTCCAGCTTGCCGTCTTCGTTGAAGGCGCCTTCGAGGCGCAACACGTTAAGATAGGGCATGTGAATGTGCAAGCCCGCGCCAAAACCGCTGCGCCCGTTTTCAGGATGAAAACCCTCACCATGATTCCAAATCACGCCGTAATCCGCGAAGAGGCCCGCGCTCACTCCGAATTTGACCGTCTTGAAATAGCGCCCGAACATGGTATCTTGGAACAACGGGCTTTGGTCGAGGCGATGATAGCGCAGCGGAATGATGGGCACACGTAGTTCAAGCCCGGCTTGCGCGAGATTATCGCCGTGCAAGCGGCGGTAAAAATGGCCGCGAATGCGGTTGCGATAACCGAAGTTGACCAAGTCATCGAGCGGCACGTCGCTGGGCGACAAATCTGCCATGCCGCGCGCGCCCAGGGCAAGGCCTTTATAAATTTTTTGATAGCGCCGCAGGTCAAAGCCGTAGCGCCAATAAGGCGTGTAGTTGGTGGTGAGACCGACACGTTTGCCCCAAAACAAGGCATATGTTCCGGCGCGGGGATACTCATAAAAATCGCGCGCATCATACAAGAATGACGCGACCAAACTGCCGCGATTGTCACGGCCCGACAAATCGATGACTTCATTATCAACCGGGTCGCGCACGCTCTCCGGCGTGAAGCGCAGGCTCGAGTATCCAACCGTTACGCTGAAAAATGTGAACAAGCCAAAACGTTTGCCCAGCGTGAAATTCCCGCCCCAACGTTTTTCGTTGACTTCCTGAAACGCATTGCTCAAGAAACGGTTGCGCACGGTTTGCGTATAAAAACGCCAGCGCCCGAAAATATTCGCGTTGCCGAACATCCAGGGATTGCCGTAGTCGAGCTGCAGCGAGGGATTGTAACCCGCCCAGCCGGAGAGCGCAAGTGTTTCGCGGCGGCCGCGGAAATTGTAGTGCAGCAAACCGGCGCCATAGGAAAGTTTGTCCCAATCGCGATCATTCATGAAGAAAATCGGATAGGGATAAATGTACCACGACTCATAAACTGTGATGATGAGCTGCACGCCGTCTTCGACTGGAATGCCCTCAATCTCAACATTGCTGAACAAGCGCAAATTCAACAGGCGTTTGCGATCGGCCTCCAGCACTTCGGGATCGAGCACGTCGCCGACTTTGACTTGAATTTCACGGAGAATGATATGATGCTTGGTGTGGCGATTGCCGGTGATGACAAGCGAGGTGATAATGGGCGGATTGGAAAAGGGCTGCGTTTGCAGAGATTCCGCCTCAGCCTCCTGGGTTTGCGCGGCCACAGGCGAGCCAGCCACAAAATTTGCGGCACAGGCAAGAAGAAAAACGAGGGCAATTTTGAGGTAGAGATCCTTCACGGGGAATATTCGCTGAACTTTGTGAAAATGAGATTACTGCAACGTCAGGCTTTCGTGCGATGAAAATCGCAGGCGGGTATCAGAGCATAACGCAGCAACTTTAAAAACGATGAAATGGGCCGTTCATACAGATCGCGATCCGCCCATTTCGCGAACCGCGTGTATCAATCCGAAGCCGGTGTCGTTTTAGAATTTATCCAGAATGCGGAACAACACGCGCCAATCGTCGCGGCCGCGATCGAGGCGTTTGGCAATATCGACGCGCAAAATATTTTCTGCGACGAAAATCGAAAAGCCCACATCGCTTTGAAAATTTTTGGGCTTGATCACGCCGAAATCAAAAAGCCCGGCTTTGGGATTATTCGGATCGGCGAACCACGCCAGGCCGGTTTCGGCGAACACGCCCATCGACACGCCTTCCCAAATCGGGAGGAATTGCAGCGGCACATGATGCAGCCAATTTTGGCCGATGATATAGTTGGCGGTGAGATAAACCGCGCGATCGCCCAGAAATTCTTTCTCGCGATAGCCGCGCAAATTGCCCAAGCCGCCCAGCGGCAGCAGATGCTGAAACGCATGACTGCCGGTGCGCGCGCCGGCCAGCAATTTGATTTGAAATTTTTGATCGCTGAACGTCGGTTGATAGCGCTTGAGCGTCACAAACAAGCCGGTGGTTTTGAAATCGCCAAAGGTTTTCTCGAGCTGAACATCGGCATACCAGCCGACGATCGGGAAGATGGGATTATCGCGCCAATCAAATGCGGAGATCAAAAGCAACGATTGCTCATTGCCCGGGATAACCGGATAAGCAGCGCGGGTGTTGAGCGCATAGGATTTGTCGCCGCCGAACAGGCTCCAATTCGTGTTGCGCTGCATGCGCTCGTACTTGTAGCCCGAAAATTCCACGCGCAGGGTGTGCGCCTGCAAAAGCCGGTAATCGACAAAGCCGCGCGCGCCTTTCTTGCCGAAATAATCCATGAAATCTTCATGAAAAAAAATGCCGGCCAGCGAGTTTTCCCATTCGCCTACCAGCCAATCGTCGTTCGAGTCGATGCGATTGAAATAATCCGCGCCGAGGGTGAGCTGATTGGCGCTGAGAAATTTCTGGGTAAACCCGGCATTGCCGCGCCAGCGTTTGCCTTTTTCATTTTTGAAGCCGTAGCCAACATCGCCGAACAGCGTCAATCCCGTAATCGGGCGAGGATGATATTTTGCGCCGAAATTGAGATACAAACCTTCGACGCGGTTGAAACGCGAATTGGTATAAAACGTGACTTGCCGCGCTTGCTGGCCGAGAAAAAAATCTTCCCGCGCGCGCTCAATCTTAAACTGCGCGAACGCCGGAACCTGAATCAGACAGCAAAGCAACATCAAAAGCCCGAGCAACTTCCTTGGCATCAAAAATCGTCTCCTACACAAGTGAGGTTCATGAGCCACAAAGGCACGAAGACACAAAATCGCTGCAGTCTCTTGCTTCGTGCCTTGGTGCCTTCGGGTTAAACTAGTCATTCGTATCCATCAAAAAGTGTGGCAAAAGTAGCAAATGGGGCGGGAAGATGCAAGATTTCTTTTGATGGCAGGAGTGCGCGAAAGCAGTTGCCGCAAGCAAAATAATAGTGGACTGATAAAAATTGAAACGCAAAGTAAATCGCTTGGCCAATGTTTTGACAAAACAATTCTGCCATAATAACAATGGCAGCGCAAGGCTGTCGCGATTGAAACGCGGCAGCCTTGCGCTGTCATTTCTGTCCGGCTCAGACTTCGCTCGCCACGCGCGGCGAATCGGTTGCAACAATGTGCGTCGGTTTGGCTTCGCCGTTGCGGCTTGCGGCTTCGCGTTTCATGCCCGGCTGCTGGCGAAACCACGCAATCGTTCTTTCCAAGCCGGCCTCCAAGCTGATTTTCGGTTCCCAGCCCAGAATCGCCCGCGCACGGGAAATATCCGGCTGACGCACTTTCGGATCATCCACCGGCAGCGGCTTTTCAATAATTTTGCTGGTGCTGCCCGTGCCGCGGATGATGCTTTCCGCCAACTCGCGAATCGTCATCTCATGCGGATTGCCGATATTCACCGGTTCATGATAATCCGACAGCAGCAAGCGATAAATGCCCTCGATCAAATCATCAACATAGCAAAAGCTGCGCGTTTGCGAGCCGTCGCCAAAAACGGTAAGCGGCTCGTGGCGCAAAGCCTGGGGAATGAATGCGGGAATCGCGCGGCCGTCATTCGGCCGCATGCGCGGGCCGTAAGTGTTGAAGATGCGCACGATTTTGGTATCCACGCCGTGCGTGCGATGATAGGCCATGGTCAAGGCCTCCGCGAAACGCTTGGCTTCGTCGTAAACGCCGCGCGGGCCGATGGGATTGACATGGCCCCAATAATCTTCTGTTTGCGGGTGCAGCAGCGGATCACCGTAAACTTCGGAAGTGGAGGCAAGCAAGAACGTCGCGCCCATGTCTTTCGCGAGGCCGAGCGCTTTGTGTGTGCCCAACGCGCCGACTTTCATGGTTTGAATCGGCAGTTGCAAATAATCCAGCGGGCTGGCCGGTGAAGCAAAGTGCAGAATATAATCCAGCCCGCCCGCGAGATAGATATACTCCGTGACATCGTGCCTGATGAATTTGAAGCGCTCGCCGCGCAGGTGTTCGATATTGTCCGTCGTGCCGGTTAAGAGATTGTCCATCGCAATCACTTCATGGCCCTGCTGCAATAAATACTCACACAGATGCGACCCCAAAAAGCCCGCCCCGCCGGTGACAAGCGTTCTCGGCATAAATCCGATCTCCGATACTGATCTTTATTTTATGATTAACTTTCACAGCCCGTCTTTGGTGTGATTTCAGACTATACCATCATCACCTCCGGTCTGAAGAGAAAGCGAAGAGATTTCTCTTGGCGATTAATTCAAACATAAATTGACAAAATCTATACCAAAAAATTCGAGTGTTTCTTGATCTATAACAACCGGAGGCCACAATGACACGGCGTTTTAAGAATTCTCCAAGAAAACACGCATGCCCGCCTGCCTCTCCACTTCAGGTTGGCGGTTCTTATCCTGTTCCGTATTCGGGTTTTAGCATTCTTGGTTTGAATCATTTCCAGCGCGAGAACGATTGCTGGAGGCGTCAAAACGGCAGGAGGGCAAAATACGCAGAGGATGAAAACCTCACCTCTTGGCAGGGTGATACTTGCCTATCACAAAATTGTATCAATTTGTTACCGTGCTCATCATGTTGTGCCATTTTTGTGCGCCTACTGCGGCGCCCAAGCCAGGGCCAGCAATTTAACCGAGATGCCCGTCTTCTTGGGCCGGATAGTAATGCGTTCGAACACTTCGGTTTGGACGGCATTGCCGGCTGCTTGCGCCGCGACTTCGGCGTCAAATTCTGCGTTCAAGTCCGTCACCTGTTGCTGCAACAAGGCAAGCGTTTCCTCGGCGCTTTTCACGTCCTGTGATTCCCGGCTGGCGCGGCCTACGCTGCGCATGGCCGAGCCGGCGCGGTTGAGATTGGTTCGGCTGAGGGTTTTGCGTCCCATGAACGCGCCGAGAATTGTCGCGCCGACATCGAGCACTGTGTTGATTTGTTGGCTGCGTGCTTGCGCCTGCTCGCGCGCCACCCGCTCCTCAGCGCGACGAATTTTTTCTTCGAGTGCCGCGATTTTGGGGGCATATTTGCGTCGCAGCTTGTCCATCGTCGCATCGCGATCCTGCCGGTTGAGCTGACTCAAGCGCACGCGAAAATCGCGCTCGGATTCGCCCGGCTGGGAAAGTTCTTTATAGTTCGCGCTCTTGAACAATTCCACCGCGCAACTGCGCTGCAATTCCGTTGCAAATTCCTTTTGCCATTTGGCATAATTTGCCGGCAGCATTGCCGGCGCTGGAAGCTCGGCAAAGCCGGCATTGGGTTCTGCTTCGTTGCGCAAATCACCTTCCGCCACGCCGGCGTCAACGGCATCCTGCCACTTCACCGCCAAAATCTCGTTGGTGAGCGGAATGAGTCGCATGAGATTTTGCACCAGATCAACGCCTTTTTTTGCATCATTGAAATGAACCTGCGCCAGGCCGAGTAAAAACGGCTGATACAATACGTTTGCGTTTTCCGATGCTTCGCCGCGCACCGGTAAAAACACTTGCGGAATGGTGTTCGGCAACACCGGCCGGCTCGCCATTTTCGCCGGCGCTGCCGCCGGCATGCTCACCGTTTTTGCAGCAACAGTGGACGGCGTCGCGCGGCGCTCATCCATCAACAATTTGATTTGATTGCGTGTCAAGGGTCCGGCGAGATACGACATGACCCAGCGCGTCTCAAAAACTTCAGGCGCCTCATCGTGAACATTGTGCATGAGAAACACGCGGCTGCCGAGTCCGGCCAGCGTTTGTTCCATCAAATTACGGTCGAATTTGCCGCCGCTCGCCGCGCCTTCCAGGCCTTCGAGCACGCGTGCCTTGTCGCGCTCGGTTTGCAATCTTCCCAAAAACCAGGTGCCGATGTTGGACAAGCCCTTGTAATCGAGGTCAACCGGATTTTGCGTGGCGAGCACGACACCCAGGCCAAACGCGCGCGCCTGCTTGAGCAGCGTGAGCAACGGCGCTTTGGACGGGGGATTCGCCACCGGCGGCAAATAACCGAAGATTTCATCCATATAAAAAAGCGCGCGCAAACTGGTGGTGCCGGATTGCGCCCGCATCCACCCCAGCGTTTGATTGAGCAGCAATGACACGAAGAACATGCGCTCGGCATCCGAAAGATGCGCAATCGAAAAAATGGCATGCCGCGGCTTGCCGGCTTTGGTATAAAGCAAATTTTGAATATCAAGCGCCTCGCCTTCCAGCCAAGATTGGAAACCCGGGGAAGCAAGCAGATTATTGAGCGACATCGCGAGTTCCATGCGTTCTTTTGCCGGATAAAACGAGTCCAGATCGAACACGCCGACTTTGTTTACCGGCGGAGTTTGAATGGCATGAATCAATGTCGCCAAATCGAGATTCACGCCCTGCCGCCAGTAATGATTGAGAATGGTTGAAATCAAAATGTGTTCGCGGCTTTTGATGGGATCGGCATTGATGCCGAGCAGCCCGAGCAAACTTGTCACAGTTGTTGAAATGCGCTCGCGCAGCGCGTCGCTGTCATCACGCACCGCCGCAGCCGGCGCGGCAAACGATTGTAGAATTGAAACCGGCAAACCCGCAGAACTGCCGGGCGTATAAATGGCAAACTCTGCCGACTCGCGCAGGCGCTTGATGCGCTCCGCGTCCTGGCCCCAGGAAGCCAGGCCGGTTTTCCACAGCTCGGCTTGTTTTGCCGCAAACGCATCGGCGCTGAGATTTTTTTTGCGCGCATCATCTTCATTGATCCACGGGCGAAAATCTTCCGGCGTGAGTTCGGGAAACGTGAGCAGCAAATTGCCAAGATCGCCCTTGGGGTCGACAATCAACGCTGGAATGCCGTCAATGGCTGCTTCCTCCAGCAAGCCAATGCACAAACCGGTTTTGCCGCTGCCCGTCATGCCCACGCACATCGCGTGCGTCACGAGATCTTTTGAATCATAGAGCAGAAGATTTTCTTTGGCCTTTTTCGCGGCCAAATCATAGGCGCGCCCAAGATAAAACACGCCGAGTTTTTCAAAATCGACCATAATATGTTCCTGGTTTTGGGGGGAATTGCATGACTAAAGACTGCTTTCAAAGCGTGCATGTTACAGCCTGACAACCTGTAAGAAGATCGTTTGAACACAGCGCTGTTCATGCAACAGCAATTTTAAGCACACCAGTCATCAATGAAGCGCTGTCATCATCTTGCTAAAAAAGTGAACCTTTGTCAAGGAGATTTTGGGGAGGGATGCAGCAAGGCGTCCTCGATGCCGTGTCAAATGATGATCTATGAAGTTATTCTCTCCAAGGAGCAGTGCTTAGCTGCTCCTTCTAAAATTTAAACTATCTGTTTTGCCTATCTCACGACATTGACAGAAATTTTAGTTTGCATTTTCTCGACAGTGCCCTATATTTGCGACGATTCGATAAAATCCATCATATTCTTATCGCACAAGCACGATTATCAATCTCCCACTTTATGCAGCAATCCTTTCACACGCTAACGCTTGCCACTTCCGGCAAAGGCCTGTACGAGTTTACGCACCAGGCGGCGCGTTGGCTTGCCGATATCAACGCGCAGAACGGCCTGCTCACAGTGTTTGTGCAGCATACCTCTGCTTCTTTGTTGATTCAGGAGAACGCCGATCCCGAAGTGCAGCGCGACCTCGAGCGCTTTTTCAAACGCCTTGTGCCGGAGGGCGATGCGCTGTTTCGCCATCAATCCGAGGGGCCGGATGACATGCCGGCGCATGTTCGCGCCGCGTTGACGGCCAGCAGCTTGAGCATTCCGTTGCAAAACGGCAGCCCGGCGCTCGGCACCTGGCAGGGAATTTATTTGTATGAACATCGCTCCGCGCCGCATCGGCGGAAAGTAGTGTTGCATTTTATTGGCGAGTAAGCTGCGCGTTACAAGATTGTGTAAGGTGAAAGGCGTAAAATGTAAGACGTTTTTACACGTTACACCTTTTCACAGCGAACAAACATCTCCAAACTTTTAAAAACCGTTTTTAAAATTTGCCCAGTCGCAACTTTCTTTGGAGGAAGGAATGCCCCGCGCCCTTCGTCAACTCGTTCTGTGTTGTGCAACATTTCTATGTTTTGAATCACTCTTCTCACAGTCCTTTGAATTCTACCCTGGCGCGACTTACGATCCCAATATCCCCGCCCTCAAAAAAATTGTCGGCCATGATTGGGCGGAAAAGATCACGCTGCCTCACGAGGCGGAACGCTACATTCACGCGCTTGCCGAAGCTTCGCCCCGCCTCGAATTGATCAAATACGCCGAGTCATGGGAAGGCCGGTCGCTTTATTACCTTGTCGTCGCTTCCGAAAAAAATCTCGGCCGGGTTGCGGAAATCAAGCAAGCGATGCAAAAGCTGGCGGACACGCGCAACCTGACGGCAGCGCAGGCAGACGAGTTGATCAACAACATGCCGGCAATCGTCTGGCTTGCCTACGGTGTGCATGGCAATGAAATTTCGAGCACCGACGCGGCGTTGCTGATGGCATATCATCTCGCGGCGGCGCAGAATGATTCCGTCAGTCAAAAAATTCTGGCGCAATGCGTTGTGCTCATCGATCCCATGCAAAATCCCGATGGCCGTGATCGTTACGTCAACTATCTGCGCCAAACCCAGGGCCGCTGGCCGGACGAAAATCAACTCTCAGCAGAGCATAACGAATTGTGGCCTTCGGGGCGCGTGAATCATTATCTCTTCGACATGAATCGCGACTGGTTTGCCAACACGCAGCCTGAAACGCAGGGGCGCACGCGCCATTTTTTGGAATGGCATCCGCAGGTGTTTGTCGATTTGCATGAAATGGGTTCGGGACAAACGTATTATTTCGCGCCGCCGGCTGATCCCAAGAATCCCAACATGACAGCCTCGCAAGTCGACTGGCTCACGCGCTATGGCCGTAACAACGCCAAATGGTTTGACCGCTTCCGCTTCGATTATTTCACGCGCGAAGTTTTTGATTCGTTTTATCCGGGTTATGGCGAAGGCTGGCCGATTTTTCACGGCGCTATCGGCATGACCTACGAGCAAGCCGGCGCCGACGGCATAGTCATTCAACGCGACGATGAAACGCTGCTGCGCTATCGCGACGCCGTGCATCATCATTTCATCGCCTCGCTTTCAACCTCGGAAATGGCGGCGAATAACCGCGCCGAGCTGTTGCGCTATTTTTACAATTATCGGCGCACCGCGATTGAAGAAGGCAGCCGCGAGCTGGTGAAGGAATATATCATCGCGCCCGGCAGTGATCCCAATCGCGCGCTCAAGCTGGCAGGGTTGTTGATGCAGCAGGGCATCGAGGTCAAGCGCGCCGAAGCGCCATTCAGCAATGCCCGCGTGCGGGATTATTTCGAAGGCAAGCTTGTTTCGAAAAATTTTCCTGCGGGAACATTCGTCGTTCCGCTGGCGCAGCCCGCGAAGCGCTTGCTCAAAACGTTGATGGACCGGCAAACCGACATGGATAAGGCATTCATCGATGAACAATTGCAGCGCCGTAAAAAACGACTGCCCGACGAGTTTTATGATGTCACGGGCTGGTCGCTGCCTCTGCTTTATAATGTCGAATGCTACACCGCTGAGGTCCCGTCATCCGGGAATTTGATTTTGCTTGAAACGCCGCCCAAGGCGCAGGGCGCGGTACACGGCGGCAAAGCGCATCTTGCGTATCTGCTGGCGTGGGGCAAAAATGCTGCGGCCGCGGCGTTGGCGGATTTGCTGCGGCAAAATGTGCGCGTGCACACCTCGGATAAAGAGTTCACGCTTGACGGCCGCAAGTTTCCGCGCGGCTCGTTGATCATCAAAACCAAAGACAATCCCGATGATCTTTTTGCGCGCATGCAAAAACTGGCGGCGGATCATGGCGTCGAGGTGCATGCCACAAATAATTCCTGGGTGAGTGAGGGCGTCAACTTCGGCAGCGGTTACGTGCAATTCATTCGCAAGCCCAAAGTGGCGCTGGCCTACAACATGCCGACCAGTCCGCTCTCCACCGGTTGGACGCGCTACGTGCTCGAACAAATGTACGGCTATCCGGTGACGGTGATCAACACCTGGCAAATTGGCGCAGCAGATTTGAGCAAATTCAATGTTCTGATTTTGCCGGACGGCTCGGGCTTTTGGGGCGGCGGTTATTCCGCCATTTTGAACGAGAATGCCGTGCAGCGTCTCAAAACGTGGATTAGCGGCGGCGGCACATTGATCACGTTCGGCGATGCCACGCGCTGGCTGACGCAGGAGAAAGTCGATTTGCTCGCAACCTCACGCGAGTTAAAGAACGGCAAACCTGAACGCGAGGCTGGAAAAGAAAAAAAAGATGAGGCGCCGCCCGCCACTGCCTCCGGCGCTTATGATTTGGAGAAGGCCATTCAACCGAGAGAAGAATTGCCCGAGTCAACGCCCGGCGCCTTGATGCGCGTGCAACTGGAACCGACGCATTGGTTGAGCGCGGGCTATGACGACGGCCGTGCGATCGTCATGGTCGAAAGCCGCAACATCTACACCCCGCTCACACTCGACAAAGGCGTGAATGTCGGCGTGTATTTCGCCGAAGACAAAGTGCTTGCCAGCGGCTTCACCTGGGAAACCTCTCGCAAGCAGATTGCCAACAAAGCCTATCTCATGTATCAACGCCTGGGCCGCGGCCATGTCATTGCCTTTG
Source organism: uncultured Cytophagia bacterium (assembly GCA_964457925.1). Classification (GTDB taxonomy): domain Bacteria; phylum Zhuqueibacterota; class Zhuqueibacteria; order Zhuqueibacterales; family Zhuqueibacteraceae; genus Coneutiohabitans. Next base: position 11,511 of record CAYWGH010000052.1, read on the forward strand.
CCGAAGATCCCAACTATCGCGCTTTTATGGGCGGGCTGAATTTGCTGTTTATGAATGCGGTGTTGCTGGGGCCGGCGCATTGAGGTGGATAATCTTCGACAAAAGTGCGCACCTCAAAAGATGGCATGAGCCGCTGGATAATACGCCGACCTGCAGTTTTATCGCTGAACAAGAGGAACTGCGTAAACCGCCCGCGCCGTCGTTGACACCGCCAAGTGGTGGCCGTAGCGTTGCGCTCCAAACATGTTGCCTTGAAAAGAGCCGTTACTCTCCTATCTTGCATTGCTGGTTGTAGCGTGGAACGTGTATTGCGTTTAGAGCAATCCCCATTCGCTTGACCGATGAAAGATGGCGGCACATCGTTGCGAACCACAATGACATGGCGAGCTATTACTTTGAAGTTTTGGAAACCGTCGCAAATCCGGAGTTCATATTCGAAGGAGAAGCCGGGGAATTTTGGGCGGTTCAGCGCGTGACACACAGAAAAATGCTATTGGTCATCTATCGCGAGTTCGCCGCCCAAAATGACGGCTTCATCATTACAGCTTTCTTTACCACGAAGATGAAAAAACTCCTGCAACGGAGAATTCTATGGCAACGGCAACCCTGATAAAAGAAATCTTCAAAGCGCTGCCACATCTCAGAAAGATTGGCGCAAAGAACCTGTGGTTTGACTTTGATGACGAAGCTGACGTTTTGTACATCAGCCTGGAGAGGCCTCAAAACGCGACAGATACGGACATACTTGAAGACGGCGTTCTGATTAGAACACGCGGCAAGAAGGTGGTCGGCATAACGATCACGAATTTCAGCCACAAATTTCGTTGATAACCCGCGCTGGCCAACCGTGTGCCTTCACCCCGTGGGATAGCTTCTGAGGAAGGCGCTCATCTCGAAAACGAGTTTTATCCCAGGGGGTCCCCCCAAAGCCGAAGTTTGAGGAACTGTCCGTCACATTGCGCGCCTTTGCCCGCACGCACCGGCCGCAACTTCTCCGCGCCCTCGCGGCCCTGCTGCCGGTCATTGCGGAGCAGGGCGGTGCGCCGGCCCTGGCCGAAACCGCCCGCGCCATCATTGACACCGCCAGGTGGTGGCCGTGAGAACTGGGCTCAAATTTTGACAGGGCAGTTGTTTTGCCTAATTGAATGCTACCTGCCCGTTGCCCGTCAAAATTCTCTTTGCAACTGAGTTATCGTTCTTGTATGTTTCACGGCATAACATTTGACCATCATTGAATCCAATCTCAGGAACATGTGACCAGGGACGCTATCACTCATCAGCTCGTGCAGCAGTTGGGCGCGTTGCCTTTCGGCAAAAAGAAAGCATTGCTGGAGTTGTTAAGACAGGAGCATTCTCCCGACAAAAACAGATCCATAGCCGAAGTGGAGAGCTGGAGGAAAAAGCTTTTGTCGACTTCAGTTTGGACGGAATCTGAAATCAATGCCCTGCAAGAAGCCAGAGAATTCATCAACCAATGGCAGCCGAAACAATTTTAATTGACACGTCAATTTTGATTGATTTTTTCCGCAAGCGGGAGAAATCCGAATCAGTTCTCATGCAGTTGAGCGATCAAAATCACCTCTGTATCTCCTCCATTACTGCCTTCGAAGTCCGGATCGGAATCCAAACCCAGGTTCAACAGAGTAATTACGAATTACTCACACAGAATATTGAAATCCTCCCCGTCGATGATTCCTGCATTGACGCTGCCGTTGTCATTTACAAATCCCTGAAACCTCAAAACACTTTGATTGAACTGGCTGATTTGCTTATTGGAGCAACCGCGGTTAGCAATTCGCTGCCATTGGCAACCTTGAATCGGAAGCATTTTGAACGCATCGTCAATTTCACTTTAGTCAGTCTTTCCTGAGAGTTCTTTAGCGAATAATGTTTTTGGCCTTTGCCCGTAACAAGCAGCTACAACTGCAATTAAATCTTCAATCTCGTATGTAAGGACATTTCAGATCACCCATAAAATCGAGACATAAGGACGCGACCAGCAGTACCAACTTCAGGAGCGTGTCATGCAGGAGCATAACGAAGCACGATCGCCGTTCTTTGTGCGACGACAGTCCGGATGGCTTTGTCTGTTCAGTTTAGCGGTTGGATTGATTACGGGATTTTCAGTCACGCCATTTCTCCAGAACCAACCATCGGCAGCCAGCACACCGTTGGCCGCCTCCTTTTTTTCTCACAAATCCGTCCAGTTCACGGCCTCACACCCAAATACTCCGCCTTCCACTTTTGTGCAAACCGCGGAGCGCATTTTACCCTCCGTCGTGGCGGTTTCGTGCCTGCGCGTTTTCTCGGCGCGCGATTTGAGCCGCTACCGCGAGGCGGAACCACGCGACCGCGCGCGGGAACCGGGCGCGCCGCTGCAAGCGCCGGAAATGCAGCAACGCAGCGGCGGCTCAGGCATCATCATCTCGCCTGACGGCTATATTCTGACGAATACCCATGTGGTCGATTTCGCCGACAAGATCACCGTGACGCTAAATGACCGGCGCACGTTCCCGGCCAAAATTATCGGCCTTGATCCGCTTTCAGAAATTGCCGTGATCAAAATCGAGGCGCAGCATCTCACGCCGGCAGCGATCGGTGATTCACAAACGAGCAATATCGGCGAATGGGTGCTGGCGGTGGGCAATCCGCTGGAATTGCGATTCACGGTGACCGCGGGCATCATCAGCGCAAAGGGCCGCCAGATCAATGTGATTCAAGAGAGCTTCGGTGTGGAGCATTTCATTCAAACCGATGCGGCGATCAATCCCGGCAACAGCGGCGGCGGGCTGTTCAACCTCAAAGGCGAAGTCGTCGGCGTCATCACGGCGATCGCAACGGAAACCGGCTACGATGTCGGCTTGGGCTTTGCCGTGCCCATCAATCTCGCGCATCGCATTGCCGTGGACTTGATGCGCCATGGCCGGGTCGAGCGCGGCTATCTCGGCGTTGCCATGCGCAATGTGAGGGAGTTGGAAGCGCGCGCGTTGGGCCTTGAAAGCCCGGCCGGTGTCTTTATCGATGATCTTTACGAAGACAGTCCGGCGCGCAAGGGCGGACTGCAGCCAATGGACGTAATCTTGAGCATCGACGGCATTGCCGTTTCGCAAACCAATGATGTGCAGGCCCTGGTGGCCAGCAAAAAACCCGGCGCGCTGATCACGCTGAAAATCTTCCGCAACCATCGCGAGTTAACGCAACGTCTGGTGCTCGGCCAGTTGCCATTGGCAACGGAACAACCCTTGCCGACCGCAACGCGTGCGCCTTTCAAGGACTTGGGCATCAGTGTCGCGAATCTCACTTCCGCAGATTTGCTTGCGTTGAAAAGAGCGCGCAGCGGTGTGAAAGTGACGGCCGTCGAGCGTTTCAGCCCGGCCGAAGAGGCGGGGTTGCTGATCAACGATATCATACTCGCCCTCAATCGCCAGCCGGTACGCAGTCAGGAAGATTTCGGCCGGCGCTTGCGCACATTGAAACCCGGCGAGGCCGTTATTCTGGCGGTTGTGCGCGAAGACGCGCTCTACCATTTATTTTTGGAAGTTCTGTAACCCGCTGAAGCCTTCTTGCAGAACGGCCAAAAAACTTGAATAAAATCGCGGCGATGAAGCGGGCCCGGACGGGAATGGCCACAGAAAAACGTTTGTTTTTTTATAGCCGTTCTCGTCCGCGGGAGATTGCTTTTGCAGTAATTCGGAGGGTTCAGGTTTCAGCCGATCTCATACCCGGACGAGACTTCCCTATCCTATCGTTTTTTCCTCCTTGTTTTTCTTCCTGAAATGTTTTAGGTTGCCGCCTCCATTTTTTAAATTCCTGGCAGGCTGCAAGCGCATTGCCGAAATTAGCCGCCTCGTGTTTATTTGTGACTTTCACTACCACCGGAGAAAACGCATGCAAAAGATCAGCTTCACCTCCCGTCTCGGCTTTTATGATGAGGTCAAACAACGGGTATATCGATATTTCGAAGAAAACCGGCTTTCACCACATGCAGATTGGCGAATGTATTTGAAAACCGTGGTCATCCTGCTCTGGCTGGCAACGTCTTACGTGCTTCTCGTATTTGCGACGTCGTCATTGGTGATGGCAATTATCACTGCCGTGGCGGTAGCGCAGGGTTTTGCGCTGGTGGGATTCAATATCCAGCACGATGGCAATCATGGCAGCTACTCGCGCAACAGAGTTGTCAACTGGATTATGGGATTCATGCTCAACTTAATCGGCGGCAGCTATTTTTTCTGGAAGTACAAACACAATATTCTGCATCATACCTACACCAACATCAACGAACTGGACGATGACATTCAAATGCAGGGCATCATGCGTTTCAGTCCGGCGCAGCCGCGTCGCCGGTGGCATCGTTTTCAGCAACTTTATGCCTTTCCGGCCTACGGCTTGATGACGCTGCTGTGGGTCACCATCGGTGATTTTCGCAAATTTTTTTCCGGCCGCATCGGCGAATATGAACTGCCGCGGCTGTCAAAATCGGAAACGGTTCTGTTTTTTCTGACGAAAGTTTTCTACTTTGGCTACATGCTGGTGTTGCCGATGTTCTTTCATCCGGTGTTGCACGTCATCGGATTTTTTCTGCTCGTGCATCTCGTGCTGGGCTTCACGCTGGCGCTCACCTTTCAGCTTGCACATGTTGTCGAGGGTAACACCTTCCCAGAGCCGGATCCCGCCTCCGCTACGATCGAGAATGAATGGGCAATCCACGAAGTGGAGACCACAGCGAATTTTGCGCCCAAGAACAAATTGGCGTGCTGGTATCTTGGCGGCCTGAATTTTCAGATCGAGCACCATCTGTTTCCGCGCATTTGCCACATTCATTATCCCGCAATCAGTACCATTGTGGAAAAGGCGTGCGCAGACTTTGGCGTTAGTTATGTTTCCTACCCCACGGTGCGGGCGGCCATTGCAGCGCACTATCGTTTACTGAGAGATCTCGGGCGTTACGAAGAAATGCCGGAAACAGCCCTGGCATGAGACTCATGGAATTATTTGTCACCCATCGCGCCTGCACTTTGCGCAAGGCAAGGTGCAGGCGCATGACGGAAGAATTTTTGCTTTTAGGTTAGCGCACAGGTATGCTTTTATCCGAAAAAGATGCCAAAACGAAATGGTGCCCGATGGCGCGGGCGGGATTCCGGCGGCATGCGGACACGTCGCTCACCATCAATCGCAAAATCGGCAGCGGCAAACCCGACCCAGACTGCTTGTGCCTGGCGAGCGATTGCATGATGTGGCGCGTTGTCAACGTCGCGAAAGAATTCGAAACCGTGCAAATGGGATACTGTGGATTGGCGGGCAAACCAGAGGAGCAAACAACGTGAAGACCAAACGGCCTTCACGCTCTCATTTTCATTGACGCAGAAGCAAGTAAATGCCCGCGCCAAGGAGAAGCAGCGGCAATGCGGCTGACAGCAAGGCAACCGGAAGAACAATCAAACCCAAGATGCCGGCGATCAATCCCAACGGAATAGCGATGGCAAACACAAGCATGCCGGCGAGCAATTGCAGCGGCAAGGTCAATGTCCATAAGCCGGTTTTAAGCACCCAAAACAAGCCTTTGAAAACCAAGGCAGCAAGAATAACCAGTGCAAAGAGGGCGAACAATTCAAACATGGCTTTCTCCTCATCGTTAGGCGAATTTTTCTACGAACAGGCAAAAGCGAGGTTGCATGTGATCTGAAGCGAAGCAGGTTGGAATTTTCGGCACCCCCATGAGCATAAGTTGCTCCCAAGTTTCGAACTGACTCTCTGCCGTGAATCTTCGATTTATAGTTTGGCTCCTGAAAGTAATCCGGCCTCACGGTTTTTCCTTGAAAGCGGCAAATTTTCTTGACATCTTCTTTCCCACAAATTTTTAACTGCACTCAGGCCATTCAACTTCTGCCTTACAAGAAACATGCGAAAAAGCTCACATGCTTTTGGCGTGTGCAACGAGCCAGTCAAGTCAATCTGCCTGGGTAAAATTTATCACAAGCGCACACAACGGCATACAATGGAAACGAGCCAACTCTCGCAGAGGCGCCGGTATTTTTGCATATTGGCGATACTCAATGTTATCATGGGGTGCAGTACAGGCATTCAAATCATCGACAAGCCAATTTCGTTTTCTGCTGAACGCGTGCAACTCACCCGCGAGTATATTCGCGAGCATTACGGCATTTCAACCTCGCATATCGTCATCATGCCGCGCATCATCGTGTTGCACTGGACTGCCATCGCCGGATTCGAACAATCATTTGCGGCATTCAATCCGGAGAAGCTGCCGGCCTCGCGAAACGAGCTTCAGAGCGCAGGCGAGGTCAACGTTGCAGTTCAGTTTCTCATTGATCGCGGCGGCAAGATTTACCGCCTGATGCCGGAGAATCATATGGCGCGCCACTGCATCGGTTTGAATTATGAATCGATCGGCGTTGAAAACGTCGGCGGGGAAAACGGGGTTGACGATCTCACCGAACAGCAGGTCGAGGCGAATGCGCGATTGGTGCGGTATCTGGCGCAAAAGTATCCCACGATCGCCTATCTCATCGGCCATCATGAGTACAAAGAATTCGAGGGGCATGCCTTGTGGCGCGAGCGCGATGTGAGTTATCGCACCGAGAAAACGGACCCCGGTGAACGGTTTATGAAGGCCGTACGCAACAGACTCACTGATCTCAAATTGAAAGGTGTGAACGAGATTCGGGCAGAGAAGCCCAACTAGAGCATCACTAATCATCTGCACGAACGCGGCGCGGCGTAACCCAGGCTATACAGAATACTAGCTTGAAACTCTGTTGCGGGCTTAGTCATGGTCGAACCCATGGTTTTCAAAGATTATTTTTCAAAGCAAGCGGGCGACTATGCCGTATATCGCCCGCATTATCCCGCAGAATTGTTTGCCTATCTCGCGGCGCAAGTTCCGGTGCATGCTCATGCCTGGGACTGCGCTACGGGCAACGGCCAAGCGGCGCTGAAGCTGGCGCGGCATTTTAAGCGCGTCCTCGCCACCGACGCCAGCGCAAAACAACTCATGCAGGCCACAGCGCATAAAAAGATTACCTATCTCGTTGCTCTCGGCGAAAAAACCCCGATTGCTCCTCATACAATTGATTTGATCACCGTGGCGCAAGCGCTGCATTGGTTCAACTTCGATCTATTTTTTGCCGAGGCGAAACGCGTGCTCAAGCCGGGAGGCGCGCTGGCCGTGTGGTGCTACGATTTATTAAGCATCTCACCCGAGATTGATGCCGTGCTGCAAGATTTCAATGAAAACATTATCGCGCCGTACTGGCCGCCGGAACGGTTTTGGATTGGAAATCATTATGCCGATTTGCCGTTTCCATTTCTCGAGCAAAAAACTCCCGCTTTCCAAATGGTGGCGCGCTGGCGACTGCAGGATTTGTTGGGCTATCTCCGCACGTGGTCGTCGACACAAGCATATATGACACAACTTGGCGCTGATCCCGTCACACAAGTTGCGTCCAAACTTGCGCACTTGTGGGGCGATGACCAAAAAACCAAAAAGATCTGCTGGCCGCTCTATGTTAGAATCGGAAGGGTCCCTGATGCCTGACGAAAATCTCTTCACGGTTGAGTTACTCAACGAGCGCCTCTTGCAGGTGCCTGCCGGACAGACGCTGTTGGATGCTTCGCTGGACGCGGGCGTGCCACATTATCACGTGTGCGGCGGCAATGCGCGCTGTTCAACGTGCCGCGTGTTGGTGAAAAGCGGCGCGGAATATCTCACGCAACCGACGCCGGCTGAGATTGCGCTTTCAAAGAAAATGGACTTTCCACCGAAGGTGCGCCTGGCATGCCAAACCAGGGTCATCGGCGGCCCGGTGCAGCTTCATCGTTTGATTATCGACGACGCCGATTATGACATGATCGTGGGCGATAACAAGGAACGCGCAGGACACAGCCTGGGTGAAGAGCGCATGTTGGGACTTTTCTTTCTTGACATCCGGAATTTCACTCCGTTCGCAGAATCACATCTGCCCTATGACGTCATTCATATTCTCAATCGTTTTTTCTTAGTGGTGCGCCGCGCTCTGCAAGCGCATGGCGGCCGCATTATCGAAGTAGCCGGTGACGGGCTGTATGCCGTGTTTGGTTTGAAAAGTGCCCTGCCGGAAGCCGCCGAGGCGGGTGTCGCAGCGGGTCTGCAAATTTTGCAGGACCTGGACGCGCTCAATCGCAACTATCTTGAGCCGTTTTTCAAATATCATATCGATGTCGGCATGGGCTTTCATTTGGGCCGCGTTATTTGCGGTCACATCGGCATCGGCCTTGATGGCGCGCTCAGCGTGATCGGGTATCCTGTCAATGTTGCTGCTCGCATTCAAGCGGCAACGAAAGAGTTGAACAACAGCTTTCTCGTTTCCAGCGCGGCCATCGATCTTTTGCGAGAGCCGCCGGCGAACCTTGCGAGCGCACAAATCAACCTCAAAGGCGTGAGCGGCATGCACAAGGTTTATCTGATGGGCCGTCCCTATGACTTCATCGCGCCGCAAACAATGGACTGAAATGCGTGAAGGGTTTGGATAATACTCACTGGAATTCACTTCTCCATTTGTTCTTCAGCTCGGGACAAACAATTCTCACCAACGGAAATCCTCATGCTTCCTGTTTATCTGGATTACAACGCCTCGACGCCGGTCGCGCCGGAAGTTCTGGAGACCATGCTCCCCTATCTCTCCCAACATTTCGGCAACGCAAGCAGCGCGCACGTTTACGGCCAGCGCGGTCGCCAAGCAGTCACGCAGGCGCGCACGCAAGTCGCAGCCTTGCTGAATTGCGAACCGGAGGAAGTCATATTCACCAGCGGCGGCAGCGAAGCCAATAATTACGCCATCAAAGGCTATCTCGATGCCCATCCGGCAGCCGGAAACGAGATCATCACTCCGGCCATCGAGCATCCCGCCACCAGTGAAGCCTGCAAATACATGGAACGCGTGCGCGGTTATCGCGTCATTTTCGCTCCGGCAGATGAGTTGGGGCGCGTGCAAGTAAAGGCGCTGCAACAAGCCGTTTCACCGCGTACGGCGCTAATCACAGTGATGCACGCCAACAATGAAGTCGGCACGTTACAACCGGTTGCTGAGATTGCTGCGCTGGCGCATGCGCACAATATTGCCATCCACTGCGACGCGGCGCAATCTCTCGGCAAAGTGCCGGTGAATATGAAGGATTTGGGCGTGGATATGCTTTCGGTGGCCGGGCATAAACTTTATGCGCCGTTAGGCGTGGGTGCGCTCGTCGTGCGTCGCGGCCTGCAACTGGAACGCCTGATTCACGGCGCCAAGCAGGAACAGCAGCGCCGCGCCGGCACTGAAAATGTCGCGGGCATTGTGGGGCTTGGCAAAGCCTGCGAGATTGCGGCAAGAGATTTGAAAAAAAATATGGCGCACATGAAAATGATGCGCGACCGTTTGCGCGCAAGTTTACGTGAACAGATCGAGGACATCCGATTCAACGGCCATCCCGAAGCATGTTTGCCCAACACTCTTAGCGTAAGTTTTCGTCGCGTGCAAGCCAATGTATTGCTGGCTGAAATCAGCAACGAGGTTGCTGCTTCTGCCGGCGCTGCCTGCCACTCCTCCGGAGAGATTGCGGTGTCTCATGTGTTGCAGGCCATGAATGTGCCGCAGGATTATGCCATGGGAACACTGCGACTTTCGGTGGGAAAATTCACAACGGAAGAAGAGATTGACCGCGCGGTCAAAGTTATCGCGCAGGGTGTGCGCAAGTTGCGGCAAGCATGAAACTCTTGTTTCTTGTTTGGCAGACAGAACGAACGACAAGCATCAAGCAAACTCTTTTAAAGCTGCTGCCAGCAGCGGAATCATGATCTCGTGATGCCCGATGAAATTATAACCCTTGCCGCCTTGCAGCGTCGGGCGCTGCACCACGTTCACGCGCGGCCGATAGTGATTGAACATATCAAAGTTCGCGGTGAAAAAGTTGTTCACCGGCGGAGCAACGTTGCGCGCAATGGTGAGCGCTTTCAAAAAGACTTCCGGCATCAAAACATTCGATCCGATATTCAATACCACCCCGCCCTCATTCAGTAGCGCCACTTGCGCGGTAAAGATTTTGAAATCACGAAACGAAAGCTCACCATAAGCTGCGCCATCCGCGCTCGGATGTTGGTGAATGATATCTGTGCCAATGGCGACGTGAATCGTCGCGGGAATATTGCGTTCAAAAGCATTTGCGAGCAAACTCAACTTTGCGCCCTCCGATTTCGTTGCCAGCAACGCTTCGCCGGCAGCCTCACCGAATCCCTGCTCCCGTTCTCGCCCGCGCGCCACGGCGTTATTGATAAACTCGCCCGTCTCGGCCGCCATGCCGAATGTGCCATCTGCCAGGCCCTCTGCAACTTCCTCTGAAGTTTGCCCAAACAGCGCCAACTCTGTATCGTGCACCACGCCTGCGCCGTTCATGGCAAGACACGAAATGAACCCGCGTTTCATCAAATCCACCAGGATCGGCGAGAGTCCAACTTTGATCACGTGCGCGCCCATCATCACGATGATCGGCTTGTTCTTTTCGCGCGCGGCGATCATGCGCTGCACGAATTCACGCAAATCTTTTGCGGCGAGAATATTCGGCAGCGAAGCAAAAAAATCCTCAAAGAAATCTCCGCGCCGGAACGTTTGCGCGAGTTCCTCGCGATGCACTTTGCTATGGCGCTGCTGCACGGAATAGGTTTTAACCTGGTTGAGATCGATTTGGGGATATTGGGACACGTGTTGCTCCATGAGCGCAAAATGTTCAGTGCAAAGCCGCGTTTTCAACTTGCTTGAACTTTAAGAAGGCCCGTTAGAGTAGAATTTTCGTTATAGGCATGCAGCATGCGATTCTTGAACCGAAAATCAATCATAGCATCAACCGCACTCAAGCCTTTTTTGACGAGATGCATATTGATGAACTTCTTGTTCTTCAAATAAAGATAAGCCCAGCGCCGGTTTTCTTCATCAAATTCCAGTTCATCAAATTTCAAAAAGACTTTCTGGCCAGCCGTAAGCTGCTGAATGAAGTTGATGGCGTCTTCCTCTTTTCCCGGAAGCGGCTTAATCCCCAGCAAACGAATCTTGATGCCGCTGCTGAGTTCGAGCAGATGCGGCGCTTCAACCCGTTTCACCGAATAATACTTTTCCTTCTTCTCTTCCTTGCCGCTGATCTTGGAACCGAAATGCCGTTCACGCGGATCGATCTTCTTGTCAAACTTTACGGCATCTTTAAAAACATACGGCTGTTCGGCAATCAACCTTGCAAAGTCAAGCGCCGGAAGTTTTTGCTCGATGATTTCCACCTGTGCTGAATCAGCCGAACCGAACAAGCTGTTCTCAGCGACGCCCAGGCGGCTTTTAATGATCGGCAAAAATTCGCGATTGATTTCATACCCAACCGAATTGCGCCCCAAATTGCACGCGGCCAACGCTGTGGTGCCGCTGCCCATGAACGGATCGAGCACGGTCTCGCCCGGAAATGAAAACATGCGAATCAAGCGCCTGGGCAATTCTTCCGGAAACGCAGCGAGATGCTGGTTTTGTTTCTCGCCCGGGAAATTCCAGTGGCCGTGAAAATACTCGTTCCACTCCTCCGTCGTCATCTTGGAGTTTTCCTTTTGTTCTTTCGTCGGCTTGGGCGATTTGCCGAGTTTCTTGAAGAGCAAAATAAATTCATAATCGAGCTTGACAATGCCGTTGCGCGGATGCGGAAACGAGCCCATAATGGTCGCGCCGCCGCTGGTGTTGGTGGTGGTCACCTTTTGCCAGATGATCGCGCCCATGTAATCGAAGCCGATGGTCTCGCAAAACTTGATGATCTCCGTGCGAATCGGAATGATCTTGTAGCGGCCATAATAAACCGAGCGCGCGAATTGATCGCCGATGTTCACGCACAAGCGGCAGCCCGGATGCAGCACGCGATAGCATTCTTTCCAGACGAGATTGAGATTGTTGATATAATCTTCATAACTATCGTTGAAGCCGATTTGATCTTCGTGGCCGTAATCTTTGAGCTGCCAGTACGGCGGCGAGGTGATGATAAGATGCACGGATTGCCCGGGCGTCTCCGTCATGGCGCGGGCGTCGCCCAAAATAATTTTGTGCTGCGTCTTTTCGTTCTCCATCCTTCATTCCTTAACAAAGCACAGCAGGTCAGGCGCGTCCGCTGATCATGACGAGCGTGCGATCATCTGAGGCCGGATGACCGCCCGCGAACGCGCGCACGTCGTCCAAGAGACTTTGCACCGAAGCGGAGGGGTTCGCCATGTGATCTCGAATGCGCCGCGCGCCAAACTCTTCCAACGCCGCATTCATGGCTTCGCTCACGCCATCCGAATAAAACAAGAGCCGGCTTCCCGGCGGCAGCTCAAGCCGGTATTCAGAAAAAGAAACATCTTGAATGCCCAAGGGCAAACCGGAATCGATTTTCAGAAATTGAGGTCCGGTTGCATTCACAAAAAGAGGAGGGAGATGCCCGGCATTGGCAAAAACAATGTCTCGCTGCGCGGGTTCAAGAACCGCATAGATCATCGTGACAAACTTGGCGCGGGGGAAATCTTCGATCAGCACGCGGTTGACTTGCTTAAGAAGCTCGGCGGGCGGCAGGTCTCTTTCAGCAAACAGCCGCAGAATGCTGCGCGTCGAGGCCATCAGTAAAGCAGCGGCCATTCCTTTGCCTGAGACATCTGCCAGCACCAGCGCCAAACGTCCATCGCGCAGAGGAATGTAGTCATACCAATCGCCGCCGACTTCGCCACAGGGCAGACACAAACCCGTTATTTCAAATCCGGAGAGAATTGGATTCCGGCTGGGGAACAACGAAAGCTGCACGCGCCGCGCCTCTTCCAGCTCTCTTGCCATGCGCTCTTTCTCCTGGCGCTCGAGCTGAAACAGCCGGGCGTTTTCGATCGCTGTTGCAATATGTCCCGCCAAAGCTTCAAGAAGCTGAATGCGGCCCGCGGAAAAACCATTCAACTCGTGATGCTGAAAATTGAAGACGCCAATCAGCCGCCCGTGAACCTTCAGCGGAATGTCAAGCTCCGAGCGGGTCGAGGTTTCACTCACCTGATAGTAAGGATCCACAGTGACATCCGGCGCATAATGCGTCTCTCCCGTTGCGCCGACATGTCCGACCATGCCGTATTCACCGATTTTGAAGCGTTCACCCTTGACATGGAAATTAGTCGTCCAACCGCGCACCGCGGCAATCACTAGTTCATTGGTGTCATCATCTTTGAGCAACACGGCCGAGCGGGAATAACCGAACGTTTGCGCCACGTCATTGACGACTTCCTCCAGAAGAACGTCAGGATCTAAAATCGCGTTGATGCGCTGCGCGACACGCTGCAACAAAAAAAGTTCTTGTATCCGCTGATTTTGATCTTCGTCAGTCATTGCAGCTTATTCAGGCTAAAAGTTTCGTCTTTATCAAAAATCTCACCGCCCAAAACACTTTCCGCAGAATTTTGCTTAGGCGAGCGGAAACGTTCGAAACCCGTCAGTCAAGCCGGGTTCGCGCAGCTCGCGCGCGCCTCAGCTTCATTCTCAAAATGCGGGATGTATTTGAGCAAACCGACCATCTCGAAAATTTTTTGAAAATGGGGCGATAATCCGAACGCCTTGAGCGCCACATTTTGCTGCTGACTGCGGCTCAACAGCGTGATGATGATCGACATGCCCGCCGAGTTGATATATCCCACTTCGCTGAAATTAAGGATGAGATCGCGCAGCTTTTGCGTTAGCGCGCGCTCATACGCTGAAACGATTTTCTTCTCTGCCAGGCTCGTGACATCGCCTTTGAGATCGATGAGCGCGAGCTTGTCTTCCAGGCGAAGATTGACTTGAATTTCTGTCACCGCAGGCTTTTCCTTCTGGCTAAAAGATCATGCAGCATTATTTGGCGAATTCGATTTTGCAGGAGGTTTTCCAAAAATCTGCCAGGCTCGCGGCTTCGGCCTCGATCTGCACACGATGCTTTTTTGTGATCTTCTCGAACAGCTCGAGGCGCAACACTGTGTGACCAGTGTTGCGCGCGTGCGACCAGACGCCGATGATTTTACCATTCAACAACACCGTGGGCGTAATCCAGCCCGCGGCGCGATACACGCGCTTGTAATGCCGCATGTCGAGCAAATGATTTTTCTCCGCGTGTCCCAGCAAAAAGGGATCGAAACCCGGCAGCAGCCGCAGAATGTGATCATTTAAATTGCTTTGCGCAAGCGCTTCGTAATCGTCGCGCAGGATGAAACTCCTTTGCTTCTCGCATTGCACTTCGCGCATTTGCTCCCGCAGCGACTCCCAAACGGGTTTGACTTCTGCCATGGTAATGCCCGACCAGCGGGAAAAATCGCGCGCGGTTGCCGGACCGTAAGCGCCGAGGTAGCGGCGCAGAAGTGTTCGCTTGGCTTCCGCTTCGGGAATCTCCTTTTGCAGCGGCAACCATTGATCGACGCGAATGAAGGTTGACTTGCTGCCGCGCGGCGGGCCGTAACAAATCAATCCCTCCACCAGCGCCGCCCGGAAAATTTGGATGCTCCACGCCGCCTTGATATACGCATTTAACTTCTTCCCCACGTTTGGCATGATCTGCTGGATCAACTCAGGTTGCGTCTGCGGGCCTTCATCAAGGCCTGCGACTATGGCTGCTGTCATGGCATTGGCTTCTTTGGGCGTGATGCCGAATCTCGACATAATCTGGTGCAACGCCGCCAACCGGCTGCGCTTGAGCGCGTTAATATAAAGCGAAAAATCGGAGGTTTTCAACAGATGCAGCGTTTGCCGCATGCACGAGGTTTTGACCAGCGTGCGTTTTTTCCACAACGCCGAGTGCATATCCGCCTGCTTGAGATGATGCCCCCGCGCCCAAATTGCCATCTCCGCGCTCGACATCACTTGTGCTTGTATGCCGCAAACGTTTTGGCAAATCGTGGTAAGGCCCGCCGGCTTTTGCGCGGCAAGATGATGGCGGCTTAAGCGAAACCCCGCAGCTTGAAGTGATGTAATCGCAAGAATCATTCGTTTTGATGGCTTCGTGGGCCTTGACTTGACTATGTCAGATTCACCGCGGAGACGCAGCATTCGCTGAGAATTCACGCAATCTTACTCTGCGAACTCCGCGACTCTATGGTGATTTTTGGAATGCGCCATAGTCAAATTAATTCCATACCATACTCATGTCGAGCTCCTCCACTTCCGCCGGCGTTTCATCGTGATACCAATCGTCATGCCGCGACCATTGCTGGCAGGCGAGGCACATGGTGTTGCGCCAGACTTTGCCGCATTGCGGGCAACGCGCATGTGTGTCGAAGGTATTCCAAACATGATCACAGCCGGGATGGCACTGCCAGCGCGAATCGGCAGTGGGTTTCCAGCGGCATTCGGGGCAATAGATTTTCATGAATATAACTCCAAAAGCATTTGGGACGCAGATTGCGCGGATTGGCGCGGCTAAGAACGCCTTGCCTGAAATCAATTCTTGTCCATCCGCAGCGTCGTCACATGTCCCAGCTCCGGCAAAACTTTGTATTCGACATGATCCATCAATTTTTCAATCAAAAACAGCCCCAGGCCGCGCGCGCTTTCTTCGCCGCTGATTTTGCGTTCAATACTAATCTCGTGTTGCGGTGTTAACGCAAAGCCGCTACCGTTATCGATAACCTGCACCACCAGGCCTTCGCCAGCGGGCTTGATCAAAACGTCGAGGCGATTCATTTGATTCAGCTTGTTGCCGTGCTCGATCGCGTTCAGACATGCTTCCGCGACGGCGGTGCGCAAGTCTTCCACGCGCTCGGAGCGAAACCCGAGCATGTGCGCCAGTTCCGCGGCGGCTTCCATCGCCATTTTTTCATAACCGTGTTGTGAAGGAATCGAGAGCCGCACTTCGCCGCGGTTTTCAGCGAATGCGGTTGCCACCGGCGCTTTGCCGTTTTCAGGTTCATCACGAACAGGCGGCGGCGCCCCCTCAAACTTGGCGACCAGCAGCGTAATATCATCCGAATGAGCGCGGCTGCCCGAAAATTTTTCTGCATCCTTGATCAGTTCATGAATGATGCCGTTGCTCGACTCTCGCGCATGCCGATGCACGGAGGCGCGAAAACGGTCAAAGCTGTATGGCTCGTTCTCGTCATTCATCATATCCACGATGCCGTCGGTGTAAAACACCAGCATATCGCCGGCCGCGAGATCGATTTGCCGCTGGCCGTAATCGATCTGACGGCGAATGCCGATTGGAAAACGATCGCCTTCTTCCGGCGAGGGCAGCAGCATGGCCTCGCCGTTGCGATAGAGAATCGGCAGGGTTTGACCGGCATTGGCATAAAGCAAACGGCCGCGCGCCAAATCGAGAATGCCGCAAAACGCCGCGACGAACATGCCGCGCTGCAGATCCACCGCCAGCCGGCGGTTGGCCAGCCCGAGAATTTCCGCGGGCGTTTGATGGCTTTCGGCTGCGAAACGAATGGCGGAAAGCGCGGCGCTCACCACCATCGCGCTCGACACGCCCTTGCCGGACACGTCGCCGACGATGACGGCGAGCCGGTGCGGCCCAAGCGTGATGAAATCATAAAAATCGCCGCCGACTTCGGTGGCGGGCAGCGAACGCGCTTCGATCCGCAAGCCGGGCAGGTTCGGCGGAGTCTCGGGCAGCATTTCCATTTGCATGCGCCGCGCAATCTCGAACTCCTGCGTGATGCGCAGGTTGTGCTGCAACGATTGCAGCATTTTGTTGAACGAGCGCGCCAACTCGCCGATTTCGTCTTTCGAGTCGATCGCAAACGTGGCGTCGAGCTTGCCGTTGGCGACTTCCTGGCTGGTTTGATTCAACTGCCGCAGCGGCGCGAGAATTTTGCGAATCGACAGGGTCATGATGATGACCGCGAGAATCGCCATCGCGGCAATTGCTTCGACGGTGCGATGCCGCACCACGTCCGCGCTTTGAAACAGATCGCGCTCATAGGCGGAGGAGAGCAGAATCCAATCCCACGGCTTGTAATACATGTAATAAACGATTTTGCGCTCGCCCTGCCGGCCGCGCGCGCCGGTTTCCTGGTGGTATCCGTCATAAGCCGAATAGCGGTCGGGCTTGCCGGCTTGATCGATGCGATTGATGATTTTTTGAATGTGCGGAAAGCGCGGGTTGTTGAGGTTCTCGCCCGTGTCGGTCGGATGAATGATCAGCTTGCCCTTGTCAGGCGTGTCGGAATTGTCGATGGCAACGATGTAACCATCAATGGCAATGCGCACGGCGCTAATTTGTTCCTTCAACTCATCGGTGGGATGGCCGTAGCGTTGGTTGTAGCGGTCGCAGACGGCATAGGCGAAATCGGTTTGCGCGCGCAGCAGGTCGCGCGCCAGCTGCTCCAATTCATTTTGCGCGCCTTGATAGGCCCACAAAATCACGATGACAATGGTCAGCGCAATTTCGAAGAGGACGGCGAGCAGCAGTTTGGAGCGGATTTTCATGGGGATTGATCATTTACGGAATTATAAGCTTGTGAAGTCAATACTTCACAGCAAACTCACAAATTCGTCCACCCAGAGGCCAGCCTGCCTGATAATTGCGCGAAGAGTGCCCGGTCTAATTCTTTATGATCAGGCACAACGACTTGGGCGAAAGGATCGTCTCGACGCAGAATCATGTGGCTTCCTTCTTGTCGTTTGAAAAGGAAGCCAACTTGTTCCTACGCTTTGACGCGCTCATGCCCGGAAGCTCTCGGCAATTTACTCATACGGCCACCAACATCGCCTCGAAGTTTTCTTCGGGAACCGGGAGGCCGTCTTCCTCAAGAGCCACGATCTATCATTAATGGCTTCTTTGATAGTGAGCCGGGTTTCTTGTCACGTTTTGCCCTGACTAATGCAACCAGGCAAACTCGGGCATTCCGCTACCCAGTACCCGTCTTCGCCGGGATAAATAATAACTTGCCGCATGAGGCATCACCTGTTGATTTTTTTGTTATCGGCCTGAAACGATCACAAATTACTTACCGTGGAACCGTCATGGCGTTCTTCGCTTTGAATAGGGTAGCGTCAACAACGCGAGAGCGGATTGATGAAAAAAGCTTTCGCGGGTTATTATTGCTTGTTCACGTTCGGATTCGCCACACCCAGCCGATCCATTTTCTGCTGCAAGCCGAGCCGGCTCAGGCCGAGGGTGCGGGCGACCTGGCTTTTGTTGCCGTTGTGGCGCGCCAGGGCTTCGGCAATCATCTCACGTTCGAGCTGATCGACGGCGTCGCGCAAAAGCAGCGATGACGGACGTTGCCGGGTAGCGCTGGGCGAGATGCTTTTGAGTTTGGGCGAAAGATGCTCTGGCCGCAAAAGCTGGCCTTCGTCCGCTAGCGTCACCAGGCGCTCCATCTCGTTTTCCAATTCGCGTACATTTCCAGGCCAGTGATAATCCTCCAATTGCTGCAACAGCTCCGGCGCGAGGCCGCCGGTTTTACGGCGCAATTTGTTTTCAAAGACATTGAGAAAATGCTGCGCCAACAACGGCAAATCTTCGCGATGTTCGCGCAGCGGCGGAATGCGCAATTCCAGCACCGCGAGGCGATAAAACAAATCCTCACGGAAGCTGCCGGCGGCAATGGCTTCTGCGAGATTTTTGTTGGTCGCGGCGATCACGCGCACGTTGACCGGGATTTCGCGATCGCCGCCGATACGGCGCATGCTGCGTTCCTGCAGCACGCGCAGCAATTTTGCCTGCGAGGCTGCCGGCATGTCGCCGACT
This sequence comes from uncultured Cytophagia bacterium, assembly GCA_964457925.1. Lineage (GTDB taxonomy): Bacteria > Zhuqueibacterota > Zhuqueibacteria > Zhuqueibacterales > Zhuqueibacteraceae > Coneutiohabitans. Next base: position 30,237 of record CAYWGH010000052.1, read on the forward strand.
TCATCGATGAACAGTGTGCCGCCGTTGGCCTGCTCGAACAAGCCGGTATGCCTCTTCACGCCGGTGGCGGTGCCGGCCTCAATGCCGAAAAATTCGGTTTCCACCAAATTTTCGGGGATCGCGGTGCAATTCACTCCGAGAAACGGGCCGTCGGCGCGCAACGAATGAAAGTGCAGCGCGCGCGCCACGAGTTCCTTGCCCGTGCCGGTCTCGCCGGTGATCAATACACTGGCCTCACTCTTGCCGAAATTGCGAATCTGCTGCCGCACGCGCTGAATCGCGTCGCTTTTGCCGAGAATCGCGGTGTCGCTGAAATCTTTTTTGGCGGCTTCGCGCAACGCGAGATTTTCAAGGCGCAGCTTTTCCTGCGTTTCTTGAAGAATCTCGTAAAGCTGTACATTCTCCAGCGCGCGGGCGCTGAAACTCGCAACGGCTTCGAGCAGCTCACGATCGGACTCGGCATACGGTTCGCCCAACAAACGCGGGCCGAGCAGAAATGCCCCTGCACGCGCTTCGCGCATCGTCGTGAAGGTGGCAGCCGCGAAATGCTCGATGCCCGGCTCCCCATCCAGCAAACGCCGCAGCTCTGGCAAAACTCTTTCCAGGGAATGAACGCCCATCTGCCGCAAATTGTTCGTCACCGCCTCCGCCGCCAATTCGCCGCGGCTCGCCATGCATTGCCATTGGCCGTCATCGCGCTGGGCAATCGCCAACGCTTTGCCGGCGCCGAAGGTGCCGGAAAGAATCGCCAAAACTTCGGTGAAAATTTTTTGGCTTTCGCGGCAATCGGCCAGCGCTTGCGCCACTTCCAGCAATGTGCGCAGCCGGAAAACTTCGCGCTCCAGCTGCCAGGTCTGGCTTGGAGATGTTGAATCGTGCATGAGACAATGATTGCGCTAAAATCGGGGTCCGTCCGGGCGATAGCGGACACTGAATTATTTATGCCGGCAAAGTATATAAACGGCGTGCGCGAAAAGCAAGGGTAAAGACCCGCGCTTGCAAGAGAATGAAAATGCAAAACCGAATGGTGCGGAATTTTATATCATCTAGTTTGACTCTATCATATTCCAAAAACCACCACCGAGTCGCGGAGTTCGCAGTGTAAGATTGCGTGAATTCTCAGCGAACGCTGCGTCTCCGCGGTGAATCTGACATGGCCAAGTTAATTTTGATCGTGAATCAACAAAGGGCTTTCAAAATTTGTTCCTGAATCTTACTTTCAAACCCGCGGCATGTTGAGCCAAAACGTTTCTGCTGGCATGATTTGAAATTCACCTATAGAGTTCAGCGCGTTTCGCAATAAATATTATCTTGCCCGGCTGCCGAGAGGTTGTGCCTCAAAATCTCAGCAGCCGCATCCGGAGAGCATATGGAAAAAATCAAAAATGTCGCGCTTGTGGCGCACGACAACCGCAAAAAAGATTTAATCGAATGGGTGGAATGGAATTTTGAAGTATTGCTCGCGCACAATCTGATTTGCACGGGCACGACCGGCAAGCTGGTTGAGAAAGCCATTCAACAAAAGCTGGCGGCCACACGCGGCGGGCGTTCTGCGTTCAAACATATCACCCTGCTGAAATCCGGGCCGCTCGGCGGCGATCAACAACTCGGCGCAATGATCACTGAAGGCAAAATCGACTTCATCATTTTCTTCTGGGATCCCATGAGTCCGCAGCCGCACGACGTTGATGTCAAAGCGCTGCTGCGCATCGCCGTGGTCTACAACATTCCCATCGCCTGCAATCGTTCCACTGCCGATTTCATGATTTCCTCGCCGTTGCTCAACGAGAAATACACGCCGATCGTGAAAGATTACAACAAATACCTTGAACGCGAGTTGGAGGAACTCTGACGCTACCGGGGTCATTTTCTACTTCAGCTTATTTTGAATTTTTGCCAGCGCCGCCGCCTGTTTTCCTTGCGACCATCATCCCAACTCAAATCCGGCAGGCGCAACAGGTTTGCAGATGTCTCCGCGCGCGTGAATACTATTTCAATTCAATCAACGTTTCGCCCGGCCACAAATGATGCGCAGATGAATTGGGATAAAGTGCCAGGCTTTTTGATCGGCCACGAGCGCAGCATGATGATCAAAACGCGCGAACACCTGATCGCCTGGCCGCATCGCAGACAAAAATGCGGCATTGCGCACGGCTGGCGCGCTGTTGTGCTGCAAACGACTTCTTTCGCCAGCCGTAATGCCGGCGGCATTGTGTACAGATTTTACCCCGCTTTGAGATTTTTCCCCAGGCCCGCGAAGGAGCGCCTTTTTCATCTGCGTTATTGCAAAAATTTTAAGCGAATACGCTCGAAAAAAACATTGACTCCACCTTTGCTGATTTGTATATTGCCGCGCTAAAATTCAAATACCGGAGGGCATTAGCAAACGTCTGAGAGAACACAGTCGGCATTTTCGCGCAGATGTGTTTCGGAGGGCTAGACCTAATTGGTAAGGCGGCGGTCTTGAAAACCGCTGGGCTTAT
>CAYWGH010000053.1:0-32247 GCA_964457925.1 uncultured Cytophagia bacterium
AAATGGCGGATTTTCAAGTGCCCATCAGTGGCGGAGTTTGAGTGCCCGATGACAAGATGTTTACTAAACTTTGCTACGCTCGCGATTTGTATCTGCAATGACACAGAAAAGGATCTGGCGGAATCCCCACTCTCACCCCAAGTCACCTTTTGTTCAGCATTCAGCCGCTATTCGTGCAATTCCCGTATATTCTTAAAATTTTTTCAGGCGGGGCCGGTTTTAGTTCGTACAACGCCCGTGCCAAACACAGGCATTCTAAAAATCAAATAGTTGAATGATGAACAGGCTGTCAAGCCAATAAGAAAATTTCCCGAAGCTGGGAGAAATATGCGAATTCTCTTAGTTTTGGGAATTATTTTTTTTCGTGCTTGGCGGGCAGATTTGTATATGAAAAGCATGTTCAACTCACGCAACCGTTCAAACAACCAACCGGTGTTTGGAAACCCGAATCACCCTCATCACTTCGCAAACCGGTATCCCACCGAAAACGCCAGCGTGTGCAACCGCGTCTCGTTGATCAAAGGAAATATTTGATCAGAATTATACAACGCCGAATTCAAACTTGCTTTGAGCAGGAGCCTGCCGGCTTCAAGCTCGATCGCTGTAACCAAACTGAGGAAGGGAGTCGTTGGGCCGGGTTCGTAACCATCGTAGACAAAATCGCATCTCACGGATGGGAAGTTGTCAACATTTTCCTTTTCCCGGATATTGTAATCCGTTTTTTCGAGAATTTGCACGGACAGAGCAGGCCCCAGCGCAACATGAAGCCGCGCTTTATCGAATGTCGCAACTTTAATTTTAGTCAATAATGCGATGTCGATGTACGCCACTGAAAAACTGACATCACTGTGCCAAATTTCCCGCCTGGCCGTCCCAAATAATGTACTATACCGTATTCTCTGCGAAGGGAGAAGAAATCGCCCGTGATTGTATCTTGCTTCAGCCTGCAAATAAACCTTTTCGCTCAAGCGGTAGTTGCGGCCAATGCCCCCCGAATAGCCGAGTCGAAGATCAGCGGCTTCATAGTCTGAAAATGTCATATTGCCGCCGGACATGACATACCAGGTGTTCATGGGGAACCTTACCCCCCTTCTTCTCGCCCAGTCTTCATAAATCAGAAACGGCCCGACACTCGCGCCGATCAGCACACCTCTCATGATCTCGACAAATTCGCCGTTGTAGGCTCGTGAATCACCCAGCAAAGTGCCAATAACGGCTCCGCTAAAGCCGCCCAGCACCACACCGATAAAAATGCTGGGGCCTTGTCAATAACGGTAAACTCGCGTTCGGGTTTGTCGTTGTGCACGATTTGCGCTTGTAATGGCAGTACAGCGAATGCGCCCAGAAGGAGCGCAATGAACAATAAATGATGATTTTTCATTTTCATCACTGTTCTTTTGGTTGGTAGTCGTTGCGGGCCTCTGCTTGGAATACTTGGGTGTATGGCCACAAGCAAATAGTTGAGCCACGGATGGGCACGGATTTCGTGTTTTGTTCTCATCCGTGGCAGTGCATGTGGATCTGTGGTTGAGAAATGGAATCGGAACTTCGAACAGAATCAAAATCTGAATCGATCAAATCCAATTCTCTGGGCGTTGAGATTTTGAATTTGGAATTTGTTTGAACCTTGGGAGTTGCGCTATGATACTCTCGGTGACTTCAACCGAAAAACACAATGCCACACGAATCCGTGCCGATCCGTGTAAATCCGTGGCTAATCAAAAAACACTCTGCAGGAAACTCCAGTCTGGCAATTATTGAATGCGCCACGGATGGACACGGATGTGCACGGATTTCGTGTTTTGCCTTTATCCGGGGCTAACCCAAAATCACTCCGCAGAAAACACCGGTCTCTTGCGCTTGCCTTGTTGCTCCAAAATTGTGCTTGCAAAATTCGATTAAACGGTTATTTTACGATTCAACAAACGCTTAATCGTTGGAGCGCCACATGTTTCATGAAAACGGCCATGCGGTTTGCGAGATTGAATATGTCGACCAAGCCCATGTGCAGAAAGCCGCCCAAAAGATTGCCAATCACCGCCGCATTGCCAATCTTGCGGAAATTTTCAAAGTCTTGAGCGACCCCATGCGTCTCAAGATCATTCTCGCGATGCAGCGCGCCGAGCTTTGTGTTTGCGATCTCGCCAGCTTGCTGGGCGTCACCCGGCCGGCAATTTCGCATCATCTGCGCTTTCTGCGCGAGGTGCGGCTGGTCAAATATCGCCGCGCCGGCAAGATGGCGTACTACTCGCTCGATGACGAGCATATCGAGCGCCTGATCAAAGTCGCAACCGAGCACGTGGCGGAAACGGAACGCGCTGCTGCAAAAGACAAATTCCAAAAAGTCAAAGTCGCAAAGGTTTGAGCCGATGGACAAAAACAAGAACACGCTCACCCACGAAGAAATCACGGTGGCCGGTGTGCACTGCGCCGGTTGCGCACGCACGATTGAATCTGCGGTGACACAAATGCCGGGCGTTGATGCCGTCGCCGTGAATTTTGCGAACGGCAGAGTAAAAGTCAGTTTCGATGAGAATCGCCAAAACTTGGCGCGCATCAGAGAGCGCATCGAGAGCGCCGGTTTCCAGGTTAAACACGAGCATCGCCATGCCGAGCACGAGGCGAGAGCGCCGTTTTGGCGAACGCCGGAGGTTCTAGTCGTGGCAATTTCCGGCGTGCTGCTGGGAATCGGATTGCTGATTAATTTCTTCGTGCGCGATTCTTATTTTTATGTTTGGAATTTCACGTTTCATTTTTCTGCGCCGATTTTGTTGTTGGCTCTCATTACCGGCGCCTGGCACTTTGCGCCCAAAGGCTTGCGCGCGGTGCGCACCATGGCGCTGGATATCAACTTTCTCATGACCATCGCCATTATCGGTGCGATTTTGATTGAAGAATATGTTGAGGCGGCGAGTCTGGCCTTTTTGTATTCGCTGGCAGAATTGCTGGAAGGTTACGCCGTTGAACGCGCGCGCCGCTCGCTCAAAATGCTCACGCAAATTGCGCCGGCGCGGGCCATCATCATGCGCAACGGCCGCGAACAGGAAATCGATGTGCACGAGGTGAAAGTGGGCGAAATCATGCTCGCGCGTCCGGGCGAACGTATTGCGCTGGATGGCGTGGTGGTGGTGGGGCAATCAAGCGTCAATCAATCGCCCATCACCGGCGAGTCGATTCCGATCGACAAACATCCCGGCGACGAGGTTTACGCCGGCAGCATCAACGAACAGGGGTACCTCGAAATTCGCATCACCAAACCCGCAAAAGACACCACGCTGTCACGCATCATTGAAATGGTGGAAGAGGCCGAGGGCCAAAAAGCGCCCAGCGCGAAATTCGTCGACCGCTTTGCGCGTTACTACACGCCTGCGGTTGTTTTCGTTGCCGGTTTGATTGCCATTGTGCCGTCGCTGTTTTTTGATGCGAATTTTCATGTCTGGTTTGAGAAAGCGCTTACCCTGTTGGTGATTTCGTGCCCTTGCGCGCTGGTGATTTCAACACCCGTCGCCGTGATCTCCGCCATCACCAGCGCCGCGCGCAACGGCGTGCTCATCAAAGGCGGCATGCATTTGGAAAACATGGCACAAGTACAGGCGATTGCGTTCGATAAAACCGGAACACTGACGAGCGGCAAGCTGGCCGTGACCGACGTGATTTCGCTCAATGGCCTGGCGCGGGAAGAGGTCTTGCGTCTTGCTGCCTCGCTCGAGCAGCGCAGCGAGCATCCCATTGCACAAGCCATTCTACACGCCGCGGGCGACACGTCACTGCATTTGGTCTCGGCGTTCAAAAACTCGGCAGGCCGGGGTTTACAAGCCCGCGTCAATGGCGCGGAATATCGCATCGGTACAGCAGAAATGTTTGCGGAAGACAGCATGTCGCTTCCGCATCTACAACTGCAAGCCTTGCAAGCCGAGGGCAAGACAACAATGCTCATCGGTAATACCCAGGAAATTGTGGGTATCATTGCCGTGGCCGATCGCCTGCGCGAAAATACCCGACAAGTGATCGACGAGATTCACCGCCTCGGCCTCAAAACCGCGATGCTGTCCGGAGACAATCCCGGCACAGCGCAGGCAATGGCGCAACGCGCCGGCATTGCGCATTTGCATGCCGGACTGCTGCCGGATGCCAAAGTCGGCGAGATCAAAAAGCTGCAGGCGCAACACGGCAAAGTCGCGATGGTGGGCGACGGCATCAATGACGCGCCGGCGCTTGCGGTTGCGGACGTCGGCATTGCCATGGGCGCGGCGGGCAGCGACGCCGCCTTGGAAACCGCGGATATTGCTTTAATGGGAGATGATTTGAGCAAGCTTCCTTACCTCATCACGCTCAGCCGGAGTGCGCGCACCATCATCAAACAAAACGTGTGGACCGCACTGCTGTTGAAACTCGCGCTGGGCTTCGCCGTGTTTCCCGGCTGGACCACATTGGTGCTCGCGGTTCTGTGCGGCGACATGGGCGCTTCGCTGGCGGTGATTGGCAATGCCATGCGGCTGGCGAGGTTCAAGCCGAATGGTGTTGGGCACAGCTCCGTTTGAGTTGTTGGAATTTATTTCTGGCAGTTGTGGATTTCAAGGTGAACTCCGTTTCTCATTCTCCCGCCACACGCGCAACAAATTCCCGCCATTGATTTTGAAAATATCTTCTTCCGAATATCCCAATTGCAGTAACGCCTCCGTGATTTTGGGATAGGCGCTCGCATCTTGCAGGCCCCGCGGGAGTTCGTCAACGCCGTCGAAATCACTCCCCAAGCCGACATGATCGGCGCCGATCAGTTGCACAGCATAATCGATATGCTTGATGACGTCTTGCAGGGCTTGTTTACGGCGGCGGTAATCATCGCTCAAAAACATCGAGCCGAAATTGATGCAAGCCACGCCGCCGTTTTGTTTAAGAGCGAGCAACATTTCATCCGACAGGTTGCGTTGAAACGAGCGAAATTTGCGCAAGCTTGAGTGCGAGGCCAGCACCGGCGATTGCGAGAGTTGCAACACCTGCCAAAATGTTTGATCGGAAACATGCGAAACGTCGATGATCATGCCGAGGCGATTCATCTCCGCCACGACTTTTTTGCCGAACGCGCTCAGGCCGCGATGGGTGCGGCGTTTGTCATACGATGAATCACAAATCTGATTGTCTTCATTATGACAAAGCGTGAGGTAACGAATGCCTTGTTGATAGAATTGACGCAAGCGGGTGAGATCATTGCCGATCGGTGTGCCGTTTTCCACACTCTTGATCACCGCATGTTTGCCGGCATTTGCGATGCGCAGCACGTCATCGGGGGTGTGGGCGAACTCCGCCCGTTGCGGATTTGCTGCAATGATTCGATCGAGGTGTTCGAGCAGGCGCTGCGCTTCGTGATAAGGTCCGTTCGGCTGCGCGCTGAAACGGTTGGAAACAAAAATCGCGAAGAACGAGGCATCCAGCCCGCCTTCTTGGGCGCGGATGAAGTCAAAATGGCCGGCGGCAAGCCGTTGGGAAAGATCGGCGCGGGATCGGGTTCTCGTCAGATGATAGAGAACGTCGATATGCGCATCGATGACCAGGGACTTTTTATGAATGGCCGCGGCCTGCTTCTTCTCCGGCGTGAGGCGGGCATGCGTTTCTTGCGCCGAAGCAGCGCCGGCTAGGAGGAGGAGAAAGCAAGTCGCGCGGATCATCGTAGCGGAATCAAATCTCCCGTGGGTGTGACCAGCATGAGTTTGGCGAAATCATCCCGCACCAGCAGCGGCTGCAGACTTGCGCGCTGCGTGCGGGTGAGATGGGCTTCGCAAGCATCCTCGTTGGCGTTGTGCCGTATGAAAACAAACGCAGTGTCGCTCGCAATGCGATTGAAATGAACCGTGAATTCATGCACCCGGCAGCCGCCGCTGTGGGAAACCGCAGTGTGAAGAATTTCACCCGTGAGCGCAGTGGAATCGGCATGCAGCATGTAGGCGTCGCCAAAATCAAGTTCAGCCGGCCCGGGATCGAACGGAATCAAATCCTCGCCCACTGTGAAGCTTTCCGAAATCACGTGCCCCACGCGCGAGCTGTCGCCGGCGGGATGAACTTGCAGCAGCAGGCGGAAAGTACCGGATAATTTCTCATAATTCAACCAATATCCGTGCAAGCCGGCGCCCGGCGCAATCGTGAATCGACGCACGCCTTCAAAAGCGAAGGGCAGGCGCACGCTTTGCCAATCGCCGTTTTGTTTTTGTTGCACAATGAAGCCGCTGCCCTGCGCCGCGAGCAGCCAATCGCCGCCCATGCGATCGGCGCCGGTTGCCGTGAACGAATACGAACTCGGGTTGCTGAGTTGAAAGTTGATGGCTTCATCGATTCCGAACGCAGGCTTGTCGGCTTGCAGTTGCAGATTCATGCCGGAAAGCCCGAAACCATGCTGCTCGAACACCGGCAAATCCTGCTGATTGATTTGCAGGAATGCCGCATAGCCTGCCGGACAAGTACAGGCGGCGCAAGTGGCGTCCCACACGCCCTCAGCGTGATATTCGCCAAAGTCCACCCCGCGCTTGAGAAAATACATGCGCAAAATATCGCGTTCACGTTCATGCGGATATTGTGAGGGATCATTGCCATGCGCTTTTAGCCATTCCTGTTGCCAGGGATTGGTGAGGCATTGCAAGGGCATGGCTTCAACCCAGGTTTGCGCGCCGATGCGCGCGAATTGGCGGTCGAGCAGGGCCTCCGCAGGCGCGGTGTGATCGCAAGCCGTGATCGCGATCAATAACAACAAAGCGGCGGCGGGAATAAGGCGTTTCATGAATTGTCGCATATTTTGATCCGAGGTTATGCTTTACAGGATGCCTACAGCATGAATTTGCAGGAAGCCTTGCGCCGCAGCAAATAGACAAAGGCGCCCAGAAACAAATAAATGTTCCCGGCAAGAATATTCTCGCTGCCGCAGCCTCCCGCGCGGTGAGCCACACCGGGCTGTGTTGTCAAAAACGCGAAGTCATTCCCGGCATGCTCTGATCTTTGCCGTGATGAGACGCGGCCCGGGTCCGTCTTGAATGGCGACAACCCTGCCCAAAAGCACGGCCTCCGCTTGCTGGAAAGCCTCTGCCGGGGAAGGCGGTTCTGCGCAGGAACATGCGTGCGCTGAAAAAAATGGCGCAATGAATGCAAAAATCAAAAGCACTAAAATCAAGGCTCTGCCGTTCATGTTAACACCTGCGTTGCCAAAAAAAGAGGTTCTATGTTGATTTGTGTGGGTACTGATGATTCAGGCGCTTAACTTTACCGCATGAACAGTGAACGCTTATTCGAACTCGCTTTAGGCCTCACGCCGCCGTGGTGTATCGAGCGCCTAGAATTTTCACAAGACGCTTCGGGTCAAAAACAACTCAATCTCTATCTCACCTTTCCCAAAGGCGCGAAATTTAAAGACGATGCCGGAGTGGAATGTGCGGTTTACGATACCCAGCAGCGCACTTGGCAGCATCTGGATTTTTTCCAACACCCTTGTTTTCTGCACGCGCGTGTGCCTCGCATTACCACGAGCACAGGCAAGGTGAAACAAGTTCCGGTGGCATGGGCGCGTGAAGGCAGCGGTTTCACTCTCCTCTTCGAAGCGTTTGCGATGTGTTTGATTGAAAATGAAATGCCCGTCAACAAGGCCGCCAAAATTTTAGGTGTTTATCCTAATCGCCTATGGACGATTTTTGATTACTGGATCGAGATTGCTGTCGAGCAGGATGATCAAACCCAGGTTACGAACATTGGCATTGATGAAACCGCGAACAAGAGAGGACACGACTATGTGACGCTCGCCACGGATTTGGATGAGCGCCGGGTGCTCTTCGCCACGCCGGGCAAGGATGAAACGACCATTGATCGCCTACAGAATCACCTTCAAAGCAAGGGTGTGCTGCCGGAACAAATTGAGCATGTCAGCATCGATATGTCGCCGGCATTTATCGCTGGGGTGACTCACAACTTCGCGAACGCCAAAATCGTCTTCGATCGTTTTCATATCGTGAAGTTGCTCAACGAGGCGATGGACGAAGTTCGCAAAGCGGAGCGGCAAGAGCATCAAGCGCTGAAAGGCCATAAATATACCTTCCTAAAAAACGCGGCCAAGCTTTCCGTCAAACAACAAGTCGCCTTGGCCGAGTTGATCACGCTTTATCCCACGCTGGGGAAGGCCTATCGCTTCAAAGAACTCTTTCACGACTTTTGGGATTTCAATGACAAAGAACAAGGTTTGGCTTTTTTATCCCGCTGGTGCGCCGAGGTCGAAGCCTCCGGCATTGCGGCCTTCAAGAAGTTCGTTAAAACCCTCAAGAGCCATTGGAGCGGCATCGTCAACTATATCGAAGCGAAAATCGCCAACGGGATTCTGGAGGGTATCAACAGCAAAATTCAGCTCGCCAAACGACGTGCTCGCGGTTATCGCAATCTCGACAATTTCATCAATATGATCTACTTCATTGCAGGCAAGCTCAAATTCAACTACCCACACTTTTCAACATAGAACCAAAAAAGATTTATTGAATCACCGCCAGCTTGCGCGTTTGCGTGAAACTGCCGTCCGTCAATTTATAAAAATAAACGCCGCTGGGAACGCGGCCACCGTTGTGGTCGCGGCCATTCCAGGTGACGATATAATCTCCCGGGCCTTGCCGGCGCTGCACCAGCGTGTTGAGCGCACGGCCGAGGATATCGTAAATCGTCAATGTCACTTGCGTCTCACGCGATAACCGATAGTGAATCGAAGTTGTGCTCAAGAATGATTCAGCGCTGGCCGGCGCAAACGGATTGGGATAGTTTTGCTTCAACTCGAACGTTTGTGGGGATGAAGGCGACGTAGGCTGATCAACGCCAGTTGGGACGCTCTGGCCGTTGATAATGGCGCTTGCCAAGGGATATTCAATTACGGCAAAGCCCAGCAGTTCACGCCTCACCGGGCCAAGGTTGGGCGTATACCATTCGATCCAATCGTTGTCTGCGCCGGGAAATCTGAAATAGAAACGATAACACGGGAAGAAACGTCCGGCATCGACCCGGATGGTATCAGTCGTGCTCTCGAGCGTCACCGTCCACTCAGCCAGATGTTGGGGGCCGTAGACATGCCAGCTCTCGCCAATTTTCGCGCCAAATTTGAGCCAGATTTGTTCCTCATTCTCGTGGCGAATGATCAACTCCAGCGAATCATTCATGCGCAGCAGCGGGCGTGAGAATTCGCGGAATTGATCGAATTGGTAATAAAGATATCCGCCGGTGCGAATGGTGTCGAGAATGGTTTCTGTTGTCGTGCCCGGAAAGTTTGAGCCGAAGGTCCAGGAGTTGCCCAAAGCCAGCGGCAGAAATGAAACCGAATCCAGGTACTTCAAATCTTCAGAGGCATAAACTGCCGGCCGTGTGCGGGTGCAGAGGTTTGTTGCTAACGACTCCTTGTCCTGCTGATGGGCGTAAATGAGATAGGTTTCACCGACCACGAAATCATAGCCGCAGGAGGCTTCGCTGAATGCCGTGAAAAGCGTGTCTGCCTCTTCTTTATTGCCCTTCCAGATTTTCAAGACTTCGATATGTGCACGCCGTTGCTGTTCCGGCACGAGTTCTTCAAATGAAATTATTTTCCCGAGAAAAACGGCGTCAGCCTCCGCAAAGGCCTGCGCCGGCGGCCGCGGCGGGAGGCAGGTACACGCCGCCAAATTTTCGGCATCGATAAAAAAGCAGAACAGCAGGGCGGCCAGCACGGTAAAAATTTTTAAACGCATGAACTCTCCTGAAAGTATTGTGTTATTGCGGCTGTTCCATTTTTCCGATGAACAAAATCGACTGCGAATGGCTGTCGCGAATGGCGAACAGAAACGGCCGATCGATGCGAAGTTCATCAGGAGCGGAAACTGGCCTCATTCCCACGGAAGTGGCAGCCGCGGCTTCCGTGCCTTCTTCATTGACTTCAACAAATGTTTTGTGTTTCACTTCGCTGATCATCAAACGTTTCGGCTTATACATTCCCGAAAAATCCGCGGCCTCAGTAAAAGCGACTCCCATTCCCAAATTATGCAGCACTTGGTTTAGGGTTATGTCGAACGTCATCCTGAACTTGGGCATGGCAAGTCCAATCTCGCGCTTGGCAAAGCTGCTCATCCAATCAGACCAGATTTCTGAATTGAATGCAGCAATCAAAGAATCCAACGAAACGCCGCGATGCGGCAGCAAAATCGTCATGCTGAAGCCGGCGTCGCCGTAAGGCAGATCGACCGCCTGAAAGGCCTGATTGGAAAAAAAACGGTGCAGCCGGGCTTTTTGATGCATCATTTTGACGGCTTTCTGCGCCCCGTCGGCGGTGGTGAACCAATCATCTTTAGTTTGGGTGGGATCGAAGCGATACGTCCAGACGCCCTTGAAGTAAATCGCATTGATGAGAAACATCACATGCTCGGGCTTGATTTCATCAATGATTTGCGGGATGCGACCGGCCGTGTTATCCTTCACCCAGGCATTGATGAGATTGAGCGTGGCAGGCGCGTCGAAATCAACGCCCCTCACGCTCGCATTGAAATAGGTTTTGTTGAGATTGATAAATCCTTGCTCAAAAGCCATTTCCTGGCGGTGCCAAATCGAGTTGGCAATTTGAAACTGCACGCTCGGATCGAGCTGCATGAGCAGCGCAATCAAACTTTGGTAGGATTGATTGATTTCTTCCTGCGACAAACCAGCCAGCTCCAGCGTGTTGCGCATGGCCTCATAGGTTTCGCCGTTGGCGCCGTTCAACGTCATGCCCAACGCCATGGCCACGCTTAACGGCGAGATAAAAACGTTCTCGCCTTTTTTATGTTCCACGACTTCGCGAAACAGCTTCAAGCCAAAACGGTTGTCCGACTCGACCAATTGTTTCTCGAAAGAAGTCAGCTCGCGGAAAACGCGGTTGTCCGGCGCGACGACGTTGTGTTCGCATTGCACGAACAACAAGCCCAGGCCGAGCAGGGAGACGAGTTTAAGCAGTTTGGTTTTCATGATCATTTCCTCCAACGACATATAGGACGAGCCGCAACCAAAATCTTCGGACACAGATCAAAGCGGATTCGCACTGATTTTATCTGTGTTGATCTGTGAAAATCTATGTCCAAAGCCTTTGCTTTAAAAGCAAAGAATTCACTTTTAACAGATTAAATATTCAACAACACCGCAAACTGCCAGGTTTCCAAATCCGTCGGCGAGGCGCCCAAGCCCACATCGATGCGCACCGGTTTGGCCGGTTGAAAGCTCACACCGGCGCGAAAATTCAGCGAGTTTTCGATCCGGCGCACCGGCGTGGCGCGATAGCGATCGATACGCTCCGGCGGATTCTGCGGCGCGCTACTGCCGGGCCGGATCACGATGGTGGAATCAGTGCGATACCAGATGTCAACGGTCTCTTCGGATTCGATGCGGAGATATTGTTTGACCGCAGCCAGATGCACGGCCCAGCTTTGCCCGATGCCAAAGGTCATGGCCACCGGCAGCGCCGCGCGCGTGGTTTTGATTTTTCTGTCGAGGCGCAGCGTTTTGTCTTCGATGCCGATCATGGTTTCTGCCGGGTACCACGGGGTGGAAATCAGTTGCCGGCTCGCGCGATAGGCTTGCGCATCTTCATACATCAAGGTTTTGCTCTCGTCATGCTCGACGTGCAAAGCCACGGTGGCTTCGCTGTTTTTGTACATGGGAATCACCAAGCCGGCGCTGCCGCTTTTGCGCGCGCCGTTTTCCTCGCCGGCGCCAACACGATTATCCGTGAATTTTGAGTTGTAGACCGGCTCGTAAATCAGGCTGTCTTGATAATGGCGAAAGCGATAGCGATGATGGCTGGTATCGCTCACCGCGCCGCCGTTGCTCAAATCGATATCGGATTTTTGGTATTCCAGGCGGAAGCGGAAGGCGATGTTGTTTTCCAGGGGCAATTCGCCGTGGAGGCCGGCGTAGCGCGTCGTGCCTTCATGCCGCCAGCGGCTGTCGCTGAAATGCGAATAATAGGATCGGCTGAAGTAATCGGATTGCGTTTCGCTGCCGTAGCTGTAAAAGCTGCTGTCGCGGTCGCCGGCGGTTTGATCGTGATGCCCGGAGATGTGGCCGCCAAAAACGCCGATCTGCCGTGTGTCTGACAGCGTGAACAGCGCGCCGGCGCTGAATTCGTTTTGCCGCAATGTCGAACCCGTGTTCTTCTCATTGAGATAGCGCGATTGATAAGAATAATTGAAATTGTCGCTATAATCATTGAAACGGACATAATCGCCGGAAACATCCGTCATGGTTCGGCTCACCTTCGCGCCGGCAGAGAAGAATTTGGTGAGTTTGAATGAGAGATAACCTTCCATCATGTGAGCGGTTTCGGTTTTCTCGTCCAGCCCGTCTTGTTTGATGTTCGCTTCGATTTCCGGGAAGCGGCTGCTTTCCGCTGTGCGTACGCCAAAGGCATCATAGGCGCCAAAATACCAATAGGGAACATATTCATAAAACGTTCCGGAATGATGCGTCAATTCATACGACAGCGCATATTTTAATCCGGGCAAATATTTCGCGGCAACATCGCCGAGATAGATGGCCGAAAGCAGCGGTTCGAGTTTGCGTTCCGCGGGCCGGGCATAATACGGCGGGGCGAAGTATAAATTGTCGTAATAGTACACCGGGTAGACGCGATACTTCGGCGCCTTGGGTTTTTCGGCGCTGCCTTTGAGGTCGATATAAAGCCGGCTGCCTTCCAGGGAGGAAAGCGTTGCCGGTTGAAAGGAAAATTCGCTCAAATAATCCGGCAGCACGCCCAGCAATCCCGGGTCGATGTTTTTTAGATTCAAAGAAAGAATGCGATGCGGCCGCAGAAAATAATCGCGGGAATCAAAGCCTTTTTCCAGCACATAATCGTTCCAATATTGCGCGTGCAATGAAAGCGGACTGAGCAAGAAGGCGGCAATTAACAAAAAGCGTTTCATCTCTGACCTCCGGAAGAAAAATTTGAATTCGATTCGACGGGTTTCATCATCTATCTGTACTTTTATTCACATTTGGCGCGGCACAAGCGAGCAAGAGAACGAAGTTCAACGACATCCAGACCCGTATTAGCTTGACGATGTCAGATTCACCGCTGAGAGGCAGAGTTTTCTGGGAATTCTAATAAATCTTACTCTGCGATTTCCGCGCCACTGCGATGATTTTTGGAATGTGACACAGTCGAGTTAAATTGCCTTACTGCAATGCCGTCCATTTCTTCACAATAACTCGATTGCGCCATTCCGCTTGTATAAAATAGAGCCCGGCCGTGAGTGAGGAAGAGGCCAGCGGCAGCGTGAGATCCTGCTCGCCGGCCGGCACATTTGCACGCCAAAACGCAATTTGCTGGCCGAGGGTGTTGTACAATAGAATATTGAGAGCGTCCGCCGCCGGTGCATGAACGCGAAATGTTAGCGCGGAGATTTCTGTCAAGCGGCCCGGATTTGCGAACGACGGCTCGAAACGAAAATCATCGGGCGGACTATGCTGCTCTTCGATTGGCAGTGGAGCCTGCCTATAAACAAATACCCCCGAACCCAGGGTGGCCAAATAAGCAATTTCCGGGCGCGGCGGCGGGTCACGCGCAAGAAACGGATCCGCCACGATGCTGGTCACGCCTTTTCGTGAACCGGCGATGAACGGCTCGGTCCAACTTTCACCGCCATCCCGGGTTTCAAATAGTTTAAAGATATCGTCGCCAATGAGAGAACCGCCCACGAACACGTGACCGGAAGAACCGCGGTTAACCAGAACCGAAGTGAACTCTCCGCGCGGATCGGTGAGGTTCGCAACTTGCCAGGTTTTTCCGGCATCTCGAGACTTGATTACGGTGTGACTCAATACGGCGTAAACGAGATTGGTATCCGCCGGATCAACTCCCAGCGCACGGCATTCCTGCCGCAACATGAGATTCGCGGGGCTGCGATCATCCCACGTCGTCCCGGAATCGCGCGAGCGCAGAATCAAAGTCGATTGTATTTCCAAGCCGTCACTTAATGCGCCCCCGGCCCAGATTTCTTCTTCCGTCATGTGGCGCCGGGAACGATTATAGGCCGACAACGTGCGAACGCTGGCGAACGGCTTTTGCCAAACCAATTGCCAGCTCTTGCCGCGATCAAGCGAACGGTAGATTGAGCCAGGACCGGCTGCGAATGCCGTCACAAATTCCGGCCCCAAGGATTGGCACACGGCAGTTCCAGCGAGTGCATTGATTTGTTTGACGTAGGCGCGATCAATGCCGCTATCCGCCGGAATCCATCTCCCTTCTCGCTGACATGTATCGGGATATTGTTGATAAAAATAAATCAGTGTGGAATCTCCGGCGGCTTGCTCCGGCACTGCGCCGGCCAAAATGCCCTTCCAGCAGACGAAGGGACAAATGGTTTGGAATGCGAAGGTCGAAGTCAACTTCTTTGCCGGCACGCCGAGATGAATCCAGCCTGAATCCGGATCTGCAAGATAGCGCCGGTAGACGCCGCTATCTTGTGTCGTGACGTATAACGTGCCGAAGAATTCGTGCATCGCGGTGACGGTTTTGCCTTCCAAACCGAATTGCTCAAGTTGCTGCGCATTGGCGGCGCTTATTGCCAGCAAAGCATAAATCAGCAAAAAGCAGGTTTTCATAAATTCGCTTTTGATAAAGCTTAGATATTCAGCCACCGCTTGGCCGTGGCTTGCCAAGCTCTGATGGTTCTCGATTAATACAAATGCTTCGGCCAAGTCGTAGCGGATCATCTTGGACTAGCGCAACAGTGTCAGCTTGCGTATTTCATTTACATTTCCAACCTGCAACCGGTAGAAATAAACGCTGGAAGCGGCCTCGCTTCCGGAAGCGTTTCTGCCATCCCATCTCACCAAATAATTTCCGGCCGGCAGGGATTGATCGATCAGCTCGCGCACCAATTCACCGCGCAGATTGTAAATCCCCAATTTTGCCGGGGCATGGGCAAATGCCGGTGAAATCTCAAAACGAATGAGAGTGTTCGCGTTGAACGGATTGGGATAATTCTGGTGCAGCAATAAACTCTTGGGCAGATCGTTCGCCAATTGCGGCTCTTTCACGCTGGTCGCGATTTGCGGACCCGCACCGCGGCGCTTGCCTTCGGCATCGGAGAGATAAACATTCACCCACGCGGGACGAAAGGAGGGAGGCTGCTGATAAAGCTGCTGCCATTCCTCGTCCGTCAAGCGCTGGAAATTCATCGTCACGTGTTCATAATAACTCATCACCGGCCCGATGAACGCCGTGGCTTTGCCCTCGTAATTTTCGGCAATGAAAACGCCGAGATCGAGCGGTCCGGTGCCGGCGTGCATCACTTTGCCGATGAGAGCGCCGCTTTCATCCGTGGGTTGTGTGTGAACGTCTGCCACCACCAAATCTTTTTCGATGCTTTGCTCCGCGCCGCGATAGTAGAGATGTGCATACCAACCGTTAAGCTCCAGCCCGCAGATGGGAGTGCTGTACAGCATGCGCCGGAGAAACCGTATTTCTGCGGAATCCGGGTTCTCGTGGTGAAGTTGCTTGCCGGCAATCGCAGCCAGCGTGTCCATCACCCCGGCCATGTGAGAAAAATAGCGCGTGATGCTTGCCTTGCGCCATTCCTCGCCGAATGCCACGGCATTAAATTTTGCCTCCGCTTGTTCGGCATAACTTTGCAGCGTGCGATAAAATTCCGGAAACGGCTCGACGAAGCTGTACGGAAATAAGCAAGTGGTGCCGGAGGTGTAAGATTGTTTGGCGTAAAGCAGATTGTCGTGCCGCAACTGCGCCCACGAAGCGAGTTGCGTGTTCATCTTTTGCTGCCAAAATGCGCCGGTGCGCATGAATGCGGGAAAAACGGTTAGATCGTCGGCAGGATTGAGGCTGCGAATCGCCTGCAGCCAAACGTTGTACAGCGTGCTCTGCCAAAAATCATCTTCGTAGGAATCGATGAGATAGCGTAGCGCCGCCAAATTCGAGGCATAGGGATATTGCCGCAACTCGTCTTGCAGCAGAATAGCGGCCGCGTCATTCCCCAACGCAAACAGAACGTCAAGACTCGAGGGCAGCATGCGCAACACTTTTTGATCTTGATACAAAATGCGATCGTAAACCACGTTGCCCATCACGTAAGAATCGATGACGAAACGCTGGCCGAGCAGCAGAAACGCCGAGGGCGGCGCAATTTGTGCGGGATTGTTGGGATCGGAAATCAGAATTTGTGAATTGATGCGTTGCACGGCATAGGATTTTGCCGCAAGCGCGGACTGCAATGCTTGCAAACGATTGGCATCGAGCAATTCACTCGCCTCTGTCAGGCCGGTTTCATCAGCCAAAAGCTGCAAGTGATTAACGGTGATATTGTCGCTCTCGCCTACGAGAAAACCGATGATGCTGTCCATTTCCTGCCACAGCGGGAGACTGCCGCTGTTCTTCATTGCTTCCCAGAGCAAGTAGGCAACGATCGTTTGCCGCTGAATATCCGCCGCACTCGGTTCCGAGCCGTCTTGCACTTTCGGTGGGGAAAGCATCAACTCTGTGCGTCCGAGCCAGATCATGGCTTTGAAATAATTGCGCAAATCTTCCTGGTTGGTGTAATGCCCGCGCGGCCGGAACTGGCTGAAGTCGATCAGCCGTTGCGTTTCGCTGAACAAGGCAAAATTAGCGGGCTGCTCGGCGGCAATTAAATTCAACAGCTCTGCAACAGTCGCGGCATTCTCGCTGCGTTGCGGCGCGAGGTGATTGCCGAGCAGGCGCAAGGCAACCGTGAGATAAACGTCAACATCGTTCAGCATCGATTGCATCGCCGGCAAGCCTGCGTAGCTAGCCGCCAAGTTCGGCCACTCGTTGCGCAGCTTGAGCAAAAGCTCCTGCAAGCGCGGAATCAGTACGCCGGTTTCCGTGTCTTGCAGGATCGCGTCATAGGAACGATGCAGCGCATGCAAAATGGCATCGGTTGAAACGAATACCGGCAAATCATGTTGGTAGATTTCAAGAAAGGCATGGCCAAAACTGTCGCGCCTCAGCCGCTCGCTCACCACAAAGCCATTTTCGCGCAACAAGGCTTGTTCATCGGAGGTGAGTTGATAGAGTTGAATAATCGTGTCGAGATAGGCGATTTCGGTGAGAGGAAGATCGAGTTTGCTTCGGAAATTCGCCGTGGGATGCAGGCCGCGCAGCTGTTCGTAAGTCAAATCGCGATGGCTGGCGAGGAAATCGGTGTAGGCTTGCAAGTCGAACTCGCCGCCGGCCTGCGCTTCAACCCGCAAACTAGAGAACGCGAGTATGATTGCAACCCACGCCGTGCGCTTGGTATCCAGTTTCATGTTCTCATCTCCAAAAAATGGATCCGGGTAGGATTGTTTTCCAAGTCTTTGTGGAAACCAAAATTAGTGCCAGAGAGCGAAGAAAAGTTCAAAGTCATAATCTAATAGAAAAGCCATTTTGTTGAACAAAAGATCAGCATCTCCTGTTTTAAAAATTAAACAGTTAAAGAAATTCGTTTTGAGTCGGATCGCTTTGCGTGGAGAATCGCAGTTGAAGAAGATATCAAGAGAAGAGTTTTGTCTTCAAATTTTTGAGGGCATCACCAGTTTTTTGGATCGAAAATCCGGCGCGGGCAGCCAAATCGCTGCTTCGTTGTTGCCATAAGCGAGTGCTTTGCCGCGCCAAAATTGATATCCGATCCAGGCGCATACGACGGCATCCAGAGCATCTTCGAGATGCTTGAGGCGCGCTTTGTTGCTGTTTTTGAGCAAAATTCTCGCGGAAGGAATGAAGTCCTCGATGCCATTTATTTCATCAACCAGCGCCCGGCGCAAAGCCTCAAGGTTTTTGCAGAGACGCAGCCAGCGCGTGCGCGAATCTGCTTCGGGCCAGTATTGCGACACGCGTGAGGTTTTGTAAGCAAGTCGCATGGGCAACTGCATCAATTCGATGATGGCAGGATGCGGATAGGTTTCGATGAAAACGAGCGCCGGTTTGCCGGCGTTGCCTGGCGTGTGCCATTGATATCCGGCCGTGCTCAACTGTTGAAAGAGGAATTTGGAAATCGGACCCGGGCGCACGGCGGAAGGTGTGTGCGTGCCTGCGCCGCGACTTACGTAAGCCGAGGTCACGGCATTGTCGCATGGCCGCCGGCCGTTGAGCGGCTTGGCCGCCAGGGGAATATCCAACGCCACAATTCGCGGAAATGCGCCGGTGAGTTTTTTGCAGTGAGAGAGCAACAAATCAATAGGAGGGAGGCAACCGCGAACGCGAGTGCGCCAATCAATTTTCCCATGCGCCCCGCTGCTGAGAAATTCGTCATAGGATCTTCCCAGTGCGATCAAATCTGGTTTGGCATTTCGGCGTGCGCGCAGCAGCGCCACGCCCGAAGGTTGAGGCGCCGTCCACGCCGCGTCGATGCCGAGAATATGTGCCGGCATGAAGAAGCAAACGATAATGATTTGCCACGGCTTGGCCGTGGCATTCTTGTTTTTTAGGCGGGTGATTTTGGCGTTGGCTTGGCCAGCGCCGGAGATGAAAATGCCGCCCTGGCAATTATTGCCGAGAGTGTTAATTGCTAATTGCGTTCATAAGATTGCGAAACGGCCAAGCCGCAAACCAAAAGAAAGGTTCCATATTGATAGAAAACTCAACTGATAAAAACCAGCATCAGTAGGTTTTTTCCGTTTGTTCGAAAAATTTTTGCTTTTTACAATGATTCAACTTTAAAGAGAGTATCAGAATTCTCCGTCGGTTTGAGGGTTTGCATAGTTCTCATTTTGAATCAAGCAACTGCCGGGCGCGGCGAAACACTCCGTCGAACATCGCTTCCGTCAATCTTCCAGTAAAAGTATTTTGCTGGCTAGGATGAAATGACGCGATCAGCGTGATCTTTTCCGTCAGTTTCACTTCCGCACGATGCCCGAATTTCGGTTTGGGAGAAAAATCAACCCCGTGAACTTCACCGAAAA
The DNA here is from genome assembly GCA_964457925.1 of uncultured Cytophagia bacterium. Taxonomy (GTDB): domain Bacteria; phylum Zhuqueibacterota; class Zhuqueibacteria; order Zhuqueibacterales; family Zhuqueibacteraceae; genus Coneutiohabitans. Next base: position 18,919 of record CAYWGH010000053.1, read on the forward strand.
CAGAAAGCGCCGCGTCAAACGCAATTTTGCCGAGCGCAATCACAACTTTGATTTTCTTCATCAGAGCAACTTCTTCGAGAATGTAGCCGCGGCAATTCGCCATTTCCTCCGGCGAGGGCTTGTTGGCCGGCGGCGCGCAACGGCAGGGCGCGGTGATCAGGCAATCTTTCAGCTTCAATCCATCATCGCGATGCATCGACACCGGTTGATTCGCAAAACCGGCTTTGTGCAAGGCGCGGTAAAGCCAATCCCCGCTGCGGTCGCCGGTGAACGTGCGACCGGTGCGATTGCCGCCATGCGCCGCCGGCGCCAACCCGACAATCAGTAAACGCGCATTCAAATCGCCAAACGAGGGTACGGGTTTGCCCCAATAGTCTTCATTTTCAAAACGCTTGGTTTTTTCGCGCGCGATGCGTTCACGCCATTTCACCAGCCGGGGGCAGCGCCGGCAGGCGATAATATCGTGATGAATTTGCAGAAGCCTTTGTTGCGTCGTGGAAGGGTTCATGAAGTTGACATTTTAAGAGACCGTGCAGTCAGATCCGCTAGAAGCATGCAGAAATGCAATAAACCGCAGAGACACTTGTGCCGCAAATTCTCTTCAATAATCTTGCGGCGGCCACTTGCGCTTTTGCCATGAAAAAGCCATATTGCAAGCACAGTTGCATACTGCAATATCAACCGAAACCAAGAAAGGAGCCTCTCATGTTGAAGAAAGCGGTGCAGGATGCGATCAACGAACAAATCAAAGGCGAGTTGGAGTCGGCCTATTTGTATCTCGCGATGTCGGCCTATTGCGAATCTGCCAGCCTGCGCGGGTTCGCGCACTGGATGCGTTTGCAAAGCCAGGAAGAAATTGGGCATGCGATGAAGTTGTTCAATTTCCTCAACGATCGCGGCGGCCGCGTCATTTTGCAGGCGCTGGCGGAACCGCCCTACGAATTTCAATCGCCGCTCGATATGATGGAGCAGGCGCTCAAACACGAACGAAAAGTAACGGATATGATCAATGCGCTGTACGAGCTTGCCATCAAAAAAAACGATTATGCCACGCAAGCACATCTGCAGTGGTTTCTGACGGAGCAAGTTGAAGAAGAAAAAACGGCGCAAGAATTAGTCGAACAATTAAAGATGCTTGGCGATCAAACCGCGGCTTTGCTGCTGCTCGATCGTGAAGTCGGACAGCGCGGCAGCACGAAATAAAAAGAATCAGCCGGAATTCTCATAGATGCCAACTCACGGAATCGCCTACCGCAATCTCGCCGTCATCCAAAACCTCGGCGAAGGCGCCGCCGCCCCAATCTTTTTTCATCATCTCACGCAAGCCCGGCCAGGCTTCATCCATCCGCTCGCACGGCCGGGTCTCGCCGAGAATGCGTAAACGGCAGGGGCCGATTTGCAGAATGCGATTCCGGCTTTCGAACAGGTTCAGGCCGCGAACCATGAGGTTCGCGCGGCGCGCAGCAGGATCGACCTGCGCGCCGAGTTGCTGCATCAACTCCGCCCAGCGCTCGGCCGAGATGATCGTCACCTGGCGTTTGCCGCCTTGATTCGCGTTACCCACGAGGCCTTTGCCGGCGACCAGCGTTGCGCGTGTCTGCGCATCCATCGGACCGCGTGTTGCGCGCTTCAGCCAGATTCTCTCCAATTTACCGGATGTCTCCATTTTCAATCCTTAAAAAATTTTGCCTGCGTTTCAGTTTTGCAACAATGTGCCTGCGCTTGAGTTTGTTGCACGGAAAAATCACTTGCTTTTCGGAAGTCGAAGGTTTATTCTTGCGCGATCTTGAATTCAACATTGCGCTCATGGCGTGACAATCTATCATAATTTTTTCAGGAAGACAAAGGATAAATCATGAGTCGAACAGCGGGCGTTTTGCGGATGGCGGGTTTGGCAATTTTAATCGGAAGCGGAGCCTGGCATGGGCTAAACGCGGTTGACAATCAGGCGAAACGCGGGCAGAGAATGCCCGCAACTGCCGCGGGAATCGAATATGCGCCGAACGTCGTTGTGATAAAATTTAAAAACGGCCGGCAGTTCGGCGAGAAGGTCAACGCCACCGGCGTGGCCTCGGTTGATGCGGTCTTGCGTGCGCACGGCGTTTATCAATTACAGCAGGTTTTGCCGGAAAGCCGGAGACGGCGCGAGGCGGTTGCGGCCAAAGATATCTCGAGCATCTATTTTGCCTACTTCAAAGGCGGAATTTCACCGCTGCACGTGGCGGAAGCCTTGCGGCGCGATGCCAATATCGCCTACGCCGAGCCGAAGTATCGGCATCGCCTAACGATTGCGCCCAATGATCCGCAATTTGTTTTGCAGACATTCTATGATGTTGTTGAAGCGACACAAGCTTGGGACGCCGTGAAAGGCGAGCAGGGCAATGTGGTCATTGCCATCGTAGATGGCGGCACAGACATTGACCATGAAGACCTGGCCGCGAATTTGTGGACGAATACCGATGAAATTCCCAACAACGGCGTTGATGACGACAACAACGGTTTTATTGACGATGCGCACGGCTGGAATTTTGCGAACAATTCGCCGAATGCCACGGGTTTATCCAGCACGCCCAACAGCGCGGATCACGGCACGCATACCGCCGGCATTGCCTGCGCGGCGACGAATAACAGCGTTGGCGTTGCAGGCATGAGTTGGAATGCCAAGTTCATGCCGATCTGCGCTGCCAGCGCAAGCGATGACAACGCCATTGAATTTGGTTATCAAGGAGTTTTGTACGCGGCTAACAACGGCGCAGATATCATTAGTCTGAGTTGGGGCGGCTACAACAGCTCTTCGTTTGAGCAAGATGTCATTAATTTTGCCGCGGATTTGGGCATCGCTGTGATTGCTGCGGCCGGCAACGGCAACACTGCAGCGCGGCATTATCCCTCGGCCTATCAAAACGTGCTGGCCGTCGCGAACACCCGTAACGATGACGTCAAAAGTTCTACGTCGAATTATGGATCGTGGATTGATGTCGCGGCACCCGGCAACGGCATTCTCAGCACCGTCAACAATAACAAGTACGCCAGCTTCTCGGGCACCTCGATGTCATGCCCGTTGATCGCGGCGGCGGTGGCTCTGGTAAAAACGAAAAACCCGGCCTGGAGCGCAATACAAGCGAGCGAACAGGTGCGCGTCACGGCGGATAACATCGATGCGAATAACGCCTCATATGCGGGGCTGTTAGGCCGGGGCCGCTTGAATGTTTTGCGGGCTGTGACGGAAACCTCGCCCTCGATTCGTTTGCAGAATTTCAGCTTTACAGAAACCGACGGCGATGGCGTGATCGAGCCGGGCGAATCCGTTGCGGTTACAGTTACCTTGCGCAACTATCTTGCGCCTGTTGTCAATGCCACGGTGACGCTGAATGAGAATGACAACTTTGTTACCGTAACCACCGCGAACGCCGCCGTGGGCGCGCTTGGAACATTGCAAGAAACGACCGTGGCAACGCCGTTGCGCTTCAGTGTTGCCAGCAATGCCCCGAGCGGACATCCCATCGACTTCACGCTAACGATTTCATCCGGCAGTTATTCCGACAACGATCGTTTTACTGTTACGGTTTTGCCGACCTTTGGAAGCGTGAGTGTGAACAATGTCGCCACCACAGTTACCAACATTGGCCGCCTCGGATTTGCCGATCCCAGCAATTCGCTCGATGGCATTGGCTTCCGCTATAAGAACGGAACGAGTTTGTTGTTTGAAGGCGGCGTCATTGCCGGCGCCGGGCCAACCCGAATTTCAAACGCGGTGCGCGGCCTGATTGCCGGCAATAGTCAGGGATACGATAAAGACTTTACCGTCGCAACCGGCGGCGATTTGCGGGTAATGACGCCGGGCGCGTTGAGCGACCAGGAAAGCATCGGCATTTTCGAAGATAAAGCCGCCAATAACCCGATGCAGATTCGTGTAATTCAGGAAACGTTTGCGCGCAAAGAGGCGCCGGCAGATGATTTCATTTTGTTGCGTTACACCGTCGAAAACCAAAGCGAGAACCCGCTCACGGGTTTTCATTTCGGCATTTTTTATGATTGGGACATTGATGGCGGATCGTTTGCAACCAACGTTACCACGAATGACGCCTCGCGTAAATTAGGATATGCTTACGATTCGGGTTCCGGACCGAAAACATATGTCGGCATGTCTTTGGTTTCGCAAGGCGGTTTTAATTATGAGGCGATTTTCAACGATCCCAATGCTCCGGGTTTCACCGGTATCGGACTGCACGACGGCTATACCGATACGGAAAAATGGCAGTCGATCAGCGGCGGCATCGGACTCAACCAGGCCGGGCCGGCAGACGTTTCATACGTCGTCGCCGCAGGCCCATTTGACATTGCAGGACGCGCGACCATTGAGGTCGGTTTTGCTTTGCTGGCGGGCGATAACCTGGCGGATTTGCAGGCCAATGCCGATGCGGCGCAGCAATTTTGGAATGAATTGTTCGCCACGAAGGTGGCCGGGAAAAACGATGCCGGGCTGCCGCAAGCATTCGCGCTGCAACAGAATTATCCGAATCCCTTCCGTAGTGAACTCAACACCGAAGGCAGGATGGCAGGCGCAGGAACGGTTATTGGTTTTCAATTGCCCAAAGCCGAACATGTCGAAGTGGAGATCTACGATGTTCTGGGCCGCAAAATTCGCACGCTGCTGCAAGGCCGGCGTAATGCCGGCGTGCATGCCGTGCGCTGGGATGGCTTGAATGAATTGGGCGAACCGGCGCATAACGGCATTTATTTTTATCGCATGCGCGCCGGCAGTTTTGTGCAAACGCGCAAGCTGGTGTTGGTGCGATAAGGCAGGGAGAAAAAACCAAAATTAAAATCCCGGAAGACAAAGCTGAATGCTTTAGCTTCCGGGATTTTTTTCAAGATAATTGATGCAACGGCCAACCCGTTGCGGGAAAATTTTGAGAAAGCTGAATTCCAGGCGAATGGCCAATTATTTCCAGCTCATGAAACTCGAATCCATCTTTGCTGGAGTTTCCACCCAATCTGCGACGAACACGTTGGTGTCGCGCGTGGGCGTGCGTTGCGCGTTGCGATTCGAGCAAAAAGCGAGTTGCTTGCCGTCATAGGAAAACATCGGAAAGGCGTCGAAGGTTTCGGTATGCGTGATTTGCCGCAGGCCGGTGCCGTCGAGGTTGATCATGAAAATGTCAAAGTTGCGTCCGCCTTTGTCGAGCGAATGGTGATTTGAGCAAAACAGAATGCGCTTGCCATCGGGATGAAAGAATGGCGCCCAGTTTGCCCCGGGAAGATTGGTAACTTGCCGGACGTTTTTACCCTCTGCATCGGCAATGAAAACATTCAACTCCCTCGGTTCGACAAATCCTTTTGCCAATAAATCTTTGTAACTCGCCTGTTCTTCCTCGGTCTCTGGCCGGCTGGCGCGCCATACGAGCTGCTTTGAATCGCGCGAGAAGAATGCTCCGCCGTCATACCCCAGCTCCGAGGTCAACTGCAAATACTCGCCGGTTTGCAAATCATACCGCCACAATTCCAAATCGCCGGAACGCGTGGAAGTAAAAACCACGTAACGGCCATCCGGCGAAACCGTGGCCTCGGCATCATAGCCGGGCGCGCCGATCAGAACTTCGGATTGTGAACCGTCCGCCTGGGCGCGATAGATATCATAGCTTTCATAAATCGGCCAAACGTACCGGCCTTCGCTGAACATCGCGCTTTTGGGGCAATCCGCGCTGGTAGCGTGCGTCGAAGCATATATGATCGTACCGTCCTGCAAAAAATAACTGCACGTCGTGCGGCCTTTGCCGGTGGAGACTAAATTGTACGGCTGGCCGTCGGCGAGCGGCGCGCCGTTTGCGTTCATCACAAAAATTTGATCGCATCCCTGCGCATTGATTTTCTCCCAATCGCTCTGAAAGATAAGCTGCTTGTCATCGAAGCTCCAATAAGCCTCGGCATTGTTGCCGCCGAACGTGAGTTGCCGGATATTGCGCAAATGAATTTCGCCGCTGTAACGCAGTGAATCGGCTGCCGCGTGGTTCGTTTCCGGTTCCCGATTTTTTTGCGCATTCGAACAACCGGACAGGAGGGGCAGCAACAAAACGAAAACCATCATCATCAAAACCAGCCGTACGTGCACAAACATCGAACAGCCAAATCGCCTAAGCAAAACTTCCCTGGGGTTCAAGTCAGACTCCCTTCTGAGTTTCTCCATCAATCACTTTTAAATTGAGCCAATGATGAACACGGATTTGCGCGGATTTTCGCTTATAGCCGCCAATATGGATTTTCATGAATCCGCAGCGGACAGAACAGTTGTGAATTATGCCTTCAAACCACCTCAAGCTCATGCTCCAGCAACCGATCGTCATCAAACAAAAAGCGGCCCTCAAATTTATTGCCGGCGAGCATGTGAGGAATCCAAATGCGATCGTCAGCCCACATGCGATCATACGGAATTTGATCGAGCGGCGTCCACAACGGCGCGGCTTCATCGGTTTCTTGCGGCTCGCCTTCCCAATCGGAGGCCGTGAAGACTTGCACGTGAATCGACAAGCCGTCGACGAATTGAAAGCGCAAAACGCCGCTCGGTTTCAGTCCCAGCGGCGTGATTTTCAGCTCCTCTTGAACTTCGCGCACCGCGCCCGCGAGCGCGGTTTCGCCCGGATCGATGCGGCCGCCGGGGCCGTTGATTTTGCCCGCGCCCAGCCCGCGTTTTTTGTGGATGAGTAAAATGTGCCCATCTTGCATCACAAACGTCAATGTGGCGCGTTGTTGAGGCGTCCAACTCTGCCAATCGACATCGTGCAGACGAACATATTTTTTTCCCGGGTCGGAATTCTTCATTTTGGGGCTGAGTTATTTCGCAAAAATTTTTTTGAAGAATTGCTGCGCGTCGGCCCAGGATTTTTTATCCGCTGCGGCATTGTATGCCAACGGCATATCGAATTTCTTGCCGAGAGTATCCGCGTCGGGATTGGTGAAGCTGTGCTTGGCATCCGGGTAGTCGATGAATTGGAAATCGACTTTGGCGTCTGTCATTTCTTTTTTTAAAGCCGTGATTTGTTCGGCCGTGACAAAGGGATCCGCTGCGCCGTTGCACACCAAAACCGCGGCTTTTACTTTTCCCGCCTGCGCCGGCGTTTGTGTGCCCAAGCTGCCGTGAAAACTGACGACACCCTTCAAATCAAACCCAAAACGCGCCATGTGCAGCACCACGCCGCCGCCAAAGCAATAGCCGATGGCGGCGATCCGGGTAGCATCGGTGGTTTTGTGCTTCTTAAGCACCTCGAGCGCCGCGGTGAAACGCGCTTTTGCGCCTTCGATATTTTGCATCACCGCGCCGGCAAATTTGCCCGCGTCGTCAGGATGCGCTGCCTGTTTGCCGTCGCCGTACATGTCAACCGCAAGCGCGGTGTAACCCAATTCCGCCAGCATGCGGGCGCGTTTACGTGCGTATTCGTTGTGTCCCCACCATTCGTGCACCACCAGCACACCGGGACGTTTGCCTGCGATCGAATCGTCATAGGCCAGATATCCTTTCATGGTCACGTCGCCGGCAGTGTAGGTGATTTCTTCGTGTTTCACTTTGGCGAAGGCGGAAATTGCAGCGATCAGCAACAATGCAAAGGTAAATCGAACAGCGTTCATCTGAATTCTCCTCAAAGTTCTTGGCGGCTTTGGGGTGAAGTGTTTTGGGGGTGATGTGATGTTTTTCGTCAATATAACTATCAAACCGGCAACGCGCAACCCGGAAGTTATTATTGAAAATGCCTGCGCTGGGATTTCAGACCAACGAAGGTCTGGCGTCCCGCCGGCAATTCCCTTCCAGTTTTTGTCCGCAAAGGCCGCCGCGATTAGGCTGGAAACTTCACAGTATCCCTCTGGATGACACACACGAATGGATAAATTCTTCAAAGCGCCGGGCGCCAGTCTTTCATGCAACAGGCCGTGGCCGGGAAGAGACGGAAAAATTTTTCGCGAGTCAATTCCCGGGAATGGTATTCCGGATTTGGAGGCTAATTCGCGTGCGATTTCCAGCAGGTAAAGATTATCGATAACGGCTTTTGTGTTGCTGGGTGTTTTGGCTCAAGGCATTCGTTCAGCATGAAGCCGGCTTGTTGCAGCGTTGTAAACCACGAACGGAGTGTGCGAAAATACCAGGGCATCGGTTGCGGAAACGTTTCACCAAACGCGGAGAACGATTCCATGCGCCAGCCGTTTTCGTAAGGCATATCGCCGCATGCGCTCCACGGATGAACGGTTTGAATGATCAGCGCGCCGTGCGGCGCCAACGCCTGACGCAGGCTCTGCAAAAGCGGAACGAGATTCTCGCTCAACAGGGAAAAATTGCACACGATGAGATCGAAGGGCCCTTCGAGCCGGGCAGGATCGGTGACAATCTCGTCATAGCTCATCACATAAAAAGCAGCGTTGCTGTTGCGTTGCGCCTCCGCAATCAATGCGGCGCTGCCATCAACGCCGGTAACCTCAATACCGTGTTCGGTCAACGCGCGCGCGAGCCAGCCTTCCCCGCAACCCACATCCAACACGCGCTTCGGCTGGTATGCCGTGATTGCTGCTAAAATCGCGGCATCCGTCGCAACGCGGCGGCTTTCGATTTGCCGGTTTTGTACCACGCGGGTCCACGCCGGGGCGTTCGCCTCCCAACTGTCGGTCAATTGTTTTTCGAAATGCGGGAGTGTCATAAGAAAAAAACGGGGCATGGCGCAACGCCATGCCCCGCGCTGGGGTTAGATCGTTGGGTCCGGCGGTGTGTTGGGATTGTTCAAGCGTTCTTGATCAGGATACGGGTAGAAGTTGCGATTGCGCTCGGCATTGGCGTCGAGCGGACCGGGACGGCCCAGGCGGCGACTATCTTCCAGATGCAAGCCGGTCATGAACAATTCGGCGCTGCGCTGGCGATAGATTTCCACCAACAGATCGCCTTCTGTTACCGCGCCGCTATAGATCGGCAATCCCGCTGCGATCCCGAACGGATCCGTGGTTTTGGTGCGCACCGCATTGATTTCCACCACAGCCTCTGCCAGCCGATTCTGCCGCACCAACGCTTCGGCTTTGATAAGATTCATCTCGCCGGGTCGATAAACGGGAATCGCTTTCGTTGAAGCATCAAAGAAGCCTTTAAGGTCATCAATGGGCAGATTATATGGCGAAGGATTGGTGCGATCCGCGGGCGTCAGGAAAAATGTGAGACGCCCGTCTCCGGCTTCAGTCAATGCGCTGCCGAAGTTGTCGCGCGCGGCATAATTCCGGTTGAGAAACACGAGCTGATAGATCGGGTTGGGATTGCGGTCATCATAAGTGAACACAGAAGTGGAGGCCAGATTGACGGCTGCCGCAGCATCGAAGGCTTGTTGATAGCGCCCGGCCATCAGGTTGTAGCGCGCGCGAAACGCATTGATGGTATTCACCAGATTGAAATTTCTCGCAAGAATTTGCGTGGTGAATTCATTGCTCGCCGGCGTCGCGGCCAGCGACTGCGCAGCGGCATCGAGCAAGCCGATTGCACTCGCTAAAACCTCTGCGCGCGGGCGAAAAATGGATCTGCCGTCTTTGTCAAGATCAATGGGCGCTTGCTCGAACGCTTGCGCCAGAACGCCCATCGACATGGCCTTATAAAGATGCGCCAATGCGATGATGCCGCTGCGCGTGCCGGGATCGAGCGTCACGTTTGGGGCGCTGCCGATTAAATCATTTGCCATGCTGATCACACGGATGGGCCGCGACCACAGCGCCAGCACGTTGCCGTTGCCGGTGGTCACCTGATTGCCGCCGTCCTGTAATTCCAGCAAATTGGTGAAGGTGGAATTAATGGCAATTTCACCGCTGGTCACGCCGGGCGTCAAAATCATTGCTTCCACCACGCCGATGGCATAGTTTTGTTGCATGCCGATCGCCAGCGCAATGACGCCTTCGCGCGTCGTCAATACTTGATCTTCCGAGGCGCTGTTGGGATTGGTGACGTCCAGCGAGCAGGCTGTTATCACCAACAGCAGCAAGCTCGCCACTGCCAGCGCCAGTTTATGTTTATCAAAAAATTTGTTCATGAAATCATTCTCCAAAATTGTGCGATTTCGCTTCAAGGCCATTCTGCGAGAATCGTGTCGGGCGTTTGATGCGGCCTGACATGGTCTGCCTTCAGATACCTCACAGGATGTCTGCCGAATGACAGGAAGCGTGGATCAGTCCAGACGGATGTTAGTAATTCAACGTCACACCAAAAGAGAATGAGCGCGGAATGGGCACTTCGACAAAATCAAAACCGCGCACGCCTGTGCTCTGGCCGGCGGTGTTGATCTCGGGATCGTAGCCGGAATAATCATCAATCGACAGCAGATTGCGGCCGATCAAGCTCAATCGCATGCTGCGCAGGCCGAGCATTTGGGGATGCAAATCATATGAAACCGCCAGCTCGCGCAATTTGATGAACGAGCCGTCTTCAACCCAGGCGCCCAAAATGGAGAAGAGTGCAGTGTTGTAACCGGCCGGTACCTGGCCTTCCAACTCGCGTTGATAATCCACCAAATTGCCGTATAGCGGCCCGCGCGCGCCGACGCGGCGCGTGAAGTTAAAAACATCAAAACCCTGTACCGCATCCAATTGGGCGCGCACGGAAAGATTACGCCCGATCTCCACTTCATTGATCCACGACGCGGTGAAATCAGGGTTGGGATCGCCGGTGACCGTGCGAATCGTGCCGCCGGTGGGCTGGCCATTCGCACCGCGGCTGCGCTGCTCGGGTTGCGGCAAACCGGCGGGCGTCAACAGCAGGCTGCCGTCGGCATTGCGCGCATAAAACGTGGTGTAAAACACGCCCAGCGGTTTGCCGTTGACGGCGGCAACTTGACCGAACGAATCGGCGAGCAAAAGAATGTCGCCTTCAATGCCGTTGACTTCGTTGCGATTGCGGGCGAAGGTCACGCTGGTGTTCCAGCGCAGGTTGCGCTTTTGCAGTGGAAATGCGCGTAGCGCCACTTCCAGACCTTTGTTGTCCAGGGTGCCGACATTTTCCAGACGGTTCAAGTAACCGGTGGAAGGGGCAAGCGAGCGGAACAGCAACAGGTCGGTGACATGCTGGTTGTAATAAGAAAACTCCACGGCAATCTTGTCGCGCCACAAGCTGAAATCTACGCCCAACTCGTATTCGCGCTGGCGTTCGGGTTTGATGTCGGCGGTTCCGAGTTGTGTGTTGGGAACCAAGCCGGATTTGGTGTCATAGGAAACCGGGCCGTAGTTGGTGAAGCGATCGAAGGGGCCGATGGCGGTGAGATTGCCGGATTCACCCCATGACGCGCGCAGCTTGAAACTGGGAAAAATATTGGCAAGCCCGCCATTACGCCAAAAACTTTCATCGGAGATCAAGTACGAGGCGCTGGCCTTGGGATAAAATTGCCAGCGTTCGTCCTTGCCAAAAACCGAAGAGGCGTCGATGCGGCCGGCAACGGTGAGGAACAAACGATTGGCCAGGCCGAACGTTTGCTGGGCAAATGCGCCGTAAATTGTGTTTTGGCTGCGGAATTCGCCAATAACTTGGGAAGCGCCGCTCGGCACAATTTGAGACACCGGGCTCAACTGCGTCGATTGCGCGGTAAAATTACTCGAGCGCTCGAATTGCAGTGTGCCGCCGAGAACCGTGGTCGACGCAATCGAAGAGGAGAGGCTGGTTTGATAACGAATGTTGAGATCGTTGTTGACTTGCAAGAAATCACGCTCGCCGCGGCGCGAGAAACCCTGCGGATACAGCGCCGCTGTCGTGCCGGAGGGAATGAAGCCCGTGCCAATCTGGCCATAGGTGTCATATCCCAGCGTGTAATCCACGCCCAGACCGCGCCACGGCGTCAAGTTCAATTGAATGTCGCCAATGAAACGGCTGGTTTGCTGGCCGAATTTGAACAAGTCAATTGCCTGCACAGGATTTGTGCGATTGATGGCAGCAACATTGGGATAAACGCCATTAACCGGCCGCGGGTCGGTGGTATTTGGCGAAAAGATAAAACCGGTCAATGCGCCATAAGCTTCGGTGAGGCCGCCATTGGGAACTTCATCGCTTTCACTGTAGGTGTAATTTGCGCCCGCGGAAATCCTCGCCCAATTGGCAAGTGTTTGATCAATGCGCGCGCGGCCGCCGGTGCGATGATAGGAGGTGGCATCGACAATGCCTTCGTTGCCAAGATACGAACCGGAGAAGTAATATTGCGTGCCGGAGGTGCCGCCGGTGACGGAGAAGTTGTTTTCCGTGCCGTAAGCACGACGGAAAATGAAATCTTGGTAGTCGTAGCGCGTTACCGCCTTGGCGGTGGGATCGCTTTGCGGTTTGTCGAAGGGATAGCGGTTGATTTCGAGTTTCTTGCGAATGGCGCTGGTGCTGAAGCGCGTGGTGAAGCTGATGCGCGGCTCGCCGATGCTGCCGCGTTTGGTGAAGATTTGCACCACGCCGTTGTTGGCGCGCGAGCCGTAAATCGCGGCCGCGGCCGCGCCCTTGATCACCTCGATGCGCTCGATGTCTTGCGGATTGAGATCAACCAAACGATTTTGGCGATACCCGCCCAGATCGATCAATTGCGGTGATTCATTGCTCACGATCACGCCGTCAACGATGTACAGCGGGTCCGCGTTGCCCAGCACCGTGCTTGTGCCGCGCAGCCGCACCGTGATGCCGCCTGCCGGGTTGCCGGAGTTTTGTTGAATCTGCGCGCCGGCGATTTTTCCCGTGAGCGCCGCATCGATGGCCGTCGCGCCGGTTGACTCGACTTCGCGAATGTTCACGGTTGAAATCGCATTGCCGAGCTGCCGTTTCGAAGTGGCCACCGAGGTGCCGGTAACGATGACTTCGTCCATTTGCAAGGCATCGACCGTGAGATTGAACGTGACATCAGCAATGCCGCTGGTTTGTGTTACGCTTTGTCGAGCTGATTTGTAGCCGAGCAGGCGCGCTTCAAGCACGGTTTCCGCGCCCGGTGCAGGCACCAGAATGCTGAAATTGCCGTTGGCATCCGTCGCTGCGCCGCGCGCGGTGCCAACCACAAGAACATTTGCGCCTACCAGCGGTTCGCCGCGATTGTCCGCCACATGACCTTGAATGGTCAACTGGCCGAAGGCGATCACCGGCAGGGCGAGTAGCGCGAGTGTTTGTAACAAACAACGCCGCACAGTAAACATGAACTTCCTCCCGTAACAAGTTTTTGTGAGTTGCAGTTGAGTGAAAATACTCTTCGGTCACCAGGGGCTGTTATGAGTGTTACTCCTCCTTTCTCCCGATTAAATCAATTGCCATTAAGAATCACTGCTGTCCGGTTTAAAGTAGTAAAACAAGCTGTGCCGCGTTGTGGGATT
>CAYWGH010000054.1:0-29920 GCA_964457925.1 uncultured Cytophagia bacterium
GCTATGTCTTGTTGGAACTGCAAAAGTTGCAGAATTTTATGGGATTGTTCAAAGTGCTGCTGCCGATCGTGCTCTTTATCGCTGCCCGGGTTTTGCGCTTTTTGTTGCAGCATCGCAAACACTATTACGTGACGCTTTTACGCCGATTTCAGATTTTGGCATGTATCAAAAAGGGTGTCAGGCGAATTGTTGGGTTTTCTCAACACGTTGGTTGCCAGTGCTGCCACTTTCTGGGCAGAATTTTTCGTAACTTCGATATTACAATGCGAAAATGGATGCTTGACAAATTCGAAAAAATGCTTTAATGTTGGCCGTTGTCAGGAAAGGAACAAGCCTTGCCGGCTGAGAGGCAGTCCGTAAATTTCATTGCCTCGCGGACAAACAGTGCAAGGCCCGCCTTTTCGTTGTTGCCGCTTGTTTTGCCAAATCGATCCGCCTTCTCAATCTGAAATCACACGCGCGAACGGACTCCACATTGGGAAGGCGGATTTATTTTTTGCTATGCTCTACGCTGTGCCTTCAGTGCTTCTTCTCAAGCCGAGCCGTCGCGCGACGACTTCCACTCTACGGGCTGCTTCACTCGTGGGGAAAATCTCAAGGTAGGATATTGGTGCAGCAGCTCCGGTTTGTAATGCCACGAATATTGAGGTTCACTAGTTTCCCATGGAAGGAATGGCCGAATGAATGCAAGACTTTTCCCCGCGCTTAAGTTTTGGAAAGCCATGCTGCTCACGGCAGGTTCGATCTTATACGCCACGGCAACCTCTGCCCTGCCGCAAAACAATTCCAGTACAATCGCTGCACGATCGCAAGCGGGTTATGGTGTACTCAACTCCATCGAATTTCATGTTGATTCTCTCAAGGATGATAAAAAAGGCGGGAATGCGGGTGAATTTTCCACAATGCAAATAACTTCCAGCTATAACGGGCCCTCGTCACTAGCTGCCGGCCCTCAAATTGCTGCCGCTCAGCTGCCGCAGCGCGGGGCTGAGATTGCGCTGGATCGCTCGCCGCCTGCCCGTTTGAGCGCGAGCGCGGTGTTGTTGTCCGACGATTTCAGCGGCAATACGCTTGATCCCATCAAATGGGTAAGAGGCATACCCACGCAAAATAGTTCATCGGTTGAGAATGGCGCGTTGCATTTGCGCTCGACCAGCGGCAAATCGGGCTGGATTTATACCCGTGAAAAATTCTCCGCCCGTGACAAAATCGTCCAAATCAAAGTCGTGCAACCGAACAATGACGGCAGTCTCGGCCTTTCACCTACGGCCAATCCCTCCTCGTCTTATGGCATCTATAACGAAGCCAACTGGTATCGTTTTTATAACTACCGCAGCAGCAACTCGGAGCCGTACAAATTGCATGTGCAATGGAACAAAAATGGGGTCTCCAACGGTCTTGATGTTGCTACGGGCGTACGTTTCGATAAAAACTTCCATCTTCGCATGCGCACCAGCGCAGATTCGATTTATTTCGAGTATTCTTTCGATGACAATGTTTGGGTAGCCGGCTATTCCGAATTATTCTCACTGCCCGGCTACACCCCCGACAGTTTGTTCACATTTGAACTGGCGGCTTACAGCACGCCCTCCAAAGGCGTGTTAGTGCTGGATGATTTCATCCTGGCGACAAGCGTGCCGGACACAACACCACCGGTGATTTCCAATCTCGCCAGCAGCGATCTCTCGAAGAACAGCGCAACGATTTCCTGGAACACAGACGAAGCCAGCACCGCCCAGGTTGAATATGGGTTGACCGCGAGTTATGGTTTCTTAACACCAATAAATCTGGCTTTTTTGACTGCTCACAGTTTGACGCTTTCAGATTTGCAAGAGGGCGTGGTTTATCATTATCGCGTACACGCGCGCGATCGCGCCGGCAATGTCAGCGTGAGCGGCGATGCCGTGTTTAACACGCCCGATCAAACGCCGCCGATGATCACAAACGTGGCGATCGCTCATCTCACCAACACAACGGCGCAGATTACCTGGGCCACAAACGAAGCAAGCGACACGCAAGTGGAATTCGGCCTGACGGCAAATTACGATTCCTCCACGGCGCTGCAGCCGGAGTTGAGGCTCTCGCATCAGGCCACACTCACAGGCTTGCAGGAGAGTGTAACCTATCACTTTCGCGTGAAGTCACGCGATCAAGCCGGGAATCTCGCCACCAGCAGTGATTTGACGTTTACCACCCTCGATCAAACACCGCCGGCCATTTCAAATGTTATCGTCGAAGACATTTCAGCGGTTTCCGCGCGTATCAAATGGATCACCAACGAAGCGGCCGATGCGCAAGTGGAATACGGTCCAACGTCAAATTATGGTTTGGCGACAACTTTGCAAACGGTGTTGGCGAACACACATCACATCACGCTCTCCAATTTGAGTGTCAATACGAGCTATCATTTTCGAGTGAAATCCAAAGATCAAGCGGGCAATCTCAGCGTGAGTGGTGATTTCACGTTCACAACTCTTGACGGCCCAATACTCGCCGACAATTTTGACGGTCCCGCGCTTGATGCAATGCGATGGGTGCAAAGCCCTGCAGCGCAAAATGCTTCGACTTTGGAAAACGGGACCTTGCAACTGCGCTCCATTGCTAAAAACAGCGCCTGGATTTATACGCGGGACAAATTTTCCGGCAGCTATAAAACCGTTCAGGTCAAAGTCGTGCAACCGAATGGCGACGGCTGTCTCGGCATGTCGCCTACAGTGAATTCCGCTGCAACTCTTGGTTTTTATAATGAGAAGAATTGGTATCGCTTTTACAATTATCGCAACAACATTCATGCACCCTACCTGCTGCATGTGCAGTGGAATAAGAACGGCGTCTCCGATGGCCTGGACGTTGCGCCGGGCGTAAGTTTCACGCGCGATTTTTATCTGCGCATACGCACGAACGCCGATTCGATTTATTTTGATTATTCCCTGGACAACGCGGTCTGGACGCAAGCTTACGCCGAAAAATTTTCATTGCCGGGCTTCACGCTGGAAGATTCGTTTGCGTTTGAGCTGGCCGCTTACAACACGGCCAATAACGGCGCATGGATTCTGGACGATTTTGCCCTCTCCTCAACCACAACGCTTCCCAAGCCGGATGTCGCGGCGCCTCAGCTAGCAAACATTAACAGCAGCCAAATCATATCGACGCGGGCGACAATCAATTGGCAAACCGACGAAGCAAGTGATTCGCAAGTGGAATACGGTTTGACTGCGAGTTATGGCTTTACCTCGCCGTTGCAACCGGCGCTCGTCACCGCTCATAGTGTTACACTTTCTGAATTAACCGCGGGCACGACATATCATTATCGCGTCAAATCCCGGGATGCCGCCGGCAATCTCAGCGTGAGTGAGGATTTTGTCTTCACCACGGCAAACGCTTCAACTCTCGAAAAAGTCGTACTGACCGATGCGCTAAACGGCGCTACGAGCGGTGTGCGCACTGGCGGCGAATTTGTGACCGGCGGCTGGCAAGTCACCGGCGCTGAAGATATGATCCGGTACGATCTCGGCGTTTATCTTGAAAACGGCTCGCTGGAATTGGAGGTCAGCAATTTTCGCCCGGCCGAACAAAACTCATTTCCGCGCCATCATATTATCAGCATGTTTCGCAATCCCTGGGGCAACCATCATCCGGTGGAAAATCAGGAAACGGTTTGGGACTTGCACACCGGCTCGCGCTATACTCCGGGCGTGAAACTGCTGTCGTGGACGTATGACGGCAACGAGAGAAACACCACAAAACTCGAGGATTGGTCGCGCAACCAGACTTACCGTCTCAAAATCGCGTGGGAGGGCAATCAACTCAGTTATTTTCGCGATGGTGTTTTGCAGGCAACGCACACACATGCCGCGCCCATGCAAGTGCGCTACGTTTTTCTCGGGCGCGATTTCACTGTGGGTACGGATTTGATCACCAACTTCAAAAACAACCAATACGGCGCGATGATCGGGCCGATTTACTCGAATTTATTGATTAAAGAAAACGTTCCAGCAGATGATCCAGCCCCGCCGCAAGTCACAACCATCATCACAAGTAACCGTTACGCCAACGGCGTGCGCCTGTCATGGGCGACGAACGAGCCTGCGGTTTGCTCGCTCGAATATGGCCTCACCAGCGCCTACGGCCAAAAATTGGCGGTTTTAGGCCCACCGGATTCGACGTTCAGCACGGCGCTGGCAGGCTTGAACGCCAATCAAACTTATCATTATCGCATCCTCGCGACCGACAATTCTGGCAACACGTTTATCACGCCGGATCAAACGTTCACCACGCGCGCCGACGGCATTTACATTTTCAAGCCGGTCGCAGATACTTATGTCGAACGCGCAGGACTATACGGCACCAGGCGTGATAACGGCAATTTCGGCTGGATGAATTTGCTGGCCGGCGAGGGCCGTGAAGTCTATTTGCGTTTCATGGTTGCCGGCCTCGAGTCGTCTGTGACCTCGGCAACGTTACGTTTGTATGGCCGCCAATCCGGCAACGGCGGCAATCTCGTTCGTGTGTTGAACACGGCTTGGGAGGAAAATAACGTCACGTGGTTGACAAAACCGGCGGTCACCGGCGCCCGGCTGGACAGCATCACCTCCGTTGCAGCAAAAAAATGGCATGCGATGAACGTGACATCCGCGGTCGCCGGAAACGGAACGTTCGACTTTGCGCTCATCGGAACCGGATCGCAACTCGTTTCTTATGACTCGCGCGAGTCGAGCAACGCACAGCCTGAGTTGATCGTCGTGCTGCAAAACTTCGAGGCGGAGCTGCAAACCGCGCCGTTGTACGGCCTGCATGAGATCACCTTGAATGCAACGG
Organism: uncultured Cytophagia bacterium; assembly: GCA_964457925.1. Lineage (GTDB taxonomy): Bacteria > Zhuqueibacterota > Zhuqueibacteria > Zhuqueibacterales > Zhuqueibacteraceae > Coneutiohabitans. Next base: position 4,819 of record CAYWGH010000054.1, read on the forward strand.
CCACCGGCGCGAATCCATACGTCGATGGCCCGGGGTTATCTGTGACATTCACTGGTGTTTCCGGCGCAGCGCAGGGGCAATCCCTTACCGTGAAGGGCTTTTGGGATGGCGGCAGTGTTTATCGCGTGCGCTTTTCGCCATTTGCGTTGGGCGAATGGCGCTGGACATCGTCGTCAAATGACCCCGGGTTGAGCGGGAAATCCGGCGCATTTCTATGCGAAGGGCGGTTGCCGGCAAATCACGCCAATGCCAGTGGGCCGTTGCAGGTATCGCCCACGAATCCTTATACGTTCGCCACCGCAGAGGGCCAGCCGTTCTTTTTGATGGGTGATACACAATGGTCGTTTGCGAGCGCCACCGTCTCCTGGCCGGAGGAAATCAAAACGTATGTCGATGCGCGCGCAGACCAGGGTTTTAATTATGTGCACGGCCAGTTGTATGCACTGCGGCCCGACAGCAATGATTACAACGAAAACGGTCAAGCGTTTCTTGCGCAAAATGTCGATCGCTTGAATCCCGGCTATTGGCAGGCATTCGACCGGCGTTTGGCATATATGAATGAGAAAGGCCTGGTGGTGGGGATGATGTTCGCATGGGCCAACGAGGGCTGGCAAAAATTTTTGACGGAAGCTCAGGTCGATCGCTACACACAATATCTCATCAATCGCTACAGCGCTTACAATGTCATTTGGATACTCGCAGGCGAGTACGAAGAGGCTTCGCTGCCCGGCGGCTATAATCGCCTCGGTGAATTTGTCAAAGCCAATGATCCGTACCGCCATCCCATGACAACGCACACGATCGACACGAATGCTGACGATTTCGGCGCCGCGCCGTGGCTGAGCATGATTTATCAGCAAATCTTCAACCCGAGCCGCATCACGCCGGACCGGCGTTTCAACAAACCGGTGGTCAATTCTGAATTTGGCTATGAAGGCGATCAATCGGCGGACGATGTGCGCAAAGACGCCTGGGAGATCGTCATGCGCGGCGGCTTTTTGGTGTATGGCAATACGCGAACGTTTCATCACAGCGCCGTCATGTCCTCGGCGAATTTGTATTCTACCGGGGCGAGATTCATGACCATCCTCAAGAAGTTTTGGAGCGGCAATGGGCGTTATACGATCAATTGGCACGCCTTTACCCGTTTCGATGCGCTGGCGGCGAATCGCTGGCTTGCCGGCAAACCCGGCGATGAGTACGTGGTTTATACGGAAGCGGCCACGCCATTCAAGGTGAATCTCTCGGAGGCGGAAGGCGGCATCAATGGCCAGTGGTTTGACACACGCACGGGCGAATGGGGCGCGGCTTTTTTTGGAGCTGCAAGCGATACCTTCACCCTCACGCCGCCCGGGCCGGCGCACGCGGCGTATTTAACGACTCATCTTAGCGATGATGGTCTGGGAAAATGCGATCATTCGCATGGGCCCTCGACCTCCGGCGTTCCCGAATGCTTTGAATTGGCGCAAAATTATCCCAACCCTTTTCACAACACCACCAATCTCAAGCTTGCGCTGCCGCAAACCGGGCTTGTCGAAGTGGTGATTTACAACATCGCCGGGCGCGAGGTGACGCGCTTGCACGAGGGTGATTTGCCGCCCGGTTATTATCTTTTGAGCTGGGACGGCAGCGGCGCGCGCGGCGAACACGTGAGCAGCGGCGTATATTTGCTGCGCGCGGTTTATTCCACTCCGAACAGCCGGGAAGTTTTGACACGAAGAATGTTGTATCTGCGCTAGATCGTGCATGAACCAAACACCAAGGCCATTTTCTCAACAGCTTCTTGACAAAAATTTTAAGCGCGCAAAATGGCGCACGCTGATGCTGTTGTCGCTCGCGGTGTTGCTGGCAAAAGGCGTTTGGTTTTCGGCCTCCGCCGTGGTGCCCGCGCTCACCTCGGCTTGGGGTTTGAATGATTCCGGGCGCGCCTGGCTCACCATGTCGGTGCAAATCGGCTTTGTGACAGGCGCCTTCGGCTCGGCGCTGCTTAATCTCGCTGATCGCATTTCATCTCGCCATTTATTCGCCAGCTCGGCCTTACTGTCTGCTATTGCGACGCTGTTGATCCCGCTGTTCGCCGATGATTTGAATGAAACGTTGGTGTTGCGATTTTTTACCGGATTTTTTCTGGCGGGTGTCTATCCGGTCGGCATGAAAATCATGGCGACGTGGACAAAGGAAGATCGCGGCCTGGGAATCGGCTTGCTGGTGGGCGCGTTGACAGTGGGCACGGCAGCCCCGCATTTGCTCAGTGCTTTCGGCGGTTTGCATGAGTGGAAACCCGTGCTCTACAGCGCAAGTCTCTTGGCGATACTCGGCGGAATCATTGCTTTTTGGTTTATCGACGAAGGCCCGTATCGCGCCAAAACACCGCCATTCAATTGGAAATTTGTTGGCGAGGTGGCGCGCACCAAAGAGGTCGCGCTTGCCAATCTGGGTTATCTCGGCCACATGTGGGAACTGTATGCCATGTGGGCGTGGACGCCAATTTTTCTTCTGGCAAGTTTCAAAATCGCCGGGCTTGAGCCGCAATGGGCAAGCCTGGCAGCGTTTGCCGTCATCGGCGCGGGAGGCCTCGGGAGCTTGGTTGCAGGTAAACTGGCGGACAAATGGGGACGCACGGCATTGACGATCAGCTCGCTCGTCATCAGCGGGACTTGCGCGATCTTGGTGGGATTTTTATTCGGGGGAAATCCCGTCGCACTGGTCGCGCTCTGTTTGGTTTGGGGCTTCGTCGTCGTGGCCGATTCCGCGCAGTTCTCGGCATGCATTACCGAATTATCGCCTCCCGATTATATTGGAACGGCATTGACGCTGCAAACCAGCCTGGGTTTTCTCCTGACGTTATTGACCATTCGCTTGATCCCAGCGCTGGAAAGTTGGGTGGGCTGGAATTATGCATTCATGTTTCTCGCGCTCGGCCCGGCCTTGGGCGTGATTGCGATGCTGGCGCTGCGGCGCTCGCCGGCAGCCAAACGCATTGCCGGCGGCAAGGGTTGATGCAAAATTTGCTGGTCAATGTCAAAACAAAAGCTCATGCACGAACCAGATCCGATCGACATGCCGATTGATGGCACACTCGATTTGCACACGTTTCATCCGCGCGACCTTAAAACGCTCGTGCCTGATTATCTCGCGGCCTGCCGGGACAAAGGCATCTTGCAGGTGCGCCTCATTCTCGGTAAGGGCATCGGCGTGCTGCGCGAAACAGTGCACGCAATATTAAAGAAGCTTCCAGAAGTCATTTCATTTCAACTGGCAGATGAAAGCGGCGGGGGCTGGGGCGCGACGGTGGTTCACTTGAAAACGAAGGTCGAGTGTGAGTAAAGCGCTGAATTATTCATAACGAAAACCTCTGTTCTCAACATTCTAAAAAAGGGGCTGGGCATCAATTCAAACCGCTACCCGCATATTCTCCGCCACCAATTCCGCCAAATCCTTCGTCTCTTCCACCGCCGCATTGAGCATCATTTTGCATTCCGGACAAGCGGTGACAAGAATCTTCGCGCCTGAGGCAGCGATTTCCTCTTTGCGGGTTTGATCGACGCGCTTGGCGACCTTTTGTTCGCGCGCAAAACCGGCATTGCCGCCGCCGCAACAAAACGAGCGCTCGCCGTGGCGCGCCAATTCAGTGATTTTGTATCCGGCTTGCGCAATCGCCTGGCGCGGCGCGGCATAAACTTTTTCATAGCGCCCGAGATAGCAAGGATCATGATATGTCAACGGCTTGCCGTTGGCCGCTTGCAGTTGCAGCTTGCCGCTCGCCAGCAAATCCGTGATCAACTCGGAATGATGAATCGTCTCCACGGAAAACGCCTGCTTCAGCGTGGGATACTCCCGGCGAAACGTGTGCAAACAATGCGGGCAGGGCGAAATCATCTTCGTCACCCCGTTTTCTGTTAACGCCGAAATGTTTTCATTGGCCAGCGTTTGAAACTGCATTTCCTCCCCCTGCCGGCGCGAATGATGCCCGCTGCACGCCTCCTCTTCCAACACGCCGAAGCTTACCCGCGCTTGCTTCAAAATCTTGACCATCGCCTCCAAGCTGCTGCGCGCATCAGCGTTGTATGACCACACACAGCCGAGCCACAGTAAGTATTCGGATTTGTTTCTTTCATAGAGGGGAATGTCAAGCTCGGCCAGCAGCTTGGCGCGCATCTCTTTGCGCGCAGCGAAGGGATTGCCGTACTGCTCAACTTTCTCGAGAAATTCCGTTGCCACCATGCCTTTGCCGATCGACAACGCCTGCGCGCGCTTGGCGCCCAGCAACAACTGCAAATGCTCGATGCCCACCGGACAAATATTTTCGCACGCCCCGCAGCTTGTGCACTGGCCCAACGCGACGTCAGAAATAATGGTGCCGATGACCGGAGAATCTGCGGCAAACGCCAACGCGTTGCGGCCGGCAAGAATAAAGCCGCGCGGATTAAGCTCCTGCCCGCTGTTCCACGCCGGGCATTGCTCCGTACAACGCTTGCACTCAACGCACGTCAGGAAATCCATGCGCATTTTCCACGGCACGTCGGCAAGGCTTTCCAGGCCAAGCTTCACCTCCTCCGCTTCTGCAAGCTGCTCCATATCGAGATTGAGCGGCAAATAATCACCGAGCCGGTGCGTGCGAAAGAAAATATCCACCGGCGACAGGATGAGGTGCATGTGCTTCGAGCGAATGATGAGATGCGGAAAGATGAGAATTACCAGCGCATGCGCCCACCAATTCGCTTTCGGGAACAACGGCTCGGCTTGATGGCCGTTAAGATAAGTTACCATCAAGATCACAATGAAAAGCGCCACCAGGCCGGAAGTCCACGATTTGGGGTCTGGTGAAATTTTCACCAATACAAAACGCCGAAACGCCAATCCCGCAATGCCGAGCGTCACGGCCCAGGCAATAAGAGCAAGCGCAGATTTGAAGAAAGGGAGTTGTTCACCAAAGATGATTTTCAGGAAGGGCAGATCAAAGCCTTTAAGAAAGTGATCGATCGTTTCCAGGCCAAAGATGACAAAACCTAGAAACACCGCCAAGTGCAGCACGCCGGTGATCGGGCGCGCGCCGATGACTTTCGTGTGAAAAAAAACTTCCTTAAAGGCGCGCCACAACCGCGCGCCCACGCGATCGGTGCGCACACGATCACTTTTGCCGGCGCGAATTTGTGCAATCTTCCGATAAAAATCTCTTAAGAAAAACGCCAATGAAGCCACAATCAAAACTGCCAATAACGCTTTTTCCCAAAGTTGAAATGCCATGGCAATGGTCCCTTCGCGGGAAAGGTTCTACAGGCCTTCGCCTGTTGACTTGACAAAAACGGTGGAATGTCTCTACGACTTGTCAAGTGACTCAACGAACAGATAGAACGCGTCACAAGTTAGGAAATGAATCTAACGATAGAACACCTCGAAATCGGCGTCGCGGCGTTTGGGCTTGAAAAATTTCAACAGAATAATGCCAATTACAAAACCGCCGATGTGCGCAAACCAGGCAACGCCGCCGCCTTCGTCCGCGCCGACGGTTGAGACGCCGCCAAATAATTGCAGCACAAACCATTGGCCCAACACCAAAAAAGCCGGAACACGAAACGTGGTGATATAAAAAATAATCGGAAAGGCAACCAACACACGCGCGCGCGGATAGGTTATGGCATAGGCGCCCAAGATGCCGGAGATCGCGCCGCTCGCGCCGACCATCGGAATCGTCGAGCCGGGGTCAATCAGAATGTGAGAAAATGCCGCGCCCACCCCGCTCAATAGGTAAAAAATCAAATAGCGGATGGAGCCGAGCAAGTTTTCAATGTTATCTCCAAAAATGAACAAGTAAAGCATGTTGCCGATGATGTGCATTAAATTGCCGTGGAGAAACATCGAGGTAAACAAGCCGCTGGCATCTTCGCCGTGCATGATCTTTTGCGGAATGGCGCCATATTGATTGATAAAGGCCTGCTCGGCAACATCCGGCAGCAACAGTTGGTGAATATAAACCACAACATTCACGACGATCAAGATGGTGTTGACGAGAGGAAAGGCCGTGCGAGGGTTATCATCTTTTAGGGGAATCATATGCGTTCCTTGGTGCAATAAGAGCCGGCAGGACCGGCGAAATTAAACCTACAGAGCTTTTACCGAAAAGTCAAGCAGGCCGTCTCATGCAAACAATTTTGTCGGTAGATTAAGCTCTGAGTTTCATGCACGCATAAGCGAGCCACAGCCAGCCAAAAAGAAATGACAACCCGCCGAGGGGCGTAATCGCGCCCAGCCACGTCACGCCGGTTACCGCCAGAATATACAAGCTGCCGGAGAACAGAATAATGCCGCACAAAAAACCCAATGCCGCAGGTTGCAGAGCCAGCTGGGGAGATTGATTTTGCAGCACGCCCACCACCAGCAAGGCAACGGTGTGAAACATTTGATAGTGCACGGCTTTTTCATAGATGTCTTTGCCGTAAGCGCCCAACGTTGCCTTGAGCGCATGCGCGCCAAATGCGCCCAGTGCGACGCACAAAAAGCCGGAGATGCCGGCTATGATCAGCCAAAGTTTAGCCATGTTCATCCTTGCAAAAAATCGCCGGACATGCGGAGTGCCAGGACGATAAACGTGTTCAGGGGTTGGTGAATTCTTTGTCGACGATGTTAATGGCGCCGGGATATTTGAGCGGAACGCCCGCGACCGTGACGCTTGGGGTGGCGGCAAGCGTCAACCGCGAGGCGCTGCCGCTTTTGCCGGCAATAGCAAACGCCAAATCTAAAATATCTTTGTAACCATTCTCGCCAAAAAACTGAAAAAGATCCAGCGACATACTTAACGGGATGATGGTGGCCTGGCCGGTGCCGGGAATCTCAAGCGGGCTGGAGATGTCGCCGGAGATCGTTTGCTTTTGATCGATGCTCAGCGTCCAGGCAAAACCGGAGAGTAGCGCAGCCTTTTGCGGACTGCCGCCGGTGCCGTCATTGGGATTCTTCGCGGCGACATTCAATGTAAAGGCGAGCGGCAGGGATTTCTGCGCAAACGCGGAGGTCAATTTGATGCCGTCTTGCAAATTGAGCGAGGCGGGATCATTGATCTTTGCCAAATTAACGCCGGCAAGGGTTCCCGGCACGATGCCATCCAATTTGAACTGCAAGCGTTGCAAATTTACCAAAGCATCTGACATTTGCTGCAAGGCGGCGCAGCCATGAATGCCAAACACGGCAAGGATCATGAGCGCCAACAACGTCCATAAACGGCGTAAACGAAGTTTCATAGAAGATCCTCATGAAATGACATTTCAACAAACGGGCTTAAACCATCCAAACCTTCTACCTTCCCTAAAACGTTTCGAAAATTGCCCTCGTTCAACAGATTAACCGCAAGCAAGATAATCAAGTTCGCTTGAGATGCAAGCCCAAGTTCGAGCTTCGGCAAGCTCAGCTTTGAAAAACTCAGCTCGACAAGCTCAGCCGGCGCAACAGGCTCAACCCTGTATGACAAGTCGCGTCTGTACAACGGGTTCAGCTTATAATGGCTGAAAGGGGTTCGTCATGCGGAACGAGGTTGTACTCAACTAACAATGAAATGAGAGATAACAAGGTTCGGCTGATTTGAAAAATGGCGCAGCCGCAAGCCGGCGAGCCGCGAGGCTGTAAATGCTCCATAATCTCGAGGGGGCGTACGCCATGTCTTCTCGGATTTCGTGTAAAGCGTGGATGAAAGAATTGAGACGAAAATTTACAATGGCATGAGTCAGACTCAAGAATCTGCTGACCAGCTAGAAAAGGTGGGGTAAACTTGTGGCCTAGTTCAAATGAAGTGGAAAATAGTCGCAGTCCCCGGCAGACGTTTTCTGATTTCAATTTGCAATTCATCCCAACGAAGACAGCGTCCCACCACAAAATAAAGATGATGCGTTGTTTCCGCTTCGGCAGACTCCTCCTTATTGGCCACGAAAAACGCTAATCACACGAAAAGGGCTTTTCGCGTTTTTTCGTATGTTTCGTAGCCAGAAAATCAAATGTGTTGAAGTAGAATTATAATCAATTCGAAAATTAACTTTCCCGGAATGCGACAAAAACATTTCCCCTGTTGACTTCCAACAAAATGCCCCTTCCGATCTCTCCCAATCCATAACTAAATGTAAGTGAGACAAGAATGAAAATCTCTCATAACTCACGCTTGCAAGCACCGAGGGCACACAAAATCGTCCAATCCAAAACGTCAACTAAAAAAATCCGATCCCGCAATTCACCGGCGCACGGTTACCCCAGATGCAATCTTGTGAAGTATGCGACCCAAAACGGATGTTCACAAGATTCTTACAGAGTGACATTCAGAAGTGGATAAATATTTCAGAGTAACAATCATCTACCCCGATTTGCAGACAAGCTGCAAATAAAAACTTCTGCGAAGCAACAAATAACTGTTCGGCGAAACTCGGTGTCTCCAGTGACCATCAGCGATGAAGTTTTTCCACCGAAATGCGCCGGAGTCGCCGAACATCGCTGAAAAAACTTTGACCGAATGATTTATCGGCAGAATTATTTTGAATCGTTCTGCCGACAAATTATTCTGCGACAAACTTTCAGAATTTTATTCTAACTTTGAGCGCCTTATGGTCCTAGAAACGGAAGGCCTCCAGCTATTTTCCCGGCGGATTAACCGTAACTCGAATCGGGGTGTTGCCGCTATTCTTTACGGAAATATCTATCTCCGGCTCCTTTAGCTTTTTTTGACGCTCGCTCAAATCATCCATCAGTTTCTTGGGATCAGGCTCAGGCGGAATCTGACCCAATTCAAACGTGCCGCTCGGCGCGCAAAAACTTATATCGTCCTTTTCTTTGCTCAACTTCTGATCATGAATCTGCGCAACGGAATAAGCTTCGGTCTTGCTCTTTTCAAAGGTGGGATTGGTGGCCACAATGAGCCGGTTTTTGTTAGTCGTGGCAATTCCAGATTTAACGATTTCTTCGCCGGCAGAGGTTTTGATCGAGGTTGTGCCTTCGACGAAATGCTCAACTTTTTCCCCCGGTTTCAGCTCTTTCTCAACCAGCTCTTTGGTCTTTTTAAAATTGAAAATGGGCATGATGCTCACCTTTCGCTTTGGAGTTTGAGTAACATTGACCTTTGATCACTTTCAGCAACTCTCCAGTCACTTACTCGGAGACCCTCCCTGCTTTACAGGGGTTAGACACGGAAGGGATAAACCCTTTCACAAGCTGTTTTTTCAATCCATACACTCTATTCTAGCGGATTTATGGTGATCAGCGGCGCACAATTCTGGAGACCATTCTTGCTGTGCACGCTTGCCGATCAAATTACAGAGCCGGCTCGTATGTCTACTTCGGCCGATTCCACCTTTTGCCCACGAAACACGCTAATTTCACGAAAAGGGATTTTCGCGCTTTTGTGTGTTTCATGGGCAGAAAATCAAATGTGTTGGGGTGGAAGTATTTATACGACAAAAGACCCTGACCGGCAGAGCCGCTTGATTTTTTGAAAACTTCTTGCATTTGATGAATGCCGTGTTTTATTGGGCTTATTCGCGGCCAAATGAATTTTGACATTCAAGCGCGATAATGTTCACGCGCGCCACAGCAGATGCCGCGGCCAAGCTGTCGCTGAACAACTGGGATCACCAATCTCGATTATCAAATTCCATCGCATCGTGTGGATGGAAGGCTGCCTATGATGAGGTTGCACGCTAACGCGAGGAGGAAGAATAATGAAGTCATTCGCACGTTGTACGGCATTCATCTTAGCTGCCGGAGTTTTATTGATGGTTTCCTGTCACAATCAAACAATGAGCGCAGGTCTTGTCTTGCGCAACGGCGTCATTCACACCGTCGATCAAGACAACACCAAAGCGCAAGCGGTGGCGGTGAAAGGCGACCGCATCGTATTTGTTGGATCAAATCAAGATGTTCAGAAGTGGATAAGCCCGCAGACACAGGTGATCGACCTCGAAGGCAAAACCGTAACGCCGGGTTTCATCGACAGTCACTACCATTTTCAAGGTATGGGCAGGCGTGAATATGATTTAAATCTCGATGGCTGCAGGTCACTTGACGAGTTTCTCACGCGCTTGCAAAATTGGACGGCGGCAAGGCCGGCAGGCGAATGGCTCACCGGCCGCGGCTGGATGGAAGAAGATTGGCCGGTCAAACAATTTCCCACGCGACGCGACCTCGATAGAGTTGCGGCCGATTGGCCGGTTTACCTCAATCGCGCTGATGGCCACATGGCGGTGGTGAATTCAAAAGCATTGGAAATCGCCGGCATTACACGCACAACCCCGAATCCTCCAGGCGGCGAAATTCTCAAAGACAGCAACGGCGAGCCGAACGGTTTGCTCGTAGATCGCGCCATGGGGTTGGTCACCAAGCACATTCCCACCAGCTCACGCGAATTTCAAGAAAAATATGCGATCAAGGCGAATGACGTTGCCCTGGCTTACGGTTTAACCACGATTCATGACGCCGGCTCTGGCTGGGAAACGATCAATTTGTGGAAATCGCTTTATGGGCAGGACAAGATGCAGATTCGCATCTACGGTTATGTGCGCGGCCCCGGGGCAGACGTTGACACGTTGCTGCACGGCGCGCCTGAAATCGGCTTGTTCAACAATCGTCTCACCATTCGCGGCATCAAAATCAGCGCGGATGGCGCGTTAGGCTCGCGCGGCGCAGCTTTGCTGGAAAAATATTCCGATGAAAACACGGCCGGCTTGATTCTTTTTGGTGATGACGAGATTTACCCGGTGATCAAAACGGCGACCGAGAAGGGCTTGCAAATGGCGATTCATGCCATCGGCGATCGCGCCAATCGCAAAGTGCTGGATTTCTACGAACAGGCCTTGAATGAAGTGCCGGCAGAGATGCGCAAAATTCGTGCGCCGCGGCATCGCATCGAACATGCACAAATCGTCGAACCCAGCGACTTGCTTCGTTTCGCAAAGCTAGGCGTGCTGCCTTCGATGCAGCCCAGTCATGCCATCGGTGATTTGCATTTTGCCATTCGCCGCCTGGGGCTTGAGCGCATGAACGGTGCATACGCCTGGCGCACATTGATCGATTTAGGAAACATCATTCCTGGCGGCTCAGATGCGCCGGTGGAAGAAGGCAATCCCATGATCGAATTTTACGCCGCGGTCACGCGCAAAGACACCACCGGCTTCAGCGCCGAAGGCTGGCATCCGGAATTAAAAATGACGCGCCTGGAGGCGTTGAAATCGCTCACCCTGTGGGGCGCGTACGCGGCCTTTGAAGAAGATTTGAAAGGCTCAATCGAAGTGGGAAAATTGGCGGATTTCGCCGTGCTCGATCGCGATCTCATGACCGAGCCGGAAGAAAGCCTGTTCCGGATTCAAAATGTGATGACCATCGTGGGGGGAAAAGTGGTTTACGATCGTGCACATAGAGGTATTTTGGCGGCGAGATGATGAACGCCTGTATTCCCGGCGCAAAGCCGAATCAACATAAATGGCGGCGGCCAGCGGATGCCCCTGCTCAACTCAAAATCCGACGGCCGCTGTTATCCGTTGAGAAAAATTTTTTGCTCGCCGCGTTAGGCGTCTCTTCGCTGGTCAACACCAATTGATGGTAGCGCCACAATTCTGCTTACTCGTCGTGGAGCCGATTGCCCCCAATCACTTGATCTCTCTGCTTTGTCGCGTTCATTGGCGCTTTGCAAGAGTTGATAAAACTCAAAAACATTCACGCCCAGCAACAACAATGTCGCAAGACCGGTAACAACGAGCAAACTTCCCGGCGCGAACATCTCAAGACATAAAGCGAGCGCGGTTACGATGCGCACCTCAGTGGGGCCGATTTTGCCGCTATCAATGCGATAGACTCCAAGAATTTTGTAGCTCAACACGGCCATCAGCATCCGCGCGCCGTAGGCAACCATGAAAATGACAGGCACGAATTTCAACGCTACAAAATATATCGCCATGGCCGCGGCCACAAGGCACAATGAAATCCAATCAACCATAATGTCGAGCGCAAAGCCGTACCATTTGCGCGGGCGATTGCGAAAATAAGCGAGCCGGCCGTCAAGTGAATCCCCCAGCCAATGTATGCCCAATCCGATGATCGCGCCCATGAGCCACAACCGGTTCGCTTGCGCCATCATAATACTGATAAAAATGATGCCACTGCCGGCCAGCCCCAGAACCGTCAGCATATCAGAGGTAACAAAGGGCGGTGTGCGGCGGCAAAGCCATGCGAGCATACGCTGCTCTCCTCGCATCAACCAATTGCTGCGCTCACGCGTGCCCGGCCGGTTTACTTTTCGAAATGAAACACCAGTCGCCTGCATGATAGTCTCCAATCTTAAGCGATGAGCTTTTCAAACACAGAATAAAGTTCTAACTTTTTTCTCCAGCGGATTGCAGAGCCCAACGGTTCCAATCTTTCACATCCATTGAGTTTTTCTACCCGTTGGAAAAAACTATTTTCGAATCGCTGCCCGCAGGGCTTCAGATCTCAGCTTGCCTGAAATCTGGTGTAGAACATAACCCGGATTGATCTTTGCCCGTCAGCATTGCTGATTATTTTTGAAAAAACCAATTTGGATAATATGAACTCGATCCGCGAGGCGTTCGAACCAACCACAAGCAACCAAAGTGCCATGACGGCGGATTCGCAATTCATGCGACAACTTCAACATTATCTCACGAAACGCTTTTCGCTGATCGTATTAGTCTCTGATCAACGTAAAGACGGTGAGCAGCCTTGTAACAGAGGTTCACAGTGGCTTGCGCTTGCTTTTCGTACAAATTTTTCTAATATAGCGTTACCTGAGCTTGAATAATTGCCAACGACGAAAGTTCTGAGGATTTAACCACATAACAGGCTGGCCGCGCGCGCCGACGGCCACATGATCGCTGGAAAGGAGAATTTGATGGCTGAAAAAGTGACGGAGTTGATCGACGCCGCAGGAAATAAAATCGAGTATCGCCCGGGTTTGGAAGGAGTGGTTGCCGCGCCTAGCACGATTTGCTCCATCGATGGCCAGAAGGGCATTTTATTGTATCGCGGCATTCCGATTGGCGAGCTAGCCGATCAGTCCACCTTTGAAGAAACCGCGTTTTTTTTGCTCTTTGGCCATCTGCCCAAGCGCAGTGAACTCGATGATTTTGAAAACAACTTGAAAGCCCATCGCGAGCTTCCGGGAGCTGTGCTCAAACTCTTGCAATCTTTCCCGCCGACGGCAAATCCCATGGATTTACTGCGCACAGCGGTTTCGGCGCTGGGCTTGTTTGACGATCATCCCGCTGATGATACGGTTGCAAAGAACAGCCAGCGCGCGATGAGCTTGATTGCGGCGTTTCCAGCAATCGTTGGCGCGATTCAACGCTTGCGCAAAGGCCAGACGCCGGTGGCGGCGCGCACGGATTTGACCCATGCCGCGCATTGCCTGCATCAAATCAACGGCACTGCGCCGGACGAGTATGCCGCGAAGGTTCTCGATGTCGCGCTGATCCTGCATGCGGATCATGGCTTTAATGCGTCCACGTTCACTGCGCGGGTGTGCATTTCCTCGCTGACCGATATGTATTCTGCCATCACGGCTGCCGTGGGCAGCCTGAAAGGCCCGCTGCACGGCGGCGCAAATGCCGGTGTCATGCAAAATTTAATGGAAATCGGCAGCCTCGAAAAAGTCGAGCCCTGGGTGATGAACAAGCTGCAAAACAAAGCCAAGATCATGGGCTTCGGGCATCGCGTTTATAAAACCTATGATCCTCGCGCGCGCCTGCTCAATCGTTATTCCGAGAAGCTGGCGCAGATCACGCATAACACGAAGTGGTATGAAATGTCGAAGAAAATGGAGGAGGTGATGGGCCGCGAGGTGAGCAGTCGCGGCATTTACCCCAACGTTGATTTTTATTCGGCTTCGGTTTATTACTATCTCGGGCTTGAGCCGGAACTCTTTACCCCGATCTTCGCCGTCAGCCGCATTGCCGGCTGGACGGCGCATGTGCTCGAGCAATTGCAGGATAATCGCCTCTTCCGGCCGCGCGCAATTTATCAAGGCCCGAAAGAAGCGAAGTACGTGCCGATGGCGCAGCGTTAATCCCGCAATCAATGCAAAGCCGGTTGGAGGTTTCCGGTGTTGTCTGTTGATTCAAGCGAGCCGGTCTTTTAAAATAAAATCCCGCAGAAAAAAATTTCCTGCGGGATTTTTGCTTCGAAAGCCATTTGTGCAGGCTGTTCTGCGCTGTAAGGTTGCTGCAATTCGAAGATAGAATATTCTATCGGCGCAAGCGCATGCTTCAGTTCTTTTGTGCCCGTGCAGAGGCATCATCTTCATTTGCTTCCGCTGGAACCATTTCCCAGTGAATCAACAACTCTGTCTTCTTGCCCGGCGCGACTTCGACAAGTTGGCGCTTGACGCCGAGCGTTTCATGCCAGAGCACCAAATCAAACTGACCAGGCGGAACGCGCTGCAACTCAAATTCACCCTTGGCATCGGTAATCGCAAAAAAGCGATGCGGCGCCACCAAAATGTAGGCCTTCATCCAATCATAACCGATTTCACTGCGAATTTCGAGCAAACCCGGCTCGCGCAACACTTCCATCTCGGCGGTACCCTTCACGGGAAAAACAAAGTTAAACACGCTCTCTCCGCTTTCATCAAAAATATCCTTCGTCACCGTGCGATCCCAACCGGCGCGAAACCGGTGTAAATAGCCGCGCGCATGATGCAAGGTTGCATCTTCGTTCTCCAGCACAAGTGGATCGCCGCGCAACACCGCCGATACATGCGGATGAAAAACACATTTTGAAATCTTAAGCACAGTTTCGACCGGCGGCAGCGAATCCGGTGCAATATTGGCCAAAAACACCAGCGCATTGCGTAATTCCAGCTTTTTGCTCACGAGCAACGATTCATTCAAAACTTGCAGGCCGCAAACCGGTGAATTTTTCGTAACGGCCTGTGACGGAAGAGTCGGCGGCAAATTTGCGAGTTTCACTTTACCCTTAATCTGACCCGTCGCCGCCTGAAATGAAAAAACACTGGCAGCGAGCAATGCCAGAATAAATTGGGTATTATATTTCCTCATCGTCAAATTCTCCTTCATCGTTTCGCAAACGAACTATATCATGTTCGCGTTTTGGGAATGTTCGCGGGGTTCGGCAACCGGTTTTAGGATTTGCCGAATACCGGAATCACGGCGCCGGTAATATCTCTCGCTTGGGCAGAGGCCAGAAACAAGATCACCTGGGCCAATCCTTCCGGTGACACCCATTTCGTGAAATCGGCGTTCGGCATTGCCTGACGATTTGCGGGCGTGTCGATATTTCCGGGGACAACAGCATTCGCGCAGATGCCAAAACCCCGGCCTTCCGCTGCCAATGATTTTGTGAAATTGATGAGCGCTGCTTTGGCGGCGCCATATGCGGAAATGCCGTCACCGCCGTGCAACCCGCCCTGCGAGCCGATGTTGATGATGCGGCCGGAGCGTTGCTGCCTCATCACCGGCATCACATGCTTGCAACACAGAAATGCTGATTTCAAATTCAAATTGATCATGTCATCGAATTGTTCGATCGTCATATCGACAACCGGTACACCGCCGAAAAAGCCGCCCACGAGATTCACCAACACCTCGATGTGGCCAAGTTTGGCAGCCTCCTGCGCCATCGCTTGCACACTTGCCTCGTCCAGTACATTCGTTTTGAGACCGCGCAGAGCCGTGGCATAAGCACCAACCCGCAACTTGAGCGCATCAAACTCGGCCTCGCGCGTGAATGTGGCCAGAACTCTTGCCCCGGCCTGCAAAAATGCCGCGGTCACGGCATTGCCCAGGGCGCCTGTGCCGCCGGTGATGATAACGGCCTGGCCTTCAAAGTTCATACCCTCTCCTTTCAACTTCACCGACCGGCCTTCGTCAGCTCGCTTGACAAAAGACGGGGGAAAGTCCTGGAAATTTCTCAGTAAGAATCGCGTCGCGGCTCGACGAACGCCTGCAACAATAAATGCCTGCTTCGTTTCAAAGAAAATTGTTGGGAGCTATCCTTGGATCTTATGCGCCGTTATCACAGGTTGATAAAAGCCGCTCTCAGCAGGCATGTGCCAGCGAATCTTTGAGAAGCCGGCGGTGAGCAAGATCTCGCTCAACTCATGGCGTTGCAGCGCGCGGTACTTCGTAACAAGATGAGTGGTCTCCCATTCTCGAGCACGCTGCTTCATGATAAAATGGTTGAGCGTATACAAGCGCCCGTCCTCCGACCAATCCCACACTTGGAAAACGATGCGGCGGCCGTCATTGTCATCGAACACACGCGGCAAAGTCGGGCGGCTGTTGTCCGGCGAAGCTTGCTGTCCGGGTAGAGGCGCCGTCATCGCTAAAGGACGTTTCCGTTCTTGCACGGCGAGATCATAATCGCGAATGCTCGCCATCAGCAAACCGCCGTCGCGCAAGCGCGCCCGCATTTGACTGGCCGCCAGAAACAAATCATCATTCGTTAAAAAATGAGGCAACGCATTATCACACGAAATCACGACGTCAAACTCAGCCGCGATGTGACGATCAAGTGTGAGCAAATCTGCGACTTCAAATTGTAATGCAACGCCGAAGGATTGCGCCTCTTGCTTTGCGCGTTCTATCGAAGCCGGGCTGAGATCCGAGGCAAGCACCTGATAACCGCACGAAGCCAGTCCAATGGCTTGCGTGCCAATACCGCAGGTGCAGTCGAGTACGGCGTGCGCTGCTTCGCCGAGTTGTTCTCGAATGAGAGCGTCAAGTATTTTGCCTTGCCGCAACACTTCTTGACGCCAATCGGCAAAAATAAGATGATATTCCCCGGCAAATTCTTCGTAAAATTTTAAGACGGAAGTTTCCATATACAATCGAACTCCATTCGTTTGTTGAATTGCGCCGCCCAACGCCAACCGGCTTGAATTTCTATTTAGCGCAATTTACTTCCGGCATTTTAATTTTCAAGCAAGGCGCGACCAACCCGCTCTCGCAACGTTGCGAGCCGCGCCACCGGCTCATTGCTGAAGACCAGGCGCACGAACGCATCGCCATTCTTCTCGCCCCAATCGCGCATCGGCGTTGCGGCGACCCGTCCCTTCTCCAATAATAATTGCGAAGCCGTGAAGGAGTCGTAACCCAACGCCCTGACATTCAAAAGTTGCGACCACCCGCCGGCGGCGCTGATCATGGAAAATTTTTCAAGTTGTTCGTTAACAGCATCGCGCCGGCGCTGCCATTCTGCGACACAGGCTAGCAAATCATCCAACGGCGTTTGCAATGCGGCCAGTGCGCCCGCCTGCGCTATGCCGGTGGGTGTGACCACGTTATAAATGTGCACACGCGCGATATCATCCAGGATTGTGGCTGGCCCGACAACCCAGCCGATGCGCCAGCCGATCATGCGGAATTCTTTCGACACCGAACCGATGGTAATCGTGCGTTCGGCCATGCCCGGAAGCGCAGCAGGATGAATGAATGGCCGTTGATCAAACAAGACGCGCTCCATCGCCGCGTTATAGATCAACCAGAGATTATGTCTGTGACAAATCTCTGCGAGTGTATGCCAGTCTTCAGCATGCAACACGGCGCCGGAGGGCATCGCCGGATTCATGATGAACAGCGCACGCGTTTTAGTTGTTACCGCGGCAAGCAGCACTTCGAGATCCAGGCGCCATTCGTTCTTCTCCATGACAAATGGCACAAGCCGGGGAAAACCGCCGGCCAGGCGCACGCGATTAATCATTCCAGCGTACGTAGGATCGGTCAAAATGACTTCATCGCCATTGTCAATCGTTGCCAGGAGTACATCGAACATGCCTTCGGTGCCGCCGGCCGTGATTACGACATTTTCAACGCCATAAGGATGTTTTGTTTGTTGATTAAGCTTTTGTGCGATCGCCTCGCGCAATGCGATTTTTCCCAGGAAGGGCAAATAGCTGTTGTCGTCATCCCGGCCAAGTGCGGCGCGCGTGACGGCCAGCGCTTCTTCTGGTGGCGCCAGATCCGTGTCCAGATTCTCCATACGCAACACCTCCGGGTCTTCCCCAGCGGCGGCCGCAACGCGATCAATAGAAAATCCCGGGATGTTTGCAAGTCTTTTTACGGACATCTCGACTCCGCGCCATTGTTATCAATTCTGAAAATTCGCTTTCGCACAAACAAGCGCCGTTTACTCCGCAGATTGGCTGATAAAATATAAGCTGTCCGGTCAATTGCAAGGATAACATTCCAGCCGGAAACAGCGCCTTCTTGTGGCGGTTCGATCGGGAGTCGGCGTTTGATCCACCTTCCCGGCTCAAGCTGAAACAATTTGCAAAAAGCAATTGACATCGTCAAAAAAGAATTCATTATTACACAACCTTGCTGCTTGCGAGAGCAAACCAAATAAATTTGCCGCGCTTGACGAAAACTCAGGCCGTGGCCATTTCACTATCTTCCATTCGCCGTGATGCGAAGCACGCAATCCGGGAGCAAAAAACGATGAATACCCTGAAGCCGTTCACACTTGTACCGGCCGTAGCAATAATTGTTCTGCTGAATACTTGGGATGCCCTCTGCGCTCAAGGACAGGGCAAAATCATTCATCTCCGCGCCAATCAAATCGGTTATCTGCCCGAAGATGATAAAATCGCCATCGCCTTTTCGCCTCAAGCTTTGCCGAATGCGCGATTTGAGATCATTGACGCCGTCTCCGGCCAGCGTGTATGGGGCCCGCAGAAATTGGGAAGCAACGCCGGCCCCTACGGCAATTTTGCTTATCATTATAGATTGAACTTCACCGCCTTTCGACAAACCGGCCGCTACAAATTGCGCATGGCAGGCTCAGCTTATGAATCCCTGCCTTTCAATATCGGTCCGGAAGCTTACGCCCATCATCACGAACTTTTGCTTGCTTACCTGCGCCAGCAGCGCTGCGGTTATAATCCTTTTCTTGATGAAGTGTGCCATAAGAAAGACGGCCGCACCATGTACGGCCCGATGCCCGACAGCACGTTCATTGATGTCAGTGGCGGCTGGCATGACGCCGGTGATTATTTGCGCTATTTGCTGACTTCCGGTAACGCCGTGTGCCGCTTGCTCTTTTCGTATCGCGAAAACAAAGGCAAATTCAAAGACGAATACGATGCTCTCGGCCATCCGCGGCCCAACAGCATTCCTGATATTCTCGATGAGGCCAAATGGGGATTGGATTGGATGCTGAAAATGCATCCGGCGCCCGATCAACTCTTTCATCAAGTGGCGGACGATCGCGATCACATGGGCTGGGACATGCCCGATCGAGACACTTCCGATTACGGCTGGGGCGCGGGCAGTTATCGCGTGGTCTATTATGCCACCGGCAAACCGCAAGGCTTGGGTCAATACCAAAACACTTCCACCGGCATTGCCAATCTCGCCGGCCGTTACGCCGCCGCGATGGCGCTGGCTGCGGATATTTGGAAAAACGATTTGCGCGATTCCGTTTTTGCCGCCCAATGTCTCAAGGCCGGCAAAGAAGTCTATGAGATGGGCAAGCAACAACCTGGCGCATGTGAGGGCGTGCCCTGCCGCGCACCGTATCGCTATTATGAAAATACCTGGGCGGATGACATGGAATTGGGCGCGGCGGAAATGTTCAAAGTGACGCGCGTGGCTTCATATCTCGAGGACGCCAAGAATTTTGCCCGTCTCATCAATACCACTTCGTGGATGGGCGCGGACACCGCCAATCATTACGAGTATTATCCCTACGTCAATCTCGGGCATTATGCGTTGTATCCACTGGTGGACAAGGCGTGGCAAGATACGCTTGCCGGTTATTATCGCCACGGCATTGAAGGCGTTTTGCAGCGCGCCAAACAAAATCCCTATCGCATGGGCGTGCCGTTCATCTGGTGCTCGTTCAATTTGGTCACGGATTTCATTGCGCATGGTTTGGCTTATGAAAAAATGACCGGCGACCGGCAGTATCATCAATTCATCTTGGAAAATCGCGATTGGCTGCTCGGCCGCAATCCGTGGGGTATCAGCGCGTTTGTGGGCATTCCAGCGCAGGGCGGCAATACACCGCAATATCCACATAGCGTGATTGCCGATAAAACCGGCAGAGAAATCACCGGTGGGCTGAACGACGGGCCGGTGTATGCCAGCATTTTCAAAAGCCTCAAAGGCATTCGACTTTCTCGCGAAGATCCGTATGCTGCATTTCAATCCGACCTCGTAGTTTATCACGATGATCGTTGGGATTATTCCACCAACGAACCGATCATGGACGGCACCGCGAATGCTTCGTTTTTCATGGCACATTTTGCGAAATAGAGGCAAAACGATGAAATCCCATTCTGCCAAGCGGCAACACCTTTTGCGAATGCTGTTGTTCTTTCCATTGCTGTTCAGTGCGCCGAATTGCTCGTCCTCCCGATTCAGCCGCATTGCAGAACTTGATCGCGAGATCATCACGGCAGCGCAATGGGGCGGCACTGCAGCGGCGGATTCGCACAAAACGCACGAGATCAAGTTCATCACGCTGCATCACGGCGGCGAAGAATACCTGAGCGATAAACCAACGCCAGCGTATCTCGTCAATCTGCAAAATTGGTCGCGCGCCGACAAGAAATGGATCGACATTCCGTATCACTTTTTGATCGACTTGGAGGGGAAAATCTATGCCGGCCGGGACTTGCGTTATCCCGGAGATACCAATACAGCCTATGATCCCACCGGCCATGCTTTGATTTGTGTGCTGGGCAACTACGAAATCCAACATCCCAGCAAGCGCCAGCGTGAGGCGGTGATTGATTTGTTTACCTGGCTGTGCTGGCGTTATCAAATTTCACCGGAGACTATCGCGGGGCACAAGGATGTGGCGGAAGGCACGGTTTGTCCGGGAAAAAATTTGTACGTTTATCTCACCAACGGCGAATTCAAACAAGAAACGGCTCGCCGCCTGCAACACCTGCAAGCCCGCCAAGTTCATGATGAAAAAGCAGGAAGTCTTCTTCTCCCCCTCCTCCGTTACCGGCTTGACGTGCAGGAAAGAGAAAAGAACTTCACATACGACCGCGGCGGCATCGTTCGCGGCAATCGCGCGCAAAAAGATTTGGCGCTCGTTTTTACCGGCGACAGTTTTGCCGAGGGCGGCGAGCATATTCGGCAGGCTTTGGCCAGACATCAAGTCCGGGGCTCCTTCTTCTTCACCGGCAATTTCTATCGCCGCGCTGATTTTCGCCAGCTTATCAAAGATTTGGCGGCGGACGGACACTATCTCGGCGCGCATTCGGATGCGCACTTGCTGTATTGCCCCTGGGAAAATCGTGACAGCTTGCTGGTCACGCGCGCACAGTTCGAGGCTGATCTTGCGGCGAATTATCGCGAACTGGAAAAATTCGGCGTCAGTAAAGCCCGCGCCAGATATTTTCTCCCGCCTTATGAATGGTATAACGAGAAAATTAGTGCATGGTCAAACGCCTGGGGTGCGACTTTGGTGAATTTTACGCCCGGCACGCGCTCGCATGCGGATTACACTTATCCGGAGATGGCGGCGCGCTATCTTTCCAGCGAAAAGATTATGGAAAGCATTTGGGCGTATGAGAGGAAGGATCCTGACGGATTGAACGGCTTCATTCTCTTGATCCACATCGGCACAGACCCGCGCCGGGAGGACAAACTCTATTTGCGTCTGGATGAATTGTTGGCGGTGTTGCACGAGAAAGGGTATCGCTGCAAACGCATTGATGAATTGCTCGGTTTGTAGTGGTGCCTTCAGGCACTGTGACGCAGTTGAACTCCCGACCCCTGAAGGGCATAGGTGTCAAGCTAAGAGCATTATTGCAAGCTCCAAAGGAGCGTGATGTGATAGCCCATGGTGAAACCCTGGGACCGCGCTGGGTTCCAATTATTGCAATCGCCCTGGAAGGGCAGAATAGAAGACGGATGTCGCCCCGTTGGGGCTTAGTCTTAAGATGCCCCCTAATACCAGGGCGTTGCCCTTCGCTGTCATATTTGTCCCCGTTGGGGATTGTCACCATCCTTTAGCTTGACATCCGGCCCCTGAAGGGGCAACTACAAACGCTAATTTCATCGAAGTCTTTTTGTACGGAGATGCAAACCATGAATTCTTCATTTTCCATCCGCACCATGCAGGGTCGCGACCTTCACAGCATCGTTGCCCTGTGGAACAAATGCCTGCCACGCGATCCCATTAATCTCGGCCGTTTCATCAATTCTTTTCTGGTTGATGTCAATTATGATCCGGTCAGTGGCGAGGGCTGTTACGTGGCGATCAAAGATGATCAAATCATCGGTTTCGTTCGCGCTATTATCCGCCGCGTTCCCAACGACGGACTGGGATTCGAAGAGAATGACGGCTGGATTCCGGTGCTCTTTGTTGATGCCAATCATCGCGGCCGCGGCGCGGGCCAGGCGCTGCTGCAAAAGGCGGAAGATTTTCTAAAGCAAAACAAACGCAGCCGGGTGTGAGTGTGCGGCAATACCGGTTCGGCGCCCGGCTATATTTTCCCGGGCGTGGATCAAAAGGCTTATGCCCCGGCGCTGGCATTTTTCAAGAAGCACGGTTACGTCGTCGATCACGAGCCGGTGTCAATGTCCGGCCCGATCGTTGACTTTGATGAGGAAAAATTTCGTCACGAAGCTTACTCTGCCGGACAGGAAGTTGTGATCGAAGAAATGACACCGGAAAGAGTGCCGCAATTCCTGGCTTTTATGGCCGAGCATTTCAAAGGAGACGGGAACGCTGCCGCGCGGTATAAACTCGGTACCGGCCAGTTCAATGAGATGCTCATTGCAGTGCTCAACAACGAAGTGGTGGGATACTGCCAATCGGAAGGCGAGCATTTCGGCCCGTTTGGCGTGCGCGCCGATATTCGCAGCAAGAAGATCGGCGCCAAGTTGTTTTTTGAAGCGGTGGTGAGAATGCGGCAGGCGGACGGCCGCAATGTTTGGTTCAACTGGGCCGACGAAGGCGCCGCACGTTTTTACCAGCGCTTTGGGCTGAAGGAAACCCGGAAGTTCGCAATATTGAAAAAGGATTTCTGAACAAACATTTTGTCGCAGCCCTGCCCCTTGTGGGGCACTTTTCGAATCAACATTTCAATCATGTCAGAGCCGCCCACAAGAGGCGGGGACTACAATGAAACCTGGATGGAGATACAAATATGGCAACGGAAAAAAAACTGCATCTCGTCGTCATTGGCGCGCACATCGGTGATGCGGAAGTCACTGCCGGCGGCGTCGTGTGCAAATACACCCGCGCCGGGCATCGCGCCACGTTTCTGCATTTGACGCCGGGAGAAAAAGGCAATCCCAAAATGGATCACCTGGCATACAAACAACAACGCCTAGCCGAAACCCGGCGCTCGGCAGAAAAGATGGGCACGGAGGTGATCGTGTTCGATTATGCCGACGGCGAACTGCCGGTCAACAACGAGGTGAAATTGAAAATTTGCGACGCCGTTCGCCAATTGAAACCCGATATCGTCATTACGCATTGGCACGGCAGTTTTCACCGCGATCATCGCAACTGCCACGTCAATGTGATGGAAGGCGTGTTTCGGGCGGCGCTGCCTGGATTGTGCGAGAGTTGCCGGCCCATTGTGTGAACGCGCTCTATTACGCGGAGAATTGGGAAGATCCCTATGGCTACAAACCGGATTTTTGGATCGACATTACCGAAGTATACGATCAATGGATGGAGGCCTTGCACGAGCACGCTCTCTTTCGCGGCGAAGTCGCGAGCTTTGATTATTTGCAGTACTATGACGGCCTGACCGCCATGCGCGGCGCTGAAGTGGGTTTTAGTCGCGCGCAGACTTTCGCGCTGCCGCCGATTTCGCGCAAGCCAATTTCAATTTCCGCTCTCAGATAATTTTCCCCGCGCACCGGCGCTCCAGCCAGGCGTCGCAGCATTGCAATTTGCCCGACATGGGTGAATGCGCCCGCAACCGGACCTTTAAATATTTTTTCAGAGGCGAAACTTCCTGAACCTCACACAGCGTTTTACCAGCGCAATATGCCAGTGTCGCAACCCTATGGCGTAGAAATTCGCGTTTGGGGTCGTTTGCCATCATTTGATTCTTGTCAGCAGTTTGAAGAGCTCAGAAAGCTCGCAAAAACGCCTTTTGTATTTAACTCAACATATTTGAAGTTTGGATAGCAAGCCAGTTTTCACGCGTGCTTTTTCGCGATTCGAATCATCGCCTCCAGGCTGCGTTCGACATCTTCATCTGTTGTTGCCCAGGACGAAACGCTGATGCGCATCGCTGTTTTTCCCTGCCATACCGTACCGCCACACCAACACGTGCCATCAGCTTGAATCGCGGCGATGATGCGATTTGTTTTCTCGGCCTCGCCGAATGCAACCAAAACTTGATTCAACACGACTTCATTGAGAATTTGAAAACCCGCGGCGCTCAAGCCTTCGGCAAATCGCCGGGCATGACGGCACGTGCGTTCAATCAAATCGGCCAAACCCTTTTTTCCCAGGCTGCGCAACGCTGCCCACACTTCCACGCCGCGCGCGCGCCGCGATAGCTCTGGAGTAAAATCAGAAGGATTGCGCTCCGGGCCGTCAGTCGGCAGATATTCTGCCGTGATTGCCATGGCAGCACGCAGCGTATCCGCATGGCGCACAAACGCCAATCCGCAATCATACGGCACATTGAGATATTTGTGCGCATCGGTCGCCCAGGAATCCGCGTTGTGAATTCCCGTGGCGAGAAACGCGCGCGAAGGCGCGGCCGCAGCCCACAAGCCAAAAGCGCCATCGACATGCACCCAGGCGCCGCTGTCACGGGCAATGCTGCAAATCTGAGCGATCGGATCAAACGCGCCGGTGTTGACATTGCCTGCCTGCACGCAAACGATCGTAGGGCCGGAAATTTTGGGAAACGCCTCGGCGCGCATGCGGCCCTGGCCATCAACCGGAACTTTGACAACACGGCTTCGACCGAGGCCGAGTAGTCCGAGAGATTTAAACAGCGTGGGATGCGCTTCTTCACCAACAATGACGGTGATCGGCGGCGCGCCGAACAATCCTTCCGCTTCGACATTCCATCCGGCGTTTTTCAGAACCGCGTGACGCGCGGCCGCGAGCGCCGTGAAGTTGGCAACCGTTGCGCCGGTGACGAATGCGCCGCCGCTTTGCGACGGCA
>CAYWGH010000055.1:0-29002 GCA_964457925.1 uncultured Cytophagia bacterium
ATCGCGCAGCGTGCGCTGGCTGTCGAGCAGCATGAGAAAATCCACTTTGTTGTTTTCGTAAGCGGCGCGGCTGGCCATAAGTGACTGCTCGGCCTGCGGCACGATGGTGCTTTGAAAAATGCGCACGCTGCGCGCCGCCTGCTCGACTTTGTAGAACGCACTTTCGACTTCGGCGCGCACCATGTTGCGCATCGACTGCAAGCTCGCATCCGCCATTTGATAATTGGCATCGGCCTCCTGCACACGCAATTTTTCTTTGCGCCAAAAATAAAGTGGAACGTTGAACGAAACCATCGCGTCCCAATTCGACACGTCTGGCTTTTCCCCGTGCAACATGTCCGGCATTTTGCGGTGAGTATAGCTCAACATAAAATCGGGAAAGTATTCGCGGCGCGCCAAACGGGCGGAGAGTTGATACATCTCCGCCATCGACTGCATGTTTTTCAACTCGGGGCGATGGGCAAACGCCGTTTGCACCAACGAATCCAGATTGAAGGAATAGTGGCGCGGATCGAAATGTTCGTGAATCACCGGCACGTGGCTATCGCGCGGACGATCCAACAGAGCGTTGAGCATCGCCGCCATCGAATGTCGTTCCTGTGCCAACATCAAGCTGTCGTTGAACATCATCGAATACTCGGTTTGTGCTTTGATGATGTCAGGCTGTAACCCCATGCCAGTGGCGTATTTGACATTGGCAATTTTGATGAATTGTTGCATCAATTCGCGATTCTCACGGTTGACTTCGAGGTCGTAGTCGATATGAAAAAGCATGAAGTACGTTTTTTTGACTTCGGTCAACACTCTCAACGTCACCAGCTCATGGTCTGCCGCCGCCATCTCCGCTTCGCGGCCGGCCATACCCGACATAAGGCCGAGCTTGCCGGGAAATTCGAACATTTGGCTGAAGATGATGGCGCGTTCGTTTTTAAAAGCATTGCGCCACGGATATGGCGCGTACATCACTTGCAAACCGATCTGCGGATCTTCGAGTGTTCCCGCAGGTTTGATGCGCGCTTGCATGGCCTGCCATCTTTTTTGCGTCGCGCGAATTTCCGGATTGCGCTCACGCGCTTCGCGGAGCAAACTCCAGAGATTGATACTTTCGCCATGGTGGCTTTGCGCGAAAACGGTTGTGCTCAATCCGAACCATGACAGTATGAGAAAAATGAATCTCATGGCAACAACCTCAATCATTAAGTCTTCTAGGTGAAGTGATGCTTCCCGCAGGCATTTGCTGCGCTGTTAGAGCAGCTTGCTTTTCCTGGCTGTTTACCGGCTCTGTTTGCAAGGCATATTTGAAGATCGTGGCAATGATCTTATAGCCCGCCATGGCAACGCCCTTCACAGTGCCGGATATTTTTGATTTGCCGATGCGCTTGCGATAGCGCACCGGAACCTCCGTCACGCGCAAGCCGGCGCGCACGGCTTTGATTTGCATCTCGACCGTCCAGCCGTAATTACGGTCTTGCATGTTGATCCGATCCAACGCCGCCATCGTGATCGCGCGAAATGGGCCGAGATCGGTGTAGCGCGCGCCGAAAAAGAGCCGCATGAAATTGCACGCCAGCCAGCCGCCGAAGCGCTGCTGCGGCGTCAACGCGCCGCGCTCACGTTGCCCGAGAATGCGCGAGCCGATCACCATGTCGGCCTCTCCCGCGATGATCGGCGCGATCAGCATCGGAATTTCCTCGGGATAGTCACTGTAATCGCCATCGATAAAAACAATAAGCTCGGCTCCACGCTGCTGTGCGGACAGAACGCCCGCGTGACAGGCAGCGCCATAGCCGGCCTCTGACTCGTTTACAACGTGCGCACCCGCAGTGCGCGCCACCTCGGCGGTGCGATCGGTGGAGTTGTTGTTGGCAACAATAACATCGCTCACCGGCGGCTGTGGGATTGCTGCGACGACCAAACCGATCGAGCGTTCTTCGTTGAAAGCCGGGATGACGACCATGATTTTCATAAATGCCTCTTAAAAACAGCGCGGTGTGACAAAGCTTGGAATTGCTGCACAAGCAAACTCACTTTAGCTTCGCGACCGGGCTTCCGGGCGGTGCTCATCGGGCCGAGCACCGTGATTGCATGAGAATGATTAATTCCAGCCTGGATAAATTAATGCGCGTACACGAAACGCACGAACGACACTAAAGACCCTCGCGAGTCTTCATCTGTTTCGTGGACAAAATTTGATTATACCTCAGTTGAGTTAAGGAGCAAAATGATTCAAACGGGCAGGTGAAGGCGGACTCCACCCTTGATGGTGGGTTCAAATGAGAAGGAGATCAGACAACTTGTAGCGTTGGTTGGTGTTCAGAAGGACATTGCAGGCAAAAAATTCCGGCGTGAGATTTACGGTGCAAAAATCTAATATATCCTCATCGATAAATGATTGCTGCGGAGCCGGATCCAGCGCCACGCGCAATGATTTGTTTCCCGGGGCGGGAATTTGTGCAACGTTGTCTGCCGGCGCCTCCGTTTCATCTGTACAGCATAACAGTCGGAGAGGCGATTTGCTAGCGCAACAAGGGTTGGGGGTTGGGCGTTGTGCTTCAGCGGAGCAGCACGATGGCCCGCTCTGCGGCTGACTTGCCGGCATCAAGGATTGCAGTATACTTGCTGCAAGAAGAATAATGAATATTTTTTTTAAACGGCCCACGGCGCTTTGTCCAATCATAAGTCTTGCGTATTTCAGCGACGAGCAAATGCACTTTACTGCGTTGATTCACCTCACAAATGCTCGTTGACTGCAAAATCTATAAATTTTGCAGTGAATTGCAAGATTCATTTTTGTGAAATGCCTTGGTAAAACCACGCGGCAATGCTCGTCTTTGCGCCGGCGCCGTTTTGCAAAAACGATAAAATAGGTTTTGCACCATGCCTTGAATCTGTTATATTCATCGTCTAGTTTTCTATCTAGCGATTAATGGCACTTTGATCAGGAGCATTACATGCGCATCTACCGCAAGACCCTACTGGTGAGCCTTTTGTTGATCCTGACGGCACAACCCCGCGGACTGAACGCTCAATCGGTTTC
This sequence comes from uncultured Cytophagia bacterium, assembly GCA_964457925.1. Taxonomy (GTDB): domain Bacteria; phylum Zhuqueibacterota; class Zhuqueibacteria; order Zhuqueibacterales; family Zhuqueibacteraceae; genus Coneutiohabitans. The sequence goes on from CAYWGH010000055.1 coordinate 3,038, forward strand.
GAAAAAATTTTTGAATGATGCTTCGGATGTTGTTCATAGTACGGGATATGTGCTTACGAATCCGTTGCGTTGGCACGGAAAGGATTGGCTCGTCTTGGGCTCTGTCGTGGCCAGTACGGGCGCAATTTTTTTTGCTGATGAAGAAGCCCATGATTTTTTTCGTCGTAATCAAAGTGAAGCCGGTAATAAAATTTCCCGGTTCGGCGAGGAATACGGTGAGCCGCTTACCGCAGTGATCGCCACGGGCGGATTGTACGTCATCGGCTTGGCGGTTGATAGCGACTGGCTTCGGGAAAGTTGTGTAATTCTCTCTGCCGGATTGCTTTCATCCGGCATCGTGCAATATCCGACCAAAATTAGCGTCGGCCGTGCACGCCCGCACCTCGGACTTGGCCATGACACGTTCGACCCTTTTCGCAGCGAGGAAGCTTATTTTTCATTTTTTTCCGGACACACCATGGTTGCGATGGTAATGTCGCATACGTTTGCAAGCCGCATCAACCATTTGCCTGCCCAAATAGTGTTATATGGCATGGGGTCGGTTGCCGGTTTGGCGCGCATGTATGATGATTCGCATTGGCTTACCGATGTCGTTCTGGGCGGTTTATTCGCGATTGTGAATGTTAATGCGGCGGCCAAGTCATTGCAAAATAAACGCCATGCCGAAAGTCCCCAAGGTTTGCAGTGGCGCATCTCTCCCGCGGCTGCTGGTGTGCGAATCGGTATCACCTGGTAGGCTACAATCCCGCGCTCGACAATCCTTACTTCCACGCTCGAAAAAGCCTCAAAAAATTTCGAAGTATTTCGGAACCTTTTTAAGTACCAAATAGTTTATATATAAAATATTTCTACTCGAAATATTAAACTGCTAACTATGGTGAACCAATTGACGTACAAGCCCCTACTGGATCGTGAGGCATATTCGGCCTGTCAAAAACGGTCGCTCAAATTGTGGGTCGTGCTGGCGCGATGTTACAATTCATTCTTGCATGCAGAGGGGATTGCGAACAGCGCGGGGGCTTTAACTCAGCCGCAGTTTGCGGTGTTGGAGGTGCTGGCCCATCTCGGCCCGCTGAAAATGTGCGAAATCGCCGGCAAGTTGTTGATGAGCGGCGCCAATGTCACCGGTGTCGTTGACCGACTCGAAAAAAAGGGCCTGGTCAAGCGCGTCACCGAAGCCGATGATCGACGCATGTTTCATATTCATTTAACCGACGCCGGCGGCCGATTGATTACCGAGGTTTTTCCGTTGCATGCGAAGAAGATCGAGAAGCTCACCGCTGCCTTGTCAGCGCATGAAAAACTGGAATTGATCAAGCTCTTGAAAAAATTGGGCAAATCCATTCAAGTGGATCACAATGCGAAATCATGAGGGTGTTGACAAGTAATGTTTTATCAGAGATTCAAACAATTCATTCTTTTATTTCTATCATGGAGGAACCCATGCGTTTCAAATCCACCGTTGTAACGTTGTTCGTTTTTGGCCTGTTCACAACTGGAATTTTTGCCGGCGAGAAATATGAAATCGACCGTTCGCATTCCAATGTCGGATTTACAGTCCGGCACATGGGGATTTCCAAGGTGAACGGCGAATTCAAAGATTTTTCCGGCACGATAGTCTATGACGAGAATGACATCACCAAATCCTCGGTGAACGTCGTCATCAAGACCGCCAGTATCGACACGAAAAACGAAAGGCGCGACACACATTTGCGCAGCGACGATTTCTTCAATGCCACGGTTGATTCCGTGATTACGTTTGTCAGCAAAAAAATCGAAAAACAGGGTGACGGTTACGTTGCCATCGGCGATTTCACCCTGCGCGGTGTGACAAAAGAAATTGCGCTGCCCTTCACGATTCTCGGAACGCTTAAAGAACAGAACGGCAACAAACGTCTGGGCGTCGAGGCCAAAACCACTATTAATCGTTTTGATTACGGCGTGAAATGGGATCGTGCCTTTGAACCGGGCAATCTCGTCGTTGCAAATGAAGTGGCGATCAATTTGAACATCCAAGCAATTGCAAGAGCCCCGAAGCCGGCGGGTACGAATTGAGCAACAGCAAGGTTTAAGCGATGACAGGTTGACGAAGGCAAGAAGAAATCGTGCGTCGGCGTCAACCTGTTATGTTCTTGCGAACGAGCGCGATGCTACTGCAAAATGTACTGGCGGCCAATAGCATTAGCCTGTGAGTGGCGGCGCCGGCCCTCTTGCCGCTGTTGCGCCGCAAAATTTCTGCGCGATGGCAAAGTTATTCCGCGGTGAGTGCAGCAGCTTATTGATCTCGTTCGAGGTGAGCAATGAAACAGCCCGCTTCCCAATTCCTCACATGTATGTATTCGACGGCCGCATGCGCAAATAACCGGTCAATTGCGCTTTCAACGCCGCTGCGCGCAACCGGCTCGCGGGCTACCAACCAGCGTCCGCGTCCATATCCTTCGAGCATGAGCGGCAATTCGCGCAAAGCCTCCGGGAAGCCCGGATTATCGTAACGGCGGCAGGTGTCGCGATGAATGAAAATGGGCCCTGGAGAGGGGTAGGCGTCCAGCCCCTCAAACGGATTAAAGGTAAACAAAAGGCGCTGTTCCTGGCCTAGGCGAAAAGTCTGGAGGCAGGAACGGCAAGGACCATAACCTTTTGCCGTTTCGACGTGCGCCGGATGTCCATATTGCGGTGACTTCAATGTGCTGCGGGCTTTTTCAGCAATAGTATCGGGAATGGCGACAACACGGAAGTGAGTCATGAGTTATCCTTTCTGATTTGACGGTTGGAGGAAGCTGTGTTTTGTTGCGATAATTTTTGTTAATGTAAGCTCACCACCTTTTTTTTCAACCCGATTCTTGCTATATTACGGGCCGTGAACAAACTCACCGATGCATTAACTATTTTCTTAAGGAGAAATTTCATGCAACGTCACGCCTCCGCGGTTTGGCAGGGAACTTTGAAAGAAGGCAAAGGCACGCTCTCGACGCAAAGCGGCGTCCTGCAAGCAACACCGTATTCGTTTAGCGGCCGGTTTGAATCCGGCACGGGCACCAACCCCGAAGAGTTGATTGCTGCAGCGCATGCGGGCTGCTTCACGATGGCGCTGGGTGCGAAATTGAGCGCTGCGGGTTTCCCGCCGGAAAAGTTGAGCACACGTGCGAATTTGACGCTCGAACAAGTTCAAGGCAATTGGACGATAACAACGATTCATTTGCAATTGACCGGCAAAGTTCCTGGCGTCGAGCGTGCAAAATTCGACGAGCTGGCGAACGATGCCAAAGCCAATTGTATCATCTCGCGCGCGCTCACCGCGCAGATTACGCTGGAAGCCAAGTTGGAGGCCTAAACCTTTTCTTGATCATTACGGCAGAGTAAGCCCGCGGCAGCATGATTCAAATCATCACGGCCCTAGATTTATTCGCCTAATGATCTTTTTGTTTTTGGGGACAAACGAGGAGAACCCCGCTGTATGGCTCGCGTGCTGCTGCTCTTTGCTCATCCTGCTTTGGAAAAATCGCGCATCAACGCGCGTTTGATTCGCGACGTTGTCAATCTCGACGGGATAACGTTTCACGATCTTTACGAAGCGTATCCCGATTTTTTTGTCGATGTGGCGCGCGAGCAGAAACTTCTCACTGCACACGACACGATTATTCTTCACCATCCCCTGTTTTGGTACAGCTCGCCGGCATTGGTCAAACAGTGGGCGGATCTCGTGCTCGAACACGGCTGGGCCTATGGCGCCCAAGGCGCTGCCCTGCGCGGCAAAAAACTCTTGCATGTCGTCAGCACCGGCGGCGGCAGCCAGGCCTATCAAACCGCGGGCATGCACCGGCACACCATTCGAGAATTTCTTTTGCCCTTCGAACAAACGGCCAAGCTGTGCGGCATGGTCTACCTGCCGCCGTATTTGGTGCACGGCACGCATCGCTTGACGGATCATGAAATCGAGGGCTTTGCGCAGGAATACCTTGAGCTTTTGCAGAGGCTGCGCGACGGGAGTCTTGACATTGAAAACTTGTTGCAATGTGAAAGCTGCAATCAATTTCTCCATCCCAACAGAAAGTAACGGTGACCAATGCACGGCGATTCCTTCTTCTTTCAAGCCCTGGTTTATCTTTCTGCGGCAGTCGTTTCCGTTCCGATTGCAAAACGGCTTGGACTCGGCTCGGTGCTGGGTTATTTGATTGCAGGCGCGATCATCGGCCCCAGCGTGCTCGGCTTGATTGGCGAAGAAGGCCAGGACGTGATGCACTTCGCTGAGTTCGGCGTCGTGATGATGCTCTTCGTCATCGGTTTGGAATTGGAGCCGGCGCTGTTGTGGCGCATGCGTGCTGCCATCGCGGGTCTCGGCGGCTTGCAAGTCGTCGTCACATTCGCGGTCATTGCCGGACTGGCACTGTTGGCGGGTCTGCCGTGGCAAGCGGCGTTGGCCCTGGGCATGACCCTTTCGCTTTCATCTACCGCGATCGTGCTGCAAACGCTGAATGAAAAAGGGTTGATGAAAACCTCCGCGGGTCAAAGTTCGTTCGCAGTATTGCTGTTTCAAGACATCGCCGTGATTCCAATGCTTGCGATTTTCCCATTGCTCGCCAGCGCGCCGGCTGCCGCAAGCGCTGATCACACGTGGATGAGCGCGCTGCCCGGCTGGGCGCAAACGTTGGTGGTGTTGAGCGCCGTGGCTTTGATTGTGATCGCGGGTAGGTTCATCGTGCGCCCCGTGTTTCGCTTCATCGCACAAACACGTTTGTTGGAAATTTTTACTGCGGCGGCATTGCTGCTCGTTCTTGCCATTGCGGTATTAATGACGCAAGTGGGGTTGAGTCCCGCGCTTGGAACTTTTTTAGCAGGCGTGGTGCTGGCCAACAGCGAGTATCGCCATGAATTGGTGAGCGACATCGAACCGTTCAAAGGCTTGCTGCTGGGATTGTTCTTTATCTCGGTGGGCGCGTCGATCAACTTTGCATTGATTTTGCAGTCGCCGTTGTTCATCGCTGCGCTGGTGTTGGGATTGATGCTGGTGAAGGGTCTCGTGCTTTACGCGCTCGGCAGTTTTTTTAAGATGGGTACGGATCAGAATTTGACCTTTGCCTTTGCGCTTTCGCAGGTGGGAGAGTTTGCCTTTGTGCTGTTTTCTTTTGCGACGCAACAAAACATTTTGGACGGGCGCGTTGCCGGCACCATGGTCGCGGCCGTAGCCTTGAGCATGGCGCTCACGCCGTTGGTGATCATGTTCAATGAAAAAGTGTTGTTGCCGCGCGTGGGCACGAAGGTGCGCGACGAACGCGAGGCCGATGCCATTGCCGAACACAATCCGGTGATCATTGCCGGCTTCGATCGCTTCGCGCAGACAGTGGGCCGGCTGCTGAAAGCCAATGATATTGGCGCCACCGTGCTCGATTTCGATTCGGATCGCGTGGACTTGCTGCGCAAGCTCGGTTTGAAAGTTTATTACGGCGACGCCTCGCGCCGCGAGCTTTTGCACGCCGCGGGCGCGGAACACGCGCATTTGATCATTATCGCGTTTGAAGACCCAGCAAAGAACCTCTCCCTCGTGCACACGGTTGAGAAGCATTTTCCCCATTTGCAAATGCTGGTGCGGGCATTAGACCAGCCCGATGCCTATCACCTCCTCAACACCGGTCTGGCTCATGTTTATCGCGAAACCTTGGACACTTCCCTGCGCATGGGCATTGATGCGATGCGGCTGCTCGGCATGCGCGGCTATCGCGCGCAACGGGCGGCGAAAATTTTTCTGCAGCACGACGAGCGTATCTTGCGCGAACTGGCCCGGCATTATGCTGATAAAAAAGCTTACCTCAACGTCGTGCGCCAACGAATCGTTGAGTTGGAAGAATTGATCAAGGCCGATGACGCCCAGCCGGATCTCGACCGCGACGCAGGTTGGGACAGCGATTCGCTGCGCGAAGAAGTGCGCGCCGGCGCATTCAAAGGATCGGATCAACTTCAAAACATGAGTTGAGCAAAAGCCGCTTGCCCTTGCCTTTGATCTGAAAGCCTCTTAGTCTTGCCCGGTTGCCAACATTTCTTGGGCTTGTTAGGATGCGCAAAACCATTCTCCTTTACGGCATTGCATTCGCAACGCTGACCGCGATGCTGAAATTCATCGAATACCGTTTCTTCATGCAGGATTTTTCCCTTGAGTTTTACCTCGGCCTGGTCGCCGTGCTATTCACCGGGCTGGGCATTTGGGCTGGGCTCCGGCTTACTCGCAAGAAGATTGTCGTTGTGACGCCGGATTTCGAGCGCAATGAGACGGAACTGCAGCGGCTCGGCATTAGCAAACGTGAATTCGAGGTGCTGGAACTAATTGCACAAGGCCTTTCCAACCAGGAAATTGCCGAGAAACTTTTTGTTTCGCGCAATACCATCAAAACGCATTCTTCCAATCTTTTTATGAAGCTGGAGGTGCGCCGGCGCACGGAAGCGATCCGCCGGGCCAAAGAACTCCGGTTATTGCCCTAAACTTTCGGGTGAATGTCCCCAATTCCCTCCAAATCATACTTTCGGATGATGCATTTGCCTCGCACGATTGCCTATATTTCACAGCCGTTCGGGCTTGGTGCAAATGTGTGGCATAAAACAACTGCAATGCCGCTCGCCGGGGGCTGATCGCTGCTTGCGCGGACAGCGAGAAATCTGTTTCATGAAGACGGATGATCACCCTTCGCGCAACCTAAGGCACATGCCTGGCGGAAGACATTCAACAAAAGGAGGATGTCATGCGAAAAATCATTCTCACCTATGGTTTGCTGGCCGGCGCCATCGTTTCGCTCTTCATGGTGATTGGCTTAATTTTGATGGAAAAAGACGTGGTCACATTTGAGAGCGGCGAACTTCTCGGCTATGCCACCATGGTCATTGCGCTGTCCATGATTTTTTGGGGCATCAAATCTTATCGCGACAACTATCAAAAGGGCGCCCTTAAGTTCGGCAAGGGGTTGCAGATTGGCGCGCTGATCACTCTGATCGGATCGCTAATATACTCAACGGTTTGGGAAACGTATTATCAAAGCAGCCCCGAGGTGCAAACCTCTTTTATCAGCAAATATACCGAACGGACTCTTGAGAAGATGAAGGCAAAAGGCGCTTCACAGGCTGAGCTTGATCAAAAGGCCAAAGAAATGGCGGGCATGGCGGAAATGTACAAGAATCCGTTGATTCGCTTCGGTTTCACGATGCTGGAGATCCTGCCAGTGGGCATTCTCATCACCTTGATTTGTGCTGCGGTTTTACGAAGAAAAAGTCCGGAGAGCCGGGCGCCCGGCCGTGTTGCTGCGCCATTGTGAAAGCGGATATCATGAAATCTATCGTTTTCCCATTGCACAAACTTTAAACCTGGAACACCTTATGCGAAAGGTAACTCTCGCCTTCGGTTTGCTGGCCGGCGTCATCGTGTCCGTTTTCATGGTTATTACCACGAAGCTGTGTGAAAGCGGCGCGATTAATTTCGATAAAAGCAACTTCATTGGCTATGGCAGCATGATCATTGCGCTGTCGATGATTTTTTCGGAATCAAATCCCATCGTGACAATTATCTCAATGGCGCCTTCAAATTTCGCCAGGCGCTGCAAGTGGGCATGCTCATCACCCTGGTCGCAGCGCTGATGTATGCCGCAGCCGGCGAAACGTATTATCAAATCGACCCCGCAGGACAAGCCGTGATGCTGGAGAAATAGGCCGAGCCTCAAATTAACCAGCGTCCTCGTGGATGCCCCCAACACGGCTTTTGCGTTTTACACGAAATTTCCGGGTTTCGTTAAGAAGATGCATATGCCGGAGGCGGGATTGGCAATTGTTGTTTCACCGGAGGAACCGAAGGGCACAGCGTTGCTGCTTGAGCCCAATAGCAATCCGATTGCCAGGACGTATCTTGAAAGCCTGTTCAAGGCCGGATCGGCTGCAATTGTATTTGCCGTCGATGACATCAACAAAGAATATGAACGCTTGAAGCAGTTAGGCGTCATTTTTACAAATGAGCCGGCGAAAACGGAATGGGGAACCTAGCCGTTCTTGAAGACACCTGCGGAAATCTCATTCAGCTTTATCAGGGCTAAACTCTGGCTTGCGGCCGGTGCCTGCGCTCATCACACAAGCAACGGCATCGGCAGCAGATTGATAGATTCATGTCGCAAGAAGAAACCGGCCTTCGACGCATTAAGGGCTGGTGGCCCGGGCAATCGGTTTATAACGAGCCATCTCCCAACGGCCTGCTTCAATGCATCGCAAGGCCGATTTTCCCCGCTATCACGCGAGCCCCTCAGTCGAAGAGTATCGACACCCATTGAGGTTGGACCAATGATGTGCGCCGCCGATCACCGCGACGCAAATCCAGTTGTTCACCATCGTATTGAAGAATGTCCAACTCATGCGAGGTGAATCGTTGCTCGTTGCGGGGGTTGAACATAACCACTTCTTTGGCGTCGAGAGCGATGGCGGGCCTGACAAAGAACACGTTATAGGCCTCGTCGTTCGGTTCGTAGTGGAATCTCTCGATGCCGATGACCCCCGTCGGAACATCCTGGTTAAGAGACTGCAGAGAGATCGGGTAATGGCCTCGGCGCTGCCGAAATGCCTCAATCTCTGCAATGAGAAAAGCACTGTGTTGGATAGCCCGGTCCCGACTCCAAGCCGCGGCGCGCGGCAGCACTGCGGCCATGAACGCGACAAGCAGGACAGGAACAACGGCAAGGCAGACGGCCAAGCGATGGCGCACGCCAACCATTCGCTCAATATCTGCCCGCCTCCGCCTGCGCAGAAGCTCCAAGAAGCTAAAGGCTCCGATGCCAAGTATCACACCCATAGCCAACTGATTCACGGCGACAGCAGAAGTCACAATTACTAACACAACAAGCCCAGCCACGACCCAAGTGAGGCCTTGCCACAGTCTGGCGTAGCGGGGGCTGACAATCCAAGCCAAGCCCACTGGTGCCAACAGTAGGCTGGCATAGCTCGCGACCTGAATGACGAACGAGAGCGTCGCGGCCGATGCGTCATACCGTCCCGGGAGATGCGGTAGGAGCATCCCAAGGAAGAGGATGCTGATTAACGCCAGCATTGGGAGCATTTTTGTTCTACCTACGCGTGTAGTTTGGGTTGACGATGAGGTGAGCGGCCGTACAAAGCGTTGGCGGTTTGAGTTCTACTAATCGCAATTCGGAACACCCAGAAAACATGGCCATTGGTCAATCAGTATGCCTCCCCACATCATGGCGATGACGGCCAGAAAAGTGAATTTGAACAATAGATTAAAGGGATTCATCATGCCCATGTTTCCCGCTCGCACGTTTCGTACCAGCGGCCGCAGGATAATGATAAATGCCATTGGCAGGAGCCACATTAAGCCAAACAAAACACTAAGGTCGAGGACTTTTTTAAGACTGAGGGCGTCAGGTTTGTTTATGATGTTGAACATGAATTCGAGGGTCGCGAACGGAAGCACGAAGAGAAAACCCGCGATTGCCGCTGACTTGAAGCTGGTGAGAAGGTTTTTCATGGCATCTCCCTGGGTAATTTGAATGATATGCTCTTGGATAATTCCCGTAGCGGTTTCAGCGAACATTCTCAGCACGAAACCGTATATCCTTCGCCCAGTCTGTTGTTTATGTTCATTGTAAAGATCATTGAAGGTTTGCGCCATCGACTCGCCCAACTGTTCCCGAAATGCTCGTGGATAAAGGCCAAGAAATTTGTTGTAGAGAGTGCGAACAGTTTCTTGATCAAATATCATAAGCCAAGATTTTGGGATAAAGTTTGCGTTTTTGCGCCAGTTTGACGAGATTCTGCAAGCGTTTGAACTCTGCGGCGAGCGCGTTTGCTCCCGCAGCGGTGATCCGGTAATAAATGCGCCGCTCATCATCCATCTCAGGATCAACTCGTTTGCTGCTCTCTTTTACCAAACCGGCATCGAGCATGCGTTTGAGCGAGCCATAGAGCGTGCCGGGCCCCATGGTGATGCTTCCCTGCGAATCTTCCTCGACTTGCTTCATGATGCCGTAGCCGTGCCGCTCTCCGTTTGAAAGGGCAAGCAGGATATGGAATACCGCCGGCGTCAGAGGTGTGCTGGTGTTTTTGGTTGTCATGGCCTAATATATCCACAACGGATATAGTAGTCAAGAAAAAAATGCCGCCGGGCATAAAAATGTCAGTTGCGGCTGTATTGCCGGCGCGTGATGCCAGTTTGCCTGGAGGCCTGATCGCAGGCGCGGACAGCATGTGTTACGGCCAAGCCTTGATAATTGGCTGCGTTGCGCCGCGGCGGCAAGTTCAGCGCCGGGGCTGCGCGGGTCGAGTAAATTCGTCACACGCGCGCCAGGGATCGCGTGTGATAAATATCTTGCACACAATTTTCACGGAATGGATCTCACATGATCAAACGAATTCTTTCCGTCATCACTATCGTTACTTTGACGGCGAATGCTGCCGCGCTCGCCGACAAGCGCTATACGATCGATACGGTTCGCATTCACGCAAAAATAGACTCGACCGGCGGCGTGTGGATTAACGAGTCGCGGACGTATACATTCAAAGGCCGGTTCGCCTTCGCGACCTACGAGTTGCCATTACAGGGTATTCCGGAAATCTCGGATATCGACATCAGCGAAGGCGGAAGCAGATACTCGCAAATTCGTTCTGATGAGGAAAGGCTTCCAGGAACTTTCTTCATCGAGCGGGAACCGGATCTTCTGCTCATTCGCTGGCACTATGAAGCACGCGATGAAACGCGAACTTTTGATTTGCGCTTCTATCTCAAGGGTGTGGCCGTGGCGCATGCCGACGTCGCCGAGTTCTACTACAAATTTATCGGAACAGGATGGGATCGCCAGACCGCGAATGTGGAGGTGACGGCGCAACTTCCCGGCGCCGTGCCGGTTGAGGACATCAAAGTTTGGGCACACGGGCCGTTGCATGGAACATGTGCGATCTCCGGCCCGGGGCAGGCTCGTTTTGAGGTAGCGCCCCTGCCCGCCAAAACATTTTGGGAAGGACGTATCGTTTTTCCGAAGAGATTTCTGCCTGCGGCTCTTTCTCGCACGGAACGAATCATCTTGCCAACAATTCTTGCAGAAGAGCGCGCCTGGGCGGAGAAGGCAAACCACAGGCGCACAAACGCCGCAAGCAAGTTGGAAGCGCAACAGGCCTGGCGAGAGCAAAACTTTCCGTGGTTATTTGCGGCGAACCTGGGCGGCTTGATGTTGCTTTTCTATTTGTACAATCGCCATGGCCGCAGCTTGGTGGACGCGCATCGCCGCCAGGAAATGTCGCCCCCGCTGGAGATACCGCCGGCGCTGGCAAACTATTACTATTCCGGCTTACAACTTTCCGCCGGCGCATTGGTTTCAACGTTGCTTGATTTAGCCCGGCGTGGGATCATCACGATTCAAGAAGAGAATAATGAAAAGGGCTTCCTCCGGTGGCGCTGGAAAAAACGGGAATATGTTATCCAGTTTGAAGCGGACAAGATCAACGACAATCGCTCCAGATTGCGGGCTCATGAGCTGGAGCTTTTGCATTTTCTGCAGGATGAAATCGCGCAAGGCGCAGCCAGCATGCCATTTTCGGCCATTGCCCAAAGCCGCAGAAAATTCCTGAAGTGGTTTCCGCAATGGCGCAAGCGCATCAAGGCAATGGCGGCAGACCAGCAATACTTCGATCCGGAATCCGTGCGCGCGGCAACTCGGTGCTCTCTGGGAATGCTTATGCTGGTCGGCTTGGGAATTCTAGCGGTGGTAAAAATGGGAAAGACTGGAATTCCATTCATCATCTCCGGCGCGGCGCTTGCGGCACTATCGTTTGCCATCCTGCGCTATTCGAAAGAGACGGCGGCGCAACGCGGCCGCTTGCTGGGATTTCGCGATTTCATCAAACGCGTTTCAAAAAATCAAGGCAGCATCAATTTTAATTTGCAGACTCTGGAACCGGCGCTCATCTATGCCATGGCCGTGGATTTTCCTCCGCACGCTCTGAAGAAGCTTCTGCAAAATGCCGAACAATATCTCGGAACCGTGCATTATCCCTGGTATGTCTCCCAACAACGCACGCATGGCAGTTTTGCGGAGGGCATAAGCAGTATGATGACGGCGGCAAGCACGACGCTCAGTTCCGCGAGCGGCGCAGGCGGCGGCGCTTCCTCCGGCGGAGGCGGTGGGGCGGGCGGCTCGGGTGGCAGCGCGGGATAGCCGTTTCCCCGCGCGCCGTCCAATTCTACTCGGGCAGATTCCATTCTGGAGGCGCGAAACGCGCCAAATACATCAAAAAAATTTTTCGCGCTCCGTCATTGTGACGAAAGGGTTTCAATGTCTTCGAAATCGCTTTTGCCCTGCGCGAGCAAACCGGCAGACAAGGCCACGGCATCGGCATGCCTGATGAACGCTGTGAATCCACGGCCTTCTCTGCAACATCGTCGAATTTTCTCCACGGTTTTAGTTAATATCTTGAGTCTCGCCGTGTCAATCAAAACCTGCACAGCATTTGACTTTGTGCCGTGAAAGCTTATATTGCTCACGATTATCAAGTGACGCAACGATGAGGCGTGCATATGAATCCCATGACGATGGTTCGTGTTTTCGCTGTTTGCTATTTGATCTTGGCCGCAAGCGCTTTTGCCCGGCAATCACCCGGGGAGAATGCGGAGGCATGGCAGTATCATCCCAATCGCGCCGGCGCCGAGGCTTACATGCAAGGAGGCGCATTCTCGGCGGCTTCGGGTAACGTCACCACCATGCTCTTCAATCCCGCTGGCCTGGCGCAAATGCCCGGACGCTTCTCGTTTATGCTTGAAACCGGTTGGGCCTCGCGCACGGATTTGTTCCGTTTTTTTAATATTGACATCACCACCGGCTTTCAACCGGTCCAATTTGCCGGTATCGCGTTTCACCCGGAGCACCGCATTTCGCTCGGCGCATTCTTTTTTCAGCCCACCAACTATGAGGTGGATTTGGGGGGAATTCGAACCACCATGGCGCTGGCATCCGATCGCGCTAGCAGCGGCGACGAGTCACAGCAGCAACGCAATGAAATTGCGCTCGGACTGGCGGGGGCAACGGCGGTTACGCCGCAGCTTTACCTCGGCGGCAGCGTCGAATGGCGCCGCGCACACATGCGAAACGACGTGGCGCAAGCGTTTGTGGAAGGCGATGACACCGGACTGCGCTTTTCTCTGGGCGCAGTAGGTCTGGTGAAACAATGGCAATTCGGCCTGTCCGCGCAATCCCGTTATGAAGCAACGAGCGCGCTACCGGCAGCTTCTTCCCGTTTTGTCAGAGAAGAGCCGGCGACCATTCGCCTGGGCCTCATGACGCCGGCCATTCTTCAGCGCTTGCGTCTCAGCGCAGACGCGGAATACAAAAACTTTGCGGATGATGCGCCGGTTAAAAAATGGCAATTTCATGGCGGCGGAAAACTCGCGCTTTTGCCCGGCATTCAATTGGGCTTTGGAGCATTCACGTTCTTGAAAGACTACTCTGCCTTTATCGACGGGCCGGAATCTGAAATCTTTTTGACCAGCGGCGCGACTGTGCAGCTTTCGTCATTTCGGGTTTCAGTCAGCTATCTTGACGGCGATCTGCTCAATAAAAATTTTGCGGGACAGCGATTTCTCAATCTGGCTCTCGGCTATACCATCCCGTAACGCTGGCGACGCATCGACAAAGCGGTTAATTGTTAACAAGCCGAATCGCGAATCGTACGGAAACAGCCGCCGTACAAACTTCACATGAATCACGGAGGAAGGAAATGAATCGCCAACAGGCGCGGCTATTATGGTTTTGCAGCGTTGTTGCACTGTTCATGATTGCGATTGCAGACCCGGCGCGGGCGCAACGCACACTGCTTCATGCCGGCAGGCTAATTGACGGCATTTCCGACCAGACGCAGAACAATGTCACCCTCGTTGTTGAGAAAGGCCGCATCGCGGCGATTGAAAAAGGCTTCACGGCGGCAAGGGTGAATGATGCGGTTATCGATCTAAAAAATAAAGTTGTGCTGCCCGGCTTGATGGATATGCATACCCATCTCTCCGGCCAAACCGAGAAGGCCGGCTATCTCAAACGCTTTCAATTATACCCGCCGGAACAAGCGCTGGCTGCGACGCAATATCTCAAGAACACCCTCATGGCCGGCTTTACCACGGTGCGCGATCTTGGCGGCAGCGAAGGCGTTGATCTCGCGTTGCGCAATGCCGTCAATCGCGGCGACATTATCGGGCCGCGCATGTTGGTTGCGGGCAAAAGCCTGGCGGTGATGGGCGGGCACGCTGATCCGACGAACGGTTATCGCGAAGATATTTTGGGCATCCCCGGCATCGAAGAGGGCGTAATCAGCGGCGTGGAAAGCGCGCGCACGGCAACGCTGCTAACCATCAAGCGCGGCGCGGATTGGGTCAAGATCACAGCGACCGCCGGTGTGCTTTCACTATCTGGCAATGCGCAAAATCCGCAATTCACCGAAGAAGAAATTCGCGCCATCGTTAACACGGCCGCCGATTTTGGCCGCAAAGTCGCTGCGCATGCGCACGGCGCAGAAGGCGCCAAACGCGCAATTCGCGCCGGTGTGGCTTCGATCGAACACGGAACGTTTATGGACGACGAGACCATGGCGCTGATGAGGCAACACGGCGTCTATTGGGTGCCGACAATCACCGCGGGCAAATCCGTTGCCGACTCCGCAAAGATTCCAGGATATTACAGCCCGATTGTCGTGCCCAAGGCTTTGACCATCGGGCCGTTGATTCAAGAGACCTTTCGCAAAGCGTACAAAGCCGGCGTGCCCATTGCGTTCGGAACGGACGCCGGCGTGTTTCGTCATGGCCGCAATGCCCTGGAGTTTGAATATATGGTGGAAGCCGGCATGCCGCCGATGGCAGCGATCAAATCCGCCACCTATCACACCGCGAAGCTTCTGGGCAAGCTTGATGAATTGGGCACGCTCCAAGCCGGTAAAATTGCCGACGTCATTGCTGTCGCTGCCGACCCGTTGCAAGACATCAAAGCTCTGCAGCATGTCGCGTTTGTGATGAAAGAGGGCGTGGTGTATAAAAACGAATGAGCCGCGTTACGAACGTTTCTGATTAAAAATTTTTGGAATCTCAGTTCACTGATTTATGTTTAACCTTCACCTCAAGCCCAATCGTGATCGCTCCGTGCGGCGGTTTCATCCCTGGATTTTTTCCGGCGCGGTTAGCCGCGTTGATGCCGGCGCCGAGGCGGGCGCTGTGGTTGACGTTCGCGCAGCCGACGGCGCATTCGTCGGCCGCGGACTTTATAACCCCAATTCACAGATCGTTTGCCGCATGCTCACCTGGCAAGACGAAACGATTGATGAAACGTTTTTTGAAAACAAGCTGGCAGCCGCACTGCGCTTGCGCCAGCAGCTCTTGCGTGCTCCAGAAAACAAGCCCACAGATTCGTTTCGTCTCGTCAATTCCGAAGGTGATGGTTTGCCCGGATTGACGATCGATAAATACGCCGATTTCCTGGTCGTCCAAATCAGCAGTTTGGGCATGGCGCTGCGCCGCACGGACATTCTAACCGGGTTGCAAAAAATACTTTCACCGCGCGGCATTTTTGAAAAAAGCACAGGCGCCGCGCTGCTCGAAGAAGGCTTGCAGCCTTCCGAAAAAGTTCTTGCCGGCGAAGAGCCGCCGGCGGCCTTGCGTATCCAAGAGAATGGGTTGTTTTTCGACGTGGATATTCGTGAAGGGCAAAAAACGGGGTTCTTTCTCGATCAGCGCGACAACCGGCAATGGGTGGCAAAGCTGAGTGCGGGACGGCGGGTGCTAAACGGCTTCGGCTACACCGGCGCCTTTTCCGTGTATGCCGCGCACGCCGGCGCCGAAAGGGTGATTACGGTGGATTCCTCTACGACGGCCCTCAATCTGGCGCGCCAAAATTTTGCGTTGAATGGCCTGCCGCTGAAGGATGAAAGCATTGTCGCAGCAGATTTGTTTCGCTATTTGCGCGCGACGCCAGAATCATTCGATTTCATCATTCTCGATCCCCCGGCGTTCGCGCATCGCCAGAAAGAGGTTAACAATGCGGCGCGGGCTTATAAAGACATCAATTTGCAGGCGCTGAAGATAATCGCGCCGGGCGGATTGCTGCTGAGTTGTTCCTGCTCGCAACCGGTTTCCCCCGATCTTTTTCAAAAAATTCTCTTCGCCGCTGCCGCGGATGCCAAGCGCGCCGTGCGCATCATTGGCCAAAGCGGACACGCGCCCGATCACCCCATCAGCATTTATCATCCGGAAGGCCGCTATTTGCAGGCGTTTTTGTTGCGGGTGGATTAATGGCGCGCCGGCTGCGAGGTTGCGTTCGCTTCCGCTTCGATCTTGGTGAAACGCTGCGCCAGCTTGTAAAGCGCTTCCTGGGCGCGCACAGGCTCACCCTCCGTCTGTTTGCGGATATTTTTACTATCCGGTAGCAAGACGCGCGCCTTGACATTGTCCGCAAATTGGATATCGATGATCTGTTGCACTTGTTTTTGCAGCTCCGGATCGAGTACCGGAAATGCGACTTCCACCCGCCGGTCGAGATTACGTGTCATCCAATCGCCGCTGGAGAGAAAGTATTCACGCTGCCCGTCGTTTTCGAAAATGTAGATGCGCGCATGCTCCAGGAAACGGTCGATGATGCTGATCACCGAAATGTTTTCACTCAAACCGGGCACGCCGGGTTTCAAGCTGCAAATGCCGCGCACCAACAATCGAATCGGGACACCGGCGGCGCTGGCGCTGTAAAGCTCGTTGATCATGTCGGCGTCAACCAAAGAGTTCATTTTTGCAATGATACCCGATTTTTTCCCCGCCCGCGCATTCTCGGCTTCGCGGCGAATGCGCTTGGCGAACTCGCTGCGAAAATGATGCGGCGCGACCAGCAGATATTTGAACTGGCCGGGCTCAAGATCGCCGGTGAGCATGTCGAATACCGCCGCCACTTCCTGAGTAATTTCTTCGTGCGCCGTGAGCAGGCCAATGTCGCCGTAGATTTGCGCCGTCTTGTCGTTGTAATTGCCGGTGCTGAGATGGCAATATAGGCGAATCACGCCGGACTCTTTGCGCGCAATCATCGCAAGCTTGCAATGCGTTTTCAAGCGTGGGATGCCGTAGATCACATGCACGCCGTGCTTCTCCAGCTTTTTCGCCCACGAAATGTTGGCTTGTTCATCGAAACGCGCCTTGATCTCCACCACCGCCGTGACATGTTTGCCCTTTTTCGCGGCCTGCGCCAGCGCCTTGGCAATTTCAGATTTCGCCGAAATGCGGTAAAGCGTAATCTTGATCGAAACCACGTTGGGATCATCTGCCGCGCGTTTCAGCAGCCGCACCACGTAATCAAATTTTTGATACGGGTGGTGCAGCAGAACATCCCGCTTCCGGATAACGGCAAACAGATCCCGGCTTTTTTCCAGCGCGGCTACCGGCAGGGGCGGCAGCGGTTGATACTGCAGATTTGGCGCGTCGAAACCCGGAAACTGCATAAAATCGGAAAATGAATGATAGCGTCCACCCGGAAAAATATTGTTCGCCGACAGACTCAGTTCATTGACGAAGGTCTCCAACACGCGCGGCGGCATGGCGGGATCATACAAGAAACGTGTGGCCGGTGCTTTGCGGCGCTGAATCAAGCTTTTTTCGATGGTTGATAACAGGTCATACGCCTCTTCCTCGACATAATCAAGCTCCGCGTCACGCACGACTTTGATGGCGTAACAGCCGAGCACCGGATCACCCGGAAAAATTTCATTTAAATTCAAGCGAATGATATCATCGAGGCGAATAAGATATTTCTTGTCGTCATCCGACGGCAGTTGCACAAAACGCCCAAGCGCCTGGGAGGGAATCAAGACCAGGGCCAGGCGCAACGATATTTTCTTTTTGGATTTTTTACGATGCGCGAGTTCCACGCAAAAATAGAGCGTTTTATTGTGCAGGCTCGGAAAGGGATGGGTGGAGTCGATGGCCAGCGGCGTGAGCAGGGGTTTTACATTTTTTTGAAAGTATTTGCTGGCAAACGCCACTTGCTTCGCGCTGGCCGTTTGTTCATCCACCAGAATGATGCCCGCTTGCGTCAGCACCGGCATGATTTGCTCATGAAAACACTTGCCCATGCGTTCATGCCCCTGGTGCACGCGTTCATTGATTTCGGCCATCACTTGCTGCGGCGTAAGGCCGTCCACGCCGGGCGCAGTGACACCTGCTTCAATTTGCCGGCGAATCGTGGCGACGCGCACCATAAAGAATTCATCCAGGTTCGAGGCAAAAATCGCAAGAAATTTTACCCGCTCGAGAATCGGCACGCTCGGATCAGCCGCTTCTTCCAGCACGCGCTCGTTAAATTCGAGCCAACTGAGATCGCGGTTGTACATGCGCTGTTGCGCTGCCGGATTTTCGCTGTACGTTTCAACGAACAATTGTTCCGGACCGGCGAGCTGGCCATTTTCGGCAAACGCAACTTCGCGCGCGACGGTTGCCGCGGCGGTTTGTTCCGCCTCGATCAGCAGCCGGGAGTTATTTGAATTTTCCATGGGAAAGCCCGTCGATCAAATTTTAACCTAAAAAGCCCCCAAAAGTGCGCATCAAAAAAGCCAATTCTGGCCTGAAAAGCAACTGGAAATTCCGGCGAAGAAAGTTGCGGCGGCGCTTGTATCGGCGCAAAAAATTTGTTACACTATCCGCCACCTTCAACCACGCGACGCCCCTGGTCGCGCATGTTTCCAAACCAACGGAGGGAGTAAACGATGATTTATCTCGTCGTGGTATTTGCCTATCTGGCCTGTGCGTTTGCGATCGGCTTGTACAAAATGCGCAAGGTGAAGACGCAGGAAGATTTCATGGTTGCCGGGCGCAACACGCATTGGTTGCTGTTGGTGGGAACGCTAATTTGCACATGGATCGGCTCCGGCAGTTTGTTCGGCGGCGCGGGTCTGGCGTTTCGCATGGGCTTTTCGGAATTGTGGATGAGTGCAGGCGCCTGGGTGGGTATTGCGATTGTCTATTTTCTCGCGCCGCGCGTGCGGCGCATCGCCGAGTTCACAGTTTCCGACATTCTGGAAAAACGCTATAATCAATGGGCGCGCTTGTTGGGCAGTGTATCAATCATCATCGCCTATCTTACCATCGCCGGCTATCAATTTCGCGGCGGCGGCCGCTTGTTGCATATCCTTACCGGGCTTGATCCCACGATCGGCGGCCTCATCACCTGCATCGTGACAATTCTTTTTACCGCCTCGGCCGGGCTGGTGTCGATCATTTCCATCGATATCATCAACGGCATCATCATGATGCTGGGCGTGCTCGTGGGCGTGCCGTTGGCGTTGCATGCGGTGGGCGGCTGGAGCCAGGTGGCTCAGAATTTACCGGCAGATCACTTCACCACATTCGGTTCCAACGATTGGGTGTGGGCCGCAGGCGTTTTCTTTCCCACGTTTTTTTTGTTGATGGGCGAAGGCAGCATGTACCAAAAATTCTTTTCCGCCAAGAATGAGAACACTGCGCGCAAGGCTGTCATTGGCATGATCGTCGGGGTCATTTTTCTGGAAACCATGCTCTGCACGCTTGCCGTAATCGGCAGTTCGAAATACTTCAACCTTGCGCCCTTCAGCGAGGGCGGCGTGATGAATAAAGCTGTGACCGAAACCATTATTTTGCACCTTGCGCGCTTCGATCTGCCGCCGTTGGCGGGCGCGCTGTTGATCGCTGCCGGCGTTGCCATCATCCTCTCCACCGCGAATACGTTCTTGATGACGCCTTCCACCAGCATCGCGCGCGATCTCTATCAACGTTTCATCAATCCCTCGGCCGGCGACCGGCAAATCGTCCGGCTGCAGCGCATTTTAATCGTAGTGCTCGGTTTGCTTGCTTACATCCTTGCCAGCTTTTTCAAAAGTATTCTTGACATGGCTTTCACGGCATACACGTTTGTCGGCGCAGGTGTAACGCCGGCGCTGCTCGCGGCCTTTTTATGGCGCCGGGCAACACCGGTGGCGGGCGCGGCTTCGGTGGGCATGGGCATGATCGTCACGCTCCTGATTACGATAGCCAATGTCGCCATGGAAGGCACGGCTGCCTCGGTCCGGCTTTTCGGCATTCACCTGTTGCCGATGGAAACGGATTACATTATCATCCCGGCAGCTCTCGCTTCAATCCTGACGCTTATCATCGTGAGCTGGTTGACTCCTCCGCCGGCTGAAGCAAAATGGCGGCCGTTCTGGAATAATTGAACCGCAAAATGGTATCCGGGGTGGCCTGCTCGAACGCAAGAAGGCATCATGCCATCAATGGCCACCGAATTTTAGAGAAGGAGTAACGATATGCCGCCTCGTGCAAAACGAATTTTGGCTTTTGGGTGTGTGATACTCATCGCGTTGGTATACGGGGCCGGCTGCAAGCGCCTCGAAAAAGATTTACCGCCCGCCGTCGCTGATGCCATCAAAGCCGTGCAGCAACAACATTGTCCGGATCGCCGGCTTTGCGTTTTCGATATCGAGGTTCTGATGCTGGGCGCCAATCTCAAACTGCAAGGCGAGCTTTCGGATTCCACCGCAATTGCCGAGCTGGTCAGCGCTGTCAAAAAAGCCGCACCCAATTTCAAAGTTGAAGAAGAAATTCGCCTCCTGCCGGACGCCGCGCTCGGAAACCGGCGATGGGGCTTGGTGCGCCCCGCCGTGGCCAATCTGCGCAGCAAGCCGGCGCATGCCGCCGAATTGGCCCATCAACTCTTGATGGGAAGCATAGTATCCGTGCTCAAGAAAGAAGGCAATTGGTATTACCTCCAAACGGAAGATGGTTATCTTGGTTGGCTGCCGGAAGGCTCGCTCAGAGCGGCAAGCCTGAACGGCATTGATGAATGGCTGGCCTCAGACCTGGTGGCGTATAATCGTTTGGACGGCTTGGTGCGTGAGGAGGCTAACGCTGCGGCGCTTCCGGTTACTGCCGTGGTGTTGGGCTGTACCATGCGACGGCTCGAAGTGGTTGAACAAAAGGCCGGAAATGCCAGGCAGAAGTGGGTCAAAGTGCGTCTGCCCGATCGTCGGGAGGGATTTATTGAGTTCGACGAGGTAATCGAGCGGGACAAAGTTTTTCCGGCTGCGCCCGGAGCCGCCGAAGAAGTCGTGAAGACGGCAAAAAAATTTCTCGGCGTACCCTATCTTTGGGGCGGCGCTTCCGTGAATGGTTTTGATTGCTCGGGTTTCACGCAGCTTGTGTTTCGCTTGCATGGCGTGAACTTGCTGCGCGATGCCAGCCAGCAAGCGCGCCAGGGCGAGGCCATTAACGCCGGCAGAAACTTTGAAAATCTCGAACCTGCGGATTTGTTATTTTTTGGCGAGCAAGAAGGGAAAATTACGCATGTCGCCATCTCGCTTGGCGGTGCGCGTTTCATTCATGCCTCGGACTTTGTGCAAATGAATAGCCTTGATGAAAATGACGCGGACTATGTCGATTATCGCCGGCAGACGTTTCAATTTGCCAAACGCATTACGACTCTGAAACCTTCGCCCGCGCCCTCGGGAAGCGATTGAGCTGTTTTATCCGTGCGTAACCATGAAATTTCGATTTCGCCGCGACCTAATAACCCCGGCAACCTTCGCTGTTGTTGCCCTGGTTTTGATTTTTTGCCTCCTGGCTGCATTACCTTTGGCCTGGCGCGGCAGCGCTGAAGATGCTTTGCTGGATTTGCAGTTTCGCCTGCGCGGTGAGCGCCCCCTTTCAGATAAAATCGTTTTGGTTTATCTCGGCGCGGAAGATATTCAAGCGCTCGGCGGCTGGCCCATCACGCGCGATTATTACGGTTATTTGATGCATGGGCTGAGTCGCGCTCACGCCAAAGTCATCGGCTTCGATATTCTTTTTGATCGCGCCGATCGCCACTACCCCGAATTCGACGCCATCCTCGCAGATTTTTTTAAATCAGCCGGCAATGTTTGTTTACCCACAGCATTCGCGGAAGTAACGGACCACCCTCCCTCTGATTCAAAAACGCCAGAAAAAATCATGTCGGGTCTCGACCCGATTTTTCCCGCCACTGCATTGCGCGCAAACGCGGCCGGCCTGGGATTCAGCAACTTTGGCAATGACGCAGTCATTCACACCGCGCCGCTGGTTCTCCGGCACAATGACAGTCTCTCCTATTCCTTCGGCTTCGAATTGGCGCGGCTTTATCTCAACGGCGAAAAATCTTCCGTCCAATATTCAGCCGGGGGAATTTCCATGATTGATAAGTCGGGTGAGCGGCATGCTTTCCCGCTCGATGCGTCTGGTCGCTTACGCCTCAATCACTTCGGCGGCATCAACAACGTTGCTGCCTTCAGCTTTGTGCAACTCTTGCAGGCCTTCAACACCTCGCCGGATTCGCTCGATTTCACTGATAAAATCGTAATTGTTGCCGTCACCGCGCCGGGCGCACCCGTGCTGAAAGCTACGCCGTTAACCCAGGCCCTGCCGGCAGCATTGCTTCATGCAACGGTTGCCGAAAATCTGATCACGCGGAATTTTTTGCGCAGCACCCCCCTGCTCTTGCAATTCGTATTCATCGCGGTGATGGTGATCGCAGCATTCTGGATCGGGCGGGTCAAGCATAACGGCACGCTGCTCGCACTCAGCGCCGCCGTTCTGATGGTTTATGGCGTTCGCGCTGCAATTTTGTTTCGCACCGCAAATCTCATCGTGCCGGTGTTGCTGCCCACGCTGGCCTACCTGACGGCGCTCGCATTGGTTTTGGTGAAACGCCGGCATGAAGAGCGCACACAGGGCGCTGCACTGCGCACGCTTTTGCAGGAACAAATCACCACCAAAGAAAACCAGCTTGCCGAAGCGCAGGCCCATTTGCATGAACTACACAAACAACTGCAGCATGAAGCTGCCGCCTCCGGGCAGACCCTGCAGCTTGCCGAAGAAAGAAAAGCCTTAATCGTTACGCTCGAAAAGCAACTGCGCGATTTGCAAAGCTATGACAGCCGCGAGCAGCCGGCGCCTGTCGCGCATGCTTCCGACATTATTCATGCCGCAGACAGTAAAATGTCACACGTGCTGGAACTCGTTGCCAAAGTCGCTTCGGAAGACATTCCGGTGTTGCTCATGGGTGAAACCGG
Source organism: uncultured Cytophagia bacterium (assembly GCA_964457925.1). Lineage (GTDB taxonomy): Bacteria > Zhuqueibacterota > Zhuqueibacteria > Zhuqueibacterales > Zhuqueibacteraceae > Coneutiohabitans. The sequence goes on from CAYWGH010000055.1 coordinate 26,129, forward strand.
CAGCGGCAAGGAACTGATAGCAGCGGCCATTCATCGTTCGGGCGAACGCAGGCACGCGCCCTTTGTTGCGGTAAATTGCAGCGCGTTACCGGAAACACTATTGGAAAGCGAATTATTTGGGCATGAAAAAGGCAGCTTCACCGGCGCTCAAGCGCGGCGGCGCGGCCGTTTTGAATTGGCGGACGGCGGCACGATTTTTCTCGACGAAATTACCGAAACCTCGCCGGCGCTGCAAGCCAAACTGCTGCGTGTTTTGCAGGACGGAACCTTCGAGCGGCTCGGCAGCGAACACACCCTGCATACCAAGGTTCGCATCATTGCGGCCTGCAACAAAAATCTGCCGGCAGAAGTCGAGAAGGGCAATTTTCGCGCGGATTTGTTTTATCGCTTGAACGGTTTTCCCATCACCCTGCCGCCGCTGCGCGAGCGCAAAGAAGATATTCCGCTGCTTGCCGCGCATTTCTTAAGCAAGCATGGCTACGAGCAGGTGAGAGGCTTTTCGGAAGCGGCCATGACGGCTTTGCAAAATTATGCCTGGCCCGGCAACGTACGTGAATTGGAAAATCTTGTGCGGCGCGCCGCCATCCTGGTGCAAAGCGCCGGGCGCAACTTGATTCAAGCGAGTGATTTGCCGAAGGAATTACTTGAGCATAACGCTGCCGCCGCGCCGCCCCCTGCCTATAAACCGCTGGAGTCACAGATTCTTGAGATGCTGCGCGCTTTCCGTTTCTCGCGCTCCGCGATCAGTCAAACCGCAAAAGCGTTGGGCAATCGCGACCGCGGCACCATCACCGAATATTTCCGCGGCATCTGCTTCGAACATTTGGTGCAAGCTGAGTTTGACGTGACGCAAGCCGCGGCCGCCATCGCGGCCAGCAAGGATGAACAAACCGTTGCACGCGTCCGTGCTAAAATTGATGAATATCTGAAAAACCTGAACGCCTCTTCAATCGAAAAATTATCCAAAGGCTTGCCGCAAAAATATCATACCTTCCTGCAACAGGTCAACGCACATATTCGTCGCACAGCCCAACCCGAACGAGCTGGAACCAAGGGGATAATACCAACAGATAGAAAAAACCAACGCATGGAAGAAACATGATCAGTGGGGTCCTTTAATCTGCTGGAAGAACTAGGCTCTTTTTGTTACGATTCAATTTTAAAGAGACGAACAGGTATTTTTGACGATCACCGCGCCGGCAAACACATGACGATTCTCCGCCCGGGTAGCGACTCCCTCACAAATGACCATGTTTCGCTGCGCGTCTTGGCACTCGTTTTCCTGCGTTTGGGCGCGATCGGCTTTGGCGGCCCGGCAGCGCATATCGCCATGATGGAAGAAGAAACCGTCAAACGCAGAAAGTGGTTGACGCACGAACAGTTTTTAGATTTGCTCGGCGCGACCAATCTCATTCCCGGCCCCAACTCCACCGAGATGGCGATTCATGTTGGCTATGTAAAAGCCGGCTGGCGCGGTCTGGCCGTTGCCGGAAGCTGTTTCATTCTTCCGGGGGCCGTGATCACGCTATTCTTTGCCTATCTCTACGTCCATTTTGGCGCGGCGCCGCAGCTTCCTGCATTCATGTTTGGAATTCGCGCCGCCATCATCGCCGTCATTCTCGCCGCCGTGCTCCGCCTCAGCCGGTCGATGTTCAAAAAACGCTTTCTCGTGATCATCGGCCTAACCGTGACAATTCTCAGTCTTTTTCGACTCGATGAAATTGCTTTGCTATTTGGGGCGGGGATTCTAAGCATTGTGTGGGAACGCCGCCAGCAGATATGGCAACAAGCAATTTCTTTTTTCAATATCAATTTACTTCCTGTCTTCGCCGTGCTCTTGCCGCCTTTAGGTAAGGAAGCAAACACGGCGGGCGCGAGTTTGACTAGTATGGGGTTTTTCTTCCTGAAAATCGGGGCAATCCTCTATGGTAGCGGATATGTTCTTGTCGCATTTTTACAGGGTGGATTGGTGGAGAGTTACCACTGGCTCACGCAGCAACAACTTCTCGATGCCATTGCCATCGGCCAGTTCACGCCCGGCCCGATTCTTTCGACGGCAACATTTATCGGCTACGTCTTGCTCGGATTTCCAGGAGCAGCCGTCGCAACGCTGGCGATTTTTTTGCCATCCTTCATTTTCGTCATGCTCAGCAGCCCGCTCATCCCCAAATTGCGGGGTTCACCCATGGCGCGCAGTTTTTTAGATGGCGTTAACGCCGGCGCGCTCGGCTTGATGTTGGCGGTGTGCTTTTCTCTTGGTTTCGCTAGTTTGACGAGTGTAGCGGGCTGGTTTATCTTTGGCCTGGCGATTGTCGTTTTGGTGGTGTGGAATCTCAACGCCGCGTGGATTATCCTGGGCAGCGCCTGCCTGGGCTGGCTGCTTTCTCGCTCTCCGCTGTGAGCGAGAACGAGGGCTAACGTTGTGATATCAGAAAAAGGTTTATGCTTTTTCCGGGAGCTCGACTTTTGGGGCGACATCCGCAACATTGGTCGACAAGCTGCGATTTTCGACTTGCCGGAAAATCGGTAAAGACGAATGAGAGACCCAAAGTGAGAATAAAATTCCAACTTTTTTCCAGCGAATTAAAGAACCCGACTGATCCAGCCTCGCACCTCCGTTGGGTTTTTCAATTTGTTGGAAATAAGGCAGGCGGCAGGGCTTGAGATGTCAGCCTGTCTGAAAAACCGAGGTAAGCGTTTAGCTTTTCAAACACAGCCTTTTTAAGTTGAAACCGTTTTCAATTTCGGCAAACATTGTTAGACCGTAAGTAAACGCAAATCTCTCCTTCACCTCTATTCGTGCTCATGCGCGATTGTCCCTATTTCCATTCAGGTCAACTGACCTCATCGTTATTTTTGGGATTGGGGCGAGCT
>CAYWGH010000056.1:0-27042 GCA_964457925.1 uncultured Cytophagia bacterium
CCCCCAACAACCAAGATGCTGCTGTCCCCCGGCATTTTCAACAAGTGAGAATGTCAGGCTGTCTGGTATTGAGTTCACCTGTCCAGTTTCATACGTTTCGAAAACAACCGCCTGATCGCTCAACAACGATGGCTCAATCCACGCTTGGCCTTCGGGTTTCTGCTCATCCTCTTGCTTTTCCGGTTTCTTTTGTTGTTCGCCCTCTTTTCCGGCATCTTTTTTGTCGCCTTTTGTAACCGTGACAATGACGACGACGGTCGCGAGCACGAGAGCGCTGACGAGAAGCACATTGCTGATTGTGTTCGCTTTTTCCACGCTGGCCTGCGATTGCGCATGGACTTCCGAGCTGGCAACAGTCAAGGTGAAGACGAGTGCCACAAAAGCTGCGCAGGCGTTTTTAAAAGAAATAGGTGTCATGGTTTACTCCTTTTTGTTTGAAAAACTGAATAGGTGAGATACACTTTGTTTCTTTTTTACTTGGATTAATACCCCAAAACATTAATCGTCACTCGCGCCGCCCAGGTTTTGAAGCCCGCCTCGCCGCCGAAGTATTCATCGTGCGGGCTGCCCCACGTGAAATTGCCTTCCACGCTCCAATGCTTGGAAAATTCGTAGCCCGCGCCGAGCGCCAGGCCCGAGCCGAAAAGCCCGTCGAAATTCTTTTCGAAAGGCGCGCTGTAAGTGGAAAATCCAACCCCCGCGGTGAGATAGGGCGAAGGGCCCTGCGGCTGGAAATAGTATGCCACGCCCAGGCCGCCAACGCCGCTGGCAAACGTGTAGCTTTGACTGAATTCATTGAATTCGTCATTGTATTCATATGTGTGGCCGAACCAAGCCACTTTACTCATCCAAAATAGCGCCACCTGGTTGCTTGGCGCATAGCCGATCTTGAAATCCGTCATGAGCGCAAACTTGTTTTCGCGTTTCATTTCTGAATCCGGGTTCGAGCCGAAATCGGAAAATGTGGTATAGGGCTTGTAGGTTGCAAGCCCGCCGCCGGCACCAATGCCAATAATAAAGCCCTTGCGCTGGCCATCCCAGGCAAAGGATGAAGTATTGAAACTGACGATGATCAAAGCCAGAATAAATGCGTAGCGGTTCATGAGATTCTCCGCAATTTGAAAGCGATGCAGTTTTTTTCAACGCAATTTGATTTTGGGGCCCGTGTTCAGAGGCATGTCAAACCATATGCCAAACGGTTGACGTTTACCCAACAAACTATAGCAATCTGATATTCATGATATTAGTGCCATCGGCACGGAGAGCCGTAAAACAGAGCGATTCGGGAGTGTTGGTTTTTCTAAACGCCTGGGTTGAGGAAAGGAAACACGGATGGGAGTATCAATTGTGTTGCGGAGAGTTCCGGCGGGATGGCAAAGGAGTTTAACTCATACAGCCTTCTCGCAGCGTTTTATTTCACCGGCAAATAAACACTAAACACCGTCCCCATTCCAGGCTCGCTCTCGACTTCGATTTGGCCGTTATGCCCTTCGACGATTTTTTTGACGATGCCCAAGCCCAGGCCGGTGCCATTTTCCGTGCCGCTGAAATCCGGTTCGAAGATTTTGTCGAGCATTTCACGGGACATGCCCTTGCCGGTATCGCTGATCTCGATCACGGCATAATCGTGCGGCTCCGTTTCGGTTGCGGCAAGATGCAAGCCTTTGGCGAGATTCGCCGTAATCGTGATTTTGCCGCCGCTGGGCATGGCATTGACAGCGTTCGAGAGAAGATTTTCCAGCAGCACTTTGATTTGATCTTGATCCATTCCGGCCGTCTCGTTGTGGCCGTTGAGCTTGACCTCGAGTTCAACGTCCGGCGGCAGGTTTTTGGAAAGGTGTTGCACGGCGTCGCGCAAGAATGGGTGCAGCTCGGTTTCCGTGAGATGCAGTTTTTCGAGATTGATCAGTTTCATGAAATTGCGCGTCATCAGCCGCAGCGCTTCGATACGATCGGCGATTTTCGCGGTGTAGCCGTCGTAAACCGAGGAAGCTTCCGGCGAGCGTTCGCGATATTCCAGTTGCAGGCGCTGCTGGGTGAGCAGAATGGCGGTGAGGGGATTTTTGATGTCATGCGCGATGCGCTGCGCCATCTTGCCCCAGGTTCTGGCCTGGTGAATTTCCAAATCAACGGTTTTGTCGAAAAATTGTATTAGCCAATGCGGCCGGGAATGGCCTTTGATGGGCAGGGGATCGGCGATAACATGAACCAGGAGTTCCGTTCGTTCCGCAGCGCAGGTTATGTTGATCTCGCGGCGATGATAAGGCGGTTGCAGTGCGGCTTGCAAGAAGGCGAGCAACTCGGCATGGTCGAAAACTTCGGTGAAATGGCGATCTTTCCGGGAATCCGGCTCCGGCTGCTGCAAACAGGGGAAGAGACGGTGATTGCACCGCAAAATGCGGCCATCAGGTTGGAGAAACATCAAGCCGCGGGAGTTGTCCGTAAATACGAAATCCTGCAATGCGCCCGATAGCCGGGAACGGTCTCGCATGCGACTGGCAGAAGCAATCAAAACGAAAGCTATGCTGATTGCAACCAATATCAATGCGGGTTTGCCGTAGCGAAAAAAAAGATAAAATTTGTTTTCGGCCATGCGCAGCAGCAACGTCTTGCCATTTGAGGCAACAAGAATGCGTGGCGGTTCCCCCACTTCTTTTGGGATTCCCCCCAAATATTTTCCACCCTCCCTAAAAGCGCGGATTTCGAGATCGGGACCCAAGACATAAAACGCCTTGTCATTATGTGCAACGATTTCATTCCTTCCGTCGCCATCGGAATCTGCCAAGGGGACCAGCGAAAATTCTCCTATCGCGAGCTTATGGCGTTTAAGCACGTGGAATTCATGATCCATTACCCATATCTCATCAGGATGGCGAAGCGTGACGATCTCTAACTTACCATCGCGGTCGAGATCCACGACCAAATGACCCCGAAATTGATCCGGGAATTCAACCTTCTTCAGGCTGCGCCAGGTTCCCGGCTCGATAATTTCAAAACTGGAGGCCAAGGGGTGCTTGGCGGCAAGCGTATTGCTGCGCACAATGAATTCACGCCGGCCATCGCCGTCAAAATCAGCGAAATTCAGGCTGACCAAACTCCAGGCCTCGCCGTACTCTTTTGACCAGGCGATTTCAATTGGAAGGGAAAGTTTAAAAGCAATCACGTAGGAGTGCCGATCATCAAAACCCCCGGCTTGTGCGCCATTTTTGGGAGAAAAGCTTTGCACCAAAACTTCGGCAATACCGTCGCCATCAAAATCATCGCAATGGCTGTCCAGGATCATTGCGCCCACAAGTTTTTGGGCAAGTAATTGGCCGTCCGGCAGCGAGTGCACGAAAATGCCTCGTGGCGCACGAGCCAAGCCGGTGCGAATGACAGTAACCAGATCATTTCCGCCATCCCGATTGACATCGACGAGATGATAATCCGTAATCGCGGGATCCCATTCCAGCTCACCCTCGGGCTCGCGCCGAGGATAGCCATTCGTGAGAAAAAAGGAAAAGAGTTTATTGCCCTCGATATCAATAAAACTCAGGAACAGCGAGTCGTTGCGCATGAGCGTGACAGCCAGTTCTTGCTTACCGTCACGATTCCAATCCAGAGGCCTGAGGTCCCAGATAAGCGCGGGAAAGTTGATTTGATTAACGACGAGATTCGCATGGGTGCGGATTTGAAGGAAACTCGAGCGGGCGCCGGTAACGGGATCTGTGTCATTGTGAGTTTTCAAAATTTCGTAGCGCCCATCGTTGTCCAGATCATCCAAAACAACCGCAGGATCGTATGAAACGACACTCTCAAGCCTGAACGGCAATTTGTCCGGATCAAGTGAATGAAGAGAGGGTTGCGAGCAACCATTGGCCAGGAAAGCCAATAGCAAGACCCTTGCACGCCAAAATGCCATCATTATCCCGAATTTTGAAACGCTCGGAGTTTTTTGTTTTGATTTTTTAAAGGGATTGCAAGCCTTGGGTGTCAGCGAGGAAGCTGAACTGGAGGCAAAATAGGACAATTGAGCAGGAAGTCAAGGGTTTTATTGGGTGTAGCGAGAGCCCCTGCCTACAAAATGAGTATTTGCCAGGGTTGAGCAAATCATGACAAGAAACAAGTACGAGTCAAAGTCATTTTTTAATCCCCAACATCTGCATCTTCTTCCACAACGACGTCCGGTTGATGCCGAGCGCTTCGGCGGTCACCATGATTTCCCAGTCATGCTCGTTCAGCTTTTTTAGGATGAATGCACGCTCAAATGCGGCGCGGGCTTCTTCCAGAGTTTGTTCGCGCGGATTCGGTTTGGCCGCAGGCGGTTGAGGCGTTGCAGCCTGCAAGGCTTCGCGCAGCAGGGCGGCATCTATTATGCGATCGTACGACAGCACGGCCGCGCGCTCGATCACGTTGTTCAATTCGCGCACGTTGCCCGGCCATTGGTGATTTTGCAGCAGCGGCCAGACATTGCCGGCAAAGCGCTTTTGTGAAAGGCCCTGCACCCGGCAAATCTCTTCCAAAAAATATTCTGCCAGGGGTTGAATATCCGCTTTGCGCTCGCGCAGCGGCGGCACATGAATGGGAATAACGTTCAGGCGGTAGTACAAATCGCTGCGAAAATTGCCGGTTTCGATTTCCTGCTGCAAATCTTTGTTGGTTGCGGCAATGAGACGGACATCCACCTGGCGCGTTTCCGCGTTGCCCAGCATTGCGATGGCGCCGTCTTCGAGCACGCGCAACACTTTCGCCTGCATCATCAAACTCATGTCGGCAATCTCGTCGAAAAACAGCGTGCCGCGATGCGCCTGCTGAAACCTGCCGGGATGATCGTGATCCGCGCCGCTGAAGGCGCCTTTTTTGTAGCCGAACAGCTCGCTTTCGATCAAGGTTTCCGGAATGGCCGAGCAGTTCATGGCGACGAAGGGAAACTCGGCGCGGCTGCTGTTGTAGTGAATCGCGCGCGCAACCAAATCCTTGCCCACCCCGCTTTCGCCGCTGATCAGCACTTTGCTGTCGACCTTCGCGGCGCGCTCGATCAGCGCAAACACGTTTTGCATCTTTTCGTCGCGGCCGATCATGCGGTAGCGCTGTTTGACTTCGGCAAGCAGGTGATCGCGCTGCTCGCGCAGCCGGCTGGCTTGCAACGCATTGCGGAGAGTCAACAGTAGGCGCTCCGCTTCCAGCGGTTTTTCGATGAAATCATACGCGCCCAGCTTGGTCGCCTCCACGGCGCTGCCAATCGTGCCATGCAGGCTGATCATGATTACCGGCAAATCCGGTTTTATGATCATGCTACGCTTTAAAACTTCCAATCCGTCGAAACGCGGTAGCTGCAAATCCAGCATCACGGCATCCACCTTTTCGCGAGGCAGAATATCCAGGGCCTCCTTCCCGTCGCGCGCCTCGCGACAGGCGTATTTGTGGTACTCCAAAATTTCCCTCACGCTTTCGCGCAAGTGGGGATCGTCATCGACGATGAGAATGACGGCTGAAGCGTTCATGTTATCGACTCTCCCATGTTGCCTCAAGTAAACCCATGTCTGCAAAAAGAAACCCGCGGCGGTTTAAGCTGAATCAAAATGATCAATCTTGCCGCCAATTGCAAGCGCGGTGCCGCGCCCAAACCGAGATAGGAATTGCGCGGCATTTTAAATTTGGTTACGTTGCGCCGATGATTTTAAAAAATCTGCAGGCGCTGCAATCGGGTTAAATTAAGGAAGTCGATATTCAAAGCATATGAACATCACTCTGAATCCTGTCAAATCGATCAAAGGCCGCTTCACTGTTCCCGGCGACAAATCTATCTCACATCGCGCGCTGATGCTGGCGGCGGTGGCGGAAGGCGAAAGCCGCATTGCCGGGCTTTCGCTCGGCGCGGATGTGCAAAGCACGCGGCAATGCTTGCAACAGCTCGGCGTTGCGATTCACGTTGAAGGCAACAATGCTTTCGTTCATGGAAAGGGATTCGCGGGTTTGCGGCCGGCACCGCAATCGCTCGATGCGGGAAACTCCGGCACTACGATGCGGTTGCTCAGCGGAATCGTGGCAGGATGCCCCTTCACCACCATGATGCACGGCGACGCCTCGCTCAGCCGCCGGCCGATGAAACGAATCATCGAGCCCTTGAAGCGCATGGGCGCACGCATCGTCTCGTCGCCTGCGGGCACGGCGCCGCTCACGATTCAAGGCGGCAATTTGCAAGGCATTCGTTACGAAATGCCGATGGCTTCGGCGCAGGTGAAGAGTTGCCTTTTGTTTGCGGGTTTGCAGGCGGAAGGTGAAACGAAGGTGATTGAACCGCAGCCGACGCGCGATCACAGCGAGCGCATGCTGGCCGCGATGGGCGCGGATTTGTCCGTTGCGGACAATGTTGTGACGATTCGTCCCGGCCGTTTGCAGTCTGGAATGATCAGCATTCCGGGAGATTTCTCGTCAGCGGCTTTTTTTATCGCGGCTGCGGCACTGCTGCCTCACAGCGACTTGACTCTGACCAACATCAACTTCAATCCCACGCGCATTGGCTTGCTGAACGTCTTGCAGGAGATGGGCGCACAAATTGAGGTTGAAGAGCTGGCCGGCAGCGCCGGAGAGCCGCGGGCGAATTTGCGCATTCGGTGCGCCCCTCTGCAGGCCGCAATTATAGAACCGCAACGGATTCCGCAGTTGGTTGACGAAATTCCGATTTTGGCGGTATTGGCAACCCAGGCGGACGGGCAAACGTACATTACAGGCGCGCAGGAATTGCGTGTGAAAGAGAGTGATCGTATCGACGCCCTGGCAAAAAATTTACAGGCGATGGGAGCGCAGGTCGAAGAGCTGCCGGACGGCTTGATCATCACCGGCCCAACGCGCTTGCGCGGCGCAGTCATTGACTCGTTCGGCGATCACCGTATCGCGATGGCCTTTGCCATTGCAGGCTTGTTTGCCGATTCGGCGACGACGATTTTGCAGGCCGAATGCGCGGCGATTTCGTTTCCGGATTTTTTTGAGCTGCTCAAAAAGCATTGCGTTTCATGAAACCGTTGGGAATTCATCTCATCATTGATGGCTGGCAGTCGCCGCCGCATCTGCTCAATGATGCGGATCACATTTGTCTGGCGTTGACGCAAGCGGTGAGCGCCGGCGGGGCGACGCTGATCGAGCTTGGCGTGCATCAATTTCACCCGCAAGGCCTCACCGCAACCGCCACGCTCGCGGAGTCTCACATGACGATTCACACATGGCCGGAACTGGGTTATTTTGCCGCCGATATTTTTTTCTGCGGCAAAGGCGATGCGGAGTCTGCCATGCGCGTATTGCTGGAATGTCTGCAAGCGCAGCGTTCACGCGTGCGCAAAATCATGCGCGGCGTCGCGGCAAATGGCGAACAATGATAACGGTATGAAGACTAACTTGACGATGTCAGGTTCGCCGGGAATCCTAATAAATCTTACTCTGCGATCACCGCGCCACCGCGGTGATTTTTTTGAATGTGACATAGTCGAGCCAGGAAAAACTCCCCGGATTCTGGGCAGCGCTTGCTGCCCAGAGAAAGTTCTGGCAAACGTCGCACGGTTTTGTTATCGTTGGTTGCGTTGTGGAAGAGTTTTCCAGGGTTGCCTGGGGTGCAGACACCAAGAAATCGGTTTTAAGAAGCAAAGAAGCCGTCGCAGGAATTTTGCCAGTCAAAATCGGCAATCCCAACCGGTCCCGTCACGGCCAGGCCATGGCAGAACATTACCGAACTTGAATGTCAAAACTCATTTGCAGCGGCAGCGATAATTGTTTCTTTTTGGCGGAAAACTCTTGCAAAATGCCTCGTAAAAAACGCCTGAACATCCAAATAAAATATCTACGGAGGAGTTATGTCGTTCTGGACTGAAGCGGCGGAGCTGGTCTGGTTCGTGGTCGGGCTGGTGCTGGCGCTGGCCGAATTCATCATTCCGGGTCTGGTGATTATTTTTTTCGGTGCGGGGGCATGGATTACGGCGCTGGCGCTCATGCTCGGCTTGATCGAAACCTTCAATGAGCAGCTTATTGTGTTTCTCGTGTCGTCCATCGTTTCGCTGGTGTTGTTTCGCAAGCAGGGCCAGCATTATTTTGAAGGCAAGGTTTCCGGCAAGCTGGCGCCGGGAGAATCCCTGGATGACGTGCACGGCAAAAAAGCTCTGGTGATCAGCGCCATTAAGCCGAAAGCGCTGGGCGGAAAAGTGGAATACAACGGCACGCCCTGGCCCGCGGAGGCGGAAGTGGAAATTGAAGCGGGAACCGTCGTTGAAATTATCAGCCGTAACAATCTCACCCTGAAAGTCAAACCGCTGTCCTAAAAACTCAAGCTGCAATTCTCAAAGGAGGAATGGATGTCACTTCAAACCATCATCATTTTGGGGTTGATTCTGTTTGCGCTGGTCACGCTCGCGCGCACGGCCATCGTGGTGCCGCAAAAAACGGTGTTTTTGATCGAGCGTCTGGGGAAATATCATGGCACGCTCGAAGCCGGTTTTCACATTCTGCTGCCGTTTGTCGATCGCATCGCTTACCGGCATTCGCTGAAAGAAATGGTGATCGATGTGCCGCCGCAAACGTGTATCACCAAAGACAACATCCAGGTGGAAGTCGACGGCGTGTTGTACATGCAAATCATCGATCCCGTCAAGGCCTCTTACGGCATCAGTGATTACCGTTTTGCCTCCATTCAGCTTGCGCAAACCACCATGCGCAGCGAAGTCGGCAAGATCGAGTTGGATCGGACTTTCGAAGAACGCGAAAAGATCAATCATGAGATCGTGAACGCGGTGGACAAAGCCTCGGATCCCTGGGGCATGAAGGTGACGCGCTATGAAGTGAAAAACATCGTGCCGCCTGCCAGCATTCGCGATGCGATGGAAAAGCAAATGCGCGCCGAGCGCGAGAAACGCGCGTTGATCGCGGAATCGGAAGGCGATAAGCAGGCCAAGATCAACCGCGCCGAAGGCGACAAACAGGAAGCGATTGCCCGTTCGGAAGGCGAAAAAATGAAGCGCATCAACGAAGCCGAAGGCCGCGCCCAGGAAATCGAGCGCGTGGCGTATGCCACGGCAAAAGGCATCCGCGAAATCGCCAACGCCATCAACGACAAGGGCGGCCTCGATGCCGTGAATTTGCGTATTGCCGAACAGTATCTTGGCGAGTTCGGCAAACTGGCGCAGAAGAATAACACGTTGATCATTCCGTCGAATCTTTCGGATGTCGGCGGCATGGTGGCGGCAGTCGGAAAAATGTTTACTGCAATGCGCGCCGCAGACGCCGGCGATGTGAAGAAAGCCTGATGAGACTTGTCGAAAGGCGCTGGCAATTATTGCGGACACGAGACCACAAGCGGGCGGATGAGAAAGCTTTTGGCAGAATGCGCAAAACCGGCAATCCCCAAACGCTATACCACTTGCATGTAACGGGTGGGCATGGCAAGCCTGTTGGTTAGTTTTGGAGATGCGCCGCGATGCGGGATGATCATGTCTCTACGAAAACGAAAAAAGGATATTTTTCGATCAACACATTGCAAAACATTCTCACAATGACTACCGACATCCGGTAAAAATTCCTGGGATTCCGGCTTGTCAGACAGGAGAGTTCAATGGGCGTTATGCTGCAAGCTTTTTATTGGGATTGCCCCGGCGCCGAGGGCAAAGACTTCAAGTGGTGGAATCATGTACGCGCTCAAATTCCGGCATTGGCACAAGCGGGCTTCACCTCGTTGTGGCTGCCGCCCGCGCATAAAGCCGCCAATCTCGGTGGCCCTTCGATGGGCTACGATCCCTACGATTATTATGATTTGGGCGAATTCGATCAAAAAGGCGGCGTGCCAACCTGGTTTGGAACCAAACAGGAATTGCTTGCCTTGATCGAAACCGCGCATCAGCACGGCATGACGGTGCTGGCCGACATGGTCATTAATCACAACAGCGGCGCGGATGCCACCGAAGTCAATCCCATCACCGGCAAATTACGCTGGACGCTTTTTCATCCGAAAAGCAAGCGCTTTCCACGCAACTGGGAATGCTTTCATCCCAACAGGTTTGAATCCTGGGATGAGGACACGTTCGGCGAGATGCCTGATCTCTCGCATCGCAATCCCTACGTTTTTGGCGAGATTATCAACCTGGCGCGCTGGTTGGTGGAGGAGATTGGTTTTGACGGGTTTCGTTATGATTTTGTGAAAGGCTATGGCGCGGGCACCGTGGCCGCGCTTCAGGAGTTTCGTTATATGCGGGGCGATCGTTTGCTCAAACCCTATGGTGTGGCCGAGCATTGGGACAGCGCCGGCGCGATCGAGCATTGGGTCAATGTCACCAATTTTTCCAATACCAATCCCGTCGATGCCTTTGATTTTCCGTTGCGAGAGCTGCTCAAATCATTATGTGATCACTACGGTTTCAGTTTGCGCAATCTCATGAGCCGTGACACGCTTTTGCAGAAGCAGCCGAACACGGCCGTCACCTTTGTGGAGAATCACGATCTGCGCGACGGCGGCCGGCCGATTGTCAACGACAAACTGCTGGCGTACAGTTACATTCTCACGCACGAAGGTTATCCCTGTGTCTTTTGGAAGGATTATTTCAACGCGGGGCTGGCGGGCAGCGGTACACCGCACGGCCTTGACAGACTGCTGCAGGCGCAACGGGCTTATGCCGGCGGCGGAACTCAGGTGTTATACGTGGATGATGATTTGTATATGATGCAACGCCTGGGACATGAAGGGAAGCCGGGCTTGATTTATGTGCTGAACAATCGCGGCGACGAATGGCGCGGGGCGTGGGTTACAACGCCGTGGCGTAATGCCCGCGTTACGCCGCTGGCATGGTGGAGCAAGTCGGATTTGAACCGCCCGGAAGATCAATCATCGGCGGTTGATGGCCGTGCGCAATTTTATGCTCCTCCGCGCGGCTATGTTGTTTATGTTTTAGCATAAAAGTCTGCGCCGGTTTTCTTCAAGCGGAAACCCGGCGCTCGGCGAGCAGCACCAAAAAGCCCGCATAATCGAACTCCCACAAGAAAAAGCAACAGCCTTTTCCGTGGGAGTTCTTTTTTAGGGCGAGACGCTTTCAGTTTTGGGGTTGCGAATGTATTCAAGCTTTGAGGAATGAATCTTAAGGCTCGTGTTTGAGATTGCGCAGCGCGAGCGTGAATTCACCGTCCGCGGCATTGGGGCTGTAGCCGATCATGATGTGCGCCGGATAGCCGTGTTCGGGATTATAGTCGACCTTCAGCTTTTGCGGCTGCTGGGCGCGCCGTTTCTCGATCCAATCGAAAATTTGATCAACACTCATGATTTCCGAAGCCAGCGGCAGTTTCTCGCCGTTAATCCCCAACACTTCACTCACCCGTCGGTCTTTAACGATGACTTTATACCAATGCGTCGCCCGGCAGAAGCACAGACGTTCCTGCTCGACGCTGTAATTGCTCAAGCGCAGCGCCAGCCAGCGTTCATGAGGGTTTACCGTGCCGCTCAAGTTTTGCAGCAAGGCTTCGGTATGATCACACGCCAGCGGCAACAAGCTAATAAATATTATTGCGATCATCCTTTTCATAGATCATCCTCAAATTTATTACAAAGACATCTTTCGATCATTTTATGATTCGCAATTCCCGCAACGCCGTTGTGCCTCCCGGCGAGGCCACCAGTTGCGCGCCGATGAAATACGCACCCTCCAGCCTCTCACCGTTGTTGCCCTTGCCATCCCAGGTAACGGAATAATGCAGGGCCTCTCCGGGCGCAAGCGTCATGTTCTCTACAATTGCGATGAAGGCTTTATCGAATGACCAATGCCAGGCCGGTTCCGGCAACCGGAGTTGCATTTGCGGCGCCAGCGTCAGCGCGGCTGCCGGGAATGCAAAGAAATCGAACTTCTGACCGCCGGTGTTCAAGGACAGCGGCTGCGAGGCGTTGTTCGCTGCGGTCAGGGTCAACGTGACGCTTTCGCCGGTTTGCAAAATCTCGCGATCGAGGTCAAGCGTCAGCGTCAAAGCGTTGTTGGAAAGCTTTTCTGCCACTTCCGTCAAGCGCGCAATCACCGCGCGCAAATTCTCCGGCGCTTCGAGATTATCCGTGATCACGCGCTTGCTGCTGCCGGCAAAGTTGAAGTACACGTCATAATTAAACGCATCCGCTGTGTTTTCCTGGATGTAACGATCATTCAAATGCAAAAAATCATTCTTCACAAAAAGCGTGACGAGACTGCCGAACTCTTCGGCCGTCAGCGCCGCGGCGACTTGGCCGCCGCGTTGCGCATCGACAAAGCGCGCATAGCCGTTGGCGTCAATCGTCAAGTTCTGATAAATGCCGGCAAGCCCGCCGGTGACTTCCATTGCAATGACCGTTTCACCGCTCGGCTTGAAAACAGACTCGGTCTGCCTATTCTCAGTTGCTTCAAAAAGATTGCTTCTGCCACAGCCGGACATGACAAATGCGATTATCAAAATTGCGAGGCTGATCATGCGAACTTTCATGGGATCATTCCTTCTACGCTAACCTGTTTTGTGATGATATGTTTTTAAGATAACTGCAGCCGGTTGCGGATAGTCGCAGCCGGCTTGTCTCGACTATCTCCAAAGCAAGCACAATGCCACAAAAATCCACACGATAAATCTTTTTTAGAATCAAAGACTTATTGGTGGGCAATCCCGTGCTACGGTGATTGAATCTTCAGAAAGCTGTGGGGGTGTGCAAAAATTTGAATGCTTTTGGAGTTGAGAGTTAGGAAAGCTAGGAGGTTCATCGAACAGCTTTAAAACTTCGCCCACAGAAGTGGAACTGCCACAGAAATGAAAAGGCCTTTTCGGTAGAATTTCAGTGGGCGAAACACTTTTAGAATTTTATTCTACTTGAAATTTGTTCAGTCTCCAATATGATTTCGCGCATCTATTTTGGTGCTCGCACCTCATACCGCAACTCTGCGAAGCCGTCGCCAAGCTTTTGGACCGAAACGAGCCTGAGCGCGGGCGAAAGAATCTGACGCGGAAGCAGTTGCTTGCCGGTGCCAAGCGTGACCGAACCGACTTGCACGATAATTTCATCGAGCAGGCCTGCATCATAGAACTGCCCGACAAGATCGCCGCCGCCGACCAGCCAGATATTCTTGCCGTTCGCGGCAGCTCGCATTTGCTCATGCACGGGGCGAACCTCGCCTTTCACAAACCGAAGGTCCACATCGGGCACGCGCGCAAGCTCGCGATGGGAGAAAACCCAGGTCGGCTGCTGATACGGCCATTCGCCCGGAGTTGCTGAATCTGGCTTGAGAACGTGCCGCAACATCCACTCATACGTCGCCGCGCCCATGGCCAGGGCGCCAATTTCTTTAATAAACTCCGGGTAGCTCGTTTCCTCGACATCGCCGAGCGAAAACAGCCACTCCAGCGAGTCGTCTACCGTCGCGATGAAGCCGTCAAGGCTGGTTGCGGTGTAGTATTGGGTTCGCATGGTTTGGGGAATCCATTTTGATGGGGAGCTGTGATGCAGGTTTTTTGCATTGTGAGCTCTGATTTTGTATTGCGCGGTGACAAAATTCTAAAGAGATTTTCGTTTTACTCTTTGTGCGTTAAACTCTCAACCAGTTTCCTGAAATACTCATCGTAGGCAACATTGCTATCTTCCTGAATACTAATGGCAATTTCATGCGGGATATTTCCTTTGAAATATTTTTCTGCAGATGTTTTTCGTAACAATTTAATCTGATATTTTAATGCTTCAAAATTTTGTTCAAACTTCTCAGAATCGAGTATTTTTTCTTTGAGCACGATCGTAATTGACTGCAAGATTTTGTAGGCTGCCAAAACTATCATACCTAATGTCGGGCTTATATCTTCTCTTAAACTTTGCAAAGATACTATGACGTTACCTGAGTCCTTCGAACCCTTATACTTATCTATCAGAACTTCGAAATTGCCATGAGAACCATAGTCGGACGCGTAGTCGTGCAAAACCAACAAATGATGTAGGTGCTTATATTTGTCACTGAAATATTTTTGTGGCACACTGAAAATATTGGCAAACTGTTTTCTTTTGCTTATATTTTTTCCTTTCTCTATCCACAAAGCCGCCCTTTCGTCATCGTTATATATTTTTGCAAGGTAGCAGACAAACTCGATTGCCCGTCTTAATGACATTAATCCGATATCATTGAATCCGGTTGCAGTCATTATATAAGAATTTATCCAGCTCTGATACGAACCGAACACCATAAAAAATGCGCACCTTTGCCAGCGTGAGCCTTCCTCTGGAACCAGGCTCTGAGTGATCAAGAGATCGAATACTGAATTAATAAATTCAGCAGCTTGATAAATCTCTGGTAGATTTGCATTGGTTTTTTGAAAATTGGATTGGATTAACTCAACTTCCTTGAACAGCGTGTGCGTTAAAAGCTGGTTCCTTTCCATTTCTTGTTCCTCTCTACGTTTTGATCCTGACACCCAAATTCACCGGCGCGGACGGCCGGATTCGACGCCCAGCTAACCGCGTTCAGGATCGCGTAGGTTTGTCTTTTGCCCAATGAAAACCACATGCTCGTCCGGATATTGATCGCGATCCACAAGAATATACCGGCATCCATTCTCTTTCATGATCCTCAAGTATTCCTCTTCAGCCAGCGAGCTGTAATAGAACTCTTTATCGCACATCTGCCCGGTAATCTCCCCATCTACGCCGCCTGCCGTAAACAATATGACGCCACCGCTGCTGAGCGCGTGACACAATTTTTTGATCACGCAGCCTTGTTGAGCATAAGGGAGGTGAAACAGGCTATCCCAGGCAATGATCACATCGTACTGCTGCCGTGGCTGCCACGCGCAAACGTCCACATGCATAAAATGCGAGTCCGGGTGGCGCGTTCTGGCGTAAGCGATCATTGCTTGAGAGATATCGATCCCGGTGACCTGGAATCCTGCTTTTTCCAACGCCGCGATTATTCTTCCTCCGCTTCCACAACCGGCATCGAGTGCATTCCGTTTGTTGACGCAGAGTCTGATAGCCCGGTCGAGAAAATGAACGCCCGCCAGTGATTGGCATTGTTGATCATTCCACCAACTGGCGATGCTGTCGTAGAGTCGGCCTGTTTCCGTGGGCTTCATTTTAATGCCGTTCACCGAAGGGCAGTTATGCGGGCAGCCATTCGTCGTACCAGATTTTTACTTCTTTGGCCATAGAATCTCAACTGGTATTCAAAATACAGCGCCAAAAGCAGGACAAGCAAATTATTTGTGTTCTGCGCAATTTGCATTCACAAAAAAGCATAGGGCACCGGCAAATCCGCGACCGTACGCAAGCCGGGAGCAGCCTGCAAAATCCGGGGAATGGTATTCACCAATGCGCCAATCGTCCCGGTATCGCCGAAGATGCCGCCGGCGATGTTCATGTACAGCGGCGGATCGCCGCTGATTTCAACGCGATCAAAAGTCTCTTTCTGCCCCACCGACATTTGCCAATCAAACACCAATAAATCTTTTGCGCCTTGTTTGCATTTCAATGTTTGATGGATGCCGGTGACCTGGCCTTTCTCCACCGTAAGATAGGGCGTTTTCACCCGTTTCGTGGCCAATACCGGTTTGAGCGATTCCGCGAACTTATCCACCTGCCACCCCAACCGGCGGAGAATTGTGTGCGCCGATTCCTGCAAGCCGATATGGCCGAACCCCCCGGCTGCGACTTTTGCCCTGAATTGCGCGCGTGTGAGGCCGGCGCCGATTTTTTGCTGAAACGGCAGCCGGCGTTTGCTGGCATCGGCCACACGCGTGATTTTGATCGCCTTCACACTCGTGCAAACGCTGGTGAGCGTAAGCGGGAGAATATCCATCGCAAAGCCGGGATTGACGCCGGTGGCGACTACCGCAACGTTATGCTGCCGCGCCAAGTCATCGATACGCGCACAAAATGCCGGATCGCGCTCGAACGGATAAAACAATTCTTCGGTTGAAGAAACGGTATGCGCGCCGGCGCGAATGATGATCGCCAATTGTTCCTCCACGCGGCTGAGAAACGAACTGGTCGTATGTACCACCACTTGTGGCCGCCATTCTGCCAATGCCGCTGCCGCATCGCTGCGCACCAACACACCGAGATTTTTCTGCAACCCGCAAACCTCGCCGACATCCCGTCCGGCTTTGGCGGGATCGATATCAATAGCGCCCACCAGCTCTGCCCCGGATTTTTGCAATAACACTTTCACACATGCCTGCCCGATCGGGCCCATACCGAATTGCGCCACTCGAATAGCCATGAGTTTTTTCCTTCCTGCTCGTTATCAATGATTTTATTTGGTACGAAATTGCGCGGCGCAAAAGTAAACAGCAAAACCGGCAAAAGCAAGATGTGCATGATGCTCCCGTTAATCTTTAAACCGGCACAGCACACGAATGGAATTTGCAAATCAAAATCGGCAATCCCGCTTTCTTCAGCCGCGGCGGAACATATCCGAACTTGCATGTCAAAACTCGCAAGAGAAAGTACTTGACTCCTCAATCCCTCTTTTGTATTTAATGCCTGTCCCAGAACAGCACACCCGGACGATTAGCCCAGAAGCGTATTTGAGAATACTATGCTTCATTGCAAATCACGGTACGGCGGTTTCGGCGGGACACTTTCGGCTGGCTTCCGTGTGGAGGTATATGCAAGAATTGATGAGGCGAGGAGGAATGAAAAAATACGTTTTGGTGCTTACCCTTTTGTTTTGGTGGAATGGTGTTTCCGCACAGACCCCGTTAGGGCTGGAGGAAGCCCTGCGGCTGGCCCAACAAAACAACCTTCAAATCAAACAACAACAACAGCGCGAAGCAAGCGCCCGCTTGGAAGTCGATATTCGCCGCGGCCAGCGCTTGCCGAGTCTGGATTTCATCGGCGTCACGTCATACACTGACGAACTGGCGCGCTTTGACTTGCCTCAAACACTCACCGGCGGCCGGCTCATACGCTTCGAACTCGGCGGCCATGACCGCACGGATCTGAGCCTGGGCTTGCGCCAGCCGCTGTTCACCGGCGGGCGGTTGAGCGCGCAAGTGGCGTTGGCGCAAAACGCGCTTGCCTCCGAGCAGTTGAAACGCAAGCTACTGCAGCAACAGACGGCGTTTTTGGTTTATCAACTGTTTTATCAAGCACAAGCGCTCAAGCAGCAGCGCAAGATTTTGGAGGCGAGCCGCCGGCGTTTGCGCGTGCAGCTTGATCAAACGCGCAGCCTGCTTCACGCAGCGCAAGTGATGGCGTTCGACACCCTGTACGTTTACAATCAAACATTGCAACTCGATATTGAAGCCGAGCAGAATCAGCGCGACCAACGCTTGCTCGATTTGCAAATGGCGCGCACACTCGACTTGCCGGAAGTCCGGCCGATTGCGGAAGCAGCATTAAACAAGCCCGGCGCGAGTTATCCGGATTTGGACAGCCTGAAGCAAGCGGCTCTGCAACACCGGCCGGAATTGGCTAGTGTGCGCCTCGGGCAAAGCGCGACACAACTGAGCCGCAAGCTGGCACTCGCGGCGTATTATCCCAACCTCAATGCTGAAGCGAGTTATCATTACGCCAAGCCCGGGCTTAATCAGGTGGCGAACGACTGGATGCGTTATGGCATGATCGGCGTAAATCTGCAATGGAATCTCTGGCGCGGCCGGCAGGATCGCCATCGTGCGCAGCAGGCAGAAGTGGAATTCACGCGCTTGACGCTCTACGAGCGCGAGTTGTTGCGCAGCATCACCTATGACGTCGAGCGCAGTTGGGAAAATTTAAAGTTTGCCGGCCGGCAAATCGCGCTGGCGGAACAGTTGCTGGCGCAGCAACAAGAGCGCTATCGCATCGTGACGGCGCAGCAGCGTGAAGGCGTGGCCACCACGAATGACACCGTCTTGGCGGAAAACGATCTGCGCCAGGCAGAATTGCAACTGCAACGCGCGCTGGTGCAGTATTATTTTTCGCAAAGCGAGGTGCGGCTGGCAACCGGCAGCATCACCGAGTGATTGATGATTGCAAATTGTGGATTGCGGGAGCATGACATGAAAAAAGAGTTTGCGGTCTTTTTGCTGGTTTCAACATGGTTGTGCAATTGCAACAATAATGATGATTCGGTGTTTCAGGCCAGTGTGATCGTGGAAGGCACGGCCATCAAGGTTTCGGCGCAAACCGGCGGCTGTTTGTTACAGGTGAATTGTGACGAAGGCGATTACGTCCAAATGGGGCAAACGTTGGCCGTGGTAGACGCCGAAAAGCCCGGCTACCAGCTTGAACAGGTGCAGGCGGGACTCGACGAACTGGCGGTGCAACGCCGTATCGCAACGGCGAGCGTGCGGCGCGCGCAGGAAGATTATAATTATGCCAAAACCAAGCATGAACGCTATCGCGAGCTGTTTCAACAAAACGCGGCTTCGCAACAAATGCTGGATGATTTGAAGCTCAATTATGATCGCGCGAAAACCGCGCTGGAAACGGCGCAGCAAAATTTGCAGACCCTGAACAGCCGTGAAAAAAGCCTGGCAGCGCAGGCCAAACTCTTGCAACGCCAAATCAACGACGCCACCATTACCGCCCCGCTTGCCGGAACGATTACAACACGCTATTACGATCAAGGCGAAATCATTCCGCTTAACGCGCCGTTTGCGGAGATTATCGATCTCTCCAAAATGTGGGCAAAGGTTTACGTCTCTGAAACGTTTTTGCCCAAGATCAAAATCGGCCAGCCCGCAGAAGTCAAAATCGACGGCGTGGAACAAAGCCGGCGTGGGGTGGTCAGTTGGATCAGCGCCAAAGCCGAATTCACACCGAAAAACATTCTGACCCAGGAAAGCCGCACGGCGCTTGTCTACGCCGTGAAAATCACCATCGACAATCCCGGCCAAGTGTTGAAGCACGGCATGCCGGTGTCGATCGCGCTGCTTCCAAGCCCGTGATTTGGTTTTTCGTGGGCGAGCGCGGCAATGCAGCAGAACCATCGTGACACTTCGTTTTTTTGCGATCCCACCTCGGTGAAGCCGAGGTTTTCAATAAAATGCCATGCAACGGCCAAGCCGTTGCGAGAGCGACGCCACGCAGACGACCGAGATGATTACCATCAAAAATTTCAGCAAAAGCTATGGCAAGATTCGCGCGGTGGAGAATCTCTCACTCGAGGTGCAGCGCGGTGAATTGTTCGGCTTGATCGGCCCGGACGGCGCCGGCAAAACCACGACCATGCGCACGCTCTGCACCCTGCTCACGCTCGACGCCGGCGAGATGCAGCTTTCCGTTTACGATGTGCGCCGGGAGGTGGCGCAGATTCGCGCCATTCTTGGTTACATGCCGCAGCGGTTTTCGCTTTATCCCGATCTTTCGGTCGAACAGAATTTGCGCTTCTTTGCGGATTTGTTCGGTGTGCCGGCGGCAGAGCGCGAAAAGCGCTTGCAGCAATTGTATCATTTCAGCAAGCTGGAGCCGTTCAAAAATCGCCTGGCCAAGCAACTCTCCGGCGGCATGAAGCAAAAGCTCGCGCTTTCCTGCACCTTGATTCACACGCCGCCCATTTTGATTCTGGACGAGCCGACGACCGGTGTCGATCCGGTTTCGCGCCGCGAGTTTTGGGAAATCCTGCAACGCATGCGCGACGAGGGCGTGACCATACTCGTGTCAACGCCATACATGGATGAAGCCTTGTTGTGCAACCGCGTCGCGTTCATGCACAAGGGGCGTTTGCTCGCGCTCGATGAGCCGGGCGTGATCAACCGCCATTTTCCCCATGCCTTGTATGAAGTTGCAACCGCCAATCCCCAGCTTTTGGTATCCTATTTCAAAGCTGTCGCGGCGTGCCGATCCGTGCAAATCTTCGGAGATCGCCTGCATGTTAGTTTCGTTGCGCCGTTGCCGGAAAGCAAAATCGCCGAGTTGATTGCAAGCGCGCCGCAACCGATTCAGCAAATGCGGGCGATCACGCCGGGCATTGAAGATACTTTTATGGAATTGATGAAGAATTCATCTGCGCCGCAAGGGTAGTGCGCCGTTGCCTTGAATAGACACTCATTTTCGCCCGGTCAGCGCGCTGCGCGCTTGCGAAGCTCTGGGTATAATGCGAGTACTTTAAAAAATCCATTTGAATGACATTTTAAAAACGTACACTTACAAATTAATCTCCTTAAAGTGAACTCTTTGCAGAAAAGCAAAAACTTTCATATGCGGATTTTACTGTAAGCCGATACTGCTTTTGCTCTATCCGCTTACAGCAAGCTTTTGGTTGCGGCTCGCCCGTCTTATGGTAAGAGAGTATTCATTGTGTGCGCCTTTCGTTTTCCAGGTTTTAGAAAAATCAAAAAATGATGTTCCCATGTCTGCCTACACTGTTGAAACCGAGAATCTCACCAAGCGCTTCGGCAAATTCGTTGCTGTGAAAAACCTCGATCTGGCGGTGCATGCCGGCGAAATTTTCGGTTTTCTGGGCGCGAACGGCGCCGGCAAAACCACGGCGATTCGCATGCTCTGCGGTTTGTTGCTGCCGACTTCGGGCCGCGGCAGTGTTGCCGGATTCGATATCTTCAAGCAGAACGAAAAAATCAAGCAGCGCATCGGCTACATGAGTCAGAAATTTTCCCTGTATGATGATTTGACCATTGCCGAAAACATCGAGTTCTTTGGCGGCGTGTACGGTTTGCCGCGGGCGGATCTGCTCGCCAAGCGCGCGCAACTGTTGCGCGAATTGGATTTGATGCAGCAAGCCGGCATGATCACCCGCTCCCTGCCGCTTGGTTACAAGCAGCGCCTGGCCTTGAGCTGTGCGTTGCTGCATGATCCGCCCATCATTTTTCTCGACGAGCCGACCGGCGGGGTTGATCCCGAAGCGCGCCGCAATTTTTGGGATTTGATTTATCATATGGCGCAACAAGGCAAGACGATTTTCGTGACAACACATTACATGGACGAAGCCGAATACTGCAACCGCGTCTCCATCATGTATCAAGGCGAAATCATTGCACTCGGTTCGCCGCAGACCTTGAAACGGCACTATCAAAAAACTTCCATGCAGGATGTGTTCATTCACTTGGTGGACAGATGAAAATAGTGAAACGTAACATGCAAGGTCGTTAGCTCGTGAAAGTTGGAAAAAAATTCTGAGTTTTTGGATTTCCAGCGAATAGAAAAACCCAGCTGATAAAGTTATTACAGTTGGTTTTTTCTTTCCGTTGGAAAAAATTTGTTTTCCGATGCTGCCCGCAGGGTTTCGGATTTCAGCTTGTCTGAAATCCGGTGCAGGGCGTTAGAAATAAAAATACGAATTACGGATAACAACCATGCCCTCCCGCATACCGGCCATCATCCGCAAGGAAATCATTCACATTCGCCGAGATTTCCGCACGCTCATCATCGTTTTCGCCATGCCGGTGTTGATGCTGTTGATGTACGGCTATGCCATTACCATGGAAATTCAGAATATTGAGGTGGCTGTTCTCGATCATTCGCAAACGCCGCAAAGCCGCGAGCTGGCAGCGGCCTTTGCCGGCAGCAAGTTCTTCACAGTGCGCGAATTTCTGGGCGGTGAAGCGCAGGTGGAAAACTTGTTTCAGCGCCGTGAGGCGAAGCTCGTGCTTATTATTCCGCGCGATTTTGCCGAAAGCTTGGTCAAGCCGGTTGCGCCCAACGTACAAATGTTGATCGATGCCAGCGATTCGAACACTGCGCAGGGCATTCGCAACTATGCGGCGACCGTCTTGCAGATGTACAATGCCGGGCGCGGCGTGAGTATGCCGTTCAACGTGCAGACGACGATCCAGTACAATCCTGCCTTGAAGAGCACTTATTTTTTCGTACCGGCCTTGGCGGCCTTGATTCTTATGATGATTTCGGCATTACTGACCAGTGTGACGATCGCGCGCGAAAAAGAAACCGGAACCATGGAACAGATTCTCGTTTCGCCGGTGCGGCCGCTTGAAATCATTATCGGCAAGGTCGTGCCGTACATTTTCCTGGCGTTCATGGACGGCATCATCATTTTGCTGGTGGCGCGTTTTTGGTTCAAGGTGCCGATTGTCGGCAGTCTGGCATTGATTTTGGGCGCTTCGCTGCTGTTCGTGTTTGTCGCGCTCGCCCTGGGCTTGTTCGTTTCCACCGGCGCAAAGACCCAGCAGGTGGCGATGATGGCGGCGTTGATTTCTTCGCTGCTGCCGACGGTTATGCTATCGGGGTTCATTTTTCCGATTGCCAGCCTGCCCAAGTTGCTGCAAGCCGTCACGTATATTGTGCCCGCCCGCTATTTCCTGCCGATCATTCGCGGCGTGATGTTGAAGGGCAACACGCTGGTGGAAATTTGGATGCCGCTGCTCGCGCTGGCCGGCTTCGGTATTTTTTTGCTGCTGGTGAGCGCACGCAAGTTCAAAATGACCCTGGAAGGATAACCTGCCGGCGGCAAGCGTCTGCACGCGAAAAAAATCGTTGCGGCTAAATCATTCCCCGCACAAGAAATAAAAAATTCATCTGTCTCATTTTTTGTAGGAGTTCTGTCGCCTTCCCGTGTCCATTAAAATAGGACACAATCAAGGAGGCGATCATGCCAAATACTTCGCACGAAAAATGCTTGTGCAGTTACGAATTTGCATCTTATCTGGCCGGAACCGTTTATGGCGGTGAAAAAGCCCGCATTCGCAAACATCTCAATCAATGTAACCCTTGTTTTGAGCTTTATATCAGCACATTCAATCAATCACATGAAGATTGGACGAATCAACCGTCGATCTTTTCGTTTGCCCCGGCTTTTGCGCTTTCTTAAATCTTTTCCCCCCCAAGCACCGCCTTACGCGCCAGGTTTGGCGCGAAAATGTGACGCGTAGGGCTTTTTGCTTACCCGGCCTCCCTCCCTTATAATCCGCAACTCCCAACCTTCTGCGCGTGCTACGATATAGTTTTTCGCTCGACTTGCTTTTCTCCCGTTCCATAAACATATTCAACTTCAAAAGAAAACAATCAAAGCGCGGTGACTTTCTCAAGCACATGACAGCGCCAACCTCGTTTATACGGGCCTCGACGCCCGGACGCATTTGTCTGTTCGGCGAGCATCAGGATTATCTGCATTTGCCGGTGATTCCGTGTGCTATCTCACGGCGCATCACCATTACCGGCAAGCTGCATGCTGATGCGCGTGTGCATCTCGCCATGCCGGATATTCATGCTGAATTGGCTTTTGCGCTTGCACCGCCTTTGGCTTATGAAAACCAGCGGGATTATTTTCGCAGCGCCGTCAATCTCTTGTGCCGCGAGGGTTACACATTTTCACGTGGATTCGACGGCCTTGTGCGCGGCGAGATTCCCATTAATTCCGGCACCTCCAGCTCTTCTGCGCTGGTGGTAACTTGGGTGACTGTGCTGGCGCGGCTGAGCGACCAACAGCGCATGCTCGCGCCCGAGGAAAGCGCGCGTTTGGCGCATGCCGCCGAAGTTCTGGAATTCCACGAGCCGGGGGGCATGATGGATCATTATGCCACGGCCTGCGGCGGCGTCTTGTCGCTGCGCTTTCATCCCGAGCTGCAAATCGAACGGCTAACGCCGGCATTGCACGCCTTTGTGCTCGGTGATTCCGGCGAGCCGAAAGATACCACCGGAATTTTAAGGCGTGTCAAACATGGCGTACTCGACATTGTAAATCAGCTTGCCCGGCGTGATCCCGATTTCTCGCTGCACACGCTGGCGCAAGAAGATTTGCCGCGCTATGCCGGCGAGTTGAATGCGGAACAACAATCGTTATTGCAAGGAACGCTGCGTAATCGCGATCTCACGGCAGAGGCGTTGGCTGTCTTGCGCCAGCCCGCGCTCGATCATCACCGCCTCGGCGCATTGCTGAACAACTGTCAGGCCGTGTTGCGCGATAACTTGCGCATCTCAACGCCCAAGATCGATCGCATGCTTGAAGCCGCGTTGCAAGCGGGCGCGTACGGCGGCAAAATCAACGGCTCGGGCGGCGGCGGATGCATGTTCGTTTATGCGCCGGAACGCCCGGCGCACGTGGCGGCGGCCATCACCGAAGCCGGCGGCAAAGCTTATATTGTTCACGTCGATGAAGGCACGCGCTTCGAATCACCGGAGATCAATTGATGCATCGCAATATCGTCATTCTTGCCGGCGGTATTTCCTCGCGCATGAAAAAAGCGGCGCCGGCTTCCGTGACTCTGGATCCAACATGGCGCCGCGACGCCGAGGAGAAAGCCAAAGCCATGATCGGCGTGGGCAGCGGGTCGCGCCCATTTCTCGATTATCTTTTGTACAATGTCTCGGCCGCGGGTTATCGCGACGTTGTCATCGTCATCGGCGAGAAGGATGAATCCATTCGCGCGTATTATGACGCCGGCGGCGCGCAGCAATTTGAAAATTTGCGCATTCACTATGCGGTGCAACCGATTCCGCCGGGCCGCGATAAACCGCTGGGCACGGCGGATGCGCTCTGGCATGGCCTTTTGGCAAGGCGTGATTGGCGCGGACAATCGTTCACCGTGTGCAACAGCGATAATCTCTATTCCGTCGCTGCCTTGCAAACGCTGCTGCACGACAGGCATGACAATGCCCTGATTGATTACGATCGTTCGGCGCTGCAATTCACGCAAAGCCGGATCGAACAGTTTGCCGTGATTCAAAAAAACGGCGAAGGGTTTCTGCAAAACATTATTGAAAAGCCTTCACCAGAGGAAATTAGGCAAGTTGCGGAGAGCAACGGCCGCATTGGCGTGAGCATGAACATTTTTCGTTTGTCGTATGACCAGATTTTTCCGTGCGTGGAAGCTGTGCCCCTGCATCCGGTGCGGCAGGAAAAAGAGCTGCCGGCGGCGGTAAAAATGATGGTGGCGCAATCGCCGCGCGCCGTATTCGCCATTCCCCGCGCCGAGCATGTGCCGGATTTGACCATGCAAACGGATATTCCCGAGGTTCGGACATATTTGGAAAAGCAATATCATAATTTTTGAGCGAACGAGGGCATTGTCTTATGGCTGCTGACATCAGCGTTTTCGATCTTTTCAAAATCGGCATCGGGCCTTCCAGCTCGCACACGGTCGGCCCGATGAAAGCCGCCCGGCTTTTTGTGGGGGCCTTGCAAGCCGCTGGGCGGTTGCATGAAACCAAGACGCTGCAAGTCGAATTGTTCGGTTCGCTGGCATTGACCGGCAAAGGGCACGGCACCGATCGCGCAATTTTGCTGGGACTCGAAGGCGAAGAGCCGGACAAAATCGATCCGGATGAAATCGAAGGACGGCTGGCGAACATGCGCAGCACGCAGGCGTTGGCCTTGCTCAAACGCCATATTGTTGCGTTCGAGGAAAAGCGCGATTTGCTTTTTCATTACACCCAGAATTTGCCGTTGCACCCCAACGGCATGCGGTTCACGGCGTTTGCGGCTAATCAAAAAATACTCGATCAGCAAGTTTATTATTCGGTGGGCGGCGGGTTTGTCATGCAGGAGCATGAAATCTTGAACACGCAAACCGCCGGCGAGTCCTGCGCCATTCCTTTTCCATTCAACAGCGGCGCGGATTTGCTGCGCCTCGGGCAAGAGCACAATTTGGCGATTCACCAGCTCGTGCTCGAAAATGAAAAATGCTGGCGCAGCGAAACAGAGATTCGCGAAAAGCTCTTGTTGATTTGGGAAGTGATGCAGGCGTGTGTGCAACGCGGCTTGCGGCAGGAAGGCTTTTTGCCCGGGTTGTTGCAAGTGAGGCGCCGCGCGCCGCAACTGTTTCGCGAGTTGACTTCGGCGCCGGAGAAAAGCCTGCGCGATCCGCTGAGTGTGATGGATTGGGTGAATCTCTACGCCTTCGCAGTCAATGAAGAAAATGCCGCGGGCGGCCGCGTCGTTACCGCACCGACCAACGGCGCGGCCGGCATCGTGCCGGCGGTGCTGCATTATTACCAACGGCTCTCACCTTATCCCACCGATGAAGGCATTATCCGCTTTTTTCTGGCAGCCGGCGCGATTGGCAAGCTCTACAAACAAAACGCCTCGATTTCAGGCGCAGAGGTGGGCTGCCAGGGCGAGGTGGGCGTGGCATGCTCGATGGCTGCCGCCGGTCTGGTGGCGGCGTTGGGCGGCAGCAATGAACAAATCGAAAATGCCGCGGAAATCGGCATGGAACACAATCTCGGTTTGACCTGTGATCCGGTGGGCGGCCTAGTGCAGATTCCGTGCATCGAGCGCAACGCCATGGGCGCGGTGAAAGCGATCAATGCCGCGCGCATGGCGATGAAAAGCGACGGCACGCACAAAGTCTCGCTCGATCAGGTGATCGTGACCATGCGGCAAACCGGCGCGGACATGAAAACGAAGTACAAAGAAACCTCGCAAGGCGGCCTGGCGGTGAATGTGATTGAGTGCTGACACTCTCAAAGGTAGATTTTCAATTATCATTTTCTGATAAAGCGTGTGATGGTCGAAATCTGAAATAAGACTCTCAACGGCTCGCCCACAAATTGAAATCCCGCAAAAAACGTTTTTTTGCAAGTTCTGGGGGATTTCTGCCTCTGTGGGCGTCTTTAAAATTGCATAGTACCGGCGGCAAGCTTGTTTTCACAGAAATCCGGCCGGCCATCGTCTCCGGCCAAGTCAAGCTCTTCACCGGCGCGACCGGCACACAAGTCACGTTCGATGACATTCTCGTCCTTCGCGATCCCGTGATGGCGAGAAATTTTCTCGACGGCGCCGGCTAAGCCCGCCAATCCCAAACTTTATGTAGCGCAACCTTCCAGGTCAATGCTGCTAACTTTTCGGAGTGGCAAGCCAATTGCAGGCAAAATAATTCAAAAGCAATGACAGAAAAATGAATGGCAAAAATATATGGACGGTTTTTCATCAAAAACACTCTTGGTCGCTTGGTAAGAAACCTGAATATCTTTCTGCCATACATCTTCTTGCCATGACTTTCTTGAAAAAGTTAGTGACATTGACCTTCCAGGTTGCGGAAACAGTTTATGACAATATTGGCCGCCCGGCCGTGCAAACCAAAACCGCGGAATTCTTCAACTCGCCGCTCAACTTTAGACCGGATTTTGTCGACAACATGAATTGGATTCTCGGCGGCAAGACCGGCGGCATTCGCTCCACCAGTTTGACTTCGATGCGCCACAATCAAGGCGGC
>CAYWGH010000057.1:0-27032 GCA_964457925.1 uncultured Cytophagia bacterium
TCGCCAAACGCCCGCGACGAGCGCACCATGAGCCAGAACTTCGACAAGCAACCACTTGATGAAACCACCTTACGCCATCGCCCCAAAACTCAATTTTTCGCTGAGGCAGGTCACTACCGCAAGAATTATTCGCACGAAGCAGGCGTCCAACGTGTGAGGGTAAATCTTACACAATTATTGGAGCTTTGGGTACGCAACAAGATCGCCAATCATGGACTGCTTCTGGTCTCGCATCGCCGTCAAGTCGAAAAAACTCTATGCTCCGATAAAGTTATTTTGCCCGTGGAACCCCGCCTCTCCATCAAAATTTTCTATACGGAGCTTGACTGAGGATAAAGTGAAGTGATCGCGATGAATTGGGCGCTGCGTTCGTCTATTGAAGAGAAAAGGTGGTGTATTTCTTGCTAGTTGTTCACGACGCGGCAAAGCACGGCATTACCGGTGTTGAACAACACGCGGGTGACTTTGGCAGGATAAGCGGGAAACTCCAACATTCCCCCTTCGTGATTGACCAGCACTCGCCTGGTATCTCTTGCGCCATCGGCATATTCAACGGTTATGGGGATGGGCATTTCGAAATGCGGCGGCACATTTTCCTGCCGTACCTGTACCCGAACAAGTTGGGCGTCTTGACGTGGCTCGACGCCGAAGCTCGCGACCGGCAGGCCGATTGGGGAAGCCGGGCGTTCGAGCGCAGCGGGTAAAATCGTGTAGCTCCAGGCATACGTCGGAATGGCGGTTTCATAAATCCATTGCTGAAAAAACCAATCCAGCGATGCGCCATAATGGCTCTCGGCAATTTTTTGAAAATCAGCGGAGGCCGGCTCGGCGGCTTGATAGCGTTGGAGAAAATCAGCCAGTAAAGCCCAAAACCGGTGATCGCTATCCGTGCCCAAATCACGCAACAGCCAGCGCAGCATGTGCAGCACGTATGCGCCTTTTTCATAAGTTTGCATGTAGTAATCCAGCGGTTCTTTTTGGCCGAGACGAACGCCCATCCAAACCGGTCCCGCCTTATCGCCTTCGGATTTGCGCAAGGCTTGCTTGCTAAAACCGAAGCGCTGCATGCCGATGCTCACACCGACGTTGCCGCGATTGAGCAAGTCATTGTTCCACGCCTGCAACATCTCGTCAAAACGCTTGTCCTCGCGCAGCACCCATTCCACATAAAGCGCGCCGAGATATTCCGCAAAGGCTTCGCTGAGCCATTGATCGTGATACGTTGCCCACCCGAGTAAATTGCCAAACCATTGATGCGCCACTTCGTGGCTGCGCAGCGCCTCCGTTGGCCCGGCGACGTGGCCGGCAAAGCCCAGCCAGGAAAGCGTAACGAAGCCGGGAAATCCCTGGCTGTGCGTTGTCGGCGATTCGACGACGCGCAGCACGGGCAAGGGATAATTGCCCAAATGTTTTTGAAAAAAATACAAGCTGTTTGCCAAGTCTTTTGCGACACGTTTGCGATCAGGCAAGGCCCGTCCTGCCATGCTGTAGATTTCAATTTGAGGCAAGCCCAGTTCTGGGGAGGCGAGAAGCGTATCCGCCGAAAAATTTCCCAAACAGAACATTGCCGCTTTGGCGGGCAAGAATGATCTATAAAAACTCAAATGAAATCCGCCTTCCTGCCAGTCGCGCACCAGGCGGCCGCTTGTGAAGACGCGCATGCGCGGCGGGCATTTAAACACGATGCTGTAATGTGCGCGATTCAAGTAACCCAGGCGCGGCACCCAGAATACCGGATCTTTGAGAAAAAGCGAGCCGTTTTCATGGCGTTGCAACATGTCGCCGTCATAATGAAAGAGCAGGCGCAGCGTGTCTGCAGAAACCGCGGGCAGGAACACAGTGATATCTGTTTCTTTTTTGGCGCGGATGAAGTCCAGCGTGTCGCCCTGTTCGGACCTCACCCAGGCGAGGTCGAGTTCTGTTGATAAAGTAAACGAGAGTGTTCGCGGTTTGATTTGGGGAAGCGCGAGGTTGACGCCGATGTCGGCCTCCATTTTACCGCCGCCGTCCAATTCGACCCAACCGGTATATCTCATCAATCGCGGCGCGGGTTGCTGCAGAGGCGGCTCATGCGCCGGTTTATAGCTGCATACGGTATAGAACGGGCGTCCGATGCGCTTGGCGAAGTATTGCAATAACGTTATTGGTTCCTCGGCAACGGAATCAAAAAAGTAGAAGTACAGCGGAGGAAAAGGATTGAGATCGCGATCAGGATAAAACGCACAGAGAACAAAGGCTGAGGGGTTTTCTTCAACGCGCCGGCGCAAGAGCTGCGCTGCCAAATTATAGCCCCGGTGCTCGAGCAGCGCCTCGGAAATATCGCCCATCCAATCCTGGGTTTTGCGGTGTAAAGGCGCATGAATGCGCGGGAGTTGAGCGCCGGTAAAGATTGGCCTGTTTTCCCCGGGTATGGAGAGATCTTCAAGACGCGGAAAACGCCAGAGGATTTGTGACGTCGTGCATGAAAGTAGAGAATCCTTGGCAAAACGGGAAAACTGAAACTGTTCGAGCGCATGCGGCGGCCGAAATTCGATGTGGGCTTGACCTTCGAACAGCAGACCGGTGACGGTTTGCGTGCTGTCGCACAGAACGGCAATTTTTCCTGAATGCAGTGTTGCCTTGAAATCAGGCAGGTGGACGAGCAGAGTATCGCGTATCGCCCAGGCAGAATCGGCGGGGATGGGTTTTTGCAGAGATTGATAGAGTCTGCGTAACTCGCGGTCGCGCAAGCCATGTTTTTGCGTTGCGCCCAGGGTTTGTGCCAACAGCGCAATTATCGCGGCGGCAAAAAGACATGTCAACACGCGCGCGTCCGGCAGCATCGTTTTCCTTGTCGTGAAAATTTATTGCCAGGCCAACAGCAAACGCCGTTGAGAGGTTCAGCGTTGCTCGTCGAGCCGAATATCATCCTCCAACCGCCAGGGCGGACTAACCAGCGCAGCGAAGACGAGAACATTTTGACCGATATTCTCGATCCATTGCTCTTTTTCCGGCGGGATATAAACCGCGTCGCCGGATTGCACTTCTTTGGTCTCCTCGCCAACGTGCATGTTGCCGATCCCTTCGATAATGTAATAAACTTCGGATTGGCGCAGATAGTGGCGATACGTCGCCTTGCCCGGTTCGACGTAGGCAATCGCGAAGGAGTAGGAAATTTTTGCCTCCGGATCCCGCTCGGGATGCAGCAATTCGCGCAGGCGGCAACCATCATTGGCGATAATTTCTTCACAATCCTTTTCATGTTTGACTAACATAATGCCCTCGTCCTTTTGTAAACGGATTTTCCTCGTTAATACCGAAACCGGCCTGCCGGTTTTAAGCAAGCCGGAGTGCTCGAGTAAACGTTCAGCCCATCTCGTGCAGGCGGCGCTGATGTCCGCACGCTGCGTGTCGTCTGCAGCGCCATTTTGAAGATCATTTTGCCAACCCGCCAAATCAACCTGCA
The DNA here is from genome assembly GCA_964457925.1 of uncultured Cytophagia bacterium. Lineage (GTDB taxonomy): Bacteria > Zhuqueibacterota > Zhuqueibacteria > Zhuqueibacterales > Zhuqueibacteraceae > Coneutiohabitans. The sequence goes on from CAYWGH010000057.1 coordinate 3,446, forward strand.
ATGCTTCCAAATCTGCCCGTGTTTCTGGATTGGCGCCGGAGATTGTCCACGCGGTGAAGAGTCGCATTCTTGAAAAAGCTGCTCAGTAATACCCCGGGGTTTTTGGGAATGAACCAAGAATCCCAAAAGCTTGACACTTGACGCCAGATTCCCTAATTGAATCGGAATTGCGTCGCGCAGATGGAGTTCTCTAAGCCTTGTTTCGTTAATCATGGCCGCTCCAGCAATCGTCGGGCAATTTCTTTAACCCGGTCTCGCATCGCGCGATTAAGAATAATCATTGCAGGTCTATTTTGATTCGGGCGTATGTTTATTAGAGCCTCAAACTTGACTTCTAAGTTATCCGGATACCATTCTGCGCCCCAGGCATTTTTTTGCTCACTGCCATCCCCCAACAAAACCTCCTCGCAATCGGCGTGGCGCGCGCCGCCTTCAGCAAGAATTTCCCGTTCAATATCAACGGCTAATTTAACTTGACTATGTCAGATTCACCGCTGAGAGGCAGAGTTCGCTGAGAATTCAAATAAATCTTACTCTGCGATCTCCGCGCCACTGCAGTGATTTTTGGAATGAGACATACTCGAGTCAATAAAGAATTCAAAAAACCAGAAGCATCTCGGCAATTTGTTCCAGCGTCGCTGGTGTACGAATAATGTGAATCATGGCACCCCTGGTTGTTTAGTCTTTGTTAAAATTTTAGACTAGACGCGTTTGTAGCTTGCCATCTTTTCCACCAGGAAAGGCGCCAGCGCGTTCATGCTCACGCGTGTTTGCACTAGGGTATCGCGTTCGCGCACGGTCACGGTTTGATCCTGCAACGTTTGGCCGTCCACGGTGATGCCGAAGGGCGTGCCGGCTTCATCCATGCGGCGGTAACGCCGGCCAATGGCGCCGCCGTCATCATAGAACACGTTGAATTGCTTTTTGAGATCATGATAAATCTTCTGCGCTACTTCCGGCATGCCGTCTTTTTTCACCAACGGAAAAACGCCGGCCTTGATCGGCGCAATCACCGGCGCAAGGCGCAACACGGTGCGCGCCTCGCCCTCGATCACGTCTTCGTCATAAGCATCGATAAGCGTCGTCAGCACGGTGCGGTCGCAGCCCGCTGAAGTTTCGATGATGTAGGGAATGTATTTCTCGCGCGTGGCATCGTCAAAATATTGCAGGTCTTTGCCGCTGTATTCCGCGTGCCGCTTGAGATCGAAATCTGTGCGGTTGTGAATGCCTTCCAATTCCTTCCAGCCAAAGGGGAATTCATATTCGATGTCAAAGGCGGCGGCGGCGTAATGCGCCAATTCCGTGGGCCCATGTTGATGGAATTGCAGCTTCGCCGGGCGGATGCCCAGACCGTCATACCACGCAATACGTTGCGCCTTCCAATATTCGAACCATTCCATGTCCGTTCCCGGCTTGACGAAGAACTGCATTTCCATCTGCTCGAACTCGCGCGTGCGGAACGTGAAATTGCCGGGTGTGATCTCGTTGCGGAACGCCTTGCCGATTTGTGCGATGCCGAATGGAATTTTTTGGCGCGAAGCTTGCATGACGTTGTACACATTCACATAGATGCCCTGCGCCGTTTCAGGACGCAAGTAAATGACATTGGCCGCATCTTCCACCGGACCCATGAACGTTTTGAACATCAGATTGAACAGCCGTGCTTCGGTGAACTTGCCTTCTTCCGCGCATTTGCCCGCTTTGCGGCCTTTATAGGCCGGGGAGGCGCACATCGCGCCTTCGATTTGATCGGCGCGGAAACGGGCCTTGCATTCTTTGCAATCCACCATCGGATCGGTGAAATTCGCCACGTGGCCGCTTGCTTCCCAGACGCGCGGGTGCATGAGAATCGAGGCGTCAAGCCCTTCGATGTCGTCGCGCGTCTGCACCATGGCTTTCCACCAAAAGTCTTTGACGTTGCGTTTCAGCTCAACGCCCAGCGGGCCGTAATCATAACAACTGTTCAAGCCGCCGTAAATTTCACTGGATTGAAATATGAAGCCGCGGCGTTTGCACAGCCCCACGAGTTTATCCATGAGTTTTTTGTTGTCAGTCATGTTCGGTTTTTGCTTTGCCTTTGTCAAAGTAATCGTTGTGTAGTTTTGTCTGCTCGAAAATATACTCAGATTCCCGTCAAAAACCAATCAACTCTTTTGCCGGGTTTGCAAGTCTTGTTTAATCTCTTTAACAAATTTTAATGATGAAAGTACGCCGGCTTCCTCCAGATGATGCGAGAGGTAGGCGCGAAAAAAAGCTGCAATCTCCGCGCTCGCGGCCGGGGAAATTTTGAATCGGGTCAGTTTGGCCGGCGGCCATGTTTGAAAATTTGAGAGCACGCGCATGCTCTCGCCGCTGAGCGGCAAAGCGCCGGTCTGCCCCGGGCACTTGGGGCAAACAAACCCGCCACGCGTCACGTGAAAATGCCAAACAGCATCGTCGCCATGCTCACCCGAAGCCGTGTTTGCCGTTTTGCAATTCAGGCAATGGTGCAAATTCGGGGCAAGGCCGAGCATGCTCAGCAGCTTCATCTGAAATCCCCAAAAGAGCGGACGCGGCTCCTGCGCCGCGTTCATCGCGCGCAGCGTTTCCAGCAAAATGGGATACAATTGCGGTTTCGCCTCGACGCCGGTTTGCGTCCGCCGGATTAATTCGCAACAAGCAGAGGCATAACCCAGTTTTTCCAAATCCGTCTGCAATTCCGGGAAGCCCTCGAGACGCTCCGCTTGACTCATGAATTGCAGCTCGCGATTCTCCTTTTCATAATAGACGAGATGAACGACGGAGAATAACTCCAGGTTTCCGCGCAAGCGGCTTTTGCTGGTGCGCGCGGCTTTGGCGTCGAGTTTGAGCAGGCCATGCTCGCGTGTGAACAGCGTTACCAGTTTACTCGATTCGCGCACGTTCATGGCATGTATGATGATGCCTTCGGCTTTGACAATGCTCATAATCAACAAAAGTCCATCAGGCCGTTAGTAGTCAAATCTGCAAAACCAAGGAAAAGATTTTTCCCGCGAATTCAATTTCAATCAATCTGCCCAAGGGTTCTAGGCAATTATCAAACGTCTCCAGCTTGGTACCGTCTGCGGATAAAATCTGCCAACGGCCGGCCCCCAAAAACTGCTGACCGCTTTTGTCCGTTGGAAATCTTTTAAGCTGTTTGGGCTTTGCATGTGAATCAATTTCTTGCCGTTCAACTGCCGGCGAGCGCCGGTTGTTGTTGCGTCAGACAATGCAGCGTGCCAAAACCCCATACCAAATCCACTGCGTGTATGCCGATCACCGGCCGATCGGTAATCAATTCTGCCAGTATGCCAAGCGCATGTCGATCATTAGCGTCATTGAATGTGGGCACAAGCACTGCGGCATTCGCGATATAGAAATTCGCATAACTCGCAGGTAAACGCGTGCCTTTGAAATAAAGCGGCGTCGGCATGGGCAGCGAGATAACGTTGATTTTTGCGCCGTTTTCCAGGCGCATATCCTGCAGTCGTTCGCGGTTTTCCTGCAAGGGTTTATAGTTTTCGTCGCGAGGATTTTTCTCCTCCACCAGAACGACGTTGCCGGGCGTCACAAAACGGCAGAGATCATCAATGTGGCCGTGCGTGTCGTCGCCCGCGATGCCTTTGCCCAGCCAGAGAATGTTGGTGACGCCGAGGTAATCGCGCATCATTGTTTCGATTTCCGCGCGGCTCATGCCCGGATTGCGCACTTGCGTGACAGGGTCGAGCAGGCATTCCTCGGTGGTGAGTAGCGTGCCGCGACCGTTCACCTCGATGCTGCCTCCCTCTAGCACGAAATCTCTGCCGTGATGCTGGGCGCGAAAAATTTTGCAGTCGAGAGCCTGTGCCGCGCGCAGCGGCACGGCATTGTCTTTTTGCCAATCCGAATAGCGCGCCCAGGCATTGAAACCGAAATTGACGATGGCTAGTTCAGAGGCCGGTTGTTCGCGGGTAACGAACATCGGGCCAAAGTCGCGCGTCCAGCCGCGATTCGTGGGAAAGCGAAAGAACTCGATGCGCTTCGAGTCAACACCGACTTGTGTCAGCAGCTTGCGAACTTTTGCCTCATGTTCCCGGGTTGCGACGATAATGCGCACTATTTCTCCGGCGGCAAGTCTGCGCACGATTTCGCCATATACCCATTGAATTGGTGTGAATTTGCCGGGCCAGTCCGTGCGATTGTGCGGCCAGCCCAGCCAGGTGGCCTGATGTTTCGTCCATTCGGCGGGCATGTGAAAGCCCAGACTTGCCGGCGTGTTGGCCTCATGCGTTAAGATTTTGTTTACCACGGTTCCTCATTCAGAAAGCGCGCTTTGATCTCACCATACGCATCAATGCGCCGGTCGCGCAGAAACGGCCAATTGCGTCGAATCTCTTCAAGATGCCCGAGATCGATTTCACCGAGCAGAACTTCTTCTTTGTCCTCGCTGCCTTCGGCCAGCAAAACGCCTTGCGGATTACACAAAAACGATGATCCCCAAAATTGAATGCCCGGCCCTCCGGAACTGGGAATTTCATGGCCGACGCGATTCACGGCGGCGAGGTAAATGCCGTTGGCAATCGCATGTCCGCGCTGCACCGTGCGCCAAGCGTCGCGCTGTGCCGCGCCGTATTGCGCTTTTTCATGCGGATGCCAGCCGATGGCGGTGGGATAAAATAAAATGCTCGCCCCGCGCAATGCCGTCAGCCGCGCGCCTTCGGGATACCATTGATCCCAGCAGATCAGCGTGCCGATGCGGCCAAAGTGTGTATCAAATGCTTTGAAGCCAAGATCGCCCGGGGTGAAATAAAATTTTTCATAATACGCCGGATCATCCGGAATATGCATCTTGCGATAAAGCCCGATAATCTCGCCGTTGCTGTCGATAATTGCGGCGCTGTTGTGATAAACTCCCGGGCCGCGGCGCTCGAACACCGGCGCGACAATCGCGACCTTCTGTTCTTTTGCGATATTGCTCAATGCTTGAGTCGTCGGCCCCGGAACCGGTTCTGCAAGATCGAACAATGCCGCATTTTCGGTTTGGCAAAAATACTGCGAGCGAAACAGCTCGGGCAGACAAATGACTTGCGCACCTTGCCGCGCCGCTTCTTTGATCCAGTAGGTGGCGACGGCTACATTCGCCTCACCGTCTTTGCTCATAGCCATTTGCACGAGGCCGACGGTGAATTTCGTGGGAGTGGGCATCTCATCTTTCCTGTTTATAGTGTCTAGCGTGACAATTTTTTAACCAAAAAGTCAGCGAATGTCAAGCAAAAACTCGCCGCTTGCTGTGGCACAACGCTTGTAATCAAAGCGCGCCGCCAAACCGGCGAGCATTTGTATTGAAATTTTGGGATAATAACTCCAATAAAACGCAGGCCACTGGCTGGGCTTACCTGATTTGGTTTGTGAGATTTGATGTCTGCAATCACGAAGCTGTAAATTCAGTTTCGAATTTGTATGAGCCGCAACCCGACCTCTTTTCACCTGGCCGCACGGACGCGGAGGTTTTGACGTGTTCACACGCCGGCAATGCCATTTTCCCAGATCAGGACGATCCTTTAACAAATCATGAAGATGAAGCACATGCATTCATTTTTTCGGGCGATTTTATGCGTTGCGATTGTCGTCGCTGTACTCGGTACGGCGACGATAAGCTTCACGGATGACAAGGTGGCGCTGCGCACCAATTTCTTTACCGACAGCGGCGGCTTGTTGGTGCGCTCGCCTTCGTTGCAATTCGTTAAAGATTTGGCGCGCAACACGGCGCTCACACTGCAATACAGTCTTGATCAAGTCACCATTCCGCCTTATCGCGGCATCTCGGCTAAACCGTTGCCGACGGACGGCATCACCGGCGCCTCGAAACCCGTGGATGCCGCGAATCCCAATGCAAACTATATCAAAAACAGAAATGAAGTCGTTGGGAGTTTAATCGCCGACCGCTGGGCCGCAACGATTTATTATTCCGGCGAGAACGATTATGTCGGCCGCCTGCTCGGCGCCGGATACAACCAAGATTTTAATCAGAAAAACACCAACCTGGCGCTGTCCGCCAGTTTCGGTTGGGATACCATCAGCCCATTGGGCCGCGACACTGTCTTCACGAAACGAAATTTTATTTTCGATGCAACGATTACGCAGTCACTCTCGCCGGTAACCAGCATGCGTTTTGGTGCGGATATTTCCAGCGCCAGCGGTTTTCAAAGCAATCCTTATCGCACCGTTTTCGTGAACGGGGGTTACGCGTTGGAGACGCATCCGCAGCAGCGTTTGCGCCTGGCCGGGTTTGTGAAGCTCAACACGTTCATCAAGCCGGCGAATGCCGCCGTGTGGCTGGACTACCGCCTTTACGGCGATGATTGGGGCGTGCGTTCGCATACGCTGGGTTTGAAATTTTATCAAACCATGTCAAAACGTTTGTTGCTGCGGTATCGCTACCGGTTTTACACGCAAACCGGCGCGTATTTTTATCGCATTGATTATCCGCTCGACCGTCTGACGACGTATTTCACGGCAGATTACAAACTCGAGCCGTTCAACTCACACCTCTTTGGCTTTCAAATCGAGTATCAATTGGACAGGCTGGGCGCGCAACTCCCATTGCTCGATCGTTCGACGCTCGAAATCAAATACGAGCGCTTTTTTACCTCCAATAATTTCACGGCCAATATTTACCAGGTAGGTTTGAATTTCAGTTACTAACCGGCGCTTGCGTCCGTTCAAAAATGCTGTTTGTTCAAATGAACTTCATCAATGAACAATCAGAAATGAGGAACACCAACGCAGCCGCCGGAAGAGGAGATGCCCATGAACAATAAGTGGAGCAAGTTGCTTTGGCTGTTTAGCATGATTTATTTATGGCTTTTCGGCGTGCCGGCATTGGGCCAGGCGCCGCAAGCGCTGGGGTACCGCCAAGTCGCGGCAAACGAGCAGATGGCATTGGCGCTGCTGATCGAGCGCATTCGGGAAGGCGTTGCGACAAATGATCCCTGCTTGTATCTCCATGCGTTGGCTGAAGATTACCATGAAGCGCCGCTTGCTCAAGCAACGGATGCTGAAGTTTTGCAAAAGAATGGCGATCATTCGTTTGCAAAGCATGGGCAACTAAATCGACGCGCCGCTTTTCTGCAGGCCGTCTTGCGCCGTGAATCCGCGGGGTACGCACGCCAGGATGCGCGTTTGGAAGCATCGAATGTTTCAAGTGAGAATGGCCTTGGCGCGTGCACGCTGATTGTACGCGACGCCGGCGGCATTCTGGCGCGCAGCGAACTGCGGTTTCAACGTCGCGAGGGCCATTGGCAGCTTGTGCAAGCAGAAGGCTTATCTGATTTACCCGCATATTTTGCGCCGCCTGGCGCTGATCAACTGGCCAAAACGAATGCTGATGGTTTTCCCGTGCTCGTTGGCGCCTCTGCGCCCTCCTCCACGACATTTGTTCGTCAACCGATCTCCCGCGAACATCAAGTCAACACGCTTTCGCGCAATGTAACGGCAGAGAAGCTGCAACGCCGCCTCTTCAGCATGTCACATGGAGGCGCCTTGTTTGCGCAGGTTCGAGAACAGTCGCCATCTCCTCATGTGATTGCCAATTACGTGCAATTCATTACCGATCCGGCATGGAACCGCATTGTTTACGGAGATTATCAACGCTGGATCAAAGCCTATGATGCAAAAGAAACCGGAGTGGCGCTGCAGCGGCCCAGCGGCATCGTGACCGATCAACAAGGCTTCGTTTATGTCGCCGACACCGGCAATCGGCGCGTACTGGTTTTGCAGCTTGCCGGCGCGATGCACGATCTGTCGCTGGTTTATCGCGGCGTTATCGGTGCGGGAGAATTGGCGCAGCCCGTGGAATTGGCGTGGGATGATCGCAGCACCATCTTCGATCCGAGCGATGATTTGTTGTGGGTCTGTGATGCCGGCAATGCCACGCTTTCAGCATATCGCATTGGCGATGAATCGAATTCCCGCCTCGTGCATGATCATCATGCCGATTGGCGCAATCTCTCCGGCCTGGCGTTGGGCCGTTTCGATGGCCGCAGCGACGGCAACATTTATCTTGCAGAAGCAGGCACGCGCCGGATTTATCGGCTCTACTTCGATGGTGAAACGATTACTGTTTTGAAGACTTATCAAGGCGAGTACGAGATGACGCCGGCAGCGTTGGCCACCGATCACTGGGGCAATGTTTATCTCACCGATTCGGCCATGCGCAAAATTCAAAAATTTTCTCCCGCGCTGAACACGCTCGCCGTGCTGGCAACTGACGATGCCAACTTTCAGCCCCGGCGTTTCAATCCCTTGTTCGGGAGTGTGATTCTTGCTGATGGCAGGCAATTGTGGTCGGGATATGATCAAGCCTTTCTGCTGGAAAATTGGACGGAGCAATCCGGCGGCCGGCGTTACGAGCTTGGCATCGACTTCCAGCTTACGCAGGCTCGCCTTTCATCGGAATTGTCAGAGTTGCAGCTCGACGGCGTTTTAACGGATAACGGCCATTTGACATTAGAAGCGGTATCGGCGAAGAATAACGCATCCGTGGCTACGCTGCTCGCCTCCTGGCAAAACGCCGGTGAGTTGAGCCTGACTTGGGATCGTCGCAAGAACAACGACGAGATGATTGCGCCGGGTCATTACCGGCTGCGCCAGACGCTGCAATCCACTTATGACAAACCGGCGATTGTCGAGGAGAGTTCGATTTTTTATCTGCCGTTGTATTACTACGAAGATTGCGGCGCGCGCGCGACGCATGATGCCCATCTCAGCCGCGGCCAGCGTTTTGCTGAAAACGATGCGCCCGAACAAACCGTAGTTACGGACGTGCAAGAAGTCATTTATAGTTTCGATGATCTGCGTCCGGGTGTTTCTTACGAAGCGCGCGCACGCTATGTCAGTCATTTCGGCGTTGTTGAGCAAGCCTTTTACGCCGATGAAAGCGAGTTGCATGCGCCGGTCAATGTCGGGCGGGAAAGTTTTACCGCCGGCTGGCTGGCGATTCCGCCAGAAGCCGTACGCGATGGCCGCGTGCAATTGCGCATCATTAAAACGGGCGGCGCAGGCCAGGCAAGTGTTGCCGAGTTGTGGCTGCGCGAAGCAAACTATGATGGCGCCAGTTCCCCAATTTTGGAGAATGAGTTCGCGCCAATCCCGCAAGCATTTGCATTGGAACAAAACTACCCCAATCCTTTCAATCCGCAAACCACGATTGCATTCAGCGTTCCGGAAAATTATCACGGCCATGTAAGCTTGCGTGTTTACGACATGACGGGCAAGCTTGTGCGTGAACTGATCAATGAAGATCGCGGCCCCGGGCGATACCGCGTCGTGTGGGACGGGTTGAGTCAATCCGGGAGCCGGCTTGCCTCAGGTTTGTATCTCTATCAATTGCGCGCCGGCAGTTTTGCAACCGCGCGCAAACTGATTTTGATGAAATAGAATCACTGGCCGGCGACTACAGCAAAATCGCTTTGCGGCAGATTGCGCATAAGTGACCGGACAGCCGGCCTGATTGGAAATAAGCGGAGCGCATCGCAATAGCATTTGCAATCTATCGGCAACGGTGTGAGCAAGAGGCGGGCGCGAATAGCTGTAGGGTTTCGCAGACTGGAAAATAGATTTTTGTTACAGGAGGTACAAACATGAAACTGGCGATCAAACGCATGAAGAAAAGCAAGAGGTTCGGAAAGCTTTTTATCTTGATGGCGATGCTTGGCCTGCTTCTCGCCTGTCAAAGCCAGGCGCCGGACGATTTGCTGCTGGGCGCGCAGCCGGCCGCGTTGATTTTTGTGAAATCAACCAACAGCAACGTGCTGGACTGCAATTTCATCGGCAGCAACACCAGCAGCAATCTTTATTCACTCACGCCCATTTCACCCAACGGACAGGTGAAAAACCTCACCAATCTCGGCGCGGGCGGCGCCGTGGCAGATCCGGAAATTTCATATGACGGCAACAAAGTGATTTTTGCGATGCGCAGGAATCGCAACGACAATTGGAATATTTACGAAATGAATGTCGACGGTTCGAATCTCCGCCCCTTGACCAGTATGCCCTCCGATGAAGCCGATCCGGTGTATTTGCCCAACAACCGCATTGCGTTTACCTCCAACCGGCGCAACATTCGCGATGAATATGAACGCCGCCCGGTGGAGTTGCTGCACACCATGGATGCCAATGGCGGCGATATTCAGACCATTTCATTTAACAACAGCGACGATTTCGATCCCATCGTCCTGCGCGACGGCCGGCTGGCATGGACACGTTGGGAACATCACGGCACACAAAACCGCTTTCCGCTTTTTGCCACCCATCCCGATGGCCAGGCGACCTTCCTGCTGTTTGCGCCGCACAATCGCAATTTTTTTCATCCGCGCGAAATCGACAACGGCAAAGTCGTCGCCGTGATGTCGAATCAAGTCTTGGTTGATCGCGGCCCGCTGGTGATTCTCAATTCCGATCAAGTCTTTGGTGATCCGCCGCGACAGGGCGATTTCATCAATATCACACCGCAAATTCCGATGAACGGCGCAGCCGGCTCGGGCGTTTTTAAATATCCTTTTCCATTGCCTGACGGCCGCTTGGTGGCGAGTTTCTCGCCCACGGGCCCTGAAGGCGATTATGGTTTGTATACCCTCGGCCGGGATGGCTCCAATCTGGCGCTGCTTTATAATGATCCGAACCTGCACGAACTCGACGCCGTCGTGGTTGCGCCGCGGCCCAGGCCGCCGGTGATTCCGGAGACGATTGATCGTCAGGCGAGCACCGGCATTATCATCAACCAAAATGTTTATTTTCGCCAAAACAATGACGGCCAGGCGATCCCCAAAGCCGGCGAGATCAAGCAGATCATGGTGATCGAAGGCATTGGGGTGCCGCCGAATGAACGCAGTATGGATATTGGCCACACGGATTTTGAGCGTAAACGCGTGTTGGGAGTTGCGCCGGTTTATGCCGACGGCTCGTTTTCAATCGAAGTGCCGGCCGATGTTCCGCTTTCCTTCAACACGCTCGATTCACTCGGCCGCGCCGTGGTCATCAAACGCAGTTGGCTGTATGTTCGGCCGGGCGAGCGTCTGGAGAATTGCACCGGCTGTCACGGCCCGCGCGGCTCGAAATCAAATCCCAATCCCATTGCAGCCGCGGCAGCGCCGACGAATTTGAATATCGCAGAGGCGCAACGCCAGGAGTTTTCATTTCAAAAAGCCATTGAGCCGGTTATTCAGGCGAAATGCCTGGCGTGTCACGACGGCAGCAGCCCGGCGGCGGGTCTCAACCTCGGCCTGGCGAAAGTGGGTGAATTCTCCGCGGCCTATGAAAGTTTGATGTCGAATTCACGTCCGACAGATTTGGTCGAGGTGTCGCGCCCGCCGTTTTCACGAAATAGTCACTTGATAAACGTTTTGCTGGGCGTGGGCAGCCGCCAGGGCGCGGGCAAACACCCCAATGATGCCAATGCCCTCACGCCGGAAGAGATCAAGAAATTTATTACCTGGATCGATCTGGGCGGACAATATCATTGATATTGATCGACAGATCAGCAAGGAATCTGCACAAGTCACTCGTCGAGTATCTGGTGTCCGTCCGAAATCGCAGCCTTTTGATGAGAGTGTTCCTGCAACGGCTTGGCCGTTGCATTAAAACCTCAGAGTTTCCACGCTGTTCGAAATTTTGGAAACCTCGGCGCAGCCGAGGGTGGAACATTTTCGGACGACACTATCTAATGCCGTTCACGGCAAAAAAGTATTCAGGAGACATAGTGATTTTTCAAATCGTGTTGTCTGCGGCGTTATTGTTTGCGAATGGCGCTGCAAAGATCAAAATCGGCCAGAAAGCAAGCGCTTTCGTTTTGCCCGCGACTTCGGGTGGAACGATTTCGCTTGCGAGTCAGCGCGGCAGAGTCGTGCTCATTAATTTTTGGGCGACATGGTGCGGCCCGTGTCAGGAAGAATTGCCGGAATTGGCGCGTTTGCAAAGTAAGTATCGTGAACGCGGCTTAAGTATTTTGGCAATCTCGGTGGACAACGAACCGGAGAATGTTAAATCCTTTCTCAAAAAATATGATCTCGGGTTACTCGGCCTGTGGGATCGCGACAAGAAAACAGCAGAAGCTTATGCGGTTGAGGCCATGCCGAGCAGCTATCTAGTCGATCGTGATGGCGTCGTGCGTGCAATTTATCGCGGTTACGATCCCAAAGAATTCAAGCGTCTCGAAGCGGAAGTTGAGGCGTTGCTCACAAAATCTGCGACGAATGCTGCCAGCACCCCGACCAAAAGCAAAAATTGAGTCGTTTCGCAGAGGTTTCACTCCTGCATCCTTCGTGGAGATCTTATGAAGCGGAAATTCGTGTCTCTCAGTTTGATCCTGTTTCTGGCAATGGCCATTTTGTTGAGCGCTTGCGCCGCAGTCAAGCCCTATCAACGCGAGCATTTGGCGCTGCGGATCATGGATTTTAATAAAGAGCTTTCCGAGGAAGCAATTGAGCGGCATTGGATTGAAACGCTCGAAGGCAGCACCGGCGGTTTGGGCGGCTCCGGCGGCGGTTGCGCCTGCAATTGAACCATGCCGTGCGAAAGCGCGAAGATGTGTTTTTATCCAATTGCGCCAATATCAAGCTTTTCGGCTTGGAGAAGCCTGCCAACGCACCTTGAGGTTGGCAGGCCTTTTCTTTTTGTCCGCTTTGTTGGGAAACGATCGGTAATTGTGTGCGCCCGCGTTGCGAATGAGCTTGCCGGGAAGCGGTGATTTCAACGCACGAATGGTAGCAGAAAACCAAATCCCACAATGACAATGGCGTTGAGTGCGATTTTATCGAGCTTGTGCTCGGTATCGGTACACAGCAACATCATCGTAATCACGGCTGCCAGGCCCAGCGAGAATTGCACAAATAACACATCGCTGCCCAAAAAACGGTGAATCCCGCCGCCGATCAAGCTCCAGCCCAACGAAATACTGGCGCTGAACAGCGCCATGCCAAGCCAGTTGACTCCGATTCCTCTGCGGTAAAGGGCATTGCCCTTTCCGTGCAACATCGCGTTTGTGATTATCCATGATCGCACAACGAGGTAGAACACGCAAATGACTCCGACCACATATCCCGCAACCAGCCACTTGAAAACGGTTTCCAAGAGGACGCCTCCATACGAAATTTGCTGGATATTTTACCACGATGAATCTTCATAATTTTTTCTGTCCCCGCCTCAGCATGCAAAATTTGATCACGGAAATTGCAAGAAGTGTTCCGATCAAGAAACGTGGAAAAATCATTGATAGGTAATTGGGACACACGCCTCGAGAGGCATAAAAGTGTAATTCTGCAGGCAAAAGCGTAATCGTTCGTAATCTCGCGGCCATTTCCCTCCCAGACAGACTGCGAAAAATTAATCCCAGTTAACGCTTGCTTCTTTACGAGAAGATTTTAAACTACGCGATACAAAATTTAAACTACCGTTAAAGCTGGATTGATTAAATATCCCGTCAAATCATGAGCCACATTCTCAACAATTTGCGCGTCGATTACACTCAGCGGCAACTTCACGAAAATGAAGCTGCGACAGATCCCTTCCACCAATTTCAGAAATGGTTTGATGAGGCGCTGGCAGCCGAGCCGACTCATGCGAATGCCATGATCCTGGCAACGTGTACGCGGGAAGGCGAGCCCTCGGCGCGTGTGGTATTGCTTAAAAGCTGGGATCCGCGCGGGTTTGTTTTTTATACGAATTATAACAGCCGCAAAGCAAGCGAGCTTTTGGAGAACCCCCGAGCAAGTTTGGTGTTTTGGTGGCAGGGGTTGGAGCGCCAGGTCCGCATCGAAGGCCGTGTCGAAAAAACGGCGGAGCAAGAGGCGGATGCCTATTTTCAAACCCGGCCGCGTGAAAGCCAGATTGGGGCATGGGCCTCGGCGCAGAGCGAAGTCATTCCCAATCGTGCCACGCTCGAACAACGTTTTCAGGAAATCGCGCGCATACATGAGAATCAAACGATTCCCCGCCCGGCACATTGGGGCGGTTTTCGGCTGGCGCCACAGAGCATTGAGTTTTGGCAGGGCCGGCCGAACCGCATGCATGATCGGTTGCGTTATCGCCGGCTGGCAAACGGGTGGATTATCGAGCGGTTGTCGCCATAACACCAAATTCCTTCATTCGAAACGGATTGGCGCCCGCCGCACGAAGCGGGCTTTACACAAGTGGACTGTTTATGGAAGGAAACTCGCGAAGTGGTAATCGGAGGAGCGAAATGACGAAGAGGCAAGCAGTAGTCAAGTGGGTTGACGGTTTGAGATTTGTGGGAAAGGCTTATTCCAATCATCCGGTGGTGATGGATGCCGCGGTGGAAGCCGGTGGTGGTGATGCCGGTTTGCGCCCCGGCGAGATGGTGCTGATGGCGCTCGCCGGCTGCACCGGCATAGATGTCGCATCGTTACTCAAGAAGATGCGTGTCGAGTTTGACAGCTTTGAAATCGGCATTGAGGCAGAGGTGGCGGAAAACTATCCCAAAAAATTTACCAAGATCATTGTGGAATATCGCGTGACCGGCCGCGACATTCCCGAAGACAAGCTGCAACGCGCCATCAATCTCTCGCGTGATACGTATTGTTCCGTCAGTGCGCAGTTACGGCCCGGCGCGGAGATTGAATATCGCTATAAAATTCTGCCGCCGGAGAGATCGTGAAAAGACTCACAAGAAAACGGGTTGCGCTAGAGCCCCTGATAAAAAGAGCTATAGGTTCGCACAAGCCGGCCTTCGTGCAGGGAAAAGACGGTATATGCACTTCCCTCAGAGTAAAGCGCACGCACAACAATTTCATCATGTTTGTCGCCGTCTAGATCGACAGCCGCGGTAAAGCAAGCGAAATACATGTCATCGTAGTCACTTTTCGCAGGCGTATTTCCTTCCAGAAAAAGCGGTTCGTATCCTGCGGCCATCTCACGAAAAATGCCAAAAAGATTGCTGGTCGGACGGCTTGGCAGCCAAAAAAAGTTTATGGCCCAAAGCGTGTCCGGCCTCTGGGCAATTGTAGCAACTATGGCATTGCCGAACATTTCGATTGATTGCCGGGTGCTGTCGTCAAACAACGCTTTTATCTCGGTCAGATCGAGTAAAGCACGATAATTCCTGGGTAGAAGGGCCGCATTCTCCGTGAACGTTCCATTTTCGTCACGCGGAATATCGAAAAGCGGCAGTCGCACCAAAGGCATATTCGCTGGCTCTCCCGCAATGGCAAAGAGGAGATTGCCGTCCGTTATTTCAGCGATCGGCACGATCTCCTGATCTTCGGGCTGGAAGGATTCCGGTGCAAGATAATAACAACCGCTGTTGTACTCGGCCGCAATCGCGGTCAGCTTGGTAAAAGTTTCTTTGCGCATGTTGCCATGCAAGTCAAGGATCGTCCATTGCGGCGGATTGAGTACAGCGGTCTTTTTTAGGGCGGATGCCCTGCCATAGGATAGAAGAACCACACCAGCTCTCTCTTCCGGGGAATATAACTCAGAGACCAAGCGATCACGTTCGTTGTATAGCTCAGGAGAGGTTGGCAGTATCTCGATCAACTCCACCTTGTTTCTGGCAGTAAAGCCAAGCCGCCATTCGGGCTTGGCGGGGAATTCCGAGAAAGGTACACGCAGCGTGGTATCTCGCGCCGTGACGTTCAGGCGGTCTCTTTCAGTCTGTGTGTTCGTTGAATCTTCTTTGAAAGTCGCGTTTGTTGTATTTTTGTTCGACGTTTTTTCTTGCGTGCAAGCCGAAATCATGAAGCTCAGCAGGCAATTAACAAGGAACGCGCCAAAGGCTGGCCAACGTCGCTGAGATGATGAGTGCCGCATTGCAGAATCTCCCAAAAATAAAGGTTTCATCATTGCTGCACAGCTCCAACAAGAATCGCAGTGCCGCGATCAACTTCGCCCGCAAAGCCCGCAATAACCTTTGCCACGATTTCAATTTGTTCGCTGGCTTCCTGCCAATCGCGCTGCTCGATGGCTTCGCGCACGGCCGGCAGCGTTTTCACGCCATAGCCGGTGTAAAATCCCGGCGCATAGATTTGATGCACAAACCACGGCCGCCGCGGCAAACCTTCTCGGCGTGTGAGGCTGCGCTCCATTTTCATCAATATGCCGTTTAGAGATTTTTTAGCGGCTTGCGGCATCGGCTTATTCATTGCCTTGAAATCCTTCATGGCGCGCTCATACGCACGACTGCTGAGCTGCAATTGTGCCACGGCATTTTGCAGCGGGGCAAAGTTGAGATAGGGCACTTCACTCTGCGGTGCGGGCGCGACAAATGGCTTGGTGGGATCGGCCACGATTTCCAGCGTTTTCTCGCGAATGCGCCGGTTCTTTTCCTCGGTTTCATCGCGCAGATCGTCTGCGAGTTTCGTTACCTCTTTGGCATATTTTGCCACGGTTTCAGCAAAATTGGAAAACGTGAACGGCAGAATTTCCGCGTCCGCAAGGCGCAACACCGCGCGTCCGGCGGTTTGCGCCAGCGCAATGCCATAGTCGAAATTCGGATCGCCGAAGCGGGTGTAGTGATCGAAGGAGTCGTAGATTGAATGATAGGAGCCCCCGCCGTTCTCACCGCCGTAACCGAGATTGAGCGAGGCAATGCCGAGATGCTGCAGGAACGGCGTGTAATCCGAGCCGGAGCCGAGCGCTGCAATGCGCAAATCTTTACGCTCGCGTGCCTCTTTGCGATCTTCACCGCTGCTATTGACAACACGCAACGCGCGCAAACGCTCCGCCACACTGATTTGCTTTTGCGGATCGATTACGTCGCGCGCGACTTCATTGATAAACGGCTCGAGCGTATGCGAGCCGCCCATGCCCAAAAAGCCGCGCCCATTGGAATCCGAGTTGATATAGATCAAGGCCTTTTGCCGTAATTCATCCGCGTGCGCCTCGGCCCATTCTGTGGAACCCAGCAGTCCCGGCTCTTCCGCATCCCAACCGCAATAAACGATGGTGCGTTTTGGTTTCCAGCCTGTTTTTGCCAGCTCGCCAAGGGCGCGCGCTTCCTCCATTAATGCCACCATGCCGCTCACCGGATCTTGCGCGCCATTTGCCCACGCATCGTGATGGTTGCCGCGGATGATCCATTGATCCGGTTCCTCGCGGCCTTTCATCATCGCGATGACATTATAAACCGGCGTGATTTCCCAATGGAATTCCAGCTTGAGATGGACTTGCGCCGGACCCGGGCCAATATGATATGTTATAGGCAGGGCGCCGCGCCAATCCGCCGGCGCAACCGGCCCGGCCAGGCTGCGCAGCAACGGCAGCGCATCGCCGTAGGAAATCGGCATCACCGGAATTTTGGTGAGTGTGGGAGCGTCTTTCACAGCGTAGCGTTTTGCATCCTTCGTTGCGCCGATGCCGGGCGTGAGGGGATCGCCGGGATAAAGCGGCATATCTGCCACGGAGCCGCGCTGCACGCCGTTCTCATTGCGATAAGCGCCGTGCGGATAGACCTCGCCTTGAAAGTAACCGTCGTCACGCGGATCAGAATAAATGATGCAGCCAATCGCGCCGTGCTCTGCCGCGACTTTGGGTTTGATGCCGCGCCAGGAACCGCCGTAACGCGCGATCACGATTTTGCCTTTGACCGTGATGCCGCGCAGGGCCAGTTCTTCATAATCTTTGGGTATGCCATAATTGACATAAACCAGCTCGCCGGTGACGTCGCCATCAATGGAATAGGCATTGTACGTCGGCAAATGTTCGGTTTGTTGACTCGAGGTGGCATCCTCTGCCAGCGCCGGCTCGACCAGCTTGGCCGTGAATGTTTCCGGCGCGATCATTTCCAGCACGCGTATCTTCGGCGTGGGAAACAACACGTGAAACTCTTCGAGCTTGGCGTCATAGCCCCAGGATTTGAATTGCGCTGCCATGAATTCCGCATTGGCTTTGCCATGCGTTGAGCCGGCATGGTGCGGTCGGGCAGTGAGGCGTTTCATCCACTCGCGCAAATTCTCACGCTTCAAATAAGAGTCAAATTGCCTTTCGAGCGCTTGCTGTCGAGATTTGAGTTGGTTGTCCTCGGATTGTGGGAGGGATGAAAAAGGCAGCAGGAATAAGACAGCAGCGAGCGCGATGAAACGACGATAGGGGGTTCGCATAAATTCCCTCTTTTGGTTTGGAGACTATTTGTACAGAGTTTTATGCCTAATGAGTTTTGATTTTTAAGTTCGGCAATGTTCAGTCACGGCCAAGCCGTGGCGGAACAAACCGGGATTACCGCTTGTGATTGTCAAATTCGGAAAGGTATTTTTATTTGAATGGTCGAAGTTGGAAGCCTAAAATCCCGCCCTCGGCAGCCGTACCAAAAACTCCGTAAACGTTCCCTCCTCCGTTTCCACTTTGATCTCTCCGCGATGTTGCTGCGGCGGAGGTTGACCGTTGCCGCGTTTCATGAACATGCCACACCTCCGGCGTTTTGATTTTTTATGATGGCGAACGTCTATAAACATTTCACGCCTACGGCGTTGGTGGAGGCGACATCGCAATCAAACCCGTAGGGTTGGCATGTTTATAGAAACGTGACATCGAACAAGCCGCCAACCCCACCGGGGTGGCATGTTGTGGTGGCGCATGCAGATCGTTGCCTCGTTTAATCAACATGCCACGCCTCCGGCGTTGGTGATCGATTCTATCAATTCTTCGGCAGCCGCAAAACAAACTCCGTAAATTTCCCTTCCTCTGTTTCCACCGCAATCTCCCCACGATGCTGTTGCACGATAATGTCGTAGCTGATCGACAACCCCAAGCCCGTCCCCTGTCCGGTTGGCTTCGTCGTGAAGAACGGGTTGAAAATCTTCTCGCGAATCTCCGCCGGAATGCCGTTGCCGTTGTCGCGAATGCGGATTTCGATGCGGTCGCGTAAGTTTTTCGTTGTTACGACAATCGTCGGTGAAAATCCATCACCATTTGCTTTTTGCTCCTCGCTGTTTGCCTTTTGCTTTTGAAAAGCCGCGTAACAGGCGTTATTCAAAACATTCAAAAACACGCGACTGATATCATGCGGCACGACTTCGAGTTTGCCAATTGATTCGTCGTAATCCTTTTCAATTGTGACGTTGAAAGAAGCATCGTTGGCGCGCATGCCGTGATAAACCAAATTCACGGCTTCATCCAGCAAATGGTTGACGTCCGCCGGCTCGCGCTGGCCGGAGGAGCCGCGCGCGTGCTGCATCATGCTCCTCACAATTCCATCCGCGCGCTTGCCGTGATGGTTGATCTTCTCGGCGTTTTGCTGAATATCTGCCAGCAGGCTTTCGATGGCAGCGCGTTTTTCACTGTCGAGTGAAACGCCGTCGTTGAACAACTCCTGGTGCAATTCGCCGGCAAGATCGATGGAAAGTTGGGCAAAATTATTCACAAAATTCAGCGGGTTCTTGATCTCGTGCGCGATGCCGGCGGTGAGCTGGCCGAGCGAGGCGAGCTTTTCCTGCGTGACCAGTTGTTGCTGCGTGGCTTTCAAGTTTGTATGTGCGGCGTCCAATTCTTGATAAGCTGCTTTGAGTTCTGCCGCTTTTTGCAATTCCACTTCTTTGCGCGCGTTTTCAACTTCGAGTTGCATGGTTTTAGTTATCTCGGCTTCGAGATTTTTGCTGGTGCGGGCAATCTGGCGCGCCAGATAAATGGACATGGAGAGCAGCAGACCGAGCACGCCAAAAATCCAAAAAATTTCTACAGCGGTTGTGGCATATTTCAGCGGCACAACGCCCGCAAAACCAAGCATCATGAAAATGACCGTCAGAATAAAAAACACAAACCCGACGCCGATGATCCATGCGTCTTCCTTTTTTCGCACGAACGCAAGTACGGCGAGGCGAAGCATCTCCACTAGCATGACCATCGCGCCTAACACGATATAAACTTGCATCGTCACCACATTGGACCACGGCAATATTCCGAGGCCGATGCTTATGAGCAGAAAAACCCAAAATCGCCTGGGCAGCTTGCCGTAAAACAATGCGTACAAAAACCGCAAGCCAAAAAGAAACATCAAAAGGAGAACGGGATGCAATAGTCTGGAAACAAAGAACGTTTGCCTGGATTCCATACCAAAACTAAAAGAGATAAGTTGGTAGAGCAGGAAAGCCAACGCGGAGATGCTCATCGCGAAAAGCGCGAAGTAAAGATTTTCTTTGAGGCGGGGATAAAACGCAAAGAGCAGCAGGTGCAAAAGAGTAAAAACCAGCGGCGCCGCGGTCATCAGCATCTGAAAGCTCGCTTCGTATCGCGTTAGGCGAAAGCTTTGTTCAATCGTGCGGTTCAAATCGAGCACGGCAATTGCGAAGCCCAGGGGAAGCTGGGATTCTTCAAAGCTGAGGAAGCTCGAGCGGCGAACAGCAACGACGTGAGAAGCGCTTTTGTCAAAGAGAATGAATTTCGGAGGGTGAATGTCTCCGATAGTCGTTCCAACAGCTTGCTCATCTTCCAACGAGGCCCCGACCGTGCCAAATGTGCAAAGCCGCTTGCCATCCAAATAGATCTCCGCAGCGCCGCCGTATTGATATAGATTGAGCGCAAGTGGTTTGCCCCAAAACGTGGAATCGACTTCGAGATGAAGCCGAAACCAGCCGATGCCGTGCCAGCCGCTCTTTGGAAGTTTGTCAGAATCGAGTCGGGTGTCAAAGGTTTCCCACGCGCTGTCGTCAAATGCCGGATTTGCCCAAACCGCGCTATCGCCGGGGTGATATTTCCAGTTTGAGGGGAAGAAGAGGCGCTCGTGTTTTTTCAGGCTGTCGGCGGAGAGAAAGAAGACGCCTGCGGTTTGCGCGCCGAGGTTGGCCGCAAAGAGCAAAATAAAAGCAGATATGGAAACGAGTTTTATAGTTTTCATAGCGCCGTTCATTTGAATTTTTAAAATCATGAATATGCCGTTTTGGCCCGCAAGAATTGGGTACGCGCCGATTGGTGTCTGTCGCAGAGATAGTTTATGATACTTTGGGCAGCCACACCACAAACTCCGTGAACTTCCCCTCCTCCGTCTCCACTTTGATCTCCCCGCGATGTTGCTGCACGATGATGTCGTAGCTGATCGACAAACCCAACCCTGTGCCCTGTCCCGTCGGTTTCGTCGTAAAGAAAGGCGTGAAAATTTTCTCGCGAATGTCAACAGGAATTCCGTTACCGTTGTCGCGGATGCGGATTTCGACTTTGTCGCCGAGGTTTTTGGTGCTCACAGAAAGCGTCGGCGCGAAAGGTGAAGAGAGATGGGCGAAGGGCGGGGCTTTCTTCCCTCGCTCTTCGCCCTTCTCCTTTCCCGCTGTTCGCGCCTTTTGATGCGCCGCATAGCAGGCATTATTGATGATATTCAAAAACACGCGACTCAAATCCTGCGGCACGACTTCGAGATTGCCGATCGACTCGTCGTAATCCTTTTCAATCGTAACATTGAACGAGGCATCATTGGCGCGCATGCCGTGATAGGTGAGATTCACCGCTTCATCGAGCAGATGATTGATATCCGCCGGCTCGCGCTGGCCGGAGGAGCCGCGCGCGTGCTGCATCATGCTCCTCACAATTCCATCCGCGCGCTTGCCGTGATGGTTGATCTTCTCGGCGTTTTGCTGAATATCTGCCAGCAGGCTTTCGATGGCAGCGCGTTTTTCACTGTCGAGTGAAACGCCGTCGTTGAACAACTCCTGGTGCAATTCGCCGGCAAGATCGATGGAAAGTTGGGCAAAATTATTCACAAAATTCAGCGGGTTCTTGATCTCGTGCGCGATGCCGGCGGTGAGCTGGCCGAGCGAGGCGAGTTTTTGCTGCGTCACGAGCTGCTGTTGCGTCTTCTTGAGATTTTCAAGCGCAGCTTCGACTTGCGCTTTGGCCGCTTCCAATCTTTGGAAATCCTCGTAGCGCGCGTAAGCCATGCCGAAGGCTTTGGCAATGGATTGGCTCAACTCGATTTCATCATCGGAGAGCGCCGCGTTGCTGCCGATATAGAGCATGCCCTGCGTGAACGGCATGAAGTGCAGCACCAGCTTCTCGGGCGCTTCGCCGCCAGCCTGATATTTCTCCGGACTGTCGATCAATCCTTGTTTAAGGATCGACTGCGTCCAGGCGATGAATTGCTCGCGATCCCATTCTTCGCGATAAACCTGCTGCTGCCGCCAGTGTTGCACCGCTGCCGCAATGACGGGCGCGCTGTCAAATTTCAATTGCAGCGCGGCAACAGCCTCTCCCGAGGGCGTGGAAAGATAAACATGCACCTGCGCGGTCGCCTCATCGATGATGAAAACGCCGCAGCGGAAGAAGGGCACACCCAGTGTTGTCAGTTCGCGCCAGATGAGCGGGGTGATGCGCTGGAGATCATCAGCCGTGCGCATGGAGGCGATTTCCGCCCGGACGCGGTCGAGGGAGGCCTGCTGCTCGGCCTCGCGGGCTTGGGCTTCGGCCTGCTGCTGCAGCACCTCCAACTCTTTATACAGAGCGATGTTCGTCTTCTCATTGGCGCTGGCCATTTTGTCGAGATGCTGCAACTGCGTTTCATGGCGCTTAATGATACGCTGCAAACGGTTGTTCTCTTTTTGCAGTTGCTTGATTTGATCTTCCGCGTGGTCGGGTTTATCTTGATTGCTGTTTTTCATCGTTCAACCTTTTTCATTGGACGCAGGATGCACGCCTACAATGCCCTCTCAAAACGCACACAAAACAAGCGTGGTGTTGTGATACCGGCTCTTTTTCAACTGCTCAAGGCTGCTATCGATGGGACCGAGTTCGCCGTTGGTGTAGAAGCCGTTCACCGCACAGTCTGCCGGCAGGTTATTGAGAATAAGTTCAATTTCTTTCTTCGTTTCCAAACCCAGCATCAGCCGCCTTCCCGCACAACTGAAACAAAGTAAAGCATGTATTTTCTTGTTGGCCAGTTTTTGTTTAAGCGTGATGATCGCTTCTTCGGCACCAGCCAGAATATCTTCTCGGGCGCCTCTGGTTATTTGGAGCGTCGCATTCTCCGGAATGTGGCCATTTCCAAAAACGGAGCCATTTTCTTTGTTGTAGGTGAAACCGCCACGGATCACATAGTAATTCCCAGCATCATCACCCAGAGATTCATCCAGCAGCGCGACCGGGTAGGCAGCCATAAGGTCAGAATCATCGACGTTGGGGATATATTTCTTCCAATACTCGATGGCAGGTTGATGGTCGATTTCATACAGGATATTCCCCTCTGATTTTGTGGCCTTGACCTTTTTCCCCAGGGGAATCCAGCCACTACGTGTGATAACCAGCGGTTCAATATCCCCGGTAAGCAACAGCAACGGGACGGAATCGGAATAGATGCTGCCATTAAAAAATTGGTAGGTTTTCTTAAATTGCAAATTATCGCCGGGCAGTCCCCCAACAATCGGCGCATCTTTAAGACCGTCCTGCAAAAGGCCTAAAACGTGTTCAGTGGATAAACTATACGATGAATCCGGAAACGTCAATACCAGTTTGGGTTTATCTTCTCCCAGCATAGCTTGTGCTGAGATGCAAGCAGCATGCACCGCCGCTTCTGGATCTTTACTTAGGTTCTCCCCGATGCCAAAGCCAAGCTTAAGTGCATCGGAGGTTATAACCATCAATGACGCTGACTCTTCGAAATAGCCGTCATTGTTCGCTTCGC
>CAYWGH010000058.1:0-27023 GCA_964457925.1 uncultured Cytophagia bacterium
TTGGGGCTGGGAGATCCCGGTGTATCTCTTTCTCGGCGGCCTGGTCTCCGGCATTCTGCTTTTCTCCGCGCTGTATTTTATTCGCGGCAAAGCCGAAGAGCTGCCGACGGTCGTTCGCATTACGCCGCTGTTCGCGCCGGTTTTGTTAGCGCTCGGCTTGCTCGCGCTGTTTCTCGATCTCGAATACAAGCTGCACGTGTTTCGCTTTTACACCAACATTCGTTTGGAATCGCCGATGTCATGGGGCTCGTGGACGCTGGCGGTGATTTTTCCATTGAGCATCATTTGGGCGGCGCTGCATATCGACAAAGTTTTTCCCAATTGGCGCTGGCCATTTTTGTGGATGGAAAAAACGCTGGCCTTCTTCAAGACGCATGCGCGCATCGTCGCGTGGTTGCTCATCATCTACTCGGCATTGCTCGGCATGTACACCGGCATTTTGCTCAGCGCGTTCAATGCGCGGCCGTTTTGGAACTCCGCGATTCTCGGCCCGCTCTTTCTCGTTTCGGGCATGTCCACCGGACTCGCGCTCAACTTGCTGCTCTCGCGGAATGAAAAAGAAAAACACTTGCTCGGTCGCATCGATGTCATGGCCATCAGTGTCGAGCTTTTTTTGATTATTCACTTGTTCATGGGGTTTCTCGCCTCCACGCAGGTACACATCGACGCGGCGAAGATGTTTCTCGGCGGGCCGTACACGGCGAGCTTTTGGATATTCGTGGTCGCGCTCGGCTTGCTGCTTCCCGCGCTGATCGAGTTGCTCGAACAGCGCGGCAAAGTTTTATCAACGCGCATTCCTGCGTTGCTCGTTTTGTTCGGCGGCTTGCTGCTGCGGTTTATTGTTGTCGAGGCAGGACAAGTTAGTCACTGGAGTTTTGGATTGCTAAAGTGATGCAATAACGTAGCGCAGGCTTCCAGCCCAATGTCGTTAACTTTTTCAAGAAAGTCATGACAGGAAGATGTATGGCAGAAAAATATTCAGGTTTCTTACCAAGCGACCAAGAATGTTTTTGATGAAAACCCGTCCACATATTTTTGCCGTTCATTTTTCTATCATTGCTTTTGAATTATTTTGCCTGAAACTGGCTTGCCATTCCGAAAAGTTAACAGCATTGGGCTTCCAGCTTGCTTTTCCTGCAGACTGGAAGTCTGCGCTACACATCATCTTGGAGAAACTATATGAATGAAAAATACTGGTCGCCTTATGCCGCAGGCTTCGTGCTTGGACTCGTGTTGCTCGCAACATTTGTGATTATGGGCCGCGGGCTAGGCGCTTCCGGCGCGCTGATGCGCGTGACGGCTTACGCGGTCGATCAAATCAGCCCGCAACATGTGGATAACAACGCCTACTTTTCAAAATACGCCGGCGGTGACACGCCCGCGCTGAAAGACTGGCTGGTGTTTGAAATCATCGGCGTCATTGTCGGCGGCTTGCTCTCGGGCATGCTCGCGAAGCGGCTGCGTTTGCAAACCGACAAAGGCCCGAACATTACCGTAACGTTTCGTTTGGCTTTCGCTTTTCTCGGCGGCGGCTTGATGGGCTTCGGCGCGCGTTTGGCGCAAGGCTGCACCAGCGGGCAAGCGCTCACCGGCGGCGCCACGCTCGCGCTCGGTAGTTGGGCGTTTATGATGACGATGTTCGCGGCGGCGTATGCGATCGCGTATTTCGTACGCAAGCAGTGGATATAATCTGGAAACAGAAAAAAAAGATAAAATGGATAAAAGGAGTTTTGGTATGCCTACTCCACTTTACCCGCAGGGGTTCTTCAGCGAGCAAACCAGTTTCGTGATGGCGTTTCTCATCGGCATTCTCTTCGGCTTCACGCTGGAGCGCGCGGGCTTTGGCAGTTCCCGCAAGCTGGCGGCGCAGTTTTATTTTCGCGATATGACCGTGCTCAAAGTCATGTTCACGGCGATTGTGACAGCGATGGTCGGTTTGCTTTATTTCAATTTGATCGACGTGTTGGACTTTTCACAAATCTCGCTCAATCCCACTTACTTGTGGCCGCAAATTGCGGGCGGCGCGATTATGGGCGTCGGCTTCGTGATCGGCGGTTATTGCCCCGGCACTTCGCTCGTGGCGAGCGCGACCGGCAAACTCGACGGCATGATCTACGTGGCAGGCGCGTTGTTCGGCATGTTGATTTACGGCGAGACCTATCCGCTCTTCTCTAACTTTGCTGAAAGCGGCAATCTCGGCGACCGCACGTTGAGCGATTGGCTCGGCCTGCGCCCCGGCGTGGTGGCGTTTCTCGTGATTGTGATGGCGTTGGGTATGTTTTATGGCGCGGAACTGCTCGAAAAGAAATTCGGCGACAAACGCAGCGCGGCTCTTCTTCCAAAAGAAAAAGACAACGGCGAAGCTGCTGCCGCGCGCTTGGCAATGGAGCAAAGCTTATGAACTGGCGCATGCTTTTGGATCGCCGCTTTGGTGCAGCCTTGCTCATTCTCCTCGGTGTGTTATTGGCGCTCTCGCCGGCAGGCACGCGCAAAGCGAGCACAATTTCGCCGCAAGCATTGGCGGAAGCGATTACCAATGAAAGTGATCATCTCACCGCGGAAGAGCTGGCGAAATGGCTCATCGACAAAAAGCCGGATTTGTTGATTGTCGACATGCGCTCCGCGGAAGAATTTGCGCAATATCACATTCCCAGCGCAGTGAATATTCCCTTCACCAAATTGTTTGAAGCGGAGGCGCAGGAAATGATGGCGGGCGATAAAACAATCGTGCTGTATTCCAACGGCGGCACGCACGCGGCGCAAGCGTGGGTATTGCTCAAACAGATGGGCATCGAGAGTTTGGTTCTGCTCGGCGGCTTGAATTATTGGACGGAAGCAATCTTGAACCCCAAAGCGCCGAATGAATTCGTCGCCGATTCTGAAAGACTCAAATACCAATTTCAAAAATCCGCCTCGGGCTATTTCGCGCCCGGCGGCGCGGTCGCGGCGCCGGCAGATTCCGCTACGGCAACGGCAAAACCGAAAGTGCAGATTGATCCGAATAAAAAGAAAAAAGCGCGGGCAGGGTGTTGATCAAAAATAATAGAGGTACTTCACCTTCGTCACCCCGACACGATCGGTCAAGCGCAAACGATCCGACACAAGATTGCCTTCGATATCATACTCTGGTTGGCGATCATGTAGCTCATTGACGGCAAAGTAAATCCAACTCTTCGGTGAAAAATTATAGGAGAAGAGCAAGCCGGCAATCACCTGTCGCACGTTGCGCGTCGAGTGCGCGTAGACGTTGTCAACGTACACGCGCACGTTGAGATCATTCACCGGCGTGAGCGAGAAGTACGGCCGCGCGTTCCACGTGACGTCCTCAATTTTGTTGCGTGGATTGCCTTCGATAAACGCATTGAGCGACGTGCCGACATCGAGCACTTTCAGCGCCTTCCAATTGATAAAGCTGCCGTGCCAGGAATAGAAGGCGAGATAGTCGCGGGCAAAATTATACGTCCGCGAGTACCCGCCATAAGCATTGGCGCTCCACTTGGGCGAAGGATTGAACCAGGAGGAGTAAGTCGCTTCATAAGAAGTGAACTTCTTGTTTTGATCTTTGGAGCGGCCCGTGGTGAAATTGATTTCATAACCCCAGTTCTTGCGGAACTGCATATTGAAACCGAAAATAGCCAACCGATCCGTAAATGCATCGACGCGCTCGTGGTTCAAAATGCCGCCGAAATAGAGCAGCATCTCGCGCACGGCGCCTTCTTTAAAATACCAGCGCGGCCCGGTGATCGTCGTTAACTCGCCCGTGCCGCGCCACGGCACAAACCCCACTTGATTCACATCGAAATCTTTGCCCACGTAACGGCCGCGTGCGAGCGTGATCCACTTCTCTCTGAATTGCGTGAAACCGGCCGAGCCGGCAAAATCGCCTTGCGAGTTTTTAATCGATCGCGCCAATTGATAAGAGAGCTGCCAATTCGAAGCGCGGAATGCGCCGTCAATGTCGAGCACGCCGTCGAAATCGTTTTCGGTTTTCTTTCCGACAAACAACACGCCGAGGGAGGAGTTGTCGAGAATTTGTTTTTTGAGACGCGCCGAAGCAAAGCCTGCGCGCGGTTCGGTGAAGTTGTCGCCGTCGATCTTATAATCTTCTTCGCCGGTCAGTGCAAGAAAACCGCCGTACTCCCATTCGCCGAGGCGGCCAAAAGCTTTGGCGCCGAACTGCAACGGAACCTCCCTTCCATCCGGCAGATTTTTGCCTATACGCCGTGAATAAAACAATTCGAGCGGGCGATAGAAACCCGTGTTGCGTTGCCGGCCCGAGGGCATGAACACTTCATTGCCTTCCGTGAAAAATGGCCGGCGCTCTTCAAAGTAAGTTTCATAGCGGGAAATGTTGAAAGCAAAAGGATCGGCTTCAATCTGCGCGAAGTCGGGATTGCCGGTGAGCTGAAACGTCAAGCGTTGCGAGGGATTGTAAAAAATGTCGATGCCAGCATCGGGATCAAAATCGTATTTGTCATCGCGCAGGTAAGTCGTCTTTGCAATGCCCACCGGATAGATTTCCAAATTCAAACCTTTAGCCGAAGGCCGATACTCGCCCAACTCCAAGCGCCCGAATTTCGAAATACGCTGGCCTTCATTCTCTTCATAGCGACACCAGTAAATGTCTTCATTGCGCGCGGGAATCCAGCGGTCGAAATCCAAACCCCACGCCGTGAGCGTTTCATTATACTTGATGGAACGATAGGGCACGCGCATTTCAATCACATACCCCCAATCGTACACTTTGGCTTTTGCGAACCACACGCCGTCCCAACTGTAATCGCGATTGCGCGCGTCGTCGAGCAAGCGACAATCGCTGCGCACGCCCGAGGCCGTGACCGCGAATTTGTACGCCGTGCGCTTATCGCCGAACGTGTCGAGCATGAGCGAAACCACGTCCCCGCCGAAATCATCGAGCTTGCCGGTGTTCTTCTGAATGTTCTTCTTCTCGTCATAGCAAATCATCAAGCAATAAAGCGCCTCGTCGTTGGTGAGCACTTTGGCAATGGTTTTGGTGGAAGGCTCCTTGCCGGCAAAGGGCTGGAGCTGCACAAAGTCAGCAATGGAATCTGCTTCCGCCCACACCGGATCGATCACGCCATCAACGGTGATAGCCGTGGAAATTTTTTTGAGTTGCAAACTTTTTTCGGGATCGGCTTGCAGCGCTTCGGAACTTCCGATGACAACGGCGAGCAGCAACAGGCACAGCGCGGTATCGCGACGCATAGGCACACTCCGGAATTGAATGAAAGCTCGAATGGACTTGGGGTTTGAATACGATGAGGACAGGGGGAGGTTGCGAAAGGTTCAAAGTGATAGGCGCGTAAAAAGGCGGGAACGCAGGCTTCCACTCTGCTCAGTGCACAAACGGGAAGCCTGCATCAAAAAATCTAAAGGAGCGTAATAGTTTTGCGGAAGGAAGATTACAACGGCCAGTCCCGCAAAATTCTTTCGGTTTCTTCGGAATGGCCGCTTTCATCGCGGACCATGTCTTCCAATTGCACCATGAGCCCTTTCTCGCCAAGCTCTTCGGCTTCTTTCGCGCGTTGCGTATAATCTTTCGTGGCTTGGCGTTCGGCTGTCAACACGGCTTCCAACATTTCGCGATTGGTGCGCGCCGCCGGCACGACACGCGGCTTCGTGGTGGGCTCGCCGCCGAGGGCGACGATCTTGTTGGCAAGAAATTGCGCGTGCAATTGTTCATCTGCCACTTCGGCGAGGAAGAATTGCGACAATTGCGGACGAAACGGCCCGCTGGTCTTGGCCGCATACGTGAGATACTGAATGATCGCGCCCAGCTCGCCGGCGAGATCCATATTCAAATTCTCAATCAAAGTCTGTTTAGTCATCGTCATCACCTTTCACGGTATTTTCCAACCATTTTGTTCTGTGCTCTCCGCACGCGCATCAGATTCATTGCGATTCATGCTTCGATTTTTGCGTTGCGTCAAGTTGGGCGTCGTGTTTTGCTTGTTGCTTTTTTCGTTCACCCGGAACGTTGCAGGAACGGGACAGTCAGGTGTGAATGCCCAGCTTCGGCAAAATCACCAAATGCAATAAAAAGTAAACCGCAATGATAGCCAACGCTGTAATGGAATCCATCATGTTCCTCATCAATGGCCAAAGTTAGAGATTCTGAATGACGCGCGCGAGGCGTGTCCGCACTTCCTGCGCAATGTCGGCAAGCTTGGCGTTCTCGACGCCCGCCATCGACGCAACCGGGTCAACCGCCGCAACTTCAACGCCGCCGGCTTTCTCTTGCACGATGACGTTGCACGGCAGCATGGCGCCGATATATTCTTCCGCCTGCAACGCCTGATGCGCAAAGGGTGGATTGCAAGCGCCCAAAATTTTATAACGCCGAAAATCAACGTTGAGCTTTTGCTTCAGCGTCGCCGCCACGTCGATTTCCGTGAGAATGCCGAAGCCCTCTTTCTTGAGTTCCTCGGTCACGCGCGCGATCGCTTCGTCAAAACCGGAACGAATTTGTTTCGCGAAATAGTAACTCATCTGAAATTCCTCGATGAAATTGATATGTGGCCTAAAACGCTCAACCCGCGGCCAGGCCGATTTATGGAACCCCGAGTCGTAAGAATTCTATGATTCTTGCTGCAACGGCCCAGCGCTGCAAGAAGATTCGCACCGCTTGGCCGCTGTCTGCTCTGAATGAAAAGGCCGAGCACAAGCAGGCCCGCTCAGCACAAAAACGTCCGGAGCTTCATCATCTTTCCGGATCAACGCAGATACTCGTGAATCGCCATTGCTGCTTTTTTACCAGCGCCCATTGCCAAAATCACAGTTGCGCCGCCGGTAGCCACATCGCCGCCGGCGAACACGCCCGGCTTGCTGGTTGCACCGGTTTCTGGGTCAATAGCAATAATGCCATGCTTGCCGGTTTGCAACCCCGGCGTTGTGCGGGGAATGAGCGGATTTGGACCCTGGCCAATGGCTACAACCACCGTGTCGACCTCAAGCGTGTAGTTCGAATTCTCAATGGGCACCGGCCGGCGGCGCCCCGACTCGTCAGGTTCGCCAAGTTGCATTTTGATAAGCTCGATTTGCGTGACCCAGCCTTTGCTGTTGCCCCGCACAGCCAGTGGCGCTTCGAGAAAGCGAAACTCGATCCCCTCTTCTTCGGCATGATGCACTTCTTCCGCGCGCGCCGGCAGTTCGGTGCGCGAGCGACGATAAACCAAATACGCATGCTCCGCGCCCATGCGTTTGGCGGTGCGCACCGCGTCCATCGCCGTGTTGCCGCCGCCAATCACGGCCACGCGTTTGCCGACTTTGATGGGCGTATCCCATTCCGGGAAGAGATAGGCGCGCATGAGATTGAGGCGCGTGAGAAATTCATTCGCCGAATAAACGCCGTTGAGATTCTCACCAGGCACATTCATGAAATAAGGCAAGCCTGCGCCGGTGCCAATGAACACGGCATCATAACGTCCCAACAACTCATCCACCAATTCGGTTCGGCCGACAACATGATTGGTGCGAAACTCCACACCCCTCGCTGCGAGCTGATCGACCTCCGTTTGCAAGATTGCTTTCGGCAAACGGAATTCCGGAATGCCATAAACCAACACGCCGCCGAGCTTGTGCAGCGCTTCGAATACTGTAACACGATAACCGAGCTGATTCAACTCTCCGGCAACGGTGAGTCCGGCCGGGCCGCCGCCAACGACGGCAACAGATTTGCCGGATTTATTCACGAGATTTATCGCGGGCTTGCCATTGCTTTGTTCACGAACGTAATCTGCCACGAAACGTTCGAGGCGGCCAATGGCGATGGGCTGATATTTTTTGCCCATGACACAAACCAATTCGCATTGGCTCTCTTGGGGGCAGACGCGGCCGCAAACTGCCGGCAAGGCGTTTTTCGTTCGAATGATTTCCGCCGCGCGAATGAAGTCGCCGTGCGCCACCCGGTCAACAAAAGCCGGGATGTCGATGCCCACCGGACATCCCGCAATACAAACTGGTTTCTTGCATTGCAAACAGCGGCTGGCTTCGAGCACCGCCTGATCATCGTCATAGCCCAGTGCGACTTCATCGAAGTTGGTGATGCGCCGCTGCGGCGCCTGCTCGGGCATTGGTGTTTTTTCGGGGATGACTTTTTTGGGCATGGTTACTCTTTCGAAGACACCCCGATTTCGGGGTTATTTTTTTCGCTTCACCATCAATAGCGCATATTCTCAACTTCAAGTACGTTTCCATGAAACGTCTGCTCTTCGAAACGTTGCAGCGACTCCTTCTCCTCACCGCGATACATCTGCTGCCGGCGCACCAACTCATCGAAATCGACTTCGTGCGCATTGAAGTCCGGTCCGTCGACGCAGGCAAATTTGACTTTGCCGCCAACAGTGACGCGGCAGCCGCCGCACATGCCGGTGCCATCGACCATGATGGGATTCAAACTCACGATCGTGGGAATGCCATGCGGCCGCGTTAACTCGGTCACGGCGCGCATCATGGGCACCGGGCCGATACAAAAAACGCGGTCGATTGGTTCGCCGCGTCTGATCATTTTATCGAGCGGTTGGGTTACCAGCCCGTGTATGCCATAACTGCCGTCATCCGTGGTGACCAGAAGATGGTGTGCCAGGCGCCGCATCTCCTGCTCCAAAATGAGCAACTCTTGCGAGCGTGCACCTATGATGGCCGTCACCTGATTTCCGGCGGCGCGCAAGGCCGCGACTACCGGATAGATCTCCGCAACGCCCACACCGCCGGCGAGGCAAACACAGTGGCCAAATTTTTCTATATGCGTCGGCTCTCCGAGCGGGCCGCAAACATCCGGAATAAACTCACCCGCTCGTTTTTTACCCAACAAGCGCGTTGTCAATCCCACCTCCTGCACGATCAGCGTGATCGTGCCGCGCTCCGGGTCGGCATCGGCAATGGTGATGGGAATGCGCTCACCTTCTTCATGGGCGCGCAAAATCACAAATTGCCCGGCATGGCGATGCCGCGCGATTTCCGGCGCAACCACCTCAAAACGTTTGACGCCCGGCGCCAGGCTTTGCACGTTTAAAATTTTATACATGCAGTTATCCGCAATAAGCGAGATTCTTGCCCAATTCTTTAAAAAGCCGCAGAGGCGGTAATTGCTGCAAGCTCTCCATCATCTCATTCACCACTTGCAGAAATTTTTGTTCCTCTGCGGCCGAGATCCATTCCAACCGTAACCGTTTCAATTCGATGCCATAGCCAGCCAGCGCCCGGCACAATTCTGCCACATGGCGGTGGACTTGGTCTTTGCCATGTCCGCACGGGCATTGCGGGCTGGCAGCCAGCAAAACGCCCTCCGCGCCAAAGCGCAGGGCTTTGAAGATTTCACGCGCGTGCACCTGCAAGATGCACTCGACCGCGATGCCGGTAAAATCGGCCGGCAGGTTTCGTCGAGCGGGATTGGAAACGTCATAAAACACTTGCGCACCACTCATACACAAGAAGCCCACCATGCGTGGCCGCTGGTTGAGAGGCTCGCGATTCGGCGATTCTGCCGGCCTTTGTCGAGATGCTTGCATCACCTCCTCCGGTTAGTCGCAAAACGCACCGTCCGTGGGCAGACTGCTTATGAAGGCTCTGGATTCACATGTTATCAAATGCCAATAATGCAGCGCCCGGACGGTTTTTCAATCCCGTCAATCAATCATTTACTCAGATGTCAAACAACATGCCGAAAACGGTGGTGACCCGGTAAAACCTTACGGCATGTAAGTGTTTATATTTTTATGAATACCGTCGAGGCAGTTTGAGAGGTGGAGAAAAGTATCCGAGAAGCGGTTTGCAAGTGTGGGAAAAAAGTGGTTTACTTTCGCACTCTTGAGAATATGCAATTTTGAAAAAAAGGCTTGTCTCACTCGCGATTCAACGCATGCGCATGAAAAATCGTCAAGAAAAGGCTGTGTACCCTAAAACT
This sequence comes from uncultured Cytophagia bacterium, assembly GCA_964457925.1. Classification (GTDB taxonomy): domain Bacteria; phylum Zhuqueibacterota; class Zhuqueibacteria; order Zhuqueibacterales; family Zhuqueibacteraceae; genus Coneutiohabitans. The sequence continues at coordinate 9,926 of CAYWGH010000058.1, forward strand.
TTATCATCCGATAAAGCGCGAAAATAAGCCGGCCTTCGAGCTTCCGTGCAGGCGCCAAAGGCCGTATAGCAAAAATGAACACAATTGTTTGAACTTTTTTTGACAATTCGGCTCTTCATGCTAGCGCAGCAGCGTGAGCCGCCTGGTTTGGCGAATATTCCCGACCCTCATTTCATACACATAAATTCCGCTGGCGGCGTTGCGCGCCTGAACATCTTTCCCATCCCATGATGTAGAATATTTTCCAGCCGCATATTCTCGATCCACCAGCTCTCGAACCAACTGGCCGCTGAGGTTGAATATTTGGATTTGTACCTGAGATTTGGCAGCCACGGTGAATGCGATGGTGGTCGTTGGGTTGAAGGGATTCGGATAATTCTGGAAGAGTGTAAAACTGTTCGGCTGCGCAACCGGATGCTCTGCCACCGCGGTGGGCTGTCCCGGCATGCTGTTGACGGCCACCACTGCGTCCAAATCAAAATCGCCGTTGAATGGGCCCTCTTTTTTCAGATTGCCGAGATCGGTGAGTTTGACGAATTTTGCGAACGGCAGCCCGACGTCCGCCAAGTCAAAGGAATCGCCGCCAGAGACTCTCGGATCAGTCGGGTTTTGGTTGTCTTTTGTCGGCGTCACGCCGGCGAACCCGGCGAACGTGGTTGTATCCCACGGAAACTCGACCCAATTCCGGCCATCCATGCTCACGGCGACAAACGCGGCTTCGATAAACGGCTGAGTGGTATCTCCGGCAATGTAGAAAGGATTTTCAAAAACGGTGAAATCCACGCCCTGGCCATCAACGATGTAGTTGTCCGTAAAATTCAGAATGATTTCGCCGCCGGTTCCCAAAGAAAGAATTTCCTGCGGCTTGTTGCTGGAATTGGAAGGGGTGAGCGTGGGATCCGGATCAGGCGGGCCCAATACGTTGTTCGGAAAAAAGTTTTGGCCCAAGCCGGCGCCCGGCCCGGGAGTGAAGGAGACCACGGCATCGGCCCAGGGGTCGGAGGCAATAATCGGCTCGAGAACGGCCATATCCTGCGCGCCATCGCCAAAACCAAAGGTATTCAAAACCGCGCCGCTGCCGGCATTCAAAAGCTGAACGGCATCGTCGGAGAAATTGCTGACATACAAGCCGTTCGCCGGCGCATCGAAGAACACGCTCGTCGCGCCGTTTCCAACCAAAATGGGATTTGAAGCGTCGTGCGAAACTTGCAGCGTAAATGCGTTATAAGAGTAGAGAAAGCCGTTGGTGCCATTGCCGAAATCCGGCAGGTAGGCCAGGCCGCCGGTTGTAATTGCGATGTCTCCAGGTGTGCCGCCGATCTGCACGGTATCCACCACCAACGGAGTATAATCGACATCACCGAAGGGGTTGATCACCGCGACGCTGCCGCTCACGCCAACATAATTGCCGGTGCACACCACGTGGATGTTGCCATCGGGCGCGACGGCCAAATCCTGAGGATTCATCGGCACGTTGAGAGTCTTGGTCACCTGGTCGGTGCGGATATCGATGACCGAAACAGTGGAGGGGTTATAATCCGGGTAGCCGCCGGTATTGGTCACGTAAGCGTTGTTGTCAACTACCAGGATGCCCTCGGGGCCTTCGCCAACCTGGATCGTTTTCAACTCATTGCCGGTGGTTAGGTCAACCACCGACACGCTATTCGCCAGCCAATTGGTCACATACGCTTTGTCCACGCCCACAAAAGCCATGTCCCAGGGATTGCTGCCCTCGGCCAATGCAATGTTTTTGAGCACCGCATCGGTGCGGCCATCGATGATCGTTATGCTGGGCGGCGTGGAATTGACCACGTAGATTTTATCGCCACGGGCGTGAACCCGGCTTGGAACATCTCCCACGACCACGACATTGTTGGTGATTTGCGAGGTTTCCAGATTCATTTTCGACAAGGTTCGCCCCAATCCGTTGAGGACATAGAGCGTTCTGGGCGTGTTCTGGGCAATGGCGAAATGAATTCCAATGAACAATGTCAATACCATCACACCGAGTGTAGCTTTTTTCATGATTCTCTCTCCTTTAACTGGTTAGTACTACAACGTTAAGTTGAATACAGAAGGTTTTCCTTCCAGACTTGAACAGTCCCGCAAGGGACGAAATGATAGTAGCCCCGCGATGAATCGCGGGGCCCGAAGGGACGATTGAAATAACACGATTTTGTTTCACAGGCACTCCCGATATTCAATCATCCATCATGGGAGTCTCACCATATTTCCCCAACGCGGACAAGCCGCAACCAAAAAGAAAATCTCCAACGGATAGAAAAACCCAACGGATAAAGCTTTAACAGTTGGGTTCTTCTATCAGTTGGAAAAAGTCTTTGCTTTTTTTGCAAAGATTTGTCTTGTAACAGACTAAAGAGAAATTCCCAATCATTGCCATCTCTGTTTGCTCTGTTTTCTCCTGTTAATTTTTTTGGTTGCGGCTCGTCCGCCCCGGGGTAGTGTCAAAAGTTTTTTCAGGATGAAATTTTTTGCCAACGAGAAATGATTTGGAACAACTGCGCGACGCCGTCGGTGAGCGCGGCCGGGCCGGGCTGAAGAATGTCAGCCGATTTTATTTCGAAAAGTTGATCTTCTTTGACGGCGGGAATCTCATTCCACCCGGGGCGGCTCGCCACTTTTTCCGGCCGGAATTTTTTGCCGCACCAGGAACCCACGATGATATCGGGTCTTCTGCGGATCACTTCGGATGGGTCGCTGATGACGCGATCCTTGCCGCCGGGTTTTTGAGATAATTCCGGAAAACATTCCTTGCCGCCGGCTATCTCGATCAGCTCCGAAACCCAACGAATGCCCGAGATCATCGGCTCATTCCACTCTTCAAAATAAACCACCGGCCGGCGCGGGAAGAGACTCGCTTGGTGGCGGATGCTTTCGAGATTCGATTCGAGTTGTTTGACCAGATTTTCCCCCCGCTCATGCGCGCCGATCAGGGCGCTCACCATTAGAATCATGTTCAAAATTTCCGCGACCGATCTTTGATTGAAGATCAGCACGGTGACGCCGTGTTTGATCAGACTCGAGGCAATGTCTGCTTGCAGATCGGAAAATCCGAAAACCAAATCCGGCTGTAATTCCAGAATGCGATCGATTTTTGCGCTGATAAACGCCGATACTTTGGGCTTTTCCTCGCGGGCGCGCGGCGGCCGCACGGTAAATCCCGAAATGCCGACGATTCTTTTTTCCTCACCGAGCAGATACAGCGTTTCGGTGGTCTCTTCCGTCAAGCAAACAATGCGATTGGGATATTGGGCTGGCATATGGCACCGGAATTGAAATGATATTTGCTTAGTCCACTACGAGTCAAATTTGTGCCCAAAAAAAGCAAAGACTTTTCCAACGGATAGAAAAACCCAACAGATGAAAGCTTTTATCAGCCGGGTTCTTCTATCCGTTGGAATTAATTTTTAGATGCTCGCTTAGTAAACGATTTCCACTTCTGCCCGCCAGTAGCGGCCGGGCAGCGGCGCGCGTTCGACGATCTCGTAAGCCTCATCAAAAAGATTGAAAACCGAGGCTTTGAGATTCAGTTTGAATTTGTGTACCTCATGCTTGAAGAGAAGCGTTGCATCATCAACGCCGTAAGCCGGCATGCTTACGGTATTCGCCGGTGTGACAAAGCGCTCTCCGATCAGGCGCTTGTGATAAGTCAAAACGATTTTTTTGAAATTCATTTCCAGGCCGGCCTTGGTGGAATGTTCGGGGCGATAGGTCAGCATTTTATCATGAGTCGTGCGGCGGCCGCTTTTGTCCACCGCGTGCAAGATGACATGGCTGGCGTTCAGCTTGAGGCGATTCTCCCAAGTCTCCCACGAGCCGCCAAACTCCCAGCCTTGTAAAAGCGCATCGGTATTGGAGGGCTGCCACGTGGCAAATGAGCCCAGCTCCCAGACGATGAGATTTTCAATCTTATGTCGAAAACAGCTCGCAGATAACTCGAGCCAACCCAGCCAGGGTAATCCCAATTGCAGGCCGGCATCCGCATCCCGGCTTTTTTCCGGCAGCAGATTGGCGTTTCCCCGCACGCGAAAATCCTGATAAAAAAGATCGACAAATGTCGGCGCCCGAAACGACTCTCCCCAATTTGCCCGAAAACTCAAAAGCCAGCGACGATTTCGAGAAACCAACAGTCCGAGCCTCGGACTGGCCTGGCGATCTTTTCGAGTCAGCGCGTCATTTTTAAAAGAAGTGAAATCGAAACGCACAGCCGGGGTCAAGGTCAGGTTGGTCAAGAACTCCGGTTTGGGCAATTGCCATTCGTTGCTCAACGACAAGCCGTAAGACAAGTTCTCGGTTTGTCGAATCGGGCCGGAAAATCCAGAGAGCAAATCCTCGTCTTTGAAATCATCCAATTGGAGGAAAGTCTGGAAGAAAATTGATTGCGCGTTGCCGAACTGATAAGTGGTTTCGAAGGCGCCGCGGTGGGAAAGAATGCGGTACTTGGTGTGATACGGCGGAACCGTGCGAAACCGCAACGGCGCATCTGCCGGCGGAGCATTTTGAAATTCGGTTTCGTTGAGATGTTGCGAAACGAGCAATTGGCTGCGCCAGGCGCTTTTTTGGAAATTGTAACGGCCGAGCAAAATTCGACGATCGGTCGCTGCTTCGGCATAAGGCGTCCAGGCAAATACCAGCCCCGGCAACCCGCGATTCGAACGATAGAAGTGAGCTTGTATTTGAAATGAATGAGGCGTGAAGTCAAGGCCGAGCTTGCCGAAATAATTCCGCGAGGCGAAATCGGCATTCAAGCGGGTTTCCTCAACCGTGGTTCCATCCGGCCGTTCGTAAACGTAGGGATAGTCGCCGTCTTCTGCGATATTTTCGAAACTGAAAAAACCGTTCAGCCTGCCGAAATTTCCTGCAACCGAAGGTTGGACGCCCAAAGCGCCATATTCGCCAAACTGCCCGCTCAAGCGGATTTCATCCAGCGGCGTTTGCTTTGAAATAATTTCCAACACTCCGCCGAGGGCGCCGCTGCCGTAGCGGCTGCTGTTGCCGCCTTTCACCATTTTGATTTCTTCGACCCCGGCCAATGGAATTTGATTTAAATCCACCTCGCCGGTCAGCGGATCGTTTAGCGGCACGCCGTCCAACAGCACCAATACTTGATTGGCATTGCTGCCGCGAATGGAGATTCTTTTGCGTCCACTGCCTCCCGCTTCATCGATGATGTCAACGCCGGGGATCGTGATCAACAACTCGCCGACGGTGCGGGCGCCGCTGTTTTGAATTTGAGACGCCGTGATTTTTTCCTGAAACGCGCTGGCGGGTTTGCGGTCGGAGGTCGCTTCGACAACGATCTCATCAAAAATGATGATTTTCGGTTGAAGCTTGAAATCGACGGTGGTGACAAAATCTTTTTGTACCGCCACGCCCTTGCGGATTTGCGCTTCGTAGCCCACAAAACTCGCCTGCAAATCGTACTCACCGGCAAATAAATTTTCGATCTCGAAGCGGCCGCTGGCATCTGTGGCCGCTCCGATGCCGGAGCTCAGCACCAGAATGTTGGCGCCCGACAATGGCTCGCCGCTGGAGGAAAACACATAGCCGGCGATTTTCACCGTTGATTGTGAAGCCGCGGGTTCAAAAGCGCAGAGCAAAGAAAGGAAGACGACGGCGGCTTTGAGTATTCTCATTTCCGTTGGCATGAAGGGGAATTTTTAGGTGCAGGATGCCGCCGTGGAATGCAGAGAGGCAGAGGCGGGTCATAAAATAAAAAACCCAACCTCCGGGGAAATGAAGTTGGGATGCAAGTTCGCGCAAGAGCCTATCTCACTACCCTGAAAAAACGGGCAATGCGATAGCTTCCAACTCAGAAGCTTCACTCTTCCCTCGAAGTATTCCGCGGGCAGGTCTCCTGGCTTGCAGCTTCCAATCTACTTGTCGCGCCTTCCCATCCCGAAGCTTCGGGAAAGTGGCATTATGCGGCTTTCGTAGCTGCTTACAGTTGCGGGGCAGCGCCGGATTCTCACCGGCTTCCTATCCCAACCGGGATGGCGTTGGGATTACCCGTGTTTGTTGAAGCGAATATAAACGAAAAAATCAGAAGCGCAAGGCCGAAAATAAATTCCCGGGAAAATTTGACGCCTCTTCAAAAACTTCACGGCAGCCGGTTGGTCAGCAAGCGCAAAACTCTGGCGCGATGCCAATTTTCGCGTAATAGAATTCCGGCCAGCAACGGCGGCAGCGCCATGGTGAAGATGACCAACAAAACACCGGTAAGCGAAGTTGCGCCCCAGGTGATGACCGGATAAAACGCGAAAATGAGCAGACCTTCCAGCAACAACAGCTTGGCGCCGAGCATTTCCCAGCGCCAAGCAATGGCTGCGGTCAGCAAAAAAATAAAACCCGGCACGGCCGCGTGCAACAAAACCCTGGCAGGCGACAAACCTTCGCTGAATCCTGCGCTGGCGCCAAAAAGCATCCATGTGCTCGCCCAAAGCAGCGCGAGACAGCGCGCAATCGTGCGAGTGTGCCGGTAGCGCAAATCCAGAACGGATTCAAAGCTGGGCATAAGCGTCCCTCAGGTTTTGCTGGAGGTTTTGGCAAAAAAACTCGAGAAAACTTGCTCGACTTTCTTGCTTTTGCATTTCGGGCATTGCGGTTTTTTCTTGTCATGCTCCGCTACGCGCAATGCCTCGAGGAATTGGTGGCCGCATTCTTTGCAGCGGTATTCATAAGTGGGCATAAGTCTGCCTCCTTTCAATCAGACGGTGGGACTGCCGCTCCCTGAGCGTTTTCACACCGTCTCAATGTTCCATGGTAAAATTCGCGACGATGGGGTGCGTCAGCCGGTCATAATCACGATAGAGCATGCGCATCACTTCTTGATGCGTGCCCGCGTTGAATGTGATCATGTGATCCTCGGTCAGGCGATGGCTTACATAAAGCGGCAATTTGTAAAGATTGCCGAACGGCGGCATGGCGCCCGGCTCGCAATCCGGGCAGACGCGCGCGATTTCATACTCATCGGCCAGGCGAACGTCTTTTGCCTTCAGCTCGCGCCGCACTTTTTCAAAATCGATGTGATCACTGGCGGGCAAAACAAACATACAATACTTGTGATCAACGCTCAAAATCACGGTTTTCGCGAACATGCGCCCCGGCGTGTGCGTATGCGCGGCCGTCTCTTGCGCGGTGAAATCCTGGCGATGATGAATCACCTCGTACGGCACGCGCTGCGCGTCGAGATGCGATTGCAACGATTGCAGCATTGGCATGACGATTCTCCTTTCGGTGTTTGTGGTTCGTGCCTGTGTTTTGGCGTTGGTTGTTGAGATTGTTGACCGACACAACCTATCACCTGCAACTTGCCACCTGCGCCTTCTCAGTCCCCTCCCGGCGCGTCCGCGCCCAGATAAGCATTCATACCCTCCAATTCGTGTGACAGATGCTCAACCAAATGCCGCATGAGATGCCGCACGGAGAGCATACCCTGCAGCTTGCCAAGGTGATCGACGATGGGCAAATGGCGGAAATGCTTGTCGGTCATGAACTCGAAGGCATCGCTCGCTTCCATCTCTTGCGGCGCAATCAACGGGTCATGCGTCATTACCTCTTGCACACGGGTTTCGTGTGGATCAAGCCCCGGCCGCACCACACGCCGCATGAGATCGCGTTCGGTGAAAATGCCGACCAGCCTGCCGTCTTTGTCAATCACGCCCACAGCGCCTACGCCGACATCACACATTTTTTCCGTAGCTGCTTGTACCGTGTCTTGCGGCGCCACCACCACCGGCGGCACACGCGCGATTCTCAAGAGTTTCATACGAGTCTCCAGTCATTGAGTGAGTTCAACGCGCCACAGGTCAAATGCCCTTATCGCAACAAAATCATTTTTCGCGTCATGCTGTTCTGGCCTGCTTGCAGCCGATAGACATAAACTCCGCTCGCCAGTTTTTGGCCGAAATGATTCCGCCCCTCCCACACCACTTCATGTCTCCCGGCGGATTGATGAATCGCCGGGAAGCTATAAACCTTCTCGCCCAGCGTGTTGTAAATCGTCAGCTCAACCCGGCCAGCTTGCGGAAGTTCATAGCGAATAACCGTTGAGGGATTGAACGGATTGGGATAATTTTGCAAAAGCCGGAAGCTGCGAACGGCATCGCCAGGATCTTCGATTCCTGTGACCGGCACTTTGCGCGCCTCTTTCAGCACCCAATATTCCGGATCGAATCTCACCACCAGCGGCACGGTGTCGAGCGGCACAGTATAGGTTTGCACCAGCAGAGAATCCCAAACCGTAATTTTCTCCGTGGTCAAATCCGCATAGACAATTTCGAGATCAATCGGCATTTTGTATACATGATCATAATCCACTGAAACGCTGGCCTGCTTTTGCTCGATCTGCAAGAACATCGCATGCCCGGCCGGCGTTGATTGATAGGCATAGCCCCAATTATAGACGGGATAATAAGGCTCATAAATCCACTGTTGAAAGAACCAGTCCAGATCCTGGCCGCTGACTTGCTCGCAAAAGTCGCGAAACTGTTGGGTGGTGGCGGTTTTGAATTTGAATGCCGGCGCGTTGGGATAATCGTGCAGGATTTTCATGAACACCGAATCGCCCAACACGCGGCGCAGCATGTGCAACACCCACCCGCCCTTTTCATAAACCGTCAAGCGGAAGATGTACCAGGGATCATTGGTGTTATAGCGGTAAATCGGCTCGCGGGCCCAATTCGACAAAGAGCCAAGCCCGGCGGTTTGGTAATCGCGATAAGCTTGCCGGCCGTAACGCTGTTCGACGTACAACGCTTCGCTGTAAGTTGCGAAACCCTCATTCAGCCAGATGTCGCCCCAATTTTGGCAGGTGACAAGATTGCCGAACCATTGATGCGCCAACTCATGGGCATAGGTGAATTCCCAAGCCGTGCTCACCCCGCCGATGCTGGTGAGCGTTTGATGCTCCATGGCACCGCCCCATTCAAACACTGCATGGCCGTATTTTTCTTTGATGAAGGGGTACATGCCAAAGAGATCAGAGTAAATGCGCAGCATATTGGGCAGCGTTGCAAACGCCGTTTGCGCTGCGGGCAATTGCGCCGGATAAACGTAATGCGTGATCGGCATGAACTGCCCGGGCGCGTATTCGAATTGATTGCCAAAGGTCGCATAATTGGAAATCGCCAGCGAGACGAGATAGGTGGTGATGGGATAGTTTTCCTTCCACACGAAAGTCTTGGTGCCGTTGCCGTTGTTCGTTTCCGCGGTCAGCAAACCGTTGGAGGCCGCGATCAAATTTTGCGGCACGGTGACGCTAATACGCACGGAGTCGGCTTTGTCGTCAGGATCATCGATGCACGGCCACCAGGTGCGCGCGAGGTAAGGCTCGCTCAACGTTGAAATCACCAAATTGCCGTAAGCGTTGGTGTCGAAACCGAAGCCTTTCAAACCGCCCTGGCGCGGTACGCCGGAATAATTCACTGTGATTTGGAATGTTTCCCCGGCGTTATAAGCGCGATCCAGCTGAACGGTGAGCAGCCAGTTGGCGTGCGTCCAGCTTGCGGCGTTTCCGGAAACGCTGAACCCGCTCCACGGCGCCAAGCCTTCGCGGGCATCAAAATGCAGCGTCGCCTGCTGCAAACCATCGACCTTGCTGCGAAACACCCCGGTGACACTGCCGGCGAGATTGTTGGGCGCGGTGGTAATGGTGAGTTTCAAATCATAATAAACCGCATCCACCAAGAGATCACTCGACGGTTTATGAGGAAGCGTTGCCGAAAATTTTTTCATTCTCGCAGCCGATTCCTCCTGCAGCGCAGCGCGCGTCGCCTGATACATGCGTTCGAAGTAGGCTTTATCCGGAACTTGTGCGGCGACACTCAGGCAAAGAGTCAGTGAGACCAAACTCACCAACAAAAATCGTCTCATGTGTTCTCCAACTGGTTTTTAATCATTCGTGACAGGCAGGGTTATTTTGGGAATAATATTTCTCACTTCCCGTCGTTTGCAAAAATCCGGTGACTAGCTGAACTCCGTTGCATGCTTCACCAGAGGCCTTCGCATCAATACGGGATTTAATCATTGAATTCCTATTACGCCGTGCTTGTGATTTTTTGAAAAATGTTCTTCCCTTGGGCGTTATCAGTCATCTCGCCCATCTTGGCCTTATGTCGGCCGCAATTGTAGAATGGTTTGCGGCTACACGGCCGAAAAATTGCTTGTATTCCGGGGCAGGCGCCCACTGCGCTCAACTGGCTGCGCGCTTACCTCACCTTAATCGTCTCCGCCGGCACCACCTTGATCCAATTCGTGATGTTCGTCAGTGCAGTGATCAAGGGCCCCTGGATTAACACGAGCACGCCCGCAAGGATTGTGAAGCAAAGCAACATGCCGAGCGGCCTCTGGCACAGCTTGAGCGTGAGGTTGCGCAACAGCCAAATCGGAACAGCGAAAACATGCCACAGAACCACAAAAGCCATCAAACTCGGGCTTTTGCCTTCCGTACCTGCCAGCATGGCCATGATCACTAACAGCAGATAGAACGTGACCATCATGTGAAAGCCAAGGAAGTAGTAGCTGGCAAACAAACCCGGTCCCGGAAAGGTCGGCTTCAACACCGACTTCAAATCGCGCATTATGGCGGATGTGGCATCGGGCTCATCCATCTCGTGATGGTGATGATGGTTGGACATAATGTTACCTCCTTCCCCGTGAAACGCCGCATGAGGGCGTCAGAGAATTTTTTGTTCATGTTCGCCTCATCAAAAGAATTAAGGTGCAAAGCTGAGGGCTATTTGTTCGCGAAATTAACCGGCAACGGCCAAGCCCTTGCTGGAACATCATCAAGCATATCATGTTTGGAACGGACACCGTTCCGGCGTTAATCCTAAGCTTCAGCCCGGCTCTCCGCCGGCTTCAATTTGGCCTCGACCAGGCGAATCAAAAGATCCGCGGCGGCCGCCATTTCGATTTGCGCGGTATTGATGGTCACATCATAGGCGCAGGCATCATCCACCTGCACATGAAATTGGCGCTGCAAGAAATCTCTGCGTTCCTTATCCCGCCGATTGATTTCCTGCAGGGCTTTCTTCTCATCACAACCCAGTTCGTGCATCACCCGCAAACAACGCAGCGGCAACGGCGCGGTGACGCGCACACGCACGCCCGCTTCCGGCGGCAAAATAAAATTGGCGCCGCGGCCGAGAATAACAGCCTTGCCATCGTGCGCCAGGCTCAACAACACTTGCGAGAGATGATACAGATATTGCGTGTTGTCGAAGCGCTGGCCGGTGAGGAGATTGCGGAGATACGTATCCATGGCGTTTTGACGATGTTCATCGAAACGCGCCACCAACTCTTCGCGGGCATGCGTGCGGCCGGCAATCGCTTCAATGATTTCACGATCAAACACGCGCCAGCCGAATTTCTCCGCCAGGAGTTGAGAAAGCTCCGTGCCGCCGCTGCCGTACTCGCGCGAAATGGTGATGTACGGCCCGAATTTTCCCGGCGGTGGCTGTTGCGCGGCCTGCGCCTGCCGCGCCCACTCGGCGCGCGCCATTTCCCAGCGTTGCATGTGCCTGGTGATTTGCTTTTCAATCGGAATGTCTCGGAGAATTTTACTCATGGCAACCTCCAGAAATGTTGCCTTCGACAGGCTCAGGCGCCGGCGCCGCTCGACCCGGTGGCTGAGCCTGTCGAAGCCACCGGCTCACACTTGCTCCAATGCCGTGCGCAAATCTTCAATCAAATCGTGCCAATCTTCCAAACCGAGCGCGAGACGAATGCCGCCGGGCTCCATGCCGCATTTGCGTTTTTCGTCTTCGGGCAGGGCCGAGTGCGTCATGGAATAGGGACACTCAATCAATGTTTTAAGCTGCCCCAGGCTGACGGCAAGCGTGATGGAATAGGCGTGATCGGCAATGTAATCGATGAATTTCTCGCCGCGCTCGCTTGCACTCAATTTCTCATCGTGCTTCAGCACAAAGTAAATCATGGCCCCCGGCGAAAACTTGCCTTCATAATTGATCATTTGGCGTTTCGCCAAGCTAAGCTGCGGATGCGACTCCAGCCCCGGATAGGAAACGCGCGCCACTTTGGGATGTTCCTGCAAAAATCGCGCAACTTTGTGCGCGGTTTTCTGCTGATTGATCATGCGCGCCGACAATGTCGGCAGGCCGTACACCAAAAAATTCCACGCGCTTTTGGGCGACAGCACGCCGCCAAAATCCTTGCGATACAGCATCAGCGGGCCGTAAAATTTTCGCGGTCCGATCACTGCGCCGCCCATATCCGTGCCGAAACCGCCAATGTCTTTGGTCAAGCTATGCACGGAAAAATCTGCGCCGAACGCGATGGGCCGCTGGCAATAGGGCGTGGCAAAGGTGTTATCCACCACAATTTTGATTTGTTTTTCCGGCGGGCGATCTTGATTGATTTCATCGGCCACCCGGCGCACGGCCGCAATGTCGATAAGACTCAAATCGGGATTGACCGGCGTTTCAAAATACAGCACGCGCGTTTTGAAAGTGAGGGCGCGCCGCAATGCTTCTTCATCGGAAAAATCGACAAATTTGGTTTGAATGCCATAGCGCGGCAGCCAATTCGTCACCAGGCTGTAGGTGCAGCCGTAAAGAATCTGATGCGCCACGATCTCCTGACCGTTTTCACAGAGCAGGCCGAGTATCGCGCTGATGGCAGCCATGCCGCTGGCAAACGTGACGCACATTTCCCCGCCCTCGGCGTACGCCAGATTTTCCTCCAGCATACCGCGCGTCGGCTCGTCCAGGCGATCGTAAATGTAAATCGGCATGCGCTGCAGAAAATCCGGGGCGTCGCTGGCGAATTCATAAAAACCCTGCGCGCCACGATGCGCCGAGCTTAGTCGATAGGTTGCGGAAGAGGACATCGGCGGCACGACATGATGATCATAATCCCATTTCTTGCTGTCATAATTGCCGTGAATCAAATGCGTCCGCATGCGATAATCCGCTTTGGGCTTTTTGCGATTTTTGGGTTTGTCGGGCATAGCATGGGCCTTTGGTTTGAATGGTTGTCGATTGGAAATGAACGGAACTCATTTGCGGGAAGTCCCGGAGGAAGATTCTGGTATGGCGTCATTGGACTTCCCCGAGAAACTCTGTGCCATTGCGACACTTGTCCTTTAAGTGAAATATCAAGAACTGTACCGAAGAAGAGCGACAACACGTGGAAATTTTGTAAGAATAATCAATAACTTAAAGCGACTGAAATTTGAAGACTCCTCCAAGATTCTGCGAGATTGCGAATAATATTTGAGATGATTCGCAGTTCTGGGAAAATGTGGGAGATAGTTGTGTCGGTAGCCGCGGTTTTCGACTTAGGAACGCCATTAAAGGCCATGAGGTGCTCAAAGTCAGAATAAAATTCTGAAAGTTTTTGCCCACTGAAACGAAATTCCACGGAAAAGGCTTTTTCTGTAGCAGTTCTACTTTTGCGGGCGAAGTCTTCAAGGCCGTTCGAAAAGCTTCGATTTTCAGCTTGTCTAAAAATTGGTGAGCCGCCGAGTTTGAAATCTTGCCAATTTGTGTAATGAATTGGTGGGAAGGTTCAGGCAGGCTCAGATAAACTGAAAACCTCTGTTCATCCGTGGCGCAATCAGATCAAGACCCTTGCATCATAAGGTCTTCTTTGCTTAGATTTCGGCCCTATGAACCCTCCCACCTCTGGTTGTCTTGCCGGTTTGCGCGTGCTCGATCTCTCGCGCGTGCTAGCCGGCCCCTTCTGCACACAATTGCTCGGCGACATGGGCGCGGAAATCATCAAAGTGGAACGCCCGGGCAGCGGCGACGACACCCGGCAATGGGGTCCGCCCTGGTTTCACGGCGAGTCGGCTTATTTTCTAAGCTGCAATCGCAACAAAAAAAGCCTCACCATCAATCTCAAATCCGCGGAGGGCCGTGAATTGATCAAAAAGCTCGCGGCCCAAAGCGATGTTCTGGTCGAGAATTTTAAAACCGGCGAAATGGCCAAGCTGGGATTGGATTATGCCTCGCTTCAGGCGCTCAATCCCGGCTTGATTTATTGCGCCATCACCGGCTATGGGCAAAACGGGCCTTATGCCGATCGGCCGGGATATGATTTCATTATTCAAGCGCAAGGCGGCGTGATGAGCATCACCGGCGAGGCTGAGGGCGAACCATGCAAAGTGGGCGTGGCCATTGCCGATGTGATGGCAGGCATGTATGCCGCGAACGCGATTCTCGGCGCGCTGGCGCATCGCCACAAAACCGGCGCAGGCCAGTTCATCGATATCGCGCTGCTGGATAGTCAAGTCTCGTGGCTGATCAATGTTGCCATGAACTATCTGGTTTCCGGCCAGACGCCGCGACGTTACGGCAATGCGCATCCCAATCTTGCGCCCTATCAAGCCTTTGTCACAGCAGACGGACAAATTGCAATCGGCGTGGGCAATGATGAACAGTTCCGCCGGCTCTGCCTTCATCTCGATTTGGCCGAGATGGCGCAGAATCCGCGCTTTGCCGATAATGCGCAACGCTTGCAGCATCGTGATGAAATGACGGCGCGTTTACAAAGCCGCTTGCGTGAAAAATCAACTGATGAATGGCTCGCCATTTTGCTGGCGGCGCAGATTCCCGCCTCAGCGATCAACAGCATTCCGCAAGTTCTGCAAGACCCGCAAGTGTTGGCGCGCGAGATGGTGACGACCATCCGTCACGCGGCAGGCGATTTGCGCGTGCTGGGTCCGGTGGCGAAGTTTTCGGAAACGCCTTCTGCGGTGCATGCAGCCCCGCCGTTGCTCGGGCAACACACGGAGGAAATTCTGAAAGATTTGTTGGGGCTTGATGCAGAAAAAATTCATGCTCTGCGTCAGTCCGGGGTGATTTGATTGGGGAATGGGGATTGTATCAGGAATTTTCAATTTACAATTAGCAATTGAGAATTAGAGCGTTGTTAATGGTTAATGGTTAATGGCTAATGGCTAATGGCTAATGGTAAATATTCGTCATCACACAATATTTTCGCCGATCAAACATGAACACTGTACATCGCGTCAAGGGTCTGCTTAAGGGCATGCCCAAAAGCTCGTTTCCCAAGAACAAGATTCGTGTGTTGCTGCTGGAAAATATTCACCCGGCGGCGGTGGCGCGCTTTGAAGCCGAGACTTATCAACTCGAATCTCTTTCATCCTCTCTCGAAGAGGAAGAATTATGCCGGAAAATCGAATCCGTGCATCTGCTCGGCATTCGCTCGAAAACGCAAATTACCCCGCGGGTTTTGCAGCATGCGCGGCGCTTGTGGGCGATTGGCTGCTTCTGCATCGGCACCAATCAAGTGGATTTGGCGCAGGCGCGGCGGCAAGGCGTGGCGGTGTTCAACGCGCCCTACAGCAACACGCGCAGCGTGGCCGAACTGGTGATCGGCGAGATCATCATGCTGCTGCGCCGTATCTTTCCCAAAAGCATGGCGGCGCACAACAAAGTCTGGGACAAAAGCAGCGCAGGCTGCTTCGAAGTGCGCGGCAAAACTCTCGGCATTATCGGCTATGGCCACATCGGCTCGCAGGTTTCCATTCTTGCGGAAGCGCTGGGCATGGAAGTGATTTACTATGATATTGCGGAGAAATTGCCGATGGGCAATGCCAAGGCCGTGCATTCGCTGGTGGATTTGTTGCACCGCGCCGAGGTGGTGACGCTGCACGTGCCGGAAGACGAAAGTACCATCAACATGATCAGCGCAGCGCAATTCAACCTGATGAAACCGGGCAGTTACTTGCTCAATCTCAGCCGCGGCCGCAACGTCAATCTCAGCGATTTGCGGCAAGCGCTGCTTGAAGGCCGGCTGGCGGGCGCAGCCATCGATGTTTTTCCGGCCGAGCCGCAATCCAACCAAGAAGTTTTTGAGAGTGAATTGCAGGGACTGCCAAACGTCATTCTCACCCCGCACATCGGCGGCAGTACGCAGGAATCGCAGGAGGATATTGGCGTCAAAACCAGCGAAAAATTAATCACTTATATGAACACGGGAGCGACCATAGGCAGCGTGAATTTTCCCGAGGTGCAACTGCCGGTGCAGGGCCAGCGCCACCGCGTGCTTCACATTCACAAAAACGTGCCAGGCGTGGTTTCCACGTTCAGCCAGGAGTTCGCGCGCTTCGGTGTGAACATCGAGAGCCAAATCCTCAAAACCGAGGAAGACATCGGGTATATGGTCACGGATGTCGATCGCTTGATCGACCGGCAGATCATCGCGGATCTCAAAAAACTGGAGGTAACGATCAAGGTGCGGGTGTTGTACTGAGGTTCTGAACGACGAAAGGCGCGAAGCGGAACCAGGTTGCCATACAGAAGGGATATTGTGAAGTAGCCGGTTAAACGCAGAGTATTTCACAAGGTCCGGTCTGAAAACGATCCAACCGCTACCAGCAACGGCCAAGCCGATGCAGGAACATGACCCCAACACCTGCTTTTCGCAATGACAGCGCAAAAAATTCTTGCTTTCAATTATATATTTTCGCAATATCTCGCCATTGATTTTGGGCGGCTGCTGAATGCCACCTTTACCCGAAGTTTCAGCAGATCTTTTGAGGAGTTTTTATGCAAACGCCTCCCCCTCGCGATAACCCCTCCGTTTATCACATAAACGTTCAACAATCTCCGCCATTTTCAATCGACGGTTTTACTGTTTGCGAACAAGCACAGGGGAAATGATTTTCATTTATCGCTGCTGACCAAACGCGATGAAAACGGGGCGAAAACTAAAACCCGGGCAACCGGGCACCAAAAAACTCATGCGCGAATTCGGCGACAAGCTGGTGTGCGTGCGTTACCGCTACGATGCAGCGAGACGCCGCCGCTTGAAAACCGTGGAACTGATTCTTGAGGAAACGCCGTGGCAGCCGGACACGGGAAAGATTTCTCTGAACAAAATCATGCCCATTCAACTGCGCTACGACGAAGCGGCTTTGCGGCAACAAGTGCTGCAGGCCGGCGGAAAATGGCTCAGCAACAAACGCGTCTGGACTCTGCCGTATCGCGCCATCTTGAAACTGGGATTGACGGAGCGGATTGTGGGAATGGCTAATGGTTAATGGTTAATGGTTAATGGTTAATGGTTAATGGCTAATGGTTAATGG
>CAYWGH010000059.1:0-16801 GCA_964457925.1 uncultured Cytophagia bacterium
ATTGAACCCGGGAAAAATGGGCGCTTTTTGCCCTTTGGGCTATACGAAATGCGCTATACAGGACAGCAGTGGTTGTGAATATTGTCTGAGCCAAGCATGCTTTGCAACTGAGTCATTTGCGGTAGAACATATCAAACCTCGCAGTCGAGGCGGGCAAACGATCTCCGGCAATGTGGCGCTGGCCTGTCCTGGTTGTAATGGCCATAAACACGCCAAAACCAAAGTCCTCGATCCGGTTACTGGCAAGCTTGTTCCATTATTTTATCCGAGACGGCAGAAATGGCATGATCATTTTCGTTGGAGCGACGACTATACTTAGATTGTGGGTTTGACCGCGATTGGGCGGGCGACAATCGAAGCCTTGCAATTAAACCGGCAATGCCTGGTCAATTTGCGACAGATGCTTTTTGTCCGGGGAGAACATCCGCCTTTTGAATAAATCTCAAATACATTTCTCAATGCAACAAGGAGCCTCTACGCAGCCAAATCCGAACAAACATTCGCGAGTACGAGAGCAAAATTAACTCATGAGCCATTGCTTCAACGCCAGCCGCTTTTTTTCATCCTCTACCAAATCCTTCATTTGCTTTTTTCTTCTCAGCATTTGCCATACGATCGGCCCAAACCGGCGCAGGAGATCTTTCCAGCGGTTGATATAATAAGACGAGAATCGTGTGTTGCCCTGCGAAGCCGGATATAATCTCGCCATTGTTTTTGGGGCCGGCAGGGCGCTGTTTTTCACGATCATCAGCTTATCCCGCCATCGCCCGTTTTTCCAAAGCGAACCGAATTTGCGAAAGATAAACGGATCGCCAATATCTCCCAACGTAAACGCCTCACTCATGGCCACGAAGCTGTGCTTCATCTCCTTGGGCGCGAAGCGCTGCAAAACGTCGTGCGGAATATTTGCTTCCAAAAGCTTGCTAGCGAGGCGCAAGATCAAATATACGCATTTTGGCGCGCCCCAATCATCAGCGCGTTCGCGCAATTGCTCCCAGTCAAGCCGGTTGTGGCAACGTCGAATGGTTTCGGCAATATCGCTGAGCGGCCGCAAGCCGAAACGGAATTGATGGTGATAGGAGGCATGAATGCACAAATGCAGCAGCAAGTCTTCCGGACAAAGCGCTGAGGCGCGCGCTTCTCCGAAAACAGCCGGCTGCGCCCGGCGCCACAACTCCTCGGTGTCAATTTAAAAACGGGCCGACGACCTCTCCAGCTTCCAATGCAGCTCGATGCCAACGGGTATTTTGCCTGCTTTGATGAGCGGAGGAAGATGATAGAATTTCGCGATCAGCGCTTCCGTGTCGGCGTTTCGACTGACGCGATAGCCGAGTTCGACCAGAAGATCATTGGCTCTCAGAAGATCAGCCTCTTTGACCAGCAGATCGAAATCACTCATCGGCCGCAACGCGATGTTGTCATAAACATGCCGGGCCAAATAGCCGCCTTTGAGGACGATCACGGCAATGCCGTTTGCCTGCAAACATTCAAGCGCCTTTGCGAGATCCCGATACATACTGCCATTGATCGCTGCGCTGCTCAAATAGAGTCTTTGCAGTTTACCCCACACCTCAACCGGAAGCCCAGAGCCGGAGCCGGCCTGTTTCAAACGATGGTACAGCAACGGCGCAACACTGTGCCGGAGCGATTGTCGCAGGATTTCTTCCCACTCGGCTGCTGAGAGTGAAAGCTCCGCCAAAATTCGGTCCAGCCGTGATTCATTGCCGTAGGATAAGAGTCGAGACAGCGCAATTGCTTTCATGGGGCGTATCTTCATTTGCCGTTAAGATACGCGCAATTGCGATCGTGTGAGTAATAACAAATGGGCAGAGTGAAGCTTGGCTTGAGTGGCGGGGTTTTACCGATCTAGTGCATTGCCACTTTAATTTTTTGTAGTCCCGACCACTTGTGGGTCGCTGCGGAATCGCGAAAATCTATATTTTCATAGCCGCCCACAAGGGGCGGGGACTACATAATTCGCGGTAACAGTGCAATAGAAAATCCGTTAGTCGCGTGCCGGACTTCATTCATTGTCACTTGACCAATAAAAGTTTCCGCATTTGCGAGAACTCAGCGGCGCGCAATTGGTAAAAATAAACGCCGCCGTTTAAACCCGAAGCGTCAAAATGGGCTTGGTACTTCCCAGGCGATTTCCATTCGTTAACCAGCGTTGTGATCTCCTTGCCGAGCACGTCGTAGATTTTTAACGTGATATTGCTGGCGACCGGAACTTGAAATGCGATGGTGGTGGAGGGATTGAACGGGTTGGGATAGTTTTGATTCAAGGCATAGCCTAATGGAGACTCGCGTCGAGAGCTGTTGACTCCAACAGTTGTGCCCGTGGTGAAGCTCCTCACCGTAGACCAATCGCCAGTCCCAGCACTGTTAGTGCCTCGCACGCGCCAATAGTAGGTGGTATTATCCATCAACAAAGCCGAACGGGAAATTTGAAAAAATGTTGAGTCGATACCGGCCTCGTTCACGAAAAAGGTGGTGAACGCCGAACTGGTGGAAAGTTGCAATGTATAAGTTTGCGCACTACACGAGGTATACCATTGCAAACGTGGATTTTTAGAAACGTTCGTCGAGCTGTTGTTGGGCGCGCCCAAAATAGGTGCCAAAGGCGCCGCGACATTACTCGTTGCCGTGAGTGCAGCGACCGCATTTATACCGTTGGCCGCGTAGCGGCCATCACCAAGTGAATAGGTGATAGTGACTTCGGTATACGCAGTGTTCGTGGCTTGGCGCCAAACACAAAACATCATTTGCTCGCCAGCACGCATGCCATCGACGACTGGTGTTTGATCATTGTCGCCCCAGACCGTAATGGCCGTGCTACCTCCAGCGGTCCAAACTGCCGCGCCGACGCATAAGCCATCTGGCGTAAACATACCGATTTCATCGCCATTGGCTAGCGCGGTTCCCGCAATATTTGGATTTGCCGAAAGTGGAATGCCAACTGTGGCATTGCTTCCAGTGTTGGAAACGTGCGTAAAATGTCGCGGGGTTTGCGCCATGGCAACTTGGCTACTTATCGCATAAACGAGCGCAGCAGAAATAAACAGATAAAGACGCTTCATAGTAACTCCTGTCGGGTTGAAAGTGTTTCTTCTCGTTTTATCGGACGAGTAGCATTTTCATGGTTTGATCAAATGGACCGGCCAGTAAACGATAAAAATAAACGCCACTGGGCAGCGAAAAATTCTCAAATATCGCTTCATGGTAGCCTGCTCTTTGTTGACCTTCGAATAACACGGCGATACGTTGTCCGAGCATGTCATAAATTTCCAATTTGACTTTGGCATCGTGCGGCAAGCCGTATTTGATGATCGTTGAAGGATTGAACGGATTGGGATAATTTTGTGCGAGCATGAACGTGCTGGGAATTTCCTGTATAACCGCGACTTCGGCTACCCAAACGGCATTAGTTTCGTACCTCAGGTTACTGGCCAGCGTTTGTCCCGATAAAGCATCTGAAAGTGATGTAAGCACGAGCAGCTTGGTTTTTTGCTCTGCGGTTGACCATGCCTCCAGTACCAGTTCCTCGCCGGTCACTGCGCCTTCACGCAATTCCTGGGTGATCTCATTATCTCCCCAAATGCTAACGAGGGTTTTGCCCTCGTGTAGGATGCTTCGACCAACGATTTTTTGACTTGCCCTGACGATGACTTCATCTCCATCGCTCAGACCGTTCACTTGCACGAGCAACGTCGCATTTGCGCCGGTATTTGTCACAACATAGGACGAAATTTCACGTGTGCCTTTGTGTTCGGGGGTATTTTCCTGGGTATTTTCCTGTCCGAGAATTGTGCTCAAAGCTGCCGCACCATTCGCGGGATAAAGCAGGGTTGCGGCCATCGATAGGTTCATCAAGTAGCCCTGTCCGGGCACCATGTTGCCAATTTGATTGATGCCTAACGCCGGCCAGTAAACGTCTCCGGCATTATTCTTGACGATAATGAGTTTATCTGCAATACTCGCGAGCGCTTGTGCAATCGGCATTGGGCTATTGCGCAAATAAGCGACAAGATTCCAGCCGCTTTGCAAGGCGATCGGTGTGGCTTCCGGAACGATCTGATTGCCGGTGATCGTGAGGGACGCTGCCAGTTGCATGTAAATTTGATAGGCGTCAACCGGATTCCATGTGCCGATTTGGTTGATTCCCAGAGCCGGCCAAAACACCTGGCCACGGCCATTTTTCATGATCACCATCTGTGGAATAATGCCTGCAAGCAAAGTTTCCAAGTCAGGCGTGGTTGGCTCTACATAGCTCGAGATTGTATTCCATCCGACTGTCAAAGCGATATTATGGGAGACAGTCGTGACGGCGCGCAGCGAGCTAAGCTCATAAATGCCGCCGTTGGCAAAACTGGGTCCCCCGCTGCTATATGCAGCAACCGCTTCGTATTCGCGCCCCTCTGCCGCGTCCCAAATGCGATAGCGCATCAGCTCGCCCTCGGCAAAACCGTCTTTGATTTGTGTCTGAGAGTTATCGCCCCATGCTGTGATTGCCATGTTTTGACCGCTTTGCCACAAGCCGTATCCTGCGCAAACGAGTGAGCCGTTACGGTCAAAAAACACGCCCACGGCATCAGCAGTTTGCAAAGGCCGGCCTCCGATTGTGGGATTTATCTCTGCCTTCACCCCGATCGTCGCGCTCGCCCCAGTGTTGCTGGTAAAAATCCATGTAGCCGGAGGTTCTTGGGTCGTGTTGGCAGCGGGGACGAAGCCGGCTTGCATGGTGAAGTTGGCGTTGCTGCCTTCGCCTATCGCCGGTTCGCCAACGGCACAATCAAGCTGAAAACCGTTATTGCTTGCCGAGCCGCCACCGTTGCTGATGAGGCTGTTGAGCAGTTCATATTGCTGCGCTGCACTTGGCCTTTGAATCAAGAGGCTCATCGTCAGTAGCAGCAAAGTAAAGTTGGTTTTTTTGCAATTCATATGATCATGCTCCTGTAGACTTTGAATATGTTCGTACTTGCGTTTATGGGCGCCGAGTATTTATCAGCGAACAATGCGCAAGATGACTTATTCTTCGCCGCTGATATTGTCAATCGTTTGAGGCTTGGCCAAGACTAGCGACTTGACGACGTCTTGCAGTCCGGCAATCTCCTTTTGCTGCTCTTTTATTGCTTCGATCAAGAGCGCGACCAAGCGCGCATAATCCACCGAAGTCGCATCTTTGCCATTCTTTTCGTATTGGACCACTTCCGGAATTACCTCACCAACTTCTTCCGCGATCAGACCGATATCGTGCTTGCCGTTAGCTTTCCAATCATAATACACGCCACGTAGATGTTGAACTTTGTCCAACGCATGGGGTATCTTTGTAATGTTGGTCTTCCAGCGCCGTGAGCTGTAGGTAGTCCACGCATCTGCAATAGGATCGGTGCTGGAATTCTGCATAACTTGTAAAATTCTAGTTGGAGTCGTCGTCCCGATGCCGACATTGCCGTCTTTTGTAATCCGCATTCTTTCGGATAGGACTCCATTATTCGCGGATTCAAACCTCATGGAGCCGGAGTTAATAGCACCATCCGGGTTAACTTGTATCTGCCCCAAACGATTATCTTGAGATGAAAAAGCAGCATAATTTCTGAAAACCAAGGCGCCAACTCCTCCCGAAGCGGAAGTGTTGTTGCCCTGCAGTTCGACGATTGCCGCCTTATTGTTTTCAGATGGTCCAATCGTGAGGACCGGACTCCACGAGGCGATGTTGGCGGGATTGGGGCGTTCCGTTCCAATGCCAATATTACCTGAAGCGTAAACTCGTCCAGCGAAATAGCCTGCAAAACCCTGCGCCGATTGCGACTCTCCATAGACCCCGTAGCCACTCACACTAACGCCCATCACGCCGCGGCCTCCTCTTCGCACGATTCCCAAGACACCGGCCCGGATCGGTTCGCGGGTAAATTCTCCGCTCGGACGTTCGGTTGTGCCATTGTTGATGCCGAGAAGACCAGCAGAATATTCTCCGGAGTCTACATCTTCGGCAATTCCCCGCACACCGGCCGCACCGCCAACTAGGGTGGTTCCATCTGTTTTGGAGTGTGTGCGGCCAAGCAACCCCGGATTAAGAGTATTGGCATGAGTATTGACAAAAGTGCCGGCCGCGCCGGTCCCATCAGTGATTGCTTCAAGGACGGTTCGATTATTGGCGGCATTTGAAGTGGCGAATCGTCCTGCGCCACCGGCGCCGGTTTGGGTAATATCAAATAGAATGGGGGCTGGTATGATGCCGCTCGATGTCGTGGCAACGCTGGCAGCAAACGGCAGAAACAAGCGCCGGGAATTGAGCGCGTATGGCGAAGGACACATCGGGATTCGTTGCATAAGCTCAGTCCCGCCATCGATAGACACACCAAGCCAATAGGGCTTGTCAAAAGCAATCGTTAAAGGCCTGAATGGTGTGCGGGTGGGATCACCCATAATGACATTGAAAATACCTTGCACCAGCCGCACGCCGTTGATGGTTTCGTCCCAAAGAGGACTGCCGCCGGTTGCAACATCATAAATTCTAAAAGTAAGATTGTGAGTGCCGCCCACCAAAACACCGGCGTTATTTCGCAAAACCCCCTGAAAATTCATACATGTGGGAATATCGGCCCAAGTTGGTTGGCTGACAACAATCAATAACAGTATATAGATGAAAAATTTTGACTTCATGGCACGCTCCAATTGATTTTAGGTAAAAGTAAATCCTATAGAAGATATCTCCATCTATTGATATCATTTCCTACTTTTTACCCTCAGAACCGGCAAAATCTAACCGGGCTTCACCTCGATCACTAATGATGGCAGGAATTTTTTGTAACGCCGCATCGATTTCTTCAGGCGATCGCGAGGCGGCGAGCACGGAGGTGCTTGATGAGCCGATCACCGCCGGGCCTTGGCGGGTAGCTCGCAGTGTGACGGCTTTGTTGCCGGCGCCGATCGTAAGCGGCCATTCGTTATACGCCCCAGGACGAAGCAACACAATGTCACCGGAACTGGCCGCCACCTCAACCCCTCGTCTTACCGTTGCAATAGGATCGCCGCTGAATCCGGTTCCCAAAAGATTACCCCCAACTTGCACGAAGTACGTCCTGCCATCGGCCACAAACCTGCGGTGAATCGTGCTAGCAGCAAGATTGGCCCAGGTATCAAGTTGCAGTTCGGTCATTCGAGTTCTGCCGCCGTGATAGGACATGATGTTAAAGAAAACATCGTCTACTTGTTGTTGTTGGGCCGGCGTCAGGCTGGCGTAGCTTGTATTGAAAGTAAAGTTGGCGATATTGTTCTGTGTCCAGCATTGTAGATCAGGCAGGGTGTCTGCAATACCATCGTCACCCGGGAAAGTGTTACATGTGCCAATCATGCCTGGAGTACAACTGGCGCATTGACAGCCTTGGGTGTGGCAAAGTCCAAAATAGTGTCCGATTTCGTGAAGCTGCAAAACCCCGCTGCCATCAGTGCAGCCACTGATGATAATGATCTCGTCCGAAGCAAAGGAACAGATGCCTCTGCATAAGCCGTTCCAATTTGTGATATAGAGATTGACGGCATTCGAATTCCACGCGTAACGGGCGCGGTTGGCAAGCGCTTCCGCCTGCATTTGATCTTTTGCCCCGTCTACTGTGAAAAAATCGGTGTTATACCACTTGCTCGGACCCGCACCGGTCGTATCGTCGCGCCCACCGATATTAGTGACGGGATCGACGCGCACAAAGCGAAAGCCGCGAAAATAAGTTTCTTCGAGAGCGTTCATGGCCGCAATCGCATTATCGATATCGGCATCGGTTACGCCGGGCGGCCGTGTTCCCGAGGCAGGATTCAAAACAACTTTGTAGGATAACCTAATGAGGATTATATCATCAGCATAGGCAATCGAAGTGAATATCACCCCAAAAACAGTAATAATAGCTAACAGGATAGATTTTTTCATCGTCGTGACCTCCTTTGATAGCTGATACATCGATCGGCTTAGGATTCCCTTCCCACGAGCGCGTAAAAACAAAGTCAAGCTGCTTCAGTGCTGCAATTGCGCCGTTGACTCATAGGCATTAATCGTCATCGGTTTGACCAGGGTCACCGGCACGGTGTAGATATTGCCGCGCAGCGCCAAAACGCCTCGATTCGGCACCACAGTATGGCCTTCATTAAATGTGTTGTAGGGGTGCTCGAAGGTGCCATCTTCGACACCGATGTTGCTTGGATCGACATAGACTAACGGTTGCCGGTTGATTGTACACTCGTACAGGCCTCGACCGAAGGTCGCTACCACAAGCTTGTCATTGCCAGCGCGGGTACGATCAATGATATAGCGCAAATCGGTGCAACCCACAATCGGCAAGCCGCTCTGGAAAGGTTCCCAACTCATGCCGCTATTTTGAGTCCGAAACACCCCAAAATCCGTGGCAGCATAAATTTCTCGTGAATTGAAGGGCGCAACAACGATCGCATTGACGGCGCCAACATTGGCTAGAGACCCGCTAATGTCTGTCCAGCTTCGCCAAAAATTTGTCGTGTGCAAAATCTTGGGTGCGCCTGATGCACATCCCACACTAACACGATCCTCCAGGCCAGTTTCACATCTCAGACCTACCCAACTTTCTCCCGGCCGTTCGTTCGAAGCAAATACCACAGCGACGTTTCTGTTAACGCCAAATGTAGCGGTATAAGTGCTCCATCCTGTCGAAGTTTTTTGCAGGACAGTCAATGTGTCCGGGGACCAATAGTTATAGGCAAAAAGGGTATTGCTATTGAGATAACTTCCAGAAAGATGCGTGGCTCGAGTATTAATGACACTTTCTTCTCTCCAAATCAGGGTTCCTGAAGCTGGGCTGGACACAACGTGAAAAGGTGATCCATCGGCATTCACACTATAAATCCGGTCGTTGAAGCGATCAAAAAACAATCTTCGGTGAGAATCCGGGCTACTGAGTTCATTGCGAGGAAGACCGTCAAAAGTTTGGCGAAATGTGCGCCAATTGGGGCGGGGATAAACACCACTAATATACCAAAACACTGGGTTGTTTAAGTCATTTGTTATCTCGACCTCCTCTCCGTCACTATTCTCAAAACCGCTCCAATTCGTTCCTATGTTGGTTGATCCAGCGATGCCATTATCCTGGAGAGCAGCTAGGCGTAAATCTCGTTGTGCGTCGATTTGATAAACTTGACCCACACGCAAGCCGGTGCTCTGATTGCCGTTCCACGAGACGGTACTGCCTCCAATCGTATGGCGATAAATGCCTCCATCATTGCAAACCCATAGCGTGTTTTCACCAGTCACGGGGCTGAAATAAAGTTGAGTTTGGTCTTGATGCTTGGCAATCGAACCTGTAACATCTTGCCAAGGATTTGTTCCGGTTCCGCCCGTAGTCGATCTTTGAAGGTTGTTGGGGCCGACGTAGAGCTCATTGGGATTATTTGGCCGAATGGCAACAGCCAGAGCATGAAAGGCTTGACCGAGTTGTACATTTCCAGTGATATCTGCCCACCGGCCACCTGCGTTCGATGATTTTAGAATTCCCCCATAACGCTGACCATTGACTGTTCCAATAAAACCACTTTCCTCGTAGGCATATAATAGGCTGGTGGGAGCGTTGCGGCAGATTGCAATACGCCCGATGCCCACGGCGTTGGCTGGTGGAGTGCCGGTTGAAGCAAGGCGTGTCCAGTCTATCCCCGCATTGGAGGATTTCCATATCCCGCCGCCAGTTCCGCCGCTTGTGGCCCGGCAACAGTATTGTGTATCCGGAAAAGCTGGATGTATTGCCAGATCGCTAATGAGACCGTTCAAGCGAAGCGTCCATGGTCCGGCAGCACCATTAGTAGAACGAAATAGACCCCGTGTCGTTACTGCGATGACGATATTAGAATTGCCGGGAAGATAATAAATTCTAAAAAACGCCCCGGGACTGTCAGGAAGTGAAATTGGACTCCAGGTTCGTCCCGCATCAGTAGTATGGAACATGCCTGCGCCATGATAGCGTTTGTAATCCCCGGTTCCAACCAGAATATTATTGGGATTGCTCGGATGAACTGCAAAAGCACCGACGGCCGGGTTGGGCAGATTATCACCCAAGCTTGTCCAAACGGGGCCAGTCGATCCTAGCGCGCGCCAAATACCGCCGCTGCTCGCACCAGCATAAACATAGTAATCGCTACCGATTGATTGAATGTGGATGGATCGAATTCGTCCGTTAAATGGAAACGCGGCACTGTGATCGCCTGTCGGACCAACGGCTTGCCAATCCGTATCCGAAAGCTGACCAGCTTTGCGAAATGTAGGCGATAACATACCGGTTATTTCCAAAGCACGCATGTAATCGTCAGGGGACAGTGCTGTTCGCCAAAAACGCGTAATGCGCTCAGGGTCTTCTTCTTTTTCCTCGTCGATTTTTTGGGCGCGCGCTAACCCCGTCGGCAGCGCTATTCCCGCCAACACCCCCAAAAAAGCTAGGCGCATTGAAATTTGCAAAATAGCAGATTGCATTTTCATGCTGAAGTTCCTCTCTATCTCAAGCTACTGCAACGTGACAAGAACGAGAACTAATCCTTTGCCATTAACTAATGCTGTCATCGCTTTGCCAAGAATCGCGCCTTGTGCCTGGACGTGATCAACAACCTTCATGGCATGCCCCGGCGTATCTGAAGTTGTGAGCAAATCTCCAGGCTCAATTGCGCCATGCGAAGCATCAACCCAACAATAAACGCGACCGGCGAGCGCAACCGGCGTCGAACCGGCAGCGGCCGAGCCATTTTGCCCCATCATCATCCCAGCGTTGATCCCGTTCGCACCGCTGATAATGCCGGCGACTTTGCGATCATAAGCTGTCGTGCTCATCATTAATTTGCCGGGGTTTTCCTGATCAATTGTTACAACCATGCCAGGTTCTATCGGCCGCGAATCGACTTTGCTTTTTTCCGCGCTATTCGGGGTGACGTCGAATTGCTCGGACAAATCCGAGCCGCCAGTGATTTCCAAAACACTTGTTACTGTTCTTCCACTGTTTGTAATCCGAAACACCAGATTGCTGCCACCGCTACCGCTGAAGCCTCGCAAGATGTCGCCTGTGCCAGTGTTGGTAGCCACGATGTTTGCATCATTGCTGTTCGTGGTGGAGAAAACTCCAATTCCGCTGGCGTTTGTATTATCCGCCCGCAATGCAACGCCGCCGGTGCCTGCGCCAGTGCCTCGCACCTCTAATTTCCCACGAGGTGAGATTGTCCCGATACCGATATTGCCAGTTTGCAAGATGCTCATCATCTCATTGTCGCCAGGGTTGCCTCCCGTGGAAATGCGCAGCCGGCCAGTTGGGCGGCCGCCTGCCGGGCCATTGTCTATGTGAAACCAGGCAAGGCCATCTGTTGGAAAAAACGTCATCGCTCCTGCAGTGCTCCCATTTACCCCTGCGGCGATCCTGCCGTTAACTTGAAGCTTGGTCGTTGGGGCCGTCGTCCCCAGACCAATGTTTCCAGTGGCATCGATTACGAATCTGTAACCTCCTGTCGAAGGCGTATCGTCAAAAATCGCCAATTTCCCGCCACCGGCGCCAGCCCCACTATTAGTCGAAATGAAAGAGTATTTGCGCCCACCGGTACCAGTGGTCGCATCCACGGTGATCGCGGGTCCGGTGACGGCACCGGAGCGGCCTTTGATAAGAAACGGCGCATTGGACCAATTGACATCCTCGATATGCAGCTTTCCCGCGGGAGTCAACGTTCCGATTCCAACGTTGCCGGAACCCGGAAAAATATTAGACGTGCTCGTACTTCCCAAAACCGCCTTAGCATTGAGACTATA
Source organism: uncultured Cytophagia bacterium (assembly GCA_964457925.1). Taxonomy (GTDB): domain Bacteria; phylum Zhuqueibacterota; class Zhuqueibacteria; order Zhuqueibacterales; family Zhuqueibacteraceae; genus Coneutiohabitans. Next base: position 11,792 of record CAYWGH010000059.1, read on the forward strand.
TGGCGAGGAGCACAAGACAATTCTCGGCGACAACTCGGCACCTCCTCCGACGATGGTGATGCCGAGCCAATAGGTTTTATCAAATGGTAGACTCAACGGTCGGATAGGAGTGCGGCTGGGGTCGCCCAGGCACACGACAAATAATCCCTGAGTAAAGCGCAGGTTATTGACGGTTTCTTCCCACAAGACGGTGCCACCGGTCGCAACATCATAAATTCTAAAAATGACATTGCGGTTACCATTGATCAAAGCGCCGCTAGCGTCCTTAACACGGCCCTGGACGTTCATGGTTTGAGGAACGTCTGCTGAAACGAAGTTACTCTCAAGTATTACCAAAAGCGCCAAAAAACAAATAATGCGTTTCATTTGGTCCTCCGTAAAAGAGTATTGATTTAGAAAAATGGTATTGCTTTTTGACAACTGGGAAAATATACTCTCATAAGCGGGCAGCGCCAATACCTCGTTTGAGGTATATTTCAAATAAGCGTTGAATATTTGAATGGGCAGCGGAGAGGGTTATAGGGCTTTGAATTTTTATAGAGATGGAGGTGTGGAAGGGTAGGGTAGGAGCTGGCGCAAACTCTCAAGCTGTTTTCTATTCTTCCTCTTTCAATTTGTATTAGAGCAGATGCTCTTTCAGCGCCTTCGCCACCGCTTCGCTGCGGCAATGCACGTGCAGCTTCACGTAGATGTTCTTCATGTGCGTGGCGATGGTAAAGGGACTGAGACAAAGGGTGGAGGCGATTTGCTTTTGGGATTTGCCGGAAACCAATAAATTGAGAATTTCTTTTTCGCGCTCGGTGAGGCTATAATCCGCCTGCGGCGAGATAATCTTCGTAAACATCGCCAACACTTTTTTGGCGATTTGCGCGTTCATCGGCGCGCCGCCGGCCTGTACTTCTTTGATCGCGGCGATGATTTTGTCCGTCGAACCGCCTTTCAAGAGATAACCCGAAGCGCCGGCGCAAAGCGACTCGAAGACGTTTGCATCATCTTCGTAGATTGTCAGCATGAGAATTTGCGTGGCCGGCGAGATGGCGCGAATGCGGCGCACGCCCTGGATCCCGCTCATGCCCGGCAGGCCGATGTCCATCAAGATCACCTGCGGCGGGGATTCCGTTTGCAGCGCGGCAAGGGCGTCTTCGCATTTGACGAAGCTCAACGAACACATCATGACCGGGTCGCTGTCAATGACTTCGACCAGCGTCGCGCGCATTTCGTCGTGGTTCTCGATCACCCAAACGTCGAGGTATTCGTGTTTGTTTTTTGGCATTTATGTAATTGTTTTATTGGGATATTGGGCACCCCGGGTCATGCCACAATGCCACAACCGCCGTTCAGTGCTTTCGCCTCCAGACGCGTACTCGTCTCAATTAACTCTATTTTCTCCGCGACCGCCATACCTCGTTTGAGGTATTTGGGGGCCGCACAGCTTGGGCAGGAAAACCCGGCAAAACTGAAAAAGTGATCATGCCCCGGTCGAACTTCGTTTGCTCACGTTTACCGCCAACCTCACCCGAGTGCCACGCTCCGGCTGGCTGTCAATCTGCAATGTGCCATGCAACTCCGCGGCGCGGGCGCGCATGCTCTTCAACCCGCTGCCATTTCCGCCCGCTGCCGCGCCAAAACCCTTGCCATTATCCGTCACCTGCAACTGCAATATGCCGTTTGTTCGCGTCAGCGCAATCTCCACTTTCGTTGCCTGCGCATGTTGAACGATGTTGTGCAACATCTCTTTGTAAATCAAAAAGAGATTGCGCCGAAATTCCATTTTCAGCGATTGCGGCAATTCGCCTGGTGGAACCTCAAGCGAGTAGGTAATGCCTTTCTGACCGAGCAGTTCTTCGGCAGTTTCTTTGATATGCAGCATCAGATCGTCGAATTTGTCGCGGTGCGGATCAATGGCCCACACAATCTCTTTCAGATTGTGGCTGAGCTTCTTTGCGGTCTCATACACGCGCGCCAATTGGCGATTGACCAAACCATCGGTGGCAATCTCTTTTTGCAGCATTTCCGCGGTGAGCGCGATGCTGCTCAAGCTGCTGCCCACGTCGTCGTGCAGATCGCGGGCGATGCGCAGGCGCGTGCGCTCGATTTCGAGGAGTTTGGCGACGCGATAATTGTACAGCGCGGCGAGAAAAGCAATAACCGCCAGCGCCGCCACGAGACGAAACCACCAGGTTTGCCAGAAGGGCGGCGTGATGATGACTCTTATCGATGCGCCTGCTTCATTCCATACGCCGTCGTTGTTGGAGCCTTTGACATGAAAGGTGTATTGGCCCGGTGGCACGTTGGTGTAGCTCGCCTCATTCTTATTGCCGCTCTGAATCCAATCCTGGTCAAATCCTTCCAACTTGTAAGCATACTGATTCCGCTTGGAATTGGTAAAATCCATCGCCGCAAAAGCCAATGAAAAAAAATTTTCGTCATGATGCAAACGGAGCGCCCGAGTGGTTGAGATCGAAGAATCAAGCTTCACCGGTTTATTGAACTTTCTGAATTCTGTCAACCGAATTTGCGGAGGATGCGGATTGGTGGATTTGACCTCCGGAAAGAAACGATAGACGCCGTTGGTGCCGCCCCAGTAAATTTCGCCGTTTCTGGTTCGAATAAAAGCCTCCGGCGCCGAGGGCGTGTTAATGACGCCATCATCAGAACCGAGATTGGTGAATTGCGCGCCCGGCGGCGCGTTCTCATCGAAAATCGACACGCGGCCGCCGGTGAGCAACCACAGCCTGCCGGCATGATCTGCGACAATTTTTGTGATAAGATTGCTCGACAGGCCATCCTTTTCATAATAACGCGCCGTATACTGCTCTTGTAGCGGATCAAACTTGTATAACCCGTAGCGCGTACCACACCAAATTTTGTTTTTGGCATCCAAGTAGGTTGCTTCAACCTGGTTATAGAAGGCATTGAAGGTAAACGGATTACCGGCTGTTTCCAACATCAGATAATACTGGTTGACCATTAAACTATCGCTGTCGACCTTATACAAACCGCGCCACCAGCCCCAGATCGTGCCATTTTGATCTTCCAATAAGCGTCGTGCACTTCCACCAAGTCGAGACCTATTTGAAAATGTCTTAATGACTTGACATTGGCCGCTACGCCGATCAAAGAGAAAGACTCGTCCTGTTGTTCCAATCCACAAATTGCCCTGGCGATCTTCAAAAAAGCGATCAACATAATAATACCCTTTGTTTTCGGGAACAGGATTGTATTGCCGAAAGGTTTCGGTCCGCCAGTCAAATTTGCCGAACCCTCCTTCACCGGCCATGCCAATCCAAAGGGTGTCCGCATGATCGACAAAGAGCGCATTTATGGCCTCGTTGCGCAAGCTGTGCAGACTCTCGTAACGCGTAAACTTGCCTTGCTGCGGATCGAATCGGTTCAATCCCTTTTGTGTTCCAAACCACACGTTTTTTGAGCGATCCTCACAAATGACATAGACGACGTCGCTTCTGAGGCTGCGAGCATCATGCGGATCATGTTTGAAATTCACGAACTGCCCGGTTTGCGGATCAAGCCGGCTCAAGCCCTGATCCCGTGTGGCGATCCAAATCAGGTCTTTTGAATCCTCGAAAATGAGACGAACATCGTCATCACTCAAGCTGTTCGGATTCTCCGGCGTATGCCGGTAATGCGTGAAGCGTTGCGGTTTGAGGCCGATCTTGAAGACGCCGCTGCCGCGCGTGCCGACCCAGAGATTGCCGGCGTTGTCTTCTTGAATCGCGAAAGGATGATAATTGCTCAACCAATCATTCTGATTGCGCGAAAAACGGAAATGCGCAAATGACGCTGTTGTTGGATCAAAGCGGCTCAACACGCCGTTGGAAAACCAAATCATGCCTTTGGTATCTTGATAAATTTTGCATACATCGAATAAATACGAGCCTGCAGCGTTATTGGGGTCAGGGGTATAGCGCATGAAACTGTCGCTACCCGGATCATATTTATTCAATCCCCCGCCCATGGTTGCAAACCAAAGATTGCCCTTGCGATCCTTTAGCCCATTCCAAACCCGGTTATCACCGAGGCTACGCGGATTTTTCGGATCATGGCGATAGCGAATGAAAGTTTCGGTTTTGGGATCAAACCTGTTCAAACCCTCGGTTTCTGTTCCCACCCATAAAACGCCGTTATCGTCTTCCACAATGCAGCGTATCGCATTGTGGCTCATGCTGTTGGGGTTATAAGGGTCATAGCGATAAGGCGTAAACTTTCCCGTATGGCGATCCAGCTTGTAAAGCCCACCCCACGGCAAATAATCACCGGCCCAGTAGCCGACCCACAAGTTGCCGGCGCGATCTTCATGAATCACCCAAACTTCATGCGCGCTCGACCCCAGTGATTCCTCCGGGCCTTGCGTGTAACGCGTAAAAGTCTCGGTGGAGCGATTAAATTTATTGAGGCCGTAGTAAGTCCCAATCCACAAATTTTGGCTGCGGTCTTCAAAGATAACTTTAATATTGTTACTTGAGATGGTGGTGGAATCGGCAAGGTTATGCCGGTAAACTTTGAAATGGTAGCCATCATAACGCGCCAACCCATCCAACGTTCCAAACCAGAGAAAGCCCTGGCTATCTTGCAAAATACACCGCACTGTGTTATGCGGCAGCCCGTGCGCGATAGTGAGCTGCTCGAATGCGAAGTTTTGACTCGCCTCGGCGTTATTGGTCATGCCTTTGTTATCGCTCTTTTGCCCCGCGGCCGCGGAAGAAAAGATCAGGAGGAAAATGAAATCATGAAGAATTGGTGTAGAATGGCGCATTGGTTTTTCTCCGCGTAAAACGCAAAAACAATCACACAAATGGGCAGAATGTCATGCCGGAGGCATCTTGTCTCAATTCAGCACGGTGCTTGATGACAAACAAGTTCCCTGCGGGATGACATTGTGTGTGAATCTGTCATGCCGGAGGCATCTTGTCCCAAGCCAGCGCGGTGCTTGATGACAAACAAGTTCCCTGCGGGATGACAAGCTCTCGTGATGTCATGCCGGAGGCATCT
>CAYWGH010000059.1:16901-26288 GCA_964457925.1 uncultured Cytophagia bacterium
ATGACAAGCTCTCGTGATGTCATGCCGGAGGCATCTTGTTCCAATTCAGCACTGTGCTTGATGACAAAAAAGTTCCCTGCGGGATGACAAGCTCTCGTGATGTCATGCCGGAGGCATCTTGTTCCAATTCAGCACTGTGCTTGATGACAAAAAAGTTCCCTGCGGGATGACAAGCTCTCGTGATGTCATGCCGGAGGCATCTTGTTCCAATTCAGCACTGTGCTTGATGACAAAAAAGTTCCCTGCGGGATGCTGTTAGAGCTTCAAAAAATTCCATTTGGGATTCTTCGTTGCAATTAGCACTTCCTTCTTTTCCCGCGACCAATCTTTAATCTCCTTCTCGCGGGCAATCGCCTGATTGATATCTGTATATGTCTCGAAGTAAAGAAGTCGGTAGCAATAATACCTTCCGGCAAAAGTGCGTTTGTTGCCGCGATTTTGATAATGCTGCTGCAAACGCAGTTTCAGATCGTTGGTCACACCGGTATAAAGCACGGTCTTGCCGGGGTTGGTGATGATGTAGACGTAGTAATTGCCTTTGGCGATCATAAAAAAAACCTCACTTGAATGTCATGCCGGAGGCATCCTGTTTGAAATCCCGCACTGTTCTTGATGACAAACAAGTTCCCTGCGGGATGACATTGTGTGTGAATCTGTCATGCCGGAGGCATCCTGTTTCCAACCAGCACCGCGCTAGTGCCAAACAAGTTCCCTACGGGATGACAGTTTTGCTTACTCTTCGCTGGTCTTGACTTCAAGCCGGCTCTCAAGTTGGCGCACGCCGCCGGTATTTTGCACGGCTTTTTCAATTTCAAGCTTCGTCCACAGCCGGGTGACCGCACCGCTCAGTATCACTTGGCCTTTTTCGATTTTCACCTGCACCGTTTTCGCTTCGGGCGGAAAGTCACAACTGAGCATGTCTTTAATAGCACGGGCGAGGGCGGCATCAGACACGAGCTTATCCATCGACAAAACTTCGATCTGATTGTCGACCTCTTTCACGCCGCGATGCCAGGCTGCAATCTCTTCCACCAGTGCTTTTTCGTAGGGGAAATTGACCGTGCCACCCAAAATCACCTGGCCTTCAGGCATCCGTACGGTAACTGCAATTTTGTTCGAATCTTTAATTGCGCGTATCCGTTTCAAGTATTCTTCAAGCTCAACTTTGACGATCGGCGCGGGAACGAACACGGTTTGCACGCTCAAGTGATTGATGATTTCTTTAACGCCGGGCACGCGCGCCACGATGGCGAAGACATTCTGCTTGTCCCAATAGCTCGGCACCTCACCGGCGATCACGATGTGGCCCGGATTTATCACGGCAATTTTGAAGGCGGAAGTCACATACGCGCGCTCGAGCGCAGTCATGATTTTCGCTTTCAGCTTCCCCGCGGCGTCTTGCGCCGGCAAAGGGGGGGCGCTGAGAAGCGAAAGCAAAATGAACAAAAGAGAAAAACGAATGAGAGGGCGCATGCTACTCGTTATCCATTCTTTGAGAAAATGTCATTGGGCAATTCATGAAATCCTCACCGCCAACTTCACTCTCGTCCCCCGCTCCGGCTCGCTCGCAATCTCAAGCCGGCCGTTCAATTCTCCGGCGCGGGCGCGCATACTCTTCAACCCGCTGCCGTTTCCGATTTTCCCTTCGCCGAAGCCCCTGCCATTATCCGCCACCTGCAATTGCAACATGCCGTTCGTTCTCGTCAGCGCGATTTCCACTTGTGTCGCGTCCGCATGTTTGACGACGTTGTGCAACATCTCTTTGTAGATCAAAAACAGATTTCTGCGGAACTCCATTTTCAGGGAGTGCGGCAGTTCGTCTTGAGGAACATTGAGCGTATAGGCAATGCCTTTTTGCCCGAGCAATTCTTCCGCGGCCTCTTTCATGTGCAGCAGCAAGTCGTCAAATTTGTCGCGGTGCGGATCGATGGCCCACACGATCTCTTTCAAATTGCGGCTGAGTTTCTGCGCGGTTTCGTACACGCGCGCTAGCTGGCGATTAACCAAGCCATTCACTGCTAGCTCTTTTTGCAACAACTCCGCAGTGAGTGCAATACTGCTCAAGCTGCTGCCCACGTCATCGTGCAGATCGCGAGCGATGCGCAGCCGCGTGCGCTCAATTTCGAGCAGTTTGGACACGCGGTAACTGTACAACGCGGCAAGCACCGCAATAACTGCCGCGACGACCGCAAGACGAAACCACCGCGTTTGCCAGAACGGTGGTGTAATGATGATTTGCACCGACGCGCCGGTTTCATTCCACACGCCGTCATTGTTGGAGCCTTTGACACGAAAGGTGTATTGCCCGGGCGGAACGTGCGTGTAATTTGCTTCATTCTTATTGCCCGCCTCAATCCAGCCGCGATCCAACCCTTCCAGTTTATAGGCATATTGGTTTTGCGGGGGATTGGTGAAATCCAACGCGGCAAAGGCAAAAGAGAAAAAGTTTTCATCATGGCGCAAACGGATCTTTTGAATCGCCGCGATCGCCGTGTCGAGCTGCACGGGCTTGTTGAACTTGTGAAATGCCGTCAACCGGATCACCGGCGGCGCGGGATTCGTGCTCGTCATTTCCGGATAAAAGCGATAAACGCCGTTGGCGCCGCCCCAATAAATTTCTCCGGACTTCGTTTTAATGAACGCCGTTCGCGAGGACGGCGTGTTGATGACGCCCTCGGCGGCGCCCAAAGGCGTAAATTTTTTGCCCGGCGCTTTTTCATCAAAAATCGCGATGCCCACGTCCGTCATCAGCCAAAGCTTACCGCGGCCGGCGTTCAATATTTTCCAGACGCGATTGCTCGGCAAACCGTCCTTCTCATAATAATGGGCAAGAAAACGCTCCTGCTGCGGATCGAATTTGTGCAAGCCGGAGATCGCGCCAAACCAAAAGCTGCCGTCATCATCTTCGTGGATCGCGTATCCGAGATTATAGGCAAAATCAAACGCGCCGTCAAATTTCGGATTCGGCCGGGGGCGATGCCGTTTGAACTGTTTTTTATCAACGTCGAGCCGCAATAAGCCGCAGTGCCTTCCCCAAATCCCGCCGTTGCGATCAACGAGAATGTGACCATCCCACGCTGGGTTGTCGTTGGGAGCGGGATCAACGTGAATAAAGCGCTCGGCCACGCGATTGAAGAGAAACAGGTCGCTAAAACTCGCCACCCAGAAATTAGCATTCTGATCTTCATACATGGCCCAAATACTTTTCCACGGACTAAACGGATCGCCCGTCGGGTCCCTGGGCATAAAACGATAAAACTTTCCGCTCTGCCGGTCAAAGCGGTTGAGCCCGCCCCGGTGTGTTCCAATCCAAAGGGCGCCGGGACGATCTTCGAAAATGACGTTGACCTCATCCTGGCTTAAGCTATGTGGATTTGCCGGGTCATGAAGATAGCGCGTAAAATTTTGCGTTTGAGAATCGAAACGGTTCAATCCGGCCGCGGTCCCAATCCAAAACACGCCGGAACGATCCTGATAAATCGTCCTCACTGTGTTGTGGCTCAAGCTGCGCGGCTTGGCCGGATCGTGTTTGAAATGGGTAAATTGCCCGGTCGCAGGATCGAAGCGATCCAAACCTTCCTGAGCAGTGGCAATCCAAAGCCGGCCGCGGTCATCTTCATAAAACAGCTCGATCACATCGGCGCTCAAGCTGTTGGCATTATCCGCCTCGTGCCGGTAATGGGTGAACTTTTTGGGCTTGAGGTCAATCTTGAACGCGCCGCTGTTGCGCGTGCCCACCCATAAATTATGCGTTCGGTCTTCATAAATCGTCCACGCCGCAAAGCCGCTCTCCCAATCCTTCTGGCCCGCGGAAAAACGAAAATGTGTGAAGGACTGCGTGGCCGGGTCGAACCGGCTCAAGGCGCCGTTGGAAATCCAGATCGCGCCAAAGGAGTCTTGAAAAATGTCCGTGACGGTATTGTTACTCAGGCTGTTCGGATTTTGCGGATCGTGTTGATAGCGTATAAAGCCGTCTGTCAGCGGATCGTAGCGATTGACGCCGCCGCCAAACGTGGTTGCCCACAGATTGCCGTCGCGATCTTTCATGCCGTAAAGCACAAGGTCATTGCTGATGCTGCGAGGGTTTTTAGGGTCGTGCCCATAATGAGTGAAAATCTCGGTTTTCGGGTCAAAGCGGTTCAACCCATGAAGCTGCGTGCCAAGCCACAAGTTGCCGGCGTCATCCTCTTTAATGAAACGCACGGCATTGTTGCTGAGGCTGTTAGGATCCTTAGGATCGTGGCAATAACGCTTGATTCTGCCGGTTTGTTGATCGAGCATAAAAAGCCCGCCGAGAGGAGAGCGGTGACCATCCCAATTGGCAAACCAAATGTTGCCCGCGCGATCTTCGTGGATCGCCATAATAGCGCGGCCTCTCATGCCGGTGGAATCGTTCTGGCTCGCAATGAAGCGCATGAACTTTTCGGTGCGCCGGTCGAACTTGCTCAAGCCATGTTCGGTGCCGATCCACAGGGTTTGCGCGCGGTCTTCAAAAATGGAATAGATAAAGGAGTGTGATATGGTCGTTGAATCATCGGGATCGTGTTTATAAACTTTAAAACCGTAGCCGTCGTAGCGCGCGAGGCCGTTCGGCGTTCCAAACCAAAGAAAACCTTCGCTATCCTGCAAAATGCAGCGCACGGTGTTGTGTGGCAGGCCATGCGCGATGGTGAGTTGTTCGAAAGCCACTCTGTTGCTCTGAGCGCAAAGCGCAACCGGCCGGCTTAAAATACCGAGGAGGGAAAGCCACAGAAGTCGGTGCAAAGTTAGCATAGGTGCTTGCCATTATCAGATTTTCATCGAGAGCGTAACCGTGGCGCCTCTTTGTGGCCGGCTGTCGATATTCAGCTTGCCGTTCAACTCCCCGGCGCGGGCGCGCATGCTCTTCAATCCGCTGCCGTTTCCGATTTTCTCCTCGCCAAACCCCCTGCCGTTGTCCGCCACCTGCAATTGCAACATCCCATTCATCCTCGTCAACGCGATTTCTACTTGGCTCGCGTCCGCATGTTTGACGACGTTGTGCAACATCTCTTTGTAGATCAAAAAGAGATTTCTGCGGAACTCCATTTTGAGCGAGTGCGGCAAGTCATCTTGGGGAACATCAAGCGAATAGGTGATGCCTTTTTGGCCGAGCAATTCTTCCGCGGCCTCTTTCATGTGCAGCAGCAGATCATCAAATTTGTCGCGCTGCGGATCAATGGCCCACACGATCTCTTTTAAATTGCGGCTGAGTTTCTGCGCGGTTTCATACACGCGCGCCAATTGCCGATTCACTAAACCATTGCTCGCCAGCTCTTTTTGCAACAGCTCCGCGGTGAGCGCGATGCTGCTCAGGCTGCTGCCCACGTCATCGTGCAGATCGCGGGCGATGTGCAGGCGCGTGCGCTCGACTTCTAGGAGTTTAGCGACGCGATAGTTGTAGAGCGCGGCGAGAAAGGCAATGACCGCCAGCGCCATCGTGAGTTGAAACCACCAGGTTTGCCAGAATGGCGGCGTGATGATAATTTTTACCGAAGCGCCGGCTTCATTCCAAACCCCGTCGTCGTTCGAGCCTTTCACGCGAAAGGTATATGTGCCCGGCGGCACATTGGTGTAGCTCGCTTCGCTTTTGTTGCCGGCGTGAATCCAATCTTCATCAAACCCGGCTAATTGATAGGCATATTGATTCCGCCCAGCATTCGTGAAATCCATCGCCGCAAAAGTGAACGAGAAAAAATTCTCATCGTAATGGAGGAGAATGGTTCTGATCTCGGAAACCGCGGTGTCGAGCTTCGCGGCCTCGTTGAACTTTTTGAAACCCATCAACAGCACCGGCGGCGCTTGCGGGTTGGTGGATTCGACGTTGGGATAGAAACGATGCACGCCGTTGGTGCCGCCCCACCAAATCTCGCCGATGCGCGTTTTGATGAAGGTATCGAATGCCGAAAAAATATAATCAGTAGTCGTCGTGGGAGAGTTGACGATGCCATCCGCTGCAGTCAGTGCTTTGAACTGCTTGCCAGGCGCGGCCTTTTCCTCAAAAATCGAAATGCCGCGATCGGTGAGCAGCCAAAGGCGGTCGCGATCATCACTCAGGATTTTCAAAATAAAGTTGCTGGCCAAACCGTCCTTCTGGTAATAATGCGCGGTGAAATCTCCTTTTTGCGGATCGAACTTGTGCAAGCCATAACGCGTGCCGTTCCAAAGCATGCCGTTCTTATCCAGAAATGGGCTCGCATGCGCCGGCGCATTTTGGCCGTAACCAAAATTGCTGTTGGGTGGCACCGGATACGTTCTGCTAAACTTCATTTTTTGCGCGTCTAGTTTAAGCACGCCCGCATGTGCGCTCCAAATGGTCCCATTGCGATCCTCCAAAAGCCCTTTGCCCCATCCTGCCACGCCCGGCCCAATCGGCTCGACGAGAATAAAACGATTGGTTTTGCGGTCGAAGAGATAGTGTTTAAAGATCGATTCAATCCAAAGATTCGCGTGGCGATCTTCAAAGAATCTTACGAGCTGATTGTCTTTTGAGATTTCCGCGGCTTGCGGATTGGGCATGAAATGGTCGAACTTCTCCGTGCGATGATCGAAGCGGTTTAACCCGCCGGCAATCGTTCCGATCCAAAGCGCGCCGTTGCGATCCTCATAAAGCGCTTCGATGCGATTGTCATTCAGGCTCCGCGGGTTTGCGGGATCGTGTTGATAGCGCGTGAAGTTTTGTCGAGCAGAGTCGAATTTATTCAAGCCGGCGCTCGTGCCGATCCAAACGTTGCCCAAACGATCTTCGAGAATGGCCGTGATGGCATTGCTGCTCAGGCTGCGTTGATCGTTGCGCGCATGAAAAAAATTTCGAAACTCCTGCGTGGCCGGATCAAAACGGCTCACGCCGCTCTCGCGCGTGCCGATCCACATCACGCCTTTGGCGCCCTCATAAATAATGCGAACGTCGTTGTCAATCAGGCTATTCGAATCTTCCGGATTGCGTTTGTAGTGCGTGAACTTTTGCGGCTTGAGATTGACTTTATAAATTCCGTTGCCGCGCGTGCCCACCCATAGATTACGTGCGCGATCTTCGTGCAGCGCATACGGCATGAAGTTGCTCGCCGGATCGCCCTGCCGCGGGGAAAAGCGAAAGTGTTCGAACGTTTCGGTCTCGGGATTCATTCGACTCAACACGCCGTTGCCCACCCAAAGCATGCCTTGCGAATCTTCCATGATCGGCAGCACCGCATCGTTATACAGGCTGCGAGGGTTTTGAGAATCGTGACGATAGTGGAGAAAGCCGTCACTGCCAGGATCATATTTGTTGAGGCCGCCGCCGTAACACGCGAACCAAAGCCGGCCGCGGCGATCTTTCAAGCCATGCCAAACAAACAAGGATTTATTCTCGCTAACGCTGTTGGGATTGCCGGGATCGTGGCGATAACGTTTAACGACCGCGCCGGTTTGCGGATCGAATTTTTCCAAACCATATTCCTGAGTGCCATGCCAGAACATGCCGTCATCGTCTTCCAAAAGAAAAGTATGAAGGTTCTGGCTGAAACTAGTCGGGTTCTTGGGATCATGCGCGAATCGTATGAACGTCTGCGTTTGGGAGTCGAATTTGTAAAGCCCGCCGTGTTCATCGATTCCCGCAATAAATGAAATCCAGAGTGTGCCATTGCGATCTTCGTAAATCGCCCTCACGTCTTTCGCGCGGCGGCCTAGCGAGTCTTCCGGGCTAGTGGGAAAGTAGTATTGGAATTTTTCCGTGGCGCGGTCAAAGCGATTCAGTCCCGAGCCGGTGCCAACCCACAAGATGCGTGATCGATCCTCGAAGATGGTCAGCACGCGGTCATTTGAAAGCGAGCTCGAGTCGCCCGGCGTATTTGAATAAATTTTGAAGCCGGAGCCGTCATAGCGCGCCAAGCCGTTTTCCGTGCCGATCCACAGAAAGCCGCGGCTGTCCTGCAAGATACACCGGACCCGGTTATTCGGCAGGCCGTGTTCGATGGAGAAGCGCTCGAAATCATAGAATTGACTTTGCGCCAGAAGAATGGAGGAACGAATCAACCAGAAGAGCAACAACGGAGTCGTACGGCGGCGAGTCATTTGACGCTCTCTTTCAGGAAAGTACAGCGGACGGTATTGTGCGGGAGGTCGTGCGCGATGGTGATTTGTTCGAATGCGAAATTTTGGCTCAAATTGGCATTACTGGGCATACCCGAATCATCTCTCTTTTGCGCTGCAAGTACGGCAGAGAAGATCAGGAGCAAAATGAATCCATGAAGAATTGGGGTCGAAAAATACATCGGTTTTTCTCCGCGTCAACAGCAATACCATTCATGCAACCGGGCAGGATGTCATGCCGGAGACATCCCGTTTGAAAGCCGTCGCCGTGCTTAATACCAAACAAGTTCCCTGCAGAATGACCGTGTATGAGTCATCATGCTAAAACACTTTTTGGTTCTTCTTTATAGAGTCGGGCACGAGTTTGTCCATTGACAAAACTTCGATCTGATTATCAACCGTTCGCATGTTGCGATGCTAGGCTGCGATCTCTTCCGCCAGCGCTTTTTCGTGGGGAAAATTGACCGGGCCACCTAGAATCACCTCACCTTCAACGACTCGCGCGACAACTTTTACTATCACACCGGCAACATCAGTCGTTTGCACGCTTAGGTAATTCGAGATTTCCTTGACGCCGGGCGCGCGCGCTCGAGCGCGGTCATGATCTTCGCTTTCAGCTTGTTTGTCGTGGTGCTTGTAGTAATGTAATGTTTGTAGTAATGCCTTCAGGCATCTCGCCTTGTGTATTGCGTAGGCTCTGCGGATCATGCGAAGCTTTACTTTGCTCCGCACGTCCGGCGCCTGAAGGCGCAACTACGAACCCCGCGTTTTGCGCCGGCAAAGGGGAGGGGCTGAGCAGCGCGAGCGCGTTGACCAAAAGAAACACCGAAAAAGAAAGGCGCATAGAGTTTGCCTCTCCCAAATCAAAGCATTTCTGGAATACGAATAAAAACAGACGCATTGCCAGCGCCGAGCAAGAAGGTGTCGGCGCGGCTTTGCGAAGTGCTGCAATCCGGATTATTCGGCAGTCTGGTGTGAGAGTGAATGGCTTACCGGCGAAGTGTGGAATTACTTTGGTGCGGAGGAGTGCCGTGCGGCGCTTACACATTTGCACCGCGCGAGCTGAGGTCAAGCTTCTTGATGAAAGATTTCGCGGAAAAAGCCGGGCCAGGGTTGGCATGGGAGATCTCCCCGTAAAAAGGCGCGTTCACAGCGTTGTTGTGTTTTGGCTGTTGCAAGCTAGGCGTTTTGTTTTCCAGCCTACCCCGGCTAGCTTGGCGAGTGCGAAAGAATACGTTTCAGGGATCACTGCTGTCCGGTTGAGCGCATTTCGTATAGCCCAAAGGGCAAAAAGCGCCC
>CAYWGH010000060.1:0-24024 GCA_964457925.1 uncultured Cytophagia bacterium
CACTGCTATAAACATCCCACTCCTAGCGGAGTTAAAAGCAAAGCCAGCCGTGCAAGAAATTTTTTGCACCACCCAATGGGTGAATCAAAACAATTGCCTGAACCGCTTGAATTGTGATTTTAGCCAACTTTGGTGCAAAATTCAGGTGGCATAAAACGTTCGAACGTCACAGTTTTAGGGTCAACGCCAATACCATCTAAATACAATTTAGGGAAAAATTCCCCTCCCCCATTTGTGTCATCCCCTCCCGCATTTTCCTCCCGCATCGACGCCCCAAATCCCCCTTTCAGGTTATAGAGTAAAACCCGCGCCAAATGGTATTATTCACCCAGCGTCTTCATCTCTGATCATCAAACTTTAACTGGGTGAATTTATGTGCCGTTTGCTCGTTGTCGAAGATGAACCAAACACGTTATCTGGCCTGCAAGAACTTTTGCGTCAAGAGGGTTATCGGGTGCGCGGGGTCACGCATGGACGCCAGGCGCTTGAAACAGTTTTGAATGAGCCCATCGATATCGTGATTTGTGATTACTCATTGCCGGATCTGGACGGGTTGCAAGTGTGCCGCGAGCTCAAGCGCTTGCAGCCGGCGCTCGAGCTTTTTTTGGTTACGGCCTACAGCAATACGGAAATCGGGCAGGCCGTGAAAGCGTGTAACATCACCGAAATTTTTCACAAGCCGTTGGATGTGGAGGAATTGCTGGAAAAGCTGGCTGCCTTTGCGTCGCGGGGTGATCGGGGCGAGAAGATATTTGCCCTGGCATAACGCTCAACGCGAACAAAAAAAGCGCACGCAAAGATGCAGAGACGCAAAGAATACGCAAAGAAAATTTCAACTTTGGCCTCTTGCGGATGGACAAAACAATTTAAGGCAAAATCATTCAGCATCTTTTTAACAATTATTTTGCCCTTAATCATTTTGCCATTAAAAAATCTTTGCGAAACCTTTGCGGCTTTGCGTCTCGGCGTGAATCCTTTTTAACCAAAGCCCCAGAATGACATTAACCAAATTCAAGGAGGGTTGCACATGTACTTCAAATCTCCAAAGGCCTTGCCGTTTATCTTGTTGCTGGCGGCTTGGCTGATGAGTTGTGCCGATGTTCCTTCAACCGGGCCGGAGCCTCCTGTGCTGCTTGCGCAATTTCGCTTTGTGCACGCAGCCGGAGACGCGGGCAAAATCGGCGTCAAAGTCGACGACTCAAACCTCGGCGACGTCGTGTTCAAGGGCGCTATTCCGCATACGGAATTTCCGGCCGGCAATCGCGTCACCGTGCTGAGCACCGGCGATACGCTGCGCTTTGCCATGGAATCATACAAGCGTGGCACGGTGGTGATTTTGCCCCAAACGGGTCCGGTGCGGGAATTTCTCAAGTTGTCCGAGCGCCGGATTTTTGATCCGGCTAACACCGGCACGGCGTTGCTGCGGATCGTTCATGCCGCCAATGCGCCGGATTTGTTCGTCAAGATTGCCGGCGCCAGCCAGACGGCGCGGCTGAGCGGCGTGGCGTTCAAAGACGACTCGGGCTATTTGCAGCTTCCGGCCGGCAATTACACGATCACAGTCACGGCAGCGTCGGACACCACTGCGGTTCTCGCCTCGACGACTCTCGATGCCATGAACAAACGCCAAACCAGCGTGATTTTGGGCAGCGCCGGCGCGTTAGAGCTGGTTAATCTCGCGGATGATTGAGTTTCGTAGTTGTGCCTTCAGGCACAGAGCGTGAAGGGTCTACTACGAAAGTTATTTTCATAGGATAGTATGACAACTTTTTGTGAGGCAAAATCATGAAACGAAACTTTCTTGTCATGTTCATGGCGGCGCTGTTGTTGCCGGCGCTGCTTTTGGCGGGAACCACGGGAAAGATCAAAGGCAAAGTGACGGACCGGGAAACCGGCGAACCTTTGCCCGGGGCCAACGTGGTGGTCGCCGGCACAACTTTGGGTGCGGCTTCGAATCTTAACGGCGATTTCGTCATTCTCAACGTGCCGCCGGGTGTGTATACCGCCAAAGCCACGTTCGTCGGCTACCAGGAGGTCAGCATTGCCAATCTCCGCGTCAATGCGGATTTGACGACGGAGGCGAATTTCAAGATGCCGGCCACCGTGGTGGAAGTGGGCGAAGTCAGCATCGTTGCCGAGCGGCCGCTGGTGAATAAAAATGCCACGAATGCGGTGCGCATTCAAAGCGCGGAAGATATCCAAAATCTGCCGGTGCGCGGCGTCGGCGCGGCGATTGCTTTGCAGCCCGGCGTGGTGGTGCAAAACGGCCTCTTGTACATCCGCGGCGGGCGCATGGATGAGGTCGGATATTATCTCGAAGGCGCCACCACGCGCGACGCCAACAGTGGCGTGAATGCGGTGACGGTGATTCCCGAAGCGCTGGAGGAGCTGCAAATCCAAGCCGGCGGCTTCAATGCCGAATTTGGCGGCGCCAATGCCGGCATCATTCGCCAGACCTTGAAATCCGGCAGCAGCGATTACCATTTCTCTTTCCAGGGGGAGACCGACAATGTGGTCAAGGCGGGAAATCAATTTCTGAGCACCTATTCTTACGGGCACACGGACTACACGCTGACGTTCAGCGGCCCGGTGCCAAAGACCAATAACAAGCTGCGGCTTTTTCTGGCCGGACAAAACGTTTTTGACCGCGACCGCATCGCGCAATTCTGGAAGGGCTTTGATTTCAACCACGCGCCGGCTTACGTGGACGAGCATAACTTCCCGCTGGTCTTTACCAACAACAGGGGCGAGCCGCTGGAAGCGCTCGTCCAACAGCAAGGCATTCACATGCGCGACGGCATCATTCCGGTGACGGCGCGAAACTTGTGGATCGGAAACGGCACGATCGTGTATGATGCCAATCCCTTCATTGTCCGGCTGGGCGGTTCCTTCTCCTTTCAGCGCCAGGACGGCATCGGCGGTTTTCCGAATTACGTTGCCAACATGTTCAATCGCGACCGCACCCGGGTGGATGAATTGAGCACGGGTTTGGTCAATCTGAAATTCACCCACGTGCTCGGCGCCCGCTCATTCTACGAAATCAACTTGAACTACTTCGACCGGCGCCAGGTGGGCTATGATCCCCTTTTCAAGCACAACGTCTGGGCCTACTGGGATAGCGTGGCCAATGCGGAGAAGGGAGTAAGTTTTTTTAGCTGGAAGGATGCCACTCTCTGGCGCGGCGGCAATTCGTTTGATATTCACGGGTTCGACTTCATCGCTCCGGGCGCGCCCTCGGGCGGGCAAGGCGTTTCCGGGTTTGGCGGCGTCGCTTATGCCAAGAGCAAACGCGGCTATGTGGGCGGCTCTTTGGCTTTTACCACAC
Source organism: uncultured Cytophagia bacterium (assembly GCA_964457925.1). Taxonomy (GTDB): domain Bacteria; phylum Zhuqueibacterota; class Zhuqueibacteria; order Zhuqueibacterales; family Zhuqueibacteraceae; genus Coneutiohabitans. The sequence continues at coordinate 3,326 of CAYWGH010000060.1, forward strand.
AGTATCGTTCGCACGAGCTGAAGCTCGGTGCTGCTTATGAGCGGTGGACCTCGCGAAGCTTTGGCGCGGTGCCGCGCACGCTGTTGACTTCGGCGCGCGCCAACCCGGATGTTCTGCGCGGCGCCTTGGCCGGCAATCCGAGCGATGTCGCCGCATTTGCCTCCAGTGTCGGCACGCAGCAATACTTCACTTATGGCTATGACGCCTTCGGCAATGAGATTGATGTCAATGGGCCGGATGGGCCGCGGCGTCCGCAGTATTTTTCCGGTTACGCGCAAGACCGCTTCGAGATTTCTGATCTGGTGATCAACGCCGGACTGCGACTCGACGTGATCGACAACGATGATTTTACGTTTGCCGATCCCAGCAATCCGCCGTGGGATCGCGACAATCACGGCTTGTTTGTGGAGCAGTTGGTTAAAAAGGAGGCGGATGTCGAGGTCAGTCCCCGCTTGGGCTTGGCCTTTCCGGTCACCGATCGCACGGTGTTCCATTTGCAATATGGCAAATTCGTGCAGGCGCCGGCGTTCACCAATATTTACCACGGCTCGACTTGGTACGACGCCTTGTTTTTGGGCGGCACCTCCTTCCAGTCGAACTTGGTCGGCCTCGGGTTGAAGCCGGAAAAAACCATTCAATATGAAATCGGCTTCAATCAACAGTTTGCCGACAACGCCGCTTTCGACGTCACCCTCTTTTACAAAAACATCAGCGGCCAATTGCAAACCGCCAGGGTTCTCACCGATCCGACCTCGCAGGCATTCTCTTACAACGTTTTGATCAACGGCGATTTTGCCACGACCTCCGGCGTGGAGCTGTCGCTGACGCTGCGGCGCACGAATCGGGTGTCCGCGCAATTGAATTATACCTTCTCGCGCTCTCTGGGCACCGGCTCGGTGAGCAACAGCGCCATTGCCGGCATCGAGCTTGGCCAGGAATTGCCAACGGTGATTTCGCCGCTGGATTTCCACCGGCCGCATCGCGGCGCGATCAATTTCGACTATCGCTTTGGCAAAGGCGACGGCGGGCGCTGGTTGGAGCGCACCGGCTTGAATCTGTTGTTCACTTTCACCAGCGGCCATCCGTTTACGCTGGCCAAAGGCGATTTTGGCCAGCAAGACGCCTCGATGGCCGGTGAAATTACCGATCCGCGTTCACGCGTGCCGTTGGAAAACGTGAATGCCTCGCTCACGCCCTGGAACACGCAACTGAACCTTCGTCTTGATCGCACCATCGACCTCGGGCCGCTCGAAGCCAATCTTTATTTTTACGTGCAGAACCTGACCAATCGCCGGAATGTGATCAACGTTTACAACCGAACCGGCAATGCGTTCAATGACGGCTTTTTGGAGGACGCGGCCCTGAGCAGCGCCATCGTTCAAGCCAACGGCGGTCCGGCTTTCGAAGCGTTGCACCGCGCCATCAATTTGAATGGAAACGGCACGAATTATTCCCGCAATACCGGCCTGGCCTTGCTGGGCCAGCCGCGCACCCTTCGTTTCGGCGCGAGGATTCAGTTTTAATTTGACAATAACTTTTGTAGCAGCTCCTTCAGGAGCCTGGCCGTTGCCACAGCATAGTGCCTAAAGGCACTACTACGAAAGAACTTTTACGGAGGCATGAGAAATGAGAAAAAAATTTTACCCTCTTCTTTTCATCTTTTTCGCAGCGACGCTGTTCATAGCTCATGAACAGGGGCGCGCCGTTGAAGGAAGAAATCGCAAGCCGGCGTCGCCCGGCTTGGCCAACACGGCTGCCGACTTGAGAACCGGCCGGACTCTGATCAACATCGGCAATGTGGCGATGTGGGTTCTCTCTGACGGCAAATCGGCCACCGACCCGGATATCAGCGCGCCGGGGTTGTATTTCCCGCGCGGCACCAATCCGCAGGTGGCGACGATTTTTCAAGACGGTTTTATTTGGGGCGGCCGCGTCAACGATGGCCGCACGCCGGCGATTCGAGTGGGCGGCCAGGATTTCATCATCGGCACGACGCCCGGCGCCATCATCTCGCGCGGCGTCGCCGAAGATGTCAATGACAAGATAAACGTCGATCGCGTTTGGCGTGTGCGCCGGGATTTTGCCACTGCCGATCTGCGCCAGGATGCCGCGGAATTCTACAAGACCACGGCGCCCAACGTCAGCGAAGCGCAAATCCAAGAATTGCGTAACCTCTATCGCCAGGACTGGATTGACTGGCCGGCGAGAAAGGGCGCGCCCTTTTATGACGCCAACCATGACGGCGCCTACACGCCGCAATTCAACGCCGATGGCTCGCCGATACTTTTTCCGCAGGCGGATGAGCCGGGTTATGCCGATGGCGATCAGGTCGTTTGGCTGGTGGCCAACGACTTGAATGCGGCGCGGGTGAACACGTTCTCGGGCTCGCCTCCGATCGGCATTGAAATGCAGCTCACGCTCTGGGCCTATCGTCGCGCCGATGCCTTGGGCAACGTCATCTTCAAGCAATTTCGCCTCATTTACAAAGGCACGGAGACCACGCCGGCAAACGCCACCATCGATAGCATGTATTTCTGCCAGTTTGTCGATCCGGACCTCGGCAGCTTTGGCGATGATTATGTCGGCTGCGACACCACCCTGAGCCTGGGTTTTGTCTATAACTCGCAGGCCATTGATGGCAATTACGCGGCGATAGGACTGCCGCCGCCGGCCGCGGGTTACGATTTCTTTGCCGGCCCGCTCGTGCCGGATCCGAATGAGAAGGCGATTTTCGGTTTGAAAGAGCGACGCGGCTTTCGCAATTTGCCGATGACCTCGTTTGCGTTTTTTGCCGCCGGCCAAAACGATCGCGATCCGGATACCGGCAACAACGATTATCTCAGCACGCTGCAATGGTACAATTTGTTGCGCGGCTTCCGCCCGCGGCCGGAAAATCCGCCAGACCCGTGGCGCGACCCCGCCGGCAACCGGACGAAATTTCGTGTTCCCGGCGATCCCATCACCAATTCCGGCTGGCTCGACGCCAACGCTGGCGATCGTCGCATGCTGCTGGCCACCGGGCCTTTTACGATGGCGCTCGGCGATACGCAAGAAACGGTGATCGCTTCGATTTCCGCGCTCGGCTCCGACCGGCTTTCGAGCATTGCGGTGTTGAAATTTTTTGACCGTTTCGCCCAGTCGGCGTTTGACAATCTCTTTCAACTGCCCAAGCCGCCGGCCTCTCCCAAGCTGACGGCCACCGAATATGACGGCCGCATTTTTCTCAACTGGGCCTCGGATCCGGAAGCGGTGGCGGCCACCGAGAACGATACGATCAAAGGATACGCTTTCGAAGGCTATAATGTTTATCAATTGCCGACCGCCGGCGCAACGGTGGAGCAAGGCGTCAAGCTGGCCACTTTCGACGTCAACAACTCGATTCGAACGATTTCACAGGAGACGTTCGATCCGCATTCCGGTTTGATTTTGAATCTTCCCGTGCAATTCGGCAACGACAGCGGCCTGTCGCGGACTTTCATCGCCGATCGCGATCGCCTGCGCGAGCAGCCGCTCATCAACGGCCAGCCGTATTATTTTGGCGTCACCGCTTACAGCTATAATCCGGATCCGAATGCGACCATCAAAACTCTGGAAAGCCCGCCTTCGGTCGTGACCGTCGTTCCGCAAAGCACCAAACCGGGTGTGCGTTTGACCTCGACTCCCGGCGATTCGCTTGCAGTTCGGCATGAGGGGCCAAGCGACGGTACTGTGGTCGCCATCGTGATGGATCCGCTCAAAGCCACGAGTCATGATTATGAAGTGTCTTTTTCGGACGATGGCCATGGCGGCTTCGTTTGGGCATTGAAGGATGCGACGGCCAACAAAACCATGCTTTCCAATCAAACCAATCAGAGCGGTGACGGGAATTATCTGATCACGGATGGTCTGCAAGTCAAGGTCATCGGGCCGCCGCCGGGCATGAAGGAGTTTCAAATTCCTTCCGGCGCGCGGCGCTGGACTTTTGCCAATGCCAATGGATTCGGGCTGGAAGGTTTTTCGGGCGCCATCGGCATGGCCTTCAATCAATTTTTCAGCAGCTCGACGATCACCCCGCCGCAATTGCACAATGTGTTGATCAAATTGGCCGGCACGGACACAGACGGCAATGCTCTCGATGCCAACGATCCGGACCTGTCGTACGGTTATCGCTATTTGCGCCGGGCCAGTCAGCCGCCGGCAGATCCGGCTTTTGCGCCGTTCATCGTGAACCCGGGCGCCGGTTATGCCTATCAGGATTACGTCAAGAACGTGCCGTTCGCGGCCTATGATATGGAAACCAATCCGCCAACCCGTTTGATGGTGGGTTATCTGGAAAACAATGTGGCCGGCGGACGTGTCAATGGGCGCTACTGGCCGCCATACAGCAATGAAGGCGTCAACAATGTCACTCTCACGCTCGAGTGGTTCTTTATCTTTGCCGTTCCGTATAGCGAAACGCCCGACCCCACCCTGCAGGTGGATATTTTGAACACCACCTTGCCCATTATGTGGTGGGGCACGCCGAATCGCCGCGGCGGCAATATCGCTTTTGAAGCGGCGGATGAGTTTCTCATCGTGGCCAATCACGTCAACTCCACAGCGGATAAATTTATCTTCACCAGCAAGGCGCCGCTCGTTGATCAAAGCGTCGCCAAACAGGACGTCGCGGAATTGGTCAAAGTTTTCCCGAATCCTTATTTCGGCTTCAACCGTTTCGAGCAGAACCAATTTAACCGTTTTGTGACCTTCTCGCACCTGCCGGATAAAGCCATCGTTCGCATCTTCAACCTGGCCGGCGTGCTGGTGCGCACGCTGACCAAAGGCCTCGACGCGCCGGACAACGCGCAGTTTCTGCGCTGGAATTTGCAGAACGAAGCGGGCCTGCCGGTGGCCAGCGGCATTTACGTCGCGCGCATTGAATTTCCGGATTTGGGCGTGACCAAAGACTTGAAGATCGCCATCGTGCAGGAGCAGCAATTCCTGAGGAATTTCTGAGACGAAGAATGTATCGGTGCACTCGTGCTAAAAAAGCGCCCAACGGATGAAGGCCGCCAACGGATTTTGAGTTTTTATCCGTTGGTCGCTTTTATCCGTTGGACAGTCAAGGAGTTTTACGTTTTGAGTAAACTTTGCCGAATCTTTCTCAGTTTATGATCGGAGAAATCTTATGAAAAATTCCATCGATAAATTTCTTGTTTTGATGCTTGCCGTTTTCTTGTTCGCCGGCGACGAGACCATGGCCCAAGAGAACCGCACCGGCACAAACGCCGCGTCGGAGCTGTTGATTCCCGTCGGCGGCCGTTATATCGGCATGGGCGGCGCCTCCATCGCCTCCGTGCAAGGGATCGAAGCGATTTATTGGAACCCCGCCGGACTGAGCCGCTCGTCCTATTCCGCCAACGCCATGTTTTCCCACATGCGCCACATCTCGGACATCAACGTCAACTACGTGGCCGTCAGCGCCAACTTTGGCGGTTTCGGCACCCTCGGTTTCAGCCTCAAATCTTTGGATATCGGCGACATCGAGGTGACCACCGAAGAGGCGCCGGACGGAACCGGCGCCGTCATCAGCCCGCAATTCATCACCACGGGATTGACTTACTCGCGGGCATTGAGTGACCGCGTCAATGTCGGCGCGACGTTTAATATCATTAACGAAAGCATCGATCGCGTCGGCGCCACCGGTTTTGCTTTCGATGCCGGCGTGCAGTACAGCAATCTCGGCAAGATCAACGGCCTGAGCATCGGCGTCGCCGTCAAGAACATCGGCCCGGCCATGCAATATCAGGGCACCGGCTTGTATCACAACTCGCAGCCGCTGAACTCTGATCGTGGCCCGTCCCCGTATCAAGTCGTGGCGCAAAAAGACGAGCTGCCGACCACGTTGGAGCTCGGCTTGTCTTACACGCTGCCGCTGGGCGACAAAAATAAATTGCAACTGCTGTCGGTGTTTCAAGACAACAACTTTCAGGAAAACGTCGGCCGTTTCGGCGCCGAGTTCAACTTTAGAAACCAGCTTTTCCTGCGCGGCGGTTACAGCATTTCGCCGGATACGCCGGACGACGCCGTCGGCAAAAGCGCCTACATTTACGGCCTGACGCTCGGCGCCGGCTTGCACTATGATTTCACCGGCCTCGGCATCGACCTCAACTACGCCTATCGCGATCTTGCTTTCTTCAACGCCAGCAACGTCCTTTCCGTGTCGCTGGGATTTTAGTTGGTGAAGCCGGACATGCGCGTGAAGGTTCAATGGATTGGATATCTGGATTTTGCGCGCAGGAGAGCGATGCGCCATGTTTGCAGGAGCGTTTCCGGCAAACTCCGTTAGGAGTGAAATGTGTATAGTAAATTCGCTTATGAGAATTTTTGAACTCCGTAGGAGTGACATGTTGCGTTTTTCCCGATAATATAATAGGCTTTGGTCGTCGAAAGAAAAATATTTCACTCCTACGGAGTTTCAGAAATTTCGGATGATGCGTTCCTATAAACATCTCACTCCTAACGGAGTTTAAAGCCAACGTTTGACGCGCACAAAAATTTTTGCACGACCAAACGAATCTATTTTGACTTTAATCAAAGCTGCTTTATTAGCAGCGTAGGCACAATTCGGTGCAAAATTCAGGTTATATTGGGGGGATGTGCTTGCACAACCCTTTACAACTCAACGACAGGGTAAAATTTTTATGAACGCAATTTCGGCAGCATCTTCACTGGAAAAGCCGAAAACTTATCGGGCAATTTTCTACGGCGGGCTGATTGCCGGCGCGCTGGATATCTTGGCGGCGTTTGTCAACAGCGGCCTGCGCGGCGTCAGCCCAACGCGCGTCCTGCAAGCCATTGCCAGCGGGTTGCTTGGCGCAGAGGCTTTCGAAGGTGGTTTCACAACCGCCACTCTCGGTCTCGTGCTGCACCTCTTCATCGCAACGACGGCAACCGCGGTTTACTATGCCGCGAGCCGCAAGCTCAAGATGCTCGTCGATCACGCCGTTGTTTGCGGCCTGGCTTACGGCATCCCGGTTTACGTGGTGATGAATCTCATCGTGCTGCCGCTCTCCGCGGTTCCCTTCAAACTCTCGTACGCGCCCGGCAAAGTCATCATCGACACATTGATTCTCATGCTCTGCGTCGGGCTGCCCATCGGCCTCTTCGTTCGCCGGTACTCGAAATAACGCGATTTATGAAGGCCGACTTACGCGTGACAAGGCTCAAAGTTAGCAGAGTTTTGCTGCGTAAGTCGGCCTTCATCTTTTCTGGCATGGCCGTTGAACGGTTTTGCCACAATTTGTTTTGCCTTATCCGCTGGTCGTTTCATTTGAAAATTTGATTCGGCTAACTATGCGTTCTTTCTTGAACACGTTTGGATTGGCGCAGCGCTCCTGGATCGCCGTCATCCTGGCGCAGCTCGTTTTAACGTTCGCAATCTGCCAGGCCCAGCCTCGCCTCCAGCCCAGCCTCGACGTGGCGCAATTTCAGGACAAAGCCCGGCAATCCTATCTGGAAATTTATTACTCGCTGCCCGAGGCCGCCGTGAAATACGTGCCCGACAACGCCGGCATGTATTCCTGCCGTGTGTTGTTCGCGCTGCAAATTTATTTTGAGCTGAAATTGTGGGCCGCGAAAAGCTGGAAAATCGAAAAATCTCTCGCCGGCGCCGAACCATCGCAAAGATCGCAACAGTTCGTTGATGTCTTGAGTTATCTCGTCGACGCGCCGGGACGCTACCGGATGGTCTTGCAGGCCAAAGACATGAATCAAGCCGGCCCAATCGATAGCGCGACGACCGAAATCTACGTGCGGCATTTTTCGCCGGATAAATTGGAGGTGAGTGACATCGAATTGGCGTCTTTGATCAAGCCGGGCACGCCGGCAACGGCGGCGGTTTTCAAAAAACACGACCAAGAAGTGATCCCCAACGTCACGGCGCTGTTTGGCGAGCACGCGCCGGAGCTGTATTATTATTTTGAAGCCTATCATTTGCTGCAAAACGTGCCGGGGCGAAAATATAAAACCTTTTGCCGCATTCACGGCGCCGATGGAAAAATTGTCGAAGGCGCGGGCACTTCCTTTCGCACGAAAACGAAACGCTTCGACTCGAGCGTCGAGATGGGCATGATCGGCATTGCCAAATTGCCGTCCGGAAAATATCACTTGCGCTGCGGCATCACGGATTCCACCGCCACGGTGCTGGCGAGCCGGGAAAAGGAGTTCTTTGTTTATAACCCCAGCGTGAGCGCGAGCCAGCCGCAAAGCGATGCCGAGGCGCTAAAGATCGTAGCCGGGCCGCTGCAGAGCTTGGATGAAAAAGCGTTGGACGAAGAGTTTGCCCGGATGATTTTTCTGGCGACCTCCAACGATAGAAAATTTTACAAACATCTCTCCAACGCCAATGCCAAGCGCGAATTTATTTCCTCGCTGTGGCAGTCGGCGCGCGCCGGCGAAGCGCTTACCGTCCTGGCCTTTCGGCAGCGTTATCTGGCGCGCGCGCAAGAAGCAGCAGATCGCTTCAAATCATCCAATCGCCCCGGCTGGAAAACCGATCGTGGCCGCGTATACATTCTCCACGGCCCGCCGAGCCACATCGATCGCTCCCCCAGCAGCTCGACAACACTGCCCTACGAAATCTGGACCTACGACAATTTGAAAGGGCAGGGCGGCGTCATTTTTATTTTCGCCGACCGCACCGGCTTCAGCAATTATGAGCAAATTCATTCCACGCTGCAGGGCGAGCTGCAAGACCCGAATTGGCAGCGGTTGATCATGCGGGGCAGCAGCAATGAAAATCGCATGAATGAGATACAATAAAAGGCGCGCAGAGATCGCAATTGCGCTTAACCGGAACCGCTTGCGCTTCATTCTGCGGCAAATCGTCGCGCGCGATTCAATTCCAAATCCCGAACGTATCTTCTCAAAAGACCCGGGCCAAGGCGGCGGTGGCGGCGACTCGCACAAGTGGAATGCCGGTTGTCGATTTCTGGCTTCGCTGAACGACTATATAATGTAAACAGTCAATTTCCACAGAAGGAGATACCCATGAGCAAGAAAATTGTTTTAGTTGTGACGAGTTTCCTTGCCGTGCCGGCGCTGGCATTGGGCGTGATGGCGTGGGCTGGTGGCAACGCCGGCCAGGTCGATTATCCGGAAGGCTACCGGCAGTGGGCGCACGTCAAATCCATGGTGTTGCAAGTGGGTCATCCGTTTTTTGATACTTACGGCGGCATTCACCACATTTATGCCAATGCCAAAGCGCTGGCGGCGATGAAAGCCGGAAAACCCCATGCGGATGGCGCAGTCCTCGTCGTCGACCTGCTCGCGGCCGGGTCTGAGAATAACGCGATCACAGAAGGCAGCCGCAAACTCATCGACGTGATGCAGAAAGATTCCCAAAAATTTGCCGCGACCGGCGGCTGGGGTTTCGAACGTTTCAAAGGCGATACCAAAGAGCGCGTGGTGACCGATGCCAAGAACGCCTGCTTTTCCTGCCATGCCGGCCGGAAAGCACAGGACTATGTTTTTTCGACGTATCGCCCATGAGCGGCTGTGAAAAGTCGTTCATAACGCGGTACTGGCCGCAACCCAAAAATAAAGTAACGCGACTTGCCTGCGGCTTGGATGACGATTGTGTCTGCGGCTTCAGGCTTTATTGCCCAGTTTCCTTGCGTGACGATCCGGATGCCAATCGCCCTGCCAATCCCAGCAAATGTGATGAACCAAAACGGCTTGCGCTTCATTCTTCCGGGTGAATATCCTTTCTGCTCCCCAAATCGTGCTTTTGGGTGATGTGGTTTGCCCTTGCGGTTTCTTATATTCGAATACACGCTCGCCGAAGTCCCTTGAAAACTCGGTCGTCTCAGGTCCGACTGTTCTCGATGAGCGCGTGGTTTCGGAAGCTTGGATGAAACAAACGAGGAAATAAAAATGACTGTCATGTCTATCGTATATATCGCCGTCGCGGTTCACTTGTCGCTGCTGGCCGTTGCTTCGGGCGTGGCCAAGCTGCGGCGCACGCCGCACGTCGTGAAGTCGATCAACGAGATTGCCCGCGTGCCGATGAAATGGTTTCCGTGGCTCGCGGCGTCTGAGTTCGCGGGCGCAGCCGGATTGCTGCTCGGTATCGCCGTCGTGCCCGTTGGGCTTGCGGCGGCGGTCGGGCTGGTGCTCTATTTTCTCGGCGCAATCGTCGCGCACGCGCGCGTGGGCGATTTCAAGGGAATCGGCACGCCGGCGTTTCCGTTTGGCCTGGCCGTGGCGTGCTTGGTGACGCGGATTCTCAGCGCCTAACGCGCGTGAATTGACAAAATTAAAATCATACTGACTGTGCAGACAAGAGGTCTGCGCCACCCTCTGCGATTTCAAACGAATGAACTCGGCAGGCAACAAAGAAACGGCAAAGATCCGAAATTGGGCAACGGGGTATAACCAAATCGTAAACGTATTTTGGTTTTTAATGTATATCCGAATTTATTGCAACAGTACAATCGACTCCGGCTCAGACAGTTAATGAAAAAATTTCCCGCAAAGCCCTCGCTCACACCATGAACGATCCCGACTGGCATCGCGCAAGCTTGAAGTGTTTGCCCGCAGAAACTTGATTACCTTTCATGAAGGAACGTTTATGCGCGTTGATTCCGCTGCACTCTCATTGGAAAAGCCGAAAACTCATCAAGCCATCTTTTGGGGCGGTTTGCTCGCCGGAACGCTGGACATTCTCGCGGCTTTCATCAGCAGCGGCTTGCGCGGCATAGGCCCAACGCGCGTCCTGCAAGCAATTGCCAGCGGGCTTCTTGGCGCAGAGGCTTTCGAAGGTGGTTTCACAACCGCCGCCCTCGGCCTCGCGCTGCACTTCTTCATCGCGACAACGGCAACCGCGTTTTATTACGCCGTGAGCCGCAAGCTCAAGGTGCTGGTCGATCACGCCGTTGTTTGCGGATTGGCTTATGGCATCCCCGTTTATTTGGTTATGAATCTCGTCGTGCTGCCGCTCTCCGCGGTTCCTTTTAAAATCTCGTTCGCGCTTGGCAATATCGTCACCTCGGTATTGATACTCATGTTCTGCGTCGGGCTACCCATCGCTGTCGTCGCGCGCCGATACTCGAAATAATATGAAGTAGCGCAGACTTCCAGTCTGCAAGCTAACGGTCGTTTGAAATTCTTGAAATAGAAACGAAATGGAGTAGACATGAACTCAACAACCGATGCAAAACGCGAAATGCTGCGCCACACCGTGGCAACATTAGCCTATCGCGGCGGCAAAGCCGTGCGCCACGCGCCGGAAAACTTCGCCACGTTTCGCATTGGCGAAAGCACGCGAACGCCGGAAAAAATTCTGGCGCATATCGGCGATCTGCTCGACTGGGCCTTGTCACTGGCAAAAGGAAAAGAGGCTTGGAGCAGCTCCACGCCGCTGCCGTGGAACGAAGAAGTGAAACGCTTCTTCTCTGCGCTGAAAAAGTTCGACGATTATTTGGCTTCCGCTGCACCGCTCGAATCTTCCGCGGAGAAATTGTTTCAAGGGCCGGTCGCAGATGCGCTCACGCACGTCGGGCAACTTAACATGCTGCGGCGCTTGGCCGGCGCGCCGGTTCGCGGCGAGAATTACTTCAAAGCGGATATTGTTGCGGGCCGCGTCGGTGCTGAACAATCTGCGGCGCGCGTCGAGTTTGATTGAGCGCATTAACACAAAGGGTAAATATCATGGCAAAAGCATATTGGCTCAACATTTTCCGCTCGGTGAGCGATCCGGCGAAGCTAGCTGAGTATGTGAAACTCGCCGGCCCGGTTTTGCAAAACTCCGGCGCGCGTTTTCTCGTTCGCGGCCTACCGGCAAAAGTGTTTGAGGCCGGTCTCATGCAGCGCACGGTCATCATGGAGTTTGACTCGCTCGAACAAGCGCTGGCCGTTTACGAAAGCCCCGAATATCAAGCCGCGCTCCAGGCGCTCGGCAACGGCGCGGAGCGGGACGTGCGAATCATTGAAGCATTTCATGAATAGCACGGCAGAAATGATCGAATCTTCTCTACAGCCTCTCGCTGTATAAAACCAAACAGCGCGTTATTTATGAAAACAAGAGAATTTTTCATTGCCGCTTTATCGGCGTTGTTCATTGGCGCTTGTGATGAACAAACTCAAAAAGGTGATATGAAATCAATTTCCGATAATGACTTCATTCAAGCTCTGCTCACCGCCCAGCCTCTGCAGAATAAATCCGATGCAATGAAACTCTTCGGCCAATTCATCGGCAGTTGGGATTGGGCCGGCTATGACTACGCCGAAGACGGCAGCAAGATACCGACGAAGGGTAGATGGATTTTCGAATCGGTGCTCAACGGCATGGCGATTCAAGATATTTTCATCTTTGATGATCCGCATCGCGACAAGACCTCGACAGCGTATGCGGAATACGGCACGACGCTGCGATTTCCCAACGGCGATGGCGAATCTTGGAAAGCCGTGTGGGTTGGGCCGATGAATAGGGTCGTTCGGATTTTTGAAGCAAAGGCCGCCGGCAGCGAAATTATTTTGGAAGGCAAGAACGGCAAGAACCAACCGCTGCGTTGGATATTTTCAAACATCGCCGAAAACAATTTCCATTGGCGCGGCGAATACTCTGCGGATGACGGCAAGAGTTGGGTTTTATATGAAGAACTAGATGCCCAAAAACGAAAGTAGAAAATGATTGTACGAATGTGGCATGGCCGTGTGCCGACGATCAAAGCGCAGGCCTATCGAAAATTTCTGAATCAGCGCGCCATTCCTGACTATCAAGCGGTTGCGGGCAATATCAGCGTTCACATCCTTGAACGCCAAGAAGGTGAGGTGACGCACTTCATCACCATGACGTTTTGGGAGAATATCGAGGCGATCAAGGGTTTTGCCGGAAAGGAGGTGGAATTGGCAAAATACTGCCCTGAAGACAAAGATTTTCTCATCGAATTTGAACCGCGGGTTGTCCATTATGAAGTGGCCGGACAATCGTATCAGCAAGAGAATGCAATATCTCGATGAAGATTCAACTTATTCGAAGCGCAACCTTGCGGATGGAATATGCGCAGCAGCGTATTCTTATCGATCCTTATCTCGCGGCGAAACACTCGCGCCCTTCGTTCACGGGCAAATCGCCGAATCCGTTGATCGATCTTCCCTGCGCGCCGCAAGACGTGATCGCGAATATTGATCTCGTGCTCGTCTCGCATTTGCACTCAGACCACTTTGATCCCGCGGCGCAACAACTGTTGCCCAAAGAGACTCCGATACTTTGCCAGCCTGTTGATGAAGCCGAGATTGCGGCCAAAGGATTTCGCCAAGTGACGCCGCTTGCAGAGAGTCTGGTGTGGCGCGGGATAACGATCACGCGCACGCCCTGTCAACATGGGAGCGGCGAGGTCTTAACCGAAATGGGCGTGGCTTCGGGCTTCATCTTTCAAGCCGAGCATGAGCCAACTGTTTATTGGGTTGGTGACACCATTTGGAACGACGCCGTGGCGGAGAACATCGCGCGCGCGCAACCGCAGATCATCATCACGCATTCGTGCGGCGCAATGTGGGGCGAGCAAGTGCTCATCGTCATGGATGCGGCGCAAACCGTTGCCGTCTGTCGCGCTGCTGCCAAGAGCACGGTGATCGCAACGCACATGGATTCGCTTGATCACGCTACGGTTTCGCGCGAGGCTTTGCGCCGCTATGCAATCGCCGAAGGAATCTCGCCCGCACAGCTTTTGATTCCGGCAGATGGGGAGGCGCTGGCCTTTTGAAGCGTAATGCGTAATCTGTAAAAATGTAACAGAGGAGTTTGACTTGGCAGATATCTCCATAAAAGCCGCGATCGGGCAATTGCTCGGCGTTCTTGACGAAGCCTTCGAGCATCCGCAAAAGCCCTGGATTTATTTCACCGACCACGGCGCGGACGCCGGATTCTTCGGCGCGATTCGGCAGAAGATGGTTTTTAACCAAAAGAGTTGAAATACGAAAGAGTGATCTCAGGAGAAAATTTTGATGTTCGACAACTCGACCCTCGCTTTATTCATGGGCGCGACGTTGGTGTTTCTGCTCACGCCCGGCCCGGCGGTGTTTTATATCGTCGCGCGCAGCATCGATCAGGGCCGCACTGCGGGCCTCGTTTCGACGCTCGGCCTCAACACCGGCTCGCTCGTGCACGTTGCGGCCGCGGCGTTTGGCCTCTCCGCGGTGCTCATGTCCTCGGCCACGGCGTTTAATCTCGTCAAATATCTCGGCGCGGCTTATTTGATTTATCTCGGCGTGCGCAAGCTGCTGGCGCGCGAGGAAGAACAAACGCTGCACACGCGCCCGCCGCAAAAGCTCTTGCAGATCTTTTCGCAAGGCGTGCTCGTGAGCCTTCTCAACCCGAAAACCTCATTGTTCTTTTTTGCGTTCTTGCCGCAGTTCGTCGATCCTGCCCGCGGCAGCGTGACCGCGCAAATTCTGTTGCTCGGCGGCGTTTTCGTGGCGATGGCTTTTATGAGCGACAGTTTTTATGCGATGCTGGCTGGCACGTTGGGACAATGGTTGAAGGGAAATGTGCGCTTTCTGCGGATGCAACGCTATTTCACGGGCAGCGCCTATATCGCGCTCGGCATCGGCGCCGCGCTGGCCGGATCACACAAGAGCAAATAATTCCGGCGATGGCGTCTCGCCAAAGCTTTGTCTGCCCGATTGTCGATTTGGGATTGCGCCAAACGACTATATTATGCAGACCGCCAAACAATAACAAAAGAGATCGCTGAAAGGCCTTTTTTCGACGGCTTGACGCTCGATTACGTGTACGAGCTGGTTGGCGACACGCTCACGATTTGGGGCGGAGAAAAGGGGTCGCCGGCGTATTACAAAGGCGCGTTCAGCAAAGACGGCAACACGTTGGCCGGCGCGTGGGTGTGGCCCGGTGGCGGATACAAGTGCATCGCGGCCAGAGTCAAGCTGGCGTCGCAAAAGGAAAAATAATCATGACCAAAGAACTTTGGATCAATTTGCCGGTGCATGACGTCACGAAATCAAGAGAATTATTCACCAAGCTGGGATTTGCTTTGAATCCGCATGTCGTAAAAAAATTCAACAGGAGCTCGTATGCGCCCCCAACCACTCATTTGCGTGCGTGATGTCGAAGCGAGCAGTCGCTGGTATCAGCGTTTGCTCGGTTGTCAGAGCGCCCATGGTGGCGCC
Organism: uncultured Cytophagia bacterium; assembly: GCA_964457925.1. Lineage (GTDB taxonomy): Bacteria > Zhuqueibacterota > Zhuqueibacteria > Zhuqueibacterales > Zhuqueibacteraceae > Coneutiohabitans. Next base: position 18,476 of record CAYWGH010000060.1, read on the forward strand.
GAGTATGAACGGCTGGTTTCGCAGGGCAGATTGGTTTTGCAACTGCACCGCTGGGACGTGGAGCACCATCATGGCCCCATCGGAAATCCCGACCTGAAGCCATACGGAAATGGCGTGCTGTTGTGGTTTGAGATCGACGATTTCGACGCGGCGGTTGCTCGCGCCAAAGAACTGAACGCCGAGATTGTCATGCCGCGCCACCGTAATCCTCCCGACGGCAACGGCGGTCCGAATCACTGGGAATTATGGCTGCGCGATCCCAACGGCTACACCGTGGTTTTAGCCAGCCCGGACGGTTCAGCGGATGGGAATTGGAGGCCGTAGCATCATGAGATTTCGGAAAAGAAAAATCGCGAAAACGCGGAAGCAAGAGCAAAGAAGAAAGCAAGAGCAAAAGCGAAACGAAGGTAATGCCTCAGTCTTTGGTGGAAAAACGTAGCGCAGTCATCCTGACCAATGTCACTAACTTTTTCAAACAAGTTATGACAGGAAGATGTATGGCAGAAAAATGTTTGGTTTTCTTGCCGAGTGAGCATGAGTATTTTTGATAAAAAACAGCTTACATGTTTTTGCCATTCATTTTTCTGTCATTGCTGTGAATTTTTTTCCGTAATCGAATTGGCTTGCCTTTCTGAAAAGTTAGCAGCATTGGTCATCCTGCCTGCCCCGCAAGGCGGGGCGCTACCCGCCTGTAACTGACCCATTGCAAACGAAGGAGCGATGTGAAATGAAGAAAGCCGCTTCCTCCAAAAAGAATGCGCCGGCGAAAGACGTTGACGCTTACCTTGCCTCGGCGCCAAAAGAGCTGCGGCCGGTTCTCGACAATCTGCGCCAGGCCATCAAAGCCGCGGCGCCGAAGGCCGAAGAGGTGATCAGCTATCAAATTCCGACCTACAAATATCACGGGCCGTTGGTTCACTTCCTCGCGCGCGAAAAATATGGCAGCCTCATTACGGTGAGCAAAACGATTTTGGAAAAATTCAAATACGAGCTGGCAGAGTTCGAGACTTCCGGAACCACCATTCATTTCACGGCCGAGAAACCGCTTCCGGAGGCGCTCGTCAAAAAAAATTGTCAAAGCGAGAGTTGCAGAGAATGAAGCGCAGGCCAAACTCAAACAGAAATGAAGAAGCAAAATACGGTATGAGTTTCACAACGTGGCGAGCCGCAACCAAAAAAAATCTCCAACGGATAGAAGAACCCAACCGAAGAAGCTTCAACAGTTGGGTTCTTCTATCCGTTGGAAAAAGTTTTTGCTTTTTTAGCAACGATTGAACTTGTAAAAGATTACCCAAGGAGCTTGTGATGCAATCTTTATTGCCCGCAATTCAAATCCTGTTGACCGGCCTCGGCATCGGTGAGTCGCCACGCTGGCACGAGGGCCGACTCTGGTTCTGCAATTGGGGCAAGCAGGAAGTTGTTGCCGTTGATCTCAAAGGCAAGAGTGAGGTCATGGTTCACATGCCGACTCCTGCCTTTCCGTTTTGCATCGACTGGTTGCCTGATGGACGTCTGCTCGTCGTCTCGGGGCCGGAGCGGCTTCTTCTGCGTTGGGAGGCCGACGGCTCACTCTTGACGCACGCGGATTTGCGGCCACTCTCACAGCTTCCTTGCAACGATATCGTTGTGGATGGTCGCGGCAATGTTTACGTCAACGCCGGTGGATTTGCTCGTGCCGATCAAAAGCCCTCGGGGATTATTGTTCTCGTCACACCCGACGGCACGGCTCGACAAGTGGCCGAGGGCCTCGCTTGGCCAAATGGCATGGCTATGACTGCCGATAGCTCGATGCTGATCGTTGCCGAATCCTTTGGCAAGAAGCTCACGGCTTTTGATATCGCCGAGGACGGGAGCTTGTCGAATCAGCGAGTATGGGCCGATCTCGGCGAGGGCGTGCCCGACGGCATTTGCATTGACGCGGACAATGCGGTGTGGTACGCCGACGTTCCGAACAAACGTTGCGTGCGCGTGCGCGAAGGCGGCGAGGTGCTGCAAACGATCAACGTCGACCGCGGCGCCTTCGCTTGCGCGCTCGGAGGCGCAGACAAGAAGACGCTGTTCATTATGGCGACGGAGTGGCATGGTTTCGAGAAGATGATGGAGGGAATGGGAACCGGTCAGGTGCTCACGGTCGAGGCGCCGGTGCGGGGCGTGGGTTGGCCGTAGATAATGTCTTAGCCACGTATAGAAAACGTAGCGCAGACATCTTGTCTGCAGGCAAGGATGCCTGCGCTACTCCAGTGGAGAATAAAACGATGACTTCAAAAAAAACGCGACCGACCACCATCACCGCATACATTGAGGCCGCGCCGAAAGAGGCGCAGAAGAAACTGCGTGTAATGCTGGCGTGCATTCGCAAGGCCGCGCCCGGCGCCAAAGAAGGCCTGAAGTGGGGAATGCCGGCATTCTCGTATCAGCGGATACTCGTCACGTTCAAGGCGTTCAAGCATCACATCGGTTTTTATCCCACGCCCTCGGCGGTGAAAGCCTTTGCGAAAGAGGTGGCGCAGTTCAAGACGGCGAGCGCTTCGATCCAGTTTCCGCTCGACAAGCCGCTGCCGCTCACGCTGATCCGCAAGATCACCGCGTTCCGCGTGAAGGAAAGTCTCGAGCAGGATGCAAAATGGCGAACATGAAAAGGAAACACCCAACCGCCGTACCGCTACTTAAAGACAAAGAAGATTTGATGCACAAGGCCACGGGCGGCTGGCTGCGCGAAGTCGGCAAAAAAGATCGCCAACGGCTGTCGAGCTTTCTGGATAAATACGCCGCGACCATGCCGCGCACGGCGCTGCGTTACGCCATTGAGCGGCTTGATAAAAAACTGCGCGAGCATTACATGAACATTAAAAATTCGCATTAAAGGATGAACACATGCCCGATAACAATCCCAACGAAATCCAAACCCTGAAAGCCCTGTCCGCGGCGTGGGATCAAGCCCTCGCCTCCAACGACGCCGAGGCAATCGGCCGATTCATGGCGGATGATTGGGTCATCGTCTCGGAGCGCGGCGTGACGTCAAAAGAAAGATTTCTTGCCGTGGTCGCCTCGGGAGATTTGACGCACGAGACCTTCAAGGGCGAAATCCTCTCGGTTCGCCAATACGGAGATGCGGCGGTTTTGACGGGCCGCGTTCGGAACAACGGCCACTACAAGGGCCAGCCGTTCAGCGCCGACGAGTGGACGACCGACGTGTTTGTCAAACGCAACGGCACGTGGCTTTGCGTGCACAGTCACATCACAACAGTAAAAGAAAACTCGTAGCGCAGTCTTCCAGACCGCAGACAAGATATCTGCGCTACCTCATATCACAGATGTGATCAACAACCAAAGAAAGGAGATTTATATGGAGAAGCTGCATTTTTCAATCACCATCAACGCGCCGAAGGCCAAGGTTTGGAACACGATGCTCGACGACGCAACCTATCGCGTGTGGACGGAAGCCTTCAACCCCGGCTCGCATTATGTCGGCGATTGGAGCAAGGGGAGCAAAATGCTTTTCCTCGGGCCGGATCCGAACACCGGCAAGACGGGCGGCATGGTGAGCCGCATCAAGGAAAACCGCTTGCACGAGTACATTTCGATCGAGCATCTCGGCATGGTGCAAGACGGCGTCGAAGACACGACCAGCGAGGCGGTGAAAGCCTGGGCTGGCGCGCATGAAAATTACACCTTCAAAGAGAAAAGCGGCAAAACCGAAGTTTTAGTCGACATCGACATCACGGAAGAATTCAAAGAGATGTTCGAAGGCATGTGGCCGAACGCGCTGCAAAAACTCAAAGAGCTGGCGGAGAAGTAGAAGCTTTTGAACCGCGAATAGGCGCGAAGGAACGTGAAAAAAAATCAGCGGTCATTTTTTATTTTGAAAGACCGGATCGCGAGGAGGAGATGATCGCCTACGCACGCTATCTCATTGCGCGCGGCAACTACAGTGATGCTGAACAAGTTCTCTCAAGTGTGCTCGCTCTCGTCCCCAAGCTTCGGAATCGGCATGTGCAACATGAAATCCCTGTGCTTGTGCTCAAGGCGCTGACAATCGAGTTGTAAGGGGATAGGGCGCTCGCTGCTGTGACGGGCAAATCGGAGTAAAATTCTTATCTCACGCGGTTCGTTGCACGTGTGACGAGTTTGCCCAATTCGCGCAGCCACAACACCGAGCTTGCCACAGCGGCGCAGCGCAGCCAATCATTGAGACGCAAGCTCACAGTCGAAAACGTTTGCTGCAGAAACGGGGTGTAAATCACTGCCACCTGCAATACAATCGACAGCAGCACCGCTCCCCACAGCAGCTTGTTTGAGAACAGTCCGGCGAATGCGCTGCGTTCATCGGAGCGCGCGTTGAAAATGTTGAAAATTTGAAAGAGCATCAGCGTTGTAAAAGCCATCGTCTGTGCGTAACGCATACTTCCAGAGCCTTCGATCAAACCGCCGGGCAAGCTGGCATCGAGCACCAGCAGCGTTCCTGCCGCCATGATCGCGCCGACGAAGAAGATACCGAACCACATGCGGCGTGTGATCACGCCTTCATCCCGCGAGCGCGGCGGCACATTCATCAGGCCCGCGTCAGCCGGATCAACGCCGAGCGCGAGCGCGGGCGCGCCGTCGGTTACGAGGTTGATCCACAGGATTTGCGTCGCCAACAGCGGCAGCACGATGGCGCCGGCGCCTTCTGCCGTCAGCCCGATTACACCCGCCAGCAACACGCCGAAAAACATTGTCATCACTTCGCCGATGTTTGAGGAAAGCAGGTAACGCAGGAACTTTCGGATATTGGAAAAGATCGCGCGCCCTTCTTCGACCGCCGCGACAATGGTGGCGAAGTTGTCGTCTGCCAGCACCATGTCCGCGGCTTCTTTCGAAACGTCGGTGCCGGTGATGCCCATGGCCACGCCGATGTCGGCAGTTTTCAAAGCGGGCGCATCGTTGACACCGTCGCCGGTCATCGCCACCGTTGCGCCTGCACGCCGCAATGCCTGCACGATGCGCAGCTTGTGTTCGGGATTGACCCGCGCGTAAACCGACACTTCTTTGACCGTGCGGTCAAGCAACTCCTCCGGCATTTTCTCCAGCTCCGCACCCGTGACCGCGCGGCCGTTTGCAACGATGCCGAGTTCTGCGGCAATGACCGCCGCGGTTTTGGGATGATCGCCGGTAATCATCATCGGGCGAATGCCGGCGCCTTTTGCCCGCGCCACAGCCTCTTTTGCCTCCTCGCGCGGCGGATCGATCATGCCGATCAATCCTAAAAAGACGAGTTCTTGTTCGACGCGTTCATCAATCTCTTCGTTCTTGAACGCATCCTTTGGCAGCGCGCGCGCCGCAACTGCGAGCGTGCGCAACGCTTCGCCGGCCAACTCTTCGTTGGTTTGCAAAATTTCCGCGCGGCGTTCCGGTGTCAATGGTTTTATCTCTTCGCCCACCAGCTCACGCGAACAGCGCGCGAGCAACACGTCCGGCGCGCCTTTGGTGAAGACGAGCAGGCGCTCCTGTCGCTCGGCGTCGGTATGAATCGTGCTCATCAGCTTGCGTTCGGAGGAGAACGGCACTTC
>CAYWGH010000061.1:0-20696 GCA_964457925.1 uncultured Cytophagia bacterium
GCATTGATGTGCAAACTACAACTTATGCGCGTTATACGTATCCGCAAAAGCTCATTGGTTCATACGAGAATTGCGCGTTTTTCATCGGCTCGCCGCGCCTATATGAATTGATGAGCGACAAGAGATTCATGCGCTTGGGCGACATCGCCGAGATCAAACAAGGCTTGGCTACCGCTGACAACGAATACTATATACGCAAGCGCGAAGGTGCACGGGGAGGCTATGAGGTTTTGGACGAGAGCAAGCTGCTGACCGAGAAAGAGATTGCGAATTTGAGTGAAGATGAGAAACGTAATGGAATAAATCCCGCGAACTACGGAGGAAGGCATTTTCTGCCGTACGATAAGGGCGGTGAAAGTGACACTGAAGAGGGCTGGTTGCCCAATTACTACGTGCCGACGCAGTATTTTATTGATTGGTCAAAAAAAGCAATGCAACGATTGCGAACTGCTACCATTGCTGATGTTAAACGTCGTAAAGGCGAATTCGAGAAGATAAAGCCAAAAGATGAGAGCGCTCGTGCTGCGGTTATTCGAAATTCCGAATACTACTTTTGCGAGAGTTTGACTTTTTCCCGAACGGGTCAATATGCCCCGACTTTTCGATTGGGTAGCTCAACCTGCTTTGATTCAAAAAGTGATGGTATCTTCGTTCATAATCAAGACCGTAATGCTTTGCTTGCTTTCCTAAACTCAATTTGGATGCGGTATGTGATTAAAGTATTTCTGTGTCATACAGTTCAAGCTGAAGGTGATGCACTGCTCGAAGTGCCTCTTGTGCTTTCCGACGACGGCCTTCAAAAAAGCCTGTCAACCCTTGTTGCCCGAATCATTGAAAAGCAGAGAGGCAATTTGCAATATTCGTTTCATCTTCACGAGCAGAAAGAAATTGATAAACTAATCTACCAATTCTATGGATTGAACGAAGAAGATGTCCGTGAAATTGAGATGTGGTATTGCCGCCGGTATGCCAAGTTAGCCGAGACGCAAGGTGTGCATGCTGAAGTTCAAAGCAAGTATGCTAATTATTTGGCGCGTTGCAAACACATTATGGAAATACCACCAGCCTACTGGAAATCTTATCCGATTCTCACTCTCATGGCTCAAAGCGAGGGAGCCCAGCTAGAGTTTAAAGAAACTTTGGAGGTAGATATCAAAACCGGCGCAAAAAATTCAGATGTGCTCCATTCTGCACTAAAAACGATAGCAGCATTTTTAAATACGAAAGGCGGAACATTTCTGATTGGCGTCTCCGATTCTGGCGAGATCAAGGGTTTGGAAAGAGACTTAAAGCTGTGCAAAAAGCACAATACAGATGGCTTCGAGCAAAAACTTCGCGACCTGATTAAAACACACTTCGAACCCACGCCTTTTGGCAAGATTGCTATCAACTGTGAAGAACTGCCGGAAGGAACTATTTGCCGTATGGATGTGCCACCTAGTGAAGAAGTTATTCATTTAGACGGGAAAGAAATTTATATTCGCGATGGCAACCGCACGTTACGGTTAGAGGGTCCAGCACTCACAAGATGGATAGAAGAAAGAACCAATCGCAAGGATAACCGCTCGAAGAGTCGACCTCGACTGCCTGAAAAAGCCGGAATCAAAAAAAAGAAAGAGACCAAAGCGGCATAGAACTATGGGGCATGAACTATGATAAGCGGCAAGCAGCTGATCGTCATCAATCCTGAAATTGGCGATTTAACGAAGAAAGTGTGCGGTTTGCTGGGGAAGGCAGAAAACATTCTCAATAACGTTGAGAAAGCCGGATTTCCAGGCCGCGCGGGCAACGGCCTGCTTTTTCTAAAAGCGCGAGCCGAGGAACTGACCATCGAGAAGATGAAAAGCATTATCAATTGAGCATTAAGTGAAGTAATGGAAGGGCAAGGCGGCCATCAGTTCGAGAATTGTCTTTTTTGCTGCCGGTATTCCTTGATCAGATGGTCAATCTCTTTTTCGGTCACACCGCCAGCCGCCTGTACCTCGGCGCGAATTTCGTCGATTAAGTGGGCGATCTTTTCAGATTGGTTGCAAAAAGAGAAGCCGCAACGCGTCCGAAACGACGGCATTGGGGGCGCCGTCGTAATGTTCTCTCGCGACTATTGGCAAACGCGTTGCAAGCTGATCCTCGAGTTGCAAAACGAGTTCTGAGATAAGTGGTCACAATTAAAGAAATATTTTCAATAAACAGCATTAAGCAAAAGTCCGGCTGGCCTCAAAATCAAGCAGGAACTGCCGAGCTTGAATGAACATCGGTTGTTGCTGCCCATGATCGAGCGCGCGTCGAAAGCTCTTCAATATGCTCCGGCCAGTCGTGCAGCGTTGCAGGATCAAAGTCGGCGCCGTTCGGCCATACCAGCGTGTGCACCTCCGGATCGATTTGCACTTGATTGAAGAGCGACGGATCGCGCAGCGGACCGTACAACCTTCCAGCCAGCACCGGCCGAAAATCTATCGTTTGCGAGGTGCCGTCAGAAAAATGCACGCACAGCGTAAAGGGTGCGACAAGCGCAAACTTTGTGACGCGGTAAATGGGATGTATCATGATAACACCTCTAACTCAATGGAGCAATTTTTTGCCGCAATTGACCTGATTGCAGGCGTTGCCAATTATCCATGAGCTCGCCTTGATGGAGCTCTGCCCATGCTTCTGCCAGCCGTTGCTGGCTTTTGGGAAGTGAGCCGGCAATTAATTCCACAGGATCAATGCTGAAAATGGCGACGTGATCTTGATAGTACGCATGGAAATGCGGGGTATGATGCGGTTCGCCTGCCTCCGTATACATGCGAATAATGATCCCAAAAAAGCGAGACAGTTCCGGCATAGGCAACATGTATTCAATTAAGATTCATTGTTAATGTAGGTATTTTTTCTTTTTCCGGCAACAATTTCTTCACGGACATTGGCTTATGCCCACCCACGACATCATCGACAACCGCAACGAGAAACTCGTCGATCATATCAACCGCATTCTCGCCTCGACCGAATCGGCAAGATTTGCTGTTGGTTACTTTTTTCTTTCTGGCTTGGAAAGTATAGCCAAGGGCTTGGCGAGGGTGAAAGAACTTCGCCTGCTTATTGGCAATACCACCAACCGCGAAACACTGGAACAGCTCGCCGAAGGCTATCAGCGTTTGGAATTGGTGCGCGATGCCGCTGAAGCGCAGACTTATCCAAAGCGTGCAGAAACGAAGCGCATGGCAAATGAAACCGCCGCGAACATTCGCGTCGGCGTGGAAATGATGGATCAAACCGACGAGAGCGAAGCGCTGGTCAAAACGCTGGTGCGTCTCATTGAAGAGCAAAGGCTGAAAGTGCGGGTCTACACCAAAGGCCGCATGCACGCCAAGGCTTACATTTTTGACTACGGCAACATTTTCGATGCGGCGGGCAAGCCGATGGCAAGGCACGAAAAAGGCATTGCCATTGTCGGCTCTTCCAATCTGACGCTTTCCGGAGTCACTCACAACACCGAGCTTAACGTCGTCGTGCAGGGCAATGACAATCATGCCGAGCTGGTGCGCTGGTTCGAAGCGCTTTGGAATGAATCACAGGATTTCGATGAAGCCTTGATGCGCGAGATGCGGCAATCGTGGGCGATGGCGCCGGTGCGTCCGTATGATATTTACATGAAAACCCTTTACACTTTGGTGAAAGACAGGCTGGAGGGCGAGGATGACAAAGAGGTTCTTTGGGACGATGAGATTATCCACCAGTTGGCTGATTTTCAAAAAGTGGCGGTGCGGCAGGCGGTGCAGATGATTCGTGAACATCGCGGCGCATTTGTCGCCGATGTGGTGGGCTTGGGCAAAAGCTACATTGGCGCGGCGATTATCAAGCATTTCGAGCGAACGGATCATGCGCGTCCTTTGATCATTTGTCCCGCCCCGCTGGTTGAAATGTGGGAGCGCTACGACGAAGTCTATCAATTGAATGCGCGAGTGTTGTCGATGGGTTACTTGCGGGAGGATGCCAACGCGTTGCTGGAAAAGTACCGCGAACGAAATTTTGTGCTCATTGACGAAAGCCATAATTTTCGCCATCCGAATACACAACGATATAATCTTCTGCAAGGCTTTCTCAATCAAGGCAAACGTTGCTGTTTCCTCACGGCCACGCCGCGCAACAAGAGCGCGTGGGATGTTTATCATCAGATCAAGCTCTTTCATCAGGAAGACAAAACCGATTTGCCCATCGATCCACCCGATTTGAAGGAGTATTTCAAGCGCATCGAAGCGGGCGAGAAGAATTTGCCGGATTTGCTTTACCATCTGCAAATCCGGCGTCTGCGCAAGCATGTTTTGCGGTGGTATGGCTTTGCGGCGGACACGCAGCAGCCGTTAAACGAGATGAGCGACGAAGCGGTGCGCCCGTATTTGGCCGAGAGCGAGCGCGCTTACGTCATCGTCGCCGGCAAGCATTGTTTCTTTCCAAAACGCGAATTGGAAACCATCGAGTATAGTATTGAAGAAACGTATCAGGGGCTGTATCAACAATTGCGCGGCTATTTAGGCAAGCCTCGAAAAGTTCAACCAGCGAAGCCTCCGGCTAATGAACTCTGCTATGCGCGCTACGGACTTTGGCATTATGTTGTCAAAGAGAAACAACGAAAGGAGCCTTACGCAAGTTTGCAAAGAGCCGGCGCGAATCTGCGCGGCCTGATGCGCGTGCTGCTCTTCAAACGCTTTGAATCGAGCGTGCATGCTTTTCGCGAGACCATTCGCCGGCTGCTGCGGGTACACGAGTTGTTTCTGGCAGCTCTGCAGGAAGGCATCGTGGCGACGGGCGAAGCGGCGCAAAATGTTTTGTATGAAGCCGAGGAGATATGGTCCGACGATCTGTTTGCGGCGCTGCAAGAAGTTTCGCAGGAGTACCTTGCGGCTGATTTCGAGATCGAACGTTTGCAAAAAGATATTCAGCATGACGTTGACTTGCTTGAAAAAATTTTGCGTTTGGTCGAACCGATCACCCCGCAAAAGGACGCCAAGCTCCAAACGCTTTTGGAGTGTCTCGAACAATCACCGTTGCGCGAGGGCAAACGGCTGATCTTCACGCAATATGCTGATACAGCGCGCTACTTGTTTGAGAATCTCAATCCCGGCGGCCAGCGGGATGATATTGAGGTGATTTACAGTAGCGATAAAAGCAAGGCTCGTATCGTCGGGCGATTTGCGCCCAAGGCCAATCCCGAATATCATTTCCAGTCCGGCGAATGCGAATTGTACACCGTTGTTGCCACCGATGTGCTCGCCGAAGGCTTGAATCTGCAAGATTGCGACAAAATCATCAATTACGATTTGCATTGGAATCCGGTCCGTCTCATTCAGCGCTTCGGGCGCATCGATCGCATCGGGTCTGAGCATGACGTGATTTACGGGTTCAATTTTTTGCCAGAAACAGGAATTGAGAAACATCTCAAGTTGAGCGCAAAATTACGCAACCGCATTCAGGAAATTCACGACACCATCGGCGAGGATTCCGCCATTCTCGACCGCAGCGAGCAACTCAACGAAGAGGCGATGTTTGCCATCTACGAAAAGAATGGTGGGCAATTGAGTTTCTTCGAGGAAGATGAAGAAGAAATCATTGATCTTAATGAAGCCGAACAAATCTTGCGTCAGTTGCGAAACGAAAACCCCGTCGAATACGAACGCATCGCCACTTTGCGAGATGGGATTCGTACCGCCAAATTTTCGAGCCACAAAGGGCTGTACGTATTCTGTCAAGCTGACAATTATCGTCAATTATTTTTGCTGGATGAAAAAGGGGAAATTGTGTCACGCGACATTCCGCGCATTCTGGCAACAATCCGATGCGGCCCTGAGATAAAAGGAGAAAAGCTGCCGAAAGATTACAACGCTGCGGTGATGCGTGTTAAGCGGATGTTTGCAGAAGAGGTCAAATATCGCCAGGCCGAGCGAGAGCATACGCTGGCGCTGTCGCTCGGTCAAAAATATGTATTGCGTGAGTTGCGGGTTTTGTTTGGGGAGACCCAAGACGAGGAGGTAAAGGCACGCATCAATATTCTTGAGCAGACATTCCGCCGCGAAGTCCCATCCGCTGTCAAGCGTGAGTTGAATCTATTGCGGCGAAACGGAGTGGGAGGGCAGAAACTGCTAAAGAGTCTCGGCAAAATGTACCATCAGCATAATCTGCGAGCGGAATCAGAGGATACTGCGCCAAAAGCAAAAGAGGCCGTTGCTCCGCGAATCGTCTGTAGTGAAGGGCTGATTTCATGAGAAACTACTTGGCTAAAAAGACAGTGGTCATACCGATCAGGATCAACGAAAAGAGGATGGAATATTTCTACCGTCGACCATCTGTGCTTTTTCTTTGCGAGAAGAGAATTCCGGCGAGATCCGCTTCGCCAAGGCTCGGCGAACGCGCGCCTATCAGAACGAGAGCAATATCCTGCGCACGATGATGATCAAAATGAAAAGCGCAATCGGGCTTAGGTCAAGCGACACGCTGCTCAAATTTATTGATCGCAGCATGCCACGCAGCGGATTCAGGAGCGGCTCATAAAACCGGCCCAGCCATTGCCTGGCTTTGATCGCGCCGGGACTCTCGATCCATGACAAAACCACGTAAACCAGCAGTCCCAAAGCATAGATATCCAACAATTGTGCGATGAAATACATGGCTCCCTCTCGGAAAATTTAGCTCCGGTGTGGGCCTGAAGCTCACAGATGAAAAGCAAATCCCAGTCTACTTGGCGCGCGCTTCCGCAATCCATGCCAGGATTTGACGCACATTCGCGCTGAGGGCAGCAAAGTCGCCGGCGTTGACCAATTCTTTGCTGATGAGATTGCTGCCCATCCCCAAACACGCGGTTCCGGCTTTGATCCACGTCTGCACGCTTTCTTTTGTTGCTTCCACGCCGCCGGTGGGCATGATGCGCGTCCACGGCATGGGCCCAAGCACGGCTTTCACGAACGCCGGTCCGCCCACTTGCGCGCCGGGAAAAATTTTGACGATTTCCACACCCAACTCTTCTGCCGCGGAAATTTCACTGGCACTACCGCAACCCGGTGAATAAGCAATTTTGCGGCGGTTACACAGCTTTGCCACTTCAGCGTTCAACACCGGGCCAACGACAAAATTCGCGCCCTGAGCAATGAAGAGCGAGGCCGTGGGCGCATCGACAATCGAACCGACGCCCAGGATGAGGTTGGGAAACTGCGCGGAGATCAATTCGGATAATTGCGCAAACACCGGCAGCGCATGCTCCCCGCGATTGGTGAACTCGAGCACGCGCGCTCCGCCTTCGTAACAAGCCGCAGCAATCTTCTTCGCAACCTCGACATCACCTTCATAGAACACCGGCACCAGACCGTCGCTGATCATGGTGCTGAGAACGGTTAAGCGATCAAAACGAGCCATTCGTTTCTCCATAAATTGCGGCCAGTCGGACGTTGACGCAGAGTGTTGTGATGGCATCTGAGCGCGATGAGGATTGCCAACTCAGCATAACACTCTGAATGATGTTTAACCACGACGACACGAAGGCACGAAAAACAAAAGTCACATCACTAAGCTTTTGCGGGTGTCTTTGTGTTTTCGAGGTGTTCCAAACTAGTCAGGTTCATTGTTGCCCGCAGAGCTTGGGGTTTCAGCCCGTCGGAAGCCGGGCGCAAACCCTTAGAGTCTATATCTGACTCTTGAATCCCGGTTATCGTTTAATCCTCGCGCTGCCGCCGCCCATCACATGTTTGATTTCCTCCATGGTCACCATGCTGGTGTCGCCGCGCGTACTTTGCAGCAGGGCGCCGTGCGCCGCGCCCATTTCGACACAGGTTTGCGGCGGCATGTCGTGCATAAAGCCATACACGAAGCCGCTGCAAAAGCCGTCGCCGCCGCCCACGCGATCCTCAATTTCGAGATTCTCATATCGGCGCGACTCGTAAAACTGGCCGTCATAATACATAATCGCCGACCAGTTGTTGACCAGGCCGCTCACCACTTCGCGCAACGTCGTGCCCACGGCGCTAATCTGCGGATAGGTCTTCACGACTTTTTCGACCATTCTTTTGTAACCTTCAACCGGCAGCGACTTCAAGCTCTCATCCGTGCCTTCGACTTCGAAGCCCAGCACCTTCTGAAAATCTTCTTCATTGCCGATCAAGACATCGATATAGGGCACAAGCTTCTTGGTCACTTCAATCGCGCGCTTGCTCGACCAGAGTTTGCTGCGGAAATTGAGATCATAGCTTACAATTGTGCCCGCTTCGTGCGCCGCGCGCATCGCTTCTTCAACAACAGCGACGCAACTATCGCTCAATGCGGTAAAAATACCGCCGGTGTGAAACCAGCGCACTTTGCGTTGCGTGAAGATTCTTTTCCAATCAACCTCGCCGGGCTTCATGTGTGAAACCGCGCTGTGGCCGCGATCATACATTGACACGCTCGGCCGCACGCCGATGCCGACTTCGGTGAAATTCAGGCCAATGCGATCGGCGCGGCCCACGCCATCGTAAGGAACCCAAATCACTTCGCTGAGGTTCATGCCGCTGGCTTGCGCGTGATTCCGCAAGAAAGCGCCGAGCGGATTGTCCACCAGCCGCGAGACCCAGGCGGTGCGCATGCCATAGCGCGCCAGCGCGTATGCGACATTGTATTCGCCGCCGCCGGCATAAGCTTCGAACACATGGGTCAGTTCGATGCGTTGATGCCCCGGCGGACTCAATCGGATCATGCACTCGCCGAGCGCGAGCAAATCAAATTCAGTTTCATTTGCCGGTTTGATTTTGAGAGGCATGGCTGTGTCACCCTTGCAGTTGCAGTGTTGATTTTATTTCTGTGGAGATGGCCTCGGGAGTGGCGGCGACGTTGACGACAAGCGCGTCGCTCGGCTCCTCCAAAGTCTGGAATTGGCTGGTGAGTAGATTGGGATCCATGTAGTGATTCGTGCGCGCCGCCAGACGCTGGGCAATTGTGTCAAAATCGCCCCGCAAAAATACAAAATGCACGTTTTGGGGATCTACTCGCAGGCGGTCACGGTATTTTTGTTTCAATGCCGAACACGCCAGAATCGCGGATTGATTGGCATTTAGTTTTTCGCGAATCAAGTCTTGCAGGCTCGCAAGCCACGGATCGCGATCCTCATCCGTCAAGGGAATGCCGGAGCGCATCTTTTCGACGTTGGCGCGCGGATGAAAGTCGTCGCCGTCGTAAAACGGCCAGTTCAGTTCTTGCGCCAGTTGCTTGCCGATCGTGGTCTTGCCGCAACCGGTGACGCCCATGAGAATGATGATCATCGATATTACCAATCGTGCTCTATGAATCTTCTCAACTCATGTTGGCAACAGTCCAGGAACTCCACTATTGGTGTCATTCCGTAGGAATCTTTTTACGCATCAAGAAAGATTTCTATTTCGAGAATCTTGCCCGGCATGGAAAGGATTCTCCCAGAATGACATATTCGGGTAGGTGGATAAGCTGTTATGCATGCTGCTTAAAAGGATCATCCTTCAAACGATAAAGAATCTCTCCGGCTTTGGGAACAAAGAGAATACCCTCATCTTCGCGATTTTGCCATTCTTCAATATTGATCGAGGCCGGATCGCGGTAGCCGAGATTGATGCTGCGACATATCTTTTCCGGAATCTGCGTAGCGAGCACGACGTTCATGCGCGGTTTTTCCACGCCGTTCTCAAACGTGCCCACGCCTTTCACGTGCGTGGAGTGCGCCATGATGCCGCCGGGAACGTCTTTGAACTTGTCCATTTGTTTCAGAAAGTAATCGCGCACGTGATAGCCGATGCGCTGAATTTCTTTGCCGTGCGACACCGAAACTTCTTTGATATGCGGCGCATAGATGATCAACTCTCCGCCGTCAGCGACCACGGGTTCGAGCTTGTAGGTGCATTTGCCGCCCACCCACAAATCGTTATACATCGGCGGCGCGCAAGATAAAACTTTTTTGAACGGGCGGTCTTTGTAAATCAGGTGAATTTTCTCGGAGAGGTCAGCGGCGGCGCTCCAGGCCTCTTCCGGCGCGCCGATGTACAAGCCCGCGAGCTCCTTGCCTTTCACCACCAAACTCAGACACATCCGCTCGATCGGCACGAGAGAAGCCGCACGATCAACAACTCGGCGTACCGGTGTGTGCTTCGTGCCGATGATCACCGGGCTGGTGATCAGCGCGCCCAACCAATGAAACATGTCGATGATCTCGCCGCCCGCAATGCCGGGGAAGAGATATTTGTTGCCGCCGGAGAATCCCACCACTTCGTGCGGGAACGTGGGCCCGATAATCATGAGCAGATCATAGTCAAAAATCATTTTGTTGATCGTGACCGGAACGGGTTCGCGCATCATGCCGCGCGAAATTTCCGCCACCTCTTCGGCGGAAATCGTGCCGAGCAGGTGAAGCTGCCGGGGATCATTCCAGGCGTGATTGAAGATGCGCGCTTTGGAATATTTCGTACGCAAGTCCTCTGCCGTGACGCCGAGGCGTTGCGTGATGCCGGCTTCATGCAATGGCGGGTGTGTGCCCAGCGCAATGAGAAAATCCAAACGCGCGGCGCGATCTGCGAGCAATTGATAAACGCTGTGAAACATCAGGTCGATCGGCGCGCTGCGGGTGTTGTCAGGAATGATCGCCAGGATGCGCTTGCCGGTGAGATTTCTTTTATCGAACGCCTGGTCGCACAGTTCTAAAACCTGCGCAGCGTTCAGCGTCTCTTGCGAAGATCCTTTACCGATAATCATAATCGTTTCAATTGTTGTATTTGCCGGCGGTCACCTCACCGCCGCGGCCGGTCCAATTGGTATGAAAAAACTGACCGCGCGCTTTGTCAATGCGTTCGTAAGTGTGCGCGCCGAAGTAATCGCGCTGCGCCTGCAGCAAATTTGCAGGCAGACGTTCCTGCCGGTAGCCATCGTAGAAACTCAATGCTGAGGCCATGGCGGGAATGGCAATGCCCAGCTCGGTTGCCTTCATCACCACGCGGCGCCACGCGGCCTGCGCCGCCGTCACTTGTTCGCTGAAGAACGAATCCATCAACAAATTGGTGAGATGGGGATGGCGCTGAAAGGCGTTGCGAATATCGCCGAGAAAAACCGAGCGAATGATACAGCCGCCGCGCCACATCAAGGCGATGCCGCCGTAATTCAAATTCCATTTGTATTCTTTGGCGGCGGCGCGCAGCAACATGTAGCCTTGCGCGTACGAGATAATCTTCGCCGCGTACATCGCCTCTTCAATATCATTGATGAATTTTTCTTTGTCGCCAGTAAATTTTGTCGCAGGCCCTTTGAGAATTTTCGAGGCTTGCGCCCGTTCATCTTTCATGGCCGAAAGCGAACGCGCATAAACCGCCTCGCTCACCAGCGTGATCGGAATGCCCAAATCCATCGACGAAATCACGGTCCACTTGCCCGTGCCTTTTTGCCCGGCCGCGTCGAGAATGAGATCGACTACGGCCGCGCCGTTCTCATCGTGATAGCCCAAAATATCGCGGGTGATTTCGACGAGATACGAATCGAGTTTGCCTTTATTGAAGCGCGCAAAAACGCGGTGCATTTCTTCGTTGCTCATGCCGAGGCCTCGTTTCATCAAATCGTAGGCCTCGCAAATCAATTGCATGTCGCCGTACTCGATGCCGTTGTGCACCATTTTCACGTAATGGCCGGCGCCGTTTTCGCCGACCCAATCGCAGCACGGCTCGCCATTCACTTTCGCGGCGATGGCTTGAAAGATCGGCTTCACGCTCTCCCACGCCTGCGGACTGCCGCCCGGCATGATCGAAGGTCCGTGACGCGCGCCTTCTTCGCCGCCGGAAACACCGGTGCCGATGAACAGCAAGCCTTTGCTTTCCACATATTGCGTGCGGCGAATGGAGTCCTCATAGTTGGAATTGCCGCCGTCGATAATAATGTCGCCAGTTTCGAGGTGGGGGAGAAGCAGCTCGATGAAGTCGTCGACGGGCTGGCCGGCCTTCACCATCAACATCACGCGGCGCGGCTTTTTCAATGTGCCAATCATTTCTTCAACGGTGTGCGCACCGATCACCTTGGTGCCCTTGGCACTGCTGTTCAAAAACTCATCAACCTTGGAAGTCGTTCGGTTGTAAACTGCCACAGTGAAGCCGTGATCGTTCATATTCAAAACAAGATTCTGGCCCATTACTGCCAAACCAATTAAGCCAATATCGGCCTTTTCGTTCATATCTGATATTCTCCTGAAAAGAGGTTTCTTGAGCGCTTAACTTTTGGAACACAGAATAAAATTCTAGCTTTTTCCAGCGGATTGAAGAATCCAACTGATTTGATCTGTATGCGAAAATTTTGGTTGCGGTTCGTTCGCGTTATGATTTTGTCCAAAATCGCATGCCTTTTGGAAAATTATGGCTTCCATTTAAACGCCACTGTACGCCGAAAACCCGCCATCCACCGGCACGACGATGCCGGTGACAAACTTCGAGGCCGGCGAGAGCAGCCAAAGCACCGCGCCGAGCAAATCTTCCGGTTCGCCAAAGCGGGCCATCGGCGTATGCTCGATGATTTTTTTTCCGCGCGGCGTCAGCTCGCCGGTCTGCTTGTCGGTGAGCAGAAAACGGTTTTGCTCGGTCAAGAAAAATCCGGGGGCAATGGCATTCACGCGAATGTCGGGCGAATATTCTTGCGCCATGTGAACGGCCAGCCATTGCGTGAAATTACTGACCGCGGCTTTTGCGGCGGAATAGGCGGCAATGCGCGTCAACGGCCGGAATGCGTTCATGGAGCTTACATTCAAAATCACACCGGATTTTTGTTCGGCCATATATTTTCCGAAAATCTGGCTCGGCAAAATGGTTCCCATCAAATTCAAATTGACCACCCACGCCAGCGCATCCGGCGGCAATTGAAAAAAGGATTGCTCGGGATTTGTGGTCGCGCGGGGATTGTTGCCGCCGGCGCCGTTGAGCAAGCCGTCGATGCGGCCGAAGGTTTTGATGATTTCTTCCGCGGCCTTTTTGAGCATATCGGCTTGGCAGACGTCGCCATGAACAACGAGCGCACGGCCGCCGTCTGCCTCGATGCGTTTGACGATTCGTTCTGCCGCATTGGGATTGCGGCTGATGAGGGCGACGTTCGCACGACAGCCGCCGAGCGCGCAAGCCATTTCACTTCCCAACACACCGGTGCCGCCGGTAACGACAAACGTGCGTCCCGAAAAATCATACAAGCCTTTGAGTTCTTCTAAATTCATGGAGGCTTTTTCGCGTGTCAGTTCACAAAATAATTAAGACAAAATTTTTACGGACAAAACGATTCGGCGACATTTGAATTTCTGTTGATGGATGGCTTCGCCCGGTACAGCTTTGCCTTCTCATCTTATTTTAAGAACGGCTCGAGATGCCGCTGAAAGTGTCGCTGCAAATTCTCGTAATGCACGCCTTCATGCTTTTCCAACGCCTGCAAGATTCGATTTTTGAAAACCGGCTTGCCGTTGCTGTCTTTGCTGGTAAGAACGGAACCGAACGTCACATGCAACACCTGCCGCGCATTGGTGTCATCAAACAGCCGCAGAAATTCCTCCCCCGCGCAGTTTTGCGCCGCGGGAACTTGATCGAGTCTGGCGGAGACATGATAGGTCGCTTTGTCGATGTCGTACCGGCGGCGCGCGAAGTCGAGGATTTCGCCGAATAGCTCTGGTTCCTTTGCCGCAATGGTTCGCAGCGCTTCGAGATAACTCGTGCCGGCAGTTTTAACATGCACTCGGCCAAGTTTCAACGCGCCAATCGCCTGATAGACGCTGAATTTGTCGCTGCCTGAATGAATGCTGATTTTGTACGGGCCGAGCGCCTCGGCGATTCTGGTGTGTTTGACATACTCTTTTTGGAATAAAGCAAGATCGCCTTTAAAATCAATGCCTTTTTCAAAATCACCAACGAAACGCGGGGCGAGGCTCACGAGCTTGACGCCCAATCGTTTCAATTCATTTGCGACCAGAAAATGCTCGAACGGCGTGGTGGGAGAATCGGTTTCATCCACCGACAATTCCACTTCATAAGCCCGGCTGCGATATTTGCTTTCGAGGTGGCGATAGAGCGTGACGGCGTGCGCAATGACAGCGCCGTATTTTACCAGGCCGCGGCGTATTTCATCGGCAGTTGGACGAATCTCAAAATCACTGTCGAGACGAAACGTTTTGCCTTCGTACCGCGAACGCATTCCAGCGGCGGTATCATCCAGAATATTCCACGGCAGCGCGTTGAGGCGATTGGACAGCTCCTCGTCGGAAAGCTTCACAGCCTCATTCACGACATACGCGCTCGGATCAAACGTAAAAAATGTGAATCCCGCCTGCATCATGCGGTCGATGTGCTCGGTGGTTTTCAAATGATCCGCATCGGCGCCGAAGCCTTGCTGGTAATCTTCCTGAAAGGCCGCCCACGTAGCGGCATCCATCACCTCGTCCGCGGTGCGTTCCGTGCGCTCGAGTTCGCGGATAGATTGCTGCGCGAGAATGGCGCGCCACGGCGTGTCGGCAATGGCGCGAAGATGGGCCGGATTCGCAAGCCCGAGCCGGTCGCCGAGGCCGAAGGAACTTTCCGGGCCGATCAAAACCGGCCGCGTGAAATCAAAAAGCTCGCGTAGCACAACGGCATTCTGATAATTGAGCGGACAACATTTGAGCGCCGGATATGCCTCAAGTTCTTCACCTTCGAATCGAGCAATTGCGGCATGGAAATCTTTCGTCAGCGAGACGAACAAATACTTTTTCTCGCCTCGGCGGGCGATGAAAAAAAAGGCGCGATCCAATTGATGAATCGATTTCGGATAAATTCGAATAGGCTCACTTTTAGAAAGCTCGACCAGCAAGGGCTGATTGCCATTTCTGGGAGCAGTCTTTAGTTTTTCAATGAGTGGTGTCAAGCTCATAGGCCAAATCCAAAATATTCGTTTGCATTGTTGAAGCATATATCAGCAACCATATTTCCAACCAGTGTCTTGTCGTTGGGAATCAATCCCTTTTCCATATCCTCACCGAGCATGTTGCAAAGCAAGCGGCGGAAGTAGTCATGGCGGGGATAGGAAAGAAAACTTCGGGAGTCGGTGAGCATGCCGATGAAACGGCTCAACAATCCCATGTTCGAAAGCGCTTCGATCTGTTTCTTCATGCCGTCCAGTTGATCGAGAAACCACCAGGCGCTGCCGTATTGCAATTTGCCGGCAATGCTGCCGTCCTGGAAATTGCCGATCATCGTGGCCATTAATTCATTGTCGCGCGGATTGAGGTTGTACAAAATGGTTTTCGGCAGTTTGTTATCGTCATCCAGCCGATTCAGCAATTTGGCCAGCGGCTTGGCAATCTCGAAATCGCCAATCGAATCGAATCCCGTATCCGGCCCGAGCGTGCGAAACATGCGGCTGTTGTTGTTGCGCAACGCGCCAATGTGAAATTGCTGCGTCCAGCCCTTTTCATGATACATGAGACCA
Organism: uncultured Cytophagia bacterium; assembly: GCA_964457925.1. GTDB lineage: Bacteria > Zhuqueibacterota > Zhuqueibacteria > Zhuqueibacterales > Zhuqueibacteraceae > Coneutiohabitans. The sequence continues at coordinate 15,430 of CAYWGH010000061.1, forward strand.
AGCTCATACAACATCGCGGATTTGAATTTGAGGATCTCGCTGTGAGCGGGATGATTGCCGGCGAGCGCTTTGGTAAAAACGTTTTTGATTTCGGCTTCGGTGTAATCTTCCGCATACGCGGTTTCAATGCCGTGATCGGACAAACGGCAGCCCTGCGCGTGAAAAAAATCCCGGCGCATTCTAAGCGCGGAGAGATAGTCGGAGAAATTTTTAATGTCAACGTTCGCGGCGGCAGCCAGCTTGCTTACCCATTCTCGAAACGCGGCGACGTTTTCGATCGCCATGCCTTTGTCGGGGCGGAACGCCGGCAGTACACGAATATTGAAACTAGTATCTTGCCGAACGCTTTGGTGATATTCCAAGCTGTCAGTCGGATCGTCCGTGGTGCAAATCAGTTTGACGTTAAACTGCTGCAAGATGCCACGCACCGAGAATTCATCTTGCGCCAGCTTGGCGTTGCAGATCTCCCAAATTTCTTTGGCGGTGTCTTTGTTCAAAAGCTTGTCGGAAATGCCAAACGGCCGCTTCAGTTCCATGTGCGTCCAATGATAAAGCGGATTGCGCAAGGTTTTAGGCACCGTCTCCGCCCACGCGAGAAATTTTTCCCAATCGGAAGCATCGCCGGTGATGAATTTCTCGTTGACGCCGTTGGTGCGCATCGCGCGCCATTTATAATGATCGCCATAGAGCCAAATTTGCGTGAGATTGGCGAACTTTTTATTTTCGGCAATCTCTTTCGGCGGCAGATGGCAATGATAGTCGATGATCGGCTGGTCTTTGGCATAATCATGATAAAGCTCGACAGCCGTTTCATTATGAAGTAAAAAATTTTCAGTGATGAAAATGTCTTTCATAATCATTCGGAAATTTTGGCCGCTTCCAGCTTGGGCACGAGCAGATGAATGATCAACAGCGCCAATAAATACGTTACGCCGGCGATGATAAAGATCGGCACGTAGCTGCCGGTGGTCTCGAGAATCGCGCCGGTTACGAGGGCGATCAGCATGCCGCCGACGGCGCCGCCCATGCCGCCGATGCCGACCACCGAGCCGACCGCTTGTTTGGGAAACATGTCGGAAGTCGTCGTAAACAAATTCGCCGACCATCCCTGGTGCGCTGCGGCAGCGAGAGAAACCAGCGCCACGGCAAGCCAGAGATTAGAAACGTTTGCGGCAAATACGATGGGCACAACCGACAGCGCGCAGACCAGCATGGCGGTTTTGCGCGCGCGATTCACCGTCCAGCCGCGCTTGATGAGTGACGACGACAGCCAGCCGCCGCCGATGCTGCCAACGTCGGCCACGAGATAGATGACGACTATTGGTATCCCGATTGAAGTCAGATTGAGCCCATGGTTGCGGTGCAGAAAGTCCGGAATCCAGAATAGATAGAGCCACCATATCGGGTCGGTCATGAACTTGCCGATGGTGAAAGCCCAGGTTTGGCGATGAGGAAACAATTTAACCCATGGAATCGGCGTGATTGACTCGGGCGGATCACTTTGAATATAGGCCAGCTCTGCAGGCGAAAGGCGCGGATGTTCGGCGGGTGGCCGATAAAGTGGCAACCAAAAAAATAGCCAAACAAAACCAATCGCGCCCGTGGCAATAAACGCCCATTGCCAGCCCCAATGCAACGCGATCCACGGCACGATGAGCGGCGTGATGATCGCGCCAACATTGCTGCCGGAGTTGAAAATGCCGGTGGCGAGCGCGCGTTCTTTTTTGGGAAACCACTCGGCCACGGTTTTGATCGCTGCCGGGAAGTTGCCGGCCTCGCCCAAGCCGAGCACGAAACGCGCCAACGCGAAGCCGGCGGCAGCGCCGGTGAGCAGCACGATCGAAGGCGGATTGATCAAGACAGTGGGCACCTGCAAATTTGGAAACCAATTCGCGGCGGCGTGCCCGACAGCGGCGATGCTCCAAATAACGAGCGCCAATGTAAAACCTTTGCGCGTTCCGAGTTTGTCCATCACCCGGCCGGCGAGCAGAAGTCCGATGGCGTAGGCCAATTGAAAGCTGAAAACGATCGCGGCATAATCAAGCTCGCTGAATTTGAATTGCTCTTGCAGCGTCCCCTTCAAAAGGCCGATGACCTGGCGATCGATGTAGTTGATCGTCGTGGCAAAAAATAGCAACGCGCAAACCACCCAGCGAAAATGGCCGACCTTGGAGGCGCCGGTTTGCGAGACGGGAACTTTTTTTTCAGCGGTAATCGTTTCCATAAGAACTGAGAAAAGATTTAATCATCCTGCCATTAAAACCCAAACCACCTCGGCAAGGCCAGGCTCAGCTCGGGAATGTACGTCACCAAAATGAGCGCCACGAGCATCGCGGCGAACATGGGTAGAAGTGGGCGTAGAACTTTAACCACGGTGGTGTTGGCGACGCCGCAGCCGATGAACAACACGCTGCCCACCGGCGGCGTGCAGAGGCCGATGCACAAATTCAAAACGAGAATCATGCCGAAATGAATGGGATCCATTCCCAGCTTCATTACTACTGGGAGAAAAATGGGCGTGAAAATCAGCACCGCCGGCGTCATATCCATGAACGTGCCGACGAACAGCAGAATCAAGTTGATGATCAACAAGATGACGATCTTGTTGTCGCTCAACGCGATCAAGGCTTCACTGACGCTTTGCGGGATGTTTTCATACGACATGATCCACGACATGCCCATCGAGGTGCCGATGAGCAACATGACGATGGCGGTGGTGGCCGCCGAATCGAGCAAAATTTGGGGAAGCTCTTTCCATTTGACTTCGCGATAGATGAGCACGGAGAGAATGAATGTGTACAACACGGCGATGGCAGAGGCTTCCGTGGCGGTAAAATAACCAGCGAGGATTCCTCCCATCACCACGACCAATAGAGACAAGCTCGGAATCGCCTCGAGGAAACGCTTGAATCCTTCTTTAAATGCGATGCGATCGCCGACCGGATAATTTTTTTTATACGCGATAAACCCCGAGACGATCATCAGCGCCACGCCGACAATGATTCCGGGAAGATAACCCGCGAGAAAAAGCGCGGCAATCGAAACGCCGCCGCTGGCCAATGAGTAAACGATCAGAATGTTGCTGGGCGGAATCAACAAGCCGGTCGTCGATGAAGTGATGTTGACGGCGGCACTGAAATTTTTGTCGTAACCTTCCTTATTCATCAAGGGCGTCATGAATCCGCCAATTGCCGCCGCCGCCGCTGCCGCCGAACCCGAGACCGCGCCAAACAACATGCAGGCGAGAATATTTACATAAGCCAAACCACCGGGCAGCATGCCGACCAGGGCTTTGGCAAGATCAATCAGCCGGCGCGCGACGCCACCGCGATTCATCAACTGGCCGGCGAGAATAAAAAATGGAATGGCCAGCAGCGCAAAACTGTCGAGAGCGGTCGCCATGCGTTGCGCGACAGTGGTCAGGGCCGGCATGGTTTGAATGCTCATGAGCATCGTGAACGCAGTCGAGATACCGATGCAAAAAGCGATGGGCACGCCAAGCAGAAGCAGAACGATGAAGCTGAGAACGAGAACGAGTATTTCGGTCATATTCGGGCCGGTTCGTGTTGGTCAGCGGTTGGAAGCGTGAATCGCTTTACCGTCCAAAAGCAGGCGAAGCTGTTCGGCAAAAAACCATGCGGCGTAAAACATGATGATGATGCCGCTCAACGGCAGCGCCAGGTAAACATAAGCCAGTTTGATTTGCAACGCTGCGGATATTTGATTCAGTGTGAGTGTGAGATTGACCAGGCGAATGCCGCCAATCACCATGATGGTGAGCGCAAAAAGAAAAGTGCAGAGGTAAATAAACATTTCGGCATAGTGCCGGGACCTTCCGTGCAAACGCGCGGTCAAAATGTCGATGGCGAGATGCATTTTTTGGCTGGCGGCATAAGCGGCGCCGAGCAAGCCGACCCAGATCAACAAATAACGCGCCAATTCTTCGGTGTACGAGCTGGGGTCGCGCAACACGAAGCGCGTGAACACCTGCCACAAAACGTTGAGAACCATCACGCCCATGAGCGCGATCACCAGCCATTTCAAAACCTGATCGACGCTGGATCGAAGTCGTTGCATGCTCACCTCACGGCTTTGATTTCTTGAATGAGATTGTAAATCTCCGGCTGGCTGCGGTATTCCTCATAAAGGCCGGCCACCTGCTCGGTGAATAGAGTTTTGTCCGGATGAAAAATTTCGACGCCGGCCTTTTGCACCTCGGCGAGCGCGTGCGCGGTGGCTTCCTGCCAAATTTTCTTTTGATATTCGGCAGACTCGTGCACCGCTTCTTGCAACCATTGCTGCTCTTCAGCGGAGAGATCATTCCAAATTATCGTGCTGATGACCAGCACGTCCGGAACCGAAGTATGCTCATCGAGCGCGTAATATTTGCAGACTTCGTAATGCCGCGAGAGATGAAAGCTTGGCGGATTGTTTTCCGCGCCATCCACCACACCCTGCTGCAAAGCGGTGTATAACTCGCCCCAGGCAATCGGCGTCGGCGAGCCGCCGAGCGCTGACACCATTTTCATCGAGGTGGTGCTTTCTTGCGTGCGAATCTTCAGTCCGGCCAGATCCGCGGGGCGCATAATCGGCTTTGCTTTGGTGTAAAAACTCCGGCTGCCGGCGTCGTAGTAGCAAAGTCCGCGCAGAAAGAATTTCTCCGGCGCCTGCAGCAAGCGCTCGCCGATCTCGCCTTCCAAAACTTGAAAGCGGTGCTCGTCATCGCGGAACAAGTACGGCAGGCTGAAAACTTTGTGCGACGGCACAAAACCCTCCATGACGCTGGTTGAAACTTTGGTCATGCCGAGACTGCCGATCTGCAGCAGCTCGAGACACTCGCGCTCGGTTCCCAATTGCGAGCTGGGGTAGATGTCAATGCGGAGCTTGCCGCTGGATTTTTCCTGCGCGCGCTCGGCCATGTATTCCATCGCCTTGTGCACGGGATGGCTGGAATCGAGGCCGTGCGCCAGCTTGAGCACCCGCACGTGGTTTTCGCGGCCGCAGTCGATGAGGGCGAGAGCGAGAATTCCGAATACGACAATCGCTTTTGCTTTGCTTCTCATGAAAAAGTGCAAGATTGATTTCACCTTCTGCTGTGCATGCCCAACAGATAGATTAAGACCAACTGATGTTTTTATCCGTTGGCGTTTTCAGTTTAAGAAATCAGATTAACGGCTCAACCAGCCGCCGTCGACGACCAGCGTGTGGCCTTGCATGTAATTCGAGGCTTCCGATGCCAAAAAAACCACCGCGCCCATCAAATCATC
>CAYWGH010000062.1:0-18057 GCA_964457925.1 uncultured Cytophagia bacterium
GAACATCCGCCCCCCGTTTGTCAAGGGAGCGTAGAGGCCAAATGACCTTATTTCAGCAGCATCATGCTCTTCGTAAACACCTGCTTGTCAGCATAGAGCCGGTAGTGATATACTCCGGAAGCAAGGCCCTCCGTCTCAAACATGACTTCGTGGCGGCCCGGCGGCATAACTTTATTCACCAGCGTTTTCACCTCGCGACCCATATTGTCATAAACCTTCAACTTGACAATGGCAAACTGTGACAGCGAATAGGCGATTGTCGTGTTCGGGTTAAAGGGGTTGGGGTAGTTTTGGAACAATTCATACCTTCCCGGAACGCTAGAGATCGGTTTGTCATTGACTCCGACCGCGCCCTTGACGAAACGCATCAAGCGGCTGCCGTCGAAACTGACTGCATAAGCCGTGTCGCCCGTTACGCTGAATGCGACATTACGCGGACCATTGCCAATAACATTGCCCGCCGCATTTCGAATCTCCGGCATTGAGACAACGAAATATTCGAATGTCTTGAAATTAAAAACATACAACCCATTCGCGGAGTTGTCGACCGGCGTGCTGGCCCGATCCACTGAAACCCACAGCGTGCTGTCAATCGGATGCCAGTTCATCGTCTGGCGGTTTGTCCTCATGATCAACTCGCCTTGGTCATTAGTGTAAATGCTGTCGGTTTTGGTATAGTTGATGAAATCCGTTGTCGTCCAAAGATAAAGTGGGCCGCCGTTTGAACCCAGATCCGGCGTAAAAATTGTTCGCGCATCCCCAGTAATGCCAAGGCCGCGGCCAAATCCCGGCGGACTCGTAAGATTGATTCGCTGCGTTTCTGTGAACGTGAACGGATCAATTACATGGATCGGATTGATGCCAACGACCTGTCCCGTCCAAATGAAACCGTCTTTATCAACCATCGGCGACAACCGGCTGCCCGTGCCCGTAAACAAGTTGAGTGCAGCGCCTGTGGCAGCATCAAGTCTCCAAAGTCGAGTGGCGCGCGTCCAAAGAATATTGCCATCATTGTCCAGCACCATGCCTCGGCAAGCGTCGGTACCGGAAGAATCCACTCCGATCTTGACTTTTGTAATCGGTGAAATTGGATCCTCTTTGCCATTGGCATCAACAACCCGAAGGAAGGAGCCGGTACTAAAATTGCCAATCCAAATTCGATTTTTTCTATCGACGGCAATGCCATGGCCGGCTCTGACCAGCGTATCGGCACCGATGAAATCGGTGAACTGGTAGGGCGCGCTGGTAAGTTTCCATTTGCCGATGGGAAGAATTTCGATGGTACGAAAAGCTTCCACCGTGCCATCCGCAAAAACGGCGATCAAGCCCAGCTTTTGGCTGCCCTGATTATTCGCGGGTGTGACAAAGCCCGAGGCCAGAACAACCGCAGATTTGCCCGCATCCGTGGTGAAGTCGCCTTCATAAGAACCGACTAGCGTCGCACTGTCATTACCGGGCCTGACATCATATGTATACATTCCGGGAGCCACGGAAATATAGCCCGAGCTTTGGCTGTAACCCAAATCATCAACAAACGGTGTAGCGCTACCAACCGTAAAAAAATCCAGCCCGGAGAGTGGGCCGTCGGTATTGCCGTTGTTCACGAAAAATTCTACTTTGGTGGGATCGCTTGCAGCCTCGCGCGCGTTGGGCACGGCGAAGACCGAGATCAGGATGTTGCGGTTCGCCGGGTCCGGATTTTCATACTTGCCCAAATTCACTTGTAAGATGCCGTTGATGACGCACACATACGTGCCACCGCCGGTAAAAGCAACGCTCACTTCAGCGACAATCGAATCCGGATTTGTCGGATGCGTGAGGGTGATGGGGGTGTCACCAGATGGTACATTTACAAACGCTGTCGCGGTCCGGTACGTGAATTGATCCACGTACAGCGAATCGCCCACGTAAAGATCGATCGGCCGGGTGTCAATATCTCCGGAGTTGTGAATGAATTGCACACGGGCGTTTTGTGCTAGGGCCGGCAAGGCCACCAGGGTCATGAGTAAAAAAATCAAACGACTTCTTTTAGCAACAGTCTTCATCGTCAACCTCCATTCGCGTTTTTGGGGTTCAGTTGGATTTTGCTTTAAGTTTTTGCAACGGTGCTGCTTTCAAATTCTCATAGGCTGCTCCTTCTGCTGAAGGGAGGGAAGCCCTTCTAATCTGCCGGCTTATGGCAGACTGGCAAGTCCGCCCTCCCGTTTCGTTCATATGATTAGCGTCTTCCATAATACGGCGCGCCTCGTTTTCCGGCGTCAATTTTGATCAGGTTCGAAGTGTTGCTCAATTGCTGGACGGCAAAGAGCAAATTCCCTTCTCCCCACGATAGGGCATAAACCGTCGGCGCCACCAAGCCGGGATACAGCACCTCATGGCTGCCATCCGGGCGCAACACAAACGTGCCATCGCGATGATTCGTGCCCAAATACATGTCACCATCGGCGGAGAAAGTTAAACAGAGGATGTCTCCACCCGCGAGCCAAGTGGCCGTGGCAACATCCAAAACCACTTCTTTGGCGCCGAGCGCCTCACCCTGAATTTGGCTGCGCCAAATTTTGGCTTCGCCAGTGCTGGCGTTTTTGCCGGCAACGTACAGGTAGCCATTGTAAACTCGCAGCGTTGCCAGTGTGGCCGGATAGGTATCGGCTCGGGCTGTGGTTTTATCTGGTTTGACGAGATAAATATCGGAGTCGACGGTCACCCAAATATTGCCGTTGGCATCGAAATCCAAGTCTTGTGGATTGCCAGGAAAGGAGGCGAATACGCTCTCTGTACCGTCCGGCGCGATGGTGGAAATTCTTCGCAGCCGCGCCACGACGTTGGTGGCATAGAGAATATTGTTGGGGCCGACTTTCAATGCGTTCGCACGAACAAAAGTGGCATTTGATTTCAACACCGTCAATTTGCCATCCGGCGCGACTTTCTTAATCGTATTCAATTCGGTTGACACATAAATATTGCCGTCGCGATCAATGTCAATGCCGAAAGCTCTCACCGTGTTTTGGCCGGGGCTTTTCAGATCACTAAAAATCACCGCAGCTGGTTTCAATTTATATCGGACAGTCGGGGTAAACAGTGGTGCGCCCAGGACGGCGATTCTGATGGAAATGGAATCCGCGACGATATTGGGTGTTTTGACTCGCAACTCGATCTCCGAAGCTGCCACGACCACGGCCGGTTCTGCATTGAAGTAGACCAAGTTCTCCTGCGGGATGGTTGAGAAATTTTGGCCCCTTATGGTCAGCTCGCCGACCCCCGCCAGCGAGCTGTCCGCGGGTTCAATCGCGGTGATCACGGGGTTCGGCTTTTGCGGAGCGTTGGGATCAAAGAGGCTTGGGGTCGGCTCATCTTCGCAACCCAGGTGCAGAAGCGCAGCGCACAATGTGAGAGCATAAGCAAAGCCGCGCGAACTGGACATATTCTTTCTCATAATGAAGTTCCAATGTTTTTCATGACTTGTGTAGTCCTATCCTCTGGTGGCACGTTGTTCAAGGGAGATCGCTCACATCGCCCACCAGCAAGAGAGACGACAACCACATTAGAGACCGATGCGCACGGAGAAGCGATGCACCGGATCGAATAAACCGAAAGGCGTATAGGCATAATCCAGTGCCAAATTTGAACCCTTGCGGAAACCCGCGCCAGCGCTGAAATGCTGTTCATCATTGGGAAAAGTGTAACCGGCGCGCAAGGCAAACGAGTTGACAAAAACATATTCCGCGCCAAGGTTCATCTGTTCGGCATAGTCGCGCGGGTGGACCGCATCAACGGACACGATAAAATCATGTGGGGACTCCGCGGCCGCCAATAAATCCATGGCGTTCATCGACAGGCCAATCTCAAAGGTCAAGGGCAATTGAAACGTCTCGTCTTGATATTTGAGCTCCTCGGAAAAATTGCGCACGTTCATACCAAAATCCAGGCTTTTATAGCCGGTGCGATATATGATGCCGAAATCAAAAGCCACGACATTGACGCGATTGTCGGTGAGCATTTCGCTGCCATCGTTGTTGAAGCCGATGATACTGTTTTGCAAGTCCTGCTTGACATGGCGGATATTGCCGCCCACAGAGAACTTATCCGTCAGCGCCTTGGCATAGCCCAGGCCAATGGACAGGGCAGTGGGACTGAAGACGCCCGTATCAAGAAAGCCGGCATCATTGTCGGCGCGAATGGTGCCGAAAACCTCACCATAATCAACCGACAGGAAGCTGAGACCGAACACGCCGTATCGGCCCTCTGCCAGGTTGAGTGCCAGACTGCCATAAGAGTATTTGATATCAGCAATCCATTGCACCTGGCCCAGCGTTGCTTCGACTCTGGTTTGCAGGCGCGCCATACCTGCCGGGTTGAAAAACATGGCGGCAGAGGTCCCGGTCAAGGTGGCGGTGGCCTCGCCCATGGCGCTGGCGCGCGCGTCGGTCGTCACGCTCAGAAACTTCAGCCCGGTTTGTGCGAGTTTTTGCTGGCCCAGCACGGGCGTGAGAGCCAGCGCCAGAATCAGGCAACTCCACATCCAGATTTTATTCATTTTCATCATAGAAACACCTATTGTGCTGGGGGGTTCTTGGTATCCATCGCATGAAATCTCAATGCCAGCGGCTCGGTTATCCCCATCTCACCGCTTCACCGAATCACGACAAATTTTACAATGGCGCTTTCTCCGGTATTCTTGTCCGTGACGACGGCGATATACAAACCGCTGACAACAACTTGATTGGACGACGTAATGGAATTCCATTCGGCATCGCCGCTGCCATCGGTATGCTCGATGGTTTGAATCAACTCGCCGTTTTCGGTGAAAATCTTAATGGTACACTGTCCGGGAATATTGAAAAACTTGATTTGATTGGGCTGATCAAAGCGCAACGATCCGCGCGGCGCGGAAATGTGAAACGGATTGGGCACAACTCGAATCTGGCTCAATGAAGTGCCGGGGGCGCGTTTGAGATTGGCCTGGTTGTAAGTCTGAGTATAATAGCGGTTGCTGCGCAAAGGGACACGGGGCGTCAAGCCTGTGCCGTCATTGTTTTCCAGTTTGCCGACTGAGACGACATAATAGTAATAGTCGCGGCCTCGAATCGGCGAGGTGTCCGTGAAACTCCGCTCATCCGGGCCGGCGCTGTGAATCAAGGTATGAGTGCTATCTTTCGAGCCAACGGCGCGATAGATTTCGAAGCCGGCGAGATTGGGATCACTGGCTTCATAGGTATCCCACGACACGGTAATGCGGTCGCCGCCGCTTTCAACCGTGACGGCTCGCGGCGGTAACGGCGGGCGCGGAATGGCGTAACCGGAATTGAAGTTGGCGATCGCGCGCCGGAATGTTTGGAAAAGGGAATCCCGGCCCGACATGACCCAAATGTTTTTCTCCCGCGCGGTGATTTGCCCGCTTTTGTACTGCCGACCAATGGTTTCCTGGCGCTCGCGGCTGATGCCCGAGGCGCCCTCGGCCATGACGATGCGAATGCTGTCCCCCGGGCCCAGCGTGTATGGGCCATAACCATTGGCAAACGAGAAGCCACCGGGCGTGCCCAGTGCCGGATCACCAGTAGGCTCGATGAAATTGCCGGCCGGCTCGACGCGGTCAGCGTGCCGCGGCTGGTGCCCTTTTGACATCCACGCATATTCCTGCGTCATCTTGGGAATATTGTAGGCATCATTGTTGGATTGCAGCGGTTCATCGGAACCTTCGTGGCTGGTGGTGGAAGGCTGTCCAGGATCATCGGTTTTGTCGGTGGCTGAACGATCGGCATGCAGCGTGACCACGCCAATAAACTGTGTCGCGCCCAAGCGGCCGGTGGTATCCGCTTCCGTTGTTCCCACGCCGGAACCAGGCGCCCAGATCGGCCCGCCGATATTGTCATAAAGCGTGAATGCCGGGTATTTGCCGTGCCAGGTGAATTGTGCGCGGAAGTTCTCGCCTGGAGGATCCGGTTTGATGCCGTCGCCGCGTGCATCATTCATGGCGTTGATGCCCCAGCCGGTGGCATTGCCGATGACATAGCGAGTCGCCGCGCAAACCGAGTTGCGATATTGAAAATAGAAATAGACGCCTTCCAGCGTGGTATTCGGCAGCTCAATGTCAGCATCGCCGTCAACATTGCCGGTGTTGGTGAAGGTATATTCGTAGACGAAGTAATTGTCGTGATAATCCTGGCTAAATTGCATGATCTTGCGGGTCATGGTGATGCCCAACTGGGAATTGACCACATTGATGAGCATGCGATCCGCCGCGATGGTTGGGTCAACCTCGTCGTTGTCGACTGGCTTGTCATAGGACTGCTCGCCGTCGACAGACACCTCCGGCGGCGCGAATTTGCTCACCATCTTGAATTCCACCGGAAAAAATTCGTTGGCGCCGCTGACGCGCGGACCGACATGGACGACCTTGTGGGGATAATTTGCGCCATTTTGATCGGTGAAATTCGTCGCGCCGATCCACAAGGCTCTGGCAGCTTGCATGTCTTGGTAAGGATAGATGGCTGGCCATTGCATGCCGTCTTGTTGATTGCCCACGGGCCCAGCGACTTCCACCTCACTTCCAATGGCGGAAAACCAACTGTGCAGCGAGCCGGCAGACATGAATTTGATCTGGTATTGTGCTGAGCCCGGGCTGGGCGCGAGGAGAATTGCCAGCAGACTGATGAAAACAACAAGGCGCGAGGCGTGCTTGAGATCAGACATCGTTTTCATTGCTCCCTCGAGTGGAAATGAATTTCGCAGCAGCGCCCGGAGAAGCCCGGTGATACCATCCGGATCCGCCTTCCGGCGCTGTTACGAGTTGGAATATCATGTCAAAAAAGATTGAACGACAATTGCAAACCCCAAAAGATATCCCGCGGGTTGAGAAATGTCAGAAACTCCTGATTCGGCATGTCGATGTATGCCTTGGTTTCCAGAATTCTCTTCTTGCGGGCTTCATCGGGATCGTTCGGATCATAAGGCTCATACGGTACCGTGCGATAGTCGCCCGGGCGATCCTTGCCAATGACGGTCGAATAGCCGGCATCGAAAGTGCGCAACGTTTTGCTGACCTCTTCCGGGTAGTGCAAAGACTTCAGATAGTCCTCATAATCCGCGGCATTCACAAATCCGCCTTGTGACATATATTTTAAGTTGAAGGCATTGTTCATATCCATGAACAATTGAATATCCGCATTGGCGAGACGGAAAGATTTGCTCAAGCGCAGATTCACGTTATAGAAATCCTTCCAATGGAGAATATTTGCAATATCCGTGATATTCGCGCCGCCGGGCGGCGTGTAGTAAGCGCCGGAGGACCAGCTTGCCAGGACATTCAAACGCAAATCCCCCAACGGATGCCAGCCCGCGACTTGCGGCCCAAAATTCGCCGGCGAAAAGAAATAGACATTGGCGCGTGCGAATGGTTGCGCCAGAGGTTTGGTTTGATAATGTGTACGGGTGTCGTTCTCATAGGTCTGTTGCTGGCTGCGCACGTCAACATATTGCGCAAAACCGAAGTTGCCAAAGGTGTTGACTTGATAGGTGTAATTCAGAAACCCTTGAAACCAGTTGCCGCGATTTTTCGAGAGCGTGAATTCGAAGCCGCGAATGTCTTCATAATTCGTCGGCTCGACGGCTTGATAATTCACCGCATTGCGAACGCTTCTATAAGTTACCAGACGCGGTTGTTGCGAAACATCTTTATAGTAACCGGCCAGGCGCAAAAGATATTGATCAAACAAATTATGCTCATAGCCCAACTCGTAGGCCACGGTTTTCTGCAGGGGATTATTGGGGTCGCCAATGCGCACCACCTCCTTGGTCGAAGCCGAGCGCCGAAACAAAAACAGATCGTCCGGCGTCGGAAGCTGGCGAAAATGGCCATAGTTGAAATAGAGTTTGCTGTTCACCGAAATGGGGAAGGCAACACCCAGGCGCGGGCTGAGGCTGAATTTGCGTTCGGTTGAAGCCTTTGCCAGCAGAGTGTCGATGCCATCCGCTCTGGCGCCGGAGAATGCCGGATCAAAGGGGCTCTCGATGACATACCAATCTCCGCCGGCATGGGAATAATCCAGGCGAATGCCGAGATTGGCGATCATGCCCTCGAACTCGAGCTTGTCCTGCACATATAAAGCGCCGCGTTGCGGAAACGTATGCCACGATGATTGGGAATTGTTGTCGGGGAGGTAGAAGTCGAACTGGGCATAGTTGACGTCATTGTCAGTGTAAACGTACTCAAAACCCGCTTTGATGTTGTTGAAACGGCCAACTTGTTTGCTGATATCGAATTTGGCGGAAAACACCCCCACTTTGCTGCTGTCGCGCGAGTTGCTCATGCCAAAGCCCATGCGAAAATCCGGTGTGCCCAAGCCTGGAGCCGGGAAGGGATAAAAGCCAAATGGCCCTTCGTCCACAAAATAACCATTGCCAAATTCATAACGGGGCGTGGTGTCGCGCGGCCGCCCGGGATTGGTCTCGTACTTTGAGTGAAAGTAGTGCAGCGTCGCTTCATAGAAGGTCGAAGCATTCAGCACGTGCGTGAGTTTCGCGCCGATGCTGTTGCGCGTGATTGCGGAAGGCGCCCAGTAATCCGTGTTGAACATGCGCGTATCAATGTAACTCACACGATTGAGCGCCGAGGCAATGCCGCCGGTGGAGCGGAACAAGCCGGGCAAGCCGGCATTGTTGTTGTTGGTCCCGCGTTCCCGGCCGTTGATCCCCTCGATCATGAGCTTCATCTTGGGGGTGATGTCCGAGGTCAGCTTCAATTGCATGTTGTAATCGCGATAGCCGTCACGCGAGAGCGGAATGAGGTACATGTCTTGCGTGGTGCGATAGGAGGCGAAGAAGCGCAAATCGTTGAGGGCTTTTCCAATCACCGGCACCGGGCCGCCCAGACTGACGTCGAAATCAAAATCCGGGTCAACGATGTCGAGTTGGCGGCGGTGTTGCCACAGAAAAAGTTGTTGCAGCGCTTGCGGCGTAAGATCATTGGTGGGATCATCATCTCGCAAACGTGATTGCGCCACGCCATTCCAGCCGCCGGGGAACGGAGCGTATTGCTTGCGCGTGAACTCATCCCACGCGCCGTTGTCGGTCCCGGTCCAGGCCACGGCATCATCGACAAATGGGCGAATCCAGTAGGAATTTCGATCATGTGGAGAAGGGCCGAAATGTTTTTGCGCAGCCGGGCTATAGCGCGAAATCATACCGAAGCTATAGCGATCTTTACTGCCCTCCTTGGTGGTGACGTTGACCACACCGGAGCGGATATTGCCATATTCTGCATTAAACCCGCCGGTTTGAATTTGAATTTCTTCGATGGCCGTATAGCTGATGCCGGTGTAAGGCTTGTTGTCACGTTCATCGCGCAGCGTGATGCCATCGACCACAAATGCCGTTTGGCTGGCTGTGTTGTCGGTAACCCGGCCGCGGATGATGATGCCGTCATCAGCATAACGCACACCGGCTTGCAATGCCACGACATTTTCGAGGCGCACAACCGGCAGGGCCTCAACTTCTTTGATATTCAGATTGGCGGTGCTGGCCGAGATGTCTTTCTGCACTACCGGACGCTGCGCCACGACGACCACCTCTTCGCCGGCCAACACCTCGGATCTCATCGAGATGTTGATGGTGGTGGTCAGATCGATATTGACCCGCACCTCTTTAACTTCATAGGCAGTATAGCCAATAATGGTGGCGCGCAGGGTGTAGGTACCGGCGGGAACAAAAGGTATCACATAGTAACCATCCGCCGCCGTCGCTGCGCCGATGGTAGTGCCAGTGAGAATGACATTAACACCCGGCAGCGGCAAACCGGTCTCGGCATCCTTCACCGTGCCCACAATTTTGCCGGTTGTTCCGGCGATTGCGAGCGCTGAAAAAGAAACAAGAGCGGCGAGCACGAGAAGTGACTTTTTGGGCATGCAGGACTCTCCTCTCCAAGACTAGTACAATTTGAAGCTCAACTTCGGATGAAAACAAATATGCGAGCAAGACAGCGACAACTCTTCCCCCAAAACATCACGATCAGACCCGGTGAAAATCCGAAGATTGTGACGCAGCTTGAACAGCTTGCAATCAAATGTTTTTGTCCTGCTTGGACGTTCAAGAGCGAAACAACTTCCAGCACAAACAAAATCTGTAAATTTTGTGCCGGTCGAAAGACGATGTGAACGCTTTCAATGCGTGATCAGTTTAACGTGATCAACTTATTTCGATTGATCCTCACTACTGGAATTGCAGTCAGTCTATGATTCTGACTCCGAAATAACGATGAAATTTGAATAGCAACTGAATGGCAAGTATTACAATTTTGCAAGACTCAGGCCAACAGAATTTTCTCAATGAAATCTTTTGTTTTTTTTGAATTTTATCGCAAATAAAACGCAGCTCTTTTTTCTTAAGCTCGAGAAAAAAATCTAAAGATTCCTGTTGTTGCGAAAGATGGTTGCCCGTGAGCGGTCAGAATTTTTAGGGGAGTATTTTTTTGATAAATCATGTTGTCGCGTACAACATGATTTGCAGGTACACCGTTGCTTCAGCCAAGTGCGTTGTGAACACGCCGGAAAAGTAGCCAATCTTTTTTGCCATGTCAAGCGAAATATTGCCACGCGGGGCGCCTCGTCGTGATCGTGGCTCAAACGATAGCCTGGCGCTGTGATTTTGCTTGAATGCCACCCGTCAAATTTGAGCTCGCGAGCACAGAATTTTACAAAGAATCTGCATTCAAAAAAATCCTTGCTTTTCTGAAAAATGTGCTAATCTTTCTTGCCTGTTGTGCTTTTGGTCGAACAGTATTATTTTGCCGCCGGTGCATTGCGAAACGCGCCGTTGGTCAGATTCCGCAAAACTTTTTGTGGGGAAAGAAGTCATTTGATTGAATCACCGGGCTGTGCGTTTTCAGAGCAAGATGATACAACCCCCAATTTTAGGCGATTAGAGCTTTAGCTCGTGAAAGTTAGAAAAAATTCTGAGTTTTTAGTTTTCCAGCGAATAGAAAAAAACAGCCGATAAGGCTCTTAGAGTTGGGTTTTTCTATCCGTTGTAAAAAATTTGTTTTTCGATGCTGCCCCGCAGGGCTTCGGATTTCAGCTTGTCTAAAATCTGGTGTAGAGCTTTAACGTCATTAAAGTTGAATCGATGCTAAAAAAGCAAAAATTTTCTAACCACCAGGGCGCGAAGACACCATGCAAAAAAAACTTAGTGCCTTTGCTTCTTCGTGGTAAAATTTGGTTCCGGTTCGTCCGGCTTAGGCTTGGAGTAAAATCATGTCACGAATGATGCGCGACGCCGGCTTTGTTCTGTTGCTGCTGGCGCTGGCAGCCAGCTTGAGCTGGTTCTTGAGCAAAGTCCGCAAGGAGGGGGTGGAAAGTTATTTGGCGCTGTTGGGCAACCAGCTCTTTGCCACGGTGCCGGAGGGCGCGGATAAAGATGAGTTGAAGAAAAAGTATGATCAATTCCTGTTGGAAGTCGCTGACCGCAAAATTCCGCCGGAACAAGTGGAGAAAGTTGCGGCAAGCATTCTGAATGCCAGCAACGCCAGTGAAGCGCTGACCGCGCAGCAAGTGGAAGCCGTGCTGGCGCTGGCCGCCTTGCCGGAAGGCGGACTGGAAAAAGAGTTGCACCTTGTGCAAGTCCTTCCGCCGGAAGCGCCCGAAGCTCCGGCAGTTGCAGGTTACGATTCCCTGCCGGTCCCGCCCGAAACGAAGGTCGGCGTCTTTGAGAACACGCCGGAAGCCTGGGCTGCGCTCAACGAACGCCTTAAGAATTTGTATGAATTCAATCACAAGCTGCATGGCGCATTGGTCGCGCCCGAGATGCCGCGCATGCGCATGGAATACCGCATTGAGCCGGGCATGCGGATGCGATTGATCGTGGATGATTCCCTCAAGCACGAAATCATGCGGCGCAATGATGCGGTCCTGATGCGGGAATGGCAGCGGCTGGAACAGAAAAAGCTCGTGGTGGCGCAGCAAAATTTTGCTGCGCATTTGCGCAGCGAGCAAGCGCGTTTGCGGCAGGAATTGCAGCGCTTGCGCGAGTTGCAGCGCCAAACGCAACATGTACCGGAGAAAGATTCGCAGGCGTGGCAGGCTTTGGAAACGCTAAAAGATTTGCCGGCAATCCTCTCCGCCGTGGCGGCTGATTCCGTTATCATTCGCAAAGAAATTGCAAGGGCGTTAAAAATGGCGGCGCTCGCCGATTCGCTGGCAGCGCGTGAGGAAATCAAAAAGGCCATGCGTGAAGCCGCCCAAACGTTGCAAGAGACACAACCGGGCAAAAACAACTGAGCTTCTCGGCTTTGAGTGACAAGCATTTCAGGCGGGAAATTATGAGCGCAAAAATCCTCGTGGTTGATGATGAGCAAGATATCGCATTGCTCTTTCAACAAAAATTTCGCAAAGAGATAAAAGCCAATCAGGTTATGTTCCACTTTGCCCTGTCGGGCGAAGACGCTTTGGATTTTTTGCGCAACCACCTCACGGCTGATTTTGTGATGATTCTTTCCGACATTAACATGCCGGGGATGGGCGGGTATGAACTGTTGAAACGCATCAAGCTCGAATTCAGCCGCCTGAAAGTTTTTTTGATTACGGCTTACGGCGATCAGCGCAGCTATCAAACCGCGATGGCCGGCGGCGCCGACGGCTTTATCACCAAACCGATCAACTTCGACGACCTGAAACAGAAAATCTTTAATCTCTGAGGCCGCCTGCATGCCAACAAAGATTCTTGTGGTGGATGACGAGCCGGATTTGTCGCTCATGATCAGCCAAAAATTCCGCCGGCAAGTGCGGGAGAACGAGCTGGCTTTCGTTTTCGCCAGCAACGGCGTCGAAGCGCTGGCCAAACTGCTGGAAGACAGTGAAATTGACATCGTCATGACCGATATCAACATGCCGGAAATGGACGGTCTGGCCTTGCTCGCCAAAATCACAGAGAATTATCCGTTGCTCAAAACCGTCATCGTTTCGGCGTACGGCGACATGAGAAACATCCGCACGGCATTGAATCATGGCGCGTTCGATTTTGTAACAAAACCGATCGATTTCGACGATCTTGATCTCACCATCAAAAAAACCCTTCAGGAAGCGAGTCTGTTAAAAAAGGCGGTGCAAGAGCGCGATCAACTGGTGGCCTTGCAGCGTGAACTGGAGGTCGCCAAGGCGATTCAAAAAAACCTCGTGCCGAAAATATTTCCGCCCTTTCCCGAGCGCACCGAGTTCGAATTGCATGCCGAGATGATTCCCGCGCGCGAAGTTGGCGGCGACTTTTATGATTTCTTTTTGATCGGCGACCAGCACATCGGATTTGTGATTGGCGATGTGTCGGGTAAGGGCGTGCCGGCCGCCCTGTTTATGGCCGTCAGCAAAACCGTGCTCAAAGTCACCGCCCTGAAGGGGCTGCCGCCGCACGAGTGTTTGCAGCAAGTGAATCGCATTCTGTTTATGGAAAGCGTGGACGAAATGTTCGTTACGGTTTTTTACGGCATTTTGAATACCGCCACCGGCGAAGTGGCTTTTTGCAACGGCGGCCATAATCGCCCGTATATCGTGCGCCCGCAGGGCCGCTCCGATATGTTAACGGGTCAGGATGGTTTGATGCTGGGCTTGCTCGAGCATTGGGATTATCAAGCCACCCAGATTTCCCTCGCGCCCGGCGAAGGGCTGATGCTCTACACCGATGGCGTCACCGAGGCGATGAATCGTGACAATGAACAATTCGGCGAAGAACGCGTGGCCGCCTCGTTACACAAGCTGGCCGGCGCCCCGTTGACGGAGATGATCGCGGGCATCGTCAACGAGATTAATGCCTTTGTTGACGGCGCGCCGCAAGCGGACGATTTGACGATCTTAACGCTGCGCTATGCCGGCGCCCCGGTCTGACTGGCATGAAAAAAATCATCACCTATTTCATCAGCCTCGTGAGTTGCTCTTGTCCTCTCTTCTCGTCTCCTCCCCCCGATGAGCCTACGCTGAGGCGGTTGCAGGAAAGCGGAATCCCCTACTTCCGAAACTACAGCCCGAAAGAACACGGCGGCGACGTGCAAAATTGGGCGATCGCGCAAGATGAGCGCGGCGTCAT
This sequence comes from uncultured Cytophagia bacterium, assembly GCA_964457925.1. Lineage (GTDB taxonomy): Bacteria > Zhuqueibacterota > Zhuqueibacteria > Zhuqueibacterales > Zhuqueibacteraceae > Coneutiohabitans. Next base: position 14,062 of record CAYWGH010000062.1, read on the forward strand.
GTATTTCGGCAATAACTCCGGCGTGCTCGAATACGACGGGGTTTCATGGCGTTTGATTCCTGTGAAAGCCGGCAGCGTTGTGCGCGCGCTGGCGCGGGCCGATGATGGCAAAATCTACGTTGGCGCGCAGGGCACGATCGGTTTTCTGGCGCCGGATGCGATTGGTCAACTGCAATATGTTTCGCTGATGGACAGCATTCCGCCGGCGGCGCGCGATTTTGTCGAGATTGCCAAAGTTTATGCGACCAAATCCGGCGTTTACTTTCAGGCCTTTGATCGGTTGTTCCGCTGGTCGAACGGCCGCATGCGCCTGTGGCGTCCGGATCATCCTTTTCACATTTCGTTTGCCGTCAATGAGGTGCTGTATATTCGCCAGCCCGGCGTGGGGCTTTTGCAAATGGCGGGAGATTCCTTGCAGCTTGTCCGCGGCGGTGAAAAGTTTTCCGATTTGCGGATTTATATGATGCTGCCGTTCGGCGATGATGAAATTTTGATCGGCACGCGCGAGCAGGGATTGTTCGTCTACGACGGCGTCAAGGCGCTGCCGTTCCCCACCGAAATTGACGCTTTCCTGCTAGAGAACCAATTATATCATGGCGTCACGCTGGCTAACGGCGAGGTGGCGCTGGCAACTTTGCGCGGCGGTGTCGCCATCATTGACCGAACGGGCAGGCTGCAACTTCTCCTCGATAAAGACGCGGGTTTACAGGATAACAACGTTTGGTTGCTGGCCACGGATGCGCAACAAGGGTTGTGGCTGGCCTTGAACAACGGCATCGCGCGCGTCGAAACGCCTTCACCGCTGGCGCTCTTCGATGAACGCTCCGGTTTGCGCGGCAGCGTCGAATCCACGTTGCGGCACCGCGGCACGTTGTACGTCGCGACCCATCAAGGCGTTTTTTATCTCAAACCCGCAGCCGTGTCCCGGCGATCCGCCTCAATTTCCCGCGCCCTCTTTGCGCCCATCAGCGGCATTGCAGAACAGTGTTGGGCCTTGCTCTCCACCGGTGAAACCTTGCTGGCGGCAACGCATGCGGGTGTTTATCAAATCGAAGGCACGCAGGGCCGTTTGTTGCGCGAGTCTGCGGGCCATTCCTATGCGCTCTATCGGTCGCAAAAAGATACGACGTTGATTTATGTTGGCCTGGAGAACGGGCTGGCATTGCTGCGTTTTAATCCTCAAACGCGTCAATGGAACGATGCCGGCGAAGTCAGCGGGGTGGAAGTCGAAGTGCGCGACATGGCGGAAACCGCGAACGGCATCTTGTGGTTGGGTACCCGCGCGCAGGGCTATTTGCGTGTGGATTTGTCGCAAGGCCTCGCGCATCCGCCGATTCAGATGTTTGATCGGCGCCACGGTTTACCGGAAGACTACGGCTGGGCCTCGGTGATTGCGCTATCCGGCCGCGAAGTTTTTGCCACCAGCAAGGGGCTGTTGCTCTTTGATGAAAAGGCGCAACGATTCATGCCGGATACCACGTTCGGCGCAAGCTACGCCGACAGTGCGCACAGCACCGGAGAAGCCGCGCTAGATCACAATGATAATTTGTGGTTGCAATCTGGCAGCGGGACGGCGCAACAACTCGGCGTTGCCCTACGCCAACCCAACGGCAGCTACGTTTGGCGGTATTCGCCGTTCGCGCGCCTTTCTGATTTCACCATTTGGGATATTTATTGTGAGCGTGCCGAAACGCCAACCGGCGTGGGAGATGCCTGGATCGGCGGGCCTGAGGGGTTGGTGCGCTATGACGCTGCCGTTTCCAAAGATTATGCCGTGAATTTTTCAGCCCTGCTGCGCCGTGTGATTACTGTCAACAGCGACTCGGTGTTGTTTGGCGGAGCCGGCATAAACGAACAGGCGTTAACCATGGCTTCACCGTTGTCCTATCTCAACAACTCTCTGCGCTTTGAGTTTTCCGCCCCCAGTTATGACCATGAATCCGTTAATCGTTTTCAATATTATTTGGAAAATTTCGATAAGGGCTGGTCGGCGTGGACGAAAGAGACGAGAAAGGATTATACCAATATCTCTGAAGGCCGCTATCGCTTTCATGTGCGTGCGAAGAATGCTTATGATCATGTCAGTTCGGAAGCGATTTATTCGTTCAAAATTTTACCGCCGTGGTATCGCTCCTGGTGGGCTTATCTGATTTATTTCGGCCTGGCCGCGCTCGGCGTTTATGGCTTGATCAAGTATCGCACGCAACAACTTGTGCAGCGCAGCCGCGCCCTGGAAGAAATCGTGCAGCAGCGCACGGAAAAAATCCGGCAACAGACCGAAGAGTTGGAAACGCTGGACGATATTGTGAAAAAAATCAACCGGGAGGTCGATTTGGAAAACGTCTTGCGTTCTCTGCTCGAACAGGGGTTGAAGTTGTTTCCCCAAGCGGAGAAGGCCTCGGTGCTGCTGTATGATGCCAATAGCGGATTGTTTAAATTCGCTGCCGCGGCCGGTTATGACCTGGAACGCATGAAAGACATTGCCTTCACTCCGGCGCAACTTGCCCAGCGCTATACAGCCGGCTCCGAACAGGTGGGCGAGGGCGTTTATATCGTGCGTAATTTGCAGAATCTTTACGTGGATGAAAATTCCACCACACCGGCCGGGCCGATTTCGGTGTTGGTGATGACGGCGGTGCGGCAGGGGCAAACCGAGGCCTATTTGATTTTTGACAACCTGTCAAACCGGGATGCGTTCAGCCAATCCGATGCCCGCAAGTTGAGCCGGTTCCGCAGCCACGCCGTGTCTGCCATCCTCAAGGCTAAAATTTTGCAGGAATTGCAGGAGAAAAACATCGAGATCATCAAGACGCAGGAGCAGCTCATCATGCAGGAGAAGCTGGCGTCGTTGGGTTCGTTAACCGCCGGCATCGCGCACGAGATCAAGAATCCGCTGAATTTTGTCAATAATTTTGCGGTGCTGTCGGTGGAATTGGCGCAAGAGCTGAAAGAAGAAATCGAGCAACAGGAAAGCAAGATCGATTCCCGCGCCGTCACGGCGATCACGGAGCTGTTGCAGACGCTGCAGCAAAATGCGCAAAAAATCAATGAGCACGGCAGGCGCGCCGACAGCATTGTGCGCGGCATGTTGCAGCATTCCCGCGCCGAGAGCGGCGATCGTGAAAACACGGACATCACCAATTTGCTGCGGCAAGCCGTCAGTCTGGCCTATCACGGCATGCGCGCGCAGGAAAACGGCTTCAACGTTACGCTGGAAGAAGATTACGACGCCACGGTAGGAACCATCGAAGTGGTGCCGCAGGATGTGAGCCGGGTTTTCTTGAACATTATCAACAATGCCAATTATGCTGTATTGCAAAAAAAGAAAAAGTGGGACGGCATGCCAAAGCCGGAGGGTGGAGGCGGGTATGTTCCGACCCTGACTGTGCGCACAAAAAATCTGGGCGATAAAGTGGAGATTCGCATCCGGGATAACGGCACCGGCATTCCCCCAACGGTGAAAGATAAAATTTTCAACCCCTTTTTTACGACGAAGCCGCCGGGGCAGGGCACGGGTTTGGGATTGTCGATCAGCTATGACATCATTCAAAAGCACCGCGGCGAGATGCGGGTGGAAACGGAAGATGGAAATTTTACGGAGTTCATCATCACTTTACCAAAAGCGGCAAGCAATAAATCGTGATTCGCGCCGAGGGTGATGCTGCCGCGGGCCAAGCGGTGAACGAAATGTGGGTATAAAGCAACTTGACTGTATCAGAATTACCGCTGAGAGGCAGAGATCGCTGGGAATTCTAATAAATCTTACTCTGCGATCTCCGCCCCACTGCGGTGATTTTTGGAATGTGACATCGTTGAAAATAAAATCCCGCAGAAAAATCTCTGCGGGATTTTTGTTTCTGGTGGTGATCCACCGCCTTGCTTGCTGGCTTTGACAAGCTCAGCCAGCGAACAGGCGCAATTTCTAATCAGGCCATTTGATACTACTTCCATTCAGGTCAACTGACCTCATCGTTATTTTTGGGATTGGGGCGAGCT
>CAYWGH010000063.1:0-15706 GCA_964457925.1 uncultured Cytophagia bacterium
CATGCAGAGCGAGTTTCAAACCGTCGATCCTTCTGAAATGCTGGAAACCGCGTTCCTGCGGCTGCAAACCTGCAAGTGCCGAACCATGCCGGTGGTGCGCCGCGGCGAGCTGGTGGGCTTGCTCACCATGGACAATGTCGGCGAGTTTCTGATGATCGAAGCCGCGCTCAGCGGCGCCGCCATCAAGCCGGCGCTGCGGGTGTGACGGGGTGAGGGCAGATATTTAGCCGGCAGAATGATTTTTTAAGTCATAGCTCGTGAAGTTTAGAAAAATTCTGAGTTTTTAGCTTGACATAGTCAAGTTAAAAAAAATTGTCAATTTATTGGTCAATTTGGAATTTATCTTCTCAAGCTTGGGGGATTCACTTAAACCCAGAAACAGAGGCGACTATGCCGCATCGCGAAGGTTTTGCATGCGCCGGCCCATGGGTGGTCGAGCATGTTCGAGAAGTTACACACTTTCCGCCGGAAGGCAGCGTCGCAAAAATTGCGAACGAACGCCTTCAACTCGGCGGCACGTTCCGGTTGATGACAGAACTGCGCAGCCTGGATGCGAATGTGCCGCTTTATGCGATTGGCAGCCTCGGCGAAGATGAAAATGGCCACCTTATTCTCGACGCTTGCCATCATCTCGAGGTTGACACGTATCAACTCTGTGTCAATGAGGAAAAAGCCACGGCCCATGCCGAGGTTATCCTGGCGCAAAGCAGCAATACGCGCACAAGTTTTTATGGTGGCGGCGCGAATGACCTGCTATCCGTTGAACACTTCGATTTTCGCCATTGCCTCGCAAGCTGGTTTCATTTGCACGATCTCACCCGGCTGCCGGGGTTATTGCGTCCTGCGGGCGAACATGGCGCACATGCCGCTCATCTCTTGCAACTGGCGCGAAGCGCCGGGTTAATCACTTCACTTTACGTTGATCAATTTCCTGACATATCGGTTAAGCTCAACCTTCTCCCAACTCTTGCCCTGGTCGATTATCTGATTACTTCTGAAAATATGCTGCCTCAACTGATGGGACTTCCACAGGCACATTTGTCACGCGAGGCAATCATGACAGCAGCCCAGCAGATGATGGCCAGTAGCGCGCTTGCACGTGTCGCGATTTTTTGTGGACCAGCGGGAGGTTTTGTTATGCGGGCAGGAGAATGCCAATGGCAGGAATTCCCATTAGACAGGCAAGGACATTTTGCCCGGGAGCAATTTTGCGCGAGATTTATTTATGATGATTATTGCAAAAACATGGTACGGCCGAACGAATGATATTGGCATTATCGTGACGGTGAAGCCTTCGATTCTTTGGCGGTAAAATAAAATACGGCCCGTGGACCATTCATTCTTTCCGAGATGAATGCTCGGCGCGAGCCGCGCGGCATGCCGCTCATTTCAGCAATGTCATGACTTTGGTCTGGCGCTCGAGCGCAGTGGTTACCGTAAACGTGCCATTGCTAACCTGCTCCCGAATCTCCAGCACGTAAAGATATTTTCCGCTCGGCAACGCTTCTTGATTGTTGTTCAAGCCATTCCAAACATGCCGATGGGTGCCCGCAGCCAGGATGCCGTCGTGCAAAGTGCGCACGGCCTGGCCAAGCATATTGTAAACCATCAATACGACATGGCTCTGCTGCCGCAACAAATAGCTGATCTCCGTTTGCTGGTGTCCGGAGTTGAGGCTGAAGGGATTGGGATAATTTTGATAAAGCGAGAACAGCTTGGGAATGCTGTTCGCACCCGGTCGATCGTTGCGCAAATCATCGATAAAGACGAAGTACATCGTCAACGGCACATCCTGCCGGGCGCCGGCCGCCATGTTTCCGCCTAGTTGCACACGCCCGGGATAATACCGCGCCTTCCAAATTTGCATTTGATCGGTGACGCCATCGATCAAAATCATTTTGTTCACACGCGTAAAATTGTTGGTCAGCCAATTCGGCGCCGGCTCGCCGCGATTGTCATAGGCAACGTAGACATCCGCCTCGTGATTCAGGTTGAATTCGAAAAAAGTGTCGGATTTATCGCGGCGATCGCGATAGGCGGTGCGAAACATGAGCATGCCCTCGAATTTTTTGGGCGCGCTGATGACGGAATGTACGCGATCGATATACAATTTTTTGCCGAGCTGCAAGGTATCGATCTGATATTCTTTGCGCGACCACGCGCCGATCGTCAAACCATTGTTCGTGCCCTGCCCCGGCGCGTGAGCGCGATAGGAAAGCACCACGGCGCGCGGCATGGCATTGGCATTGGCCGAAACATCAACCAGCCCTCTGATCGTTATGGTGAAATCATAATCATACCAGTGCAGGGAAGTGCTCAGCGTGACCGCGTTTCCTTCTTCGCTCCGGCGCGCGGAATAAACCTGAATATTATCGGAAATCACATAATTGTTCGTATTTTCCGCTGAAGCCGCCGTCACTTGCTCGTCGAACATCAAAGTGATGCCCAGCAAATCAGCCGCCAAAATCGCGGCGATCGGCGCCGGCGCATCGAGATCATTCGCAATAAAGGTATAACTCAAGGTTGAAGTCGTCGTCATGGTGTTCGGCTCAGGCGCGCGATCGACAATGCCGAAGACAGTGACCTGGTAGGTGATGCCGTCGGTGTGCGGAGTGGTTTTTAAATGCACGCCACGGCCATCAAGATGCAGCGTGGCGCTGGTGATTGCCAGGCCTTTATTGATGCTGTAATTTGCGAGATTTTCAGCGCTGGCTTGCGTCACCGGTTCGTTGAAGCGAATTTCAACCGTGGTTTCATCGTTCGCGCCGACATATGTCACCACCGGCGGCTCGTGATCGACGCCCTGGCTGTCCAGGCGATAGCGCGCCTCCGTGTTGCTCATCACGTTGGCGTTGGCGGAAACATCGGTAATGCCGCTGATCGTGATGGTGTAATCACGATCATATGCATGCGCCGAGGTCGTCAAAATCACTTCAACGGCCTCGCCATTCAGTTTCGCTGTTTGAACATGCACATTTTCAGAAATGGTATAATTCGTCACCTGTTCTGCCGAGGATTTCGTCACCCGCTCATCGAAGGTTAAGCTCAAAGTGGCCAAATCGAGCAGTTTGACCGCCACAACTTTGGGCGCCTGACGATCATTGGCGCGATAGGTATAACCGAGTATTGCCGGCTCAGCCATCACATTCGGCGTGGCGGCTTGATCGGCGATATTGCTCACCGTAAGCTGATAGCTCGCGCCATCCTGGTGATTGCTGGTTTTGAGATGCACACCGCGACTGTCGGTGTGCCGGCTGATGCTTGTAATCGTGACGCCGTTGGTGATGGCATAATTCTCGACCTTCAGGGCGCTCGCCTCCGAGATCGGCTCATCGAAGCGGACCTCGACGGTCGCTTGATCGACGATGCCGGCGTAAGTGACGATGGGCGGCGCTTGATCGAGGCCGGTGAAGGTATATTGCGCGGAAATAGCGGGATTGATGAGGTTTGCCGGCGTGGCAACATCGGAAATGTTTTGAACCGTTAACGTATAAGTGCCGTTGTTGTGCTCCGACGTTTCAAGAATGACCGTGCGATTGTCGGACTGCAAGGTTGCGCGCGCAATTACAATTTGTTGATTGATGCTGTAGTTGCCTTTGTTCTCGGCCGTGGCTTTTGCGACCGGCTCATTGAATTCGACGCTCACCGTGGTTCGGTCGATCGCTTTGACCTGGTTGAGCGCCGGCGGTGTTTGATCCAGGCCGGAGAAGGTATATTGCACAGAAATGGCAGGGTTGATGAGGTTTGCCGGAGTAGCGGCGTCGGAAATATTCTGAACCGTGAGCGTGTAGGTGCCGTTGCCGTGCGTTGACGTCTCAAGGATGACGGTGCGATTGTCGGCTTGTAACGCGGCGCGCGCAATAGCGATTTCTTTATCGATGCGGTAATTGCTGATGTTCTCGGCGGTGGTTTTCGTGACCGGCTCGTTGAACTTGAGGCTAAGGGTGTTGGGATTGATCGTGTTGATTTGGCTGATGGCCGGCGGCGTTTGATCGACGACGTTCACCGTGGCCGAAACTTCGATGGAATAGTTGCTCTCATTACCGGCTTTGTCATATGCCGTCACCACGAAGTAGTAAGTCCGGCCTTCTTCCAAATTGTCGAAGACGAAACGCAGGGCGTTACCGACATCTTTGGAATTGGCTTTGGTGTAGGTTTGCGTAGCGAGGCTGTAATAAACGCGATAGCCGGCAAGATCCGGTTCGGTGTTCGCATCCCATGCGATGGCAAGCGTACCGGCGTATATCGGGGAAAAATGCGCGCTAGCGTTGACAATGTGGAAAGCAACAAACATCCATACAAATAAACGGCAACCGGCAACCGGCCCTTGACCCTGTTTTTCCTGTTGCCATTTGCCAGTTGCCTTTGACAAAATCGAATCCAATTGCAGCACGTTTTGCAAGTCCTCCATAACAATGCCATCATCCTGATAAACACATTCTAGCGAAAGCAATTCGCGGCGCTCACCGAACGCAAAGCATATGCCATTGGCACGGCAAAATTCGTTCGCTTGTTTCGCAAGCAATTAACGTGGTCGGAAGAACACAACACTATCAATTGCATAAACAGAATTACCTCGCAGTAATTCGAAAGCGTAAGGTTGTGAAGCCGACGCCAGCGCTAGCAAAGTTTGTCAACTTGAGAACCGGCGCAATCTGTGAGGAGAAGATGGCAATTGATCTTGTCCCCAAGCCCATGCGTGTGCCGCGGCAAAGGCGGGCGTTTATCTGGATTGCGTCGCGGCCGCAGATTTTTCGAGTGAAAAAAACTATTGATCTTGCGGTAGCGCTTGCCGATCGGCAGATTTGAACTATGACACGATTAACTTTTAAAATTCAGAAAGCATTTCTGGAAGTTTATGGCAGAGTCATTTGTCGACCGAACGATTTGAAATCATCCTGCCGATGAATCATCCTGCCATTTTTTGGCGAGGCGCGGCGACTTCGGCGCATTTCGGTGGAAAAACTTTATCGCTGATGATCGCCGGAGACACCGAGCTTCGCCGAACAGTTATTTGCTGCATCGCAGAAGCTTTGATTTGCAGCGTGTCTGTAAATCGGGGTAAGTCGTTACCTTGAAAAATACATCCATCTTCGTTCTGTCATCCCTCCGAGATGACAACGCCGGCATTTTCCCCTTGACATTGTAGCTCTTCGCCCTTAGTTTTTGCGCGTTCTGAAATGGAGTTCAACATGCGCATTAAATTTTGCGGGGCGGCGCGCACCGTCACCGGTTCGCAGCATCTGCTTTCGATCAACGGCAAAAACATTCTGCTGGAATGCGGATTGTATCAAGGCCGGCGCGCGGAAGCACGCGAAAAAAATCAATCGTTTCATTTTGACCCCACCAGTATTGACAATCTCATTCTCTCGCATGCCCATATCGACCATTCCGGCAATATTCCGTCGCTGGTCAAGCACGGTTTCAAAGGCGACATTGTTGCGACGCGCGCCACGGTCGGCCTGTGCCATGTGATGTTGCGGGATTCGGCTTTTTTGCAGGAAAAAGACGCCGAATGGTTGCGCAAGAAACATGAGGAAGACATCGCTCCGCTGTATACCATTGAAGATGCTGAAATCGCGCTGCAGCAGTTTGTCGGCGTCGAATATGGCCGGAGTTTCAATGTCACGTCCGGCGTGAAGGCGACATTTTATGATGCCGGCCACATTCTGGGGTCTGCCGGCGTATTGCTGGAAATCGAAGAGAACGGAAAGCGTCTGCGGCTGGGGTTTAGCGGTGATTTGGGCCGCTTCAACATGCCCATTTTGCGCGATCCGGTGTTGATGGACGATCTCGATGTGTTGATCATCGAAAGCACCTATGGCGATAAACGGCACAAAGACATCCAAAACATTGCCGACGAACTGACGGACATTGTGACAGCGGTGTATCGCCGCGGCGGCAAAATCATCATTCCGGCGTTTGCCGTGGGACGCACGCAAATGCTGGTGTATTACCTGCACAAGCTGTGGCAGCAAAATCGCATTCCGGAAATACCGGTTTACGTTGACAGTCCGCTTGCCGTCAATGCCACGGAAGTGTTTCGCCTGCATCCCGAGTGTTTTGATCGTGAGACGTACCGGCTCTTTTTGGAGGACGGACAAGATCCGTTTGGCTTCAAGCGGTTGACGTACGTGCGCGAAGTGGAAGATTCTAAGAAGCTCAACGATCTCAAAACGCCATGCATCATCATTTCTGCTTCCGGCATGGCGGAAGCCGGTCGCGTGTTACACCACTTGCGCAATCACATTGGCAAACCGGAAAATTGTGTGCTGATCGTGGGATTTATGGCGGAACACACGCTCGGCCGCAGACTAGGCGACGGCGCGACGGAGGTTAGGATTTTTGGCGAGGTGTATGAGAGACGATGCGAGGTTCACAAGCTGGAGGGCTTAAGCGCGCATGCCGACCGCGAGGAATTGATGGCGCTGGTGCAACGGCAAAACCCGCAAAAACTGCAACACATTTTTTTGGTACACGGCGAATCCGGCCCGGCGGAAGCGCTGGCACACACGATTCGCGCCGCCGGCTTTGCTAATGTCCACGTACCGTATGAAAGCGAGGAATTTGTGGTTTAAAATTTAGTTTGCCCCCATTTGCTCCTTATAAATTTTTTCACGCTCGGGGTCGATCCGAATCAGAATCTGGAAGGGGGTCAAATCTTTGCTGCCCTTGAAAATATCCAAAACTTCCTGATAGTGCGCGTCCACGAATTGCTTCGCGGCGAGATTATCTTTGTTCTCGTTACGAACGTCTTCCAGGCGCACCAGGGCTTGTTTGAGGTAATCGCGCGCTTGCGCCGGCTCTTCGTTGAGAATCGAGAGGCCGTAAAAGTAATAATCTTTTAACTCGCGAAACTTTTTGTAATTCTCCGTGAAGATTTCCAGCATGTCGTCTTCGCGATAATCCCAGCCGAACACAAATTGGCTGAACTTCGCTTCTTGCAAAATCGCGCGCGCTTTTTCGAAATACTTCGTGCCTTCCAGCGCGCCGTATTTGTCCAACTCGTTGCCGATCAGAAGATTCACATAAAAATCAATCAAGGCGCGCACCGGCACATATTCGCCGGATTCTTGAATCATGTCATTCTGTTGAAAGGGAAAAATAGCGCGTTTGTCATAATATTGAATGTCCGGTCCGGAGGCGATCAAGCTGCACTGATAGCGGTCTTCCGTGCTTGTCGGCCGGTATTCGAGGAAAAACTGAAAGCCGATTTTGAAGGGCAGCACATAATCTTCCTCGATCCACGTCTTGTTGTTGATGTATTTTTCAACTTTTTGATCAAATTCTGCCATGCGCGGTTTGAACTCATCCGGCAGCTTATCCAGAATTGTCGTCACCTTCGCGCGCACCCGGGCGTCGCGCAGCGGTGTGGCGTTGGCAATGTGTCCGGCAGCGATCAGCAAGAGGGCGGCAACAAACTCGCGGCGGCGCGATAAGATTGCTGGCATATTTTCCGTCTCCAACGAATTAAAAATTTTTAACCACGGCAGAACAATGGCTTCCGCAAAATCGTTTTGAATGGCACAACGCATTCGCGGGTTACACGTAACGCGCAAAATATAGCCAGAGGGGCGTATGAAAGTCAAGAAGATAGTCCTCGCGATGACGCTCGTTTGGGCGGGCACAACGCCGGCACAAGATTATCCGCTTGGGATTCGGGCGCAAGCGATGGGGGGCAGCGGCGTAGCGCTGGCAAAAGAGGCAGAAGGGCAGTATCACAATCCGGCGTTGTTAGCGGAGCTTGCCACATTCAACGCCACGTTGTTTCACTCCTGGCTGTTCGGCCTTAAAGAACTGCCGCTTTCCAGCATTGCCGTGGCCGGCCGGCTCGGTCAATTCGGGCTTGGCGGCAGCGCCGCGCGCCTGGGACATGATTTGTTTCATGAACAACTTTTTCAACTTGCAATGGCGCGTGCGTGGCAATTTCGCGCTTCCCGATTGGGGGCAGAATCCAACGACATGTCTTTCGGGTTGCAACTCGTTTTCAAGCAAACGCGCATCGCGCATTACGGACAACAGCAAACGTTGCTTGTCAATACCGGTATACTGGCGCATTTAAATGATGAATGGGCGTGGGGCATGGCCGCGGGTAATCTGTTGGGTGCAAAAAGCGGTAGTGCGCGGGAACGCTTGCCGCGCTATTTCACCTTGGGGTTGAGCTATGCACCAAGCCCGCGCTTCGCGGCGCAGGTCGATCTTTATAAACAATCTGATTTTTCCCCGGAATGGCGTCTCGGTTTTGAGGTGGGCATGTTGGCTTCGTTGCTATTACGCCTGGGAATCAATGAAAACCCCGACCGCTTCACGTGCGGGCTGGCTTTGCTCACGCATCCTCTCATCGTGCATGTCTCCACATTTTCGCATGTAGAACTGGGCTGGACGCAGCAGATGGCGATTACGTTAAAAAGATAAGAGGAACTATTCAAATCGTCGTTCAGGCGCTTATACTTCTTCAACAGTGCCCATCCGAGAATGCTTCAACTTAACTTGACTATATCAGATTCACCGCAGAGACGCAGCGTTCGCTGAGAATTCACGCAATCTTACTCTGCAAACTCCGCGACTCTGAGGTGTTTTTTGGAATGTGACATAGTCAAGTTAAGCATGGCCGACGTTTGTTGAATCTTGGGTCGTGAGGATTATTAGGTTCTTGATGCAGCGGCCAAGCCGTTGCAGGATCACCATCTAAAATATCGTGTTTTGGGATAAACAACAACTGGCGCAGAATCGAACCTCATGTGAAACGGATGTTCTGAGAGGCCAGCCAACTCTTGAGCCGTTGGAACTCCGCGACAATTGCGCCGGGGGGATAATGCGCGTTTGCCGCGCTGGTGGAAGGCAGGACATAAATAGGCGTCAAGGCAATTCTCTCATCTTGCAGTCCGGGCTTGATAGCGGTTGTAACAGATACTTCAAAAACCCACCGGAAGCCCGTCAATCCAACAAAACATGCGACGCGGGGCGAGAACGTCGCAATTTTTTGGCGCAGCATTTTCGCGCCCGAAACAATCTCTTCCCGGGTTAATTCGTTGATCTGGCCAGTGGCGCGTTTGACCACATCTGTGAAGCCGATTCCTTTCTCAAACAGAATCGTTTCATCTCCTGCTCTCACTTCGCCTCCCGCCAGCCCGGAGGCTGACAACGCCGGCCAAAAGCGGTTGGTCGCGCGCGCATAATATTTTCCATTTTGCGCGGAAAACATTCCGGGGTTCAATCCTACAAAAACGAGTTGCAATCCAGGACGCAGGTAATCCGGCAGGGTAAGAATTTGAGATGATCGCGCAGACGATGGTTTCACGGATCAATTTATCTCAAAACTGGCTGGGGCAACTGATTGGTCGATTTAAGGTGACCCTTTGCTTTTGAAGGCAACAGGTTAAACCGCGAACCTGCGCCAATGAAACACGAATGCTTGTTATTTGAAATGATTCGCGCTTTTTCGCGGTTCTATCTGCTTTACTTGCGACTCGCCTGCTTTGGGCAGGTGGCTAAAAAATACCGGGAGATTGCTGCTGGTTATTCACTCCGAGGTTTGCCCGGTAAGGGTTTCGTTTTCGGATTTTTGTGTTTCAGGAAAAAACGCAGTAATCAACAGAATCAACATACCCAAAGAAATGGCCGTATCGGCAACATTGAAAACGGCGGTACGAAACGTGCCGATACCCAGATTTAAGAAATCAATAACGCGGCCGTTGTGAAAAATGCGGTCAATCAGATTCCCCATGCCGCCGCCGAGCACGAGGCCGAGCGCCAGCAGATGCGCCGTGTTGCGCGACGTCGCGCGAAACATGTAGACCAACAAAACCGCCAAACAAATTGTCGGCCCGATGGTGAACAGCGTCAGGCGCACTTCGGCGGGCAAATCAGCGCCCAGACTGAAGGCAACGCCCGGATTTTCCGTGTAATGAAAACGCAGCAGATCGGAAAAATAAGATTGCGGGCCGCTTTCCTGTAAAACGGCTTTGGCATAACGCTTGGAGATTTGATCGCAGCCGGCAAAACTCAAGGCGGCAAGCAAAGCAAGCGCAAGATTCGTTCGCATGAATCTTTTCATCACCTCGTCCTGTGTTAGTTTGACCATGTCACATTCCAAAAACCACCGCGGAGTCGCGGAATTCGCAGAGTAAGATTGCATGAATGCTCAGCGAACGCTGCGTCTCCGCAGTGAATCCGACATAGTCAAGTTAGTTACCGCAAATGAATCCTTGTGTGATCAGCACCGGAATCAAAATATACATAATCGAATCCCGGATGAGATAAAACATGAAAACCGCCGCAGCGACTTTCCAGCCCTTTTCCCGCACAAATGCTTTCAGGCCTTTCTCGCGCAGCAAACTCGTCCATTCTTGAATGATGGGCGGTTTGAAAATTTTTTTTAAATTCATAGAAATATTTTCTCACTCAAACTTGTCTTGACGGGCAATCCGGCGCGAGCGCGCAGGAACTGCATTTGGGCGTGCGCGCCTGGCAGATTTCACGTCCAAACAATATAAGGCGATGCGAAAAAATAGTCCACTGCTTTCTTGGGACAATTGCCATCAAATCCTGTTCAATTTTTTCCGGCGTCTTTTGCGCGCTCAGGCCCAGACGTTGTGAAATGCGCTGCACGTGGGTGTCAACCACAACGCCGTCATTAATGCCGAAAGCGTTGCCCAAAACCACGTTTGCGGTTTTGCGGCCAACCCCGGGCAAGGCGGTCAATTCCTCCATGCTGGCGGGAACATGACCGCCGTGCTTAGCCACCAACGCTTGCGCGCAACCAATGAGATTGCGCGCCTTGTTGCGAAAAAAACCGGTGGCATGAATCAATTTTTCCAGTTCGGGTTGGCGCGCTTGCGCCAATGCCGCCGGCGTGGGATATTTGCGAAATAATGCGGGCGTGACTTCGTTGACGGTTTTATCCGTCGATTGCGCCGACAGGATGGTTGCCACCAACAACTCAAACGGCGAGTGATGCGTCAACGCGCAATCGGCGTCCGGATAAAGCCGGCGCAGCTTGCGCAACACGCGTGTGCGCCGGAGCTGTTCTGCGCGCGCGATTGCCGGCTTCATAGAATCGTGACATCTCCGATCATAAACGAAAGGCGAACATACAATCGCGAGGCCGCGCTATCGTAATCCGGCGATTTATAATATTTGTTGATGCCGACGCCTCCTTCTTTCCTGCCAAAAATCATGAAATCGCCCACGCCGGCGTTGACTTGAATGGCATACGGAATGGCTTTCGGCATGATGATCGTGGCATCGCCGATGAAGCCGGAGACGACAAAGGCGCGTTCGCCGCCGGTGATGGCAATGCTCGAGAGGTCGAATTTTTGATCGCCAATAAACGTGGAAACGGATCCGCCCTTAAAATCATTGCTTTGAATTTTGAGGTGAATATCGCCGATGAAACGGTTTTCGTTGATGTAGTCGCTGACAGCGGCATTGTCAATGAAGTCGGCATGGACCGGTTCGGCGCCGGGTTCAACGGTGATGGTGGCTTCCTGCCGCGCTTTGGGAAATAAGATCAATTTCGCGCCGATGACCACGAGAATCAACGGCCAATAGTTGCGCATGACTTCGCCGAAGCTGATAATGTCGAGCCGGTCCAACAGCATCAGCAGGCCAAACACAATCAGCAGGCTTCCCCAAAAGAAACGCCCACCGGCAGTTCCATTTGAACTCATCTCTCACTCCACTCTAACGCGTTTCACGAAACCATTTCGCGATGTCTTTGGTCGATTTTGTGTTAAGCACCTCGTTTTTGCGCAGCCAGCCTTTGCGCGCGATGCCGACGCCGTAGAAAATATCTGCAATGCCTGCGACTTCGTGCGCATCGGGATTGATGCTGATCTGCACGCCTTTTTCGGCGGCATATTTGCAGTAGCGCCAATCCAGGTCAAAGCGATGCGGACTGGCGTTGATTTCTATGCTCACCCCCAACTCTGCCGCGGCTTCGATGACTTTGCGATGATTGATGGGATAGCCGTCGCGCCCCAGCAACAAGCGCCCGGTGGGATGGCCGATGATTTTCACCGCGGGATGTTCCATCGCTTTAATCAGGCGTTTCGTCGCCTGCTCTTCCGTCATGTTCATGCTGCTGTGGATCGAGGCAACCACGAAATCAAAACTCGCCAGAACATTGTCGGGGTAATCAAGCTTGCCGTCCGGAAGAATATCGCATTCTGTGCCCTTGAAAATATGAAACCCCTTCAGCTCGGCGTTGAGTTTGTCTATTTCTTTATGTTGCTGTTTCACGCGCTCGGGCGAGAGTCCCTGAGCATAATAAACCGACATGCTGTGATCGCAAATGCCAAAATACTCAAAACCCAGGCGGCGGCACTCTTCCGCCATTTCGCGGATGGAATTCGCGCCATCGCTGTAGGTCGAATGGCAGTGCAGCACGCCCTTGAGATCGGCTTTCTCAATGAGCCGGGGAATCTTGTGATTGAGCGCGGCTTCCAGCTCGCCCATGTCCTCGCGCAATTCCGGTGGAATGTAACTCATGCCCAACGCCGCGAAGATTTCTGTTTCATCCTTGCAGCGGATCAATTTTTCGCCCTGAAACAACCCCCACTCGCTCACTTTGATGCCAAGCTTCTGGCCGTGGCCGCGCAGGGCAATGTTGTGTTCTGCCGAGCCGGTAAGATGATGCAAAAGATACGGAAAATCCTTGTCTGTTGTCAAACGCAAATCTGCGGCGATGCCGTTTTCGAGCAATACACTGCTTTTCGTATCGCCTTTGGCAATGATGTTCTGCACCGTGGGTTGTTGTGTGAAAAAATCCATAATCACAGCGCGGTCGGCTTCTTTGCAACTCGCCACGATGTCAATGTCTTTGATCGTTTCTTTGTGCCGGCGCAGGCTGCCGGCGAGTTCCGCGCGAATCACTTTTGCATGCTGCTTCACCGCTTCGAACAACGGCCGCGCCGCCTGTTCGGCGTGATGATAGAGATGGCGGCTGGCAAACTGACGGATTTGTTGAATACCATCCAGCAAGTTTTGCTGGCTCTTTGCGCTGAAACCTTCGAGTTTCGCCACGCGATTTTCTTTGCATGCCTTTTCCAGGTCATCGATCGAAGCGACGCCGAGGACATCCAGGAGTTTCTTGGCTTTTTTCGGGCCCAAGCC
Source organism: uncultured Cytophagia bacterium (assembly GCA_964457925.1). Classification (GTDB taxonomy): domain Bacteria; phylum Zhuqueibacterota; class Zhuqueibacteria; order Zhuqueibacterales; family Zhuqueibacteraceae; genus Coneutiohabitans. Next base: position 13,117 of record CAYWGH010000063.1, read on the forward strand.
CGGAATGCGCAGCAATTCCATGATTCCCGGTGGAAATGAACGGCGCAAATCTTCATAATATTTGAGCGTGCCGGTGGTGACCAGTGTGGTGATCTTTTCGGAGATGGCCTCGCCGATGCCCTTGATTCCGCGCAAGCGGTTGCTGGCAACTAATTCATGAAGATCTTCGGAGACGCCGCGCAAGGCGCGTGCGGCATTTTCATAGGCGCGCGTCTTGAAGGGATTTTCGCCCTTGAGTTCGAGCAGGGTGCCGATTTCTTCGAGAATCTCGATGACTTGTTTTTTGTCCATGGCCGAATGCTCAGTTGGGTTTGACTGCCTAATTTGCTGAAGGCGCACGCTGAATTTCTGCGAGCAACGCAATAGCCGGTTGAAAGGACGGCGTTTTATCCAAGATTTGCGCCAACACCTCGCGGGCGTGCACGCCGTCGCGCAGAAGATGCCAATAAAATTTGGCAATATCCAGCCTTTGTTCCGGTGACAGGTTGCGCCGGCGTTGCGCTTCTTGCAAGCGATCCTGCGCGCCGGCCGAATCGCCGGCTTGCCAGTAATAGCGCGCCAGCACCAGGGCGCTGTCAAAGTTTCGCACCGGAAATTTTCTCTCTGGCATAATTTGTTCGAGCTTTTGCAGAAGCGCCAACGCCTCGTCGCGCGCGTTTTGTTGCAGTTCGTATACGACTAATTTGAGAAAATGGTGCCGATAACTTTCCGCCAACCCGGATTCATATTGATCGAGATACACCTTGGGATGCTCGAGATTGCGATAGCGATAAACCTGCAAGACATTTTTTTTGATGATTTCCGGCGCTTCGTTTTGGCCCGTTACCGGCAACAGCTTGCGCGCCATGCCCTCCGTGCAGAGGTAGGGCTGCACACCTGCCAGATTTTCGTTCGGTACATTGAACCCGAAATAAATCGGTCGCTCAAATTGATTGCTTGACACGATTTCGAAGATCATACGATCTTGCGGCCGCAGGAAACGCCCTTGAAAGGTCGGGCCAACGACAAGCTGCATGACCGGAGGCGTTGTAGCAGCGGAATCGTCATGTGTCGCTACGGCCGCCGGAGCAAAGTATTCCTCCACAATTTGCGAATTCGTCAAGGGAATCCGAATGATTTGCGGCTCGGGCCACGGCCATAAACCCAACGAATCGATTTCGCCGGATCGCAAAGCGATGGGAACTTTGGGCGGGCGCGTCTGCAATTGGCGAACATACCACGGCGTGTTCAACAGACTAAGGTTGACAACGCTGACATCGCGGCGAAAGCCTTCGACATATTGCAAATACCACAGCGGGAAGGTATCATTGTCGCCATTGGTAAAAAGAATGGCATTCGGCGCGCAGGTACTCAATAAATTATATGCGTAATCCGCGGCGACGTAATTGCCTTTGCGATCATGGCGATGAAAATTGTGCTGGAACAAATTCACCGGCGCGGCGAGGATGAGCAACGAAGCCAGCCCGAGTTGGACGATGGTGGAACGATATTGCGCGGACGCGGCTTTTTCAAACAGGGCTTGCGCGCCCATTCCGATCCAAATCGCGAAAGCCAAATAAGAACCGGCATAGGCGTAATCGCGCTCACGCGGCTGCCCCACGGTTTGATTGAGATAAATGACAATCGCGATGCCGGTCATGACAAACAAAACACCGACAATGCTCGCGCCGCGCCAATCGCGGCGGAAATGATAAATCAAACCGGCGCAGCCCAGCAAAAACGGCAAGCCCCACAACCCCTGCCATTGCAGGGTAACGCGCTGCCATTCGGGATTGCCGCTGCGCCCAAAAAATTGCCAGTTGAAATAACGCAGATACATCTCTTTAATTTGATAATCCCAAAAAGAAGCTTTGCGCCGGGTTAATTGCGCGGCAAGCTCCTCGCGGCCATATTGCTCGCGATTGAGATAGCTCACGAGTTGCGGCCAGGTTTGCGGATCGTTTTCATCTATAGCTGGGTCGAGATTCGAGCGAATGAACACCGTCAAATAAGTTGAATAACCAAGACCCAGCAAAAACAAAACCGTAAACAACAAGCGCGGCAAATGCCTGACTTGCCGCTGTGCCGCCACGATCAGCATGAGCAGCGCCGCGGCCAGCGCAAAGGCGCCGCCGAGTTGGGCAACTGCCGACAGGCCTGCTAGATTTTTCAAAGCATCCGTAAAAAGCAGAGAAGCCGCAAGCATGAGCAGAGCAAACAGCATCAGCCATTTGAACCACGGCCATGGCCGCGTCTTGAAAAAAATCAGCAACAGCAGCGCGGGTATGGTTAAAACATTGAGCAAATGCACGCCCACCGCCAGCGCGATGAGATAAACGATGAGCACGAGATAGCGCAAGGGTGAACGCGCTTCCGGCGTATAGGCCCAGCGCAACGCCAGCCAAATCACCAAAGCCGTCAAGCAGGTTGAAAGCGCGTAAACTTCGGCTTCCACGGCGTTGAACCAGAAGCTGTCGCTAAACGCCAATGCCAACGCGCCGACGAAAGCTGCCGAAGCTTCGAGCCAGGCAGAGGTTTCCCGTTTGCACGCGCGGATGAGTTGCAGGATGATTAAATAAGTCAACCAAACCGTTACCGCGCTGGCCAGCGC
>CAYWGH010000064.1:0-15263 GCA_964457925.1 uncultured Cytophagia bacterium
GTTCCAAACCTTGCGTCACAACTCGAATGGCTCAAGAAACGCGGTTTATGGATTGTTGGGCTTGATGAACGGGGTGAGAAAACGATTTTCGAGATGGATGCCAAGATGCCGCTCGCGATCGTGCTTGGGGGTGAAGGGAAAGGATTACACCGGCTTGTGCGTGAGAAATGTGACTTCGTTTACAATATTCCAATGCTCGGGCAGGTGGCTTCACTCAACGTCGCAACGGCGGCAGCAGTCGTGTGTTATGAAATTGTGCGGCAACGCCGCGCGGGATAAATGCTGCGGCCGTTCAGTCGCCGCCGGCTATTGACCGATTCATAAAATCACGATAGCGGTTTTCGATCTTTCCCGGCTTCAACCGGCTGCTGGCAAACAAATCTTTGACGAAATCGGCGTAGGAAAGGCGATCCAGTTTAAGCCCCGACTCAAGATATGAATAAATGACTGCGGCCAGCACGTGTGCGCCATTGTCTTTCGTGAGTAAATATTGCCGCACCAGCTCGCCGGTTTCCACCGCTTGCAGATTCGTTTGTGCTGTGAGAAGCTGGCGCCGTGCGGACAGCCAAAGCTCGGCAGCAATGACCAAATCTTTTTTAAAGTAGTCCGCGAGGTTTTTCTCGCTTCCATTCGCAGCGACAGGCGCGCGTGTGTTAAGCAGGAATGCATCGGATTGCAAGCTGACAAACTCCGCCGCCAAAACCGAATCGACTAAGCGATCACAGTAGGGATGAAGGATTTCTTGGTAGAAGCTTCGAATCGTTGCCTTGAGCGGGTTTTTAATGTCGGTTGCGCGCTGCTGTCTGCTGAGTCGGAGTTCATGCGGCTGCGCCAAGGCGAGCAGGTAGATCTCAATGGTGTCGGGAGACTGATAATCGATCAAAAAATCCTGTACATCACCCACCACATCATAGCCATGCAAATCTTGCTGAATCACAGCGACATCCGCTGTGATTTTAGGCAAAAGATTGCTGCGCCAGAAATCCTCGAAATTTTTATCGAGCAAGTACTGTAAAACCGTCTGCACATGCGGTTTGAGATCGACCCATTGCTTCCAATTTCTCGGCGTGCCGTAATCAGATTGCATCAGGCGATCATAAACCTGCGCGTTATTTTGCACGGCTTGCAGAATGGCGCTCAGGCTGTCATCTGCCGGCACCGCGGACATAAGCAGGCTCAACCGGGGGCCGGGCGGCCATTCCGGGCCGAGCAGTTTGTCTATGTTCTCAATCGAGCTTCTTACCGGCGCGGGAAGATTCTTCGCCCATGTTTCCGCAATTTCCGGATAGAACTTTCCATAAAGCGACCTGCCGGTCATAATACCGATGAGATGGCAGACATCGTATTTTAAGGAAGGCTTGACTAACCAGTGGGTGGCAAATGTGCGCGCCGTAGGGGATTTCTGCTGATCACAGCCTGTAATGAGGATCAAACAGATGATCCCACCAAACATTCCTATTGGTTTCATGCGCATTCTAAGATCTTTCTTGTCTCCGCGTCGCTAAATTAAGGCAGTCGTCTGTGGCAGCGGTCAATTTAATGTTTTTGAAGAAAAATGCAAGCAGCCAAAAAAAATCCCCAGGTCCAAAAGGACACTGGGGATTCTGAGGAGGAAGGAAAACGACAAAACGATTGTAGTATATTGCAGCACGACGCCTGGTCGCATCGTGTCAACAATTCTTAGTCGATTACTATAACCCCGACTAAGCGAAAATTGTTCCCGAAAATTTAATTTTGGACGAAAGTAATGGCGAGGGAGGGCGGGCTTAGATCTGTGACTTGGAGTGGGCAAAAGTGACGGAGCAACCGGGTAAGCTCCGCCGTAAGGTTTATAATATTTTCCTTCTTAATGAATGCGAAATAAGGTTTTCGTTATAGATTACACGTTGGGAAAATTTACTTTCAACGAACAGGATTGTATCAAGCTCAATCCTTGGGATAGCGCCAAAATAAGAAGGGGAATCCTCTGATCGTTCCCGAGTTGAATGTCAGAAAATTCACCCTTCGGTTTTCCCCATAAAACATATCCCCTGCAACTATCAGTAAATGTCGCATGAGAGAGTAGAAATGTGACGAACGGAGTTGCAAAAATTCTGAAATTTATAGCCCCGGAAAGAAATATCCCCGCCCGGCTGAAAAATTCTTTTGCGGCTTATGATCGTTGGGCAGCGGAGTGGCGACGTCAGTTCTGATATGCAAATCGTTGGGAATGAGAGTCTGTAAGCCGGGATGAGCAAAATTCATGAGCGTTCAGCCCACGAAAGTGATTTGTCTTTGCATTTGTTACTAATCAGGTCCTCGAGAACTACAGCTCGGGTATAGTTACTCGAATTTTATCAAACAAGTGCTTCGGATTGTTGATTTTAAGCGGGATTGCGAGAATTGGATCACAGCCGTAAGATACTGCCTCAAAACGAGATCCCACAAGAAAAAGTTTGGAGGTTTTTCTTATGGGATTCTCGGGATAATACGGGCTTAATTTTACCCCGAAGCAAAATCGTTTCAGCGCTTACCGCCAAACCGGTCGTTTTGGGCAGGTCCTGAAGCTTGACTGGTTTGGGCGAGTGCCTTAATGCCGCCGTCTTCACTCATGGCAACATTACCGTCGAATCTCGCCCCATCGCTAATCGTAAGTTTTGCTGTTTTGATGTCGCCGGCCAGCGTTGCGCGCGCCTCCAGCACCACTTTTCCACTGGCGAAAATTTGCCCGTTGAGGCGCCCGCCGATGATGGCGTTTTTTGTTCGTACCTCTCCGGTAATCTCGCCTTCTTTGCCGACCACCAAAGAGTCGGTCGTTAAAATATGGCCGCTAACCTTGCCGTCCAAACGCATGCTGTTTTGGACTTTAATCGTTCCTTCGATCAGCGCGCCCTTGCCGATAATCGTGTTCAGGTCGCCGCTTCTGCCGGATTCTTCCATAGCCTGCCTTTTTTGTTGCGGATTGGAGGTGAATGATCGTGGAGAGGGGGGCGGTTGCGGCGGCGGCGCCGGTTTGGCGGTCATGCGCGGAGCCATTGCTTCAGGCATTTGTACACGCTCTGCCACTGCCGGTTGAACATCCTCTTCCGTTTTGGAATACCCAAAAATTTTCTCAAAAAATGAGACTTTCATGTCGTGCGTCCTTCATCGCGCTGCGGCCATCTCGTGCCGTGATAATACTTCCATATTCTGCGGGTTTGGACGACCGCTACGATTGGCATTCTCCGGCAGCGTTGCGGTTTTTTCGTCATCGCTCATCGAGCATTTGCCTTCGAAAATCGCGCCTTCGTCGATTACCAAGCGTGAGGTTCGAACTTCACCATGCACCACGGACTTGGCCTCGAGCACGACCTTGCCGCTGGCCAGAATTTTGTTGCGAACTTTGCCGCCAATCACGGCATTGCGCACGCGCACCTCGCCTTCGATTTCGCCCTCCTTGCCGACTATAAGCGAATCGCCGACCTGAATGTTGCCGATCACTTTACCATCAACACGCAAACTGCTTTGCACCGTTAAAGAGCCTTCAAAAGTGGAGCCGCGACCAATGATCGTGTTCAATTCGCCGGTAGAACGTTCGGGTTCGGAGGTATCCTTTCGCGACAACATAGCAATCTCCTTTTTATTCTCGTTTCGAAAATGACTTTGATATTTACCAGCGGGTCTGGGCAATTGAAGAAATCGACAGAAGAAAAGATTAAGTTGTCATATCCGGCGTGCGCGTGCCTTGAAATTTTTGTGCCAACGCCATCACGGAACCGATCAGCACCGTGAGCAAAATTGCATAAGCGGCAGCGCTGCCGAGATTAAAGAGCCGCAGCTCCGAAAAGATGGCCACAGATATCGGTCGGTTAGAATAGGTATACAGCAAGATCGAAGAAACAAACTCTCCGAGCGCAATGACAAACGCGGCCATGGCGCCTGTAGCCAGTCCGGGCAAAATCAACGGCAAGGTCACCGCGCGAAAACGCAGCCACCAGCGTGCGCCGAGATTTTGTGCAGCCTCTTCCAAGCTGGGGTCGAGTTGAGCAAACGCGGCAACCGTGGCGCGAAACTGCACGGGTAAATGGCGAATAAAATACGCCAGCGGCAGCATAGCAGAAGTTCCGATCAAAATCGTGCCCGCCGTGAACCAGTGTGGCCGGTCGAAGGCGACGATCAACGCCATTGCGATGACAGTGCCGGGCACAGCCCAAGGCAGCATGACACTCACTTCGACAAAACCGCTTACGCCGGAGATGCGTTGCTTGCGCCCGACAAAAGAAGCGGCGAGCAAAGCCACAACCGTGCCGAACGCGGTGGCAATCGCCGACATCCACAAACTGTTCAGCCAGGGCTCGGCCGTTTTGGGATTGCGGAACAGATCCCAAAAATTTTCGAAGGTGAACGTGTCGGGCAAAATCTGATACGTCCACGTGCCGTTTTTCACAAAGGCCATGAGCAGGAGGGTTAACTGCGGCAAGATCAACAGAAGAATGATGACAAATCCCACACAGGCCAGAACGATTTTTTGCCAGGCCGCGGTCACGATGTGCGGCGGCGCCATGACGCCTTTGCTGCCGCGACCCAACTCATAACGATTGCCATACCAACGCAGTAAGAATACGAATGCTGTCGAAATACTCGCCAGAATAACGGATTGCGTAAGCGCCAGCGGAAAATCTCCGTTTAATTTTGCATTATAAATTTCCAGGGAGAGAAAACGCCAATCCCCGCCGAACAAATAAGGCGCTGTGAAGCTTGCCATGGCATTCATGAATACCAGCATCGCCGCACCGATCAAGCCGGGGCGCAATTGCGGCAAAATGACCTGACGCCAAACCCGGCCACGCCTCGCGCCCAAGCCGTAAGCGGCTTCTTCCAGCGAGCGATCCGCGTTGGCCAAGGCATTGCGCGCCAACAAATAGAAAAAGACATAAAAGCTGTATGTATGAATGAGCAATATGGCAGGCACGCCGCGCATCACCAGCGCCGGGGCGGACAGGTTGAATGCTTTTTGCAGTAGACGAGGCACGATGCCGGTCTCGCCCATCAGAAAATAAAAAGCAATGACCCCGACCAGCGGTGGCAGCAGCATCGGCAAGGTTGCAAACAAACCGAAAAGGTTTCGCCCCGGGAATTGAAAGCGTGTAAACAAAATCGCGAGCGGCACGCCAACGAACGCGCTGAGCACAACGCTCAACAGGGATATTTTGACACTGCCCCACAACGCTTGCAAATTCGCCGGCTGGTTGACATTGAAAAAGCGAACAAAGTGCACGGCTGAAAAGCGGCCATTCGCCCACAAACTTTCATACAGCATGGTGCCGAGAGGAAAGTAAATCGTCAGCGCGAGCACGGCCAGCAGCGCCACGAAAACCAGCAAGCTTGGTTTGTTTCGGAACAGCATGTTTGGAATTTTTTAAGAAGACGTCGTGAACGAAAAGAGCTTTTGGGAAGCGGGTGTACCTCATAAAATGAGCGAATGAATCGGCCGGCAAGCGTAAGGTCAGATTCTCAAGTTTGCGACACGCGCGAAACGGATCCGTTCGCAGGTTCGGCTGCAGAAAAGTTGCTCAGTGCATACGCGTTGTTTCGCATGAACATTATACCTTACTCCCGGCCGGCAGGATGTCGAAAAATCCTGATATGTTTCAGCGGAACGCTAAGCGCCACCGTTCTATCAGGCAGATTATTTGCCGGCGTTTTGAATAACTCCTGCTTTTTTTCGTTTGAAATGCGCGCGGCGCAAAGCGCGCCGCCGATGGCAATCTGCGCCAGCCAGTGTGTGCCGGCATATTCGAGCGCCTGGCATTTCCCTGTGAAAATTGCCTCGTCTGTTTTGCCGGCCTCGGGCGTCAGGGAATGCAAAAGTTTCACGTGTTCGGGGCGGAAGGCGAGATCAACCATGGCCTCATTCGGCCAAGTTCCCTCTTCGATGTTTTCGAGCTGGATTTGCCACCCCGCGCCTTTGATGCTGAGGCACGCGCCGTGGCAATCAACCACGCGGCCTGTCAAAACATTGCACGCGCTGATAAAACTCATCACAAAAAGATTGGCCGGGAAAATGTAGATCTCTTCCGGCGCGCCCGCTTGCTGCAATTCACCGTGATGCATGATGGCAATGCGATCAGAAAGCGCGAGCGCTTCTTCCTGATCATGCGTGACGTAAATTGTCGTGATGCCCAAGCGGCGTTGCAATCGCTTCAATTCGGCGCGTGTGGTTTGCCGCAATTTTGCATCGAGATTGGAAAGCGGCTCATCGAGCAGTAGAATCGCAGGTTTGATTGCCAAGGCGCGCGCCAATGCAACACGCTGCTGCTGCCCGCCGGAAAGTTGTGTGACGCGACGTCCGGCGTAAGCCGACATCTCAACCAGTTGCAAAGCTTCCTGCACTTGAGCTGTAATCTCGGCAGACGGGGTTTTGCGGGCGCGCAATCCAAAGGCGACGTTGTCGAACACGGTCATGTGAGGAAAGAGCGCATAGCTTTGAAACACCATTCCTGTGTTGCGTTGATTGGGCGGTTTGGCGGTGACATCCTCATTATTGAAAAAGATTTTGCCGCGTTCCGGCGATTCAAAGCCTGCAATCATGCGCAGGGTTGTGGTTTTGCCGCAGCCGCTCGGCCCCAACAGACTGAAGAATTCCCCCTCGGCAATATCGAGCGCCAGTTCGCGCACCGCCGCCACGTTGCCATAGGATTTATGAATGCCTTCTAATCGAACACGCGCCATGCGCAGCCTTTGCAATTATCAATTAACAATTATCAATTAACAATTATCAATTCGCAATTATCAATTATCAATTAGCAATTAACTCGACTATGTCACATTCCAAAAATCACCGCGGTGGCGCGGAGATCGCAGAGTAGGATTTATTAGAATTCCCAGCGAACTCTGCCTCTCAGCGGTGAATCTGATATAGTCAAGTTAAGAATTATTCATTGACAATGATTCACGACCTGTCTCCAGCGTCAATTCTTCTTCCCTCGATTGCGAATATTCGCGTCCCAATACTTTATCCAGGTTTCAGAGCTGTCCGCATAGAGTTTCCAATCGAGCGGCAGGGCCGGAAATTGTTGGGGATTGGTTTCCGGCGGAAATTGCGAGAAGTCGAGATCCGATCGCGCCGGAATGCGCCAGTATTTTTGCGCCGCATGGATGAACGACTCCGGCGTCGTCACAAATTCATAAAATGTTTTGGCCAACTCAAGATGCGGCGCGCCCGCGATGATCGCGAGGCCCTCCGGGACCAGCGGTACACCGCTTTTGGGAACAACGTAGCTGAAGGGATGGCCGTAGGTTTGCGATTGCAGCGGCACATCGGGATGATTCCACAACGTAAATTGCGCTTCGCCGCGCGAGAGCGCAAGATACAGCAGCGTGGGATTGGCCGCGTATGATTTGGTGTTGGCATCCAGCCGGCGCAGCCAATCAAAGCCTGCGGCCGTGCTGCCGGTGAGGCGATAATCACGATAGATCATGGCAAAAAAAATCGCGCGCATCGTGCCGGAGGCAAGAGGATCGCGCAACACGATTTTATCACGCCATTGCTCGGACAACACCTCATCCCAATCTTGCGGCGCTGTTTCTGCCGTCAGCGCGCGATTGTTATACATAATAATCTCCGGCGTGATCCACGTGCCGTACCAGTAATCTTGCGGGTCGTAATAAGCCGAATCCACTGCTGCCGCCCAGGAGGGACGGTAGGCTTGCAGCAAGCCCTCACGCGCCGCCTGCATGAACGAAGGCGCCGGCGCGCCCCACCAAATATCGCCTTGCGGATTGGCTTTTTCCGAGCGCACGCGATCCAACGCATCCTGCGCGCCCATGTCCAGCCATTCAACTTTGACGCCGGGATGAGCGGTTTCAAAGCGTTTGGCGAAATCTTCCAACAATTCTTTGCCGTGAGGGGAATAAACAACAAGTCTCTGTTGATTGGCGTCGCTGCAACTCAGCAGCAATAATGTAAAAGCGGAGAGGAGAGAGGTGAGTTTATGCAAGATCGTTTTCCATGGTTGAAAGTTTGATGAGACTTCTTGAAAAAGTTCCCGCAACAGCTTGGCCGTTGCATCAAACACACGGGAGTTGTTGCAATCACCAGCGCACCACTGCCGGGCGCTTTGGCGCACGCAGCGGTGAAAGATAGAAGCAACGCTTTGAGATGCAAGCGTAAAGTTGGTCACAACCAACCATGTTCACGATACCATTCCACCGTTTGCTTCAAACCATCTTCCAATGAAATCGCCGTCTCAAAGCCAATTTGCTGCTTTGCTTTTTCGCCGGAGAAAGCCCAGCCGGATTGCTTCATTTCGCGAATCTTGTCGAAATTCAACAATGCGGGCTTGCGAGTAAATTTGGCGACAAGCTCGCTGAGCGCGGCAACGGCTGGCGTGATGGCCTCCGGCACAGTTATCGAAATCGTTTTTTTATTCATGGCCTCGGCAATCGCCGCGCCGACTTGATTCCATTCATAAGGTTGGGGATTGGTGAGAAAGTAGGTTTCTCCAACAGCTTTGGGATGTGCGCCGGCAGCGACGATGCCGCGCACCAAATCATGCACATGAATCATGCTGGTCCAGCGCTCGCGGCGGCCCGGTCGCAAACGAATACCGAGCTTCACTTGTTTGAAGTATTCATAGACATCGCGATCGCGAGGGCCGTAGACAATCGGCGGGCGCACGATGGTAATCGGTAGGCGCGTTTTGAATTCCGCACAAGCAAGCTCGCCGGCAAATTTCGATTTGCCATAAATCGAAACCGGATGCGGCGTATCTGCCTCGGTAACGGGTTGCCTGCCATTGCTTGGCCCGGCCGCGGCAATGCTCGAAACATAAACAAAGCGTTCGAGATTCTTTGCGTGACGGCTGCAAGTTTCCAGCATCGCGCGTGTGCCTTCGCCGTTGGCGCGGAAGTACGCGGCATGCGTCAATTCTTTGGTGACACCGGCGAGATGAAAAACATGCGTTGCTTCGCGCAGCGCTTCCGCCAATGCCTCGCCGCTGAAAATGTCGCCGTAAACATAACTCACCGGCAAGTTTTGCAGCCATTTCAACGAACTGGTTTGCCGCACAAGACAATGAACGTGGTGACAATTCTCCACTAAATTCTGAGCCAAAAAACTTCCAATAAAACCCGTGCCTCCGGTGATGAAGGCGATCATGCTTCCTCCACTCTCTTGAGATGATCAAATATAGAATAATTGCCGCGTTCAGGTCACAAGCACTGCATCCTCAAATAAAACTTAAGAAAACTCTGCTTCATTGCAAAGCGAAGAGTTCGCCGGCATCGAAAATTTTAGGTTGCTTTCTTTTGGAGAGGGTGACTTGCTGGGAAGTTGGCTTTATCCCTGCCTTGACTTCCTGAATAAACCTGTTTATCTTGCGCACAATCTTTTTTGGGAAAGGAGGAGATTTGTCGCGCCAATATGTTCGCCGTTTTCGTGTGCGCCATTACGAGCTTGACTTCTTCAATCTCGTGAACAACGCGGTTTATGTGAAATACATGCAGGAAGCCGCCATCGAAGCCTCCAGCGACGCCGGCTTCAGTCCGCTATGGTATCGCACGAACGGCACGGGGTGGGTTATTCGACATCTTGCCATCCGGTATCATCAAAGCGTGGTCTATGGCGAGGAGATCGAGGTGACCACCTGGGTTTCCGACATGAAGCGCGTGACTTCGCATCGTGAATACCTGCTCACGCGCATCAGTGATGGCGCGCAAGTCGCGCGCGCGCGCGTTAACTGGGTTTATCTTAATCTCAATACCGGCCAACCTCTGCGCCTCCCGCCTGAGTTTCATCAGGCTTTTCAACCCTCCAATGAATTGCCTCCGCTCGACATACGCATCCCACAGGCCCGCAAAATGGAAGAGGCTCATCGTTACGTCTCGACACGCCGTGTGAACACCCATGAAGTCGATACCGCGCAGCATGTGCATCACGCCGTTTACCTGCACTGGATCGAACAGGCTTATTTCGATGCGTTGCGCGCCGCCGGGCATCCTCTCGAAAAGGCGCGACACTATGGCTGGCGCGCCCTGCAAGCGGGGCATGAGATCGAATATTTCGAACCGGCGTTTGATAATGACAACATCAGAATTGTGAGTTGGATTTGTGAAATGGGCAAAGTGCGCGGCGCGTGGCGGCATGAGATCTACAATGCGGATACCGGCAGGCTGCTTGCGCGGGACTATTCGCTCGGCGTGTTTGTCGATGCCGCCGGCAAGTTGATCGCGCCGCCGCAAAACGTGGTAGCCGACGTGTTGCGCGGAAGCGCGCTGCCGCCCGACTAAAACACCTTCAAATCGAAGAAAGGAAATCATGACGACAAAATGCCTGCGCAATGTCTCGCTGCATCTCTGTGCCGCAATCATTTGCTTCGCCGCTCGGCTGGCGGCGCAAACCAATACGCCTTTTGTTCAACAGCCGCTCAATCCTCACAATCATGCTGCACTCTTGCGTTCCGGCCCCATGGCGGGCTATGCAGAAATGACAGAGGCCGCATTGTGGGTGCAAACCACGCAACCGGCCGAAGTGCAGTTTCGTTACTGGGTCGAAGGCCAGCCGCAAACCTCGGCGCTGAGTGAGTTGGTGAAAACCACGAAAGCAGGCGACCACATCGCGCACGTGATTTTGAGTTTGCTCGAACCGGGTACGAAATACAATTATGAACTGTACCTCGACGGCAAACTCGTGCCCCGGCCCTATCGCCTCGCCTTTCAAACGCAATCCTTTTGGCAATGGCGCACGGATCCGCCGGCATTCACGGTGATGTTCGGCTCGTGCGCGTATGTCAATCACGAAAGCCACGATCGCCCGGGAAAACCCTATGGCAGCGATCATGAGATTTTTGCGGCGATGGCCGCAAAGCAGCCGGATATCATGCTCTGGCTGGGCGACAATGTTTATTACCGCGAACCGGATTTTTTTTCCGTGGCACAAATGAAAGCGCGCTATGCGCACACACGCGCGTTGCCGGAAATGCAGGCCCTGCTCGCGGCCACGCAAAACTACGCGATTTGGGATGATCATGACTACGGACCGAATGATGCGGATTGGACTTATCGCATGAAGCAGCCGGCGCTGGAAATTTTCAAATCATATTGGGCCAATCCCGCTTACGGCCATGAGGAAACCCCAGGCGTGTTTTTCAATTTCGCCTGGAACGATGTCGAATTTTTCATGCTCGATAATCGTTATCATCGTTCGCCCAACTATTCACGGGATTCCCTGCGGGTGATGTTTGGCCCGGCGCAAATGCGCTGGCTCAAAGATGCGCTGAGCGCCAGCCGCGCGCCTTTCAAAATGATCGTCGCCGGCAATCAAATGCTCAACCCCATGTCTCCGGGAGAATCGTTTACCAAGTTCCCGCATGAGCAACAAGGGTTCCTGCAATGGCTCCAAACACAGAAAGTCTACGGCGTGGTCTTTCTCTCCGGCGACCGCCACATCACGGAGTTGATCAAAATTCAGCCTGACGGTTTTTACCCGCTGTACGATTATACCAATTCCTCGCTGACCGCCGGCACTTACAAAGCCGATAAAGATGCCAACAATCCTGCGCGCGTGGCAGGCACGTTGTTTGACAATCAACACAACTTCGGCCTGTTGCGTTTCGAAGGCCCGCGCACCGATCGCAAGTTGACGATGGAATGTTACGATAAAACCGGCAAGCTGGCATGGAAGCACGAAGTAAAAGCGAGCGAGCTGCGGGTGAAGTGAATTTTGCCTGCGAGTCAACGCAGTTAAGGCAAAACCAAAGACTTTTTGTAAGCGGATACCACCTTGCTTATCCCGCTTCCGACAAAATCCGCTTACCGAAAGCTTTTTGATTCCGGCGCGTCAGAGTCAGGTATTGCAGTGGTCAAACTTTGGAAGAGAGTATGAAAACCGTGTATTTGATTTTTGCCTTTTGCGTGGGTCTGTCTATGAGTGCCTGCCAAGCGCCGGAACAACCGGCGGAAACGATTTACACCAACGCTTCGATTTGGACCGGCGTTGCCAATGCCCCGCGCGCCGAGGCGCTTGCCGTTGGCAACGGCAAAATTTTAGCGGTGGGTTCCGCACAAGCAATCGAAAGGCATCGCGGCGACAACACGGCTGTGATCGATCTTGGCGGCAAACTCGTGGTCCCGGGTTTCATCGACAATCACACGCATTTCATGAACGGCGGGTTTCAGCTTGCCAGCGTTGATTTGCGCGATGCCAAATCCCCGCAGGAGTTCACGCAGCGTATTGCCGACTTTGCCAAAAATCTCCCCGAGGGCCAATGGATCACCGGCGGCGATTGGGATCACGAAACCTGGGGCGGCGAACTGCCGAGGCGTGATTGGATCGATCACGTCACGCCAAATCATCCGGTGTTTGTCAATCGTCTCGACGGCCACATGGCGCTGGCGAATTCGAAAGCGCTGGCGCTCGCCGGCATTGATCGCAACACGCCGGATCCCGCCGGCGGCACGATTGTGCGCGACGCCAAAACCGGCGAAGCCACCGGCATTCTCAAAGATGAAGCCATGGCCCCGGTTTACCGCGTCATACCTGATCCCACGGATGCGCAATATGACGAAGCATTGGCGCGCGCCATGGCGCATGCCGCTGCCCATGGCGTAACGCAAGTACACGACATGGGCAGTTTCGGCGGCTGGGCCGATCTGGCCACCTATCGCCGTGCACATGAAAAAGGAGAATTGCGCCTGCGCATTTATTCCTGCGTGCCTTTGGGTACATGGCCGCGAATGGCGGATTATGTGAAGGAAAACGGTCGCGGTGATGATTGGCTGCGCTGGGGCGGTTTGAAAGGCTTTGTCGATGGCTCGCTCGGCTCGACCACCGCGTGGTTTTATCAACCTTACGATGATGCGCCTGAGACTTCGGGATTGTTGACGACCGACACCATGGCCTTGCATGATTGGATTATCGCCGCGGATTCTGCGGGTTTGCATGTCGTCGTGCACGCCATTGGCGACCGCGCCAACGATTGGCTGCTCGAGGCTTTTGCCGAAGCCGCACAAAAAAATGGCGCTCGTGATCGCCGTTTTCGCATTGAACATGCGCAACATCTCACGCCCGCGGCGATTGCGCGCTTTGGCGCGATGAACGTGATTCCTTCGATGCAACCGTATCACGCCATCGACGACGGCCGCTGGGCGGAAAAGCGCATCGGGCCCGAGCGCATCAAAACCACCTACGCCTTTCGTTCATTGCTCGACGCCGACGCGCGCCTGACTTTTGGTTCGGATTGGACGGTGGCGCCGTTGTCCCCGCTGATGGGCGTTTATTCGGCGGTCACGCGGCGCACACTTGACGGCGCCAATCCCGAAGGCTGGGTGCCGCAAGAAAAAATTTCAGTGGAAGAAGCATTGCGTTGCTACACCGCCAACAATGCCTTTGCCGGTTTTCAAGAAACCAAACTCGGCACACTCGAAGCCGGCAAATTCGCGGATTTCGTCGTGCTCTCTGAGGATATTTTTGCGATTGATCCGGTGAACATTCCGGAGGTAAAAGTCTTGCGCACGGTCGTTGGTGGGCGGGAGAGTTTTGTCGCGCCATAAACGGCGTTCGTATTCGACCATTTATCTTATGAATTTTGACGATCACGTTCGGTAATGTTCAGCCACGGCCGGGTCGTGGCACAGCGAACGGCATTACCGATTGTGATTATCAAATTCCATAGGGGCAATAAACATGTTCATCCTGGGAATAACCCTTCTCGCGCTCGCCGCGCTTTTGTTCATCATCTCAGCCTCACACAAGCGCAGGCTTGGGCTAATCCGGCTCACCGAAACTTCAGCAATCGCCGAATTGCAATCACTGTCAGAAACCGGCGGTGAGCATACCCGGCACGCGCCGGTTGAAGTCAAGGGAACCGTCGTTTGCGATGAACCGCTGCTGGCCGAGCTTTCTGAAACTTCGTGTGTTTACTACGCGATGAAGGTGGCATGGGAGTTTGAAGAAATTTTCTACGAAGATAACGAGAGAACAAAAGTCAGCCATTCACGTGAAGGCTCTGAAGTGTTGGCGCAGGAAAAACGCCTGGTGCCGTTTTGCGTGGAAGATTACACCGGACGCATTCTCATCGATCCGGAGGGCGCGGAAATCATTGCCGCGAAAACACTCTCACATGTTGAAACCGACGAAGGTTCGCCGGATTCGGTGATCACGAAGGGCGCGTTCGCGATGGATGCGCCCTGGCTCACCAGTTTGGAGGAAAGACAGCCGCGCGAGTATCATTTTGAAGAAGAAGCGATTCCGGTTGGCGCAGAAGTTTATGTTCTCGGCGAAACGGCTCTGCGCGACGGAGAATTGGTTCTGCAAAGGCCCGGCCGCGGCGGCAAATTTCTGATTAGTGTCATGCGTGAAGAAGAATTGCTTTCCGGCGCAAAGAAAACGATGTTCGCGTGGCGGCTTAGCGCATGGTTGTGCGCGTTGCTGGGTCTGGCAATGATTCTCCACGGTTCGAGTTGTTTTGCTTGACCCGGCGAGCCGGAATCAAAAAGATTAGACGAAGATACGCAAGCCACGGATTCTCACGGATACTTAAGAAAAGTTGAACGCGGCTACTCTTTTTCAAAGCGAGGGCCTTCACTATTCTGGCCTGGGGGAGTTCAATGTGTAGCCAATTTGAAGAAGTATACTCTGAAGTATAATACTCCAAAGTATATTTCTGTATTCGTTTTGCCAAGCGAGGAGGAGGTTTATGTTGTTTCGATGCCTGTTAATCTGCCTGTTGTTGCTCGCCGCATGTGCCCCCAAAACCGAATACGATCTCGTCATCCGCAACGGCATGATTTACGACGGCAGCGGCGCAGCGCCGGCCGCCGGCGGGGTTGCCATCAATGCGGATACCATTGCCGCGGTCGGCAAGCTGGAGAACGCCATAGGCAAGCAGGAAATTGACGCGCGCGGCATGGCGATCGCGCCGGGCTTCATCAACATGTTGAGCTGGGCCACGGTGAGCTTGATCGAAGACGGCCGTTCACAAAGCGACATCCGCCAGGGCGTGACCCTGGAAGTGTTCGGCGAAGGCTGGTCCATGGGCCCGCTCACTGAAAAAATGAAACAAGAGGAAAAAGACCAGCAAGGCGATATCAAATACGATATTGCCTGGACGACGCTCGGAGAGTATCTCGAGTATCTCGTCAACCGTGGCGTCTCCACGAATGTCGCGTCGTTTGTGGGCGCAACCACCGTGCGCATTCATGAAATCGGTTATGAGAACCGTCCCCCGACTCCGGAAGAATTGGAACGAATGAAAGCGCTGGTGCGGCAGGCGATGGAAGAAGGCGCGCTCGGCGTCGGCTCCTCG
>CAYWGH010000065.1:0-13034 GCA_964457925.1 uncultured Cytophagia bacterium
TAATAAATTCTTGTCAAAGAACAAAGAAACTAATCTGCCTAAGTAGAATTAGTCATTAGTCATTAATTTTTCATGCGCCCTAAATGCGCGCAAATATAGCCCCGCCAAAAGCCAAATGCAAGATCGCGCTTGACATTCAAAAGCGGTTTGCGTTAATTCACTCGTCAACCAATCATCAGTTATGTGAAAACGTTTGCTATCCTCGCATCGCTGATTTTGTCGCAGGCTGAGCTTGTCGCAGGCTGAGCTTGTCGAAGCCTGCTTTCACCAAATAAATCCGAATCAGATTAGAGTTGGATTATGGATCGCAGATCGCTTGTGGCCGGCGGGATTCTCATACTCGTTGGCATATTGTTTTTTCTTGGAAATTATATCGATTTTTATTGGGAAGAAGTGTGGCCGTTGTGGATGATTTTCGGCGGCCTGGTGTTTCTCGGACTTTATTGGGCGAATCGCCGCAATTACGGTTTCCTCATGCCGGCCGCAGTTTTGTTGAGCCAGGGTGCGCTGTTTCAATTTTGCGCATGGGACAATCGCTGGTATTATATGGGAGAGTTGTGGCCGGTTTTTATTCTCGGGCCGGGGCTGGGATTTTTACTGATGTATTTTTTCGGCAAGCGCGAGACCGGTTTCGTGATTCCCGCGTTTATTTTGATCGGCCTGTCACTGATCTTTTTCGTCACTCTCGGACCGTTTCGCGCGTACAGCGATTTTTGGCCCGTGCTGTTGATTCTTGCCGGCCTGTTTCTCGTATTTCGCCGCCGTAAACCTGATATCATTAACGGCAATTAGCGCGACATCATTTCTTGCCATTTGCTTCTCGCCTCATGTTTCGCCCACGGATTCGAACCTTACTCATTTTGTTTCTGATTTTGCAGATGGGCGCCGTGCTCGCGCTTGCAGGATTTTATTTGCAGTGGCGCATGCGTGCGCAAATCGAAGGTGAGCTGGCAGACAAGCTTACCGCCTTTGCAAGAACCGGCGCGCAAATCGCGGGCGCGGCCGTGGGCGCGGCGCCGATCATCAGCCTGCTGCCCGGCGACGAAACCTCACGCACGGCCAATACGTTGCACGCGCAATTGGCGCCGCTGGCAGAGGCCGGCGCGCTCGCGCGCATCATGATTTTTGCGCACGATGATCGCATTCTCTTCGACAGCCGGCGCGAGCTGCGCATCGGCAGCGAATATGTTCGCTTGCGTTTCGATCAGGAAGAAATCGGCCGCGCCTGGCAGGGCCGGGCCTCTGCTGCCAAACTTTTTTTTGATGCGCAAAATCAGCCTTTCAAAGCGGCCTATGCGCCGCTGCGCGAAGGCGGGAACGTGGCCGCGATTGTGGGTATTGAAGGCAGCGCGGCTGCTTTGTCCGCGATTGCCGAAATACAGCGGGTGTTGTGGAGTATTGCCGCTGTCGGCTTGATGATTGCGGCCATTAGCGGCGTGATTTTCGCGCGGCGCATTACCTCGCCGCTGGAACGCTTGCGCCGCGCAGCGGAAGCCATTGGCGCCGGCGCGGCGGAGGTGGCGTTCGAGGTAAAGGGCACGGAGGAAATTCGCTTTCTCGCGCAGACCATGCAGCGCATGCGCGAGGCGATTGTGACGCGCGAACAAAATCTGCGCATGATGCTGGCCGGCGTGGCGCACGAAATTCGCAACCCGCTCGGCGGCATTGAGTTGTTTGCCGGCATGCTCGAAAAAGACGCGCCCACGGAACTCAAGCCGCAGGTGCAAAAAATCCGCGCGGAGGTGCGGCGACTTGAAAACACGGTGCGCGATTTTCTCGAGTATGCGCGGCCGGTCGCGAGCCGGCGCGAACAGGTGCAGGTTTTGCCGATCATTGCCGACCTGCATTCACACTTGCAGCAATTGCATCCGGGCGTCACGTGGCGCATACACGTGCCGGACTCTGCATTGGCCATGGCCGATGAAGGGCAATTGCGCCGGCTTTTGCTCAATCTGCTGCGCAATGCCATCGAAGCCGTGAACGGCCAGGGTGAAATTGAAATCAATGCAACCGTTTCTCATGCCCAATTGATGCTTGCCATAAAAGACAATGGCCCGGGCATTTCGCCGGAGATTGCTGAAAAAATTTTCGAGCCGTTTTTCACGACGCGCCCGCAGGGCAGCGGCCTGGGCTTGGCGCTGGTGCGGCAACTCGCGGAACAGAATCACGGCCGCATCGAGCTTGTGCCAAGCACGAAAGGCGCACATTTTCGTTTGACGCTGGAGGCCGGATAAATCAAATGAACGAAGAGCCATGACTTGAACCGAGGCACATCGTGAACCACAAACTTTCACTCTATCTCATTGAAGACAATACTGCCATGCGCGAAGGCCTGGAGCAAGTTGCGCGGCGGCAGGGACACGAAGTCAAGTCGTTCGAGCGCGCTGAAACCGCCTTGCAAGCGCTGGCGGCTGCGCCTGCAGATCTCATCCTTTCAGATTATCGCCTGCCGGGCATGAACGGCCTGGAGTTGCTGGAGAAAGTCAAGGCCCTGCGGCCCGCCTGCGAGGTGATGGTGATGACGGCTTTCGGCTCGATCGAGCTTGCCGTGCAAGCCATGCAAAAAGGCGCGACCGATTTCATCACCAAGCCCATCTCGCCGGAAGAGCTTACGTTAAAATTAGAACGCTTCGCGCAACGTCTGGCGCAACGCCGTGAGCTGGAAAGCCTGCAAGAGCAGAATCTCTATTTGCGCGAACAGGAAGAAAAGCAATTCAACTTCGGCGAGATCATCGGCCAGGCGCAGCCGATGCAGGAGGTTTTTCGCATGCTGCAAAAAGTCGCGCCCACGGATTCCAGCGTCATTATCTATGGCGAAAGCGGCACCGGCAAAGAACTGGTGGCGCGCGCCATTCACAAAAACAGCAACCGCAGTCAAGGCCCGTTCGTGCGCGTGAATTGCGGCGCCTTGTCGGAAACCCTGCTGGAATCCGAATTATTCGGCCACGAAAAGGGCGCCTTCACCGGCGCGCTCAAACGCAAGCTGGGCCGCTTTGAATTGGCGCAGGCCGGCACGATTTTTCTCGATGAAATCGGCGACATCTCGCCCAATTTGCAAATCAAACTGCTGCGCGTGTTGCAGGAAAAGGAATTCGAGCGCGTCGGCGGCGAGGAAACCGTGCGCGTCGACGTGCGCGTTATCGCGGCCACGCACCGCAATCTCAAAGAAGAAGTTGCCAGCGGCCGCTTTCGCGAGGATCTGTATTATCGCCTGCACATCGTGCCGATCCATTTGCCCGCCCTGCGCCAGCGGCTCGATGATTTGCCGGTGTTGGTCGAACATTTTCTGCAGCGCCTCGGCCACGAATTGCGCAAACCAAATTTGCAAATCGCGCCGGCAGCGCTGGAGATGATGAGGAATTATCACTGGCCCGGCAATGTGCGCGAGCTGGAAAATGTGTTGGAACGCGCGGCGGTGTTGTGTGAGGGCGCGGCCATCACGCTGGCCGATTTACCGCCGCTGGTGAAAGATCGCAGCGCCATTCTCTCGCTTTCCGATGACAATCTTGATTTAAACAAAACGCTGGAGGAAGTTGAACGCGCCATGCTCGAGCGCGCCATGACGCGCGCGCACGGCGTGAAAGCCGAAGCCGCGCGCATTTTGGGCATCAAAACGACGACGCTTTTATACAAGCTGGGAAAGTATGGGATGGGCGGCGAGGAGTGAGACCATGCTTGTTTCCCAAAGCCCAAATTACACGTTGCAATGGACAGCCAAATTCCAATTGAAAAAATCATTCTCTTGAAATAACAATCTCAACAAACAAGCAGAGCCGAGGCAATTGCCTGGATTTTTGCATTCATGTGGGGATTCTCCCCATTGTTGCTGCTTTTTTCGGGCTTGACTTTCTCGCAAAATTTCCTACTTTCAGCTCACTTGCTCGCGCGCTGCGGCCTCGCGATCCGCACAACCGCGCGCCATCCTTCAAGGCATTCACAACGAATCATTTAAAACTCTCCCGCATCCATGAACCGGCAGCCTGCGCATGGGGTGAGCGCATGTTTCAGCAAAACAGGACGGGGATCATGACGGTGTATGCGGCCAAACAGTTCGCCTGTTCCATTTCTTTTTCTCGTCAACCTTGTTTCTCCCAAATTCTCGTTTCACCAAAACCATTGTGAAGGAGTATGCTCATGCAATTTGTGCGACGCTTTCTCTTTGCCGCGCTGCTTTGTCTCGGCCTGGCGCTGCCGGCATTTGGCCAAAACGACCATCTGCTCATCTCCGAGTTTGTGGTGACGCCCACCGCGGGCGAGTTCATCGAGATTTATAATCCCACCAACGCAACCGTCGATCTTTCGACCTACTATCTCACCGACGACATTTCCAACAACAATAATGATTACATCAAAGTCGTCAATGGCGTTGCTGCGTTGAGCGTTGGCGGCTTCGACTTTCTCGCCAAGTTCCCGGAGGGGGCGAGTATCGGGCCTGGGGAAGCACAAACCATTGCCTTCAGCGGCACGGGGTTCAAAACCTCCTACGCTCCAGCTATACCGGATTATGAAATTCTCGGAGATGACGCGGAAGTACCCGATATGGCAGGCATCGTGGTAACGACGAACGCGGGATTGACCAACGGCAGCGAAAGCGTCGTGCTGTTTCATTGGGACGGCGCCAGCGATCTGGTGCAAGACGTGGATTACGTGCTCTGGGGTTCGGGCACAATCGCCGCGGCCGTGAACAAAACTGGCTTCAAGGTTGACGGCCCGGATGCGGATTCCGATTCCAGCGCATATCTAAACGACACGCCGGTAACGAGCCAAACCGTGGTGAACGCCGACAACGACGGGAATTCGCAGCCGCACACCAGCGGTTCCAGCGCGGCGCGGGCAGCGCTCGAACAGGGTGAAACGCTAACCGGCGGCAACGGCATTACCGGGCACGATGAAACCAGTGAAAATTTTAGCATTGCGGGCGGCAGTTGGACGGTGAACGCAGCGCCCACGCCCGGCGCAGTGCCGGACGGTTTGAAGAAACAGCCGGCCTATTTCATGGCTATGTTGAACGGCGCACAAGAGAATCCCAGCGTAATCACGGCCGCGAACGGCGGCGGTTATTTTATTTTGAATGCCGATCAAACTGAATTGCAATATTTTGTGCGCGTAAAAGGCCTGAGCGGAGCAATTACGGCCTCACATTTTCACAATGCTGCTGCCGGCTCCAACGGCCCGGTGGTGCGCAATATCAGCTTTACCGACGGCGTGGCGAGCGGCGTTTGGTCAAGCACCGATGCCACCCAGCCATTAACGCCCGAGTTGCTTGCACAATTGCTCGCGGGCAATCTTTATGTCAACGTTCACACCGCTGCCAATCCCGGCGGCGAGATTCGCGGCCAGGTTTTGGCAGGCAGCGAGAAGAAGTTTGTCGCGACGCTAAACGGCGATCAGGAGAATCCGCCGGTCATCACCAGCGCGAACGGCGCGGGCAAGTTCACGCTCAATGCCAGCGGCTTGCGGTTGACCTATGAGGTGACAGTGAGCGGCTTAAGCGGCGCGATCACGGCCTCACATTTTCACAATGCGCCCGCCGGGGTAAACGGGCCGGTGGTGCGCGATATCAGCTTTAGCAACGGCGCCTCGAGCGGTGTGTGGCTGAGCACGGATGCAACGCAACCGTTGACCCCGGCTTTGGTGGCAGAACTGTTGGCCGGCAATTTGTATGTGAATGTTCACACCGCAGCCAACCCGGGCGGCGAGATTCGCGGGCAAGTTTTGGAAGGCGCGGAAATCGTTTTTCTCGCTGTGCTCAATGGCGCGCAAGAGAATCCGCCGGTGGCCACGAATGCCAGCGGCGGCGGCCGCTTTGTGCTCAATGCCGAGCAAACCGAGTTGTCATACATCCTCAAAGTGGGAAATCTTTCCGGCCCGATTACGGCTGCACATTTTCATAATGCAGCAACCGGCGTAAACGGCCCGGTGGTGCGCAACATCACCTTCACCGACGGCGCGGCCTCGGGTGTGTGGTCAAGCACAGATGCCACGCAACCATTGACTCCAGCGTTGCTGGCAGAGTTGTTGGCCGGAAATATTTATGTGAATGTTCACACCGCAGCCAATCCCGGCGGCGAAATTCGCGGCCAACTCACCAGTGGGGTCGCCGTCGAATTTGCCGCGCAAATTGAAGGCCGCCAGGAAGTGCCGCCCAAAACCGGCGACGGCGCAGGCTTTGGTTTGTTCACGCTGAATCACACCGGCGATTCGTTGCGTTACAATATCGGTGTGACCGGCTTGAGCGGACCCATGTCTGCGGCGCATTTTCACAATGCCCCGGCTGGCGTGAACGGCGGAGTAGTGCGCAATTTGACTTTTACCGGCGATTTTTCCACCGGCGTGTGGACGAGCAGCGACGCGCAACCACTCACGCCGGCGCTGGCCGTCGAATTGCTCGCGAGCAACATTTATGTTAATGTGCACACCGCCTTGAATCCCGGCGGAGAAATACGCGGCCAGGTTTTGCCCGGCGCGAAGGTCGTGACACCCATCGGCCTGGCGCGGCAATTGGCGGACAACACGCGTAACGTCACCATCGAGGGCATTGTGACGACGGTAGATTTTATGCTCTCGGGCGCGTCGACGTCGGAATATTATCTGCAGGATGCCTCCGGCGGTTTGCGCATGTTTGTCAGCGGCGGCAAAGCCGTCTTGGCGCAAGGCCAGCGCGTTCGCGTAAACGAAAGTACGATTGCCACCAACGCCGGCCGAAGAAACATTGAAACCGTGCCGGATTCGATTGTTGCTCTCGATTCTCCCGGCTTGCCGCCGGCGCAAGTGGTGACTGCCGATTTCTATGTGAACAATCGCGCCAGCCTCGAAGGCGAGTTGATTCGCATCAACAATGTGAGCATTACGGCAGGAACCTGGCCGGCGGCAAATGTCAATCAAACCGTCACCCTCAATGACGGCACAGCGGATTTGGCGATGTTCCTCGATCGCGATACGGATATCGACGGTTCGCCGCAACCGCCCACCCCCTTCAATGCCACCGGCGTCGCAACCTCGTTTAACGGCACACCGCAAATTCAGCCCTCCAAGCGCGCGGATTTGAGCGCGCCCGTGGTCTTCTTTGCCGTGCTCAACGGCGCCCAGGAAAATCCGCCGGTCACCACAACCGCGAGCGGCGGCGGCATGTTTGTGTTGAATGAAACGCAAACCGAACTGAGTTATAATGTCAGCGTGCACGGCTTAAGCGGCCCGGTTACAGCCTCCCATTTTCACAATGCTGCTGCCGGCGCCAACGGCCCGGTGGTGCGCAATATCACCTTCATTGACGGTGTCTCGAGCGGCGTTTGGTCAACCACAGACGCCGCTCAGCCATTGACGCCTGAGCTGCTGGCAGCATTGCTGGCGGGAAATCTTTATGTGAATGTTCACACCGCCGCCAACCCCGGCGGCGAAATTCGCGGACAAGTGTTGGTTGGTGAAGCAAAAAATTTCAGCGCGACGCTCAACGGCGCGCAGGAAAATCCGCCGGTCACCACCAGCGCCAGCGGCAACGGCCGTTTCACGCTCAACGCCACCGGCTCAGAGTTGTCGTATGATGTTTCCGTGAACGGACTAAGCGGCCCGATCGCCGCCGCTCATTTTCATAACGCCGCCCTTGGCGTGAACGGCCCGGTGGTGCGCGATATTGCCTTTACCAACGGCACGGCGGGCGGCGTGTGGAAAAATACAGATGCGCAAGCGTTGACGCCTGCGCTTGTAGCGGAATTGCTGGCCGGCAAAATTTATGTGAACGTGCATACCGCAGCCAATCCCGGCGGTGAAATTCGCGGGCAAGTGCTGCCCGGCGCGGAAATGGTTTTTCATGCCGTGTTGAATGGCGCTCAGGAAAATCCCGCGGTGACCACGAATGCCAGCGGCGGCGGCCGGTTTGTGCTGAACGCTGATCACACCGAGCTTTCATTCAAACTCAAAGTTGCGAATCTCAGCGGGCCGATTGCTGCGGCGCATTTTCATAATGCTGCCGCCGGTGTGAATGGCCCAGTAGTGCGCAATATCACTTTCACAGACACGGTCGCCACCGGTGTTTGGTCAAGCACAGATGCCACGCAACCGCTGACGCCGGCATTGTTGGGAGAATTACTGGCCGGCAATCTCTATGTCAATGTTCACACTGCAGCCAATCCCGGCGGCGAAATTCGCGGCCAGGTGCGAAACGGAGTGACCATTGATTTTGCAGCGAATTTGGACGGCAGCCAGGAAAATCCCCCGGTCATCACGGAGTCCGCAGGCGTTGGCACATTTACACTCAATGCCGGCGGCGATGAACTCGTGTACAACATCAGTGTGACCGGCTTCAGCAGCGCATTTCAAGCAGCGCATTTTCACCTTGCCGATCGTGGTAAAAACGGACCGGTGGTGCGTGGCCTTGCTGTCACTGAAAATGCTGCTGTTGGTGTATGGAAAAGCACGGATACACAACCGCTGACGCCCGACCTAGTGGTGGAATTGCTCGCCGGGCAGCTTTATGTCAATTTTCACACCGCCGATAACCCTGGCGGCGAGATTCGCGGCCAGGTGATTCCGGGCGCGCAGGCCATCATGCCCATGTCCATTGCGCGGCAAACCGCCAACGGCATTGTGGTCACGGTGGAGGGTATTGTCACACGCGCGGAAGGCCGCGCTGCCATTTTTCAGGATGCCACCGCCGGCCTCATGGCTTTCCAAACCAGCGGCGCGTTTCGCGCGGCAATTGATAGCGGCAAGGTGAGCATCGGCGACCGGTTGCGCGTTACCGGCACGCTGACGGAATTCAACTCGTTGAAGGAATTATCCCCCATCAGCAGTTTTGAAGTAATTTCGCGCGGCAACACCTTGCCGGCTGCGCAGCTTGTCACGCTCGCTGAAATTGCGAGCAATGGCGAGGCTTATGAAAGCGAGTTGATTCGCATCGAAGGATTGAACATCAATCGCGGCTCGGACACGGTGTTCGTGGCGGCGCGAACGTATGCCATCACCGATGCGAGTGACCAATCCGGCGCCGTGGCGTTGCGCACCCCGGTTGCCAGCGATACGGAAATTGAGGGCGTGCCGATTCCCACCGGCCCGGCATTGTTTCAAGGCGTTTTGGGGCAATTCAGCTCTGCAAATCCAACTGCCGGCTATCAACTCAGCCCGATACTGCCGACTGATGTCAGCCCGTTTACCGGCGTTGAGGAGCATGCTCCGGAAACGCCGGCCAGCTTTGCGTTGCTGCAGAATTATCCCAATCCGTTCAATCCCACCACCATCATTCGCTATGATTTGCCCAAGCAGGTGCATGTGAAGATCGCAATCTACAATCTGCTGGGCAAGCGTGTGCGGACGCTGGTGGATGCGCCAGAAGCGCCGGGTTTCAAGCAAATTACCTGGGACGGCGCCAATGACGAAGGCGTGCGCGTTGCGAGCGGCATTTATATTTACCGCATCGAAACCGAAGGCTTCAGGTTCTCGCGCAAAATGACATTGTTGAAGTAAAAGACCACTGCCGATTATTGACGCCCGGGCATAAGTAACGCCCGGGCGTTTTTTAAAGGATTTGATTTTCCCCAATCATTATTCGGTGTTCCTGTAACAGCTTCGCCGCGGCAGGAGAAATTTGAGAGAACTCACAACCTCAGGCTTCAACAAACTTCGTCTAAACTGGGGTTGATCATTTTCAGAGGGATGCAAAATATTCCGGTCAAGTAGAAAACGGTCTCTCCCTCTCTACGCAGGCAGTAGAATAATTTTTTCCGCATACATGATAATTGGTTTATATAGAATGGATGTCTTTAAAAGCGTTGTCGATTCACAAGCGCGACAGCGACATTATTTCAGGCGAACAAACTTGTTAGCCCAAACCGTTCTGTGAGAGGGGCAGTGGGTTCCCAATACTGGTGGTGGTGGCCGTTTCCGACTCTGAAAAAACCGACTTACCGTCAATCTCCCCTTTCAATTTTTTCAAATTTCAAGTATATCCGATCTGCCCAAGGATGGGGTTATCCGCAACCCGGAGAAAACGCATGGCAGATCCCTTCCGCCACTGTGACGCTGCTTCCAACCGCGGTTGGATGCAGTCGCCCTCTGACCGGGGATTTCTGATTTAATCCAATACTACTCCCAAACACCTTTATTCTTTACAACGCCGTTTTCATTTTTCCTCGTGCTTCCACTTAGAAGGAGGTGATGGCACAAAATTTTATTTTGACCTAACAGATAAATCACTTGGGAAGAAAGGGAAAAACATTCTTTCTCCAGCAATCAGGGATGGGGTATAGGTATTTTCATGTGCAGGAGAATTTGCCAATGAAGAAGGTACTTTTTCTATGTATATCGGTCCTGATGATGGTTGGCAGCGCCTGGGCGCAGAATTCCAATGCTGTTCGTGACGACCGGGATCGCTTGATTAGATCGCTGGAAAAATCCGAACTGAATTTCAATTCCATCGCGGCCAAGAAGGAAAAGGCTGCCAATCCGAACATGTTAGCAGCTTGCACCGATATCTATGTCAATGCTGCTACTGGCAACGATAGCTGGGATGGTGAATCACCCGTATTCACCAGCGGCATTAATGGACCGAAAGCCACGATTCAGGCCGGCATTGACGCAGTTTGCACCAGCGGCACAGTGCATGTGTATCCCGGCTCTTACAACGAAACCGCGACCGGCCGTTTTGTGTTGGGCGTGAACGGGCCGCATCAGTTTGGCTTGTTTATCGATAAAGATAACATCACAATTCAAGGCGTGGACGGCAGCGGTACGCCGGTCACGGCCTATGCCGGCGTGCTCGCCGAAGTCGCTACAAATGCCACCAACAATTTCGGTTACAGCGGCATCTTCGTCGAGGGCGACGGCGTCACCATTCAAGGATTGAAAATATTGCCCAATACTGCGGGCGACAACAAGACGATTGAAATCATCGGCGACGCTTTCACCTTGAAGTATTGCGACATCACCACCGGTTATTCAGTGTACTTCAACGATTGGCGCTACAATGACAACACGACTCCCGGCGACGACACTGACGACGTCTCTCACGTCAAAAGTTACACTGTCGAGGCGAACCTCTTTCAAAACGGCGGCAGTATCGATCTCGCCAGCGGCGCCGGTTTTTCCGGGCCAGTGAGCGGGCGCGTGATCAAGGACAACAAATTTGAGGAAGACCCTCTCGGCCAGTTCTGGCCCTTCATCAGCTTCAACGGATCCGGTACGGGTGTGCCGTGGTTTGTTTATTCCGTTGGCGGAGCAGAGATAACGGGGAATGACTTCTCCAATACCTACAACACAGTGAGCGTGACCGCCGCGCACATTCGCGCCCGCGGCACATACGACAACACACAGTTCGATTGGACTTCGTATTGGAACGACAATACATTCAACAAAGCTGTGGTGACGCTTGTTGGCGCGTATCCGCCGTTTGACGTGCGCACCTATTCCTATCCGGGCTTTTATGGGACCTTTAACAATGTGCGACGCATCGGCTTGACCATTCAGGGCGAGATTGACAATGCCCTTGCCGGTGATGATGTGCTGATCGGGGCAGGAACTTACAGCACTGCCGTCACCATCAACAAAAATGATTTGACGTTACAAGGCAGCGGCATCGGGCAAACCATCATTCAGGGTGATGGCACAACCTGCAGCATGGCAGGAATCGCCTTCAGCGGCAGCCGCAGTGGCATCACTATCGCAGACCTCTCGGTGAAAGGCTGGCTGGATGGTATTCAAATGTTTACCGGCCCGCTCAGCAACATTTTGATCGAGGATGTCGAAGCGAGCAATAATTGCCGCCACGGCATTTGGAGTCAAGCGTTTGGAATTGATGGTTTGGTTGTGCGTCGCGTAACTGCATCGAACAACAATGTTCTCCCGTACGCCCAGCAATTCGGCCGCGGTATTTGGATCATTAACGGCGTCAAACAAAACATCACCATCGAGGACGGCTTCTTCAACAACAACCGCCTAGTGGGCATCGATGTAAGCGATGGCAACGTCACCGGTTTGACGATTTCCGGCAATGAGGTGAAAGGCAACGGCGATTCCGGCATCGGCGTGTTGGGTCCGCAGGGTCCGGGCGCAACGCTGGTGACGGGGAACACCGTAACCGACAACGGCCGCTTTGGCATCGAAATCAAAAACCCCACGGGCAACGGCGCCAGCAGCGGACCGGGCAGTGTAGTGGTTTTTGATAACGTCGTTTCGCGCACGATCGCAACTACCGATCTGCGCGATCATTGTGGCATTGCCGTGTTCCGCCGCTTGCCGGTTTTGCCTGACAATGCCGACCAACCTTCAGGCGTCGTAGTGAAAGAAAATGAAGTCACAGGCTTTCATCGCGCTGCTGTCGGTGCGACCGGCGACGGCTTCGGTATCGTTATCGAAGGCAGCAATCATACGGTTGAAGGCAACCTCGTCACCGACAACGACATCGGCATTCAAATGCAGGCCGGCAACCCCAGTATTAATGCGCAGAACACGGCTTACTTTGATCGTGGCGATGGCTCACCCACCAGCAATGCCTCGATCACGAGCAACACCATCAACAATAATAAATACGGCCTGCGCAGCATCGGAACAGTTACCGGCTCCGTCACCCAAAACATCATTCACAACAACAGTATTAATGGCGTGACAATCCTGGACGAAGTCAGCACCGCAGTTTTGTACAACACTAACCAGATTTGTTTAAACACGGCATTCGGCATGGAGAATCTTGGCACGAGTACTGTGAATGCCG
The DNA here is from genome assembly GCA_964457925.1 of uncultured Cytophagia bacterium. Lineage (GTDB taxonomy): Bacteria > Zhuqueibacterota > Zhuqueibacteria > Zhuqueibacterales > Zhuqueibacteraceae > Coneutiohabitans. Next base: position 12,701 of record CAYWGH010000065.1, read on the forward strand.
AGAACAATTGGTGGGGCGATCCCTCCGGTCCCACGCATGCCACTAATCCCACCGGCAGCGGGGATGTCGTGAGTGATCGCGTGGATTTTATGCCCTTTGATAATATTGGTACATCAATTGGCCCATGTCCAGCGCCACCGATTGTCTTCCTCGCCAACGAACAAGTGACCATCGCGCGCTCGAAACACTCGGCTTCGAAAGGCGATATTCATTCCAACGGCGGAATCTATTTCCAGCGCGGCGATCCCAACACCTATTACGGCAATCTCTTTGCGGTGAGCGCCATCAAAATCGACAAAGAGATTAAGATTGACGGGGACGCCACAGCCGGCGG
>CAYWGH010000066.1:0-12838 GCA_964457925.1 uncultured Cytophagia bacterium
AAAATGGCGGATTTTCAAGTGCCCATCAGTGGCGGAGTTTGAGTGCCCGATGACAGCCGGAAGCAAATCAGTTGTTTGGGACGGAAGGAATAATCTGGGGCAGCGTGTTCCAAGTGGAGTCTATGTTTATAGAATTGTTGCGGAGGGATTTAACCAGTCATCCAAATCATTATTGCTGAAATGAGGCATGATATTTTATGCAAGCGCATTTCCGACCAAAAGCCGCACACTATATTGCGTTCCTAATTGTAGCATTCTGCACAACCCCGTTCGCTTTCGCACAAACTTACCAGGTCGGTGTTCCAGTCTCTGACACTTTGACGATGCAGGTTACTTCGTACAAGTATGTCGGAGGTTGTGGCTCATATGACTACTTGTGGTTCAGGCTTGCCCCCTCGCTTATTCCTTATGTAACAGGACTAAGCTTTCAGATCATTATCACCGAAATAAACGGCAACATATGGTCCAATCTATCAGACACTGTAATAGTTGGCGACGTCTTGCCAATACTGGCGCCTGTAGATTCGGGAGTAAAAGTCTTCCTGTCATTAAACAGCTCATTCAGTTTCATCACCAGAGTTATTGGAATACCTACTGTCGCAAATGAAAATTACTATTGTGATATTGGGTCATTTCTAACAGCAGCAATGTGTTATAATTCCTTAGATTATCATGGTGAAGGCCCAATTTGTCAAGTGCAGCCATCGACCTCAATCTATGACCGAGAAGTCAGGACAGTTCCTAGGCGCTTCCAGTTGCTGCAAAACTACCCCAACCCCTTCAACGCCTCCACCAGCATCGAATTCGCTTTGCCACGTGCGACGGAAGTGAGCTTGAAAGTCTTCACCCTCCATGGTGAGGAAGTTGCAGTTTTGCTCGATCAAAGAAAATTTGCTGCCGGCAGCCACAGCATCAATTGGAACGCCGGAAACCTGCCCAGCGGGGTTTATGTTTATCGCCTGCAAACGAACGATGGATTTGTTGCCGTGCGCAAGCTCGTTTTGTTAAAATAGATACCGTTTCCAGGAACAGCTTGAACAGCCCCTGAAACATCGGCGTTGGCAACCCCATCTCCTACGACCCCAACAGTAACATTCTCGATCTCATCCGCGGCAGCGACACGAAACCCTATTCTTACCACTCCTATTCATACAGATTAGTTTCTTTGTTCTTTCACCGGCATGTATTATATTTGGGCATGGAAAATCAGCAACGAAACGTCAATTGTTTTGTTTCTTCAAAATCAAAGTTGAAATTCTTGGATGAATGTGCTATCTTGCCAGCCCAATTAGAAAAATGCAGTCTTGCAAAAATCGGATTAAAAGCGCGAAAATTAATGAAGTAGAAGTCAAGCTGGAGCTCCAACACAACCGCATTTTCATGAAAATTTATCTCGAAACCTACGGCTGCCAGATGAACGAATACGACTCCGAGTTGATTCGTTCGATTTTGCGCGGCCATAAACATGAGTTCACCGAGGCCGAAGACCAGGCCGAAGCGGTCTTGCTGAACACCTGCGCCATTCGCGAAAACGCGCACGAGAAGATTTACCACCGTCTCGATCATCTTAAAGGTTTAAAGCGGCGACGCAAGGGCGATCTCGTCATCGGCATTCTCGGTTGTATGGCGCAAAACCTCCGCACCGAACTGGCCGAGCGCGCAAGCATTGTTGACATCGTTGCCGGCCCGGACAGCTACAAACGCCTGCCCCTGCTGCTTGAATCGACGCGCGGCCATCAGGAAAAAGGCTTTGATTTTTCCCTCTCCGAATACGAAACCTATTCCGACATCGCACCGCAGCGCCGTCCGGGAGTGAATGCCTGGATCGCGATCATGCGCGGCTGCGACAATTTCTGCACCTTCTGCGTCGTGCCTTACACGCGCGGGCGCGAGCGCAGTCGCGAGCCGCAGAACATCGTCGCGGAAGCCGAACGCATTGCCGCCGAGGGCTTCAAGCAAATCACGCTGCTCGGTCAAAATGTGAACTCGTACCGTTACGAGCATTATGACTTCGCAGATTTGCTGGAGATGGTGGCGGAAGTGCAGGGCATTGAGCGCATTCGTTTCACCTCGCCGCATCCCAAAGATTTTCCGCGCAAGCTGCTGCATGCGATGGCGCGGAATTCCAAGATTTGCAAACATATTCATCTGCCGCTGCAAGCGGGCAGCAACAGCGTGCTGGAGCGCATGAACCGCAATTACACCAAGGAAGAGTTTCTCGGCTTGGCAGCGGAGATACGCGATACCGTGCCGGAGATTTCGCTGACCACGGACATCATTTGCGGTTTCTGCGGCGAAACCGAGGCGGACTTCGAAGACACGCTGCGAGTTGTTGAGCAGGTTGAATTTGATTCGGCCTTCATGTTCAAGTACAGCCAGCGCAAACAAACGATTGCCGAGCGCAAATTTGCCGACGATGTTCCGGAAGATGTGAAAACGGCGCGCCTCATGCGCCTGAGCGAGTTGCAGCGTGAAATCTCGTTAAAGCGCAACGCGCTGGAACTCGGCAAAACGCATAAGGTGCTGGTCGAAGAAGTCAGCAAGAAAAACAAAAGCGAATGGCTGGGCCGCACCGATCAAAACAAGGGCGTGGTTTTTTCTGGCCATGCGCAGCCCGGCGATTTCGTGAACGTGCGCATCGAATCATACGGTACGAATACGCTGCTCGGCTCGATTGTGGGAGATTATCGCCATCGCTTTCAGATTCATGTGGAAACTGAGCGATATGGCTGTTCCGTGTAATTTTAAAATTCAAGTTCAGCACTCGCTCGAAGAGGGGGCGCGGCGTTCACGAATTTTGAGTTTCTGTGAAAGATTGCCAATATCGAGACAATCGCTGTTGACAACTCCATTCGCGAGGCCGCGCGCCTGCGGAAACTGTATGGCCCGGAATGTTGGAGAAAGTTAAAAGGCACAACCCGCGTTCGTTTGCCGGATGGCATGATTTGCAAAGCCGAGATTCATTGGTACGAAGCCCACCGCATCGGCAAGAAGGAGATCAAGATCAAATGTATTTTGGATGAATGACGATGAAGCAAGATAAAACCAAAACCCGCTTTGCTATATGCGTCAGGAATGACGGCTATCCGGCCTCTTTGGAATTACGAAAGCTTTATCAGATCATGAACGATGAGTCGGCGGCCAGCCATCAACTCCTTCGCGTCATAGATGAGTCCGGAGAAGACTATCTTTATCCCATGGATTATTTTATTGAAATTAAGTTGCCTGAAGCAGCCGAAAAGGTTCTCGCATTTGCGGCTTAACGCAATTTCGACCTTGGTTTGCTCAAGGTTTGGCAGGCGACAAAATCTAAGCATTGTAACGGCCAGGCCGTTGTTAAAACATTGGTAGAGCCAGCGCGAACATGTCCAATCTCAACCCTTACGATTTCTACAACATTGAAGCTTCTTTTTCCGACGAAGAGAAGGCCGTGCGCGATCAGGTGCGCGAGTTCGTGCAGAAGGAAGTAAAGCCGGTTATTCGCGATCACTTTCGTGAGGGCACATTCCCGGCGCATTTGATCAAACCAATCGGAGAATTGGGGTTGTTGGGCGCGAATTTGGCGGGCTACGGCTGCCCGGGTTTGAACAACGTCGCTTACGGCCTCATCATGCAGGAATTGGAAGCCGGCGACAGCGGCATTCGCAGCTTTGCCTCGGTGCAAGGCGCACTGGTGATGTATCCCATCTGGGCGTTCGGCAGCGAAGAACAGAAGCAAAAATATTTGCCCCGGCTCGCGAGCGCGGAGATGATCGGCTGCTTCGGGTTGACCGAGCCGGATTACGGCTCCAATCCCGCGGGCATGATCACGCGCGCGGAACGAAATGCGCAAGGCTATGTACTCAACGGCCGCAAGATGTGGATCACCAACGGCACGATGGCCAACGTGGCTGTGGTTTGGGCAAAGTTGGAGGGTGTGATCCGCGGCTTTGTGGTCGAGAAAGGAACTAAAGGCTTCCGCGCAGATAAGATGCACGGCAAACTTTCGTTGCGCGCTTCGGATACCGCCGAGCTTTTGTTCGACGATTGCCAAATTCCCGAGCAGGCCATTTTGCCCAAATCCGAAGGTTTGAAATCGCCGCTGAGTTGTTTGAGCCAGGCGCGGTATGGTATTGCGTGGGGCGCATTGGGCGCGGCCCTGGCGTGTTATCAGGAAGCGCTGGCGTACGCCAAAGGCCGCATCATGTTCGACAAGCCGATTGCCGCGTTTCAATTGACGCAGGAAAAATTCGCGCACATGGTCTCTGAAATCACCAAGATGCAGTTGCTCTGCCTGCATCTCGGACGCCTGAAGGATCGGGGCAATGCCCAGCCGGCGCAAATCAGTCTGGCGAAGCGCAACAATTGCTTTCATGCGCTGGAAATCGCGCGCATGTGTCGCGAAATTTTGGGCGCCAACGGCATTGTCGATGATTATGTTGCCATGCGCCACGCTGCGAATCTGGAAAGCGTGAAAACCTATGAAGGCACGCATGAGATTCACACATTGATTTTGGGGCAGGCGGTGACCGGGATTTCGGCGTTTAATTGAACGCAAACGGGAGGAACGGTGGAGTAGACTTTTGAATGGGATGAGGAAAAAGCACGGACCAATCTCAGAAAGCATAGAGTTAGCTTCGAAGAAGCAAAAACGATTTTTGGCGATCCATTTTTAATGACATTTCCTGACGCAGATCATTCGATCGATGAAGCGCGATACCTGAACATTGGCCGGTCTGCAAAAGGACGGCTCTTGGTTGTTATTCATACTGAACGAGCTAACATTCGATGGATTAGCAGCCGCCAGGCAAAAGCTAGTGACCGGAAGGTTTATGAAGAAAGAAAACACCATAAAAACTGACTTGGATGACGATCTGCGCCCCGAATATGATTTCAAAAGCCTCAAAGGCGGTGTTCGCGGAAAGTATTACAAAGCGTATCGCGCGGGACATTCGGTCAAAATTCACAAATCTGATGGCGCGATTGTCATCAAGCATTATAAGCTTGAAGATGGCGCGGTGATGCTTGACCGCGATGTTCAGGAATATTTTCCCGATGCAGCGGCGGTCAACAATGCGTTACGATGTTTGATTCCTCTCATGCCCAAAAAACGCAAAACTAAGACGGCCTGAGCGGAAACAGGCAATGGCCCTGCAGATGCTGACCCCGATGCATACACGTTGGTGCGATGTGCTCATGCCGCGTCGCTAATGTGATTCACTCAACGAAATTTGCACTTACATCAATGCTAAAATCATCTCTTTGGAGGAAGCTTGAAGCAGTACGATCCATTCACGGATGATGGCATGCCAGCCTTCACGCTCGAACAGGCAAACCGGATTTTGCCAAAAATCATCGAGCTGACAAAGCAGGTGATCGAGTCTTTGGAGGACGCCAAAGTGCGCATGGAATCCGAGCAGTTGTTCAATGAAGATGATGCGCAACAGAGCTACGACCTGCAGGTGGCGTTGATGCTCGAGCGCTGGTCGAATCAAATCGTCAAGCTCGGCGCTTATCCCAAGGGCTACTTCACGGTCGATTTCAAGAGCATGATTCCCGAAACGCTGCTGTGCTGGACCTACGGCGAAACCCAAATCACACACACGCACAAGATCTGGGAGAATTTCAAACATCGCCGGCCCATCGAGCATCCCGAGGTGTATTCGTTTGAGTTTTCGCTGAATTAAACTTCTACCCGCAGATTTCATGTTCAAGCTCATCTTCTTTTCACTCTTCCTCCATCTTGCGGTAGGCGGGTTGTTGCCGCTGCTCTTTATCTCACTGGATGAAATCGGCGCCATGTTTTTTCGGTTGGTCAGTTTGCTGTCCGCCGCATTTCTATTGTTTGCCCTGCTGGCCCACCCGTTTGACAACGCGATGCCTGCCGCGGCTTCCCCGGTGTTGAGTTACTCCAGTAATCTCGTCATCGGCTTGCTGATCTTCAGCATCATTGCGCTGCTCGCCGGCTGCATTTGGTTGAGGCGATTGCGCACGAGCTACATTTGGCTTGCGTTATTCAGCGGCGCTGCGGCGCTGCTGGCGAGCGCAGCAGCCTACCCGGTTTTGCCAAGCCTGGCGCAGCCTTCATTCGCCGCGAAGGCTATCAGTTTCACCAGCTCGGCGTTTATGCTGGGGTCGGTGATGACGGCAATGATCACCGGGCATTGGTATCTGGTGAATCATCGCTTGACGATTCAGCCGCTAAAAATCGCTACACTTCTCTTTCTGGCGGCCACGGTTTTGCGGGTATTCTTTGTCCTTGCTTTGATGGCGGGCAACGCCCTTTCTGAAAACGCAAACGCAATGAACTTGCTCAGCCTCTCGGGCGCGGGCATGATCTTCTGGGCGCGTGTGGCCATTGGCCTGGCCGGCCCGCTGATTTTCGGCATCATGATTTATGAGACGGTAAAATTACGCAGCACGCAGTCGGCAACCGGCATTTTGTATGCAGCCGTGGTAATGGTGTTTATTGGCGAAGCCTTTTCAAAATTTTTGTGGTTTTTTACGGGAATACCGGTCTGAAAACACGCCTCGGGCAGGCGGCAAATTTGACGCGAATTATGTCTTGATTTTCGGGTTGCAGCAGTCTATATTTTCCGAACTTAAATTGCAGGATGCCTCGCGCGAAGGCATCAGCTCATCTCTGGAGAAGCAACTATGGACCTTAAACCGATGGAAGAGCTGACCTTCCGGTTACGATTGGAGATCATGGTGTGTTTATTCAACGGCCAGCCCTTGCGGCCGTTGCTGGACAAGCTCACCACCGTGCAGCTCGTGCAAGCGCACAACTTTTTGTGGAATAAACTCGTCGAGTTTCATTTCAAGACGCAAAAGGGAGAGTTTCATCGCGAAGAAGTCACGCGCAAAATGATTCCCTCGGCAAAGTATCAAAAGTTACAGAATTGTGACCTGCGCCTGGATTATTGCAAGGGCGTGGAGTGCATCTGGTCGAATCCTGCGTGCGCGGGCAACAAGGTCAAAACTAACATGGAAGTCATGGCCGAGCATATGCGCGGCTATTTGCGGCCGCGTCCTGCACCGGTCCCCCCGGCATTTGAGGCGAGTTATGCGACGGCATGATACCGCCGGCGCAGCGCAATGGAAAGAGCTGTGAGATTCCGTTGCACTAAAGCGAGAAATTTTATGACATCATTATGGATACATTTTGCCGTTGCGTTGACGGCGTTTGTTCTGGCTTGGTTATTAGCCAAGTTCACGATTCAACAAAAATTGGCGCGCAACAAGTCTGCCGCAGCCGATATCATGGCACAAGCGGAAAAAGAGGCCGAGCGCAAACGGCAGCAGTTCCTGGTGCAGGCCAAGCAGGAATGGTTTCGCGAGCGCGAGGATCAGGAACAGAAACTGAAGCAGCGCCAACGCAAGGCTGAGCAGAATGACGAACGGCTCGACGAGCGCGAGAAGAAGCTCAATCGCCGCGAAGAAACGCTGAAACAGCGCGAAAGCGTGTTGGCGCAACGTGAAAGCGAGCTGGAGAATTACAAGCTTTCGCTCAAAACCAAAGACGCCGAGCTGGAAAGGTTGATCTCCGCGCAAAATCTCGAATTGTCGAAGATCACGCAACTTTCCCTCGAAGAGGCCAAGCAACGCTTGATGGAGAATCTCCGCCAGGAGTTCAACAAAGATGCTGCGGAGATTTATAAAAGCATTGTGGATGAGGCCAAGGCCAATGCCACGCGCGAGGCGAAGCGCATTCTCACCATGACGATCGAGCGCATTGCCTCGGAACATGCCTCTGAAACCTCGGTTTCCGTCGTGCCGATCCCGTCTGAAGATGTCAAGGGTCGCATCATTGGCCGCGACGGCCGCAATATCAAAGCGTTTGAACAAGCCACGGGTGTCAAAGTCGTGGTTGATGACACGCCCGAGGCCGTCGTGCTCTCGGCTTTTGATCCGGTCAAGCGCGAAGTCGCGCGCCTGGCCTTGGAAAAGTTGATTGGCAACGGCAAAATTCATCCGCAGCGCGTGGAAGATGTGGTGAAATCCTGCGAAGAAGAAGTGGAAAAGGCCATTTGGCGCGCCGGCAACGAGGCGGTGGCGACCGTGGGCATCGGCAAAATTCACCCGGATCTGATTCGCGTGTTGGGCCGTCTGCATTTTCGCACCAGCTATGGCCAGAATGTGCTGGATCACTCCAAGGAAGTGGCCTACATTTGCGGCGCATTGGCGGCAGAGCTGCGGCTCGATGTGCGCATGGCGAAGCGTGCCGGACTCTTGCACGACATCGGCAAGGCCATCAGCCAAAATCAAGAAGGCACGCACACGCAATTGGGAATGGAAATCGGAAAGAAATATAATGAAGATCCCATCGTGATCAATGCCATTGGCTCGCACCACGAAGACATTCCCGCGGACAATCTGATTTCGTTGCTGGTGAGCGCGGCGGATGCCATCTCGGGATCGCGTCCGGGCGCGCGCCGTGACACCCTCGATGGTTATGTCAAACGCATTGACAAACTCGAAAAAGTCGCGGACGGTTTTGACGCGGTAGCCAAGGCCTATGCCATTTCCGCTGGACGTGAGATTCGTGTGATGGTGCAGCCGGAAAAAATTAGCGATTCCGAGGCGGACTTGTTGGCCTCCGATATCGCCAAAAAAATTCATCAAGCACTGGAATATCCCGGCCAGATTAAGGTAACGGTGATTCGCGAGACCAAGGCCACAGCCTACGCTTGAGGTTCTCAGCTTTGGCGAGACTTATTCTCAGTTTCGAGAAAGTTGGCTAATGGCGCGCCGGCACGCCAAGCAAACAAAACTCTTAAAATATTGGTTTTCGTGTTGCCGGATTGGAACAAATAAGTGGCACAGAAGTTGACAAGATTAATCGTAAATAGAAGAATCTTAACTTCACTTTGACGAGGTGAAACGATGGAAGGTCGCCGAGTTCGAATTTTTGCAGCGTTTGCCATTGTGATTGGAGCCATCAGCTGGGTCGTTGCAAGCGGCTTCAAAGATACGATGGTGTATTACAAAACTGTTCCGGAGCTGAAAGCGATCGGCGTCGACGCTGAAGGCCGCGGTTTTCGGGTCAGCGGTCATGTGGTGCCAGGTTCGGTCGTCAAATCCGACGACGGCTTGTCGATTCGTTTCACTATTGAAGAACAGGGACAGCAGATGCCGGTCTCCTATCATGGCATCGTGCCCGACACCTTCAAAGAAGACATTGATGTCTTGCTGGAAGGCAAATATGTCAACGGCCAGTTCGCCGCGAATCAAATCTTCACCAAATGCGCGAGCAAATATGAAGGTCAAGAGGGCGGCGAGTATGCCGCGCCGCAATCTTCGACTTGAGATTTGAGCCGCATGCCGCCCAAATTTTTTGTTTGAATTCAAGCCCCGCAATGGGGCTTTTTTGAATCCTTTCGAGGTTTTTGCAGGCTCACTAACGGCGGAACTTGTAGCAGGATCAACCTATGATACAATTCGGACATATTTTTATCTGGCTCGCGTTGGGCTGTGCAGTTTATGCCATTCTGGCCTCGCTCATCGGCGCGCGGCGCAAAGACGCCCAAATTGTCGCGAGCGGCGAGAACGGCACCCACGGCGTCACGATTTTTCTTACGCTGGCCTCGCTGGCCTTGTGGCAGGCAATTTTTACGGATAATTTCAGAGTTGAGTATGTCGCGAGCTACAGCAATCGCGCGCTGCCGGCCTATTACAAATTTACGGCGTTGTGGGCGGGCATGAAAGGCTCGCTGCTGTTTTGGGGATGGCTGCTGGCGATCTTCGCCTCGTTTTGCATTCTGCTTTACCGCAAAAAACAAATGGCGCTGATGCCATACGTCAACGCCATCACCACTGTGGTCACCTTGTTCTTTATTTGCATGATCACCTTCGTGACCCCGCCCTTCGAGTTGTTGCCCCACGCCCCGCCCGACGGCCGCGGCCTAAATCCGTTGCTGCAACATCCGGCCATGGCGATTCACCCGCCGATATTGTATTTGGGTTATGTCGGCTTCACCATTCCATTTGCCTTTGCGCTGGCGGCATTGATCAGCGGCCAACTCGGCAATCAATGGCTCACCATTACGCGGCGCTGGACGATTGTGCCCTGGTTTTTTCTTGGCGTCGGCATGATGCTTGGCGGCAAATGGGCTTACATGGAACTCGGCTGGGGCGGCTATTGGGCTTGGGATCCGGTTGAAAACGCCGCGTTAATGCCCTGGCTCACCGGCACTGCGTTTGTGCATTCGGTCATCATTCAGGAAAAGAAAAACATGCTGCGTGTGTGGAATATGGTGTTGATCATTCTCACCTTCACACTCTGCATTTTCGGCACCTTTCTCACGCGCAGCGGCGTCATCTCGTCGGTGCATAGCTTCACCACCTCCAGTTTGGGACCCCTGTTTTTAGCATTTGTGGGTGTAATCGCGATTGGCTCGTCGTGGATTTTGATCATGCGCTCGCATCTCTTGAAGAGTGACACACGCCTGGAAGCCGTGGTCTCGCGGGAGTCCGCGTTCTTGTTTAACAATGTTGTCTTCGTCGTCGCTTGCGCCGCCGTATTTTTGGGAACGGTTTTTCCGGTGGTTTCAGAAGCCGTGCGCGGCGTGAAAATCACCGTAGGCGCGCCCTGGTTTAATGCGGTGCTGGTGCCGATTTCATTGCTGCTGTTATTGCTTACCGGCGTCGGGCCGTTGGTCGCTTGGCGCAAAAGCTCGCTGGAACAATTGCAGAAAATTTTTGCGATTCCGACGATCACCTCGTTAATTGCGTTGGGCATTTTCATCGCGTTGGGCATGCGTCACGTTTATGCGCTAATCTCCTTCACCCTCAGCGTTTTCGTCACGGCAACCATCGTGCTCGAATTTCATCGCGGCGCCGTCGCACGCGGCAGCACCAATGGCGAAATTTATCCGGTGGCGCTCTGGCATCTCCTGCTAAAGAACCGCCGGCGCTACGGCGGCTACATCGTGCATTTCGGCATGGTGTTATTGTTCGTGGGCGTCACGGGCGCAGCCTTCACGCAAGAAATTGAAGGCCAGGTGAAGCCGGGCGAATCACTCAAATTGCGCGACTATGAGCTGGTTTATCAAAATACCAAGCAGTTCGAAGATCCCAACAAAGTCGTCGTGCAAGCCACCATGGTGGTCAAACGCGAGGGCGAGGTGGTGGATACGATTTATCCCCAAAAACATTTTTATATCGTGCAAGAGCAGCCGACCACTGAAGTCGCGCTGTTTTCAAATTTGCGCGAAGATCTTTATGTCGTGCTCGGCGCCCACCAGCCGGAAACCAATGCCGCCACGTTTCATATTTATCTCAATCCCCTGGTCAACTGGGTTTGGATTGGCGGCATGGTATTGACGCTCGGCACGTTGATCACCCTGCTTCCTGAGACGCGCGGAAGCCGAAAACAGCAAAAATCCGCACCACCCAAAACCAAAGCCCGCCAACCTGAAGCGGCGACCGCTTGATTGAGGAGAATTCGCATGACCATCACCCGTGACTTCTTGCACGCGCTTCCCAAAACCGACTTGCACTGCCATCTCGATGGCTCGATACGGGTGAAAACCGCAATGGAGTTGGCGAAAGCGAACGGCCTGCCGTTGCCGAGCACGAATGAACAAGACGTTTACGATTTTCTCTCGGTCAAAGGCCAGGTCGAAAACCTCAACGAGTATATTGATAAGTTCGACTTCACGCTCAAGCTGATGCAGGATTATGAATCACTGCGGCGCATCGCATACGAGCTTGCCGAAGATGCGGCGGCGGAGAATTTGCGCTACATCGAAGTGCGCTATTCGCCGATTTTGCATCAGCAAAAGGGGTTGTCGCTCGAACAGGTTGTTGACGCCGTGTTGGAAGGCCTGGGCGAAGCGGAGAAAAAATTCCCGATTCGCGCCGCCGTGATTATCTGCGCGATTCGCAGCATGACGCCGGAGGCCACGCTCCGGCTGGCCGAACTGACCTTGCAATACAAAGGCAAAGGCGTGGTGGCGTTCGATCTTGCCGGCCGCGAGTTTGGCAACCCGGCGAAAGATCATGCCAAGGCTTTTTATTTCATTCGCAAACATTGCATCAATTGCACCGTGCATGCCGGCGAGGCCTACGGCCCGGACAGCATTTACCAGGCCATTCATGCCTGCGGCGCGCATCGCATCGGGCACGGCACGCGCTTGATTGAAGATGAAGAGCTGCTTAACTATGTCTGCGATCATCGCATTCCGCTGGAAGTTTGCCTGATCAGCAACGTGCAAACCAAGGCCGTGCTGCGCATCGAGCATCATCCGTTTAAGAAATTTCTCGATCGCCAATTGCGTGTCACGCTTAACACCGATAACCGGCTGATCTCGCGCACAACCATGACCGACGAGCTGTGGTTGGCAGTGCAAACCTGGGATTTGAATTACGAGCAAGTCAAAAAAATCATCCTCAACGGTTTCAAAAGCCTGTTCATTCCATTCGCCGAAAAAACCAAAATCTATCACGAGGCCAAAGCCGAGTTGGCGAAATATGACTGAGCACACGGCCTATACTCCTTGATTTTTTAGAGACGAAATCCTCCGCCCCAACGCCATACGTTGGGGCTTTTGCATTTTAGACTGGCTCTTACACTTTTCTGGCGGCTATAACGCGGAAAGCGTTGTGTTCTTGCCAAGGTAACACATCTTTGAAGAAGCCGGCGCGACCATCAAATGAAACAAATTCCGGCTGTTTCCCCGAAAATGTGAGAGTGTTGACAAACTCTGCGCACGACGTTATTGGCCGGCAAGCAGAAATCCAATGCTGCGCGGCTTTCGTAATGCTGTTATAGAGTAGGGCATAAACGTTTCGGCGCGTGCTTTAGTTCTACTTAGGCAGATTTCGATTTTCGTTTTTTGCGATAGCTGGCGGTGGC
>CAYWGH010000067.1:0-10911 GCA_964457925.1 uncultured Cytophagia bacterium
GCTTCCACGCCTAATTCAACTTTGTCAAAGAGCTGGTTTTTTGCCAAACTACAGTTAGATAAGTATCTTGCCTTGTCATTCTGGAAGAATCTTGTGAAGTTCCATGCCTCGCGCCAGGTGCTTCACAAGATTCGCTGATTGACATTTTGAGCCGATACTTCTGCAAATCAAGGCGACAGCGCATCAAGCAACAATGCCAAAAGATCTTTGCCCGTTGAAATAGAAATCCCACAGAAAAAACCTTTCTGTGGGATTTCTATTTCAGCGGGCGAATGCTGTTATCGCGCCGTTCAACCTCAAACAATTTAAAACTTCCGCTGCTTGATCAGCGCTTCTTCCATATGCGCCTGGCGAATGTATTGCGCCAGGATGTGCATCAGCGATTGGTGCACATCTTCGATGACGCCATAATTGCCGGCGGTGACATGCAAATTCACCTCCGCAATTTTTGCAGATCTGCCGCCGGAGAAGCCGGTCATGGAAATCACCGGAAGGCCATTATCTTTCGCCCACTGCGCAGCGCGGACAATATTCTCCGAATCTCCCGAGGAGCTGATCGTAATCAATGCATCGCCAGGCCTCGCGAGCGTGCGAAGCTGATATACGAAAATCTCATCATAAGAAATATCATTGCCGATGGCGGTGATCATTTCGATTGTTGAACTCAGCGAAACGATGCGTGGTGTGAGAGTCGTATCGGTGCGTACCAATTTGCAGTGATCACACACCAAATGGTTGGCAATGGCCGCGGACCCGCCGTTGCCGCAGGAATAAACCATTCCGCCGGCGGAATAAACTTTCGTTAAGATTGCCGCTGCCTGAGCAAGCTTTTCTCGATCAACCGTTGCGGCTGCTTCTCTTATGCGGGCAAAGTATTCGTCGGCATAACTGCCGGCGTCAGGAAATTTATGAGCTGGAAACGTCATGATCGTCCTTTCAATTCGCGCTTGTAATGCCTTTTCTCACAGCCGCCACTTCTTCCTGTGCCCGGGCCATGAGAAAACGATCGTCGCTTTGGAGTGAGGTAAGCTGGAAGCCTTCTTGAATCATTTTGACAGCCACCTCGGCTGAGTTGGTGTGAATGCCCGCCGGTATGCCGTGGCGCTTTGCGGTGGCGAGGATCAGTTGCCGCGCTTCAACCACCGCAGGATCGCTTTGGCCTTTGCGCGGCTCGCTGCCCAATGCCATGGCAAGATCAGACGGGCCGATATAGATCGCGCTGATGCCTGGAACTTCCAAAATCGCGTCGAGATTTTTGATGGCCTCGCGCGTTTCAATCTGCGGAATGACCAGCGTTTCATCATTCGCAAAGTGGTGATAATCGCCGCCGCCGTGTGTGCTGCCCCCGCCATAATATTTTGCCCGGATCGGCCCGAAGCTGCGAAAGCCGGTGGGGGGATATTTGCATGCGCGCACCAACGCTTGCGCATCTTCAGGCGTGTTGATCATCGGGCAGATCACGCCATACGAACCGGCGTCGAGAACTTTCATCAGAAAGCCGGGATCATTCCACGGCACGCGTGTGAGCGGGATGACGGCTGTGGTGGAGATGGCTTGCAGCATGGTGGTTGCCACTTGATAGTCGACCAACCCGTGCTGCATGTCGATGGTAATCGAATCAAAACCCTGATGGGCCATGATTTCAGCGGAAAACGAGCTGGGGATCGAACACCATCCGTTGAGAACCGCGCCGCCGCGCGCCCAGATTTCTTTGACCGTGTTTTTTCGCATCACAAATTCCTTTTCTGGATAAACGGACATTAAAAGCAAAAATTTATCCAATATAAATGGTGAGAATGAAATATCAAAGCTCGCAATCTTTTTCTCTTCAAAATTGCGAGGTCATCCGATAGAAACTTGCCCAACTCCAGAATGTCAGTCTGAAAGAATCTTGTGAAGTACGGAGAAAACTGCAAAAAGCGCTATCCGATTCGTCGTCTCACAGAATTTCTTCGGAATGACGGGGCGAAAAAGTTCGGCAAAGTCTCGAGCGTACGTTGCAGTACAATTCGAGTTTGATTAATCTGCGGTTGGTATCTCATTCTCGTCCAGCCCCACAATCGCGGCGCGGCCCATGGCCAGCACGGCCTCAGCAGAACTGCCGCCAATATGGGGCGTGGCCAGAAAATTGGGCAAACGCAACAACTCCAAATCTAGCGGCGGTTCTGAAGCGAAGACATCGAAACCCGCCGCGGCCAGCCGGCCTTCGATGAGCATCTGCTTGAGTGCTGTTTCATCGACGATGCCGCCGCGCGCAGTATTGATCAGAACCGCTTCTGGCTTCATCAACGCCAAACGCTCGGCCGAGAGCATATTGCGCGTGCTGTCGTCAAGCGGTACATGCAACGTCACAATTTCAGAACGGCGCAACAGTTCTTCCAATCCCACCGGTTCAACCTGCTGTGCGGCATAAAACTCCGGGAAGTCCAAAATATCATGAGCCAGCACTTGGCAATTGAATGCCCGCAACAGCCGCGCCAAGTCCTTGCCGACATGGCCGCATCCGATGATGCCGACCGTTCTTTCGGTGAGTTGTTTGCCCTGACGGTTTTTCCAAATGCCGTTGCGGATTTCCTGGTTGGTGAGCGGAACATGACGCAAAAGCGAAATCATAAAAGCAATCGCCAATTCGGCGACTGAACGTTTATTGACGCCGCCGGTCCAGCCCAAGCGGATGCCTCGCCGCGCCATGGCGCGCTTGTCCAGCATGTCGGTGCCCACGCCGTATTTGCTGATAACTTCCAGCTCCGGCAGTGCCGCGAGAATGGATTCGTCGATCCGTTCCAACGCCGTAATTAATTTGCGGCGCCCTTGCGCAAATGCGATCAACTCCCGGCCATGCAGCGACAGGCCTTCGTCATTGAAGCGAATATTAGAATAACGTTCCAACAATTCGGCGCGCAGGACAGGATGTTGTGAAAAGGAACGGGAAGTGACTGCGATCGGCGTGCTGTTTTTCATGCCAGGTCTTTCTCTTGGCTCTGCTTTCTCAGTGCTTGTTTTTGTTTGAACGATTCATCCGCCTCATAAATTCCGAAGACCAGGCGCATGGTTTCATAAGCGTCTCGCGAGGTACCGTAGCGCACCGGCTCGCCCGTGCGAATGCATTTGATAAATTCTTCCAATTCGAGTTGCCACGATGGATCGGTGTTGCAAAAGGTTGCCTCTTCCGGCGGATTACCGATGGCATAACCCTGGTGTTTGCGGCCTTGAATAATCCATTCGTCGCGATAGCTGCGGCTGGAAGAGGGCATGCCGTCCACGATGACATAACCATCTTCCATGAAAATTTCAAGAGTAAAGCGGTGCTTCCATTGTGTGAACGAGCTGTGCAGCATCGCGATGCGGCCCTCGTCGTTGCGCAGCAGGGCAAAGGCATTATCCTCAAAGGGGAAGTCCCAATATGCGGTGGTACACATGCTCTTGATTTCGGAGAACTCGCCGCAGAAGTGGCGGAACAAATCCAGCATGTGAATGCCCTGATCGAACAAGATTCCGCCGCCTGCCAGCGCCGGGTCGAGGCGCCATTCGTTGGCATTGCCGGAGCCTTGTGCTTTGCCATAGACGCCGCGCATCCAGAGAATCTTGCCGTATTTACCGCTTGCGACAATCTTTTTCGCCTCCATGATGCCGAAGTGATAGCGGTGATTGAACCCCACTTTCAAAACCAAGCCGGGATTGCGTTTTTCCGCTTCAATGATGCGCTCAATATCCGCCATGCTACGCCCCGGCGGTTTTTCGCAAAACACATGTTTGCCGGCGTCGAGCGCAGCGATCACCACCTCGGGAATGAAGCGGTTGGGGGTGCAGACGAAGACGGCATCCACGCCAGAATTGATTACGGCTTCGTAGTTCGGAAGAATTTGCATGTCTTCGAAACCCCTTGCCGGCGGATTGGGATCCGTGCCCGAGACCAGGATGGTGTCGTCATTCTCTCGCACCGTCTTGGCGCGAATGCCGCCCATTTTACCAAGCCCGACGATGCCTATTTTCAGTTTTTCTTTCATGCGAGGTTTGCCCTATGATGATGTCCAAGATGTTGTCGCTTTGTTTTGATAATATCGGAACCGTGAATAGGCCAGCCTTCTGTTTTGAACCTGAACGCTCAGTCATTTGTTAGGCAAAGCTCTCAAGCGGCTGGCTTGCCTCACCCAGCCATGACGGCGTTGCTGCGAAAGTTGCCTGAATGCAAATAATGTCGCAAAGGCAATCATTGTCGAGAGAATGTGGAGCCGGCCAGAGGCGCATCTTCGGATTCTGCTCCGGCAGCGAAGTAACGGCTATCTGTACACGCAGATGCCACGGTTCGCGTCTAACCTGACGGTTTTTAGCGGCAGGAAGTTTTAAATGCGGCAGCAAGGGCAGCGGCAAATATTGGTGAGAATATTTACAGAAATAGGCTTTAAAAATGAGCATCAGATTCATGTCTGTGACAAAAATTTTTGATATTGACTTCCTGCAAAATTTTGATAGATTCCTGACATTCACGATTTGATGAATTTCATTTGATGGATTTATTGAGAGTAAAGCGTTTCGCTTGCTGTTTTCCTGCCTTCCTAAAAGCACTGAAACTCCACATCCTTGTGCGTGACAAACGATATCAGATTTTGATTTGTTTTTAAATCCGGCTTAAACTTGTCATTTTATGTGATTCTTCGGGAGCAAAAGGGGCGCGGCTCGCACGAGCACGAACTCCTCATTTGACTGCTTGGGTGCCATCATCGTTTCTCCCTCTCTTGTGATATTTTTGATCTGATCATCTCATCTGACAACTTTTTGAAGCCAAGTTGTAGATCTAGTATAAGGGCTTCTAACATTTCTGTTTGCCGACCGATCACAAATCAATTCGAAATCTTCAGAAAATGACCGGCAAAACCATTTCTCACTACAGACTTCTTGAGAAACTAGGCGAGGGCGGCATGGGCGTCGTCTACAAAGCCGAGGACACCAGGCTCAAACGTCACGCCGCGCTCAAATTTTTGCCGCCGGATTTGACCCGTGATGAAGAGGCCAAAGAGCGCTTTGTCAACGAGGCGCAGGCGGCCTCGGCGCTGGACCATCCCAACATTTGCACGATCTACGAAATTGACGAAGATGAAGATGGGCAGATGTTTATTGCTATGGCGTATTACGATGGCGAGACATTGCAGAAAAAAGTCGCGAGTGGCAAGTTGCAAGTAGCAGGTGCAATTGAGATTGCTATTCAAATTGCGCAGGGCTTGGCGAAGGCGCACGAGCACGGCATTACACATCGCGACATCAAGCCGGCGAACGTGATAATCACTAAAGACGGCGTCGCCAAAATTTTGGATTTTGGCATCGCCAAGCTTTCCGGCCAATCACGGCTCACCAAAACCGGCGGAACGGTGGGAACGGTGGCTTACATGTCACCGGAACAAACGCGCGGTGCAGAAGTCGATCACCGAACGGATATTTGGGCGCTCGGAGTCGTGCTTTACGAAATGATCACAGCCCGGTTGCCCTTCAAAGGCGAATACGAGGCGGCAGTGATGTATTCGATTTGGAATGAAGAACCGGAACCGATCATATCTCAGCGTCCCGAGACGGCAGCGGAATTGAATCGAGTTGTGAGCACGGCTTTGGCAAAGGCTAGAGATGATCGCTACCAGCACGCAGATGAGATGCTGGTGGATTTGAAGGATATAACGAAAGCACAAGAATCCGGTTCGCAATCTTCGACAAAGGCTCGATCCCGATCACGGAAGAAGGTTAGGTCTGTTCTTGCCAAAAAATTGCCTTTTCTCTTTGGCGGCATTGCTATCCTCGCCGTTTTGGTGGTTGCAGCATTTTTTGTTTTTAAAGAAAAGCTGCCGAACGCTGCGGAAAAAGAATCCATCGCTGTGCTACCTTTTGTGAATATGAGCGCCGAGGCGGAAAACGAGTATTTTAGCGACGGCATGACTGAGGAAATCATCAATGCGTTAACCAAAGTAGGGGGGTTAGCCGTGGTGGCGCGAACCTCCGTTTTTCAGTTTAAGGGAAAGACTTACGATATCCGCAAATTCGGGGAACAGCTCAATGTGAGCACAATTCTGGAAGGCAGCGTGCGCAAGTCCGGTGAAAAGCTGCGCATTACGGCACAGCTTATTAATGTCGCCAATGGCTATCATCTGTGGTCAGAGGTTTTTGAAGTGCGAGAGATGAATGACATCTTTGTTGTGCAAGATGAAATTGCTCGGGAGATCGTGAGCAAACTAAAAGTTGAGCTGGGAGGTGGAAGCGGAGCGCCGTTGGTCAAGGCTTCGACTGAAAACCGCGAGGCGTACGATCTATATCTGCGAGGTCGCTTTTTCTGGAACGACCGGGGCCGCGAGAATCTGAGCAAGGCCATTGATTACTTTGAACGGGCGATTGCTTTAGACTCGAGCTTCGCAGCGGCTTACGCCGGTTTGGCTGACACCTACGGATTATTACACCAAAGCAGAGACAACTCGCCTCACGCATATCAAAAAGCAAAATGGGCGGCAACCAAAGCGTTGGAGCTGGACTCAACCCTTGCCGAAGCCCATGCCGCTCTCGGAGTGGTTCAGAGCATGTTTGAGTGGAATTGGTTGGAAGTGGAGAATGCGTATAAACGCGCCATTGCGCTTAATCCCGGCTATGCTTCCGCTCACCAGTGGTATGCCGCAGCCCTGATTCACCTCGGCCGTCCGCGCGAAGCCATTGCTGAGGCAAGGAAAGCTTTGGAGCTTGACCCGCTGGCGCTCCCCAAGAATATGATGCTGATTCAGGTTTATCGCAACGCGCGACAATACGATCAGGCCTTGGACCAGTGTCGAAAAACGCTGGAATTGTACCCGGCCAATGTGAATGCGCAATGGGGCATGGGAATGGTTTATGTACATGAATCGAGGTATGACGAAGGTATCGCCTGGTTGCGCCAGTCTCTGGAGAATTCAACCAATCGACCTGCGCTGTTGGTTGCGGGATTGGGATATGCCCTGGCGGTGTCGGGCAAAAGGGCGGAGGCCGAGACGGTTCTCAACGAGTTGCTGTCACAATCAGATCAGAAAGCGGTGTCGCCCTGTTTTCTGGCGTGGATTTATGCGGGACTCGGTCAACAGGAACAGGCGCTTGTAATGCTGGAAAAAGCCTACAACGAATATGACTATAGACTCCTCTATATTAAAGTTGATCCCATGTTTGACAATTTGCGCTCCCATCAGCGCTTTGACCAATTATTGAAAAGAATGGGATTCGGATAATGATGGGACGATCCTCACTTTGAATCTGGTGAAAATCACAAAGATCGGAATAACCCAAAGATCAGAATCAAATGGCGAACTTCAACGGGACCTCCGCTCCCGAAACGGCACAGCCCGATGAGAATGATGCTTCCTCTCGCGAAAATCTGCTTCATAAAAATATTATAACTATGATCGGCCAAACCATTTCCCACTACAAAATCATCGAAAAACTCGGCAGCGGCGGCATGGGCGTCGTCTACCAAGCCGAGGACACCAAACTCAAGCGTCTCGTCGCGATCAAATTCCTGCCGCGCCAGATTGCCGCCAGTGAAGAAGAACGCGAGCGCTTCAAAATCGAAGCGCAGGCTGCAGCGGCGCTGAATCATCCCAACATCGCCACGATTCATGCCATCGAGGAAGTCGATGATGAGATGTTTATTGTGATGGAATACATCGAAGGCCGGGAACTAAAGCAATTGTTAATTGATAATTGTCAATTGACAATTGATAATTGCCTTTTCTGCGCCATGCAAATCGCCGAAGGCCTGAAAGCTGCGCACGCCAAAGGCATCACGCATCGCGACATCAAATCCAGCAACATCATGGTCACGGAATCAGGACAAGTGAAGATCATGGATTTCGGGCTGGCGAAGATTGGCGGCGGGGTACATCTCACCAAATCGGGCACCACGCTCGGCACGGCGGCGTACATGTCACCGGAGCAGGCGCGCGGCAATCCGGTGGATCATCGCACCGACGCCTGGTCGTTCGGTGTGGTGTTGTTTGAAATGCTGACTGGTCGCTTGCCGTTTCGTGGTGAGTACGAGCAGGCGATGATGTATTCGATTGTGAACGAGGAGCCGGATCCGGTTTCCCAATTGCGCGCTGATGTGCCACCTGAGTTGGAAGCTTTCATTTATAAAGCACTGGCGAAAGATGCGAACGAGCGCTACCAGCACGTCGATGAGATGCTGATGGATTTGAAGACAACCCAGAAAGCACAAGAATCCGGTTCGCCATCCCCGACAAAGGCTCGATCCCGATCACGGAAGAAGGTTAGGTCTGTTCTTGCCCAAAAATTGCCTTTTCTCATTGGCGGCGTCGTTGTCCTCGCCGTATTGGTGGCGGCAGTCTTTCTTATGTTAAAAACAACCGAGTCAGATACAACCGGCAAAAAGTCCATTGCCGTGTTGCCATTTGAAAATCTCAGCGGCAAGCAGGAGGAAGAGTATCTCAGCGACGGGATTACCGAAGATGTTCTAGCACAGATTTCAAAAATCGCCGACCTACGGGTGATGTCTCGCGCCACCAGCCGGCAGTACAAGGATACCAAGAAGAATCCGCAGGAGATCGGAGCGGAGTTGCAGGTGGCCAACTTGCTTATGGGAACCGTTCGTCGCTCCGGTGATGAGCTTCGTATCGGTTGTGAGCTGATCGAGGCGGCCACCGGCTCACAGCTTTGGGCAAACACGTTTAATCGCAAGGTGGAAAACGTGTTTGCCATCCAGAGTGAAGTGGCTTTGGAGATCGCCCAAATCCTAAATGCCCGGTTATCCGAGAAAGAAGTTGAAGCGATTGAACAACGTCCTACCGCGAATATGGAAGCGTACGACTACTACCTACAAGGAAATAATCATCGCGCTCGCTGGGATCACAAAGATGAGACAGAATTGGCGATCAAGATGTACGAAAAGGCGATCGAGCTGGATAGCAGTTTTGCGATAGCTTATGCCGCACTAGCGCGAGCCCGCATTTGGCTAAGGTGGAATTGGTATCAGGAAGAGCAGGTTCCCAAAGCGAAAGAGGCCGTAGACAAGGCGCTCCTGCTTGCGCCGGATGCCCCCGAAACCAACGTGGCTTTGGGCTCCTACTTCTATTACGGCTGTTGGGATTACGAAAATGCGCTGAAACACTACACGATCGCGCAAAGACAGCGGCCGCGCGATCCTGAGATCATTATGAATATCGCTAATATCAGGAGCCGTCAAGGCAGATGGGAGGAAGCTATTGCCGGCAAGGAGAAAGCAATGGACTTGGATCCAAGAAACTACGGTGTGATCGCAGACCTTGCAGAAACTTACGCGCGTGTACGCCGGTTTGAACAGGCTGAGCGATTATTCGATCGGGCGCTTTCACTAGCCTTGCCTTCCCATTATATGATCCAGTTCGGGAGTAGTCTACACATAAGGCGAAATGGCGATATTCAGAAAGCTCGCCAGACGTTGCAAGAGGGAGCTATAGTATTAGATCCGAAGTGGCTCAAAGGCCTGTATGCGTTTGATGCATTTCAAACAGGTACGTTTACGCTGGACCTTTATGAACGCCACTATGAGCCGACATTAAGCGAGGTTATTGATCCGGACAAGCTAGGTTACTATCTCAGAAAAGCGTGGGTGAATTATTTTATGCGACGGACCACACAAGCCAAAGCGTACGCTGATTCCCTCAGGCAACTCGTCCTAACATGGGACTTCGTGAATCCCGATTTCAGCTATGTCCTCCCGCTGTCCTATGCCTTTCAGGGCGGTAAGGAAGATGCCATGCGGGAGGGCAAGAAGGCCTTGGAGCGCCTCCCGATATCGAAAGATGCCTACTCAGGCGCCGATCTGATGCTCAACATCACCAAAGTCTATGTGGTGGCCGGCGAACACGAGAAAGCGATTGACCATTTGGGATATTTGCTGTCTGTTCCATCCGCGGTAACGGTTCCGTTACTTAAAATCGACCCGGTGTGGGATCCGCTTCGCGAGCACCCGAGATTCAAGAAACTAATAAAGGATTGACGAATGAGCATCAATGAAATCCTTACTCCCGACACGGCTCAGCGCGATATGAATGATGATTCCTCCCGCGAAAACCAGCGCCTTGCCATCCTCGTCGAAGTCGCTGAAATTCTCGGACAAGAGAATGACTTCCATGAGATTTTGCGCCTCGTGGCGAACAAAGCCGCGAGCTTGCTGTGCGCCGAGATCGCGCTGATCATGATGATCAACCCGCTCACCCGGCAGACCGTCAAGACCGTGATCAAAGCCGGTCAGGAAGTGAACAATCCGGATTTTCATTTCGTCCACACGCAAATCACCGGCTGGGTCACCAAAAACCAGCAAGCGCTGCTCAGTCCGGACCTGCAGCAAGACAAAAGATTCGGCGCCAAATTCTTTGCGGATATTCCGGTTCACGCGGTCGTGTGCGTGCCGTTTATGAGCGAAGGCATCATCATCGGCACGCTTTTGCTCATGAATCAGGAAAAGAGCAAAATCTTCAGCGAAGATGATCTTGCCTGTTTGAAAAAGCTTGCTGCCATCGCCGCGCCTTTTTTGCGCAACGTGCAAAAGCTGCAAGCGTATTTTGCCGCGCCGATGCCCGAAGCCAGCCTGCTTAGCAAGTATGCCGGCGCCGGTTTGATTGGGAAATCCGCAACGTTCCTCCAATTGCTGGCGGCCATCGAAGCCGCGGCCCGCTGTGATGTGCGCGTGTTGTTGGAAGGCCAAAGCGGCACCGGCAAGGAGTTGATCGCCCGCGCCATTCATCGGTTCAGCAACCGCACCGACGGGCCGTTTGTGGCGGTTGATTGCGGCGCGATTCCGGCCAACTTGGTGGAGAGCGAGCTGTTCGGCCACGTCAAAGGCGCGTTTACCGGCGCCGATCGCGAGCGCAAAGGCTTGATCGAGCAAGCCGCCGGCGGCACGCTGTTCATCGACGA
>CAYWGH010000068.1:0-10846 GCA_964457925.1 uncultured Cytophagia bacterium
GGCCAATTGGCCAAAGAGGCGAACGTCAATATCGAGACGGTGCGATATTACGAACGCAGACGGCTGCTGCCCGAGCCGAAACGCCGCGAATCCGGCTATCGCGAATACGCGCCCGCAGACGTGCTTCGGATAAAATTCATCAAACGCGCGCAAGAGTTGGGTTTCACGCTCAAGGAAATTTCCGAGCTTCTGGCCTTGCGCGTTGATGCACAAACCACCTGCGCCAAGGTGAAGAAACAAGCAGAAGCCAAAATTTCAGACATCGAAGAAAAAATCCTTTTGTTGAAAAAGATGAAGGCCGCGCTCGCCAAACTGGCCTCATCCTGCAAAGATCATAAACCTCAGCAAGGCTGCCCGATTTTGGAATATTTGAACGAACAGAGCGACTGGCGATGACTGTGATCACCAAATCAATGTTGACATGTCCGGCATGCGGCTTTGCCGAAGAAGCCGAAATGCCCGTTGAGGCATGCCAGTACTTTTACCAATGCCGCAACTGCAAAGTTGTTCTCAAACCGAAAGCGGGCGATTGTTGCGTTTTTTGCTCGTATGGCACGATGAAATGCCCGCCAAAACAAATCGACGGCTGCTGTAAACAACCTCAACGCCAGGTGTCGAAATGATCTCAAAGAACATGAAACGATTCTTATTGATCGCGCCGTTGCTGGTTCTTCTGATCCTCGCTACTGGATATCTTTATTGGTACAATCCCAACCGCGCTGATTTTTTTGCAGCCGGCAGCGCGGCGCAGCAGCTTGCCGACCTGCATGAATTCACTCTTTTAAAAACCACGTTTGAAAGCGACAGCGGATACGTTCGCCTGATCACGCAACTTTCGCCGACCTGAGGAGCTTGCCGTCGGGGGTTCTCCGACATGCAAACGGTTTTGAAAAACATTTCCGATGCACGGCTGAAAGCTTACATCATTTGGCTGCCGGCGCTGCCGACGGATAATCGCAACTGGGCGGTGAAACGAACGGCCGAGTTTTCAGACAGCCGCGTGCGCCATTTCTGGGACGGCGACCAATTGACGGGAAAAATTTGGATTCCCGTTCTTGGGCTTGAAGGGCCTTTGTCCTGGGATACCTATTTCTTGTACGATCATAAAGCCCGCTGGGCCAATCAGCCAACCGAACCAAGTTTTTGGATGCATCAACTTCGTTATGAAGAAAATCTTCAAGAGCATTTTTTGAATGTGCCGGCGTTCGAGCGCAAGGCACGCGAGCTGCTCGATCACATAAAGTAAAGATGAGGCCATGAAACTGCAAAAGACTTCGCTGCTGGCAACAGGCTCGTTGATGAGCGCGCTGCTCTCATTTTTGCCGTTGGCCTGCTGCATTACGCCGCTCGCGTTTGCTTTTTTGGGTGCAGGCACATTGGCTTTGGCGGCCAATCTCATGCCCTATCGGCCATATTTTATCATCTTCTCATTTCTGTGTCTTGGCCTCGGTTTTTATTTCTCCCATCGTCCGCAAGAAGAAATCTGCGCCGATGACAAAGCTTGCGCAAAACCGGCGAGCAGAAGAGTAACGCGCATTTTGCTGCGGATTGCCGCAGCGCTCACACTCACGCTCGTCTTGCTTCCTTACATCATTCCTTATTTGCCAATCTGACCATTCTCGAGAATCTCCTGCCCAAACTGGAGCACGTAGCCATTGTTGTCATAGATGGCAAATTCCCTCATGCCGTACGCAAAGCTCTCGATGGGGTAGCAAATCTTTGCCTTGTCTTTCAACTGCTGCCAGAGCGCATCAACGTCGTCACATTTAAGATAGAGTGAGCCGGTAAAAGCAGGTTTGTCGAACGGCTCATGTTCATTCGGCAATGCAAACATGAGGTTCACCTCGTCTCTGATTACGGAGGCCCAGCCCCACTCCTCATTCAGCGCCTTGCATTCGAATCCAAGAAAAGTTGTGTAGAACTCCACTGATCCCTTGAGATCTTTTGTCCAAAGCATGGGCGTCAACTCTTGAAGTTTCATGTTCAAACCTGGGTTTCTTGCGTTCCCAATGAAATGGCGCCTCGACGCATGAGATACGCGACAATAACACCAACGATCAAGCCGATCAAATATCCATAAGGCAAACCTGCTGCCATAAGCCCAACCAAAGCGACAATTGCCAAATCGCCTTTTGATGATGACATATCTTTGATCAGCAGGATCAAAGCCAATCCTTCGAACAACAAAATAATTCCCAATACGGGCAAAGGGAAAACGTGCACAAAGGCATCAAACGCCCTGCCAAAAAACAAACCGATGAACATGTAAAGCGCGCCTTCGATGATAACAGAGCCGCCCGTGCGCGCGCCAAAGGCATAATGCCCTGCCATGCCGCCCGAACCGTGACAAGTGGGGATGCCGCCGAAAAATGGATTGACCAAATTCATCAATGAGTAAGTGAAACCAATCTGCTTTACGGTGAGCGGGCGGCCTGGAAACAAGTCATTGGCAATTTGACGAGTGGCAAGAATCGAATTTCCCAAAGACAAGGGTATTTGTGGCAACGCCAGCAAAAAGAATCCCGTGACAATATCCTGCCATTGTGGAACATGAAATCCGGGAAGATTGAAGCCAAAGCCCTGAGTGATTGACGACATTTGAAGTTTGAAAGCAAAGGCATAAAAAAGCCCGACAATGACCAGAAAAAGTGCGGCAGGATATTTTCTATTGCCGAGAAAAATGACCGCCAGAACAAAAGCGATACCGGCCAGCCAATATCCTGACACGCCATCAGCTTGCACGTATTCTTTCAGCGCCAGCGTCGCCAATTGCAACCCAAGGCCGAATTGAATGCCCCGTATGACGCTTTTAGGAACGACACGAGCAAGCCAATCAATCAAGCCGGTGATGGACAATACAAACATGGTCACGCCGATAGCCAGCCCCGCGCCGTACAAAACCGGGCCGCTTACTTTTTGAGCGATCACGATTGCCGCCATTGCTTTAAGCGGTTGCACGGGCATGGGTATTCGATAGCGCAAACCCGTAAGAATTTGCATGACTCCAAACATGATCAACACGCTGGTGGCGTCGAGATTGGCGGCTAACGAGATGCCAACAACCAGCGGAAGATCCGTGCCGACATCGCCAAAGGCGCCTGCCAGCTCGTTGCGGTCGAATCGAATGGAGCGCAAAGGGGTTTTAGCGGTTTCCATGTACAGTTATTTTGTAGAGTTTCATCTCGAAATCACGTTTGTAGCAGACCCTTGAGGGTCAAGATGTTCGGGGCGATGGGCGCCTGAAGGCACCACTACGAACATTCACTTTCAAACAAACGCCAGATGAAACAAAAATAAAAACACCGCCGCTGAAATCCCCAGTACGAACGTGCCCAAGCTGTGCAGGCGGTAGCCGGTTTTCACGTCCATGCCGGAGAGTTGCGTCACCACCCAGAAAAAGCTGTCGTTCGCATGTGAAAACACCATCGAGCCGGCGCCGATGGCGATGACGACGACGGCCTTTTCCATCGGGCTGACGAAGCCCAGCGTTTCCATCATCGGCACCATGATGGAGGCGGTGGTGATGAGCGCCACGGTCGATGAGCCTTGCGCGGTTTTGATGGCCGCGGACAGGAGAAACGGCAGCCAGATGCTCAGATGAACATCCTTCAGAATCTTGCTCAACAATTCCGCGATGCCGGAGTCTTGCAGCACCTTGCCAAAAATTCCTCCGGCGCCGGTGATCAAAATGATCGACGCCGCGCTGCTCAAAGATTGTCCGGCCCAGCCGGACATGGAAAACATTTCAGCGTCCAACTTTTTCGGCAACAACGCGGCGAGAAACATTCCAATCAACAGCGCAATCACCGGCTCGCCGAGAAACGAGATGAGCTTTGTAGCCGCGCCGCCATCCGGACCTGCGAGCACGCCAACGCTCGATTTCAGCACGATCAAAAGAATGGGCACCACGACCGGCAGCGAGGATTTGAACGCGCTCGGCGCGTGCTGCATGCGCGCATTCATTTCCGCCTCGGTGATTTCCGGGTTGGGATCGATGTAGGTTTTGGCAGCATACTTGGTCGCAAAAATCACCGCCACCATCGTCGCCAATGCAGCGATCAGCATTCCCAACAGCAACACCAAACCCAAGTCCGCGCCCAAAATTCCGGCGGCGGCAATCGGGCCGGGCGTCGGCGGCACGAGTGTGTGCGTGGCCGTGAGCCCGAGGCTCAGCGCAATCGTCGCGCCTGCCAATGTAATGCCGGCTCGTTTGCACAGGCTTTTGTTCAGCGGCGAAATGAGCATGAACCCGCTGTCGGCAAACACCGGGATGGACACGATGTAGCCGATGATGCCCATGGCCGCAGGCACGCGTTTCTTGCCGATGAGCTTGAGCACTTTTTCCGCGAGCGCATACGCGGCGCCGGTGTTTTCCAAAAACGCGCCGATGATCACGCCCAGCACGATGATCAACCCGATCTTGCCCAGCGTGTTGCCGAAACCTTCGTTGATCGATTTCACGATGGCCTCAGGCGGCATGCCCGCGAGAAATCCATACGCCAGCGCCGCCAGCAGCAGCGCGATGAACGGATGCACTTTCAGCTTGACGCTCAAAAAGATGATGCCAACGATGCTGAGGGCGAGATAGAGGATGATCATATATTTCTGCTCAATCAGATCGCTTTAAAGCAAAAAATTTCTCGCAAAGGCGATGAGCCGCAAAGGTACCGCAAAGAAAAACTTTGCGGGTTCTTTGCGTCTTCGCGTCTTTGCGGGTGCTTTTGATTTTCTTTTTGGCACGGCCTGTACGGTTTATGCTTTTGTTTAATGCAAATCGCCTTTCACCACCGAACCTGATTTTCCCACGAGAATATCCAGATCGGCGCCCTGATCGGCCTGCTGCACGTGCTCCAAATAGATGCGCACATAACCTCGGTTGGTATGCGGCGCGGGCGGCGACCACGCGGCTCGGCGCCGTTTTAACTCTTCATCCGGAACATCGAGGTGCAGCTTGCGGTTGGCAACGTCAAGCTCGATGAAGTCGCCGTCTTTTACCAAAGCGAGTGTGCCGCCGATGGCGGATTCCGGCGAGATGTGCAGCACCACGGTTCCATAGGCCGTGCCGCTCATTCTTCCGTCCGAAATACGAACCATGTCCTTCACGCCTTTGCGAATCAATTTCTCGGGCAGGTCAACGTTGCCGACTTCGGGCATGCCGGGATAGCCTTTCGGGCCGACGCTTTTGAGCACGATGACGCACGATTCGTCAATATCCAAATTCGGATCATCGATGCGGCCATGATAATCTTCCATGCTTTCAAACACGACGGCGCGGCCGCGGTGTTTCATCAATGCCGGCGTTGCCGCGGAGGGCTTGATCACCGCGCCGTTTTCGCAGAGATTTCCTTTGAGCACGGCAATGCCTGCCTCCGGCTGCAACGGCTTGTCGATGCTGGCAATCACTTCGCGGTTGTAGCATTCGGCTTTGGCGTTGTTCTCGCGCAGCGTTTTGCCGTTGACGGTGATCGCTTCTTGATGCAAACGATCTCCGAGCTCTTTGATCACAACCGGCAAGCCGCCGGCGTAAAAATAATCCTCCATCAGAAATTTTCCCGAGGGCATCAAGTTGACCAATAATGGAATTTTGCTGCCGAGTTCGTCGAAATCTTCGAGATGCAATTCCACACCGATTCTTCCTGCAATCGCCAAAAGATGAATGATCAAATTCGTTGAGCCGCCCACCGCCGCGTTGACGACGATGGCATTCTCAAACGCGTTTCTGGTGAGAATGCGGGACAATTTCAAATCTTCGCGAACCATCTCCACGATGCGGCGGCCCGAGAGTTGCGCGATGACTTTCTTTCTCGAATCAACCGCGGGAATGGCCGAGGCGCCGGGCAATGTCAATCCCAAAGCTTCCACCATTGTCGCCATCGTGGATGCGGTTCCCATGGTGTTGCAATGCCCGTTGCTGCGCGCCGCGCAAATTTCCGCCTCCATCAAATCTTCGGCGGAGAATCCTTCCGTGGTTTGTTTTGTTTTGATCGTCCAGCTAAATGAACCGGAGCCGATGCAGTCCCCCCGGAATCGGCCACTGAGCATCGGGCCGCCGGGCACGACGATCGTGGGCAGATCGACGCTGCACGCGCCCATCAAAGTCGAAGGCGTGGTCTTGTCGCAGCCGGTTAAAAGCACGACGCCATCGAGCGGGTTGGCGCGAATCGATTCTTCCACGTCCATGCTGGCAAGATTGCGGAATAGCATCGTCGTTGGCCGCATAATCGTTTCGCCCAAAGACATGGCGGGAAATTCGAGCGGAAATCCGCCGGCTTCCAGCACGCCTTTTTTCACGATCTCGGCAAAATCGCGCAAGTGGCCGTTGCAGGGCGTCAGCTCGGACCACGTGTTGCAGATGCCGATGACCGGCCGCCCGCGGAAATGATCGTCGGGATAACCCTGGTTGCGCAGCCACGAACGATGGACAAAGCCCATCTTGTCGTTGCCGCCAAACCATTCCTGACTTCTGAGTTTTTTTTCGTTCATAGAACCGTTTTCACTGACTTAAAAAATGTATGGCAGAAAAATATTACCTGAATTTTGCACGTTGCTCATCCACTTGTTCGATGCCGGCAGTTCGGCCACTCCGTAGGAGTGGTATGTTTATAGTAAAGTCGTGGCGAGATTGCGCTGAACTCCGAAGGAGTGACATGTGTTTTTTCATTGAATTGACGCAGGCTTTATGGAGCTAATCCAACATGTCACTCCTAACGGAGTTTTAAGGCAATGATGTGCGAACCTTACTAGAAACATTTCACTCCTAACGGAGTGATGGGAAGCGTTTCGTGCAAAATTTTTAATTCACCATCCGATGGGTAGATTGGCAACGCGATCAAATCTGCACCCAGCGCGGATTCGAACAACTTCAGTGCAAAATTCAGGTATTAAAATTCTCGTTATGCCATGCTTTTATTCAAAATATCAATTCGCTTTCACAACAACCTTCGGAGAAATTGCATAGTTTTGCCAGGCGCTTTCGGCTTTTTCTTTGGTGAAGCGGCCGTTAAAAACGATTAACCGGTATTTGAGCACGTATCGCCGGCCGGGCTCGAGCAGCCAATTCATGTTTTTGGTTGGCGAAAAATTCACAAACACCGCGCCGCGATTGTCCGCTGTTGCGGGCCAGAGGCGCAGCGGCTCCGGATGGTTGTAATTCGTTGGATGCGACATCATCATCATTCCGGCGCGCTCGCTGTCAATGGCGCCTTGAATGACAAACCATCGCGCCCTCGTTCCATCGGCGTCGTTGCGCGTTTTGCCTTCTGAGGTGAGCACTTCGCTGTTATCTTTGTTCCACTGTTCCGTTGCCCGCCAGCCCAATCCGCCATAGCGATATTCCAAAAACTGCAAAGGACTCGCGCCTGCGCAACTCAGTTCGATGGTCAAGTCGGCGATGTAGTACTCTTCATCGTTTGGTTGATAAACGCGCACCGATTGCAATTCATTCAAAGCAATTTTTTTCGCGCCGTCTTTTTTGAAAACAACGTGCTCATGCAAAGCTCGGTATTCGCCGAATATCGGGCCTTCAGAAAATGAAAGGAACTTTGCGAATCTCACCGTGCCCTGGCGCTTGCCGAGATTCCAAAAGTCAACCGTGTCCCCTTCAAAGATCGTGTGCGTCCACGGATTCCAGATGCCGTAGTGATGATAATGATCCGGCGGCTGAATCTGCGTCAGCACCTGGCCTCGCGGCGACCACAGCGGATGAATGAAGCCGCTGCGCCGATACGACGAGTCGACGCCGGCCGGAGGATTCATCGTTTCGTATTGATAGCCCAGCAATTTTTTATCGCCCGAGTAAATGATCAACAGGCCATTCTCGGCCCTTGTTTGCATGAGGCTTGGACTTTTCACCGGTTTGCTTTTGAGCAATTCAAAAACATGTTTACCGCCGGATCGAATCATCCAGTGCAAAACGCGCTGTTCGTCATCTGCCATTTGAAAAGGAACGGGAGATCGTTTGCCTCCTTCAACTTTTACCAAGCTCAATGCGGTATCGCGAAGAAACGTAATCGCGCTCAGGTCCAGCTCGACTGGTGTTTCCAATCCCGAATCTCGCTCGTTCAGCTCGACTTCAAGCGTGGCGATTTTTTGCGCATGGCCGCCGGTGAAAATGAGTGCGCAGAATATCACGGACAGCAGCGGGTTTCGTCTCATTTTAACAAGCAGTGTATATCAGCCTTCGCATGATTACTGCAACAGAATCATTTTACGGATATTTAAAAAATTGCCGATTGAAATTTTGTAGAAATACACTCCGGAAGTCATGCCCTGCGCATTCCAAGTCGCCTGATGCGTGCCGGAGGGCATCTGTTGATCCACCAACGTCGCCACTTCGCGCCCGAGCAGATTATAAATTTTCAAGCTCACATGAGCTGCCTTCGGCAGTGAATAGGTTATCGTGGTTGTCGGATTGAAAGGGTTCGGGTAGTTTTGCAGCAAATTGAATTCGATCGGAATTTCATTATGCTCTGCAACACTGACGGCGATTGCATTCACCTCGGCCAAACTGATGCCGTCGTACCAAGTGCGCGCCGTGCTGCCGACCATCGTGTTCGCGGTGCCGGTTTGCACGGCGTAGTCATCAACAAACACGGCGATTGCTTCGTTACCCGCAATTGTGACTCGCCCGACGTAAGCTTGATAAAGAAACGTATTGCCGCCGCCACTCAGAACGATTGGGCTTTCATGGGCGCCAGCATCAACTTGCTGGCTGGCCATTTGCCGAAACACTTGCATGCCTTCCTGTGATAGACCCGCCTTGATCCGCCAGTCTGCCGTGGGATTCGCCCAGAAGTTGACCCACACGTCATAAGTTCCGGCATCAGTCACTGTCACCTGTGTTTTGAGCGCAGGGGCATTCTCGCCGTCACCGGTCTCAGATGAAGTCAGAACAGAGCCGCCATTTCCGTAGCCAGTGCGTTCGTGCCACGTGTTGTCATCTGCGCCTTGATTGCCATTCGGCCCGGTGGTGGTCAACGGCGAGCCGTCTGCAAAAAAGGTGTTCGCGGTGGTTGCATCAACGTAGTTCATCAATCCGACGGTTTCCGATTTGCGTTCGATGAGGCCGACGACAGCCGCGTCAAAATTTTGCGCCGAAAGGTACGTTCCCCGCCACCACAGCAACGCGGTGTTGTTCTCATCCCACGCCGGAACAATCGGGCGAAAATTATCACGCACGGAATTTCGCGTGATCGGCGTCCATGTCCACGTCGCGCCATGGTCGGCAGTCACGCCTTTGAAAATTTCATGCACGTTCAGATTCGTGTCGTCGCGCGGATCGAAAGGCGTTGAAATGTAGATCGTGTTCGCATCATTTGGATGCAGCGCGCCCAATCCGACGTAGTCTTGTTCACTCGCATACATTTTCTTGCCGGCCTTGCCCAAATAGGTCGAGGTCCAAGTTGCGCCATCGTAGCGGGCATAAAAAAACACGTGGTCGGGGTCATTCGAGGGACGATTGGGATCATCATTCACCCGCGCTTTGAAAATCGTTGCAATCGCGCCGTTATCATACGCCGCCAGATCAATCGTCCAGCAACGGGACATGAGATCGCCATTCACTTCCGTATTGGCCGCGAAAACCAGCGTGAAATCCGCGGGCTTGGGAGCGGTTTTATCGGAAATATCGCTGTCCAGCATCGTGCCATCGGATTTGAAGGATTGGCCGTTCTTCACATAGCCGTGATAAATGCTCGTGTTGTAATCGCGGGGATGATGTTCGGTCGCGACGAAATCAATGCGATCGACACCGTTGCTCCAATATTTGAAATAGCCATTCACATAACCGATGCTCACATCAGGCTCGGTCAACAAACCGCCGTATGACCAGCTTTGACCATCATTGGTAGAAACCATGAGATTGGGACTGCGCGCGTAGCTGCGGGCGATGTTGTAAAATTTGTCTTCAGCCGCAAGATAGAAAAGATTGGAATAGGTGGTGGCGAAATTGGTGCCGCCGGGAATGCTGTTCCAATTGAAAGCGTGTTCAAGTCCCCAGCGGTTGGTGTAAAAAAAGCGCCAATACGAATTGTTATTGTTGTTGTGTCCCGCATAAAAGGCCAGGTATCTGCCATCGGGCATTATCAGAAAGGCGGGCGCATTGTGATCATCGCAGCCGCCGATGGTGGTTCCGCCTTCCATCAGCGCATAGCGCTCTGCCCGGCCATTCTGCAAATCAAAGATGACGGCATCGATATCGCCGTTGCGCGGCGAGCCGCCGAGGCCGTTGTCGCTCGCATCGGAGCCGACGATCAGTTTGCCGCGCGCCGTGTCAACAACGGCGCGCTCGTCTTGATACCAACACCATGCGCCGTTGTCGTTGAACTGGATCAAATTGCCGCTGACCAGATCACGAGCGTCCTGGCCACGGGCGCCGGCACCTGACAAGACAATCATGAGAGTCGCTTGCAAAAATCTATTGCTTGAAATTTTCGGAATCATGATTGAGTTATCCTTCAGAGTCAATCAAAGACAGAAAGGTGTTTAATAAATCCCAAATTTTTGCCTTTCATGTTTCTGTCATGACTCTTTTTGAAAGCAATTTAACAGCCATTATTTGTACACTGCATCATCTCCCTCGTACTCAAACCAATCAAAGTGCGCAGAATTATCGCTCGGCTTGCCGAGGGAGGTTGCGTACAAAGCATACACGCATCCCACAAAGTCGCCCGCGGTTTTCGTGCTCAGGAAACGCGCGTCAATGTTGTCTTTCAGGAGAATCCATTTAGTCGGATCGACTGCAAACGAGAACGCATACGTATCGCCGCGCGCTGCGATTTTCAAATAAACTGTTCACTGCTGTCCGGTTTAAAGTAGTAAAACAAGCTGTGCCGCGTTGTGGGATTTC
>CAYWGH010000069.1:0-10274 GCA_964457925.1 uncultured Cytophagia bacterium
CGCAGAAAAGTCAACCCGCTTTCCCCCGGCAGGCTCACGATGAGCTATTTTCGCGTTTGAATGATCAAAAAGAAAGCCCGCTTCATTTTTGAAAAGCGGGCTTGGTGAAAGCTCAAAATACAACCGCAAGGGTCCTTATTCCACCAACATCATTTTCCTCGAAAGCACATACCCTTCCGGATGTGCGGGAGTCGCTTCCACCAGCAAGCGATAAATATAAATGGCGCTCGCCGCCTTTTTGCCAAAATTATCCCGGCCATCCCAATTGACGTGATGATAACCCGCCTCACGAAATTCATCCACCAGCGTGCGAACTTCTTTGCCAAGCACATCGAAGATTTTCAGAGTAATCCGGCCCGGCTCCGGTAGTTGATAGCGAATTTCCGTTTGTGGATTGAAGGGATTGGGGAAATTCTGCGCCAGCGCATACGTACTCGGAACACTCTCCAATGGCGCGGAAGCGGACTGGCTGCCTTTGCCTTGCGCCGGCTTCCATTCACCCAGCGTTGCCAATGCCGAGATGGTCAGATCATCCTCCGGCCATGCTGCGATGAGCTTCCGAAAGTAGGTTTCCCCGGCCTTTTCATCTTCCAGACGATACCAATGAATGCTGCCCAAATCGTACAACGCATACTTGGCCAGCGTTGTGCCCGGAAAGTTGTTCACAATTTCCTGGGATTGTGCAACGGCCTCGGCATATTGTCCGCTCTTCACCAATTCACCGACGGCAAGCGATTGCGCCAAGCCGTAAACCTCCTTGCCGGCAAAGCTTTGGACAAGCTGCGCCACCCGGGAAAGGGATTCGTTTCGCCGGTTCAATCTATCGAGACAACGAGTGACAAAAACCAAAGCGCGCCGCGAAGAAAAATTATCCGGGTATTTGCCCACGATGGTCTCAAAGCGTGATAACGCTTCATCATACTCTCCGCCGAGAAAAATTTTGTAGGCAAGATCGACTTCCGCCATGCCCAGAGTATCCGCCTCGCTCTCGCTCGAGAGTTGATTCTCTGAATCTTTATTCGAAGGATCACCAGCCAAAGGCTTACTCATGCCGGAATTGGGGTCGAAGGTCAAATAGTTGGACCAATCGACATTGTCGGAAACATTGGGCGTTGGGTTCGCATCGCCCCACCAGTTGTAGCGTGCGTTGATTGTGCCGGAATAAGCAGACCAGACCTCTGTTCCGTTATAATAAATGCTGTTGTAGCCCTCGCTGGAATACGTACCGAGATTAGGAACGGAGCCGGCATCGCCATAGACGCCATAAAAATTGTTGTAGCGAATCAGATTGTTTGCGCCGATGCCGGGATCCGAGTATTGATAACACTGCACGCCATCGCTGCTGTTCTCGGCGATGACATTGCCTTGCAACACGCCGCCATAAGCGAGCGAGTTGTTTTCAAACCGCACGCCCACGGTGTTGTATTTGACGGAGCTTGACGACAGAGCCGGATAGGAATTGATGGCGCGCAAGCCGTATTGTGCATTGTGGATGTTGCTGTACGAAATCTGGGAATTCATGGAATTATACAGCTCAATGCCATACCACGTGCCGCTGCTGCGCGTGAAGGTGATTTTGTTGGAAGATGTGCCGTCGGCCGTGAGTGTGCCTTCGACGCGGAGCTTGTAGTTGCCGTTGAAGTTGAGTGTTGTGCCGGCCAGTGGCCTCAGGGTTTTGCCGCTGGCGATTGTCAGATTGTTATTGAACGTATAGCTCGCGGGCGCCAGCTCGACAACTTCCTGGCCTGCGATTGCATGGGTGAGCGCCAGGTAAATCGAAGAGTACTGCCCTGTGATCGTAGAGCCGTTTTTGAGACGGATATCATAAGGCAGGAAGGTCGCTGCGCCTTCCCGAATGAGGTGGCCGGCGCCCTGATGTGCGATGTTGTACCCATTCAAGTTGATGGTGGCGCCGTCCTCAATCAGAATGAATGTATTGTCGGGAATCAGCACGTTGCCGGTAAGCGTGTGCCCGTTGGGCCAGGTTTGGTCATAGGATATGATGCCGCTAGTTGACAGAGGCTTCGGCGTGGGATCGGCGAGATAGGTTTTCTTGCTGGCGCCAAAACGGTCAGCGGCGGGGTTGGTTTGAGTAATGGTTTCACCAGAAACTTTCGGGCCGATGGCAGGCCAGGTGTATAGATATTCGGGGAACAAAAAGTTAGGTCTTTCAGAATAGTAGTACGAGACGTCGAACAATTGCGCATAATTATCATCGAAATGCGTATAACACTCGTTGTGGGAATAACCGGCAGTGTAGTTATTGAAGAACCCAAATATGTCCTTTATAGGCGGCTCCTCATACTGATGCCAAACAGCATTAAGTGGATAATTAACGCCAATGTTTCCAAGACTTGCCCAGTATTCCATATTTTCAAGAGCCACGTTTCCATCATAGACGAAATTTCGTACAAAAGCGTTATAAGGGCCGTTCCAACCGTGATAACCATCTGCCCCAACCAATTCTACTGCGTTGTGTTCAAAAAGGTGGCCAAACGGATATTTCGCATGCAGATCGAGATCTCGATATGTGGGCGGAAATCCGGAGGAAGTCTGTTCTCGCGAATAGTTGAAAGTCCACACGTTACAGTTGGAACCGCCTCCCGCAATCCTAGCGTGGCGCAATTTTTTAAAAACGTTGTTTTCGACCAGACAATTGGTCGAGCTACCGTAAAGTGCCACACCATATCCCCAGCCGCCATAGTCATTGCCATTGCCATAATGTTCCGCCTCGTGCACATAACAGCCAGAGATTTCAATATGAGAAGAGTAGCTGATATTCACATGATTTCGTGAAGCCTTATATGACTCGACACCTTTGATCCAGCAATTGACAGCAAATGCCAGGTTGATGTTAAACACGCCCGCATTTGAAGACGCCTGTTCATTTGGGTAACGGTTAATGGTCAAATTTTCGATGCCGATATTTTGCACTGGGGTTACCTTGCGGACTTTTAGCGAATACTCTGTGTCTTGCGAATCGATGTAGTTCATGTTGGCCACATCCTTGATCTCTCCCCAGTCGCCGTTGGCATCCGTACCTTTATCTTCGAGGCGGGAGATCTGGCCGACGATGTCCTTTTCAAATTGCGTGCCTGGGCGAGGATTATAATCAAACTGATACTTAACAAAGTGTATCCAATCCCCAGATGAAATACCACTCAAGCCACCGAAAGGAGTATGGATAATCGAGTCTCCTTTATTGAAATTCTGATCCAAGTCGGACCAGCCGCCGGGATAACCACTAATATCGAAGCAATGTGAATCCTTCATATTCTGAAATTCGAGAATAGTTCGATCAGAACCGGCGCCCTGGAAGACAATATTACTATCGTTCGGGACGACTTCGATAGTGCGTGATAAATAATACGTACCGGTCGGGAAGTAGATAATCGACAGCCCTTGGGTGCTCGAAACATGGTTTTTTGCTGTATCAATGGCAGCATCAACCTTGTCTGAATACGTAGCTCCAGGCATGACTGCAACATTAATCACCTTCTTCGGTTCGACAGTGCTCATATCTCGCACTAATCCCGCGCGATTCCATCTTTCCTGATAGGCGGCAGGTATGTGGCCGACGCCGTTATACAAAGTTTGCGCTTGAACCGAGAAGCAGACGATTGTGGCATGAAAAGCCACAACAAGTAATAAATGACGACTTTTCATGATACACCTCTATTTTTTGGGCTTTGTTTTTGGGATTATATGCTTTCGGTCTAGAAAGCATAAGCTATTGCTACACAAAATGAATCGATTCTATCTCTTACAGAGAGGTTTGTAAAACCTCTCGTGCTGCTTAGAGCCCTGGAAAGATTTATGTACAATATAAAAGACTTGTAATTAAAACTTATCCCAGTTAGTAAGTTTGTTGAAGGATTTATTGATTCGTAACTTCCTATGACATAATCAAATTCATATTTTCCCCATTCGTCCGGACCAAGAAATATTATTTTCTTCTCATTGAGTTCGGTATGATTCTTAATTGGCAAAGATATTGTAAAACCCCCAAAAGCACGAAGAGAATATTTACCACTTTTTTCTAAAGGTACATATCCCACTCTGAAAAGTATATCCATATAAGCAATATTTGCTTTGATATCCTCGATTACAACGTCCGAATACTTGGGGTCAAAACTTGTTGGCGTCACTTTATTTTCCAGCGTTACTTTCTTCCTTGCATAGTCCACTCCAAAGCCCCAAAAACCTTTAAATGACCGAATCGGATAAAAATCTTTACCCACACCGAAGGTCAGCCCCGGCTCGCTTTTTCCACCCTCGGTGCGAAAGGAAGAATAGTTGACGCCCAGTTTTACGTATCTCGTCGGCTGGGCAAATACTAAAAGCGGCGTGAGCAGGGTTGATACGAACAAACCAAGAAATAGCTTTTTCATTTTGTTGCTCCTTTCCGAAGAAAACTTTCAAAATCGATAACCCATTGACAGATTCCAAATACGAAAGGGAACATCATCTCCTACGACAATGCTTGATACCCAATCCACATAATCAACCTGATAACGCAGACAGATTTGGAACTTTGAATAATGAACGAACATTCCGAAATTTGGACATAGTCCCCTTCCATGATAGGAGTAGTTCTCGCCAATGCTAGTAGTGCGAAAATCAAAGCGAAAGTTTTTTCGCTCCTCTTCAGTCAAATCCGTGGATTTTACCGTTCTCAGAAAAGTGGTTTTGGAAGCATCTTTTAGAGAAATTTTTAATGAATAGCCCAATTCCAGTCCAATGCTTAGATTTTTCCGCAACGTTTTCTCCACTTTGAGCAGAAGCGGAATTTCCAGATACCTCAATTGGATATCGAAATCGAAATAATCAATATCAGTAAACCCTGTTCCCTCATTTGGCAAATGAGGGAAACTGCGAATCACTTCAGGCAAATCGCTGCCGCTTTGGACCGTCCTGTTTTTTAGCGCCGTGGCGGAATTCGAAATCAAAACCTCAGTTCGCAATTGAATCCAGCGATAAAGCTTCCAATCCTTGCCGATTCCATATAGGTAACTGGTGCCAGGGTCACCGTATGAGGGCTCCTTGAGATAGGAATACGTGCCGCCGGCTTTTATGAAAAGCCTATGCTGAGCGCTTACATTGCTCACCACAAAGCCGCAAATCAAAAGCAAAAGGAGAATAGTTTTTGATGGCATCTTCCATCTCCTGTTTTACATTTTCTCGCTTTTCAAGCGCAAGGATCTGTAGTTAACGCCCAACTTCAGATGTTTCGAAGAAAGCATGCAGCAGCGACACCCTGCCAAGGGGGCAGCTTTTTATGGAAAACAATTTTATCTGAAATGAGGCAGGAAAGAATCTGGCGGAATTCCCACTCTCGCCCCAAGGCGCTTTTTTAGTCAGCATTCAGCCGCTAGTCGTGCAATTCCCTTACATTCTTCAATCATTTTTTCAGGCGGGCCCGCTTTCGGCAAACGCAACACCCGCGCCAAACACGGGTATTCTAAAAATCAAATAGTTGAACGATGAGGGGGCTGCCAAGTCAGTAGGAAAATTTCCCGAAGCTGGGAAAACTATGCGAAAATCTATCAATTTTCGGAATTGTTTTTTGCCTGATTTTTTTAGCAGCTATCCGCCAGCACCATTTTTCTCGAAATCACATACACTTCCGGATGCGCAGGAGCCGCTTCCACCAGCAGGCGATAAATGTAAATGGCGCTCGCCGCCTTGTTGCCAAAATTATCCCGGCCATCCCAAACCACTGATTTAAATCCTGTCCCCTGAAATTAGTTCACCAGGGTGCGGACTTCTTTATAATTTGTTTGACTCTCAACGCCAAAATCGGTATCGTTCAGCGAAATTTTATTGGAGCCTTGTGCATGAGTAATAATATTCAACCGCAACAACAAATCAACATCGAGCTGGGCGAAAAAGAGGCGGAAGGCATTTACTCCAATCTTGCCATCATCAATCACACGCCCGCAGAGTTTGTCATCGATTTCGTGCGGCTTTTTCCCGGCGCGCCGAAAGCGCGGGTGCAGGCGCGCGTCATCATGACGCCGCAGCACGCCAAATCATTCGTGCGCGCGTTGCAGGAAAACATCGACAAGTATGAAGCCTCGTTTGACGAGATCAAAGTCTTTGGCGACCAGAAACCCAAAGATTTCGGTTTTAAACCGCCGGTGGAACCGGGTGAGAATTCCAAGTAAAAAAAAGCAAACCAACCAACGTATCGTTTTCATCTTCAAATCCGAGGAGATTTTTTCAATGAAGCTGTTTTTTCGAGTGATGCGAATGGGGTTGTTGAGCATGGCCCTGCTGACCTTGATCATGTGCAGCAAAAGTGAACAGCCACAAGCCGAGCCGGCGGCGGAACAACCGGCGGCAGAAGCGCCTGCAGAAGAAAGCAACCGCGGCACGGCAAGCGCCACTTTTGGCGCAATGGCCGTGAGCATCGACTACGGGCGGCCGCAATTGCAAGGCCGCGACATGCTGGCGCAGGCCACTGACGGCATGGTGTGGCGCATGGGCATGAACGAAGCCACTGAAATCAAGACGGACGCCAATCTGCATTTTGGTGAAACCGTTATTCCTGCCGGCAGCTATTCGTTGTGGATGAAAAAAGTGGCGGGCGACAACTGGGAGCTCATTTTCAACAAGAAAACCGGCATCTGGGGACATGAGTATCCGGCGGCAGACGACTTGGCTGCCGTTCCTCTGACCATGTCAACGGCTCAGGAATCCGTCGAGACCTTCACGGTTGAACTCGCGGCGAGCAGCGAAACCGAAGGCACATTGACCGCCAAATGGGGCACGAGCGTGCTGTCGACAAATTTCAAAGTGAGCGCTGCGGCGGAAAATTAAGCAGCTGGCAAGCCGTTGCCACGCCTGTCTTGTTCAAGAAGCCTGAGCGCAAATAAAAATCCCGCCGAGAAAAGGAAACGCTTTCTCGGCGGGATTTTTTATTGACACAAGTTGCCGCAGGCGCAACTCATTCCCACGGCTTGGTAAAGCGCGTCATGGTGTGAAAGTCTGTGAAGCGCGAACTGATTTCCGCTTGCTCAAGATGGCGAATGCGCCCCAGGCTGAAATCTTCCACCACGAAACTGGCGAACGTGCTGCCGTAGATGACGGCCTGCCGCAGCGTTTCGTCGCTGACTTTTCCGGCGTGCGCCAAATATCCCATAAACCCGCCGGCAAAGGTATCGCCCGCGCCCGTCGGATCAAACACGTTTTCGAGCGGAAACGCCGGCGCCCAAAAATATTTTCCGCCGGAAATCATGAGCGCGCCGTGCTCGCCTTTTTTGATGATGATGATCTTCGGCCCCATGTTGTGAATTTGGCGCGCGGCTTTGACGAGATTTGCTTCCGAAGCAAGCTGGCGCGCTTCCGAATCATTGACCAGGAGTACGTCAACGCGCTTTAACACTTCCCCGAGTTGTTGCGGTTTGCGTTCGATCCAATAGTTCATGGTGTCGAGTGAAACGAGCTTGGGCGCCGTCGCCATTTGGTTCAACACCTCGAGCTGAAGTTCCGGCCCGATGTTGCCGAGAAAGACGAACGGGGTATCGCGATATTTGGGCGGCAATGCCGGCTGAAACGACTCGAACACGTTCAAGTGCGTGAACAACGTGTCGCGCATGTTCAGATCGAGATGATAGCGGGCGCCCCAACTGAAACTTTTGCCGGGCTTGATTTCAAGGCCGTCAAGGTCAATGCCGCGTTGCCGGAAGAATGCAATTTCGTCTTGTGGAAAATCTTCGCCGACCACGCCGACCATGCGCACTCCGGTAAAATAACTCGCTGCCACACCGCAATAAATTGCCGTGCCGCCGATGACATCCGTGGCCTTGCCGAATGGCGTCTCAACCGTATCCAGCCCAAGCGATCCCACGACCAGAAGACTCATGCTCAAAACCCTTTCGAAATGCGATCACAATTCAATCCCTGAACAACAAAATCCCACCCGCCAAACGTTGGGGGTGGGAATTCGCGGCAACAAGATTGTCGATTTTTTAAAACTACATGCGCTCAGGCGCACTCACGTTCAACAGGCGCAGCGCGTTTGCAAGTACTGTACGCACACCCTCGACCAGTTGCAGGCGGGCTTGCGTCAATGCGGGGTCGTTTCCAACCACGCGATGTTTCTGATAAAAATGATGAAAAGCCGAAGCGGTTTCCTGCAAGAAATTTGTGACGCGATGCGGCTCCAAAAACTTTGCCGCCTTCGACACCACTTCCGGAAATTCCGCCAGCTTTTTCATGACCCCGATTTCCTCCGCTTCCTTCAGCAGGCTTAGATCGGCGCCGGACGCGGCCCCGCTCACGTGGGATTGTGCAGCGGCGTAATGAAGAATATTACACACCCGCGCATGGGCATACTGCACATAATACACCGGATTCTCATCCGTTTGCTTTTTGGCGAGATCAAGATCGAAATCCATGGGCGTGTCGAGTGTGCGCATCAAAAAGAAATAGCGCGCGGCATCGACGCCGACTTCTTCGAGCAACTCGCGCATCTCGATGATTTTTCCCCGGCGTTTCGACATCTTGACCATTTCACCGCCGCTCAGCAGATTCACTTGTTGAATGATTAAGACTTCCAGGCTGCCTGGTGGATAGCCGAGCGCGGTCATGGCGGCTTTCATGCGCGCCACGTGACCGTGATGATCGGGTCCCCACAAATCATAAAGCTGCGTGAAGCCGCGCCGAAATTTATCCATGTGATACGCAATATCGCCGAGAAAATAAGTCGGTTCACCGTCTTTCTTGACCAGCACACGATCCTGCTCATCGCCGAAACGCGCCGCCCGAAACCACACGGCGCCGTCTTTTTCGTAGCTGCCGCCTTTTTCCTTCATCAATTGCAGCACATCGTCCTCGCGCCGGCTGTCCAGCAGGCTTTGCTCGCTGAACCAGACGTCGTATTGCACGCGAAATTCGGCCAACGTTTGGCGCTGCGCGGCAATCATGCGCTCAAGCCCAATGCGGGTAAATTCGCGGCTGCGTTCGTCGATCGACAACGGCACAAAACGATCGCCGAATTCTTTGTATAAAGTAACGGCCAGGTCTTTGACATAGTCACCGTGATAACCGTCTTCCGGAAACGGCTCTGCAATCCGAAACAAATCCATGTAGCGTGAGCTGATCGAATAGCCCAGCGCTTTCACGCGCTGGCCGGCGTCATTGATGTAATACTCGCGCGTGACATGCGCGCCCACCGCTTGCAATAAATTCGCCAGCACATCGCCGATGGAAGCGGCGCGCGCATTCACGACATTCAGCGGCCCGGTGGGGTTGGCGCTCACAAATTCGATGTTGATTCTTTGCTCGTGCGCCCAATTGCTCTT
Organism: uncultured Cytophagia bacterium; assembly: GCA_964457925.1. Classification (GTDB taxonomy): domain Bacteria; phylum Zhuqueibacterota; class Zhuqueibacteria; order Zhuqueibacterales; family Zhuqueibacteraceae; genus Coneutiohabitans. The sequence goes on from CAYWGH010000069.1 coordinate 9,309, forward strand.
GCCGAAGGCTTCGCGAGTTTTTAAGATTTCGGCGAGTACGTTTTGCCAGTAACGCGGGGTCAGGCGAAAATTGATGAATCCCGGGCCGTCGATGGTGATGTTATCGATCACGGCGTCGTCATACTGCAACGCCGCGGTTAATTCTTGTGCAAGAGTTTTGGGCGCTTTCCTGAGCGTCTTTGCCAGATTCATCGCAATGGGGGTGGCAAAGTCGCCATAGCCCTCTTGCCGCGGGCGATTGATGACGATGGCTTCGGCGTGGTCGCGCGATTCGCCGGCTGTCCAGCCGAGCCTTTGCATCGCGCGTGCGATGATTTCTTGAAGATATTTTTCTGCGTCGATTATCATAAAGGTCACGGGTTGCTTGTTATGCTGACAGGCTTTTATTCATCACGAAACTCTTCGACGTCGGCGTCGCCCCACAGGCGTTCGAGTCCGTAAAATTCGCGCACCTCGGGTTGAAAAACATGCACGACGACGTCGATATAATCGATCAAAACCCAGCGCAGATTCTCACGGCCTTCAATATGCCAGGGTTTGATCTGCCGCTGCGCAAGCTGCTCGACGATGTGATCGGCAATCGCCTGCACGTGAGTATCGGTATTGCCGGTGCAGATTAAAAAAAAGTCGGTAATGCTGGTGAGCTTGCGCAAATCGAAGAGCTTGATCTCTCCGCCTTTCTTGTCCAGCGCGCATTGCGCGGCTTGCACGGCAAGCTCATGCGACGCCACAACGTCGCGCGTGCTGCGCCCGTTTTCGCGTTCGCGCGCGCCGGGCGATTTGACTTTTTCAGGGATAGTGAACCTCCTTAGCAATCATGCAACTCTTCTGTGCTGCGCACCGGTCGCAGCATGCGTTGCAGCTCCGCCAGAACCAGCGCCGGCGCCAGCTCGCGCATGCAGCGAAAATGGTCGGCCGGGCACGCGTCATAACCAAGATGACTGCACGGGCGGCAGGCCAGCATTT
>CAYWGH010000070.1:0-4687 GCA_964457925.1 uncultured Cytophagia bacterium
AAATCCCACAACGCGGCACAGCTTGTTTTACTACTTTAAACCGGACAGCAGTGATGACGATTGTCATTTCATTGCATGCCAGACAACGCAAATGAGGCTGTGTGGCGCAGTGAGCAGCAGGTTTTGTTCGCTGTTCAGGCCGGAACCTGAGAACCGGCCCCATTAACTTGACTATGTCAGATTCACCGCTGAGAGGCAGAGTTCGCTGGGCATTCAAATAAATCTTACTCTGCGATCTCCGCGCCACTGCGGTGATTTTTGGAATGTGACGCAGTCGAGTTAAGCCTGCTTGCGCGATGTGTTGCCGGCTTGAATGACGTTTCGCGGGTAAATTAGAAGCCTGTCGTTCGGCAAGATTTCCTCTTTTTTCAAAAATTGGCTGAGCCGGCCAGCCGATTCAAACTCCGGGCTATGTCAAAGATCTGATTTCTGCCAAACGACAGTTATTTAAGCAACGCGCGCAACGCCCCTTCCAAATCGGGATGGCGAAACGTGTAACCCGTTGCCGTGAGTTTTGCCGGCTCGATACGCGCGCTCGCGAACAACAAGCCCTCGGCCATTTCTCCCAGCAACAAGCGCAAGGCAAACTCCGGCGCGGGAAAAATCGTGGGGCGCGAGAGCACGCGGCCCAGCGTTTTGACGAATTCGCGGTTGGTCACGGGTTGCGGCGCGACAACATTGAATGGGCCTTGCAGTGATTCGTTTTTGAGCGCATGTTGCAGCGCGCCGATCAAATCGTCGAACGCGACCCAGCTCCAATATTGCTTGCCGCTGCCCATCACCCCGCCTAAGCCCAGGCGAAACGGCAGCAAGATTTCTTTCAATGCGCCGCCCTCCGTGCTGAGCACAACGCCGGTGCGCGGATGCGCAACGCGAATGCCGGCGCGCGCCGCCGGTTCCGCCGCCCTCTCCCATGCCACGGAGGTTTCTGCCAGGAAACCCGAGCCCGGAGCGCTATCCTCGCGCAGAATCGTGTCACCGCGATCGCCGTAATAGCCGATCGCCGAGGCGCTGATGAGGGTTTTGGGCGGTTGCTTGAGCTGCGCGAGCGTTTCGGCCAGCAATTTTGTGCCGCGCACACGGCTATTGACGATGCGCGCCTTCTTGGCCGCCGTCCAGCGGCCTTTTGCAATACTCTCGCCGGCGAGATGCACAACCGTGTCCAAACCTTCCAGCCCGGCCGCATCAATTTTGCCGGCCTCGGGATCCCACGTTACGGTCGGTTCTTGCGAGGTGATGGGCGTGCGAATCAAGCGCACGAGGTGATGGCCTTCCGCGCGCAGCGCCTGAATCAACGCCGAGCCGATCAACCCGGTCGAACCGGTGATTAAAATTTTCATCCGCTCCTCCGTTGCTAAGTACCAATAAAAAAAATCGCTATTTTCCTTCAAAAAGCCGCTTATACGTCGCTTCATCAAAACCAACGATCAGCGTGCGGCCTTTGCGTATCACCGGCGCGCGTAAATTGCCGGTACGCCCGATCAACAAATTTGTGAGCGTATCTTCGTCCGGTTTGTCCTTTTTCAAATTCACGTGAATCACCTGCCGGCCCTTGGTGGCGTAGATTTCATCCACTTGTTTCGCCAGGCGCAACGCCTCTTGCTTCGAAACCGCCACTTTTTTGGCGCTGACGGTTTCTGTGGAGACAATCTTATGCTTCGCAAGAAACTCTTGCGTTTTTGCGCATGTGTCTCAGCTCGGGCGATGATAGTGCCAATCGATTTTCGACATCGTCATTCTCCCTATCGTTTAAACCTCGATGCGCTGCCAGGAAATAAGAATCTTCAGACAAAAATGAATGCGCAAGAACGCTTCGCGTGTTCCTTGCGTCTTCAGCCCGACTCTGTGCAGCAGTATTGTGCGCAAAGTCAAAAACAATAATTGCGGTTCAATATAAATTGTGCGGGAGGGAATAGCAAGAGAGGGTTACGCCGGGCCACAAATTCAAACGCATTAAAAGATCGCACAGCCTGTGCGGCAGCAACAATGATTGCATGTTACTTCGCCGGCAACGAGGAGGCAAAAGCAAGAGCTCGTTTCAGCCGCTTTTCCAAAGCCCCGTCCGTGCGCAAGCCCTAAGGCAAGCCCGCCAAACATTTTCTTTTCAACAATGTTTTTGCGATGCGCCAGCCGCTTGCGAATGCGGCTGGCGAGTTTGTCATCATAAGCCATGAACGTCCTTCTCCATTATCGCACAAGAACCATTTTCACGAGGTTGCCTGTGCCAAAGCCGGATTGCGTTTCGCTACCGCCGCGGCAATGCCGCCAAAAAGCAACCCGACAATCACCGTGAATGCCATCCAAAAGGTGAGCTGGGGAATGAGGCCGATGGCAACCCATTTTGCCAGAGGCGCAGTGTCGGGAAAGTTGGGCGGTGGCACGTCATAGTGTGTGCCCCAATTATTCAAGATGGCAATCAGCATGATGAGGGCGACGGGAATGCGCGCCGCCAAACCATAGGTGAATAACACCGTGAAAAGCGAGGGCCAGGCTTTGCGCGCGATGAACAGCCCGGCGCCGGCAGCGACGATCATCCCCGCGAGAAATGGAAAACGTGAGCTTGCCAGGAATTTGATGCTGACCGCAAACAAGGCTGCGGAAACAGCAAGCGCGAGCAGGGAAAAACCAAAGAGGCGGCCCATTCCGGCAGGATAATCATTCGCCTTAAGTAATTTACGGGCAAAGTAAAACCCAAAAATTGGAATCAGCCAGGAAATTCCCACCAGCGCTCCGCCGCCGCCCGCTTGTTTACTGAAAAGAGCAGGCGTCCAGTTCATCAACTCGCCGGTCAAGCGCAGCAGCGTGATTGCAAGCGTGATCAACGCCGGCACAACAATGAGATTCTTGAGACCCCATTTGTTATTTGCATCCATGTGTTCCTCCTTACTCGAAATTTTAGCATCTTTATAGTTGAATCATTGCACAAAAAGCAAAAATTTTCTCATCACCAAGGCCCGAAGGCGCCAAGAAAAAAACTTAGAGCTTTCGTGGCAAAATTTGGTTCCGGCTTGTTTGGGTTAGAATAACTTTAATTTTGTGAAAGCCTAATGCTTTTTTGTCATTTTTGCCACTTCTTTTACAAAGCAAATCACGGCGAGACTATTCATCGCTTTACCGATTTTAAGTCAAACTTAAAACCGAAGCTCTTCGACTAGCTTTAGAATTCTATCAAAATTTCTCTACTGCTGCCGGCTTGTTTTTCGCCGACATTTTGCGTATCATCAGCGCCATGAACAAAACCATAGCAACGAAAATAGCCGAGCCACCGGCATTTAATCTCTCGCCGGAGGCGCAGTACGCTGATGCGCTGGCGCGCTTGCTCTGGCGGGCGCATCAGTACATGCGAGATAACGTTCGCCGCGCGCTCATCGAACAGTCGCAGGATGAACTAACCGCGGTTGCAGCGCAGGCGGAGGTCGATACGATTTACGGCATCGACACGATTGCCGAACACAGCTTGCTGGAATTTCTCGAACAACATCAACAGGAGGCGCCGCCCTTTTTGTTGGTGGGAGAATTTGAAACCGGCGAAGCCATTCCGTTCGGCGCAGGCGCGCCGCAGTTCCGCGTGTTATGCGACCCGATTGACGGCACGCGTCTGCTGATGTATGCCAAAGCGAGCGGCTGGATTTTGTCCGGCATTCTTCCGGAAAAAGGCAACGATTCGCGTTTGGCCGACATTGTTTTCTCATTACAAACCGAGATTCCGATTCCAAAATATGCCTACATGGATACGCTCTGGGCGGCAGCGAGCAGCGGCGCATTCCGGCTGCGTGAAAACGTGCTGTCGCAACAATCGGCCATGATTCGATTGCACGCCGATCATTCTTCCGATCTGCGCCACAGTTTCATTTCTTTTATAAAACTGTTTCCGCGCGGCAAAAAATGGGTGTCCGAGATCGAAGAAGATTTTTTGCGAATCGCGCTCGGCGAAGGCGCGAACGAGCCGGCGAGCGTGTTCGAAGATCAGCATCTTTCGACGGGCGGTCAAATCTATGCCTTGATCCTGGGACAGAGCAAGCTGGTTGTCGATATCCGGCCGAATTTCAATCAGATTTGGCGCAGCCGCACGGAACCGACCGTTCTATGCGCGCATCCTTATGATCTGGCGGGCTGGCTGATCGCGCATGAAGCCGGCGTCGCGATTCGCAAAGTTGATGGCGAGCCGTTCGATGGCCCGACGCACGCGACGGCGGAAATTGGCTGGATCGGTTTTGCCAACGAGGCGCTCGCCCGGCGTTATCAGGAAAACTTGCTCACCGTACTTCGCCAGCATGATATTATTTGAACGCACGGACGCCTCTGCATGCCGAATTATTCCCCCTCACCTTTCAAAAATTCCATTGCTGTTTTTGGCGGCGTTCTGACGTTCTTCATCAGTCTTGCCGCCTATCTGCGCACACTTGCGTCTACGGTTTCGCTTTGGGATTGCGGTGAATTCATCACCTGCGCCTACATTCTCGGCATACCCCATCCGCCGGGCGCGCCGTTGTATTTGCTCCTGGGGCGTATGTTTACCATGCTCCCGTTCGGCGGCGAAATTGGATGGCGCGTCAACCTGGTCTCCGCGCTGGCCAGCGAGGTCGTGGACCGCTACCGCACGTCGATGATCGACAAGGCCCTGGAGTGCTGCGACGCCACGCGGGAGCTTCCGCCCGAGAACCGGTTCGTGTGGACCGTGCCCGGC
>CAYWGH010000071.1:0-4089 GCA_964457925.1 uncultured Cytophagia bacterium
GACCGGCGGCATTCGCTCCACCAGTTTGACTTCGATGCGCCACAATCAAGGCGGCGGGAGCAGCATTTCGTGGCTCTTTTTGCGCGGCAAAGCCTTGATGCCGCAAGTGGATGATCTGCTCGCAATTTTGCGCGAGGTGTTGCTCACCGTGCGGTTGGACAATCAAGAACGCTTCCGGCAAATGGTGTTGGATGAAAAAGCCAGCCAGGAAGCGGGCATGGTGCCGGGAGGCCACGGCGTGGTCAGCACGCGCATGCAAGCGTGTTTCAACGAAGCCGGCTGGGCGAATGAGCAGATGGGCGGGGTGAGTTATTTATTCTTTCTGCGCCAATTGGCAAAAGATGTCGATTCCGCGTGGCCGCAAGTGCTGGCCGCGCTGGAAGAGATTCGCGCCATTCTTGTCAATCGCCGCGGCATGCTGTGCAATGTCACGCTGGATGAAAACAATTGGAAGCAATTTGAACCCAAGCTCGCGGCTTTTCTCGAAAGCCTGCCGCAATCCGAAGCCCGCGCCGCGCAATGGTCGCCGCAATACAGCAACGGTTTCGAAGGCTTGACGATTCCGGCGCAGGTGAATTATGTCGGCAAGGCCGCGAATCTTTACCGATTGGGCTACGAGTATCACGGCTCGATTGCGGTGATCTCGAATTTTCTGCGCACGACCTGGTTGTGGGAACGCGTGCGCATGCAGGGCGGCGCGTACGGCAGCTTCTGCAATTTTGGCCGGCATTCCGGCGTGTTCAGCTTTGTGTCGTATCGCGATCCTAATTTGCTGAAGACGATTGAGAATTACGATCTCACCGCCGATTTTTTGCGCCATGTCGATCTTCCCCAGGAAGAATTGACCAAAAGCATTATTGGCACGATCGGAGATCTCGACGCCTACCAGCTTCCCGATGCCAAAGGCTACACTTCGATGGTGCGGTATCTGTTGGGAGATGATGATGAATTCCGCCAACGCACGCGCGATCAAATTCTGGGCACAACCGTGAAAGATTTCCGCGCGTTTGCCGAAGTCTTGGCAAGCGTGAAGGAGAAGGGACTCGTCGTGGTGCTCGGCTCACCGGCAGCGATCAACACCGTGAATACGGAGCGGAAAGATTGGTTGAAAGTCACCAAAGTGATTTGAACGTAATCAGCGCCACTGTCAGCAAAAATCAAAATCCCGCAAAAAGCTTTTTGGCTTGTGCGGGATTTTCATTCTTGTGGGTGAGGCTTTTAAGCTGTTGTTCGAAGAACGTCAAATTTCATCGCGGATGTTCGGTATGCGTTGTCCCTCTTAATGCGCCTCGAGCCAGTTTTTGCCCACCCCGACATCGATTTTTATCGGAACATCGAGGCGCACCGCGCCGCCCATTTCAGCCCTCACCAATTCTTTCAACTTTCCAATCTCTGCCTGCGGCGCTTCAAACACCAGTTCGTCGTGTACTTGCAGAATCATACGGGCTTGCATTTTTTCCTGATGCAGACGGCGCTGAATGTTGATCATCGCAATTTTGATAAGATCCGCGGCCGTGCCTTGAATCGGCGTGTTGATCGCGGTGCGCTCGGCCGCTTCACGCACGCGCTGATTGTCGCTGTTGATGTCGGGCAAATACCGCCGCCGGCCGAGCATGGTCGTCACATAGCCATTTTTATGCGCATCGGCAATAACGCCCATGATGAACTCATTCACGCCCGGATACTGCACGAAATAATTCGTGATGAAGTTCTGCGCTTCTTCCACCGAGATGCCGAGCCGCCGGCTCAGGCCGTAGGCGCCCATACCGTAAAGAATGCCGAAGTTGATTTCCTTCGCGCGCCGCCGGACATCCGGCGTCATCTCTTCCATCGGCACATTGAACACGCGCGAAGCGGTAGCCGTGTGAATGTCTTCATCGTTGCGAAACGCGGCAATCATCGCTTCATCTTGGGAGAGATGCGCCATGATGCGCAGTTCGATTTGCGAATAATCGGCGTCGAGCAGTTGCCAGCCTTTTAGTGGAGCGATGAACGCCTTGCGAATTTGCCGGCCGATTTCCGTGCGAATCGGAATATTTTGCAAATTCGGATCGCTCGACGACAAGCGCCCGGTGGCCGCCACGGTTTGATTGAAACTCGTGTGCACGCGTCCGGTGAAGGGATTAACGAGCTGCGGCAGGTTATCAACATAAGTCGATTTCAACTTCGCCAGCTCGCGATATTCAATGATCTTCTTGGGCAAATCATGCAGCTTCGACAGCTCTTCCAGCACGTCGGCATCGGTGGAATAGCCGGTTTTGGTGCGGCGCTTGCGCGGCAGCTTGAGATTCTCGAATAAAATCTTGGCAAGCTGTTGCGGCGAGTTGATATTGAATTCCTCGCCGGCAAGCGCATAGATGTCAGCCATCAACGTCGCCAGCAAGCCTTCCAGCTCACTCGACATTTTGGCGAGATAGGGCAAATCCAACCCCACGCCATGCCATTCCATCTCGCGCAACACCTCGACCAGCGGCATTTCGATGGTATCGAACAACTCATGCAGATTCGTCGCGCGCAGCTTCTTTTCGAACAATTGATAGAGACGAAACGTGAAATCCGCATCTTCCGCCGCGTATTTTGCGACTTCTGCCACCGGCACCTCGCGCATGTTTTTTTGTTTCTTGCCGGAACCGATCAATTCACTGGTGGGAATCTTGCGATAGTTGAAATGCTCCACACACAACGCATCGAGATTGTGCTGGCGCAAACTGGGATTCAACACGTAACTCGCGACCATCGTGTCATGCACCACGCCGCGCATGGCAACCTCATAGCGCTGCAACACGAGCTGATCATACTTGGTATTCTGGCCGCATTTTTTGCGGCTGGCATCTTCCAAAATCGGTTGAAAGATTTTTTTTAAGGAAGGCTCGCGCTTGCCGTCAGCCGCTTCCAAAACAAAATCGCTGAGATCATTGTCCAGCAAGGGAGGGGCCACCGGCACATAAAAGCCTTCGCCCTCCTGCCACGAAAAACTCATGCCGACCAACTCGGCGCGCAGCGGGTCAGCCGCCGTGGTTTCCGTGTCAAACGCAAAAATTTCGACCTTCTGCAATTGTTCCGCCAGCTTGCGCACGGCCTCCGGCGTGTTCACCAATTGATATTTTGCAACGGTTGGTTTTGCCGATTCCATGAAGCGCGGCAACAGACTGTTAAACTCGAGCTCGCGGCACAGCGCGGCAGCTTGCTGCCGATCGAGGCCGCGATAGCGCAACTCCTCGAGCGTGAGCTTGAGCGGCACGGAAGTGTCGATGGTGACGAGTTTTTGCGAAAGCAATGCCTGCTCGCGATTTTTTTGCAAATTCTCGCGCACCTGGGCGCGCTTCACCTCGCCCGCATGCGCTAAAATTTTTTCCAATGAACCGAATTGTTTCAGCAACTCCAGCGCGGTTTTTTCGCCGACTTTCGGCACGCCCGGCACGTTGTCGGAATTGTCGCCCACGAGCGCGAGATAATCAATCATCTGTTCCGGAGCCACACCGAATTTCTGTTGCACTTCTTGCGCGCCCAGAATTTGAGTCTCGTTGTTTCTGCCGGTGTAATAAATGAAGGTATGCTCATCGACAAGTTGCATCAAATCCTTGTCGGCCGTGAAAAAGTAAACCTGCACGCCCTGTTTCGCGGTTTGCCGCGCCAGGGTTCCCATCACATCATCCGCCTCGTAGCCCGGATATTCGATCAGATTGGCGCCGAGCGCCGCGCTGAACTCGCGAATCTTGGGAATTTGCGCGATCAACTCTTCGGGCATGCGCTGGCGCGTGGCCTTGTAGGCGGCGTACGCTTTGTGGCGGAACGTCGGCTCGGGCGTATCGAAGACCACGGCAAAATATTCCGGGGATTGCTCGTCGAGCAGTTGCAGCAGCGCGCGAATGAATCCAAAAACCGCGCTGGTGGCTTCGCCGCGCGAGTTGGTGAGTGGATTTTTGATGAAAGCGAAGTGGGAACGGTAAGCCAGGGCGTAGCCGTCGATCAAAAAAAGCTTGCCGGCGGCGGGTTGAGATGTGCTTTTCATGGCCGCGAATGTAGGGCAAAATCGCAGAAAAGTCAACCCGCTTTCCCCCGGCAGGCTCACGATGAGCTATTTTCGCG
>CAYWGH010000072.1:0-3143 GCA_964457925.1 uncultured Cytophagia bacterium
GATTACCTTTGTGCAGCCCTGTGATCTTTTGAGAACGTTGTGCTGAAAAAAATGATGCTGCTTAAAAACTCAAGAGCGATGACAAAGAGAACACGCCTTGCATATTTGTTGTGTCTGGCGATCTGCGCGTACGGTTTGATATTTCATGATGAACTCGTCGCGCAACCTGCGCCGGAAGCCGGCGGCCTCACCATCGCGCGCGTCAAGTATCACGGCGGCGGCGACTGGTACAACGATCCGAGCTGCATTCCGAATCTGATGACGTTTCTTCGCCAAAACACGACGATTTACACCGGCGCCGATGACCGGCACGTCGAGCTGCTCGACGAGAATCTTTTTTCGTATCCGATCATTTTTTTGACCGGCCATGGCAAGATCAGTTTTTCCACCGAGGAGGCGCGGCTACTGCGACTGTACCTGACCAGCGGCGGATTCTTGTATGCCGATGATGATTACGGCATGGACAAGTCTTTCCGCGAAGAGATGAAAAAAGTTTTCCCGGACAAACAATTCGTCGAGTTGCCGTTCTCGCATCCGCTTTTTCACAGCCACTTTAATTTTCCGAATGGCATCCCGAAGATTCATGAACACGACGGCGGGCCGGGGAAAACTTTCGGCGTCTTCCACGAAGGCCGCTTGGTCGTCCTGTACACGTGGAACACCAACATCTCCGACGGCTGGGCCGATCCGGATGTGCACAATGATCCGCCGGAAATCCGCCGCCAGGCATTGCAGATGGGGACGAATATCGTGGTGTATGCGTTGATGAGGTAGCAAAATACGATGCAGAACATGGATAAAGTCATTTCAAAAGGAAATATCAAAAAGCAAAAATCTGATTTTGCTTTTTGGCAAACGCAATCTTATCAGAAACGACTGGCAACATTGGAGGAAATCAGGCGGGAATTTCATCAATGGAAATACCATGCTGAACCGAGACTTCAAAGAGTTTGTCGTATCTTTAAACAAAAATAATGTTCGCTACCTGGTGGTTGGCGGGTATGCGGTGGCGGCGCATGGCCACCCGCGCTACACCAAAGATTTGGATGTGTGGATTGAAACGAGCAAAGCGAACGCGACCAATCTCGTCAAGGCGCTCGATGAATTTGGTTTTGGCTCACTTGGTTTGCAAGAGAAAGATTTCATGATTTCGGAGCAAATTGTTCAGCTTGGAAATCCGCCAAACCGGATCGACATATTGACTTCAATTAACGGCGTGGATTTTGAAAGCTGTTATGCATCGAAGATCGAAATTGTTATCGACGAGGTTCCCGTCAATTTCATAGACTTGGAAAATCTAAAGAAAAACAAAAAGGCTTTGGGTCGATTGCAGGACCTGGCTGATCTTGAAAATCTCGAGTAGTCAAGTATTCATCAGCGAAGTCGAAATTGCGCATGCTGAGCTTCGAACTGCCGAGCATCCCTGACGGTTAGGACCGGCTTCGCGTGCTCAGGTGACAGGCAAACAAACATGTCTCCAGAACAAACATACCAACAACTTCTTGCACGTCTCCGCCGCCTGCGGCAATCTTTGCGATTGCACGAGTGGCTGGTGCATGCCTCGTTGGCCGTCACCGCGGTGAACGCCGCCGTGGTCGTGTTGCCACTATTGGCAAAATTACTCGCCGGCGTAACTGCCGCACGGTGGGTGTTCTCACTGTTGTTTTACGGGTTGCTTGCCGGCGCAGTGGGTTTGCTTTTTCTTTCCCCGCTGCGCTGGGCGCTGCGTCGCCGCCCCGTCGATTTGTCAGATCTCGCGCTGTTGGTTGGGCGCGGCACGCAGAAAGTCCGCGATCGCCTCGCCGATGCATTGCAGATCTACCGTCAGCATGAGAAGGCGGAAAATGGCGAGGTGAGCCGGAGCCTGGCGGAACATGCGCTGATCATCGTTGCCGGCGATCTTGCCGAAGAAGATTTTACCTCCGTCGTTGATCGATCCCAAACGCGGCGGCGCGGCATGGCGGTGCTGTCCGCAGTGGGCGTGGCGATCGTGCTGTGGTTGATTGCGCCGAAATTTTTCTCCGACGGTTTTGCTGCGCTCACGAATCCGTCGCGGAGCGTGGAGGAAACTGCGCAGGCCATCGAGGTTTCTCCCGGCGATGCAGAGGTGATCAAGGGCGAAACGCTGGCCGTTGACATTCACGCAACCGGTGTAGACCGGCCCTCGGCGCGCGTCGAGCGCCGGATTGCCGACAGCGATTATCTCGAAACCCAGTCCGCGCCGCGCCGCACAGCGGGATTCTACCAGCATCGCTTTGAAAAAGTGCGCGAGAGTTTTGCTTATCGCGTGCAGGTTGGCCGCTCGCAGAGCCGCTGGTTCAATGTGCGGGTTGTGGAATTGCCACAAGTTCGCCGGCTGCAGGTCTCGCTGCAGTTTCCGAAATATACTGGCCTGCCGGCCCGCGATCTCGAAGACAACGTTGGCGACATTCAGGCACTGCCCGGCACGCTGGCGACGGTGCGCGTGCAATCAAACAAGGAGCTTGCCGCGGCGCATCTCGTTTTTGATAACGGCACCCTCGTGCCGCTCCGCGCCCAGGGCCAGGATTTCAGCGGCAGTTTTACGGTGCGCCGGGATGCTGCCTATCATGTCGCCCTGCAGGACGAGAGCAAACTCACCAACAAGGACGCGATCACTTATCGCGTTCAAACGGCCGCCGACGCCAGCCCCTCGGTGCGAATCACTTTTCCAGGACAAGATGCCGATCTCGGCGAGGACATGCGCGCGCCGCTGGTCATTCAAGCCGACGATGACTTCGGCTTTTCGCGTTTGCAGATCGTTTATGAAATCATGCGCAACGGGCAGACGGATGGCACGCCAAACGCGTGGCGCATTCCGATTTCATCAACAGGAAGTCATTTGCAGCAAACCGTCGAGTGGGATTTAACCGCGCTTGGGTTGTTGCCGGATGACGTCGTTGCTTATTATGCAGAAGTTTTCGACAACGACACCATCTCCGGGCCAAAATCAGCGCGCAGCGAGACCTATCATCTGCGGTTTCCCTCCATCGAAGAGATTTTTGATGAACTGGCGCAAAATCAAAACGATGCCGTCGATGAGCTGCGGCAGAGTTATGAACAGACGCAACGATTGAAGGAGGCGGTCGACAAGGTTGTTCAGGAAATGAAGAAAGACCCGCAGC
>CAYWGH010000073.1:0-1587 GCA_964457925.1 uncultured Cytophagia bacterium
CCGTAAATCCCTTGAGATCGATGTTTGCCGCATCCATGTGATCATAGACCAGCGGCAGCGCCTCTTCGGTGATGTAACCGGCGGTCACCATCACCGTCTTCAGACCACGTGCATGCGCCGCTTTCGCAATGTCGATCGCGTACTCCGCCCAAATCACCGGATCGTTATAGGTGAAGGCAATGCTCGGACAGCCATGCTCCAGCGCAGCATTCACCGCCACGTCCGGCGTAAATGAGTAGGCGCGCTCATGATCGTATTTGGCTTTCGAGATATCCCAATTCTGGCAGAATTTGCAGCCAAGGTTGCACCCCGCAGTGCCGATGTAGAGAATTCGTGTGCCGGGGAGAAAATGCGACAGAGGTTTTTTTTCAATGGGATCGATATGAACCGCGTAGGGATTGGCATAAGCCAGCGCATACAACGTCCCGCCTTCGTTTTTGCGAACAAATCAAAAACCGGTTTGGCCGTCGCCAATTTCACAGTACCGCGGGCACAGATGGCAGAGAACTTTGTTGCCGCTGGTACGGGTGTAGAATTGCGCTTCAACCATGGCAAAGCTCCATCCCGTCAACGCGGGAGTTTGCGAAAGCCGAGACTTGCCACTGTTTGGACAAATCGTGAACTAAAAAACATTAAGACAAATCGAGGAAAAAAGCAAGGAGGGAATCGCGCTGCGGCCGTTACCAGTTAGTCTGCAGGCGCAGCTCAACACCGGAAAACGGCTGCACTTGCAGACAATAACCATGATCGCAAGCGTTGCCGCCGCGCCGTTTGCCGCCAAAAAACTGCGCATTGATTTGCGCCGCCGGCCGCCAGCCGAGGCCGGCGCCCAGCCAGTATTCTGATTTCTCTGCCGTGAGATCATTGCTCTCAAACGGATCGGTGCTCAGCTCGGCCTGCATCGAGAAGGAAAGATTTTTCCATCCATCGAGTCGCAACGCCGAATAATAATTTGAGAACTGATAGCCCAACCGCTGCATGCGTTGACCTTGCACTTCGGCGCCAAGGGTCAGGCCGCTGGAGAAGCGGCGTTCAATCGCAACGCCTGCGGTAAAACGATGGCTCTCGAATAGAATATCATCACGGCCGCCATCAGCAAAAATCTTTGCGGAGAGGTTTTTTCCGGACCATTCGATGACGAGCAAGGTTTCGTGATAACGCAACACCGGAAGGTTTGCATCGAGATCGTTTTGGGCGGCGCTGTAATTCGCCGTCACCCGCCATGAAGGCGCCGGCGAAAAACTGACCTCCGCCTGCATCCCTTGCTCTGCTTCGGCCAGCAACACATGCGTCGCGCGATTGAGCAATGCCTCGGCGTTCTCTCTCACCAGCGACGGGGGGTCGTTGATCCCAAAAGCAAAGTCTTGGTAATCTTTGTACTCGAAGCTGGCGCCCCACGCGCCATAAGCAAACGTGCCGGAAAAATAAACTGCGTGTGGATGATCGGCATCGAACCTGCCAAATCCATTCCTGCCCTGAACAGTCGCGTATTCGGCATAGAAATCTGCATCGAAATCGCCGACACCGATTTCCGCAAGAACCGGTTTCAGGGAAAATTGCAGAAAACGGGTTGCCAATGGTATAGTC